>CAVVMA010000010.1:0-278049 GCA_963749215.1 uncultured delta proteobacterium | reverse complement strand
CCGAGCAGGAAGATCCAGCAGGGCGATTCAACGCGGCTTCCACCTACCTGCCGACCGACCTGCCCAATCCACCGGTCTACGGCAAAATCGATCCCGCCGATGCGCCGATCCTGACGCTCGCGCTGACTTCGCAGGTGCTGCCGCTCGCACAGGTCGAGGATCTTGCCGACACCCGCCTCGCGCAGCGAATCTCGCAGTTGCCGGGAGTCGGGATGGTCAGCATCAGCGGCGGACAGAAGCCTGCGGTGCGCGTGCAGGCCAACCCAACCGCGCTGGCTTCGTATGGGCTGGACCTCGAGGATCTGCGCACTGCGATCACGGCGGCCAATGTCAATCAGGCGAAGGGGAATTTCGACGGCAAAAGTCAGGCTTACACCATCGACGCCAACGACCAGTTGCTGACCAGCAAGGACTACCGGCCGGTGGTGGTGGCCTACCGCAACGGCGCGCCGGTGATGCTGCGTAACATCGCCAAGATCGTGGACAGCGCCGAGAACGTCAGAGAAGCGGCCTGGATGAACACCGTGCCGGCCGTGATCCTGAATGTCCAGCGCCAGCCCGGCGCGAACATCGTCACGGTGGTCGATCGCGTCAAGAAGCTGCTCCCGCAGCTCCAGAGCACGCTGCCGGCTTCAGTGCAGGTGGCGGTCCTGACCGATCGCACGATCACGATTCGCGCTTCGGTGGCCGACGTGCAGTTCGAGCTGATGCTCACAGTCGCGCTGGTCGTGATGGTCATCTTTCTGTTTTTGCGCAGCCTTCGGCCACCGTAATTCCAAGCGTCGCAGTCCCGCTCTCGCTGATCGGCACCTTCGGCGTGATGTACCTGCTCGGGTACAGCCTCAACAATCTCACCCTGATGGCGATGACGATCTCGACCGGCTTCGTGGTCGATGACGCGATCGTCATGATCGAGAATATCTCGCGCTTTATCGAGGAAGGTGAATCCCCGCTGCAGGCGGCATTGAAGGGCTCCCAGCAAATCGGGTTCACGATCGTGTCGTTGACCGTGTCGCTGATCGCCGTGCTGATTCCGCTGCTGTTCATGGGCGATATCGTCAGGCGGCTGTTTCGCGAATTTGCCGTCACGCTCAGCGTGACGATCCTGCTCTCGGCGATCGTGTCGCTGACACTGACGCCCATGATGAGCGCGAAGCTGCTGCGTCATATTCCGCCCGCCGAGCAGGGCCGGCTCTATCAGCTCTCGGAGCGCGGCTGGGATTCGGTGATCAGGTTCTATGACCGCACCCTGCTCCGGGTGCTGCGTCACGAAACCGCGACCCTGGTGGTTGCGATCAGCACCCTGGTGCTGACGATCGTGCTTTATATCGTGGTGCCCAAGGGCTTCTTTCCCCTTCAGGACACCGGCGTGATTCAGGGCGTGTCGGAAGCGCCGCAGAGCATCTCGTTCGAGAGTATGATCGATCGGCAGCAGGCGCTGGCGCGCGCGATCCTGAGCGATCCGGCGATCGAGAGTCTGTCGTCATTCGTGGGTATCGACGGGACCAACACCACGCTCAACAGCGGGCGGTTCCTGATCAATCTGAAGCCGCTCGATCAGCGGCGGGTCGGCGTCAGTGAGATCATTGCCCGGCTCCAACCGAAGCTGGCCAAAATCGACGGCATTACCCTGTTCCTCCAGCCGGTGCAGGACCTGACCGTCGAGGATCGCGTCAGCCAGACGCAATACCAATACACTTTGGAGGATGCGAGCGGCGACGAGTTGCGCACCTGGGCGCCCAGGTTCGTGGAGAAGCTTCAGACCCTGCCCGCGCTGCGCAACGTCACCAGCGATCAGCAGAGCGCCGGCCTTGAGGCGCGCTTGATTATCGACCGCGAGACCGCCGCGCGGCTCGGGATCACGCCCCAGATGATCGACAACACGCTCTACGACGCCTTCGGCCAGCGCCAGGTATCGATCATGTTCACGCAGTTGAACCAGTATCACGCGGTGCTGGAGGTCGATCCGGAGTTCCAGAAGACCCCCGCGATCTCAACACCATCTATATTCCCTCCACGACCGGCGGCGAGGTTCCGCTGAGCGCGTTCACGCAATACGAGGCGGGCACCGCGCCGCTCGTCGTGAACCATCAGGGCCAGTTCCCGGTCGTCACGATTTCGTTCAACCTTGCCCCCGGCTACTCGCTCGGTGACGCGGTCGACGCGATTGACAAAGCCACCCAGGAGCTGGCGATGCCGATCAGCATCCAGGGCGCTTTCCAGGGTACGGCGCAGGCGTTTCGCGCTTCGCTCTCCAACGAACCGCTGCTTATCCTTGCCGCGCTGGTGACGGTCTACATCGTGCTGGGCGTTCTGTACGAGAGCTACATCCATCCGATCACGATTCTCTCGACGCTGCCCTCGGCCGGCGTGGGCGCGATCCTAGCGCTGCTCATCTGCCACGAGGATCTGAGCGTCATCGCGCTCATCGGCATCATCCTGTTGATCGGTATCGTCAAGAAGAACGCCATCATGATGATCGATTTTGCGCTCGAGGCCGAGCGCAAGGACGGGAAGAATTCGCTCGACGCGATTTACCAGGCTTGTCTGCTGCGCTTTCGGCCGATCATGATGACCACGATGGCCGCGCTGCTGGGCGGCTTGCCGCTGGCGCTCGGCACCGGCACCGGCGCGGAGCTGCGCCGCCCGCTGGGAATCGCGATTGTCGGCGGCCTGCTGGTGAGCCAGGTGCTGACGCTCTACACCACGCCGGTGATCTTTCTGGCCTTCGATCGGCTGGCGGCGCGGCTGGCCGGGTCGCCGGCCGCGGCCGGCGCTGAGCATCGGCGGTCGATGCCGGCCCAGGCCTCATGATCGAGCTTTTCATCCGGAACTCAGTCGGGACCACGCTCCTGACGATCGCGCTGGCGCTGTCCGGGGCGATCGCGTTCCGGATGCTGCCGGTGTCGCCGCTGCCGCAGGTCGATTTCCCGACTATCCAGGTGCAGACCAGCCTTCCCGGCGCGAGCCCGGAGACCATGGCTTCCTCGGTTGCGACGCCGCTGGAACGCCAGTTCGGCCGCATCGCATCGCTGACCGAGATGACCTCGTCCAGTTCGCTCGGGGCGACCAATGTCGTCCTGCAGTTCGATCTGAACCGCAATATCGACGCGGCCGCGCGCGACGTGCAGGCCGCTATCAATGCGGCGCGCAGCCAGTTGCCGAGCAATCTGCCCAGCAATCCCACCTATCGTAAGGTCAATCCGGCGGATTCGCCGATCGTCATTCTGGCGCTGGCATCCGCGACGCAGAGCCCGGGGCAGATGTATGATGCGGCGTCCTCGATCCTCTCGCAGAAGCTCTCGCAGATTGAGGGCGTGGGCCAGGTGGTCGTGGGTGGCAGCGCGCTGCCCGGTGTCCGCGTCGAGCTCAACCCGACCCAGCTTGACAGCTATGGCATCGGCCTCGAGGACGTGCGCACGATGCTCGCCGCGGCCAATGCGAATCGGCCCAAGGGCGAGATCGGGGGCGGCAACGATTCGATGGCGCTGAACACCAGCGATCAGCTCCTCAAGGCGGATCAGTATCGGCCGCTGATCGTGACCTACCGGAACGGCGCGGCGGTCGGGCTGTCCGACGTGGGCCGGGTGGTCGATTCGGTGGAGGACGTACGCAACGCGGGATTGGTCGAACGGCCGGCCGGCGGTGCTGATCATCGTGTTCCGCCAGCCCGGCGCCAATATCATCGAGACCGTCGACCGCATCCTCGGCGAGTTGCCGCGGTTGCAGGCGTCGATTTCACCCGCGATTCATCTTTCGGTGGTGCTCGATCAGACCACCACCATTCGCGCGTCGGTCCGCGACGTCGAATTGACTCTCATGCTCTCGGTCGCGCTGGTGGTGATGGTGGTGTTTCTGTTCCTGCGTAATCTGCGCGCGACCTTCATCCCGGGTATTGCGGTTCCACTCTCGCTGGTGGGCACTTTCGGCGTGATGTACCTGTTCGGCTACAGCGTGGACAACCTCTCGCTGATGGCGATGACGATCTCGACCGGCTTTGTGGTCGACGACGCGATCGTGGTGGTCGAGAACATCTCCCGTTATCTCGAACAGGGTCTCAAGCCCTATGAAGCCGCGGTCAGAGGGGCCAGCGAAATCGGGTTCACCGTGATGTCGATCAGCACCTCGCTGATCGCGGTGTTCATTCCGCTGCTCCTGATGGGCGGGATTGTCGGCCGGTTGTTCCGCGAATTCGCCGTCACGCTGTCCGCGGCGATCGTGGTTTCGATGGTGGTGTCGCTGACCACCTCACCGATGATGTGCGCCAAGCTGCTCAAGTCCGGACATGAGGAGGCGAAAAACCGCTTTCAGCGGACCAGCGAGCGCGCCTTCGACTGGATGCACGGCCGCTACCGCACCAGCCTGGCGTGGGTGCTGCGCCATGCGCGTCTGACGTTGGGGATTTTCTTCGCCACGCTCGCCCTCAACATCTACCTCTTCGTCATCATTCCCAAGGGCTTCTTTCCCCAGCAGGACAACGGGCGGCTGATCGGAGCGATCCAGGCCGATCAGGACACCTCGTTCCAGGCGATGCAGCAGAAGCTCAGCCAGTACGTCGACATCTGCCGACAAGACCCGGCGGTGAGCCACGTAATCGCCTTCACCGGCGGCTCGGGCGGCGGCGCCACCAACACCGGGCGCATGTTCATAACGCTCAAGCCGCCCGACCAGCGCAAGCTGACGGCCGACCAGATAATCGCACGTTTGCGGCGCAAGACGGGCCGCGTAACCGGTTCGAGCATTTACTTCCAGGCCTCGCAGGACCTGCGAATTGGCGGCCGGCAGAGCGGCGCGCTCTATCAGTACACGCTGCAGAGCGACGACCTGGCCCTGCTCGATGATTGGGCGCCGAAGATGCTGGCCAAAATGCGCAAGATCCCGCGACTGACCGACGTCAACAGCGATCAGCAGAACAGCGGCCTCGACGCCGGCCTCGTAATCGATCGCAAGACCGCCTCGCGGCTGGGCATCACGCCGCAACTCATCGACAATACCCTGTACGACGCTTTCGGGCAGCGGCAAGTGTCAACTATGTATACTCAGTTGAATCAATATCACGTCGTGATGGAGGTCGACCCGCAGTTCTGGCAGAATCCCGACACGCTGAAAGAGATCTACGTGAAGACCCCGTCAGGCGCGGAGGTGCCGCTCGGCGCGTTCACTCATTTCGAAGCCTCGACCACGCCGCTGGCGGTGAATCACCAGGGGCAGTTCCCGGCGGTAACGATCTCGTTCAACCTGGGGCCCGGCGTCGCACTGGGAAACGCGGTCAACCTGATCTCCGACGCCGCCAAGCAGATCGGCCTGCCCGCCAGTATCGACGGGACGTTTCAGGGCACCGCCCAGGCGTTCCAGTCGTCTCTGTCCAGCGAACCGATGCTGATCATGGCGGCGCTGCTCACGGTCTACATCGTGCTGGGAATCCTGTACGAGAGCTACGTGCATCCGCTAACGATCCTTTCCACGCTGCCGTCGGCGGGCGTCGGGGCGCTCCTGATGCTGCTTTTGTGCGGCATGGACCTGAGCGTGATCGCGCTGATCGGGATCATCCTGCTGATCGGCATCGTGAAGAAGAACGCCATCCTCATGATCGACTTCGCGCTGGAGGCCGAGCGCAAGGAGGGCAGGTCCTCGGTGGACGCAATCTATCAGGCCTGCCTGTTGCGCTTCCGGCCGATCATGATGACCACGATGGCGGCGCTGCTTGGGGGATTGCCGCTGGCCCTGGGCACCGGCACCGGCTCCGAGCTGCGCCGGCCGCTCGGGCTTGCGATCGTCGGCGGACTGCTGGTGAGCCAGGTCCTGACGCTGTACACGACGCCGGTGGTCTATCTGTACATGGACCGCTTGCGCCTGTGGGGCCTGCGCGTGTTCAAACGGGGTGCCGCCGGCGAGACGGCGCCGTCGCCGGTCCAGGCGTAGTTGCGCCGCTACCGCGCTACACCTTGCAGCCGCTGGAGCGCCAGGTCGCCCCGGCCGAGCAGACGAGCGAGATCTGCGAGCGCCTTCAAGTCGCGCACGCCAATTGCGATCTCCGGGACGATCAGCAGATTTACCTCGGGCGGAAGCTCGCGCGCGAATCGCGCGACCCGCTCCATGTCGCCGATGGCGCGAACGCGGTAGCCTTCGAGGAAATCCACCAGCGTGCTGACACCCGGATCGCCGGGCAAATCGGCCGCGAGCGCCGAGCGCAGCCCGCCGATTTCCTCCAGATGGGCGGGCGTGCTGTTTGCGCCGCTCTCGATCTCTTTGAGCGAGGCTTCGTCGAGGAACCGGTTGAGCACTATCGCCGAAAGGCGCAGGCCTTCCGCCCGCATCTCCTCGATCAGCTCCCGCGCCTGATTCAACCGATCCTCTTCGGCGGTCGTGACCAGCACGAAGCGGACCGCCGGGGAGTGAAGGAGCGCTTCGGTCTTGTGCAACCGCGCGACCATCGCATCGACGGTGTCGGCGGCGGCGGTGAAGAAGTCCGATATCGCGGTAAGGACGTTTGCGCCGGCGAAATGCTCCAGCTCGCGGACCACGAATCGCGCCGCGCCGCTGGCGAGCTTCATCGCAAATTTACTGGCCGACAGGTACGGCCGGAACAGCCATCGCGCGGCCCGCGTATCGAGCAGCCGTGCCAATCGCGCCGGCGCGTGCAGAAACTCAAACGCGTGCGCGGCGGGCGGCGTGTCGACGATCTCCAGTTCGAAATCGCCGGCGGTATGCAGATCGTAGAGCTGCTCCAGAGCGGCGTAGGCCTCCGAGCCGGCGAACTGCCCGGTGAGGCTTCGATAGAATGGATTGTCGAGGATTCGCCGCCGGGTCTCGAGGTCGGGCGCGAATTGCTCGACCATCGCGTCCCACGCGCCCTTGACGTCCAGCACCATCGCGGAGAGCGAGAGCTTCGGATCGAGCCCCGCAGCCTTCAACCGCGCCGCGCCGAGACCCTTGGGGCGGCCGCCCAGGCGCTCGAGGCCGAGCGCGTCGCGAAGCCGCTTGGCCGGATCTACGGTTATCAACGCGGTGTTGATGCGCGCGCTGGCGGCGGCGATTCCGAGCGCGGCGGCGACGGTGGTCTTTCCCACTCCGCCGGTGCCGAGCATGATCACTACCGATCCCTTCTCGAGCAGCTTCTTCACCGACTCTCGCACCGAATTTGGCACCAAATTTCCCATGGCGTAGTCCGCGCGCAAAGATAGCAGTTGGCGCGCCGTCTCGCATCGAGCCCCCGATCGGCATTGTGAAGAGAACGGAGCGTGCCGCCTTCCGGCGCGCGTGATGGGGGTCTAAAATGCGATCATCGTGGGGGTGGTGCGGATGGTTGAGTATCTGATCGTCGGCGAGTTGCTTTTGACCGTAATCGTTCTGGCGATCGTTCTCAGGCTCGCGCGGAGCGCGGGCAGACTGGCTGCGACCGCGATCGAGCCGCTCTCGCAACGTCTCGAATCGGTACGCGAGGACCTGGCCGGTAAATTCTCCGGCGCGACCGCCGACATGGCCCAGCGCCTGGAGAAGACCAAGGGAGATCTGCGCCAGGAGCTCACCGATCGAACCCACGCCGAGTTCGGCACGCTTCGCGATTCGATCGCGGCCCATCTGGCCAGCGGGCGCGAAGAGCAGGGCCGCGCGCTGAAGCTGGAGATCGAGGCGCTTACCAATGAGACGCGCAAAAGCCTCGAGGCGATTCGCCAGGAAGTCGATCAGAAGCTGCTCGCAATCGGCAGGGAAGTGCAGGGCAAGCTCGACCAGAATATCCGCGAGGGCTTTCAGCAGTTCGAGAAGGTCCAGCAGCATCTGCAGGCTGCGCAGGAACAGCTCAGAAACGTCAGCGCGATCGGTTCGTCGATCAACGATCTCAACAACCTGCTCAAGCTGCCCCATCTGCGCGGCCGGTTCGGCGAAGCGAGCCTCGAGCGGCTGCTCGAAGACTTCCTGCCGGCCACGATGTACGAGCTGCAGGCGCACGCCGGCCAGAACGGACAAAGCCGGCCTGACGCCGTGATCAAGTTTCCGGACTGCGTCCTTCCGATCGACGCGAAGTTTCCGCGCGAACAGGTCCTGCCGCTGTTCGAGAGCAGCGGCGAAGCCGAGCTGGCGGCGGCGCGAGAGCAGTTCGCGCGCGTGATGAAGGAGCAGGGCAGAAGGATCGCCGCCTATATCCATCCCGAGAACGGCACCACCGACATGGCGCTGATGTACCTGCCGAGCGAGACGCTCTACATGGAGACGATCCTGAACGGCGAGCTGAGCGAATGGCTCAACAAGCTCAAGATCTTCCCGGTCTCGCCCAACACCTTGATCGTCACGCTGCAATCGATCTCGATGGTCTTCAAGATGTACCAGTTCGCCAGGAGCTACGAGCAGGCGACCGAGGAGCTGGCCAAGGCGCAGAAGACGTTTGCGTTTTTCGAGAACAAGTTCGAGGAGATCGGAAAGTCGCTGGTCAAAGCGCAGGAAGCCTACGGCGTCGCCTCCAAGCATCTGGTGCGCTATCGGGGCCGCGTCGTCAGCCTGAGCGGCGAGCCGATGCCTGAGATCGAGCAGGCCAACGGCTCGGAAGAGAGCGTGAGCTAGAGCGGCGCAACGCGTGCGGCGATTGGTGAGAATCGCGAAGCTGGGCGCGATCGCGCTGGTCGCGATGTTCGCAGCCTATATCGCGCTGCTGATGTTTCCGTATCCGCTGTTCGGATACGAAACCAGCTACCAGAACATCAATGTCTATTCCGACCGCCCGATATCTGCGGCGCTGCCGTCAGTGCTGAGCATCGCCGAGGACCGGCTGCGGAAATCGCCGCTGGACGATCCCGCGATGCGTCATCGGGTGTTCATCTGCAACGACGACTGGCGGTTCGTGCTCTTCGCCAATCTCGATCGCAACGTTGGCGGCCTGAACCATACCTGGCTCAATCACAATATTTTCCTGCGCCGCGCGAACATCGAGCACAACCGGCTGATCGGTCCGCGCGGAAACGAAGTCCCCGGCGAGCGGACCCTCGCTTACTACTTCGCGCACGAGATTACTCACTCGCTGGAGGTCGCGTACCTGGGCCGCTACGCGTACATCATGCTCCCGCAATGGAAAAAAGAGGGCTATGCCGATACTCGCAGGACGGCGATTTCAACTTCCGCGAACAACTGGCCCACTTCCAGCACGACGCGCCCGAAATGGACCCGCACGGTTCGGGCCTGTACCGGCGCTACAATCTGCTCGTGAGCTATCTACGTGGGCAAGGACGGCGATTTCAATTTCCGCGAGCAACTGGCCGCATTCCAGCACGACGCGCCCGAAATGGATCCGCGCGGTTCGGGCCTGTACCGGCGCTACAATCTGCTCGTGAGCTACCTGATCGATATCAAGGGTGTCAGCGCGCAGCGATGCTGACGGAGCCTTTCGATCAGACCGCTCTGGAACGTGAACTTCGCGCGATGAAATAAACGCGGGACGGTGCTGTTCCGAGCCGCGCTAGGCCTGCTCGGCGTCCGGGCACGCGGCAGCTGGCGCGCCAGGTCGCATCTGTGGGGGCGGCCGCTACAAAGCTGGGTGCGATCCTGTGTCCCCGATGCAACACGCGGGCGCGCAGCGGGCGGCGGTGGCGCGCAATTGCGCCTTTAGCAGCGCGCGGCGAGGGCGAGCGGACGGCATCCTTTTTGCTACTTCAAGTAGTAAATATGCTACCGAAACCGCGGGACGCGGGCGGGGCGCCGCCGCGTTTACCCGAGCTCAGGCTCGGCCGCGAGGCTACTGGAGGCATGATGAGGCGCGATGACGATCCGCATTTAGGCGATTTAACGGTGCTTCTTGAGCGATGCGAAAAGCGACACGCGCGAACTGCTCGGAGAGCCAGCAGCACGGCGACTCGCGAAGTGGCGTCGCCATGAGCATTCGGAACGGGAGTTGGCTCAGGTTCATAAAAGCGTGCCTGAGAGGACCGCGCCGCGCAAACGGTCGAAGGCTATATAGGACGGCCGTCTGAGTCTTGAGGAAATAGTGCTCGTGCATCGCCCCGACCTCTTCAATAAAGAGGATCGTAAGATCGCTCTCAAGACGCTCACAACTTCAAAGTGATTCATTAGCCACGTGGCGCAAGACGCGCGGACCGTCGGTGTAACTACCAGCGTGTAAGCGAGCCAACCGCGCGCGGAAGAATAATGAAGGGCACCGAAAGCGTAGGGAGGGTGCGCTCTGGGCGCGATCGCGTTCCTCGGCGCGCGGTCTCGCCGCGGCAAACTTGCAGGCATGTTTTCGCTCGCCGTTACCCTCCTACTGTTTGGGACGGCTCTGGCGGCCTCGAGCGCTTCGGAGGCGCCTGATAAGAAAGTCGCTCGCGGCAAACTCACGTTCTCGCCGAAATCGCTCTCCTTCGGCCGAGTTCAGGCAGGCACGTCCAGCCAAGCGTCGGTGGCTCTCGCCAACAGCAGCGCAGTAGCAATCGACATAACCAAAATCGTCGCCACCGGAGCCGGATTCTCGGCAGCTCAGAATTGTGTGGAAACTCTGGCCCCGACTGACGGCACTTGCCAAGTCGTGGTGACTTTCAGGCCAGCCGCTGCAAGGAACGCCAAGGGAACCAAGGTTACCGGCACGCTGACAATCAAAGATAACGCGTCGAACGACCCTCAGACAGTAAGCCTTTCCGGGACGAAGTTTGGACCCGTGGTGACTCCGACCCCAACGCCAACGCCGACACCGTGGCCGGCTCCGACACCGACGCCCACGCCGAGCGCAGCGCCGACTCCCACTCCGAAGGGAGGGCCAATTCTCGCGCCGAGTACTGTCGAATTGTTGGGAGTGGCGATTGGGAGCAGCGAGTCGGAGAGTGTCACGCTGACCAACGATCAGATCGATGTCTCGCTCAATATCTCGGCGATCACGATCACGGTCACGAGTCCCCTAGGCGCAACTTCGGAATGGTCCGAGACGGACACCTGCGGAATAAACCCCGTCGGCACCCTGACGCTGACTCCCGAGGGCAATCTGGGCTCGCAATGCACGATCGCCGTCACGTTCACGCCCGTCAACGGCGGTGTCCAGTTCGCCTCGCTTTCCATCGCCAGTGAGTTCCCCGGCGCGGCTCCAAGGGTCGAGTTGGTTGGCTCGGCGCCCAGCGCTCCGACGCCGACACCAACTCCCACTCCGACTCCGACGCCGCCGCCGACACCAACTCCCACTCCGACACCGACGCCGTATGTCGCAACGCCCACGCCGGCGCCCTATTTGCCAACCCCGACCTCGATTCCAACTCCGACTCCATCCCCTGCGCCAACGCCAACAGCAACACCAACGCCAACGTCAACACCAACCCTGGCGCCTACGCCGACGCCCGCACCCACGCCAACACCCGCTCCCTGTACCTCGGGCATTTGCGGGCAAGTGAACGGCGGCTTGGAGCCCGTAGCCAATTCCTCGATCACGCTGTTCGCGGCGGGCACCACCGGCTACGGCGCGGGCGCCAGCTCGATCGGGACGGCCACGACGAACGCCAGCGGCGCCTTTGCCGTCGCCTCGTACACCTGCCCGGCGGGAAATCCGCAGACCTATATCACTGCGAGTGGTGGCAACGCCGGCTCGGGCGCCAATTCGGCCATCGGCCTGATGGCGGCGCTGGGCCCGTGCAACAGCCTGACAACTTCCACCACCGTCACGATCAACGAGCTGACCACGGCGGCGGCCCAATGGCCGCTGGCGCAGTTCTTCGATTCGACCGGGCATAACATCGGTACGTCGTCGACTAACGCGACCGGCTTGCAAAACGCTTACGCCGGCGTGGCCAACCTGGCGGACGTGAATGCGAGCAACCTTTTGGTGAGCGGCAATCCGTCGAGCTTCCTGCCCAGCGCAGGCTCGTGCCCCGGCGCGACCAATTGCGACGGGCTGGAGCGGCTGAACACTCTGGCTGACATTTTGGCGGGATGCATCGAGAGTTCCGGGCCGTCATCGAGCGCCTGCGCGGCGCTGATGTGCGATGCGACCCCCGGGCTGACCTACACCAACTCCTGCTCGGGGACTCCCGCCATCACCGACACGATGGGGGCGGCGCACCTGATAGTCAGCAACCCGGCGAATAACGTGAGCGCTCTCTACGGACTGGCGGCGGTGAGTGCGCCGTTCAGCCCGTCGCTGGCAGCGGCGCCTGACGGATGGGAGATCGCGCTCAATTTCGCCCCGCGGCCGCAGCGCTAGTCGGGCCCGACTCGATAGCGCTGGACGCATCAGGCAACGTCTTTGTGGCGAATTTGTACGGCGCCTACGGCGGCAGCGTGAGCGAGCTGACGGCGGCGACCAGCTACGCCACAGGCCTCAACTTCGCCCCCTCGGGCGCGTTGATCGACTTTCCCTTCGCGATAGCGCTGGACGAATCCGGCAACGTCTTTGTGACGAACGGCGTCGGCAACAGCGTGAGCGAGCTGACTGCGTGGCAAGGCTACGCCACGGGCCTCAACTTGGCTCCCTCGGGCGCGTCGTTCGACGAGCCCATCTCGCTGGCGCTGGACGGCTACGGCAACGTCTTTGTAGCGAATTTTGAGGGAGACAGCGAGTTCGGGGACGAGGGCGCCGGCAGCGTGAGCGAATTGACTGAAGAGGCCGGCTCCATGGGCCTCAACTTCGCCCCCTCGGGCGCGTCGGGCGCGGCGTTCGACAACCCCGAAGCGATAGCGCTGGACGCATCCGGCAACGTCTTCGTCGCGAGCTATAACGGCAACGACAGCGTGAGCGAACTGACGCTGGCGAGCATTTACTACGAGGGCCTCCACTTCGGCCCCTCGGGCGCGTCGTTGGACCACCCGGTGTCGATCGCGCTGGACGGGTCCGGCAACGTCTTTGTGGCGAATAGGCTCGGCAACAGCGTGAGCGAGCTGACGGCGGGGAGCGGTTACGCCACGGGCGTCAACTTCGCCCCCGCGAGCGCGTCGTTCAACTTTCCTCAGTCGCTGGCACTGGATGGATCCGGCAACGTCTTTGTGGCGAATGAATCTGGCGGAACCGAGGATGCCGGCAGCGTGAGCGAGCTGACGGCGGGGAGCGGTTACAGTATGGGCGTCAACTTCGCCCCGTCGGGCGCGTCGTTCAACGTTCCTGAGTCGCTGGCACTGGATGGATCCGGCAACGTCTTTGTGGCGAATGAACTTAGCGGTGTCAGCGAGATCCTGGGTTTGGCCAAACCGGTGATCACGCCTGTCCAAAGCTGCCTCATCTATTGGTCAAACCATCCCGGCCAAGCCTGCGTGCCGTAGCGGTGGCGGTGCCGCCAGAACCTGCGGCGGCCCGCTGTGGGTTTCCTGTCGCTTGGCGCGCCAGCGCGGGCATTCGAGGGCTACGGAAACCTTAAGGCTGTTGCTTACGCGGAATATTATGAACCGAAAGTTTTGAGGAATGGTTGAGCGCCTGAAGACACGGCGCTATTGGGCGGGTTCGGAGCCTACTCAACCAGATCGCGAAACCTAAGCACGCGGCGTTGCGCGAGAGTGTTTACGATCCGTGTCATCGCAGGGGCTGCGTCACCCCGGCAGCTTTGGCGGCACTCAGGATTTGACGGAGCGCTCAAGTGACGGGCGACAACGCTCGCCTGAACCGGCGCTACGCCTGCTCCGCGTCGGAGGGGGGCGGCGCTTTCAGTTGACTGTGCTCGCGTCCGGCCGCGATCCATGCCTCGACGTCGCGGCGTTCGCGCGCGAGCGAATTTGCGACCGCCTTGCGCAATCCCGGATGGGTGATGAAGTGCGCACTCCGGGTCAGCGCCGGATCGAAACCGCGCAGCCATTTGTACTCGCCGCCCGCGCCCGGCTCGAAGCGCGAGAGGCCGTCCGCGATGCAATGCTCGATCGCGGCGTAGTAACAGACGTTGAAGTGCAGATACTTGAGGTCTTGGAAGCATCCCCAGTAGCGGCCGTAAAGCACGCCGGCCTTCTGCAGGTTGAACGTGCCCGCGATCAGCTCCTTCCCCCGGAATGCGCAGACCAGGCAGATGTGCCGCTTGAAGCGCTCGCGCATCAGGTCGAAAAACCGCTTGGTCAGGTACTGGCGTCCCCAGTAAAGCTTGTCGATGGTCGATCGATACAAGTCGAACATCCGGGCGAACAGCGAATCGGGAATCTCGCTCGCCGGTGTAGACCCGGATCGCGACGCCCTGGTCCGCGAGCGCGGCGCGCTCGTGACGGACCGCCGAGCGCCGCTTGCTCCGCAGATTGTTCAAGTAATCGTTGAAGTTCTGAAAATCCGCGTTCCGCCAGTGATACTGGTATCCGAGCCGCTCCACGAAGCCGAGCTTGCCGAGCGCCGCGGCTTCGTCGGGTTCGCAGAAATTGACGTGGATCGACGAAATCTCGTTGTCTGCGCAGAGCGCGATCAGCGCCCGCCCGAGCAGGCCGATCAGCAGATCGCGATCGACGCCCGGCGCGGTCACAAAGCGGCGGCCGGTATGCGGGGTGAAGGGCACTCCGGCGAGCAGCTTGGGATAGTAGCGGATTCCGGCCCGCTCGGCCGCGTCGGCCCATCCGTGATCGAACACGAACTCGCCCATGCTGTGAGTCTTGAGGTAGAGCGGGCAAGCGCCGGCGAGCGCGCCGTTGCCGCCGCGCCCATCTCGAACGATCAGATGGTAGGGCGCCCATCCGGTGTCGCGCGCGGCGCTGCGCGATTCCTCCATCGCGGAGAGCCAGTCCCAATCGAGGAACGGCGAGTCGCCGCTGTCGAGCATCGCGTTCCACGCCGTGCGCGGAACTTTCCCGATGCCCTCGACGATTTCGACCCTCGACTCGCTCATGGGCGCTCGCTCACAACTTCTCAGGATGGCAAAGCGACCGCCCAATGCAAGGCTCCGGCGGATTTGCTATTTTAGAGATGTGGCAAGCGAACCAACTCGCGCTGGCGCCCGGCCGGACTTGTATCGCGCCATGAATACGGATCGCGTGCGCTCTCGAATGCGCGCCGGCGATCCCGACAACGACGACGCGGCGACGACGACGATCGATCGTCGGAGCGCGAGGTCGTCACCCAGCGCCGCACTCGCCCGCAAACGAAGACCCGCAAGCCTCCGCTGTTCAAGGTCGTGCTGCTCAACGACGACTACACCCCGATGGAATTCGTGGTCGAGCTTCTCAAGATGGTCTTCAACAAGCCGCACGCGGAAGCGACCCGGATCATGCTCCATGTCCATCAGAACGGGATGGGCGTCGCGGGCGTCTATCCCTATGAAATCGCCGAAAGCAAGGTGCGGACGGTCGAGGAATTGGCGCGCGATAGCCAGTATCCATTGAAGTGCGTGATGGAGAAGGAATGAGCGCCGAGCGCATGATGAGAGCGTCGCAAAGCCTGGGACGATTATGTCTTCGTCGGGTGTGATGATCAGCCGCGAGCTGCAGGTCACGCTGCAACTTGCGATGCAGGAAGCGATGGAACGGCGCAACGAATACGTCTGCCTGGAGCATCTGCTGTACGCGATGCTGCACGACGTTACGGCCACCGACATCCTGCGCAACTGCGGCGCCGACCTCGACGCGCTGCGCGCCAAGCTCCGGAAGTTCCTCGACGAGCAGCTCGAATCCCTGCCCAAGGGCAAGGCGTTTCAGCCTCATTACGCGCCCGGCGTGCAGCGTGCTTTGCAACGCGCCGCGCTCCATGCGCAATCGGCGGGGCGGCCGGAGATCAACGGCGGCGGCGTGCTGGTCGCGATGTTCCACGAGACCGAGTCGCACGCGATCTTCTTTCTCGAGGAGCAGGGAGTCACGCGCTTCGACGTGGTGAATTTCATTTCACACGGAGTGTCGAAGATCGGCGCGGGCGCCGATCGCGAGCCCGCCGAAAGCGGAGAGGCTGCCGGCGGCGACGGGGAAGGCGACCCGGAAGGCGAGCGCAAGCTGTCGCCCTCCAAGGCGCTGCAAACTTACGCGCTCAACCTGACCGAGCGGGCCGCGCAGGGCAAGATCGATCCGCTGGTCGGGCGGGAGAAGGAACTCGAGCGGGCGATCCACATTCTGCTTCGCCGGCGCAAGAACAACCCGGTATTCGTGGGCGAGGCCGGCGTGGGCAAGACCGCGCTGGCCGAGGGGCTTGCCCTCGCGGTCCACGACGGACGGGTGCCCGACGCGCTCAAGAACGTCGAGATTTACGCGCTCGACATGGGCGCGCTGCTGGCGGGGACCCGCTTTCGCGGCGACTTCGAGCAGCGGCTCAAGGCGGTGATCAAGGCGGTGCAAGGCGATCAGCGCCGCATCCTGTTCATCGACGAGATCCATACGATCGTGGGCGCCGGCGCGGCTTCGGGCGGCACGATGGACGCGTCCAACCTGCTGAAACCGGCGCTGGCCTCGGGTGAGCTGCGCTGTATCGGCTCGACCACCTATCAGGACTACAAGCGCTCGCTCGAAAAAGACAAGGCGCTGGGCCGCCGCTTCCAGCGAATCGACGTGCTCGAACCGAGCCAGGAAGAGGCGGTGCTGATACTGAACGGCCTCAAATCCTACTACGAGAAGCATCACAACGTCCGCTATACCTCGCCGGCGCTGAAGACCGCGGTCGAGCTGTCGTCGCGCTATATCAACGATCGGTTTTTGCCCGACAAGGCGATCGACGTGATGGACGAGGCCGGCGTGGCGGCGCATCTGCGCGGCAAGGGCCCGGACCCGGTCACGGTGGGAGTGCGCGATATCGAGCGCACGGTGGCCCGGATGGCGAAAATTCCGGAGCGCACCGTGTCGGCGTCGGATCGGGTGCGGCTGCAATCGCTCGACGAGGATCTCAAGCAGGCAGTGTTCGGCCAGGATGCGGCGATCGGGGCGGTTGCGCGCGCGATCAAGCTCGCGCGTTCGGGTCTGGGTCATCCCGATCGGCCGGTCGGCGCGTTCCTGTTCGCGGGACCGACCGGGGTCGGCAAGACCGAGGTCGCGCGGCAACTGGCCAAAGTGATGGGCGTCGAGTTCCTGCGCTTCGACATGAGCGAATACATGGAGCGCCACACGGTCTCGCGGCTGATCGGCGCGCCGCCGGGCTACGTCGGCTTCGATCAGGGCGGCTTGCTCACCGACGCAATCAATCGCACTCCGCATTGCGTGCTGCTGCTCGACGAAATCGAGAAGGCCCATCCGGACCTGTTCAGTATCCTGCTCCAGGTGATGGACCATGCGACCTTGACCGACAACAACGGCCGCAAGGCCGACTTCCGCAACGTGATCCTGGTGATGACGACCAACGCGGGCGCGCAGGAGTTATCCCGCGCGATGATCGGATTCGGCAACGACCTCACCGCCGGCAATCCCAAGGTCGTGATCGATCGGATGTTCAATCCCGAGTTTCGCAACCGGCTTTCGGCGATAATCGAGTTCGCGCCGCTTACGCCGCCGATAGTCGAGCGCGTGGTCGACAAGTTCATCGGCGAGCTTGCCGAGCGGCTCGAGAAGCAAAAGGTCAGGATCGAAGTGTCCGCGGCGGTGCGATCGTGGCTGGCCGCGCGCGGCTTCGATCCCAAGTTCGGCGCGCGGCCGCTGGGGCGGCTGATCGAAAACGAGATCGCGCGCGCGCTCGCCGACGAGATCCTGTTCGGCCGCCTGTCGAAAGGCGGCGCAGTCTCGGTCGACCTCCGCGACGGCGTGCTGACCTTCGCCTACGCCGAAACCGCCGTTCCGGTGCCGGTCGCAGTGGCCTAGTCCACGAGCGCCTTCAAACAGTTCGCACGTGCCGGCGGGATAGCTTCGCGGCGAGAGTTCTTTCGTTTTTGGATGACTTACTTATCATTCTGTGATAATGATAACATGAATGAAGTGCGACCCGTCCCTTGAAACCCTGCTTGACTTAGACGGGCAAGTCCTGGTCGTCGATCCGGAAACCCGGCATTGGGTCCGGTTTGTCGTCCAACGGGTCACGGCGAGCGAGGCGAAGCCGCACGGCCTCGACTATTCGCTGACGCTCCATGGGCCGGATGGTGAGCGCCTGGTCGGATTTGACAATGCGCACCTGGTCGAACACCAATCTGGGCCTGGCAGAAAAAGCAGGGCGGCCTACGACCACAAACATCGGCTCAAGGTGGTGCGGCGATACGAATACGAGGATGCGGCGACCCTGCTCGCTGATTTCTGGAAGACAGTTGACGCGGTGCTCCGCGAGAAAGGAGTGATCCCATGAAGACCCTGAAGATCGGAATCGCCTCTTACGAGAACATGAAAGCCCGCACCATGGCGATTGCGCGTGGCACGCTGAAGCCCAAGCCAGACGAGCCGAAGGTATGGTTCACTTCCACCGAGAGCTTTGCCAAGGTGCTCTCGAATAAGAATCGTGCGCTGCTGGCCATGATCGCTGCGACGCATCCCTCTTCACTCCAGGAGCTGGCAGCTCGCACAGGCCGCAAAGCGTCTAATCTATCCCGCACGCTCAAGACCATGGAGCACTATGGCTTCGTGCGTCTGCATCGGGGCGAGCGCGGACGTCTCCGCCCAGAAGTACCTTACCAATCGATCTCGCTTGAACTACCATTCAGCGCTTAGGTGTCGTTATTTGTCGACGGGTGCCTGAAGTGCGCGCAGACGGGAAGCAGGGAGCAGTTAAAATGAGTGTTGCTCGAAGCATAGTTGTGGCTGAAATCGCCGATCTACTGACGATCAAGGAATCGCCTATACCTCACAGGGATACGGCGTTGGACTGGGGGAGCGCTAAATCTGGTCGGCCCTCATTTGGCGGGGTCTATGTGTTCTGGTGGCGCGGCCCAGTGAAGCAGTTTTCCCAATCCTTGCGCAACCGTTTTCTTCACTTTCGTGGTCCGAATGGCGTGCACCTTACGTGGGAAATCACGAGTGATTCGCTGCGTGTTGCGCAAAACGGACTACTGCCCTTGTATGTCGGCAAAAACGCCTCGGATATCGCAAGAAGGGTGGGCCTTCACCTCAAGTTGGGGACACCCCGCACGGTTCCAGCCAACGCGGTAAACGGCGTTTGCGAACGCATGACGACTTCATGTCAAGTACGTGATCGTTTGGACCGGTTGTTTCCCACTCTCCAGGACACCCGCCAACATGCTCTGGAAAACCTTGCGTTGAGCTACGTGCGGCTACAAGGAAACGGTGCCTTCGTTGAGCGGTTCTTTCTTGAAGACCTGGCCGTTGGTGTGTTTCGGCCAATATTCAATGTGGACTCCGAGAGGTAAACGCCCGTCCTGGCATTTCAGCGGGCCGGCCCAAAGCGGGTTAAAAGAGAATGGCCGAGATACCGGTTCACAAAAGCAGCGGTAATGTGTTCGCTGACATTGGCTTTACGCCGGCCGAAGCGGCGGAACTTACCGCAAAAAGCAGACTCATCACAGCCATTGGCGAAACCATCGAGCGACGCAAACTCACGCAGCTTGAGGCCGCGCGCCGCTGCGGGACGGACCAGCCCACCCTCTCCAAGGTTCTTCGCGGCCGGATGGAAAGCGTGACCATCGACCGGCTCACGGCTTGGCTTACCGCGCTCGGCCGCACCGTCGAAATCCGCATACGCCCGTATGACTCGAAAGCCAAACCGAGCCACCTCGTGACCACGCGCTATTGACTCCTGCACAAGATAGTGACGCCAATTCTGCTCAGGCTCGGCTTTTTCCTGTCATTCCTGCGCGCGTGTCTGGCGCGCGCGAGGAATCCCGGATTCTGATGCCGCGGCGGAGCAGGAGACCGAGATTCTTCGCGCGGCAACCACGCGCGAGAGTGACCCAGTAAGAAACCAAGGGGCAGGAAGACTTGGACGTGCCGCGCAAGATGGAACGGCCGCTACAATGGTGCGGAGAAATACAAGTAGACGTAAAATGCGACTTAGTGTAGTAGACTAGGAAAGTTTGGAGCAGTACAAGCCAACGCCATTCCGTCAGTTGGTGGACGGCTTCAGGAAGCAAAAGGGAAAATATAGCGGGCGCGGATTGTGGCGCTATTCCGCTGCGCTTCATAGTGCCAGGCGAGGGCCTCAACGCCTCGCCGGTTAGGGATGCCGCGCCACGAGAACGTCGTCGGTCGTCCCCCGATGCTATAGTCCGGTTCCCGTTACGGTGACGGTCTGGCTGCCGCCGTTGCTGGTTATCGAAACCCGCCCGGAAAAGGGGCCTTTGATGGTGGGTGCGAATTGGATCGAAACTGAAGACGACTGGCCGTCTTTCAACTGAAACGTGCCGGTTCCGGAGAGCGCGGTGAACGGCACCGGCAGCGCGCTCGTTACTACGCTCCCATCCAGCACGCCCAAGCCGATATTCTTGAACGTCAGCGACGCGGTCTTCGTGGTGTTCAAGCTCACCACACCGAAGCTGAGGGCCGCCGGTGCGCTCAACGTTCCGGATACTGCTTTGCCGTTGACAGTCACCGTGCTCGGAGAATGCTTCGAGTCGTTGCTGGTGATCACGAGGCTGCCCGTATCGGTGCCAGGCGATGTCGGAGCGAACTGGATCGCCACCTTCGCGCTGTGGCTGGTGGAGAGGTTGAATGTCGTCGCGGTGCCGGCAACCAGGGAGAACACCGAGCCGAGCCCGCTCGCATTGATGCTGCCGGTCAGCATGCCGGGCCCGGAATTGGTTATGTTGAAGGAAGTCGTGGTCGTCGTTCCCGCTCCGGTGGTCGGAAAGGCGATCGTTCTGGACGAAAGCGCCAGCGTTCCCGAGGGAGTCGGTTTCGGAGTGGGCGTCGGCTTGGCAGTGGAAGTCGGAGTCGGCGTGGGGAAGGCGTTGGCAAGTTCCGCGATATCCATCGTGCCCCATCCCGTGCACTGATCGTAGCCAGGTCCGGCAGTGAAACCGGTGACGCCGTTGAAGTTGTTGTTGCCGCTCGTGACGTCGCGGAAGCCGGCGGATTTCCCTGCGACTCCAAGCCGGTAGAGCAGCGGGTTGAGATTTCCCAATCGCCCGCCCTGGATCTGCTCGAAGAGCCGGGAGGCCCCTGCCCATAGCGGTGTCGACAGGCTCGTGCCGCCATCGCAGCAACTGATGCAAGCCTGACCGTGCGGGCATCCTGAGTCCGGGTCACCCGAGACGTCGCCGAGAAAGACCCCCGGCATCGCGGGGCTGGCGATCAACGCGACGTCCGGAATGTCGCGATGGCTGTCGGCGGGCGTGACGCCCTTCTGATACGCGGGTTTGGCGAATATCGTGCTGGCGCCGCCGCCGCTCGCGCCGGCATTGATGCCCCCGTTCCAGACCTGCTCGGCGACCAACCCGACGTTGTTGCCGTCCGCGTTGAAATCAGGCTTGAATTGCGTTCCGCCGACGCTGGTGACATTGGGGTCGGCGGCCATCTCGTTCACGTTGCGGGTCGTTCCGTTCACGCAGTCGCCGCGCCGGTTCATGACCAGTCCTGCCGCTCCGCTGTCGCCGGTGGAAACGAACACCGACTGTCCCTGGCTGGCGGCCTGGCTGAAGAGCGGATCGAGCGTCCCCGTAATATAGCTGTTCGGCGGGCTGCAAGTGCTGAAGCTCACGCTGATCATAGAGCACGAGTTGTCGCTGACGGCGCCCTGAATTCCGTCCGCGATCGGATCGATTATGTAGTGGAAGTCATTTCCTATATAAGCCTTAAGCGGGGCGTTGGTCGCGACCGCGTGCGCATACTCGAGATCCATCAGGGTCTCGCCCTCGTCGCTGTTGATGCCCGGATCGACGGTAGGAAACGAGTTGGTGATAACGGCCGACGGCAGGGAGAAAGTCGTGTCGAACAGGTCGATCGCGTCCCGCTCGTAGTCGGAGTCTTCGACCAACGCGATGCAATCGGCGCCGCTGCCGCCGTTGACGCCCGCATTGAGCAGCGGGGTTTCATCGTAGAAGCTCTGGATATCGGCCGGACCAAAGGCCGGTGAAAAGCCGTCGACGATCACGTCGGGCGCCTGGAGCCCCAAGCGCGGCTCTCGCGTGAAGCTGCCGGCGACCAAAGCAGCGAGCTTCAGCGGAGACGATTCGCGCCCGATCGCCGCTACGCGATGCCGCTGTTGCCTCTGGATCGTCGGGGCGAACCGGCGCAGATTGTCCAGTCCGTCGACGCGAGTGATAACCGTGGCGAACCGCGCCGGCACGGCCGGGTTCTCCAGATTTCCAAAAAAGCGATCGTCCGGAGTCGAAGCGATCGTGACGCCGAAGAGCCGCTCAGCCTGCGATACTGTGCCGCTGAACGCAACGTAGAGCTGCTGAGGTTTCGGGGGTGTCACCTTGAAGCCCTCGGATGCGAGCCAGTCGGCGACAGCCTTGGAGTCATCGGCGTTCGGACCGAAGCGCGAAGCGAAGCTCGCGGGAGTGAGCCAGTGATGATATTGCGCGGAGGCGGGATCTTGCTGAGCGGCCAGGAGTTCGTCCAGCTCCGCGCGGTTGCGAAGCGTCAGAAAGACCTTCAGCTTGAGCTGCCGATAGGATGCCGCACGCTCGAGGTCGGTCCATTGAGCCATCTCGGCCCGATGGTTCCCGGCAAGCGCCACGCTCTGCGCGGCTGCATATCCGGCGCCCAGCAGGACCAGCACCGACGCCACAACCGCCACTGCCAACGCCGCACGCCCACGGCGATCGGCCATCCCCATCGTCTGATGATCGATCATACTGAGCAGACGCCAATGGATGTCGAGTGTTTCACCCGAACAGGCATAACTGACTCTTGGACGCCAACAGATGTCGAGTGTTTCAGTTGGCCGACAGATCGATCAACCATCCGTTAACGTCGCGGAGCCTGTCAAAGAGTAACTCACTGCCTCGCCGCTGGCCAGCAGGGTTCTCGACCGGTCTCTCAGGTGTGCTCCGCGAAGTCAAAACGACTACAGTGGACAGTGAAACGATCGGCTGCGCCGAGCGTCTTCTACTATTGCGAGACGGGCGCGGGCGTCCGCTCGCGCTCCGGGTAGAAGGAGGATTCCGGCCATGTTCGATCAGAGATTCCTCAAATTGATCGTGCTCTCGATCGCGATGGTGCTCACTCCTGCGGCGGCTTCCGCAGGTCCGGGTGGTTTTGGCGGCGGGGGCGGTCCTGCGACGCTCGGCGGGGCGCTGGTGCGATGCTCCGCGGTGACGAGCCCGGCCACGCTCTCCGGATGCGGCACTGACCCGCTCACCCAGGGGATGGCCACCATCGACGGTGTCGGCGACGTGGACGTGGAGGTCTCGGGCGCCGCGGCGACCGAAACCTACGGCGTGGTTTTCCGCTCGCCGAACGGCGGCTCATCGATACCTATCGGCAATTTGACCACCGGCTCCAGCGGAGACGGTAGCCTGCGCGAAAAGACCTTCTTCGCGTTCGGCAGCGTGGGCGCGGGCAACCTCGTACTCACCCGGGGCGGAGACGAATACGTCACCGGATTCACGGTGCCGGCCAGCTCGACGAGCACACGCTCGAACAGCGCAGATCTGCGCGGACCGGGCTATGAGGCCGGGCTGGTTACGTGCGCAAGCGTCAAAGTGCCCGCCGGCCTCACCGGATGCGGCAGCGACACGCTTTCGCGCGGGAACGTTATCGAAGGCGACGGAAGCGTAGCTATTCTGATCTCCGGCGCAGCAGCCAGCGAGACTTACACGGCGATCTTGCGCTCGCCCAATGGCAGCCAGGTTGCACTCGGCAGTCTCACCACCAATTCGAAAGGCACGGGCACGCTGATCAAAACCGGCGCCTTCCCGGCCGATGCGACGGCCTCCGGGACGTTCGTGCTCGAGCGCCTCGGCTCCGATCAGTTCCTTTCCGGGTTCGACGTAAATCAGAAACCCATCGTTCCGCTCGTCTCCGAGGCCAATCTGGTCACGTGCGCGGCGGTAGTCACCAGCAATCCCGGTCTGACCGGTGAGACCTGCGGCACCGACCCGCTCACTCAGGGCTCCGTGCAGGTCAACGCAAGCGGCCAACTCTCGGTGCGGCTGACTGGCGCGTTGCCCAGCGGGAGCTACGAGGTTTTCTTCAGGCTGATCGATGGCACCACCGATACCGACACCGGCCTCGCCTTGAGCGCCGATACCAGCGGCAATGCCACCGGGTCGGTGACTTTCTTCAAGTCCGGCACTTCGACCGTGGGCAATTTCGTCGTGAAGAATGGGACCATGGATGAGTTCATAAGCGGATTCGTCGTCAACTGAAGCAGCTTCAGTTCGACACGTTGTCAGAAGAGACCGGCGGGCGGCCACAAGCCGCCCGCCGGTTTTACCTAACCCTCCCGTCCCTTCCCGATACGGGAAGGGAGGCTCGATCACCTTGCTACACATTCCCCTTCCCGTTTCGGGAAGGGGCAAGGGGTTAGGTCTTCAGTGCGTTGGCGTCGCGCTTGCCGACGGCGTTGCGTGCGGCGGAACTCGTAGCGAGACGCCTAACGCTCCCGTCCCGGGACGCTCGCCCGGAAGGGTAGTGATCCAGTTTCCTTCACTGAATCACTACCCTGTGCGAAATCAGATTAGAAGAACGTAAGAGTCACGGTGACGGTGTCCGTATAGACTCCCGGAGGCAGGTTCTGAAATTGGCCGCCGGGAATCGTTGCCACGATCGGAATTATTATGTCCCCGGATCCTGTGAGTGGAACCGTCAGCAGGATTGTAGACGGAAGTGTAAAAGCGAGTCCGTCTCCGCTTGCATCCATCAGACAAAATAGCGTCCCCAGGGGCTGGGTACCGGGGATCTCGCATGCCGTTGCTGTTGCCTGACTGGACTGGTCGATGTCGCCCCATTCGTAGCGAACCGGGCTCGGCGTGGGCACGGCCACCGGCGCGATTCCAGTGAAGAACACCCCCGCACCGACCGTCGGCTTGTAGAGGTCATACGCGATCGAGCTGCTGCCGTGGCTCACCGCGCGCGTAGCGGTGGATCCCTTCGCGAGGTGAAGCTTGGCAAGCTCGGCCGAGTTTGCGCCGCTATCAAGGCCGACCTGGATGCCGAACGTTCCGAACTGCACGGCCGACGGGCACGTGATGGTAAGGCTGCCCTGCACCGAGTAGCGGGCGGCCAAGGCTGCGCTCTTCAAATTCGATCCAGCCACCGTCCCGAAATTGATTCCGCTCGAAGAGAGCGTGCATCCGCCGACCTCCGAGGATACCACCGGCGCCGACTGCGATGCGGAGACAGAGAAGTTGAGGCCGGCGACGGTTGTCTTTATCGGTATGGACACCGTGGCGCTTGACTGCGCCAGTGCACCGTTGGCCATGAACGCCAGGAGCATCGCGCATACCGGGACGATCAGGACCGCCGGCGATATCGATCGTGTTTTGGTGAACATGGAATTTCCCTCCAGCATCAGGCCGGCCGCACCCGGCGCGAGCGGCGTTGAGCGCGACCCGGCAATTTCGTCGAGGCCGGCTAAATCTCTACTGACGGTATAGACGGAATCGCGAGCGTTTACCAGACAAAAAAATGCGAGCAATCAAGCGGACTTACGCCGCAATCCAATTCCGCCGATTTCCTTTGCGGCTGTCGCGGCGATCTGCCATCGTCCGGCAGCGATTCGCTGTTGGCGCGCGATCGCGGAGGACTAACGATGAATCTGGAACACGAATTCTCTTACGTCGCGACACTCAAGCCACCGGTGCAAATCGGCGCGGGCCCGTTCGGAACGCGGAACTTTTTCGAAGTCACCGGCGGGACCGTCGAAGGCAAACGGCTGAAAGGTAAATTTCTAACTGGAGGCGGCGACTGGCTACTGATCGGACCGGATGGATATGGCCGTCTCGACGTGCGCGCCCAGATCCTCACCGACGACGGCGCCACTCTGTATGTGCACTACACCGGACTGGTCCAGATGAACCAGAAGGTCGCCGACGCGCTCGCCAAAGGTGGGAGCACCGATTACGGCGACCAGTATTTCCGGACCACGCCGCGGTTCGAGACCGGCGACCCGCGTTACGCGTGGCTCAACCAGAGCATCTTCGTCGCGGAGGGGCGGCTCGGTCCCGGCCACGTCGAGTACAACGTGTACCGCGTCGCCTGACTCCGTACTGTCCCGGCGGGGGACATGATATTCGATCATAGTCGAATAATTGTTCGAGTATGGCCGGCGAGGACTATCGGCTCAGTTACCGCGACTTTGCTGCTGGGAGCTCGCCGATCATTTTGAAAAGGCGGCCCGCCAAAATCCTAGTCAAAATGTATGATTATGCTACAACGCGGCTTCGCCTGCGCGACGGCGAGCGCGGGACCAGATCGATCTTGAGGCTGGCTCCGAGCGCTCGCGCGGTTCTGGCAAGCGTCTTCAGCGTCAGGTTGTTCAGCTTGCCGGATTCGATCTGCGCAATCATCGGTTGGCTCACGCCCGTCCGCTCGGCGAGCGCCGCCTGCGTGAGACCGCGACGCCTCCGCAGGCTGGCGATTTTGTGTTCGATCAGAACCTGAGCCAATTCATCTTCGACCTCGCGCCGAAGACCGAGCTCATCGATCTTTCTTTCGAGCAGTTGCAACCCGGGATTTTTGGTACTCATCTCGTAACTGGTTGCCCAACGCGCGCAGCGCCCCGATTAAGACGGCAGCGTCTTTCATGTCTTTCGCATCAGCCAGAGCGGCGACGAACTCAGCAAAGTGCGACTGGCCTCGGGGAGTCCTGTGCTCGTCAACAGCCCAATCCGTCACTCCTCGAGAATAAGGTATACCTTATGAGTTTGCAAGCGGCGAAGGTTCACGCTGTGCAAAAACAGGCGGCGAAGCGGCTTGGGATTTCCCGATACATCGCACTACCGAATGATGCGCCGCTGCGGCCTGGAATTCAGCCGCGAGGTAACGGAGAAGTGAAAAGGGCGAATTGGGGCGGGTCGGTCCGAAGCTCGCCTACGCCGCCGTGCTTGGGGCGGAGTGGCGTCTGATGATGATTCTACTCAATAGTGTGAGTAGTGAGCGTGGCGACGGCTTTTGAAAAACCAAAGCTGACGGGCTTCGCAACTCCGCTCAAAGTGACGGGCACAGTCGGCGCCCCACTCCACGGCTTAAACAAATGGCGTGACATCTCCGTTCCAGGGAATAGCTCAACCGCTAATCTACCGCCAGCCGGAAGTTCCGGGCACAACATTGGACCGAACGAGGGACCGAACGAGACACCCGGCACCGTGGGTGTGAAGTCGCCGGTAACTAGGTCGATGGTGACGGTGGTCGTTTGGAGAACTCCTTCACCACCTTCTAACCCATAAGGCCCTGCTAGAGCATCGCATCCCGTTTGCTCGACGACACCAAAAACTATGTGAACGCCACACTCGACGCTTAGGCTGATCTGGTAGGACAGAATTTGCTGTGGAACCTTCGTGGTGTTCGTGTAGACTAGAAGCTTTCCATCATTCCATAGAGTTAGGTTACCTATGGTGCCAGCGCCACAAGCACTTGAGCCCTCGGGCTGCTGAAGGTCCAGGTCCGGGTTCGGGAGCGCCACTTGCGCCGCCGCAATCCCAAGGGCCAGCGCGCACAGCGCGACCCATCCGACTACGGTCGCGCTTAGAATTACCTTCATTCTATCCCCGACACCTTTTGCGCTATAGCACGCCGGGGCTCCAGCCTTCAAATCGCCTCAAGATTCGGACGCGGGTGGTTTGTCCCCTTGTGTCAAGACCCCCCCAAGGAACTCCATGCGCGCCATTGTAGCGCGCGCCCTCAGAAAACCGAGAGCGCTCGCACAAAGCGAAAGCTTAGATGAACGCCCACTATAGCACGCAGAACCGCGCTACCGAGACACTGAGCACTCGATTGCTCGCGATCGCGAAATCGCAGAATAACCCCACGCGAGTTTGTCCCAATGTTCCCGCAACGTACCTGCAGCCTGTTTCTCGGTGTAATTGAAATCCCGCAAGCGCTTAATTTTATTGGTGGGCAGGGACAGAATTGAACTGTCAACACAAGGATTTTCAGTCCTTTGCTCTACCGACTGAGCTACCTGCCCACCGTGCAGGGATTTGCTCGCGCGTCGAAAGCAAGCCTCATTGCTAGCGAGACGCGAGGCGTCGTGCAACCCGCGAGGTTCCGGGTAGTGGTCAAGTTTGAGCCGACAAGCGGTGCCAGCCCAATCGCCCCCCATCGTCGGGACGGGGAGAAAGAGCCGAGATTCTTCGCGCGCCAGACAACGCAGACGCGCGAGAATGACAGAGGAGCTCTGTTTCTGTCATTCCCGCGCGTGGTTGCCGCGTGAGGAATCCCGGATTCTGCTTTCTCTGTTGCCGAATTTCAAAGTTGACCGCTACGGATTCCGGCGCGAGCAACCCTCACCCGCCAGCCGAAGCGGCTGTCGGCCTCTCCCTGGTCAGGGAGAGGCGTTTAGGAATCCGTTTATCGGAGGGCGGCGACTTTTGATTCTACGAAGTCGATCACTTTGGCTTCCAGATTGGTGCCGTCGAGGCGATCGATCTCCTGAACGCCGGTCGGGCTGGTCACGTTTACCTCGGTGAGGTATCCGCCGATGATGTCGAGTCCGACGAAGTAGAGCCCGTCGTGAGCGAGGCGCGGGCGGGCCATCGCGCAGATCGCGCGATCGCGCTCGGTGACTTCGGCCTTGATACAGGTGCCGCCGACATGGATATTGCCGCGCACTTCTTCGGCCAGCGGCACGCGCAGCGTGCATCCGAGCGGCTCGCCGTCCAGCACGATCAGCCGCTTGTCGCCGTCGCGCACTTCAGGGAGGAACCGCTGCGCCATCACCTGGCGCGAGCCGAAGCGCGTGACGGTCTCGAGGATCGCGTTCAGGTTGCCGTCGCCGCGCCGCGCCAGGAACACGCCCTCGCCGCCGTGGCCGTCCAGCGGCTTGACGATTATCTCGCCGCCCTGGTCGAGCAGGAATTCCTTGATGCGCGGGATCGCGTAGGTCACCAGCGTGGGCGGAATCGCGCCGGGAAAATTGAGCTGGTAGAGCTTCTCGTTCGCCTCGCGAAGGCCGGCCGGATTGTTGATCACGAACGTCCGCTGCGTATCGACCAGCGTGAGCAGCATCGTCGCGTACAGGTAGGCGGCGTCGGCCGGCGGGTCCTTGCGCATGAAGATCGCGTCGAAGGTTTCCAGCGGCATAGTCGTCGTGGCCGCCGAGATAGCGATAATGCGGCGTCGCGCGCGCCACTTCGCATCGGCGCGCCCGGCCCATCGCTTGCGGCCCGCGCGCGAACAGATCGCGGATGCCCAGCTCGTAGATCGCATGGCCGCGCGCTTGCGCTTCGAGCATGAAGACGAAGGTGGTGTCCTTGTCGATCAGAACGTCGGCCAGCGGGTCCATCACGAAGGCGAATTTGTAAGCCATCGGTCAGGTTCCTCCGTCCAGCTCGTCGATCGCGTCCCCCGCGATACTGAGCGCGGCGAGCGCGGCGGTCTCGCTGCGCAAGCGATTGGGCCCCAAACCCACCCGCACGAATCCGGCTGCTTCGGCCATCGCCTGTTCCTCGCGATCGAAATCGCCCTCCGGTCCACAGACTATCAGGATTCGCGCCGGTCTTGCGCGCCGTATCACCGCGCCGAGCGGCTCGGCCGCCAATCGCGCAGCTTACGCGCAGCGTGTCGCCGGGAACGATACGAATCAAGTCGGCGAGACTGAGCGGCGGGCGGATTTCCATCGGGAACGCGCCGAGACTCTGCTTGCTCGCGGCTGCCGCCAGCCGGCGCCAGCGCGCGATTTTCTCCGGGCCGGGAGCTCCGCGCGACGGCGCGGGCCGACACGATCGGCCAGAAGCTCTGCCGCGCCCAGTTCCGCCGCCTTCTCGACCAGAAAGTCCATCCGCGGTCCCTTGATTATCGCCGCGCCGAGCGCGACCGTGCGTGCGCGCGCAACGCGCGGCGACTCGCGCGCGACCTCGATTACCGCGTGGCGCGCCTCGAACGATCTTATGACGCCGCGGTACTCCGCGCCGCGTTCGTCGATCAGCGCGATGCGCGCGCCGGTCTTCAGGCGCATCACGGTGCGCAGATGATGGAGCTCGTCGCCGCCCAGCCGCGCGACGCCGCCGCTCACCGAATCGCTGGTAATCGTGAAGCGCGCGGCGCGATTCATCGCGCGAGCACCATCGTGGCCCAGCCGTGATCCCGGCCGATCGAAACGCATCGGAGCGCCGGTCGATAGCTGCGTAGAACTTCGCCGGCCTCGCGCGCCAGAATTCCGGCGAGGATCAAGCGCCCGTCGCGCGCGAGCAGGCGCGTGAGCGCGGGCGCCATCTCGATCAGCGTCGAAGCGAGGATGTTCGCAACTATCAGATCGTAGCGCCGCCGAATCGTGTTCAAAGCGATAGACGAAAACTCCAGCCCGGCTTCAAGATGATTGAGCTTGCGCGTTCTCGCGGGCGTTCTCGAGCGCGTCGGGGTCGATATCGATCGCCGACAGGTTTTGGACGCCGAGCAGCTTCATCGCGATCGCGAGAATACCCGAACCGGTCCCGACGTCGAGTGCGCTTAAGAATCGGCGCGCGGTGCATAGCTGTCTCGAGCACTCGCAGAACCCCGGCGGTAGTTGGATGATGGCCGGTGCCGAAGGCGCGCGCCGGCTTGACGATCAGTACGATCCGGTTGCTGCGCGCGGGATCGCGTTCGATGCTCCAGGGCGGAACGATCAGGAAGCGACGGCCGATCCGGATCGGCTTGAAGCGGCTTCATCCATAGCGTCGACCATCCGGGATCGACGATCGTGCTGGCGCGAGGACGGCGCGCGTCGCCGGCCAGCATCCCGGCCGAGCGCAACTGCCGCGTCAGCCCGGCAAGCTGCGATTGGGTCACGCGAGTGAAGAAGGCCTCCAGCGAGACGACCTTCGGCGGCTTCACGCCCGGCCTGAAGGATTGCGCAACCGCACATCCGATCGCGCCGCGCGCGACGAGCAATCCAGCCGCTTCGTCCGCCATCGCGGCCGGCGTCCGGAACACGGCCTTCACGAAGCGCCCGGCTTTGCCAGTGGCTCGCGGCATCTTCGTAGAAGACGTGAGCGCCCCCGGTTTCGAGGGCGCCCGCGATCGTTCGACATCGAAAGACTTCCTCAACGCCGTGCTACACCGGCAGGCGGAAGGCTTCCTCCCGGGCGGCGGGACCGACGCCCGCGCGCGCGATTACCTGCTGCTCGACGGGGATGCGCTTTTTCAGCTCCGGCATCACTTCTTTGGCGAAGGTGCGGAGGTTCTGTTCCGCGTAATCGTAGGGCATCCCGCCGTAGCTGAAGACTCCGTTGAAGGCCTCGCCGCCGGTGCGATCCGCGACCTCCACGATTCGGTTGTAGCACTGCTCGGGCGTTCCCCAGATTTGCAGCCCGAGGAAGAACTCGACCATCGCGTCGACGCCGCCCGGCGCGTTCATTATCTGCTGCATCCGGCTGTACGATTCGTAGCCGCGCATGTTCAGCAGATGGGTTCCCTTGAGCTCGTAATGGCGGGCCACCGAGTACCAGTACGCGCCGATATACTTGTACGCCATCTCGCGTGCGCGATCGGCATTGCGGTCGCAGATCACCCATCCCGCATTGATCGGCGGCGGCGCGTCGGCGTGGTTCACCTCGCGATAGATGCGCCGGTAATCGTTCAGCTCGTTGGTGACCGCGTCCCACGGCTTCTGCGGAATGATCAGCAGGCCGACGCCGAGCTTGGCCATGATCGCCGACGACTCGGGCGATACCGCCGCCGCGTAGGTGCGTCCGCGAAACGACTTGAACGGCGCGGGCCGCAGATAGCGCTTGGTCTGCTTGACCAGCTTGCCGTCGAATTCGCAGTACCCGGTCTCCAGCCCGTGCAGGATCATCTGCGCGGACTCGGTGAAGAACTCGCGGCTGTCTTCCTGATTGAGGTGGAAGCCCTCGAACTCGACCCTGCCCAGTCCGCGGCCGATCCCGAAGATGAAACGGCCGTTGGAGAAATGGTCGAGCATCGTGACCTGCTCGGCGACTCGAATCGGACTGTGCCACGGCAGCACGACCACCATCGAGCCAAGTTGAAGCTTCTGCGTGCGGCCCGCGAAGTAGGTGAGGTATTGCAGCACGTCGGGACACATCGTGTAGTCGGTGAAGTGATGCTCGACGCCCCACAGCGATTCGAAGCCCAGCGGCTCGGCCAGGTCTCCCAGCCGAAGCTCGTTGCGATAGACCTCGCGGTCGCTGCGGTTCTCGCCTTGTCCCTGGAAGATGACTGCCATTCCGACGTGCATAATGTGGTTCTCCCGTTGACGCCTCGCCTGGCGGAGGTCGTCACCCAATTGTCTGATCTATCGCGTCTCGTCGCGCGTGTTCGATCCACCGGATCCGAATCTCGCGTGCCGAACGCCTGAAATACTACGACGATTGCGCCGAAATTGCCATTTCGGATTCGCGCGCCCGCGGCATACTTGTGGAACGAACCACGGCGGCGGTTTTGGCCTTGGGCTGTGAGGCGGTACAATCACATCAGTGGCATGAGGTCCGGCCTCCTGAACATAGGACATCGCGGCGCGAGCGGTAATTTTCCGGAGAACACTCTCAGTTCGTTTCGCGCCGCGATCGAGTCGGGCGCGGACATGTGCGAGCTGGACGTGCAGATGACGCGCGACGGCGTTGCGGTCGTGATCCACGACGAGACCGTCGATCGCACCAGCGACGGACACGGCCCGGTCGCGGCGATGACGCTGGCGGAGTTGAAGCGGCTGGACGCGGGCGCCTGGTTCGATCGCAAGTTCGCAGGCGAGCGCATCCCGACGCTCGACGAAGTCCTCGCCGCGGTCAAAGACCGATGCACACTCAATATCGAGTTGAAGGCGAAGAACTCGGAGCAGCAGGTATGCGAGCTGATGCGCTCGCATCGGGTGCTCGATACCTCGATGATATCGAGCTTCGAATGGGAGTTGCTCTGGCGCGCGCGCGAGATCGAGCCGGCGATTCGCATCGGCCTGCTGGCCTCGAAAAAACCGCAGCAGCTTATCGCCGAGGCGATCGCACGTCGCGTCGCGGCGATCAATCCGCTGTTCGGTCTCGCGACGCCGGCGCTTTGCGAGCAGGCCCATCGCAACGGGCTCAAGGTTTACGTGTGGACCGTCGATGCGCCCGCGGCGATGCGCGCGTTGGCGCACAACGGCGTCGACGGCATCATGACGAATTATCCCGAGCGATTGCGCGCTGCGGTCGCGTGAGAAGTCGCTGAGAAAAAAATCGTGGCGTTCGCGCAGGACAAAATCGAGGAGCTTCGCAGCCGCGCCGATATCGTCGAGGTGATCGGCGCGCAGGTGCGGCTGCGGCGCGTGGGCAATCGCTTTATCGGGCTCTGCCCGTTTCATAATGAGAAAACGCCGTCGTTTTCGGTCAGTCCGGATCGCGGCTTTTTTTACTGCTTCGGATGCGGCGCCGGCGGCACCGTGTTCAACTTCGTGATGCGAATCGAGGGGCTGAGCTTCCCCGAGGCGATACGTTCGCTCGCGGCTCGCTACGGGATCGCGCTGCCCGAGCGCGGCGAGAGCGGCGCGAAACCGGGCGAGCGCGATTCGCTGTTCCGCGCCAACGAGGTCGCCTCCGACTTCTTCGCGCACGTGTTGTGGAACCATCCCGACGGCGCGCCGGCTCGCGACTACCTCAAGTCGCGCGGCGTCGCGGACGATACCGCGCGCACATTCAAGCTCGGATTCGCGCCGGCCCGCGCCGGGTCGCTGACCCGGGCGCTCGAGAAGCGCGGGCTGCTCGACGCGGGCGGTAAGCTCGGCCTGGTCAAGCAGGACGCGGGCGGTCCATACGACATGTTCCGTGCGCGGCTGATGTTCCCGATTCGCGACGTGCAGGGCCGTACGATCGCATTCGGCGGCCGCGTACTCGACGATCGGCTGCCCAAGTACATCAATTCGGCCGAGTCGCCGCTCTACTCCAAAGCGCGCAACCTCTACGGGCTTTACGAAGCTCGGCAGGCGATCGCGAAGAACGATCGCGCGATCGTGGTGGAGGGCTACCTCGACGCGATCGCGGTCTGGGCCGCCGGATTCAAGGAAGTTGTCGCGAGCCTCGGCACCTCGCTGACCGTCGATCAGTTGCGGCTGCTCGGACGCCACACCCGCAACGTGATCGCCTGTTTCGACGGCGACGCGGCGGGCCGCAAAGCCTCGCTGCGCGCGCTCGAAGTTTTTCTCGCCGCGGGACTGCTCGGGCGCGGGATTTTCATCCCGACCGGTTTCGATCCCGACACGCTGATCCGCGACAAGGGCGCCGCCGGCTTCGGCGAGTTGATTGAATCGTCGCAATTGCTGATCGACTACTTTATCGGCGAGCAGGCGGCTGCCGCGCGTGGATCGCTGGAGGAACGCGCGCGTGCCGCCCAGCGAGTGGCCGAGATGCTGCGCATGGTCGCGAACCCGTTCGAGTTCGATTTGCTGGCGCGCAAGGCCGCCGACTCGATCGGAGTCGGCGAGGAAGTTCTCCGACGCGAGGCGAGCCGGCACGATTCGCGCGGCGCGCGCGAGCGCCGTGTCGAATCGGCGCCGCCGAGGCCGTCGCGCGCGGACCCGCTTGCGGAGGCCGAGATCGGGTTGCTCGCGATCGCGATGGCGCGCGAAGAGCTGCGCGAGACGATTCTGCAGGCGGCGCCGACCGCCGCTTTCGCTGACGCCAACCTCGCAGCGGCGCTCGGCGAGCTGTGCCGATCCAGCCAATCTAATCAAGCCCGCGGCGAGATCGAGACCCATCTCGCTGAGCGCCTGTCGGACGAACAGCAGAGCAGGCTCAGCGCGCTGATCGTCGGCTCCGCGATGGATGATCCAAAAGAGGCGCGCAAACTGCTCGAGGGATGTCTCGGCGTGATAGAGCGCGTGCGGCGCGAGCGCGAAATCGACCTGCATCGGCGTGGAGCAACGCCCGCCGACACCGCCGAGTCGGTGGCGGCGGTTCAATCGCTGATCGCGGTGAGACGCGAGGAGCATCGGAGCGACTGAAACGAAATCGCGGCGTTGTCAATCCGATTCTTCCTCGGCCCATCTCTTAAAACGGACGGCCAAAGTTGGTACCATCCGATCTCGTCCGATGCCTCTGCGAGGGCCCATAGCTCAGCCTGGTTCAGAGCTGCCGGCTCATAACCGGCTGGTCCCAGGTTCAAATCCTGGTGGGCCCATCCAATCGGCAACGCGTCTTATCGGATACGGACATCAAGCCAATGAACGGGAAATGGTGAAGAATTGCGCGAAGAGCTAAACCGGCTGACGCACCTTCAAACCCTCGACCGGCGCTTGCGGGAGCTTGAAGAGTCGTTGGCCACGATCAGCGCCCGAGTCGAACAGCTTCGCGACGACGCAACCAAAACCGCGGCCGAGCTCGAACGGTTGACCGAAGAGGACAAGCAGGCTTTGCTCGCTCGCAAGCAACAGGAGCTCGAGCTGGCCGAGGGCGAAGCCAACATCCGCAACCATCGGATGCGTCTCAATCTCATCAGGAATGACAAGGAGCTCCAGGCGGTCGGCCATGAAGTCGAGACGCTGAAGGAAAGCAACCAGCGCCTGGAGGGCGAGGTGCTCGTCCAGATGGAAGCGGCCGAACAACGCGCGCCGCGAATCAAGGAGCTCACCGAGCTGGTCGCGAAAAAGCGCGCCGAGCTGCTCGCGGCCGAGAAGCAAATCGCAGGACAGGTCGAGGAGGTCAAGACCGCGCTCGTCAGGCAGCGCGCCGAGCGCGACGCGATCGCGGCCGGGATCGATGCGGGGCTGCGCCAGCGCTACGAGATGATCTTCAGCCGTCGCGCCGGACTCGCGGTGGTCCCGGTCAAAGCGGGAACCTGCCAGGGCTGCCGGATGAAAATCCCGCCGCAGCTTCATAACGAGATTCAGCGCCTGGACAAGATTCACTTCTGTCCGAACTGCCAGCGTATCCTCTACTGCGAAAGCTGAACCACTGCGAGATCCGCATATATAGGGGGAACACCGGCGGTAGCCGCCCATGTGCGCAAGGGGGAACCGATGCACGAACTCGAGGGACTCGCTCGAAGAACGTTCGCTGATCTGACCCCAGCCGAGTTGCGGGTGATTCGCGCTGCCCCGGCCGGCGATCTCGCCTGGTGCGGATTCGGGAACGACCCCAAGAATCATTGGGATCCGGACAACGACCCGGCGATGGCGGGCCAGTGGGGGAATGAGCGGCGAGTACGAGCCGAACTTATCCGATGGCTCTGCAAGGACTCCCAAGCGACGGGTCATGTCCACGCCAGCGGTCTGGCTATCGGCGTAGTAAGTATTGTCGGGAGGCTGAACCTGGGCTACTCAAGACTGAGCTTTCCCATTCGCCTCTCGCGATGCTCGATTCCAGACGGCATCGAATTGTACTTCGCGGAGACCGGCGCGCTCAATTTTTTAGGCAGTTGGATAGGGCCGATTTCCGCACGCCGTTTGAAAGTTCGCGGCAACCTCCTGCTCGGTGCAGGCTCTCGGGTCCGCGGAGAGGTAAATCTCTTTGACGCCGAGATCACGGGCGATCTGGATCTCGCAGGCGGACGTTTTATCAACCCTGAGAAAACCGCAATCCGGGCGTCGGCTGTGAAAGTCGGACGCAGTGTCCGTCTCGGTGCGAGCGAGCGCGCCAATCGCCACATGGATTATTTCATCGCGCGCGGCGAGGTGGATCTGGACAGCGCTCAGATTGGCGCCGACTTGAACTGCGTGGGCGGTGTCTTTTTCAATCCGTCGGGCCGGGTTCTGAGCGTTGAGGGAGGACGGGTCGACGGCAGCCTATTGCTTCGCAACGGCTTCAACGCGTGCGGCGAGGTGAATCTGGTTAGCGCCCGAATCGGCGGCGACCTGCACTGCGAAGGTGCCCGCCTGCACAATCCCGGGCGGACTGCGCTCAACGGCGATGGTCTGAGGGTCGGTGCAAGGGTTTTCCTGCGCGGAAGCTTTCGGGCGGACGGTGTGGTCAAGCTGCGTGGCGCGGAAGCAGGCGGGGAGCTCAACTGTACAGGAGGCAACTTCATCAGCCCGGCCCGTGTCGCTTTAGACGCCGAGGGGATCAAGATTCAGGGCATTGTCTACATGAACGAGAGTTTCCGAGCCGAAGGCGAAGTGAGATTGCGAGGAGCGCAGATCGGCGGCGGATTGGACTGTAGGCGCGGGCGCTTCTCCATCGCAGATCGCGGCGTCTTCGGTAAAGAAAAGGCCGCGGACAGTGGCGATGCTTGCCTGAACCTGGAAGACGCTCAGATCCACGGCACTCTGACCTGCGCGGGCGCGCGATTTCTAAATGCGGGCAAAGTGGCGTTGCTCGCAAACGGTGCAAAAGTCGACGGCCACACTTTCCTGAATTCGGGGTTCATCGCGGTTGGTGCGGTCGACCTGACCGGAATCGAGATCGGGAACTATCTCGAATGCACCGGGGGACTGTTCTTCAATTTCGGCGGGATTGCCCTTAGTGCTTCTGGGGCCAAAATCGGTGGAAATGTTTTCCTGAGCACGGATGACAACCGTCAAAGGTTTTGCGCGAAAGGAGGTGTCCAATTCACCCGCGCCCAGATTCGAGGGTTTCTGAACGCAAAAGGAGGATGCTTCTACCATGCTGACGGTCTCGCGCTCAATCTGCAAAAAGCGAAGATAGAGGGCGGTATAGCACTCACCGGAAACTTCGAAGCGCGCGGCCAGGTCGATCTGTCGCATTCCGAGATCGGCTCCCTCGATTGCATCGGGACGCTCGGCAGTGAAGCGCTTGCTGCGTCTTCCGGGGACCTCGTGGCGCTCTGTGCGGACGCCTCCGTGATCAGAGGGAATGCGACTTTTGGAAATCCGACTCTTGGACTCGAATTGTCGCTGAAGGGCCTGGTCACCTTCAGATCAGCGCAAGTAGCAGGCTTCTTACACTTCGAGCCCACCTTTGTTGGTGACCCGAGCGGTCTGCTCGCGTCTAATCTCAAACTCGAGGGGACTTTGCGTTACAAGCCTCGCTGGGAAAAACCGCCGCCTTGGGGTGGGCATCCCAACCGCCTGGAGCTCGCGCGCGCTTCGATCGGCGCGCTGTCCGATGACGGGGAGAGTTGGCCGGTCAAAGGAAATCTGGACCTGGACGGCCTGGTCTACGGCAGTATCGAAGACGATCGGGCCAGCGCCGAGGCCCGTTTGCAATGGCTCCGCAATCAAGGCCCACGCTACAGGCCGCAGCCGTACCGTCAACTGGCTCACGTCCTGGAACAGGCAGGCCGCGAGACCGATAGCAGAACGGTGCGGATTGCCAGCGAAGAAGCCAGACACGACGCATTGATAAGAGAGGCGCAGGGGGCCCGGAATAGCGTGTTGAGATTTCGCAAGTGCCTTCTCAAGGGCACGATCGGCTATGGATACGAACCCTACAAAGCGCTTTTCTCGATTGGCTTGTTCTGCTTGCTCGGCATCGGTCTCTTCGGCGCGGGCTACTGCGATGGACTCATTGCGCCTACCGACGCGCAAGCCTATCTGTGCTGGAAGAAATCGGGGAAGCCGCCCCCGCAATACCAACCCTTCAACTGCATAGCGTATTCGCTGGAGACCTTCGTGCCGCTTCTCGACCTGCAGCAGAACAAGAATTGGGCGCCGACTCCCCAACTGGGGGACAAATGGCTACAGGCGCCCTTTTATTTTGGACCGGGCTCGCTGCTGCGCATATATCTTTGGATTCACATTCTTGCAGGGTGGATACTGTCCACGACGTTCGGCGTCGCCCTTTCAGGCTTGATTCGGAGAGAATGAAAGTACGCGCGGCCGATGACAGTTCGGCGCGCAGCAGTGCTACAATTGTCGATGCCGGAGTGAATCGGGCGATCGCCCCGCGAGGGGAGGAAAGTCCGGGCTCCACAGGGCAGGGTGGCCGCTAACGACGGCGCGAAGCGATTCGCGGAAAGTGGCACAGAAAACAGACCGCCCGAAAGGGCAAGGGTGAAACGGCGGGGTAAGAGCCCACCGGCGCGCGAGTGATCGCGCGCGCATGTCAAACCCCACCCGGAGCAAGACCAAATAGGAGGGTAGAGTGGCCCGCTCGTAATCCCTCGGGTATGGTCGCTTGAGCCGGCGAGCAATCGCGCGGCCCAGAAGAATGATCGCCGCCCGCAAGGGCACAGAACCCGGCTTACAGATTCACTCCGGCATAAACACACGGCTTCTGTCGGCTACCAAATGTAGAGCTGGAAGAACCCTCACCCGGCGACACAAATGCTTGCCGCCCTCTCCCTGGTCAGGCCAGGGAGAGGCGTAAGACGAAGAATCCGGGAGTAACAGACAGGCGGAAATCAGGACGGTTTGTCGGCGGGCTCGACGGGCTTGGCCTCGGCGGTCTTGGCCGCGGGCTTGGGCTCGTCTTCGTTGATCGCCTTCTTGAAGTCCTTGAAGGCCTTGCCCAAAGCGCCGCCTACGTCGCCGAGTTTGCTCGGCCCAAAGATGATCAGGACGATCAGCAGCAGGACCAGCAGATGAGATGGCGCGAAGATATCCATATTTGTCTCAGGAGTTGCCAGGGGCACCAACTCCGCCGTCAAGTCTAGCTTGTGGTACGGGTCAATACCACTGGACGGTGGGGCGCGGTTAAGGAGGCGCGTCGGGCGCCACTTCACGCTCCTCACCTGCGCTGCGTGAAACGCAGGCCCGCCCACTCGTCGTCGATGCGGCTGATCTTGAAATCGACCAGTCCGCAGGCCAATCCCGCTTTGCGCACGGCAACTTGATTCAGGCCGGCTTTCGCGGTTTTGGACCACATGATCCACAAGCTGCCGCGGTCGGCGAATTTTACCATCGCGGCGACTTTGGCATTCAACTCCTGGTCCGACCGCGCGAACCAGAGCGTCAGGTCGCGTGTGCCACGCGCGTTTCTCGAAAGCCGGGCGCCCTCTGGCAGCGGTCCGAGCGTATCCTCCAGCCGCGGCGGCGCGTTCACGAGCGCGACCGCGCTGCCCGCCTTGATACCGAGCTTCTTCGGCAGCGGCGTTCCTTCGTAGGCCGCGAAGACTGAAAGTTGGCGCGCCGGCTTGCGGGGCGGATTGCCGATCGCTGCGCGCACCATCGCGGGCATCCGATGCCAGTCCGCCTCGACAGCGTCGGGCAGAAACGACTTGATACGCGCCACGCTTTCGGTCGTCCCGCCCGCGAGCAGGAACGGCACGGTGAGCAGCGCCCGATGGGACCTCATCGCGATTGCGACATCGCGGCCAAACGAGGGCGAGCGCGAGAGATCGACGATCACCGCTGCCGGGGGCTGCGCTTTCTCTCTCGCGATCGCCGGGGCGCTCCACGGCCCGCCGATCACGCGGTAGCCGGCGGCCGTCAGCGCTGCCGCGCGAGAATCGACCGCGACCGGATCGGGAGAGACCAGCCAGATGATAGAGAGTTGCGGCATCGGTTGCCGACGCGGGCAGATTCTAGCCGCTGCTCGCGGCGGCGTGCGGCGGAGCTTCGCTGCCGGGTTCGGAGTCGAGCCGGTAGCGCTGCACCTTGCGGTACAGTGTCGAGAGATGGATCCCGAGCATCCGCGCGGCCTTGGCCTTGTCGCCCTCGGCCGTGGCCAGGATACGGCGGATGTGCTCGCGCTCCAGCTCCTCCAGCGTCATGTCGGTGGAGTCGAGCGCCGGCGACGGCGCGGAGGAGTCGCGCAGCTTGTCGGGCAAATCGTGCGAGTGGATCACGTCGGTCTCGGCCAGTATCGCGGCGCGCTCGACGGTGTTCTCCAGCTCGCGGACATTGCCCGGCCACTGATAGCTCACGAGCAGGTGCATCGCACCCTTGGAGAATCGCATCCCGGTCCGCCCGAGCGACTTCTCGTACTTGCGCAAAAAGTGATTGGCGAGCAATGCGATGTCGTCGTCGCGATCGCGCAGCGGCGGCAGCGTGAGGTTGATCACGTTGATTCGGTAGAGCAGCTCTTCGCGGAAATGGCCGGCTTTGACTTCCTTGTCGAGGTCGCGATTGGTCGCGCATAGCACGCGGACATCGAACCCGACCGGTTCGTTCGAGCCGAGCGGATAGCATTCCCGCTCCTGGAGCGCGCGCAACAACTTGACCTGGAGCGCGAGCGGCAACTCGCCGATCTCGTCGAAGAACACGGTGCCCTTGTCGGCCGCCTTCAGCAGCCCGATCTTGTCCTGCGCCGCGCCGGTGAAAGCGCCGCGCTTGTAACCGAACAATTCGCTCTCGAGCAGATTCTCGGGCAACGCGCCGCAGTTGATCGGCAGAAAACGCCCGTTGGCGCGCTCCGAGCTGAAATGGATCGCGCGCGCCACCAGCTCCTTGCCGGTGCCGGACTCGCCCGTGATCAACACGCTGGCGTCGGTGCGCGCAACCTTCTCCATAATCCCGAAGACCTTCTCGATCGCGTCGCTTTTGCCGATGATGTTCTCGAAGCGGTATTTGTCGCGCAGCTCGCGCCGCAGAAACCGGTTCTCATGAAACAGCGACTTCTGCGCCAGCGCGTTGCGGACCACCGCCTTGAGGTGGTCGTTGGCGAACGGCTTGGTCAGGTAGTCGTAGGCGCCCTTGCGCAGCGCGTTGACCGCCGACTCGACGCTCGCATAGGCAGTCAGGATGATGCCCATCACCTCGGGATCGAGGTCGCGAATCTTGCCCAGCAGGTCCAGCCCGCTGCCGCCCTGGCCCAGGTTGACGTCCAGAATCGCGAGGTCGATCTTCTCTTTCGCGAAGATCTGGAGCGCGACTTCGGCGGCGTGCGCCTCGATTACCTCGTGGCCTTCGCTGCGGAGCAGTTGCGCGATTATCGAGCGCATCAACTGCTCGTCCTCGACGACGAGTATGCGGTACGGCGAGCGCCGCGATGAAGCGAAATCGGAGTCGGCGTTCATGCGTTCATCGGAGCGCGGCGGCGTCTTGATCCGGTTCGCCTTCGTGCACCGGCAGGGAAATCGTGATGGTGGTCCCCTTTCCAATCTCGCTGGCGACCTGGATCGAGCCTCGGTTGGCGAGGATGATTCGCTGGCACAGCGAGAGTCCCAGACCCGAGCCCGACCCGGCGGGCTTGGTCGTGAAGAAAGGATCGAACACGCGTTCGAGGTCGTCCCGTGGAATTCCGATGCCGTTGTCGATCACGCGTACGACCACCCGCTTGCTGCGGTCGCCGTTGTGACCCTGGTTTTCGGCGACCACGCGGATTACTCCGCCGTCGCGCTGGGTGGCATCGGCGGCGTTGAGCAGCAGGTTGAGCAGCACCTGCTGGATCTCGTTGTCTCCCGCAAAGACCCGTTTCAGGTCGGGCGCGAGCGAAGACTCGATCTGGATTCCGTCGAAGCGTTTGTTGTAGGCGGCCAGGCGCAGGGTCTCGGTGATCAGGTCGTTGAGGTTCAGGACCTTCTTCTGCGCGCCGGAGGGCCGCGCGAAGTTGACCAGATCCTTGAGCGTGGTGGAGATGCGAGTGATCTGCGAGAGAATCGTATGCAGGCTCGATCGGCGCGCCGCCTCGGCCTCGCCGGAGAGCAGCGACTGCACCAGCGACGAGATCGAGGCCAGCGGATTGTTCACCTCGTGCGCGACCCCGGCCGCAAAGGTTCCGGCCACCGCCAGCCGCTCGGTCTTGAGCAGCTGGTCCAGCATTTCGCGGCGATGCGTCACGTCGTGAAGGATCATCTGGATGAACCTTTTGTTGCCGTAGGGGATCAGCGCGGAATGAACGTCGAAGAACAGCGGCCCGATCGGAAAGTCCAGGGTTTCATCCGAGCCGTTTTCCATCACCTGCGCGAAATGCTTGAGCACTCCGGCCTGCATGTCGACGGGACAAAGATCGACCACCCGCATCCCGACCGGCGAGAAGTTCTTGTGGCCGGCCTCGATCTGATGAAGCCGTTCGGCGGCCGAATTTGCGCCGATCACCATCATCGTTTCCGGATCGATGTCGTACATCGGGTCGGGCGCGTGGTTGATCGAGTTGCGATATTTCTCCTCGGATGCGCGCAACGCCCGTTCCCGCGACTCGATATAGAACTGCGCGACCATCAGGCGCCGCTCGTCGATCGCGGCGACCGTGGCGTCTCTGACCACTTCCATTTTCGGCCCGCGCAGAGCCGCTTTCACGTGGTCGAGGATAATTTGCTTGAGCGCGATGTGTACCACGTTGAATTGCGACGGCAGCGCGCGAGAAAGCATCCCCTCCTGGCAATGCTTGCGCAGGAATACGTAGGTCGTGATGTCGTCGCGGTCGCGCAGGCGAGCCACGAACCGGATCAGGGCGTTGCGGCCGGAGCTGTCGAAGTCCCGTTTTTCGGATCCGAATATCGTCTCAACCGCAATTCCCCACTCATGGACGATAGCGTCGAAATGATCGTCGATAAGGTCCGCCGCCCCGGCCATCGCTTTCTCGCTGATCGGGCCGCGTGCGTAGGCTTCGCCGAACATCGCCGACAGCGGCGTCTCGATTTTCGACAGTTCCTTCCGGATGGACTGCAACTCCTCGGGAGTCGGGTTGATCGGAGTGTCATCGGCGGTTCGAGTGACCGGCGCCTTGGCGCTACGACCACATCCACAGCGTTTTTCTGATCTCATAATTCCGTCGGCGTGAAGAGGACGCTTTGGGGCAAAAGTCCTGGATTCGCGATTTGCAGGGAAGCTGACACAATTTTCGCGCTACTTCGCGGAGATATAACACCCGCGAAATAGTGAGGCTAGGGCCGCGTGGCACCAACCTCCCGGCACGACGCTCTCGCAACCAACGGGTCAACCTTGCCTCTGCGGTCTGCAAACTCGTCGAGTCAGCCGGGGTCGCAGACCCGCAAAACGTCGAGCGATAACCCCAAATTGGTTAGCGCCGATCGGACGCGATTGGCTAATCGCCCGTAATCAAACGCGTTTCACGATGGCATGGGTTTGGCTCTGTCGGTCATCGGCGCCACGCCATCAAAGGAAATGCAGATTACCGAAAGCAGCCCTCTGACCACATTCGGAAAGTTCCTCTCGCGCTCCGGACACAAGTTCTTTTTCAAAGCTGTCCGCCTCGAGCACATTACATCGCAGCTAGACCTGTCCAAGAGGCTCGCCCTTCGCGATCGCTTCGACAAGCTCGCCGAGGCGCACACGACGAGCCTGATCGTGCGGGAGGTTGACGCCGACGCAGTGATGGACCTGGCTGCGCAGGCAGGACTGTGCACGATGGTCGAGCTTGGAGTCGCGCCCGCTTCGCTTTTGGATCGCAAGAGCCTTCGCACTGCGAAGGCTCGGCTCTGCGAGCTGCTCCGCGCCTTCAACGGGCGTCCGGGTCTGAGCGGCTATCTGATCGATTGTCCGGTCACCGAGGACTTTCTCAAGCTGCACGGGCTCGAAGCCTTCCGGCGGCGGCTTCGCAGCCTGATGACCGCTCTCCGCAGCGCCGCTCCCGAAAGTCTGTTTGCCGTCAAGCATCGCCCATCGACCCGCGCCTGTTCCCTTCTCGAAGAAGATCTCATCTACAGCGTCGTTCCGCCGCTGAGCCCGGCCGATCTCAAGGAATACGTGACCGGCTTGCACAACCTGGCCGAGGCGCGCCCGATCGTAATCGAGTTCGAACAGGCGATGGCCGACCAGGACGACCTGGTCGCGTGCGCATTCGGCCTCGGCGCCGGCGGGGTAGTGGCTCCGATCGTGCGGAGCGTTCCGCGCGTGGACCTGATGGAAATCAAAATGCTGACGGCCGCCGAGTTGATGCCCTTCCTGACCCTCAACGGAAGCTGCCCGCCGCGTCCCGCGCGCACCCCGATGGTCTCGGTTGTCATCTGCGCGTACAACGCCGAGCGCACGATGCGGCCGTGCCTCGAATCGCTGCGCAAGCTCGACTACCCGAACTACGAAGTGGTCATCGTCGACGACGGCTCGCGCGATCGCACCGCCGAAATCTCGATGGACTTCCCCGAGTTCCGGCTTATTCGCCAACCCAACCGCGGACTCAGCGTTGCCCGTAACGTCGGGATGCATGCCGCGCGCGGCGAGCTGATCGCCTATACCGATTCGGACTGCGTTGTAGATCCGCACTGGCTCACCTTCATGGTACGCGCGATGGTCGAAGGCGGTTTCGACGGCTGCGGAGGTCCCAACTACGCCCCACATGAAGAGGGCCGTGTCGAGGGATGCGTCGCCGCGTCGCCGGGCGCGCCGTGTCACGTTCTGACCGCCGAGGATCGCGCCGAGCATCTGGCTGGATGCAACATGGTCTTCAGCAAGTCGGCGCTGCTCGAAGTCGGCGGCTTCGATCCGCAATTCACCTCAGCCGGCGACGACGTTCGATATCTGCTGGCGGATGCTCGACGGCGGGTTGCGCCTAGGCTTCTGTCCCGCCGCTTTCGTCTGGCATTTCCGGCGCAACACGGTGAAAGCCTACTACGGCCAGCAGCGCGGCTACGGCCGGGCCGAGGCGATGCTTTACGCGAAGTACCCCGAACGTTTCAACGGACTCGGGCAGATCAAATGGAAGGGAACGATTCCGGGCCTGGCGCGCACGATGCCGGGCGGCAGCGCCAAGCGCGTCCGCTGGAGCGCCGCTAGTACGCCGCTCCAGACCGTATACGAACCGGTCCTGGGTCTGCTCAACTTCCTGCCGCAGACGCTCGAATGGGACCTCGCGGGCATGTTGATTCTGATCGCTTCGATCGCGTGCGGGGTTTCGATCATTCCCGCCCTGGCGATACTCGCGCTGGGTCCGGTCTGGGCGATGTATTATGCGCGGAGCGCTCCGCTGGAGAAATGCCATGACGGTTTGGTCTCGCGAATGTTGGTCGCGTGGCTCGCGTACAGCGGCCCGATGGTGCGTGCGATGACTCGTTACAAGCTGAGAATCAAGCGGGCGATGGGTACTCGCGCATTCGGCGAAGGCGCGCCGCGCCAAAGGCCGCAAGTGAGCCTGCTCTCGCGCTCGATTCGCCTCTCGTACTGGAACGAGGCGTATACGACTCGCGACAGTCTGCTGGAGAAGCTGCAAAGACTTCTGGCTCGCGCTGGATATCCCGCGATCACCGATCGCGGATGGAATGACTTCGACCTCCAGGTCCGGCCCGGTCCGCTGGCTGCGGTCGAGATCAAGACCGCCGAGGAAGAGCATGGCGGCATGAAGCTCAGAACGCTGGTCCTGATGCGCGTGCGGATGAGCCGCCTGAGCCTGCTCGCGATCGTCGCGGGAAGCATCGCAACTGCAGCCGCAGCGCTGCTCGCGATGGACAAGACCGCGATCATCACCGCGATGCTGACGCTTGCCGCCGGAGCGATCGCGGTCAGCGAGGCGTCCGAGGCCCTCAAGCGCACCTACCGCGCGGTCGAACAATGCGCGCAGGAGCTGGAGCTGATCCCGCTCGGCGCGAAGCCCGCCGCCGGCCGCGAATCAGCGCTCGCGCCGGCGCGCCGCAACTCACGCCCGGTCGCCAATGCCGAGCTGCTGGAGAATCCCCCGCTGGCCGACTGACGGATGCTCTCGTACTCTCTCACGCTGGCGAGCGGGTGAGATAGCGCCCTCACCCGCCGCGCGACATAGTCGCGCGGCGACCTCTCCCGGCTTGCGCCTGCGGAATAGTCCGCAGGCGCGGGAGAGGTTGGAACTACGTCCCCGTCACCGGTCCTATTTCCCAAAACTGGCGTTTGTTGGGTCTGGGTCGCATCACTCTACTCCCCAAGCAGCTTCTGCAACGTCACCAGCTCGCGACGGATGTCTGCGAGTGCCTGACGCAGTGCGGGCGCCGGCTCCGACTCCCCGCTATTGCGTTTGGCGGGACGCGCCGGACCCGCCTCGAGCTCGTTGCGCACCTGTTCCAGCCCGAACTGACGCAGATGCTTCTTCGCGCCCTCGATCGTGAACCGTTCCTCGTGCAGCAGCCGCTTCACCAGTTTCAGGTTCTCGATGTCCGCGGGCTCGTACACCCGATGCTTGAATCGGGCATGACTCGGCTTCAGGAAGGCAAACTGGGTCTCCCAGAACCTCAGCACGAACGGCTTCACGCCTACTGCCTGCGCGGCGTCGCCGATCTTGAGCCCCGTTTCGGATCGGGCGGAAGCGGGCCGGGACGGGCGCTTTGATCCTGAGGGCCGCGCTGCCGTGCGGCGCGGAGAGCGGCTCATGACGACTGCTTGGAGCCGTTATTTACCGACTGCTTGAGCACCTGGCTCGGCTTGAACGACAGCACCACGCGGGAATCGATCGTAATCGGCTCGCCGGTCTGCGGATTGCGGCCGCGTCGGGCCCGTTTGCGGTTGACGACGAAGCTTCCGAAGCCGGAGATCTTGACCTTATCGCCGCGGCGCAGGCTTTCCCTGATGATCGTGAAGATTACCTCGACCACTTCGCAGGCTTCTTTCTTGGAAGAGCCCACCCGCTCGTAGATCAGCTCCACGAGATCGGCTTTGGTCATTCCCTGCGGCGTACAATTCCCCCGAACGCGCATCGGAACCCGTTCTGGTGCTACTGCCGCAACTCTGCCCCCAGGCGCGCCGTGACTTCCGCGACCAACGCGGCGTGCGCGCGGTTCACCTCCTCGTCTGTCAGAGTGCGATCCCTGGCCCGGTAACTGAGCGCCAGCGCGACGCTCTTTTTCCCGCTCGCGATCGGCTCCCCCTCGTAGACGTCAAACAACTCCACACCCTCGAGCAGCGGCGACTCAACTTGTGCGACGGTTCGCACCACACTTCCCGCCGGAAAGTCACGATCGACCACCAGCGCCAGGTCGCGTCCGACGGCCGGAAATCTGGGCGGCGGTTCGATCGATTTGCGCGGCAGAACATAGGCGATGAGTTGCGCGATGTCAAGTTCACAGAGCGCGCACGGCTGCGTAAGCTCCAGGCGCATCGCTTCGCGCGGATGCAACTCGCCTAGACAGCCGAGAACCTTGCCGTCGAGTTTGATTTGCGCGGCGCGTCCCGGATGCAGGAATGCCGTGACCGGGGCCGCAGCGCGCTCGAATTCAACGCGCTGCGAAATTCCGATCGCTTGAAAGAGCGTCTCCAGGGTTCCCTTGAGCGTCAGGAAGCCCGCCTTGACCCTCCTGGCGCCGACCTCGGCCAGCGCGCAATCGCCGTAACTGATCGCGGCGAGATGGTTGGCCTCGGCCGGCGCCTCGCCGCCGGCGGCGAAGACCTTGGCGATCTCGAAGCCGTGCAACGCGACGGCTTGCCGGTTCAGGTTGAAGCGCAGCGCCGCGAGCAGGCCCGGAATCAGGCTGAGGCGCAGCTCGGACAACTCGGCGGAAAGCGGATTCGTCACCTTGACCGGTACGCCGCTCTCGAGCCCGGGAAATTTCGCATTGTCCGCCGGCGCGATGAAAGCGATGGTCTTGATCTCGGTCAGGCCGCATCCGTTGAGCACTTCGCGTGTTAATCGCGTGAACGCCCGCTCACGATTCTGGGGCCTGGGTGCGGCTGGGCGCGGCGCGAGCACGGCAGGCACGTCCTCGAGACCGGTGAGGCGCGCCACTTCCTCGACCAGGTCGGCCTGCTCGTTCAAATCGGGACGAAACGAAGGCGGCGACACCTTCAGATGCGCCTTCGCACCCGCTTCGACCACCGCGCCCAGCGAGCGCAATCGCCGCTTGACCTCGTTGGCCGGAATCTCCACGCCGAGCATCGAGGCCATCGCGTTCAGGTCGAAGTCGATCTCGCGCTTCGGCGCCGGCATCGGCTCGACATCGGCGATGGCTCCGGCCTTGCGCCCGCCGGCAATCCTGGCGATCAGCGACCCGGCGCGAATCACCGCCGGCACCTGGCCCTGGCGGTCGATGCCGCGCTCGAAGCGATAACTGGCCTCGCTGCGAAGGCCGAGCCGGCGCGAGGTTCGCGCGATCGCCATCGGGTCGAAATATGCGCTTTCGATCAAAATCGCGACGGTGGCGTCGCTGACCTCGGAATTGAGTCCGCCCATCACGCCCGCGATCGCGAGCAGCTTGCGTCCGTCCGCGATCATCAGGTCGGACGGTTCGAGGTCGCGCCGCAGGTTGTCCAGGGTGACGAACTGGAAATAGTCGGCGGCGCGCCGGACTACGATCCGGCGCTCTTCAATCTGAGCGAGATCGAAGGCATGCAGCGGCTGCCCGCGCTCGAGCATCACGTAGTTCGTCACGTCGACCACATTGTTGAGCGGGCGCATCCCGCACAGCTCGAGCCTGCGCCGAAGCCACATCGGCGACGGACCGATAGTGATCCCATCCATCGCGAGCGCCGCGTATCGCGGACACATCTGCGAAGCCTGTATTTCGACCGGGAAGGGCAAGAGCGCGGCGGCCGGCTGTCCCGTGGCGGCGATCTCGTCGTTCGCCTGCGCCGGTTGCGGAGCGCTCGGCCATGTAAGCTTGGGGTCTTTGAGGCGCGCCCCGAACAACGCCGCGATCTCGCGCGACAGTCCGAGCACGGACAGACAATCGCCGCGATTGGCGGTGATCGCGATATCGAGCACGATGTCCTGCAAGCCTATGTATTCGGCGAGCGCCGTTCCGATCGGAGCGTTGCTCTCCAGCGCTATGATACCGGCGTGACTGTCCGAGAATCCCAACTCTCTTTCGGAGCAGAGCATTCCCTCGGACTGCACGCCGCGAATCTCGGACGCTGCCAGCGGCGGGGGCTTCTCGGCGCTGCCATGGCCTCCACGCGCGAGCTGCGCGCCGACTGTCGCGAGCGCGGTCTTCATCCCGCGCTTCACATTGGGTGCGCCGCAAACGACTTTGAACCGGCCGGCTGTGCCCGCGTCCACTTCGCATACCGAGAGCCGATCGGCGTTGGGATGTCTGCCGACGCTTACGACCTTCGCGACGATCACTCCGGAGAAGGGCGGCTCGATGCGTTCGACGGATTCGACCTCGACCCCGCCGGCGGTGAGCCTGCGGCTTAGTTCGGCGACATCGGCGTCGATCGCGACGAATTCCTTGATCCAGCTCAGCGGAACTTTCATCGCAGCTCCTCTGGTATGGCCTGGTAGGGGCGGGTCGAGACCCGCCCCCTGGTTCGCCGGGCGCCGGCGGGTCTCGACCCGCCCCTACCAGAGAATTTTCGGCGTCTCATCTTGTCGTCTCGTTCCCTAGAACTGCGCCAGGAAGCGCAGGTCGTTTTCGAAGAACAGCCGCATGTCGTCGACCCCGAGTTTCAACAACGCTGCGCGCTCGGGGCCGAGGCCGAATGCGAAGCCCTGATAGCGCGACGGATCGTAGCCGACCGCGCGCATGACGTTGGGATGGATCATTCCAGCGCCCAGAATTTCGGTCCATCCGGAATGCTTGCACACCCGGCATCCCGCGCCCTTACAGAGCACGCAACTGATATCGAGCTCGGTGCTCGGCTCGGTGAAGGGAAAGTAGCTCGCCCGGAAGCGGACCGCGACCTCGGAGCCGTAGAACGAGCGCGCGAACTCGGAGAGCACGCCCTTGAGATTCGCCATCGTGACGATTCCGGTTCGGTCCACCATGAAGCCTTCGATCTGGTGGAACATGGGCGAGGCGCGCACGCTCAACTCGTCGCGCCGATAGCAGGTGCCGGGACAGACCACGGCCAGCGGCGGCTTGCGCCCCTCCATCACGCGAATCTGCCCGTTGGAAGTGTGCGTGCGGAGCAGCAGCCCGCCGCTTAAGAAGAAACTGTCCTGCATCTCGCGCGCCGGATGGTCGGGCGGAAAATTGAGCGCCGCGAAATTGTGAAAGTCGTCCTCGATATCCCGCGTGAAGACCACTTCAAAGCCCATCTCGACAAAGATGTCGAGCATCTGCTCCATGATCTGCGTGACCGGATGAACCCGTCCGCGCGGGATGCGGACGCCGGGCAGCGTCACGTCGATGCTCCCTTCGCTGAGCGATCGCTCCAGCGCCACGAGGCGATGGGAGTCCACCAGCGCCTCGATCCGCGCCTCGATATCGCGCTTGATCTGGTTGGCGAGCTGGCCGATAGCGGGGCGCTCCGATTCGGGCACCTCGCGCATCCGGCGCATGATGTCGGTGATTTCGCCGCCGCGTCCCAGCACGCGCACGCGGACGTTTTCGATCTGTCCCTCGCTGGCGCCGTCGCCCAGCTCGGCAGAGCGCGCGCGCCCGGATCTGCTCGAGTTGTTCCTTCATCGTCGTCCGACTCTTCCCTGATCTTGCCCCATCAAAACAAAAGACCATGTGGGCGACACATGGTCTTCTGGCGCGCAACCGAAGCGGCGCGTGCTACTGGGCTGAGGCGATGCCCAACGCGCCCTTCGCGGTGCGCACCAGCTCGGTAAACAATCCGTCGCGTTCCATCGCGAGCACCGCGAGTTGCTTGCGGTCCATCTCGACGCCGGACTTTTTGAGCCCGTTCATGAACTGGCTGTAGCTCATTCCGAACTCGCGGGTCAGCGCGTTGATACGCGCGATCCAGAGCGAGCGGAAGTCGCGCTTTCTTCTGCTTGCGATCGCGATACGCGTAGGTGAGGCCCTTCTCCAGCGTGCTGCGGGCCTGCTTATAGAGTTTGCGCCCGCCGACGAAACCGGAAGCGAGCTTGAGCTGGCGTTTGTGACGACGGCGGGCTTTGAAGCCGCCTTTTGCGCGAGGCATCCTGGTTCTTCCTCAGTTCAAATTCAGATCAGCAGAGGCCGCACTCACAAGTAGGGCACCAGCAGCTTGATGTTGTCCCCGTCGGTCCGGTTCAGTTGGCCGGGGCCGCGCAGATGGCGCTTGTGAGAGCGGTTCTTGGCCCACGCGTGATGGCGCGAGAAGGCGTGCTTGTACTTGACCTTGCCGCCTTTGGTTACCGAGAAGCGCTTGGCGGCGCTTCGATTGGTCTTGATTTTGGGCATCAGCGTTGCCTTTTCCGGTTCACTCTATCTATTCAATCACCGGGGCGTCAGCAGCGTCGAAAGGTTCCGGCCTTCCATCCGGCTGGAGCCGTCGGCCTGCGCGACATCCTGCACCAACGCCAGGATCTTCGCGATCAGGTTCCGCCCGAGTTCGGGATGGGCCATCTGACGGCCGCGGAACGAAATCGTGAGCTTAACACGCTGCCCCTCGCCTAGGAAGCGCCGGATGTGCTGCACTTTGAACTCGACGTCGTGCTTCTCGGTCAGCGCGCCCATCTTCACTTCCTTGATCGCGCTCGCGGTGGCGTGGCGGCGGCCGTCGTGCTCCTTCTTCTTCTGCGAGTAGCGATATTTGTCGAAGTCGGTGACCCGGCAGACCGGCGGCTGGGCGGCCGACGCGACCTCGACGAGGTCCAGTCCGCGGCTTTCGGCCACGCGGATCGCGTCGCGCGTGTTCATCACGCCCAACTGATGGCCGTCGGAGTCGATCACGCGAACCTCCGTGGCACGGATAAGGTTGTTGACTTTGATCGCGGGTTCTCGCGACGGCGGAGTACGGAAATCTCTACGAATAAGCCACCTCCTTGGGCCGGCGGGCCGGGTTGAAATTTACGCCATTGTAACTCAAGCGGCTGCGCCTTGAAGATATTTTCTTCACGCCGGCAGAGGCTCAGCCTTGAGTGTCTGGAGCAGATCTTCGAGCGAGAGGGCGCGGCTTTTCTCTCCGCGCAGGAGCCGGAGCGAAATCGTGCGCGCGGCGGCTTCGCGCTCGCCGACTACCGCCATGTACGGCACCTTGGCCAGTTCGGCCTCGCGCACCTTGAAACCGAGCTTCTCGTTGCGCAAATCGGCGCTGGCGCGGAAGCCGTCGCGTTTGAGCGTCGCCGCTATTTCGGCCGCATAGTCCTCGACCTTTTCGCTGAGCGAGAGCACCCGCACCTGTTCGGGCGCGAGCCAGAACGGCAGCACGCCGCCGGTATGCTCGATCAGCACGCCGATGAACCGCTCCAGCGAGCCCAGAATCGCGCGATGGATCACCACGGGCTGCGCCTCGACGCCCGCCGCAGTCGTGTACTTGAGTCCGAAGCGCTCGGACATGTTGAAGTCGAGCTGGATAGTAGCGACCTGCCACTCACGCTTGAGCGCGTCGGCGGTGTAGAACTCTATTTTCGGGCCGTAGAAAGCGCCCTCGCCGGGATTGATCTCCCATCCGATGCCGGCCTGGGTGAGCGCGTCGCCGAGGATCTTCTCGTTGCGCCGCCATTCTTCTTCGGTGCCGAGATGTTTCTCCGGCATCGTCGCGACCTTCGCTTCGAGCTGGTCAAAACCCAGTGTGGGGTAAACCTCGCGCACCATCTGGATGCTCAGGCCGATCTCTTCGCCAATCTGCTCCGGCGCGCAAAAAATATGCGCGTCGTCCTGCACCATCGAGCGCACCCGGGTGAGGCCGTGCAGCGTGCCCGAGGGCTCGGCGCGATGGACCCGGCCGAAGTCGGCGATCCGCAGCGGCAGGTCGCGATAAGAGCGCTTCTCCGACGCGTATATGAAGGTATGGCCGGGGCAGTTCATCGGCTTCACGCCGTATCCCTGCCGCCATCCTTCCGGGCTGCTGTCGAGCTCGAGCTTGCCGCTCTCGCCGTCGGAGGTGAGGAACAGGTTCTCGCGGAAATTGTCCCAATGGCCCGAGCGCTGCCACAGCTCGTTCTTGAAGATTTGCGGCGTGATCACTTCGTCGAAGCCATAACGGCGGTACAGCCGCCGAATGTATTCGACTAGCTGATTGTAGATAATCGCGCCCTTGGGCAGGAAAAATGGCGCGCCCGGCGATATCGGGTCGAACAGAAAGAGCCCCATCTCGCGTCCGAGCTTGCGATGGTCGCGGGCGCGGGCCAGCTCGAGCAGCCTCAGATGCTCCTCCAGCGCGTCCTTGGACGGGAAGGAGGTGCCATAGATCCGCGAGAGCATCGCGTTGCGCTCGTCGCCGCGCCAGTAGGCGCCCGCCACGCTGGTGAGCTTGAAGGCCTTGAGATGCCCGGTTGAGGGCACGTGCGGGCCACGGCAGAGATCCATCCAGTCGCCCTGCTTGTAGATCGATACCCGATCCTCGGCGATTCCTTTCAGGATCTCGACCTTGTAGTGCTCGCCCATCGACTCGAACAGCTTGATCGCCTCGGCGCGATCCATCTCGATACGGGAGACGTGGAGGTCGGCCTTCGCCAGCTCTTTCATCTTCGCTTCGATCTTTGGCAGATCGTCAGCAGTGAAGGGCCGGGACGGCGCGAAGTCGTAGAAGAATCCGTCCTCGATTACGGGCCCGATCGTGACTTGGGTGCCCGGGTAGAGCGACTGGACGGCCTGGGCCATCAGATGGGCGGTCGAATGGCGCAGCACTTCGATCCCTTCAGGGCTGTCGGCGTAGATCAACTCGGCCTTGGGATCGTGGTCCAGCGCGCGGCTCAGGTCGGCGAGTTTCCCGTTGACTCTCACCGCGATCGGCTTGCCGTGCTCAGCCACGCCGGACCACGTAGCGCAGGCCGGCGCCGCGCGCCACCGGGCGCTGCCCGCTTGGGACGATGACCGTGATTTCCGAACTCATCTAGAAGAGACGGGAAGTTTCACGGAAGACAACACTGCCGAACGCATCATCTTGATTAATACCCGCATTGTAGCGTCGATGCGAGCCGTCGCGTCAACGCCGGGGGCCGGGCGGACTGCGGCGATGGCCCTGGTAGGCACGGGCGGGATTGAACCGCCGACCCCTTCCGTGTCAGGGAAGTGCTCTCCCGCTGAGCTACGTGCCTTTTAGCTGCCTGGCGTTTAGGGAACCTAACAAGCAGGGGAAAGCGGTAACAGAAATCCTGCTTTTGGGCAATCGAGTTCCACTATCTCTACTTTCTGCTAAGCTCCCTATTCGGGATATCCCATGGATCGCGAGCGAATCGTCCAGATTTTCTTCTTCGGCTTTCTGGCCCTGATAGTCTACTTTCTGTACCAGATTCTACAGCCGTTCCTGATTCCGATCCTGTGGGCGATGCTGCTCTCGTTCCTTTTCAATCCCCTGATGGTCCATGCCCATCGGTACGTGCGGAGCCGCTCGCTGGCCGCCGCGCTGTTGGCGGTCGCGACCGCGCTGATCGTGATCATCCCTTCCATCTGGTTCATGGTGCGGCTGGCTCAGGAAGCCGAGGCGCTCTCGATTTTGGTTTCCGCCAAGGTCGGCACCGCCGATTGGGGCAAGGTGCTGGCGGACTGGACCGCGCACCTCCCATTCGCCGACCGGGTGAACGCGTCGCTCGCGCGGATGAATATCGCGCAGCGCGATGTGCAGGATGCCGCGGTAAGCGCGGCGAAGTTCGTCAGCCAGTACCTGGCGACGCATGTGACGGAGGTGGCCCGCAACCTGATGGCCATGATCTGGGACTTCTCCATTCTCATCTTCGTGCTCTTCTACTTCCTGCGCGACGGCGAGAGCTATTACGAGGGGCTGCGCAATCTGACTCCGCTGCACGAGGAAGACAAGCATGCAGTGTTCGAAACGCTGCGCAAGACGCTCTCCTCCGTGATGCGCGGGCTGATGCTCACGGCGGGCCTGCAGGCGTTTACGATTGGGCTTGGATTGCTGGTTTTCGGCGTGCCGTATTGGGCGTTTCTTTCGGTTCTGACCGCGCTGTTCGGAGTGATGCCGATCGGCGGCACGGCATTGGTGTGGGTGCCCGCCGCCGCCTACCTCGCCTACGCCGGTGGATGGGGTACTGCGATCGGTTTTGTAATATGGTGCTCGGTCGCGGTCGCCGCGATCGACAACTTCATCAAGCCGTGGGCGATGCGGCACGGCACGGAGTTGCCGACTATCGCGCTGTTTCTGGGGGTTGCGGGCGGGCTCTACGCTTACGGGCCGATCGGCCTTTTCGCCGGACCGGTGGTGATTTCGATCTTCATGGCGCTGCTCCAGACATTCAGAAGGACCTACGGCGCCGCGGAGCGCGAAGCCGCGTGAGGCATATGACAGCGATCGGCGGCGGAATGTAGACTGTTCCGGTGCTCTCCGAAAAAGAAGATAAGGCGCTGAGCATCGTGCGCCGCCTTCACGAAGCGGGCTTCAAGGCCTACTTCGCCGGCGGATGCGTCCGCGATCGGATGCTCGGGGTCGACGCCAAGGACTACGATATCGCGACCGACGCCCGCCCCGAGGTAGTGCAGCGGCTTTTCGACGAAACGATCGCAGTCGGCGCCCGCTTCGGCGTGATCGTCGTGCTCGCGGCGGGCGATCAGTTCGAGGTGGCCACCTTCCGCGCCGACGCGCCGTACACCGACGGCCGCCGTCCCTCCGCGGTTCGCTTCGGCACGATCGAGGAGGACGCGCGCCGGCGCGACTTCACGATCGGCGGCATGTACTTCGATCCGCTCGGCGACCGCGTGATCGATCTGGTCGGCGGTACGCGCGATCTGCGTGCCGGCCTGATTCGCGCGATCGGTGATCCCTACGAGCGCTTCGACGAAGACCGGCTTCGAATCCTCCGCGCGGTGCGCTTTGCCGCGCGCCTCGATTTCGCGATCGACCCGGCCACCTGGACCGCGATCAAGCGCACCGCCGCGTCGATCACAGCGATCGCGGCCGAGCGTATCGGTGAGGAGCTGGTCATGATCATGACCGAAGGCGGCGCCGCGCGCGGGCTCGATCAGATGCTAGAGAGCGGTTTGATGCAGACTCTGCTGCCCGAAGTCGTTGCGATGGTCGGATGCGCGCAGCCCGAGAATTTCCATCCCGAGGGCGACGTCTACGTCCACACCCGGCTGGCGGTCTCGATGCTCGACGCGGGATGCACCGAGACGCTCGCCTTCGGCGTGCTGCTTCACGACATCGCCAAGCCGCCCTGCCGCGCGATCACCAACGGCAAGATGACCTTCTACGGCCATACCGAGCGCGGCGGCGAGATGGCGGCGGAGATCATGCGGCGGCTGAAACGGTCGCGTTTCGTGCAAGATCGCGTGGCCTACCTGGTGCGCGACCATCTGCGGCTTTGCATGGCGCCCCGGATGAGGCCCGCGACCCTCAAGCGGATGCTGGCGGAAGACGGCTTCGACGAGCTGCTGGAATTGGCGCGGATGGACACAATGGCCTCGAACTCGTACCTCGGCTACTACCATTTCTGCCGCCGCGCGATGGCCAGTCTGACCGTCCAGGAGCTTCGGCCTCCGCCGCTGGTCAATGGAGACGACCTCATCGCGATGGGCCTCGAGCCGGGGCCGCAGTTCAAGGGAATCCTCAGGGAGGTCGAGGATCTCCAGCTCGACGGCGCGTTGGGTACTCGCGAGCAGGCGCTGGACTACGTGCGCGTCCATCACGTGCCGCCGCAACAATCGTCAGGCGACGCCTGATTGCTGACCGCAAGCCGAATATCCAAACGCTTTGGGCGCCGTGCCGCCGCAACAATCGTCAGGCGACGCCTGATTGCTGACCGCAAGCCGAATATCCAAACGCTTTGGGCGCACGATCGCGCTTGACGACGCCGACTTCGAGGCTCGCGCGGGCGAGATTCACGTCCTGCTGGGTGAAAACGGCGCGGGCAAGACCACCCTGGCCAACATCCTGGCCGGCCGCCTACGCCCCGATGCGGGTACGCTCGCGCTCGACGGCAATCCGCTCCGGGCCGGATCTCCCGGCCGTGCTCTGAGAGCGGGAATCGCCGCCGTTCATCAAAGCTCGATGCTGTTCGAAAGACTCACCTGGGAGGAGAATCTCGCGCTCGGCGGCTTCTGCCCCGATTCACGCCGCCTCGACCTGGAGCTCGTGGCGGCGCGCGCCGGCGAGTTGGCGCGGAAAATCGGCTTCGCCTTGCCGCCAAAGGGCAGCACGGTCGAGCAGCGATCGGTCGCCGAGCGGGTGAGGCTCGAGGTGCTGCGCGCACTGAGCTTCAATCCACGCGTGCTGATCCTCGACGAACCGACCGGCGCTCTCGGACCGGCCGAGCTGGCGCCGTTTCTGGATTCGCTGCGCCGCCTTCGCGACGAGGGCCGAATCGTAATCCTGATCACGCACAAGCTCGCCGAGGCGCTCTCGGTCGCCGACCGAATCACGGTGATGAGGCAGGGGCGAGTGGTGACGACCAGAGAATCGGCCGGCGCCGGCGTCGAAGAGCTGGCGCGCTTGATGATCGGAGAGTTGGCCGCGAGTGAGGACCCGTCCCGCAACGGCCGTGCAACGGGCGACGCTGCGCTTAACGGCGATGCCCTGCTTGCGATCGACGATCTCACGCTCGAACACGACGGCCGGCGAATTCTCGATAGCGTGAACTTCACGCTCAGGCGCGGCGAGATCGCCGGTATCGCGGGAGTCGACGGCAACGGACAGACCGAATTGGTCGAGATTCTCGCCGGCGTGCGCCGGGCGACCTCGGGGCGGGTGACGCTACCCGGTGCGCGCCCCGGAGAAACGTCCGCGATGGCGGTGATACCGCAGAATCGCGATCTCGACGGGCTCATCCTGGGGATGGAGCTTTGGGAGAACGTGCTGCTCTCGCGCCCGATACGAAAGCGCCTGGTGCGGCGCGGATGGCTGAACCGGCGCGGCGCGCTCGATCTGTGCCGCGGCCTGCTGGCGCGATTTCGAATTCGCGCCGCCGGTCCCGAGGTCACCGCCGCCTCGCTGTCGGGCGGGAATCGCCAGCGCCTGGAGGTTGCGCGCGCGCTGGCGAGCGAGCCTCGCGTGCTGGTGGCGCACGACGTATGCCGCGGGCTCGACCTGGGCGCAACCGCCGAGGTCCATCGCACACTCGTAAGGTTCGCGTCGGCAGGCGGCGCCGTGATGCTCCTGTCGAGCGACCTCGACGAACTGCTCAAGCTGAGCGATCGGCTGGCCGTGCTAAGCCGCGGCCGCCTGCGCGAAGTTCCTCCCGAAGAGCGCAACCCCCAGCGCCTCGGCATGCTGATCGCAGGAGCGTGGTGATGAGCGTCCGCCCTTCGGGCGTGACGCTGGCGCCGGTCTCCAACCTCTCCCGCGCCTGCGGACTGCTCCGCAGGCGCAAACCGGGAGAGGTCGCCGCGCGACATTCATGTCGCGCGGCGGGTGAGGGCGTCGCCTGAATGCTCTCCTCACTCCTGAAACCGATCGCCGCGCTGGCGATCGCCGCCGGGCTTATCTCGATCGTCCTGCTCGCCCTGGGTGCGTCGCCGGTCGGCGTATTTTCGGCGCTGTGGGCGGGCGCCTTCGGCAACTGGCTCGCGTTCACCGACACTTGCGTCAAAGCGACACCGCTGGTTTTCACCGGCCTTGCCGTCGCGCTCAGTTTTCAGGGTGCGATGTGGAATATCGGCGCCGACGGCCAGCTCACGATCGGCGCACTCCTGGCGGGCGCCGTCGGCCCATCCCTGGGCATGTTGCCCCATCCGATCGCGATCGCGTTGATCCTTGCCGCCGGCGCGATCGGTGGGGCCGCATGGGGCGGAATCTGTGGATGGCTCCGCGCGCGCCGCAACGTCAACGAGGTGATCAGCACGATCATGCTCAACTTCGTCGCCGTGCAGCTTCTTAGCTGGGCGGTGCATGGCCCGCTGATGGAAGCCTCGCGGGCTTATCCGGCGAGCACGCCGATTGCCCAAAGCGCGCAGCTCGATCTCTTCTTTGCACCGAGCCGGCTCAATTCCGGGATGCTGCTCGCGGTGGCGCTTGCGATCGCATCCAGCGCGCTGCTTTTCCGCACTGAAATTGGATTCCAGCTCCGCGCCGCCGGAATCAATCGCCGCGCGAGCGCCTTTTTCGGAATTCCGATCGCCCGGCTTGCCATCGCTGGTGATGGCGCTCAGCGGCGCGCTGGCCGGCCTGGGCGGCGCGGTGCAAATCGCCGCGATCACCCATCGGCTGTACGAGAAGATCTCGCCCGGATGGGGCTACGAGGCGATCGCGGTCGCGCTGCTGGCGCGCCTCAACCCGATCGGCCTGTTGTGTACCGCGCTGCTGTTCGGCGCGCTCGACAACGGCTCGCAGGCGATGCAGCGTGCCGAGGGCGTGTCGCCGGTGCTGGTGCAGGTGATCCAGGGGATGGTGATCCTGATCCTGCTCGCCTTCGACACGACCCTGTTCTCGCGGCTGACCGACGCGATCGCGATCAGACGCAGCGCGGGCGCCCCGGCGCGCGATCTGCCGTCCGGTCGGGGACGCCTCCGATGCTTGAGGCATTTCTCAGCTCGACGATCAGCATGGCCACGCCGATTCTGCTGGCGGCGCTGGGCGAACTGCTGGTCGAAGAGAGCGGCGTGCTGAATATCGGAATCGAGGGCGCGATGCTGTGCGGAGCTTTCGCCGCGCTCGCCACCGCCTACTTCAGCGGCAGCGTGGGGTTGGGATTGCTCGCGGGAATTGCCGCCGGGGTCTCGATCAATGCGACGCTGGCGCTGCTGGCGGTAAATCTGGCGGTCAATCAGGTCGTGGCCGGCACCGCGCTCGATATCCTGGCGCTGGGAATCACCGGCGTCTTCTATCGCCGGATGTTCGGAATCACGGGCAAGGCCTTTACCGTGCAGGCACTCGCGCCGCTACCGCTGGGGCCGCTGGCCCGAATCCCGGTTGTCGGCCCCGCGCTGTTCGACCAGAACGTAATCGTCTATGCGGCTTTCGCGATCGTGCCGATTCTGGCGTGGTTGCTTTCGCAGACCCGATACGGCCTTGAGCTGCGCGCCGCCGGCGAGAATCCGCAAGCCGCCGACGCGCTGGGACTCGGTGTGCGGCGGCTCCGATGGCACGCGCTGCTGGTCTCGGGCGTGCTCACCGGGCTCAGCGGCGCGTACTTGACGCTCGCGTATACAAACACGTTCGTTGAAGGAATTTCGGCGGGGCGAGGATTTGTCGCGCTGGCGGTCGTGATACTGGGGCGATGGAATCCGATCGGACTGGCGGCCGCCTCAATCCTGTTCGGCGCGGCGATGGCGCTTCAGTTTGGCTTGCAGGCGCTGGGAACCGCGGTGCCATACCAGCTTTTCCTGGCGCTGCCGTACGCGCTCACGCTGGCCGTGCTGGCCGGCGTCGGCGGGCAAGCGCAGGCTCCCAGCGCCCTTGGCGAGCCGTACGTGAGATCGTAGGCGGCTCAGGATTGCGGCCGTTCATCGATAGACGAGCGGGCGGCCTGCGTGTACATTGTACACGGGCTCAGGGGTGAGAGGTGGAGTTCGAGTGGGACCCGAAGAAGGCGGAAGCGAACCGGCGCAAGCACGGAATCGAATTTCTTGATGCGGTGCTCGTGTTCGACGACGACCGCGGAATCACCTTGCTGGATGAGAGCCCCACGGAGGAGCGCTTTGCAACATTCGGTATGGACGCCCAGCGACGCGTGCTGGCTGTTTCCTACGCGCTCCGCGGCAACACCATTCGGATAATTTCAGCGCGCAGAGCCACGCCGCGGGAGCGAGCCCAATACGAGGACAAAAGAATATGAGGCGCGAGTACGACCTCAGCAAGGGAAAACGCGGCCCGGTCGCTCCGTTGCCGCCGGAGAAGGTTCGCATCACGATCCGGCTGGACCGGGACATCGTCGATCACTTCCGCGGCCATGTCCGCAAGGCCCATCGCGGCAACTATCAGACCCTGATCAACGACGCGCTTCGAGATTACCTCCGGCGCCCCAGTATCGCTCAGCAGGTGGGAGCCGAAGTGCGGTCGGTGCTGCGCGAAGAACTGGAGAAGGCGAAGGTCAGCGCGTGAGGAGGCTGCGGCGTCTCCCGTCGGCGGCCAGACGCAGGCTCCCAGCGCAACCGGAGAGGATACGTGCGATCGTGACGACGCCGGCCGCGTTCGTTGCGCATGGTGGGTTCCCGGCTTATGATCGGCGTTGCACATCTCATGAAGAAGGTTATCCAGGTCAGGATTTTCCGGGGCGAGCAATTCTACGTCGCGGAATGTCTGGACCTGCCGGTCGTAACCCAGGCGAAGACGCTCGACGAACTTGCTGCGAATCTCAAGGAAGCGATCGCGCTGCAACTCGAGGGCGAAGACCCCTCAGACTTCGGGCTGGAACCGAATCCCGCCGTAATCGCAACTATCGAACTGGACACCGCGATTGGCGCCAAAGCTTAAGCGCCTTTCGGGCGCCCAGCTAGTTGCCGCCCTCGCTCGGCTCGGGTTTGCCGATGTTGGGCGAAAGGGCAGCCACGTCAAACTACGCCGCGTGCTGAATGACGGCATGCGGCAAACGCTAACGATTCCCGCTCATTCGGAACTGGACAAGGGAACCCTCGCCGGGATTCATCGGCAGGCGCTCCGTTACCTCTCGGCAGAAGACCTTCGGCCCATTTTCTACAGCGAGTAATCGGCAGCAGCCCGCTCCTGTAAACTGCCCACGCGCGGCGCGGCGTCTCGGTTTCCTACGTCAAACGATCGTTGGGTTCCGGGCGCAAGCTGAAGGAACCGCGCGACCACGGGATGCCAGTGGCACCACGAAAATCCACGCGAGGAGGGATGGTTAATTCCTCCTGCAAGGCAGTGGCTCCCGGCGAATCTGGTATTGCCCGTACCAAATCTCCGAGCTCTCACGATGAGGCTATCACCGTCGCCTTCGAATTCAGGCATCTCGCACCAGAGGCGTTGGCCGAGGGCAAGGGCATGCTTCGGCTGACAGCACGGAGAGAACCTCGAAGAAGGGCATTCTGCCCCCGGCGAACATCTTCTGGGTAGGAGCCTTGCCAGGCCGGTCGGCGGCAGGTTCTTGAACGTAGTTGTAGAATGCGATGTCCTCCCAAAACGCCTGCTGGTCAACTTCCTCGTTTCCGATCACTGTCTGGGCGACTTCGTGAAAAGCAGCCGCCCGTTTGTCGCCGTCGTGGTGCCAACGCACCACGTCTTCCGTCAGGTCTGGTCCGGGCGGAGGCTTGCTTGCGATCGAGCATAATGAGCTTCTCCCACAACGAGAAGCCGCGTGCTCGACCAGCTTCGGAGATTTGTAGTTTTTGCCAATCCATGGCCTGAAATAGACGAGGTGATTTGTGAGCTGCCGGATCGGATTTATCTCGCTCATCCTCATCGCATTACCCGCTCCTCTTTTCCGTGGCTCCGCCGACCGGCGGCGGATACCCCAACTTGCGTCGCGCCTTTGCCTTGATCTTGCTGATCTGGCTGTTCGTCATCCCAAGCTGTTTGGCCGCTTGCCCAATTGTTTGGCCAGTCAAGCGCATGCGCAAGACTTGCTCTTCTTCCGGTGGCAAGGCCGCAAGCAGCTTACGGGTGTTATCGTGCAGGTCGATTTCGCTCGTCGGGCCCCTGGCCCGGGGCGTCTCGCCACGCTTCGTGCGGGTACGTTCAGTCATCGGCAACCTCCAAGTGCGAGATTTCGTTCCCAGCCTCGTCCTTTACGCTCAGCGCGACGACAATCCTACGGCTCCGGCCCGTTATGGTCTCTCTGGAGGTTCATCGGCCGGAAGCCGATCCTCTTAGTTCCAGGCGTCGGATTGCAGCCCGCAAGGATCGCGTAAAGCTCTGAAAGCGTCTGCGGTCCGTCGGGTTCGTCATCGCACCCAGCGCCACGCGCAGCCACCGCGCGGCGTCATCAGTGTCGAAGCGACGAAACTCAATCTCCGACAGGCACCGTCCGTTGCGCCTTATCGCCGGATTCAGCTTGCCCAGATCTTCGATGGTCGTGACCAGGATCAGGATCCTGAGCATGGGACCGTGGATGGAGGTTCTGAAACCGCGTGAATTACGACGCGAGGTGTATTCGCTTCTCGCGCAAGGCGTAGCGCTGTACCGGAGAGACGTTTTCCACTGGTCTGCTTCTCTGAAGGCTCGCCCTACACCGCGACCCTTGCCGCGCGTTGGCCCAGTCGCACCGGCAGGTGCTTGATGCCGTTGATGAAGTTCGAGCGGAGGCGCTTCACCTCGCCGATCTGCTCGACGGAAGGGGCTCGCTTTACCAGTTCCTCGAACATGATGTTGATCTCGAGTCGCGCGAGATTTGCGCCCAGGCAATAGTGCGGGCCGCCGCCGCCGAACGCGACGTGTTCGTTGGGGTTGCGCCGGATGTCGAACTTGAAGGGGTCGTCGAAGATTTTTTCGTCGCGATTGGCGGAGATGTACCAGATGCTGAGCTTGTCGCCTTCCTTGAGCTTCTGTCCGCCCAGTTCCGTATCGCGCGCCACGTTGCGCCGGAAATACATCACCGGCGAGGCCCAGCGGAGAATCTCCTCGGTTGCGGACGGCACCAGCCTGGGATCGTCGACCAGCATCCGGTACTGCTCGGGATGCTGGATCAGCGTGTAGAGGCCGTGCGAGAGCGCGTTGCGCGTGGTTTCGTTGCCGGCCACGGCCAGCAGCAGGAAGAAAATGTTGAAGTCTATCTCGGATAGGCGGTCGCCGTCGGTCTCGGCCAGCAGGGTCGTAACGATGTCGTCGCGCGGATCCTTGCGGCGCTGCTCCGCAAGCCCCTGGGCATACATGAACATCTCGAGCGCCGCGCCCCGAGCCAGGTCTTCGCTGACGACATATTCGGGATCGCGGCTGCCGATCAGCTTGTTGCTCCACTCGAATACCTTGTGCCGATCCTCGAACGGTACGCCCAGCATCTGCGCGATCACCTGCAGCGGGAGCTCGGCGGCGACTTCGAGCACGAAGTCGCACTCGCCTTTTTCGACCGCCTTGTCGAGGATTTCGGTCACAGTCTCCCGAATCGAAATGCCGAGCGCATTGATCATCCGCGGCGTGAACCCGCGGTTGACGAGCTTGCGATAGCGGGTGTGCTCTGGCGGGTCCATCGTGAGCATCATGCGGCCTTCGTCGGTCAGGCTGGTGTTGCCTTGCTCCAGCACGACCACCCCGCCGCGGTTCTGCTCGGATGAAAAAGTCTGGGCGTCGCGGTTCACTGCGACCAGATCGTCATAGCGGGTGACCGCCCAGAAGCCGGGACCGCCGTGGGGCTCCGAATGCTTGTAGACCGGCGCGTTGTGCCGCAAGTAGGTGAACCACTCGTGTGGCACGCCTTTGACGAAGTTGTCCGGATCCAGCAGGTTGATCTCGCTCAGGTCCACCGCGGTTGCCTCCGAGAGATGCAGTCTCGCCCAATGTATCAGTTCAGCGCGCGGCACCACATCGGCCAAATGAACGAGAGGGAAGAGAGTCTGCCCGAGAACTATCCGTTACGATCCGAGCCTACGGTGGATGGCGGCATTCTCTCTTACCAGATCTCTACAGATAGACCGGGTATCTTTGAGAAGCCTTTATCTCGAGTGGCGACCTCATAGCCAACCGACAGCGCCGTTGCTGCTACTATCAGGTCCCGCTCGGCAATCGCGGTGCCACGCGAGGCAAGTCGCGCCCAGACTTCCGCGTGAACTCTCGCTGCCGGAAGGTCAAAAGGCAGCACCGGGAGCCTCTCGAGAAGGCCTTCCACGAACGTCCGACGCCGATCGCGAGCCGCGCCGCGCGCCCTGTGAAAGCCGTGAAGCAACTCGGATGCAGTGACAGCAGAGATCGCGACGTCATCGCCGGCATGCTTCGAAAGCACCTCGCGGAGGTCGAGTGCACCCCTTTCGACAGCTACCAGTACGCTCGTGTCGATCAGCGTTCCCATGGCGAGGGCGCAACTTTCGGCTGGTTCCTGCGGAGTTCGTCCAGCAGGTCGAGGTATTCGTCATCGGGCCTTGGGATCGAGCGCAGCAGATCGACCAGATCCGCTACCGTGAACCTGGCCGGTTTGGCCGGAACGATTTCGCAGATCGGTTCACCCCTTCGTTCGACCACGAAAGTCTCGCCGCGATAGCGCACGCGATTGAGAAGATCGGAGAATGACCTCGCGGCCTTGGTCGACGAAATGCGTGTTTTCATAGAATCAGACTATCCGGCTTGCCGGTGCACGTCGCAATCGGCGCTTTACGCGCTCAAAATCTTCAGCAGGTGGCGCGCAGAATTGGGCGCACCTGACGATCTCGGCCTGCGCTGGGTCCGACGGCAGCGATCGCGCAAAGAACGTCTCACTCCGCGGCGGCCATCAGTTCGGACGCAAGGTGGCCGGACGCGCGAGACGCCGCCGCCAAGAGTGAAAACCTTCCAACGACGCTCCTCAAAGGAGGATTATTGCGCGCCCGCCTTCTTCAGAGCTTCGGGATCTATGATCCTAGCGCCATTCGCCTGCTTCGCTGTGTAAGGAATACCGTCGTCGGATATTCCAAACCAGTGGTAGACCTCCTGAACCAGTTCGTACGCTACTGCACCTGACTCGATGTCTCCCCGTTCCCAAGGGACCGTTCTGTCCATCTTGGAGTCAGGAGCGGGGTGGTTGCCGTTTCCGAAGAAGAACGGTCCAAGCGGCCCCTCGCCTAACGATGCTGGTCTCCCATCTTGGACTAACCGTTCAAAGTGCACGCGGTATTCGACATGTTGCGGTTTCTGCGTTGATTCCTCGTAAATCAGCCTGCTCAGCTCGGCGAACAAATATATGGGCTCGGCCAAGGCCAAGGGATTCAACTGAAGAGAGCCGTTCGGGCGCGGGCTCCCCCAAAAAGGCTGTACTAACGCGTCGACAGCATAGATCAGCGTACCGTCACGCCAGAGTTCCATTATCTTCCAACCCAAGATCAGAACGCGGCGGAGCTCGCCCATCACGATCCTGCTGTTTCCGTCGTGCTCTAGGCTGAACCCGGCGCCTCGCAGCTTGGGGGGATTGTTGAAGTGCCGCACAAGCTCTGCGTCGTTGCCAGCGAATAGTGTTTTGAACCGCGCGTTAGGCCATGGCTTCGCTGCCAAGGCGAACACTGGGTGCTCGGTTAGCTGTGCCAGCTCGACAGCTGCCTCTAGTCTCTGTGCAACCGGATCTTCCCGAAGATTCTTCTCATCCATGATTGTCGATTCGCTGCCGCGGCGCCCTCGGTCCTCGCAATGATAGTGTCCAGTTTCTGGTGAATCGCGTCTAGTCGGCGCCCTTCTCTCACGAACGCGTGGAGGTCTTGGATCGGGGTGTGTTTAGTGGTGGAACCAAGTCGCTGAGAAAGGCCCACAACGGAGGAAATTCTTTGGCCTCTTTCGGACAGGTAATGTGCGACTAAGAACGGCCGCAACTCCTCGCCATAGTTGGGGACATAAACGGAGATCATCCCTCTGGCCGGGTCTTCGGGGTCTGGATGCCATCGAAAGCTAATTCCGAATGGCGGCGGATAAATCCAATCACCAACGATGTGCCAGTACCGGTCGTCACTTGGAGCGAGCGACTCCGGGAGTCTGGGTATCTGGTCGATTTCGCGGCTCTGATGAGTGTCCGACGGCTTCGTCGATGCCCCGAAAACGATGACGCCTCCACGCATGTTTGCCATGGAGCTGATGTCCGTTGCCAAATCGAATTTTCCGCGTTCTGAATTCAGGTCCCATGGTTCCGACTTGGCTTCGAAGATCTCGTTTTCGAGCATGCCCTTCAGCTCGTCAAATGCACCCCGAGCCAAGATTCCCTGAATTTCGCCGACGCTTTCGAACTCTCGGGCCATCGATTTGGCCCAATGCTAACCCAAGTCGATCTCGGCGGGGAAACGCGGAGCCGATATAATCGGCGCTTTACGCGCCCAAAATCTTCAACAGGCGCCGGGCGCGGGTCTGGGCGCGCCTGACGATCTCGGCCTGCGCATGGTCCGACGGCAGGCCGCGCGCCACGAACGCTGATAGCTCGCTGCGATGATTCGCGAGCGCACGCCGCGCCGCCGCTTGATCCGGTGACTTGTTCCCCTGCAGCTTGCGCGGGCCTTCGTGGCCGCCCTCGGAGAAATACCAGTCCTTGAACTCGCCGCGGAAACCCGCCTGGAACATCAGCGATCCCAGGTAGCTCGCCGACGGCGGTACGCGCAGGCCCAGCTCGGCGAAAGTCTCCTCCTGGCCCGGATTCTCATAGTCGATCATCAGGTGTCCGCCGGGCGGGATGAGATCGCCGAGCAATTCGACCATCCCGGCTTCCAGACCGAGCGCGCGCGCGTCGATTGAATCAGCAGGTGAATCGCCCGGGCCGGAGGCCACGATTGGATAGAGGCGGCATTCGATCCACGGTTCGACCCCGCGACCGCCCGCGCTGACGATTCCCGTCATCAGCGGTCCCGCTGAAATCTTCCCCCGTTTATCGCGAAGGGCAATTTTCACGTGACGCCATCCGCTGCGCGGCCGAATCGGGCGCATCTCCGCGAGCACGAGCGCAAACGCTCCCAATCTGTGCCCATCCAGCCGCATCGCGAGCGCTTCGGCGGCAGGCGTACTGTTTGCAATCCGGTCTGGCATGATCTTTACCAATGAGGGTAGGTTTACTATAAGTCCCGACAGCGTTGGACATGCGAGAACCCTCACTGATCGCCGCTTCCTTTCCCACCGCCCATTGCGAGGCCTGCGGCAAAAGCGTGCTCACCTATATCCGCCTGGACGGCGACGGTGACGAGCGGCGATTCTGCGTCCATTGCGACGCGCCGGCCGACTCCGCGCCCAGATGGTTGAATGCCGACGAGTTGGAAGCCGAAGGCTATTACTTCGGTTCGGAGCCGCCCAAAAGCGCCGGCGGGGAATGCAGCTCAGGATGCGGCACCTGCTCGACACGGAAGAATTAGCGCCCGCGCGCTGACGACTAAATATTATGCAGATTCGTGGAACAGTCCGGGAGGTAAATCATCGATGAAAACCACTCTGTCGGTCATCAAGGCCGACGTCGGATCGATCGGCGGACATATCAAGCCGAGCGCCCGGCTCAGGGAAACCGTCGAGAGCTTCGTTCGCGAAAAGGGCAAGAAGCTCCTGCGCGACGTTTATATCAGTACCACCGGCGACGACATCGCGCTCCTGATGTCGCACGAACACGGTGTCAACAGCCCCAAAATCCACGAGTTGGCGTGGGACGCCTTTATGGCCGGAACCAAAGTGGCCAAGGAGCAGGGCCTCTACGGCGCCGGGCAGGATCTTTTGAAGGATGCCTTCTCGGGCAATATCCGCGGGCTGGGTCCGGCTTCGGCCGAGATTGAGTTCGAAGAGCGGCCCAACGAGCCGTTCGTGTTCTTCGCTGCCGACAAGACCGACCCCGGCGCCTACAACCTGCCGATGTACCTGTCGTTCGCCGATCCGATGCACTGCTCGGGGTTGCTGCTTTCGCCCAAGATGGCGAAGGGCTTCACCTTCACGATCATGGACGTGAACCATACCGAGGGCGATCGGGTGATCGAGCTGAACGCGCCGGACGAGCTTTACGATATCGCCTGCCTGCTGCGCGACAACGAGCGCTTCGTGGTCGAGTCGATCCGCAGCCGCGCCAACGGCGAGACCGGCGCGGTGGTATCGACCTCGCGGCTGCACAATATCGCCGGAACCTACACCGGCAAGGACGACCCGGTCGCGCTGGTGCGATGCCAGGGTGTGTTCCCGGCCACCGGCGAGGTCCTGTCGCCGTACCGGATCGGCCATTACGTGGCGGGCACGATGCGCGGGAGCCATCACGGTCCCCTGATGCCGGTCAAGCTGAACTCGATTATCTCGTTCTTCGACGGACCGGCGATCGTGACCGCGGCGGCGTTCTGCGTGCATGAAGGCAAGTTCACGGAGCCGGTCGACGTGTTCGACCATCCGTTCTGGGACTGGGTGCGCAACAACGTCGCGCAGAAGGCGGCCGAGATTCGCAACCAGGGCTTCTCGGGGCCCGCGATGCTCCCCTACACCGAGCTCGAGTATGGCGGCGTGGTCGAGAAGATGAGCCAGCTCGACACGCGCTTCATCGTGCGCAAGGAAGGCCACGCAGCCGCCGCCAACGGCCGCAAAAAGAAGGCCGCGTAGGCGCACACTGCTACATTCCGTAGACCAGCGGGCGGACGCGATCGCGCGGCCGCCCGCTTTTTCTGCCTCTGATTGCTCTTTCCTACGCCTCTCCCTGACCAGGGAGAGGCCGGCGAGCGCAAGCGCTCGCCGGGTGAGGGTAGCCTGCTCGCGGCGGTCGCACGCCGCCTAAACCAGGGCGTACCGGACGTTCTTTGCTACTCCGCTAGCGCGCCCATCTGGCGCAATGCCTCGTACACCACGATCGATACCGCGTTGGCGAGGTTGAGGCTGCGCACGCCCGCCTCGAAGATCGGAATTCGATACGCAGACTCGATCCGATCGCGCAGGAAGTCCGCACCCAGCCCCCTGGTCTCTCCGCCGAAGACCAGCATGTCGCCGGGTTCGTAGCGCGCGTCGAGGTATGACTTCGCAGCGTGGGTGGAGAAATACTTGAACGATGCCCCCACGGTAGTGGCGGCAAATTCGTCCCATTGCCGGTAGGTCCGCAAGTCGACCAGCGGCCAGTAATCCAGGCCGGCCCGCTTGAGGTAGCGATCCTCCAGCGAGAATCCCAGCGGCCCCACCAGATGCAGTCGCGTATGCGTCGCCGCGGTCAGCCGCGCGATCGAGCCGGTGTTCTGCGGAATCTCGGGCCGCACCAGCACCACGTGCAATGCCGGAGTTGTCGCGACCGGAGTCATTGCCACCGGAGCCATCGCGGCCGCAGCCATCGGGACCGGAGCAATCGAGAGGGGTTCAAGGCGCGGTGCGATTGGGCTGGGCCGCCGCCATCGTCGCGAGCGGATAGCGTTTGCCGCCGATTCGGAGCGAAAAGCCGGTACGCTCGTCGCCTTCGATACAATCGCTCAGGTGGTAGTACGCGCTGCGCAGAAAGCGCGCGCGGGATGCGCCGCCCTTGATGCGCGCGTAGAGCACGTTATGGTCGCCGACCTCGAGCAGGGCCGGATCGAGCGGCACGCGCTCCTCGTCGTTCAAGAGCATCGTGAACCCGGACCGCGCGTCGCCGTCGATCGCCTTGACGACGTAGGGAGTATCTTCGATCGTTATGGGTGCGCGCTCCTCCGCGACCTGCAGAAAATAGCTGCCGTCGGGATGGCGCCGGATACTCCGGCTGAAAAGCAGCGCGATACGCGGGTTGTCGATCCGCTCGTCGTCGCTGTACCAGTTGCCGTCGCGCCGAAAAGAAATCTTCCCCGATTCGACGGCGTAAAATCCTGCGCGTGCCATCGCCTTCACCGGTTGCGGCTGTCGAGGATAATCGTCACCGGACCGTGGTTGGTGAGCGTGAGTTCCATCATCGCGCCGAACTCGCCCTGTTCGACTTTAACATTTGGCTTTCTGACGAGCGAGAGAAAATGCTCGTAGAGGCCGCGCGCCTGCTCGGGCGGCGCCGCATCGACGAACGAAGGACGGCGGCCGCTCCCGGTATCGGCCATCAGCGTGAACTGCGAGATCACCAGCAGTTCCCCGCCCACTGCGCCCAGCGCGAGATTCATCTTGCCCTGCGCGTCGTCGAAGACCCGCAGCCCGATTATCCGATCGGCGAGGAAGGCGGCGTCGCCTTCGCCGTCCTCGCGCGCGATCCCCAGCAGCACGACGAAGCCGCGCCCGATTTTCCCGATCGTCCGGCCGCCGACGCCGACCTCGGCCCGGCTCACGCGTTGAACAACCGCCCGCACAAATGCGTCCTAACATGAGGCGGAGGGAGGTCCGCAAGGCTCTGCCGCCTCAATTTGCGCGGCCGGGCTGTCTTCGGCGGCGCCTATCGTATTATATTGTTCAGGCCAGATGATTCCGGTTTTGTTCACGATCGGGCCGCTAACCATCTACAGCTACGGTCTGATGATGGCGCTGGGCTTTCTCGCCGGCGACTTCGTGATCGCGCGCGATTTCACCCGCCGCGGCTACAAGGCGGAGCAAGCCTCAACGCTGGTGATATGGGGCGCGATTGGGGGGATCGCCGGTTCGCGGCTCCTGTACGTGCTCGACAACCTGCCGCAGTACCTCGCCGACCCCAAGACCATAATTTTCTCCGGGGCCGGATTCGTATGGTACGGCGGACTTGGCGGCGGAATCCTGGTGACCTGGTTGGTCGCCCGATATTACCGGATCCCGTGGCTCACGGTGGCCGACGCATCCGCGCCGGCGCTCGCGCTCGGCCAGGCGCTGGGGCGAGTCGGATGCCAGCTCTCCGGCGACGGCGACTGGGGATTGCCCTCGAAGCTGCCGTGGGCGATGGCCTATCCCAGGGCGATCGTCGGCTGGGGTCCGCAGACCGTGCTCACGCTCGACAGCCACGACAACCTGATATCGGGCTTCTATCCCGGCGTCCGCGTGCATCCCGCGCCGGTTTACGAGACAATTCTGTATGTCGGCGTGTTTTCGATACTATGGATGCTGCGCAAGAAAGTTCAGGTCGAGGGCCGGATTTTTTACCTCTACCTGATTCTCGCCGGCGCGAGCCGGTTTCTGGTCGAGTTTATCCGGATCAATCCGCGGGTCCTGTTCGGATTGAGTGAAGCGCAGGTGATCGCAATAGTGATGATAGTGGTCGGTTCGGGCGCGTTTCTTCTTTCGGGCGCCAGGGAGCCCGCGATCGATGCTCACGATGCCGCGAGGGCGTAGATGATGACGGTCAACGATAAGGTTCTGGCGGGGCTGGCGGTCACGCTGCTGGTGATCGGGGTTGCGTATTTGTCGGTTCCGCAGCTCCTTCATCGCGGCATCAACAGCCCCGAATCCTCGTCGACCCAGGAAACTCCTCCGGTGGCGGCCGGCGATCGCGCCGCCGCGTTCTCGCTGAAGGACCTGGATGGAAATACCGTTTCGCTCTCTGCGCTGCGCGGCAAGGTGGTCTTTCTCAACGTCTGGGCGACCTGGTGCGGGCCGTGCCGCGATGAGATGCCCTCGATGGAGACGCTGTACGACGAGTTCAAGGCCAACAAGGATTTCGTGATGCTGGCGGTGAGCCAGGACCGCCAGGGCCTGGAAGCGGTCAAGCCCTACGTCGAACGGAATGGCTATCACTTTCAGGTGCTGCTGGACCCGGACAACCAGATCAGCGAATCCTACAACGTAAGCGGCGTGCCGGAGACTTTCATCATCGATCGTCACGGCCGAATCGTGGCTCATCGAATGGGCGGCTTCGACTGGTCGAGCTCCGACGTGCGCGGCGCGCTGGAACAACTGCTGGACGCCAAAAACGTCTGATGCTGCTGCGACCTTCCTCGCCCCGGCCGGAGTATCGCCGGTACTGCGCTCCAGGGAAGGTTGGAACGGCACCAATTTCTGTATGGGATTAGGCTGGTCCGGTTTGTTATACTGTATAACTCATAATTCTTTGGATCAGGAATGTCAGTGATCAAGAAAAATCGATTGGCCATAAGCTTCGCGATCGTGTTGATAGCCTGCTTTGCACTGCTCGAAGAACGAGCGGTCCAACGCGCCAATGCGCTTCCGGCGGAAACCTACGAGGATCTCGAAACCTTCGCCAACGTGCTTTCGATCGTGCAGAAGAACTACGTCGAGCCGGTCTCGACCAAGCGCCTGATCGACGGCGCTATCACCGGGATGCTCGCCGCGCTCGACCCGCACAGCGCCTACCTCACGCCCGACCTCTACCGCGACCTGCAGGTTGAAACGCGCGGCAGTTTCGGCGGACTGGGAATCGAGATCACCGTGCGCAACTCGATGCTCACCATCGTTTCGCCGATCGAAGACACGCCGGCCTACAAGGCCGGGCTCAAGTCCGGCGACGAGATCGTCAAGATCGACGACGACTTCACCAAGGACATGACCCTGACCGAAGCGGTGAAGCGGATGCGCGGTCCCAAGGGCAGCAAGGTCTCGCTCACGATTCATCGCGAGGGCGTGCCCGATCTGTTCTCGGTCAGCGTCACGCGCGACGTGATTAGAATTCAGTCGGTCAAGTCCAAAGAGCTGGACGGCGGCTACGGATACCTCCGGGTCGCCACCTTCCAGGAAAATACCGGCGACGACGTTGAGCATGCGCTCGACACTTTCAGCAAAGAGGATCACGGCAAAATCAAGGGCGTGGTGCTCGATTTGCGCGACGATCCGGGTGGTCTGCTCAATCAGGCGGTAAAAGTCGCCGATGAGTTCCTCAACGGCGGAATGATCGTCTACACCGAGGGCCGGCTGGAAAACCAGCGCCAGAAGTACTTCGCCCATCGCAAGGACGATTTCGTCGACTACCCGATGGTGGTGCTGGTAAACGGCGGCAGCGCGAGCGCGAGCGAAATCGTCGCGGGCGCCCTGCAGGACCATCGGCGCGTCGTGGTCGTCGGCACCCAGACCTTCGGCAAGGGCTCCGTGCAGACTATCCTGCCGCTGGACGACAAGTCGGCGCTGCGCCTGACCACCGCGCGTTACTTCACGCCCAACGGGCGATCGATCCAGGCGGTCGGTATCACGCCCGATGTCGAGGTCGAACTGCCCAAGCCGACGCTCGCCTCGCTGGAGATTCCCGGTGGCGCCGTCGAGGAGCATCCGGAGATTCGCGAGAGCGACCTGCCTCATCATTTCCAGAACGGGCAGGGCAACGGGACGAAGGCCGCACCGGCCTCCAATGGCGAGACGGCCGCGCCCGCGCCCGGCGATAACGGCGAGTTGCTCGGCAATGGCGCCCTGGGCGGCAAAAAGATGAAGGATATCCAGCTCGACAAGGCGATCGACATCCTGAAGCACTGGGATACATTCAAGACCCAGCTTGCCAGGAGCGATACGCAGGCCACCGCGCCCGCGAATCCGTAAACATTCCGAATCCCGACCGGGCCGGCGGAAACGCCGGCCCGACTTCACCATCGCGGCCTCCTCCGCTCTGCGCTTGCGGACAATCTGGGTAAATTATCAGTGGTCAAATCACACAAGTTGACTCGGTGCCGATCGGTCGTTATTCTCGTGCCAGAATGAAAAGAGCGCTCATCGCAGTTTTGGTCTTCGCGATAGCCTCTCAGGCCGCGCTCTGCTGCGCGTTTGCGGCCACGCAGGCGGCACGCGACATCTGTTGCGCAGTCGATTGCGGACACGATTCGACGCCGAATAGCCACTGCTGTAAAGTTTCGCCCCGGCCCGAGAGCGCCGAGGTCGCGCCGGCTGCATGGACCGCCGCGCAGGCGTCCCAGCTCGCAGCGATATTCTCTGCTACGCACATGGCTCCGGCTTCGGCGCTGACGGTGTTGTCGGTTGTATCGAGCCGCGCCGGGCCTCCCACGGTCGTCTTCGACCAGCTCTGTTCGCTTCAGATCTGATTTCCCTCACATCGGGTTTGTCCCGTAGCGATTCGCCTGCGGCACGCTGAAGGCGCGCCCTCGCGGATCGCAAACCGTACTGCGTAACTTGCAGGCCGCTCCGTCTATGCCGGCTGTTGCCGCGGAGTGGCGAGGGAAGTGCAGGTCTTGAAAATGTGCTGGTTCGAACGCAGCCGTCCATTTGTGACGGCACTTATGGGGTTCGCGGTCCTCGTCACCGCCCGCCGTTTGGTTTTCGCCGCCGAACCGTTTTCCACGGACGTTCGGGCGGCGGCGATCGCGCCGGAAAATCAAAATCGCCTCGAAGCGCTGGTCGATGAAGCGTTACAGCGGAGTCCGGCAATCGAGGCCGCCCGGCATCGATGGGAGTCCAGCGCCAAGGTTCCCGTGCAGGTCGCGACTCTTCCTGACCCTCAAATCGGTCTTCAGGAATTCACCGTGGGCGGGCCGCGCCCACTCGAAGGTTACGAGACGAGCGACTTCTACTACACCGGGTTCGGCGTCTCGCAGGATCTTCCGTGGCCTTCCAAGCTCGGCTGGCAGGCCGAGCAGGCCAAAGAGCAATCGGAGTATGCGCACCAGGCTTACGAAGCGTCGCGGAGGGAAACTGCCGAAAAAGTCCGTGAATCATACTTCCAGTTGTTCTTCCTGAAGAAGGCGCTCGCCATCCTCGGCGAGACCCGCGGCGAGCTCGGCCAGACTGAGAAGATCGCCGAGGCGCGCTACCGGCTCGGACAGGCGCAGGAGCAGGACTTGAGCAAGTCGCAACTCGAGCTGACGTCAATTCTCGAGCAGATCGAGATGAACGAGCAGGAAACCGGCCAGCGCCAGGCCGAGCTGAAGGCGACTCTGGGGCGCGATCCCGATTCGCCGGATATCGAAGTCGGCGACGTCGCGCCGGACGATCTGAACTTCGATTCGCCGCAACTTCAGCAACTTCCGATCGAGCGCTCGCCGGAGCTCAAGATGGCCGAGGCGATGGAAGCCGGCAGCGCCGACGCGCTCAAACTCGCGCGCGCGAACTACTATCCGGATCTGAGCGTCGGCTACACCTACCAGAAAACCGGTCCGGGCTTGCGCGACTACTACATGCTGACGGTCGGCGCCAAAATTCCGCTCTATTTCTGGCGCAAGCAAACTCCCGCCGCAGAGCAGGCCGCGCTCGACAACCGGGCCGCGCACAGCGAGACGCGCGCGCGCGAGCTCGAAGTCAGCTCGACGGCTCGCAGCCAGGCGATCGCGATTCGCACCGCCGGTCGCGTGATGACGCTCTACCGCGACGGATTAATTCCGCAGGCGAGAGCGACCCGCGACGCCGCGCTCAACGGATACCGTGTGGGCAAAGTCGACTTCCAGACGCTGCTCTCGGCGGTGATCGACCTGCTCGACATGAATCAGGCGTACTACCGCGCGCTCGCCGACCATGAGATCGCGGTAGCCAAACTGCATCAGATAATAGGGGACGCACCATGAAAACCGCAAAGCTGATTCGCGGCGCTGCAATCGCCTTGGCCGCTGCATTGACCACGTTTACCGCGCCCTCGGACCTCGCGGCGCAAGTCTCTCCACCCAACGCGCCGCAACTTTCGCCGATCCAGCTCACGCCGGAGCGGCAACGCCTCATCGGGCTCCGATTCGCGACCGTGGACGAGCAGCAGCTGACCGGCCGGATCGATGCGACCGGCACAATCGAGCCCGACGAGCGGCTCGAAAGCTACGTGCAGACGCGCTTCGCCGGATGGATCAAGACCGTGTCCGCCAATCAGACCTGGGCGCGGGTCAAAAGGGGCGAACCGATGTTCACGATCTACAGCCCCGACCTGGCGAGCGCCGAGCAGGAATATCTGCTCGCGCGTGACGAGGAGCACGAGGTATCCCGAAGCCGGGTGCCGGGGGTGAAAGACGGCGCGTCATCGACCGCGGCAGCGGCGCTGGATCGGCTTCGGCTGTTCGGGGTTTCGCCGCGCGAGGCCGCACGGCTCCAGCGCGAGGGCACCGCGCGGGACACGGTCGAAATCGACGCGCCTGCAAGCGGCGCCATCGCCGAGCGAATGGCGACTCCCAACCTGTACGCGCAACCGGACATGCGCCTCTACACGATCGCCGATCTCTCACGCGTCTGGGTCTACGCCGCCGTCTTCCAGGACGACATCGGCAAAATCAGCACTGGCGACCCGGTTTCGGTTGCTATCGACGCGTATCCAGGCAAGCGCTTCGAGGGGCGGGTCGATTTCATCTGGCCCGAGATCGATCCCGCGACGCGGACCGCACGCGTGCGATGCGACTTCGACAATCGCGACGGCATCCTGCGGCCCGGAATGTTCGTAGATGTCGCCCTCAAACCGAATTTGGGGCGCGGGCTCGTCATTCCCGATTCGGGCGTGCTCCGCACCGGCGTTCGCGACGTCACTTTCCTCAACAAGGGCGACGGTTACCTGCAGCCGGTCGACGTTGAGCTTGGCGCTCACCTGGGCGATCGCTTCCAGGTTCTCACGGGGCTTCGCGCAGGCGATGAGATAGTCGCCTCGGCCAATTTCCTGATCGATTCGGAAAGCCAGCTCCGGGCCGCGCTTGGAACCTTTGCGCCTCCTCCGCCCGGCGTGAGCGCTAACGGATCACTGGAGCAAGCGAGTGCGGCGCAGGCGACCGCGAGCCCGGCGACGATCGCCCTGACGACCGAGCCGAGTCCGCCGCAACGGGGAAGCAACGTCGTCCGCGTCGCGCTCAATGATTCCGCCGGCAAGCCGATCGCGGGCGCCGAAGTTTCAGTGGTCTTTTTCATGCCCGCGATGCCGGCGATGCAGATGGCCGCGATTAAGGCGCAGGCCGCCGCGACCGAACAGAGCCCCGGCCATTACGTCGGGTCGATCGAACTTCAGAGCGGCGGCACCTGGCAGGTGACGGTAGTCGCCACCAAGGCCGGCCATCAACTCGCCAGCCGCGAGCTGTCAATTTCCGCCACCGGCGGGATGTGACGGGGGAGTAGCGCGATGATCGAGACAACCATCGAATGGTGCAACAGCAACCGCGTGCTCGTGTTCATCGCGATCGCCGCACTGGCAATCGCCGGCGGATGGTCGCTCGAACGCATCCCGCTCGATGCGTTGCCCGACATTTCCGACGTTCAGGTGATCGTCCACACCGCCATGATGGGGCAGCCGCCCAACGTGATCGAAGACCAGGTCACGTATCCAATCGTTGCCACGATGCTCTCGGCGCCGCACGTCAAAGCAGTTCGCGCGCAGACGATGCCCAACGACTCTTACGTCTATGTGGTCTTCGAGGACGGAACCGATATCTATTGGGCGCGCAGCCGCGTGCTCGAGTATCTTCAACAAATCGCGGGCAAGCTTCCCACCGGAGCCAACCCGGTAATCGGCCCGGATGCGACCGGGGCCGGATGGGTCTATGAGTACGTTCTGCTCGATCGCAGCCACAAACTCAGCCTCGCCGACCTGCGGAGCCTCCAGGACTGGAAGGTGCGTTATGCCCTGGAGACCGAACCGGGCGTCGCCGAGGTCGCCACCATCGGCGGGTTCGTCAAGCAATACCAAGTGCGGCTCGATCCGAAACGGATGCTCGCGCTCAAAGTCCCGCTCGAGACCGTGATCGACAAGGTCCGCGAGAGCAACAACGAGGTCGGCGGCCGGATGCTCGAAATGTCGGGCGCTGACTACCTTATTCGAGGCCTGGGCTATGTCGGCTCGGTTGCCGACCTGGAACAGATTCCGGTCGGCGATCACAACGGCACGCCGATTCTGATCCGTGACCTTGGCATCGTGAGTCTGGGTCCCGACCTGCGCGAAGGCGTCGCCGATTTCAACGGCGACGGCGAAGCCGTGGGCGGAATCGTCGTGATGCGTTACGGCGAGAACGCGCTTAACGTAATCGACCGCGTCAAGCGCAAGATCGCCGAAGTCCAAAAGACCCTGCCCGCCGGAGTCGAAATCGTCTCCGGCTACGACCGCTCCGGCCTGATCTCCGGATCGATCGAGACCCTCCGCCGCGACCTGATCGAGGAGGCAGTGATCGTAAGCCTGGTGATCGTCGCTTTCCTGCTGCATTTCGGTTCGGCGCTCATTCCCATCGTCAGCATTCCGCTCGCGCTGCTGGCCACGTTCATCCCGATGTACTGGCTCGGCGTCAGTTCCAACATCATGTCGCTCGGCGGGCTCGCGCTCGCGATCGGCGTCTTGGTGGACGCGTCGATCGTGATGGTCGAGAACGGCCATCGACGGCTCGCCGAACGCGAGGGCCAGGCGCGCGAATCGGGCGCTGCCCTCGACGAGCATGAGCGCCGCGCCACGCTGCTCGGGGCGGCGACGCAAGTCGGACGTCCGCTGTTCTACTCGCTGCTGATAATCGTGATCTCGTTCCTGCCGGTGTTTCTGCTCGAAGCGCAGGAGGGCCGGATGTTCCGGCCGCTGGCGTGGACCAAGACGCTGGCGATCGCAGCCTCGTCGCTGCTCGCGATAACGATCGTGCCGGTCCTGATGGTCGCGTTGATTCGCGGCAAACGGCTGCGTGCCGAGAGCGAGAACCCGCTGTCGCGTTTTTTCCAGGCGCTCTACCTGCCCATCCTCCGATGGTGCCTGAGCCATCGCGCGATCACGATCGCGGTCAATCTCGCCTTCCTGGCGATCGCGCTGCCGCTCGCGCTCCGGATCGGCAGCCAGTTCATGCCGCCGCTGTTCGAAGACTCGATGCTCTTCATGCCGACCGCACTGCCGGGAATCTCGATCACTTCCGCCGCTGACCTGATGCAGAAGCAGGATCGGATTCTCAAATCATTTCCCGAAGTCGAAACCGTTTTCGGCACCGTGGGCCGCTCGGACAGCGCGACCGACAACGCACCGATGGACATGTACGACACCACAGTGATGTTGAAACCGCGCGAGCAATGGCCGGCCGGCGTGACTTACGACCGCCTGTTGCAAGAAATGGACGCGAAGCTCCAGTTCCCCGGTCTCTCGAACACCTGGACGACGCCAGTGCAAAACCGGCTCGACATGGAGCTGACCGGAATCAAGACGCCGGTGGGAATCAAGGTGCAGGGGTTGGAGCTCGACGAGATTCAACGGATCGGTTCCGAGATCGAGGAGCTAATCAGCGGCGTCGAAGGCACGCGCGGAGTGTTCGCCGAACGTGTCTCCCAAGGTTTCTACGTCAACATCGAGGTCGACCGCGCCGAGGCCGCTCGCTACAGCCTCACGGTTGGCGACGTGCAGACCGCGATTTCGTCGGGAATCGGCGGCGAGAATATCGCGACCGCGATCGAGGGACGCGAGCGCTATCCGATAAACGTTCGCTACCTGGCCGACTACCGCGACAATCTCGACGCGCTGCGCCGCGTGCTCGTGATGAGCCCGTCGGGCGCGCAGATTCCGCTCGGCGAAGTTGCCAAGGTCGAGATCGGCCCCGGCCCCACGATGATCCGCGACGAGGACGGCGAGCTGACCGGCTACGTTTACGTCGACCTGTCGACCAGCGACTACGGCGGCTACGTCGCGCGTGCGCAGAAAGTGCTCGACAGCAAGCTCCGGCTGCCGGCGGGGTATTCGCTCAAATGGTCGGGCGAGTACGAATTCCAGCTTCGCGCGCGCAGGCGGCTGACGGTCATCATTCCGGTCGCGTTCGCCGCGATCTTCTTCCTGCTCTACATGCTGTTCCAGTCGGTTGCCGAAGCCGCGGTGCTGATCTTCCCGTGCCTCTATGCGATGACGGGAGGATTAGTCCTGCAATACTTGATGGGTTTCAATTTCAGCGTCGCCGTCTGGGTCGGCTATGTCGCCCTGTTCGGAATCGCGGTCGAGACCGGCGTCGTGATGGTGATCTATCTGCACGAGGCGCTGGACCATCGGCTCCAAGCGGGCGAGGTCGATCGCGCGGGCATCGTCGCTGCGACTATCGAGGGAGCGGTCAACCGCCTCAGGCCCAAGCTGATGACGGTGACGGTGGTGATGTTGAGCCTGGCCCCGATTCTTTGGTCGAGCGGAATCGGATCGGACGTGATGAAGCCGATCGCGACGCCGATCGTCGGCGGGATGGTGACCTCGACGATTCACGTGCTCATCCTGGTACCGGTGTTCTTCGCGATGATGAAGGAGCGCACGTTGCGCAAGGGCACGCTCGCTGCCGGGGAACACGCGCGCGGTGTCAAATAGCACAGCTAACGGAGAGGGGCACACGAGAGGAGGTGATGAGTCATGCGGGGACGCTAAACATTCCGAGAGAGCAGAACTGAGACGTTGGTCTTGACACAAAGCAGCTTCCGCTAGGGTTCGTGGCGGGAGCAAAAACATACGGAGGAAAAAAGATGAAGCGCGTAGCGATGTTGCTCACATCGGTTCTCTTGCTGCTTGTTGCGACTGCGCTGCCCACAACACGAGCGGTCGCTCAACAGCAGACCGTTACGGCCGACAACCTTGACCAAATGATCGCGAACATGAAGACACCGGCCGACCACGAGGCGATCGCTTCTTATTTCGACCAGGTGGCCGCTGACGCCCGGAAAAAGGCCGAGCTTCATCACCATTCGGCCGAGACCTATCGGACGATGAGGACCGAGAAGCCCGCTGGTATGGCCAACATGTGCGATGCGATAGCCGCGGATTTCGACAAAACCGCGACCGAAGCAGAAAAGCTCGCAAAGGCGCACCGCGAGATGGCCAAAAAGGCCGGCGGCCAAACCGGACAGTGAGTTGAGGCTGATCGGGCCGGCGGGAACGCCGGCCCGGCTTCACCATCGCGGCGGCCTCTTCCACATTGCGCTTGCGGACAATGCGTCGGAATCACCCCCCTACGGACAGACTACTTGACCGGGCGCAACGGGGAACCTGCCCTGGATGCACGCAGGGGAACGCGAGAAATGAATTGCTCTCGCCGCCGACCAGGCGTTGTGCGGTCCGATAAAACGAGCTGAAGGATAGCGCGATTCGACCGAGTGCAGCCTGCAGCCGGCCCATCCCGACTGGCTCTTTTCGATTCAAAAGAATACTTCGTGGCGCGATAAGATACAGACCGTAGGATAGCGGCCCTGTCAGGCTACCGTCTGCCAAGCAATCTCCAGCGTCCCAGGAGCGGAGCAATCCCCTGCAGATGGCACGAAATTGGCTCACTACCGTCACTTGGAGGCCCAATATGTTGGTGCGCGACTGCATGTCGGCGAATCCCGTCACGGTAAAGTCCACCGATTCTCTCGCAACCGCGGCGGCTCGTATGAGGGCGGGGGGATTCCGGCGGCTTCCGGTGGTCGACAACGGAAGGCTGGTCGGCATCGTGAGCGCGTACGATTTACGCAACCAGCCGGGCCGCCTGGACGACATTCCGGCGAGCGCCGCGATGACGGCGGACCCGGTTACTGTTTCGTCGATGGATACACTTGAGCATGCGGTATCTGTGGCGCGTGATCGCAACGTCGGCGGATTACCGGTTGTCGATAGTGGCAAACTGGTCGGCATCATTACCGCGCGCGATCTGTTGATAGCCGAACCCCGCCCACTCCCCGAATGGGAGCCGGCGCATGAACCGCGAAGGCTGCTCGGAAGGATTCGGCAAAGGTCGATGGGCTAGGTTTCATCATCGCCGTTGGTGTAAGTTCCTCACCGATGGGCGACCAGGCTCAGCTACCGCTTAAGCAAACCCGCCGCCGGCCGAACGCGCTGACCGTCACTCAGCTCGTACGGACGGTCAGGGAGACGCTCGAACTTACCCTCGATGAATTCTGGGTGACCGGCGAAGTCTCCAACGCGCGCGGTGCGCCGTCGGGGCATCTCTATTTCACGCTCAAGGACGAACGCAGCGCGATCAACTGCGTGATGTTCAGCTCCGCGTACCGCCGCCTGCGCTTCAAGCTTACCGACGGCATGGAAGTTATCGTCCGCGGCCGAGTGAACGTGTACGAGGCGCGCGGCGCGATGCAGTTCTATGCCGAGGAGATGGAGCCGCGCGGCCTCGGCGCGCTCCAACTCGCCTTTGAGCAGCTCAAGCAGCGCCTCGATGCAGACGGACTTTTCGATTCGTCGCGCAAGCGCCCGCTCCCGTTTCTGCCGCGCACTATCGGGATCGTGACGGCGCTGCGCGCCGCCGCGATCCGCGACATCCTGACCGTGATCCTCGCGCGCTTTCCGAATCTCCACCTGATAATCCGGCCCGCCAGGGTCCAGGGGCCGGGAGCGGCGGCCGACATCGCGGACGCGATTGACGACCTCAATCGCGACGGCCGCGCCGAAGTAATAATCGTCGGCCGCGGCGGCGGCTCGCTCGAAGACTTGTGGGCGTTCAACGAGGAAATCGTCGCCCGCGCGATCTATCGCTCGCCGATTCCGATCGTCTCGGCAGTCGGCCACGAAATCGACTACACGATCGCCGATTTCACCGCCGACGTTCGCGCTCCGACCCCGACCGCGGCGGCCCAGATGGTCGTGCCGTCGATGCGCGAGCTGAGCCAGCGCCTGGAGGAAACCGAGGCGACGCTGGAGGGTGCGATCGCCGGCGTGATCGGCGGCCATCGAAAGGAAGTCGGCCATGCCGGCGCCCGCCTGAGAGCTCCGCTCGCGCTAATCCGCGACGCGCGCCAGCGGGTCGACGAGGCGGGTGAAGCGCTCACCGCCGGCGTATCGGCCGGGGTCGCGGTGTCGCGGCGGCAGGTCCGTGAGCTTGGATGGCGGGTTCGCGGTCCGGCTGCGCTGATCCGCGAGAGCCGCCTGTCGCTGAACCGGATTGCGCTTCATCTGCCGCAGGCCGCGACCGCGCATGCGCGGCGCCTCGGTCTCGAGCTCGCGGGGCGCTCCGCCCGGTTGGAAGTGGCCGGGCGCAGGACGGTCGAAGGCGCGCGCGCACGATTTGCGGCGCTCGCCACGCGCCTCGATTCGCTCTCGCCGCTCAAAGTGCTGGAGCGCGGCTACGCCGTCGTGACCGACCTGCGCAACGGACGCACGGTCGTAGACGCCGCCGCGGTCGAGGTCGGCGACGAGCTTCGCATTCGGCTCAAGCGCGGCCGCCTGCGCGCGACGGCGAATTCCCGGGAAACCTAGGCGGGACCTTAGCGGGAACCTTAAATCGATGGCGAAAAATTCCAGGAAGTTCGAGGAAGAGCTGCAAGACCTCGAGGCGATTGTCACCCGGATTGATTCCGGCGATCTTTCGCTCGAAGAATCGATCGGCGCGTTCGAGCGCGGCGTCGCGCTGGTGCGCTCGCTCAACCAGAAACTCGACGAGGTCGAGAAGAAGGTCGAGGTCCTGATGCGCGACGCGCAGGGCGAGCTCAAGACCGTGCCCTACGAACCTCCGCCCGCTCCCGAGACCGACGAGAGCGATACCGAGGACGACGACTTGCCTTGAGTACCGTGACCCGCGCGCGGCTCGACCTCGAGATGGCGCGCCGTGGCCTGGCCGAAAGCCGCGAGCACGCGCAGCGGATGATCATGGCGGGTCTGGTCCGCGTGAATTCGCGGCCGGCAGGCAAAGCCGACCTCAAGGTCGACGCCGGCGCGCGAATCGAAGTGTTCAAAAGCGCCCCCGAGTACGCCAGTCGCGGCGCGTGGAAACTGATCGCTGCGCTCGACCATTTTGCGGTCGAGGTTGAAGGCCGGTGCGCGCTCGACGTAGGCGCGTCGACCGGCGGCTTCACCGATGTCATGCTGGCGCGCGGCGCTGCGCGGGTGATCGCGCTGGACGTGGGCTATGGCCAGCTCGCCTCGCGGCTCAGAAACGATCCGCGGGTGACGGTGTTGGATCGCACCAATGTCCGCTTCGTCCAGGCGCGCGATCTCCCATATCGGCCCGACCTGATCGCAATCGATACGAGCTTCATCTCACTGCGTCTGGTCCTGCCGGCGGTGATGGCAATCGCCGCTCGCCCGGCCGAGATCATCGCGCTGGTCAAGCCGCAATTCGAGGTGGGGAAGGGGAGGGTGGGCAAGGGCGGCGTGGTTCGCGATGAGGATCTGCGCCGGCAGGCGCTCGAAGGAATATTGCAGTTCGCCGCCGAGGCCGGTCTTCAGGTGGTGGGCGCGATAGAATCGCCGCTGAAGGGGCCGGCCGGGAACCGCGAATTCCTCGCGATGATGCGGCTGGTGTCATGAGCCGTGGTTACTTCGTCGGTGTCGACATGGGCGGCACCAATCTGCGCTGCGGCGCGGTCTCGCGATCCGGAGAGATATTGCTGCTTCGACGCGCACGCGCCGACGCGATGGCGGCGGCCGACGCGGTGGTCGCGAATATCGTAGCCAACGTCGAGGCCGTGGTGCATGAAGCACGCAGACGCGGGCTCGGCGCGCCGCGCGGAATCGGCGTCGCGGTGCCCGGTCCGCTCGATCTCGTCAATGGCACGGTGACCGCCACGCCGCATGTCAGCGCATGGCGATCGTTCCCGCTGCGCGCGCGGCTGGAGCGTGCGCTCCGTTGTCTGGTCGCGATCGAGAACGACGCCAACGCCTGGGCGCTCGGCGAGTTCTGGCGCGGCGCAGCCCGCGGCCGAAGCGAAGTGGTTTTGCTTACGCTCGGTACCGGCGTCGGGGGCGGGCTGATCGTCGGCGGGCGGATCGTCCACGGAATCGCCGGGATGGCGGCCGAGTTGGGCCACGTCACGGTCGAGCCCGACGGAGTGCGATGCGATTGCGGGGCGCGCGGATGCCTTGAAGCCTACGCTTCGGCGTCGGGGATCCGGCGGCTGGTCCAGCAGGGGTTGCGAGAGGGCGCCCCGATGCCCGCGCTGTTCATCGACTCAGAAGGCAATTTCGCGGTGAAGCGGCTGGCGCACGCGGCCCGGCGGAAAAACCGTCTTGCGTGCTCGGTGTTTGAACTCGCGGGCAAGCATCTCGGAATCGCGCTCGCCTCGTTCGTAAACATCTTCAACCCGGAGCTGATAGTGATCGGAGGCGGCGTGTCCGGCGCGCTTGAGTTGATGCGCGAGCCGATGATGCGCGAGATAAAGAGCCGCGCCTTCGCCGCCGCGCTCGACCGGGTGAGCATCGTCCGCGCCGGTCTGGGCGGGCATGCCGGTGTCGTCGGCGCGGCATACGCTGCCGCGCAGCATATGCGAAAATCTGCCCGGGACTGACCCGGCGCGACGCCCGCGCACCCCGCATTTGCACAGGCCTGCCTTTGGACTACCCTGTATACTTAGGGTGGCAAGGTTGCCCTGATGAGTATGAAGTCGCTCGCCGCAAGGATGTCGGGATTCAAAATCGCGTCCGCCTTGCTGGCGGTGAGCTTTCTGTTGGCAGCCGGTCCATCGGGCGCGCAGGACGAGCCCGGCTCGCAGCCTTCGCCATCCTCCGCGTCCAGTTCGGACTCGCCGCGCGCCGAGCGCCTTCACGAGAGCGACATCCCGGCGCTGCCGGGTCTGAGAATCCAGCGTACGGGCCCGGAGGATTCGGCAGCGCAAGGCCAGGCCAAGCGGCCGGAAAATCCGGCATCGGATTCTTCCGAAGGAGCGGCGCCGCCGAGCCGTCCCAAGAACGGCGGCCTGTCATACACGGTGCGGCCCGGCGACTCGTTGAACGCGATAGCTGAGCTCTACGATATCGACTCTTCCCAAATCAGGGAGATCAATCACATCGGCGACGACTCGATTCTGCACCCCGGCCAGACCCTCCAGATTCCCAATCCATTTGCCGCTCGGGAGCGTCATCTGCGGGCCACGGTCGATCAGCTCTATTCCGAGGCGCAGGCAGCGAGCCAGAAGGCCCGCATGGACGCGACGAAAATCCAGGCGCTTAGCGATCAGATCGAGCAGTCCAGCGCGGCCAACCAGGATCTCCAGCACGGAGTCAGGGTCCTGCCATGGTGGCGCGGCCTGGCGTTGACCACTGCCGCCGCGGCGCTCCTGATGCTCGGTGTGACCGCGCTGACGGTGCTGGAGTGGCTGATGCTGCGGCGGCGCTTCCGCGCGCTGGTCGAGGCCAACGATGCGATTCGCCGGCTGGACCAGAAATACAAGGTCGCACTGGCCAAGGCCGAGTTGCGCTTGCAGCAGCTCTATGGGCGCCGCCGATCGATCGATGACGATCCCGAGACGGCCAAGTCGCCCGACGAGATCGAGATCGAACGCCTCAATCTGCAGCTTCGGGAGTTGCTGCAACAGCATCTGGAGCGGCTCGGATTCTCTCGCGACCGTTCCGCGCGCCGCACCCGCTTCCAAAACCTGCTCAACGGCGTCGAGGAACCTCCGGTCGAAGCGCGCGCCACTCGCCGCTAGCTTGCCCGGCACCTCGCCCGCTTTTTCGCAGGAGAGGCGGCGCGGCGCCAGCCGCGCGGTGAGGGTGACTGCGATCTGCGCAGGACCTGCACCCTCGCCCGCGTCGCTTCGCGCCGCGTCCTCTCCCGCAAAGAAGCGGGCGAGGTGTTCGGAGGGGCGGCGCTCCGCCCGCTCTACAGAGCGGCGGATTTCGCGTCAGGGGCTTCGCGCTCGGCGAGGCGCTCGCGCAGCAGGCGATGGCTCTCGCGCGTGATCGGATAGCGCGAGAAGACGCTCGCGCTCAGCAGATAGATAGTTGACGGCACGATCGCGAACATCCAGCGGAGATTTTTCGCCGCCGCCGGGGAAATCGGCTTGCCCCCGGGTACGTAGCCGATCCAGTTCATCAGCGGCCCGACCATCAGCATCGTCGATCCGATCGCCAGCTTTATCGCCATCGAGGTGATTCCCACGTAGGCGCCCTCCTGGCGGCGCCCGGTGCGTTCTTCGTCCCATTCGATCACGTCCGCCGAGGCCGAGACTTGTGTCACCCAGATGCCGATCGCAGAGAATCCGGAGAGCGTCATCAGGAAGTAGATCGCGATCGCATTGCCCGGCTCGACCGCCATGAACGCGAGCATGCACGCGGCGTTGCAAAGCATCGCGACCACGAAGGCGCGCTTTTTTTCGATCCGCACGGTAATCTTGAACCAGAACGGATACGAAACCATCGAGCCCGCGAAGTAGGCCATCAGCCATCGCGCGGCTGCGTCCTCGTCGTGATACCAGTACTTGGCCAGAAACCGCATCAGCACGGCCGGCACGTTGACCGCCATCACGGCCAGCGCGGTCGCCAGCAGCAGGATCACGAAGGGACGGTTATGAAACGTCGATCTGATCGATTCGCGAAGGTTGAAGCGCTCGCGATTGGCGAACTCGGGGCGCTCCCTGGTGCCTGCGTAGGCGAACGCCGCGCCCGCTCCTACGATCAGCGCTGCCAGCGCGCCGCTGACGCGGAAATCGGTTCCGCGCGTGAACAGCCACGACGCGGCAAACGGGAACAGCGCGCCGCTCACGTCGCCGATCGTGCCGAAGAGCTGGCGATAGGTCGAAAGCCGGGTGCGCTCGTCGTAGTCCAGCGTCAGCTCGGGCATCAGCGCGCCGTACGCGGTCTCGTAAAGCTTGCGCGCGGTCAGCATCAGGAAGTAGAAGCCCAGGAACCATCCGAACAGGATCGATGGCGCCTTCGGCGGCGTCAGCAGCAGGAAGAGGCAAAGTCCCATCGGCGCCGCACTCAGGAAAAACGGGCGCCGGCGCCCCGAGCGGAAACGCGCCCGATCCGAAAGGTTGCCCGCCAGCGGATCGGTCAACGCGTCGAGCGCAAGCGCCAGGAAGAACGCGAGTCCGGCCAAGGCTGGAGAGAGCCCGCGACGGTCGGTATAAAAATAGAGCAGATGCAGACCGAGCATCGTACTGCAGAAGTTGAGCCCCAGTTGCGCCTGCGAGTACGTGAGCAGAGTGCGCGCGCCGACCTTTTCCCTGTCGTTGGCCACTGTGCGGCGAGAGTAGCCGATAGCGCGCCTTTTCAAAACAGCCCGATTCGTGCGGCGGGCGCGCACGCGCGCCGTTCGCGCCTGATCGCCTCGATAACGATGGCAATGGCAATGGCGGTACTGATCGCGGCGTGTGCCGCGCGTCACCATGATGCCGACGCGAGCGGGGCGTCCAAAGCCGGCGGGGCGAACGGCGCGAGCCAGACGCCGCTCATCGCGACCGTCCAGATCGATTACTCACGACGCGACGACTTTCTGCGTTCCGTCACGGTGACGAAGTTCACCGCCGCCAGCATGATTCCGATCGCCCCCGGCCAGGAGAAGTCCGGCGCTTCAATCGTTCGGTTCGACGGCGGTGGCGTGCCGATCTGGCAAATCCACGCCGACGAGGGCGTGACGCGCGAACTGCTCACCGCGATTCCGCTGGTCGCGGCCGGCCGGAAGTACGCAGTCAGCAAACTCAGATACGGCGAGCTTCCGAGAAACTTCCTTCAGAGCATCCCGGAGACCGGCCCGCCTGAACCGCTCGAAGCCGGCAGCTACTACGTGTTCGAGGTCGATCGCGCCTCCGGCTCGACCAGCTTCGACGCGATCAAGATTGACTCGGGCGGGACGATCGAAAGTTACGAAGCTCAGCCGCGCGCCGGGGAAAGCTACGCGCTCTGCTGCAACCTGAGTCCCGATTTCGTCGGCGCAAATCAGCCCTGAACGGGCGCTTCACTTCCCAAGCTCGCATCCGTACCGCTGATACGGGGCGTCGCGCGCGTCGCTGATACGCGGCTACAATTATGAATATATATTCATACCTGAATGACATCTCGGAATTGACACGAAATTCAGGTCTTGCTAACAAACCCAATGAAATGGCCCAGTTAGCGCAGCAGTTACGTCCAGCGCGAAACCGTTTCGATCGGCGTCGCGAGAAGACCCGGCTCGACTTGCTCGAAGCTGCGATGCGAGTCATCGCGCGAAAGGGATTCCACGAGACTCGCATCGCCGACATCGCGAGTGAGGCGGACGTAGGACTGGGGACCTTTTATCTCCATTTCAAAACCAAGATCGAAATTTTCCGGGAGCTGATCGAGCGAGGCGCGGGTGAGCTGCTCGAACTGACGCGTCAGGCGAAGGCCGGAGTCCGGACCCCGGCCGCGAAGCTCGAAATCACCGTCAACACCGTACTCGACGCCGCGGCGGAAAATCGCGAGGCGTTCCGAATCGTGTTCGGGCACGGACCCGCATTCCTGGATTTGATGGTGCGCGTGCACGAGATGTTCATCGAGGATCTGCGCGGCGACCTCGCCCCGATGGTCGGGCCGAAGGCCGACGCGATCGCCAACCTCACCGTTGGGATGCTCTCGCAGGCGGTGTCGTGGCTGCTCGAACGCAGCAGCCTTTCGCTCGCCGAACTGAAGGAAATTACCGTGAAATTCGCGCTGGGCGGTCTCGCGCGTACCGTAACGCACGACCCCCGATAAGGAGAATCGATCGATGGAAAACGAACGGCATGCGTTACGCTCGCAGCAGGACAGCGTCTTTCACTGGAACTACGACATCATGTTCCCGCAAATGGACCGCTTGTACGAGAACGCCAAGCGCGATCAGTGGAACGTGACCACCACGCTCAATTGGGACCAGCCGATCGGCGGTGAAGTGCTCGACATGAGCGCCATGCCGATGTTCCAGACCGAGCTGTACCAGTCGCTCAGCGCGCATCAGAAAGATCAGCTCATGCGGAAGTTCGCCGCCTGGCGTCTCTCGCAGTTCCTGCACGGCGAGCAGGGCGCGCTGATGGTCTGCGGACAACTGGTCGACGCGGTTCCCGACCTCGACGCCAAGATGTGCGCCGCCGCGCAGGTCATGGATGAGGCCCGCCACGTCGAAGGCTTCCGCAAGTACATCACCAAGCTCGACAAGATTTATCCGATCGATCCCACGCTGGATCGGCTGCTCAGCGGAATCATCGAGCACGAGCGATGGGAGCCCAAATACGTCGGGATGCAGATCGTCGCCGAGGGCCTGGCGCTCGCGGCCTTTCGCTTCATGCACAGCGAGACCAAGGATCCGCTGCTGAAGGAGCTGCTCGAATACATCATGAAGGACGAGTCGCGCCATGTCGGGTTCGGGATGCTCGCGCTGCGCGACGCGTGCCGCAAGCTCAACGGCAAGGAGAAAAAGGACCTCGAGGAATTCACGTTCGCCGCCTGCGACATGATGGTGACCAAGGTCGTTGACGGCGTGCCGCACGACGGGTTCCTCTCGGGCGTCACGGTCTTCGACGAGGTCGGCATCTCGATGAAGGACATCGAGGATCAGCTCCGTCGCGATCCGAACTGGCAGAAGGCCGAGAACGAGCTCGAGCAGCGCTTCAACTCGTTCCTGTTCGTCGACACGATCATTCCATGTCTGCGCCAGATCGATTTGATCAACGAACGCACCGAGCCCTGGTATCGCCAGCTCGGTGTGATGCAGATGGCGGCGGCATAACCAACCGCAACAGCGCCTGCTTCCTCTTTCCGACCTGAGAGAGGGTCAAGGCGGGGCACCAAGGGCCGGCTTTCGAGCCGGCCCCTGTTCATTAGGACACTACCGGCTTTTCGCAGGACATTGACAACCGCGGTCGTCTCGGGGCATGCAAGAAACAGTCGAGAGGGTATTCATGAAGCGTCGCGAGCAACTGACAGCAATCATCGAGCGCGAAAGCACGGGCTACGTCTCGTTGTGCCCCGAGCTCGACATTGCCAGCCAGGGAGCCACGGTGGAGGAAGCCCGCGCCAATTTGCGTGAAGCCGTCGAGTTGTTCTTCGAGGCTGCGGACCCCTCCGAGGTGGAGCGCCGGGTACACTCGGAAGTCTACGTCACCCGCCTGGAAATCGTGCGTGAATAAGCTGCGCGTCCTTTCTGGGCGCGGGCGGCGTCGCGCTTGCCCTGGCGGTGCCGGAGCCGCGCCTCTGGAGCGGGCCCGGCCGCCGCAGGTGCCAGTTCAGGTGAAGCGGCGGGCGGAGGCGCCGCAGGCTCGCCGAGAGATGCGCCGCAATTGCCGCAGAACTTCGCATGGGGCTTCAGCTCCGACCACAGCCGGGACACTGGCGCGCCAGCTTCGCTCCGCACAACTCGCAGAAGCGCAACCCGGCGTCGTTGTCCGCCTGGCACTGCCGACACCGCGTTGTGGCCCCGGTCTATCACGAGGCTGTCAGGGTTGCGAGCAGCGCCTTCCTTGACTGCGGTTCGAGGCGGCTCTTATAGTGGGCCTGAAAGCGGGCGATTCTCCGCGCGGTTCTTCCAGAGCGCGAGAAAACTCAACTCGCACAAGGCTTTCGCGGCAATCTTGCGATGAAACGACTTGAGCAAATGACCCTTTCGGAGCGGCTCTATCTGCCCGAGATCCTGAAAGGATTGCTCGTGACGAATTACCACTTCTGCCGCAACCTCGCACTGCACGTCGCGCACTTGATGGGGCTGGCGAAGAACCGCCGCGCCGCGACCACCACCCAGTATCCCGAAGAGCGCAAGCGCTACTCCGACGGCTACCGCGGCAGCCATCGTCTGACGCTCAAGCCGGACGGCTCAGTGCGATGCACCTCGTGCTTTCTGTGCGCCACCGCCTGCCCCGCGCAATGCATCTATATCGAGGCCGGAGAGCATCCCGATCCCCATATCGAGAAGTTCCCGCTGCGCTACGAGATCGACACGCTGCGATGCATCTACTGCGGGATGTGCGTCGAGGCCTGCCCGTGCGACGCGATCAGGATGGATACCTACGTCCACCCGCGCATCTGGGGGTTCGATCGCAAGGACTTCATCGAGCCCAAGGAAGTCCTGATGCATCGCTCGCAGGTGCTCGAGCAAAAGGGACGCGACGGCAACATGCGCGAGATGCTCGATTGGTACGACGAGCAGGCGCGGCAGGTCTATAACCCGCTCCGGCCCGAACTGAAGATCTACACCGAGCGCGACCAGCCGGAGCCGTGGAACAAGCCGCCGGAAGCGCGCGCGATCCCGGCAATCGACCGCCATCACCTGCACAACGGCGGCAGCCTCGAGCCGGCAAGCAATAAGCCCGGCAAGTAGCCGGCCGGCCAGTCAGTCGAGTAATTCAGCGATGACGCGGGTCACGATCGGGCTCACTATCATCGGCCTGCTGGTATTGGGCGTCGCCTACGCCAAGGGCGTGAGCATCATCCACGGTGGCGATGTACTGAGCCATATGTACTGGGCAACCGGTGCGATGCTGCTGGTCGCGCTGGCCAACTTTATCGCGGTGGCGCATCTGGCTCGCGCGGAGCGGATGCTCCAGCGGCTGCGCGCCCTATGCGAAGAGCATGGCATCTCATACGAGGGGCTGGAGTAATATAGTCAAGGACGAATGGCGGGCCGGCATCGCCGGTTGCAGGCCGGTCCCATCTCAGATCCGATTCGAGGGGCTCAGATGACTCAAATTGAGGCGGCACGCAAAGGAATCGTCACGCAGCAGATGCTCGAAGTCGCGGAGGACGAGGGTCTCAAGCCCGAGGAAATCCGCGAACTGATAGCGACCGGCGAGGTCGTCATTCCTCGCAACGTCCATCACGACTTCCGCGCGATCGGAGTCGGCAAGCGGCTGCGCACCAAGGTCAACGCCAATATCGGCGCCTCCAACTTCCATCACCTTATCGAGGAAGAGGTCGAGAAGCTTTACACCGCGGTGCGGTTCGGCGCCGACGCGGTGATGGACCTCTCGACCGGCACCGACCTCGACCAGATTCGGGTCGAGCTGCTCTCGCGATGCCAGGTGATGCTCGGCACGGTGCCGATCTATCAGGTCGCGTCCGAGGGCTCGATCATGGAGCTGGACAAGAACGCCTTCCTCGACGTGATCGAGCGGCAGGCGAAGCAGGGCGTGGACTTCATGACGCTGCATTGCGGCGTGACGCGCGACACCGTCGGCCGCCTGCGCGGCCACGACCGAATCGAGGGAATCGTCTCGCGCGGAGGCGCGCTGCATGCGGCTTGGATCGAGCGGACCGGCAACGAGAATCCGCTCTACGAGCATTACGACGAGGTCTGCGAGATCCTGCGCGCCCACGACGTTACGATCTCGCTGGGCGATGGGCTGCGTCCCGGCGCGACCGGCGACGCGACCGATCGCGGCCAGATCGGCGAGCTGCTGGTGCTGGGAGAGTTGACCGAGCGCGCCCGCAGAAACGGCGTGCAGGTGATGATCGAGGGGCCCGGTCATGTCCCGCTCGATCAAATCGAGGCCAACGTGAAACTCGAAAAGCGCGTCTGCAGCGGCGCGCCGTTCTATGTGCTCGGTCCTCTGACCTGCGATGTCGCCCCCGGCTACGACCACATCACGGGAGCGATCGGCGGCGCTATCGCCTCGGCGGCGGGCACCGACTTCCTGTGCTACATCACACCGGCCGAGCATCTGCGCTTACCCGATATCGACGACGTGCGCGAGGGCGTGATCGCGACGCGAATCGCGGCCCATTCCGGCGACCTCGTCAAAGGCGTACGCGCGGCGAAAGTCTGGAACGATCAAATGTCGCGCTACCGCAAGGCGCTCAACTGGGAGGGGATGTACGCGATGGCGATGGACCCTGACAAGGCGCGCCGCTACAAGGAGGAAAGCGAGGCCGCCGGCTCCAACGTGTGCAGCATGTGCGGTTCGCTTTGCTCGATCAATGTCGACAACGCGGCGATCCGGTTTACCAAAAGGCGCGCGCTCAAGCAGGCGGAAGCCCATGCCGCCTGAAGAAGTTCGCAGGCTCGAGGCGTCCGTCGCCGAGTTGTCGCTGCAGGACCAGCACGGCAACCCACGCCGGCTCAGCGACTTTCGCGGCCGCAACGTGGTGCTCTATTTCTACCCGATGGACGCGACGCCCGGATGCACGGTCGAGGGCAAGGAGTTCCGCGATCTGTACGCCCAGTTCACGGCCAATGAATGCGAGGTGATCGGGGCGAGCGTCGACTCGGTCGAATCGCATCGCGCGTTCGCCGAGAAGCACGGTTTCCCGTTTATCCTGCTGTCGGATTCCGATCGCGAGTTGGCGCGCGCCTTCAGCGTGCTGCGCGACGGCGTGGCGGCGCGATCGACCTTCGTGCTCGATCGGGAGTTGAAGGTGCGGCGGGCTTTCCACGAGGTCACGCCGCGCGGCCACGCGCAGAACGTGCTGAACTTCGTCCGCACGATGCTCGAATCGCACCGGATGCTCGGCGGCTGAACCGCACCCGTCCTTTGCTTCAGCCGCGCTCGGGATGACAGGGGCTTCTTGTAGTGGCGGGTCGGGACCCGCCCTCAGGTGGAAACGCCGTTGCACGCGCGCGTCGCCAACTCCGACCAGAGGTCCAGGCGCAACTCGCTGCGCCTCAGAGGCTACGACTACGGCTCAAGCGGCGTGTACTTTGTGACACTATGCCTCCGGGACCGCTTGTGTCTGCTCGGCAAAGTCGCGCAGGACCAGATGCGGCTCAATCGCTTTGGGTTGACGGTGGCCGAGTGCTGGGAGCGGTTGCCGCTGCGATATCCTCACGTCGAGCTGGACGAATGGATTGTCATGCCGAATCATCTTCATGGAATTATAGCGATCTGCGAGGACGCGGGCGGGTCTCGACCCGCCCCTACCAGTCCAGACGCTGGCGCGCCAGAACGTCGGCGCTCGGGTGAAGCTACTGGGGCAACTGCTCGGCGCGTTCAAGACCACATCCGCGAGGCGCATCAACCAGATGCGCGGGACTCCCGGCGCCTCCGTATGGCAACGCAACTACTTCGACCACATCGTACGGACGGATCAAGAGCTCGAGCGCATTCGCAGCTATATTGCCGAGAACCCGGCAAAATGGTCAACGGACCGCGAAAATCCCGCGGCCGGGAACATTGAGGATTTTCTCTGAGGATCTTCTCTTGTAGGGGCGGGTCGCGACCCGCCCATTTTTTGCATCAGAGCACCTTGCGCGCATATCATAATCAAATGAGCCCGAACCAAATCACGCGGTGAACACGATGGCGAAGACTTCGAAGAACATCATCGACGAGGCGCGCGCGAGCATCAAACCGATCGACCTCGATCAGGCGCGCAAAATGATCGAGCAACCGGGCACCGTCTTAATCGACGTGCGCGAGGCCGACGAATGGCGGCAGGGCCATATCGACAAGGCGGTCTTTATCCCGCGCGGCTTTCTCGAGTTGCGCATCGAAGAGAAAGTCCCCGATCACAAGACCCCGGTGATTCTGCAATGCGCCTCCGGCACGCGCTCGTTGCTCGCGGCCCGCACGCTTCGCGAACTCGGCTACGAGAACGTCTACAATCTGACCGGCGGCTTCAACGCCTGGAAGGACAAGGGCCTGCCGTGGGTCGCAGACCGCCAGTTCACCGCCGACGAGATCACGCGCTACTCGCGCCATTTCGTGATTCCCGAGGTCGGCGAGAAGGGTCAGGCCAAACTGCTCGACTCCAAGGTGCTGCTGCTTGGCGCAGGCGCGCTCGGCTCGCCGTCGGCGCTGTACCTCGCGGCGGCGGGGGTCGGCACGATTGGCGTGGTCGATTTCGACGTGGTCGATCTGTCCAACCTCCAGCGCCAGATAATCCACACCACCGATCGGGTCGGGATGCTGAAGACGGAGTCGCTGGAGAAATCGCTCAAGGCGCTGAACCCCAACGTCAAAGTGAATCGCCACGACGTGCGGCTCAGCTCGGAAAACGCGATGGAGGTGATCGCCCCGTACCACGTGATCGTGAATTGCGGCGACAACTTCCCGACCCGATACCTGATCAACGACGCGTGCGTGTTCGCGAAGAAGCCGCTGGTCGACGGCGCGATCTTCCGTTTCGAGGGCAACGCGACGGTCTTCTACGCGGCGAAGGGCGGACCCTGCTATCGATGCCTCTATCCGGAGCCGGCGCCGCCCGACATGGCGCCCTCGTGCGCGGAGGCGGGCGTGCTCGGCGCGCTGCCGGGAGTGATCGGCTCGATCGAGGCGCTCGAAGCGATCAAGCTGCTGATCGGCGCGGGCCAGCCGCTGATCGGCCGGATGCTCTACTTCGATACGTTGTCGTCCGACTACGTGCGGATACTCAAAATCAAACGCAACCCGGACTGCCCGGTATGCGGCGATCATCCCACGCAGACCACGCTGATCGACTACGAGGCGTTCTGCGGCCTCGCGCCGAACGGCGCATCGCCCGACGGCGCGCCGCATCCGGATCCGGCAAGCGCCGAATTACACCCTCGGTAGACGAAGGTGTCGCACGTCGGCTGACTCAAGTCCGGCAGCCGACGAGGGGGACCAACCGTTCCACGACGATGTCAAGTGGACGGAGCGCAGAAGAACCCTCACCGCTCGCGCGTTCCTCGCGAGCCGCCTCTCCCTGGACAAGGAGAGGCGTGGAAAAGAGATCGCGGCGCAATTCTTACGCCTCTCCCTGACCAGGGAGAGGCCGCGCTCGCTGCGAGCGCGGGTGAGGGTTCTTTCCGGGACTATCTACCTGATGCGATTTCGTACCTGGCCGGCAACCGCCAGCCCTCCTCCGCCTGCCCCTCCAGGCAGAGTTCGATCGCCTCGCGGATGCTGCGCAGCGCTTCGGCGCGCGTGCGCCCCTGACTGATGCATCCGGGGATCACGGGACACTCTGCGACGAGGTAGCCGTCTTCGCCGGGACTCAGGATTACGGGCAGTTCCATTGATGAGACCGAGCCTGCCATCCGCTCGGTCTTTCTCATAGCGTGCCTCGGAACATTGTCCGGCAAGTGACACAACCGGCCGGAACATGGAAACTGGTTGCTGAGGCACATACTCTATGGCGCTGGGACCCTTTTACGTGGCTGAGAAACTCAAGGATCGCGCAGGCGTGCACGGCGTGGCGATCCTGATGCGTCATGGCGAGACCGCCTGGAACCGCGCTGGCCGCGTGATGGGCCGTAGTCCCGTCGAGCTCGACGCGCGAGGGCGCACGCAGGTCGAAGCCTCGATACCTTTCGCCCGTCTCCTCAAGCTCGATTTGATCGTGACCAGCCCGTTGCATCGCGCCCGCCAGTCCGCCGAGATCATCGCGGCCGGAGTCGGCGGAATCGCAGTGACTGAAGAGCCGCAACTCGAGGAAGTGCGCTACGGCCGATGGGAGGGGATGACCTTCAATCAGTTGCTCAAGGACCAGGACTACCTGGACTACCGCGAAAAGCCACTCAGCACGCCCACGCCGGGCGGTGAGACGATCGGGGAAGTCCAGCGACGCGGCGTCGACGCGATCATCCGGGCGATTTCCGCCAACGCGGACAAGCGGCTGCTATTCGTCTCGCACGGCGACATCATCCGCACCGCCCTCGCCCATTTTCTGAAAGTGGAGCTGGCACACTTCCGTCGCATCCGCGTTGACAATGCGGCGTTCTCGGCGGTTCAGCTTTCCGGCGATTTCGCGGAAGTGAAGTTTCTGAATTTGCTGCCCGATCCGGCCCGGGCCTTTATCGCGCCGTTCTGACGCGCACCGCGCGGCCGCCCTACGGCGGATCGCTGCCGCTGGGCGGGTCGGCCATCGCCGCCTCGGGTCCGCCCACGGTCACACCTTTGCGCACCCGCACTACCATGTCCGGATGCGCCGGCACTTCGACCTTGACGCTCCGGTAGCCGCCAATCTCGCCGTCTGGCGCGACGAAACCGACGGTGTACTGCTCGCGCAACTCGAGCGTGATTTGCTCGCAGGCATTGCGCAGCGCCACGCCGTCGCCGACTCTTGCGATGATAAAGGTCTTGGCGCCGGTCTCGCCCGAGAGCGTATTCAAAGTCTGTGCGTCGACTCGCTCCTCGTCGCCGCCGCCGGGGCCCAGCATGAACGGACCGATCGCGATTCCGAACCCCATCGACGAGGCGTTGGGATCGCCGATTCCAATCGAGTAAACCAGAACGCCGAGCCGGCGCGCCGCTTCGACCACCTGCTCGAGCGACGCGCGGTGGCTCGCCGTGTCCATCCCGTCGGTGACGACCAGCAAGGCCTTCTTGTCGTAGCGTCCGCGTTCGACGGTCAAGAGCCCGTTCATGATCACGTCGTAGAGCGCCGTGCGGCCCTCGGCGTGGAGCAATCGGAGCCGCTCCAGCACCTGATCGTGATCGGTCGTGAAGCCCTGGAGCAGGTACGGCTGATACGAAAATGCGACCAGGAAAACGTCGTCGAGCGGGTTGAGATCGTTGACGAACTGCGCGATTGCGGCGCGGGCCTGCGGGATCTTGGGCTGCATGCTGCCCGAGGTGTCCACCAAAATTCCCACCGAGACCGGCGCTTTCAGGTCGCGGCGGAAGAACTCGATCGGCCGCTGATTGCCGTCGACGTAGAGCTTGATCTCGTCGCGATTGAGCCCAGTGACATAGCGCCCGTTGGAATCGGTGACCGTAACCGTGACCTGCGCGTATCCTGCCTGGCCGCGCAACTCGCGCGGCGGGATCTCGAGCTCCTGCCCGGGCTGCGGCTCAAGCGGACGCAGGTTCGACGGCTCGCCTCCGCCCTGCAACGCCGGTGTCCGCGGCAGCTCCAGCACCGTGCTGCCGCCCTGCTGGCTCTGCGGCGTGATGATCGTAGCATTCGATCCGCCGGACTGCTGGGCGATCGCGTTGGGGCTTCCGGCTATCGAGAGCAGCACCGCCGCCAGCAGCAGCGCCGCTCCGATCATCCCGTGGTTCCCGCTACGGTTCCTGTTCGCGCGCATCATAAGCCCGCTTCACGACAACGCGATACTCCCAGACGATCTTCCTACTTGCCTGTGCCTGGGGCAAGGCGGATTGTCGGGCCCTCGCCGTGCTTCCTGATATTGTTAGACGTTGCGTTGGCCTGTCCGTTTCATCGAGTCGCCCGCGCGGAGCGTTCGCTTGTGTAGCGGGGGCCTGATGGAACAGATTCTATGCTGCGGGCCATTTTCTTTGCTGCAAAGACCAATGGCACCGAATCCGCGGGAGGCCGTGATGGACATTCATTCGGAAATTTGCCGCGCGATCGACCAATACAAGGAAAAGGCCTCCGACCTCGGGCGCCAGATTCACGCCCGGCCCGAGCCGAAGTTCAAGGAGCATTTCGCCGCCGGATTGCTGGGCCGCGCGCTATCCGAGCTGGGGCTCGAGGTCGAGACCAGCGCCGGCGGACTCGAGACGGCCTTTCGCGCCGAGTTCGGCGCGCCCGGTTCCACGGTCGCGATTCTCGCCGAGTACGACGCGCTGCCCAACGGCCACTCATGCGGCCACAATCTGATCGCGGGTGCCGCGCTCTCGGCAATCGCGGGCCTGATACGCGTGCGCGACCGCCTGCCCGGCCGGATCGTCATACTCGGCACGCCGGCGGAAGAGGGCGGGGGAGGAAAGATCCTCCTGCTCCGCGCCGGCGCGCTCGAGGGCGTCGACGCCGCCATGATGGTCCATCCGACCGCCGGCGAGTTCCGCACGATGCCGGCGCTGGCGACGCAGCATCTCAGGTTCACCTTTCATGGCCGTGCGTCGCACGCCGCCATGGCGCCATGGGACGGCGCGAGTGCGCTGGCCGCGGTTATCCAGACCTTTCAGAGCGTCGATACGGCGCGGCTCCATTTTCGCGAAGGCTCGCGCGTGCATGGAATCATCACCAACGGCGGCCAGGCGGTGAATATCATTCCCGAGCTTGCGGTCTGCGAGTTCCTCGCGCGCGCGAAGACCAGCCGGCGCGCTGCCGAATTGGCGGCGCGAATCATCCGATGCGCCGAAGCGGCCGCCGCAGCCAGCGGAGTGAAGCTCGAACATGAGCTGATCGGCGGCTACAAGAACATGATCAACAATGCCTCGATAGCGGCGCGCTACGCCGGTCATTCCGAGGCGCTCGGGTTTCCAAGCCCCGAGGCGCATCCGGATATGCCGGCCGGCAGCACCGATATGGGCGACGTGAGCCACGAGATTCCCGCGATCCATCCGGTGTTCAGAATCGGCGAGCGAGGGCAGGGCAACTGCCACGAAGATGCGTTCGAGAAACTGACCGACTCGCCGCACGCCTACGAAGCGATGATCAGAGTGGCCAAAGCGATGGCGATGACGGCCTACGATCTGCTCGCCGAGCCCGATCTCCTGAAAGCCGCGAAGCAGGAATTCGCCGCCCGAAGCGAAAGCTAGGGTTGAGGCGCGGCGGGCGGGACCAGTCGCATGATCAGCGGATGGTTCGTGTACCTGACGAGAAAGTCCATCGAATATTTGTCGGCCATCGCAGCCATCACCTTGTCGCGCATATCGGGCGCTGATTGCGCGAGCACGTGATCGAACTCCTGTCCGCCGATCTTGATATTGACGTAGGGTGCTTTGGTGTTGCCGTTGATCCGGTCTGTCGATGCGGATCCGAGGCGGAGGTAGGGCGCGCCGTCGATCACGACCACCCAGACCGTCGACCAGTGCTCGTCGCCGCTCGCGTTCACGGTGAAAAACTGCAAGGTCGATTCCTTCTGGAACAGCGACAGGTCCCATCCCGCGGCAGCATGTGCCGAGGTCATGAAAAGTATCGCCGCAAAAATCAAGATGACTTTAGCTTTCATGGTTGCTCCATCGTCCGGATTGCGGTCAGATGACGGGTTTATCGCTACGGCTGTGTGGCTTGCGAGCGGGCGTCGCGCGGGGCCGGTGCACCTGCCGCCAGCCGGCGCATCATGAGCGCAAGGATTGCGTCGTAGGCCCGATCGGGGAGCATCCAATGCACGAAGGCCATCAGCTTCGCGTCGGTACCGACGAGGTATCGTGTGCGCGGCCTCCGCGCCGTAAGGGCGTGCTCGATCACTTTCGCGACCCGCTCGGCCGGTATCGCCATCTGTTCCTGCGCGGCTATCAGTTTCCCCATCCGGCCGATCGCCTCGCCGTATAGCTTTAGGCCATCGGGCGGAAGCGAGCGCGAGATCTCGTCCACCGAATCGCGGCTCTTGTCCCAGATGGAACTCTGGACCGCGCCCGGCTCCACGACTGAGAACGTCGATTCCCCACGGCTTCAGTTCTGCGCGCATGCAATCGGAAATCGCTTCCAGCGCGAACTTCGATGCGCAGTAGGGAGACAGGAAGGGAGTGGCCGCCTTGCCGCCGACCGACGAGATGTTCACGATTCGTCCGCGGCTGCCGCGCAGCATCGGAATGAACGCCCGCATCACCGCCAACTGGCCCACCACGTTGACTTCGAGTTGGCGGCGCATCTCGGACAGGTCAAGAAACTCGACCGGACCGCCGACTCCGATGCCGGCGTTGTTGACCAGCCCGATCAGCGGCGCCGTCCCCAAGGCCTGTTTGACTTGATCGGCGGCGGTGGAGATCGATCGCTGATCGGTCAGGTCGATCATCACGGGGTTGATTCCCGTGGCGCCCGACGCGGTCAGGGCGTCGGCGTCCGAGGCCTTGCGCATGCCGGCGAAGACGCGATGACCACGCTGCGCGAGGTAGAGTGCGGTTGCCCTGCCGATGCCGCTTGAAGTGCCGGTGATCATCACCGCGCCGGAGGTGCCATTGATCTGGCCGGAGTCTGCCATAGGTCGTGTCTCCCAGTGTTCCGAGTATCAGGCGTATCACTTATTCCTTCGCGTGCCGGCTCACAAGGATGGGCTCGCGATTGCTAGCTGCGGCGCCAATTTTCCAGGCGCAACCCCTCGACGCGCCGAGACTGTATACGGCTCAACGATTCCGCGCGGCTATAGTGCCCGGAACGATCTGAGCACGGTTTCGATGCCGCGACGATCGATACGGCGCACGATCCGGCCTTGCTCGTCGAGTTCGATTTGCTCGGACTCGCCCATCATCGGCTCGTAGAGCCATCTGAGCCCGCTTGCGTCGCGTTGCCGGTAGGTCTGCTTGCGCGAGGCCGCGACCAGCGTGTTGGGATCGATTATCGCGATTCGGCTGGTGAAGCGGCTTTGACCGCGGACGCGCGCGTGGCCGATTATCAGCGCCTTGAAAAGGACCAGGTCAGCGTCGATCTCGCGAAGGCGGCCGAGCTTGGCCTCCGCGGCGTTATGGCCGGCGAGCGCGCCGACGCTGCCGCGCAGCAGATCGGTCTCGGCCCGGTAACTTGCGGCCCGCGAAAACGGCCCCCGCACGTAGCGCATCGAGATCGCGCTGACTGTGGCGCCGGGACCGAGGTCGGCTTCGACCTCGTAGCGGCCGCTCTCCGACACGCGCGCGCCGGTCAGCCGCTCCGCCGTGAGTCGGCATTCCTCCGTCGCCACGACCTGTCGGCCGCTCAGCAGCTCGTAACGATAGTCGCCGGAAGGGGGAATCATGGCCGGCCGGGACGTTGCGGGAATATCGCGCCGCTACGGCGCGCCCTGAATCGCGCCCGGGATCATGGCGCGCAGCCGCTCCGCGAGGTCGGGCGCGGCGTCTTCGTGCTTGAGATAGGCGTAGACTTCGCAGCCGTCGCCGGCCAGGTGCTGCAACCGTTCAGCCCACTCTTTAAGACCCGCGTCGTCGTAGCTTTCCTTTCGCAGCCGCGCGTAAACCCACGACGCGGTCCGTTCGACGGGCGTGGAAAGCTTGTCGCTCTCCGCGATACACAAGGCGACGCCACCGTCGCGCAGCGCCTGGAGGATCGAATCGTCGAACCACGAGGCGTTGCGAAACTCGAAGGCTGCGCGAATCCGGCCGCCAATCTGGGCGATAAAATCGCGCAGCAGCGCCGCGTCGCGCTTCATGTCCGGCGGGAGCTGAAAGAGGGCCGGCCCAAGCTTTCCCTCCAGTGCCGCCGACACTTTGACGAAATAATCCAGGCTGTCCCCGGCGCCCTTGAGGCGTGCGAAATGCGTGATGCGCTGGGGCGCCTTCAACGCGAAGCGGAAATAATCCGGCACCAGCCCGGCCCATCGCTCGAACATCCCGGCCCGGGGCATCGCGCGAAATGTGTAGTTGATTTCTACGGTCGGCAGGCGGCGGGCGTAATATTCGAGCATCTTCGCACCCGGCGTTTTGGGCGGATAGAATTTCCCCAGCCATTCCTTGTAGCTGAAGCCGGAAGTGCCAATCCGAATCTCCGTCGCCATCGCCGTTTACGCTCCGCAACCGTAGCCCTCGAAGGACCCGCGAACAAGACTGAAACCGGCGCGACTCTGGAGCGTATTAAGAGAATATAAGAGGCTCTACGCAAGCCAGCTCCCGATCGCGGCGGCCCGCCCTGAACGAGTGGCGCTGGCTTGAAACTAAACGTGATTCGTTCCAACGAACGTCTGACTCTGATACACTAGGGTCAGCATAGAGGGACTAAAGAGGTTTTAGTGTACGATGCCGGTTCCTGCAAAGGTGATGACGGTCAACGAGCTCTCGGATTATCTCCGTGTGCACCGATCGACGATCTATCGCCTGCTGAAGAAAGGCGAGATACCGGGCTTCAAGATCGGGAGCGATTGGCGCTTTAACGTCGAGGCGATCGACCAGTGGCGTCTCCATCAGGGTAGCGGATTGCTGGAGGCCGAAGACCAGCACGCCAACGGCAAGACCTGAGCGCCCGGCGCAAGCCAGACCGGCGCAGCAACCTTGGCCGTAGCAACTCCAAGTACGTAATTCCCTCTTTGAGGCCCTGTACCCCGACCGCCCTCCCGGCCTTCGCGGCGTTTTGCTCGCATCGGCCGCGGCGCGTAGACTTGCGAGCCGATGCCGACCGGAATTTCGCACAAGACCCAACTCTTCACCGAGTCCGTAATCCGCGAGATGACGCGTCGCGCGCTCACCAGCGGCGCGGTCAATCTGGCCCAGGGCTTTCCCGACTTTCCGGCCCCAATCGAGCTGAAAGAGGCTGCCAAGCGCGCGATCGACGAAGACTACAACCAGTACGCGATCACGTATGGGTCGCCCAATCTGCGCCGCGCGATCGCCGACAAGGTCCGCGCCTACAACCAAATCGCATGCGACCCCGAGCGCAACGTCACCGTTACCTGCGGTGCGACCGAGGCCATGATGGCGACGATGCTGGCGGTGATAAATCCCGGCGACGAGGTGATCATCTTCGAGCCCTTCTACGAGAACTACGGCCCCGATGTGATAATCGCCGGCGCGACGCCGCGTTACGTCGCGCTCGACGCGCCCGACTTTTCCATCGACCGCGCCGAGCTCGAAGCCGCGTTCGGTCCGCGCACCAAGGCGGTGGTGATCAACACTCCGCACAACCCGACCGGCAAGGTTTTCACGCGCGCCGAGCTCGAGGTGATCGCGGAGCTTTGCCGAAGGCACGATACGCTCGCGATCACGGACGAGATCTACGAGTACATCATCTACGGCGGCGCGCAGCACGTCTCGATCGCGGCGCTGGAGGGGATGGCCGACCGGACGATCACGATCAGCGGGCTGTCGAAGACCTATTCGGTCACCGGATGGCGGCTGGCGTACGCGATCGCGTGCGAGCGGCTGACCTCGGCGATCCGCAAGGTGCACGATTTTCTGACCGTCGGCGCGCCCCATCCGCTGCAGGAGGCGGGTGCGGTCGCGATGCGCCTGCCGGAGTCTTTCTACGCCGACTTGAGGCAGATGTACGAGCGTAAGCGGGCCGCCCTCTACGGCGCGCTGACCGGCGCCGGGCTCAGATGCCATCGGCCGGACGGCGCGTACTACATCATGGCGGATATCGGCGAGCTGGGATTCGCGGACGATCTGGCGGCGGCCGATTTTTTCCTCGACGAGGTGGGCGTTGCCCCGGTGCCCGGCTCCAGCTTCTACCATCGCAGCGAGCTCGGGCGGGCGATGCTGCGCTTCACGTTCTCCAAGCGCGACGAGACCATCGCCGAGGCTGCGCGATCGGCTCAAATCGCTGGACGCGAAACTCGCCGCGCACCGGCGCTGAGCCCGACGGCCGTCCGCTACGACGCGCCCTTGCGCCCGCGCACGACCCGAATCGGCGGGCGCTCGATGCCTCCCGAGAGATATACCAGCACGGTCCAGATGCTGCGGCTGAGCGGATAGAAAATGATCACGCTGGCCACCGCGATCGCGCTCACCACGACAATTTGCGTCAGGTCCGAAAGATTGGTGGTCAGCGTGAGCGCCAGCCACGAAACCAGGAATGCGACCGACGCCACCGCGTAGTCAACGTACATCGCGCCGAGCGATTCACCCGGGTCCTTCCAGAAGATCGAATGGCAGTTGGGACATTCGCGATTCATCCTGAAGTGGGTGCGGAAGATCGCGCCGCGGCCGCATAGCGGGCATCGCCGCGCCAGCGCCCGCCTGATCAGAACGCCGGCCGGGATTTGTACGGGCTCCGATGAACGCGCCGGATCCATGGCCCGACTCTACACCCGGGCGCGGGCGACATTCACGTCAATTTGATGCTGAGGTGCGGGAGCGCGGGGAGCGGCCCGCGAGTTGCTATCGACCGTCGCGGCAGGGAGTGGTATCAAACGCGTACTCATGAAGCGTCTCAAGTTCGCGTTACTTCTCACTACCCGAATCGTGAGGGCCCTGCTGTTCGTGTGCGTTCTGGTTAGGCAGGCTCACGCCGACGCTGATTTCTTCCACCCCGCGTTCTTGCCAGGAAAGGAACTGACCAGGTTTCTGGCGTCGAGCGAATATTCGACCTGCGAGAACATCTCGCCTCCCACCATCACGGGCGATGTCGACCGGCTCGAATTCGATTCGCATGACAACCTCTGGATGAGCGGAACGAACATGGGTCTGGTGAAAGAACTGTCTTCAGAGCGCTACACGCGTTTCGAGAGCTTCGGCTTTTACCAAGCCAGCGGATTCACTTTCGACCCGGCGGGCAACATGTGGATCGCTGAGCCGCGGAGCCCCAGCGAAATGGTTCACATTCCGAACCTGACCGAGTTGATCGGCTCCGCCTCGTACACGAACCGGTTCGAGACGGAGGTTCCGGGCATTACACCGGTGGATATTGCGGCCGGCGCAAATGGCGATCTATGGATGCCCGGTGACTGGATGCCCGGTAGCTGGAGGCAAGCGTATCAGGTTCTGAAGCTCGCGAAGGGGCGAAGCTATTCGAATCCAATCCGGTTTACTACGGACCAGCGGATTCGGCGGATGGTGGTCAGTCGAACCGGCGCGATGTTCGCGATCGTGAACTCTCCAGGCGGGAGTGGCCTGCAAGTTGTGGAGATGAAGCTCGAAGGGTCGGCCCTGCGGGAAATCCGGACGATTGCTGATATGCACTGGGAGGCCTCGATAACCCTCGATGGAAAGGGAAACCTTTGGGCCTTGCAACAGTCGTGGATAGGCGGCCCGAACCAGGTGGTCGAACTGCTGGGCTCTTCCGGTTACTCGAAGCAGAAGAGTTTCTCAATCCCGCGACGGGTATTCGGCATCGCGGCCGATCGGGCCGGCAATGTGTGGGTAACGAGTCCGTACAAGAACGTTCCGTACGCGGTTCAATGGCAGCATCCGAGCGGCTTTCGACCGGAAGACATTACGGAAATCGATGCCGCCTCAGACCACTCAAAGCAGACCGCCTTCGTGGCAAGCGGATGGCCGTACGGTGTCGCAGCCGACAGCGCGGGCAACATCTGGATCGCGAATGGAAAGGAAAACCCCGGGAACATCATAGAACTTCTTGCGTCTTCCGGGCACGTGCAACAGAGAACCTTCAGCGTGCCCGGGCAGTCCTACGGGATTGCAGCCGATAAAAGCGATAACATCTGGGTCAGCGGCGCCCTTCGAGGCAGTAACGTCTCCGAGCTTTCACGCGCAGCCAACTATGCGGTCGCTCGGGAGATCCAGGTGCCGCGCCGCGCTTCCGCCATCGCCTTCGACCCGGAGGGAAATCTTTGGATAGCGGATTCTGAAGGATACGACTACGAAATAACCGAATGCCTGGCCAGCTCCGACTACAAGGATTTGCAGCGCTTCACCGTGAAGGGACATCCGTTTGGTCTGGCATTCGATAAATCAGGGAATCTCTGGGTAGCGACCGTCGGTTGCCCCAGGAATAGGATTGTGGAGCTGCTCAAGGCCGCAAACTACGCGAACGAGGTCTCGTTTCCGATCGACGGACGTCCCTACGGAGTGACGGTAGATGCTCGGGGCAACGTATGGGCCGCGGTGGCGTCTCAGCCGAGCTGCGAGATCACCGAGTTTGCGGCCTCAGCCGGATACGCACCATCCAGGAAACTCGAACTGCCCGCCGGCTACCACGCGATCGGCGTGGACAGCCAGGAGAACCTCTGGTTGCAGGCATACGGCTACGTGGAGATGGACGGTTTTTCGAGCGTTCCGGGTTCCGGTCGCCGGTACCCTTAGCAACGGGAGGTTCGCCGGGTTCGTGTTTCGGAGACGGCAGGATATGCGAAGGTTCTTGATGGCCGCGAGTGTCGCAGGATCTCTCGCCTGCTTGGCGCTAGCCGGACAAGCACAGGCTGCCAGCCTCGACCTGGAGGGAACGGCATCGCTCGCGCCAAGCGGCGTATGCACGAGAACCAGTTGTTCGGGCAGCTTCACCGCTTCTCTGGCCGGCCTGCCAATCGGCGCCACGAGCGAAACCCTCACGCTGAACCTGGTCCTTGATCCGCGCCAGGCCGGCACTGTCACGAGCTGCTACCCAACGACCGGCTACGGGGGATTGGCCAATGGCTATTCGGCAACGTTCGCCGGCGAGATCTGCCCCGCATACGCTTACTTCAAGCTCAGCGGCACCGTCGGACTCAACACCGCCGACCTGTGCGCGTCACCGTGGCAGGTGATGAGCGGGCAGCTCAGTGCCTTCGGGGAGATTCAGACAATCGGACCAGCGCATCTGGTATATGCGAAGCCCGGCTCGAAACACCCGCCGAACCCGATATGGCCGATCGATCAAGCGATCGTGAGCATCGTAGGCGTCGCGTCGCAATTGCCCGCCGCCTTGTCCGCAGCCATAGAAAGCCCGCGCCCAAGCGCTTGCGTATCGCCGGCGCCTCCTAATATCGACCGCGAGCGGCGGCTCACTGCCGTCCTCCTATCGCCGGCGGACCTTGAGTTGCTCCGGCCTCCCATCTCCCCGACCATTGCGATCCGCCCGTGGCATCGGCCGTCTCTATGACCGTAACCTCGGTGGGGACACCCTCGAAAATCCTGGACACCTCCGCGCGCACGGGAGCGACATCCGAGGCCTGGTCGACCGTCACGTCGAGCGCTGCGACCTTGCCCCTCAGGTCGACGCCGATCCCGTCGACTACCGCACCTGATCCCGGATGAAACCGCTTCGCCAGATCGGCCTCCAGGTCGATTCGCGCCGCCATCGCGCGTATCACGTCCAGATCCGGCCGCTGCGCCTCGTTTGGTTTGGGGCATCCCGCGGGAGGGTCTGCTGCGCGGCCGAGGCCGCGAGTCCGCAGCATGTAGGGCAGGAACCTGTCGTAGGGCTTGCTCTCGGTGACCTCGATGGGCACGTCTCCGTACTTCTTCGGTACGCGGCCTTCGACCAAGGGGACATCGGCCGCGCTGTCCGCAACGAGATCGAGCGTGGCGGGAGACTTCGACAGGTCGACGGCTACCTCGCGGACACGCTCGCGCACATGAAAGGTGTCGAGCATGACTTCCAAAGGCGTGTATGCGTCGAGCGCGTTGTCAACGTCGAAGCCCGGCTTGTCACCGGCGCCGGCGACGAGCGGCGGGCAGGCGCGCCCGTCCGAGGGAGTCGGCGCCGGTGCGGGCGCGTTCCGCTGCGCCATCGCGATTCCCCCCGGCAGGGCCGCGAATGCCAGCGCGAACCACAGCGACGTGATGAGATGACCTAAAGCGATCAGCTCGTCAAGGCGGGAGGAGACTAACCGGAATTTCCATTTTGAATCCTGATTCAGACTCGCACCAACCTTAGACGGTTCGCAAACGGCCTCCGATGGACGCGCGGGATCCATGCCTTATTTTACGCGCCGGACTAGCCGACTGCCTGGCGCACACGCTCGAGCCAGCGCGTCAGGTTGATGCGCTTGCGAACCTCGCCGGAGGCGAAGGGAGTGAGCTCGATGGTGAGGGCGGCGACCTGCGCGGCGACTCCGATGTCGGCGATGGTCAGATCCTGGCCGCAGAGAAAACCGCCGTCGAGCATGTCGTCCAGCCATCCAAGCGCCTGCGATAATCCCTCACGCTGCTTTTCGAGAGTCAGGCGCCCGAGTCCTTGAGAAATGAGCTGGCGTCGCGTCTGTCGTTGCGCGAATGACTTGATGAAGGGTCGTAGCGGGAGCGGCAGTCCAGCCAGAAGTATCGCCGCGAATGGATCGAATTGCTCTTTCACCAGCCATCGTTCGTAGAGCACGTGCCAGTAGAGCGATTCGTCCGCCCAGTCTTCCAGCATCAGCGCCCGGGAGCAGAGAGTGCGATCCGGCGGGTAGAGCAAGGGCTCCCGATGACGCGACTCGAGGAAGCTGATTATGTCAGTCGAGTCGGGTATGGTGGCGGCGTCGTAGGTCAACACCGGAAGCTTTCCCGCCGGATTCAGCTTCCGCGCCTCCATCGGAGTGAGGATGTTCTTCACCTCGAAGTCCAGCTTCTTGTACCGCAACGCGTAATGAACCTTGACGCAGAATGGAGACGCGGACTCCTGTCCCGAAAGCGGCGAGAACTGGTACAGCTTGATTTGCGGCATCGTGACGGCCTCCTGAAAATTGTGACGGCGGTCCGGCTTCTGCCACGGTTTGTCTTACACCCGGTGCGATTCAATGCACGGGCGCGGCGGGGGCGGCCGAAGGAGCGGCCTCCAGCGCGGGAGCCGGCGTGGCGGGCTGCGAGGCGAAACCGTCGGGCAGATCGCGCACCGGCGTGATCTTGATCGCGATCACCTTGCCGCTGTCGAACTTCGCCTGCGACGGGCCGACCCCGAACATCCGGTTCGCGAAATACTTCTTATGGAAGTCGTCGAGGATCTTGCTCCGGATCGCCGCGTCGCTCGTGATCTCGGCCTTGCCAATGAACGCCGGACCGGTTGCCGAGCCGATCCAGATCAACACCGGGCTGCCGCGCCTGATCCGTTTGGCCTTCCAGGTGTCAGGTCCGGTCTGGATCAGGATTGAGTTGTTGTCGGCGCCCGGAGTGAACCAGACCGGCGCCGCCGTGCTCTGGTTGCCGTCCTTGCGGACGGTCGCGATGTAGATGAGGCTCGCCTGCGACATCGCCGCCGCGTCGCGCTGCGAAATATCGGCGCGCGCTTCGAGGCTCCAGGCCAAGAGCGCAACCCCGACGGCGAGCACGCCGGCCACCCAACGGCGCACGACTGGATGCGGAAGGTATGACTGCCGATTCATGAAAGCTCCTTATCAGGGCGATTCGGGCGCTAACTTCCCAGTGAGTAACGCACGCCGGTGAGCTGCTCGGAGATTTGCCAGAGCCGCGCGCCCGCCGCCGTGTCATGGGCGGCTGCGCTGTAATCGACTTTGACCGGATGGCCCCACATCTCGCCGAGACCGTTGGGCCCGATATATTCGCCGCCGTGCAGGTCGGGGGCCGTGGCCGCATACAGGGTCGGCAGCGCACCCATTGCGGCGCTTTGGGCGAAGAGGCGATTCGCCACTCCCATCATCGTCTCCATCATCGCCGAGCCCTGCATCCGCGGACCCATCGCCTGCAGGTTGGTCGCCGCGTAACCGGGATGGCACGCGACGCTAATCAGCTTCGCGCGCGCGGCCTCGGCCCTGCGCTCCAACTCGAAGGCGAACAGCAAGTTCGCGAGCTTGCTCTGGCCGTACGCGCGCCACTTGCGGTAGCCGTGCTCCCATTGCAGATCGTCGAAGCGAATTGTCCCCATCCGATGGGCTCCGCTGCTCACCGTGACGACTCGCGCACCTCCGGCGGCAATCAAGCGGTCGAGCAGCAGACCGGTTAGCGCGAAATGACCCAGGTGATTGGTCCCGAACTGCATCTCGAAACCGTCGGCGGTGCGGCTATATGGAATCGCCATCACGCCGGCGTTGTTGCACAGGATGTGGAGCATCGGATTCTTTTCCTTGAACGCTTCCGCGAAGCTGCGCACCGACGCCAGACTGGAGAGGTCGAGCGCCATCACCTCGACCGAGGCTCCCGGGGCGAGCGCGGCGATACGATCGGCCGCCGGGCGCGCCTTGTCCATGTTGCGGCAAGCGAGCACGACGTGCGCGCGCTTGCGGGCGAACTGGATCGCCGCTTCGTAGCCGATACCGCTGTTGCCGCCGGTAACGACGATTATCTTGCCGGAAAGATCCGGAAGATCGTCGGCCGTCCAGTTTTTTCCATCGGACATGAAAGTCTCCCAGGCTCCGCAGGCTAGTCTATCTTGTAAGGGAACTGCCTTTGGTTGCAAACCCGATCGCGGGGTCGAAGCCTTGCGGCTGCGTCCTCTGCAAGGCCCAAATGATTGTTCTTGGTCCAAGCCGGAACCGCGGGGTTTCGGTCGAGTTCAAACGCCCGATGAGTCGCTTGACACTAGTATCGCCTTGATGGTAGTGAGAATCATTCTCATATTCAACAGGATGAAACCGGCCATGAAACGCCCTTTGAAACGCGTGATTTTGCCGCTGATCCCACTCCTCATGCTCGCCGTCGCGGCCGGCGCACGTGCCGGAGATGGAGTTTGGGATCTGCGCTTCGAGAACCACCGATTCGCGCCACAGACGTTGGCGGTGCCGGCCGGCCAGGCGCTGGTCGTCAGAGTGGTTAACGCGGACAAGGAAACCATCGAGTTCGAGAGCTTCAAGCTCAATCGTGAAAAGGCAATCTCACCGGGCGAGACCATCACGGTGCACTTACCGGCGCTAAGCCCGGGAAGCTACGACTTCTACGACGACTTCCATCAGGACGTGCCGGAGGGAACCATCGTTGCGAAGTAGCTCCGCCAACAAGCTCGCGCAGGTGGTGGACTCTGACTCTCAAGAAACTTGGATGGGCGGCACTGCTGGGGATCCTCGCCGTTCTGCTCGGGATCCAGTTCGTTCCGGCCGGGGGAACCAATCCGCCGCCGCAGGGCACTCTCGCGGCCCCGCCCGAGATCGACGCGACCCTCAAACGCGCCTGCTACGACTGCCACTCCAACGAGACGCGCTGGCCCTGGTACGGCCACGTCGCTCCCCTCTCGTGGTTTATCGTCCACGAGGTGACGCTCGGGCGGAAGGAAGTGAACTTCTCCGAGTGGGGGAGTTACTACCCGGCAACGCGGCGGCGAAAGCTCGAATGGATGGAGCGATCGCTGCATGAGGAGAAGATGCCACCTTGCTCCTACCGGCTCTTGCATCCCGGCGCCCGCCTTGCCGAGGCCGACCGCAGGGCACTGCAACGATGGATGGAGTCCGCGCCGGCCACGCCTTCCGTTGAGAGATCGAGCAAATGAAGGAGCTCATTAATAGGTGAAGAAACACCTGCAAATGATTGTGATTGGATCCCTGCTCGCGGTTCCTCTCCTGGGCCCGCGCCGCGCGGCGGCACAACTCGATCCGTGGGAATTCGAGGTATATCCCTACGCGACCGAATCGCGTGGGATGATCGAACTGGAAACCGACAATGCCGTGGTCGCCAACGGTCATAGCCAAGGAGGCGACGGAACGGCGGCAGGCACATTTCGCAGCCAAGGCATCTGGTACAACGGCAACGAATTGACCTACGGCTTCACCGACCGGATCGAGGCCGCCGCCTACCTCGACTTCGCCCAACCCAGCGGCCACGGCTTTTGGTGGGCCGGCGACAAGTTTCGCTTACGCGGCAGACTCTTCGACGAGGATGTCCTGCCCATCAATCTCGGATGGTACGCCGAGTTGGAATGGCACAAGACACCGCAGTTCGACGACGCCGATTTAGAGCTCGAACTGAAGCCCATCATCGAGAAAGATTTCGGACCGGTGTCACTGGCCGCCAACCCGGTGTTCGAAAAGGTCCTCGTCGGAACGGGTCACAATCAAGGTTTCGAATTCGGCTACCGCAACGGCGCCTACTATCGCTGGATGCGCTACCTCTCACCCGGCGTGGAGTTTTACGGCGGGGTTGGCCTGATTGATGACAATGATCAGCTGAGCCGGCAACAGCACTACATCTTTCCCGTGATCTGGGGCGAATTGCCGCACGGCATCGAGTACAGCGTGGGGCCCGGGTTCGGCCTGACGCGCGGCTCCGACCATGTGATCATGAAGTTCAATCTTGAATTGGAGCGGTTCGTAGGTGCAATCTTCGGCCAATCATCTGACTCGGGCTGGTTCTTCTAGCAGGTCCGATCATGAATACGGACGCGAGCCGTGATCCGCTGACAGGCTTGCAATCGGAGGCATGCCCGATATGGCACGATGGCAGTTATTCGGGTCAATCCTTCTTCCTCTTCGGCCAATCCAGCCACTTCGACCAAGGCAACCGCCATTCTATCTGCCGCGCGCCATCGGAGACTTCCTCTGGCTCAGAGTTTGAAGCCATAACTTACGCCGACTTCGGGCCCGAACGCTTGCAGCCGCGCGAGATTGCCGATCTCGCCAGAGGTCTCCGCCTGCTTGTAGAAGTAGTAGGCGATTCCTAGGTAAGGCTTTAGCCCGAGCAGCCGCGAGTCGAGATAGAAAACCCGCCAATGGGTCTCGAAGCTCGCCTGCGAGAGATAAACCGTGCCGCGCTGGTTCCGCAGCGAATTCCACTTGTTGATCCAGTTGCCCTGCGCGGTAACTTCAAGCGCAAGGTGGGACGTGAACCGTCGCCGCCCTTGGACGCCTAGGGTTGGAATCGGCAACTCCTGGTCGTGCCATCGGCCACGCACGTCGAGATTGCCGCTTATCAGCGCGGGGTGGCGGTTGTTGATCTGAAAGTCGAGGTAGACGAACTCAAGCCCAATCCGTGGCCGCACATCCCATCCCTGCAAGAACTCCGGCACGTTGGGGGTGTAACGGTTGAGCCACGGCGTGATCCGCCGTTCGTAAAAGAGCCCGAAGGTGAACCAGGTTGTGCCCGCGGTCGAGATGCTCTGGCCGGGCGCGATCACGTCGCCGTTGAAGGTCACCGGCGTGGGAAGAAAGCTGCTGCCATAAAGTGCGAAGTAGCGGAACTGAAACTGGATGGCGTTTGAATCGTCGAACCAGAAAGAGCCGTTGATTCCCGGCTGCTGAATCGTGTTCGCGCCGAGATCGGGTCCCCAATGGAGCGCGGAGCCGGGAATCGACGCTTCGCGGCGGCGAATCAGGCTGTCGTCGGTCGCGAAGTCGGACATGTTCGTCAGCTCGAAGTCGAACTGATGGCGTCGCGGCACGAAAAAATCCGCGGTGAAGTCCAAAGCACCTGCGCTGGATTGCGCTTGCGAGTCGCCTGCGCGAGCCGAGGGGACATTCAGCGCCAGAAGCGCAAACGCGGCCAGCGACGCACAGATGACACGCAATTTCGGCACGCGATCACGCTATACGCGCCCGCTTCGATCCTCAAAGGAGATCATGACGAAGCGCGGTCCTCGACCCGGCGATTCCCCTCCACGATTGTAATGGCAAAGACGACAGAAACCGAACTCGTCGCGGAAACTGCATTTCGCCTCTTGCCGGTCAATAGGCATGGCGCGATAATCAACTTATGCCTGCGATGAAGTACCTGAGATTCGCCCTGCCGATCGCGCTTGGCCTGGTCGCGGTCGGGACACTGCTCGCGCAGGTCGTAACCGCCTCTCCGTTGTCCGGCAACTTCGTGCTCACGATTTCGGGTTTTGAGTTGATGACGCCCAGTGGGTCAAGCTCGCTCCGCCTCGATCTCAGCGGCGAAGGTCTGGTGACGGCCGACGGCAGCGGAAACCTCACCGGCGGCTTGAACCTCACGGCGGCGAATCCCGCCATCCCCGAGGTGCCGAACAGCGCCGTGGCGGCAGCGTGCAGCGGTACTCTGGCGGGAAAAGTCGCCGAACCGGGCGACGGAACGGCGCTGATCCAGCTTCAATTCACGCCCACCAACGCTGTGCCCGCTGCGGTCGGAGCGCAAAGTGCCTGCTTGCCAACTGCGATCACGCTCGATTGCGTGGAAATCTTCTCCGGTTACGGCTACGCAGAACCGCTGGCTGCGTCGGCCGGACCCGCTGGATCCCCCGACCCAACTCCGAGCCCCACACCACGTCGCAAGAGGAAACATCACCATCGCGCCGAGCGGGCTGCCGGCGGGGGTCCGGATGGAGAGAGCGAGATCCCCGTAGATTTGCCGCCCTTCTTCCTGCCTTCGGCAAATGGTCTCAAGTGTGTGGCGACCGCAGTCACGACCTCCTCGACCGCCGCGACGATTGACGGCGCACTGCTGACGCTGGATCTAAAGCAGACCGCCCCGGCGAGTATCGTCGTACCCACGCCCGGGCCGATTCCTACCCCGGGAGCGTGCAACGGATCTACATTAATCGCTTGTAGTGGGCTGTGCGTGGATCCAACCAGCGATCCCAACAATTGCGGCGGATGCGGAAACGTCTGCGCGCCCGGCCAGAAATGCTGGGCTTCGACTTGTCAGGGCCCCCCGGCGTGCGGCAACGCCATGCAAACCGATTGCAACGGCACATGCACGTATACAGCGAGCGACAACAGCAACTGCGGCGCTTGCGGAGTGGTGTGCGTGAGCGATCAGGTATGCGAGTCCGGGGCATGCGTGGCCGGAACTCAGTGCCCTAACGGCCAGGCCAATTGTGGCGGCGCGTGCGTCGATCTCACTGGCGACGCCAACAACTGCGGCGCCTGCGCCGTCATCTGTGGATCCGGCCTGACCTGCCAGTCGGGCGTTTGTATCCCGCTCAAGCCAATGAACTAAGGTCCGCGCCCGCCTTCGATCGCATCGCAGCGTTTGTGCCTGATGCAATTGGTCGCTCCGGCCGTCGCGATCATGGCGCGCAACTTCGCAAGCCCAACCGCCGTGCCGGCGGCGGAGCCGGCCGGGGCCAGCCGGATCTCGTCGAGCAGCACGCTGCCCTGCCCATCGGGAATGTGAGTTACGCAGCGGCCGAGAATATCGAGGACGTGCGCTCCGAGCGTCACGACCCCTCTGCTCATGAGGAGCCCCTGGACCGCGTCATCGATCGCTTGCGGGCGACTTCGCTATCTTGCCTCTCGATCACCGCCGCGAAGAGCTGCGCGACGACCGCTTCGGGAAGCGTCGTCACCGGCCTGCCGGTCGCGAGCGCGTGGATATAGATCGTGGCAATCTTCTCCAGCAGCTCGACGAAAGTGAAAGTCCGATCGAGGTCCGGGCCCACGCACAGCGCGCCGTGATTCTGGATTATGTAGCAGTGGCATCGATTTGCGAGCTTGCGTGCGACGCTGTCGTGCAACTCGCGCGTGCCCGACAGGGCGTATGGAACGACGTCGACCAGGTTGCCGATCGCAAGCGCGACCTCGTCGAACAGCGGCGGAATCGGCTGGTTCAAAATGCTCAAGGCGCTCGCGTAGGTTTGATGCGTATGGATTACCGCGCTCACGTCGGGACGCGTCCGGTAAGCCGCGACGTGCATCGGAGTCTCGATCGAGGGCTTGCGATCACCCTCGATAGGGCCGAGCTCGAAGTCGACCACGCAGATGTCGTCGGGCGTCATGACGTCGTACCCAAGCCGCGTCGGCGTGACGACTACCGCCTCTTCGCCGTCGACGAGCATCGAGACATTGCCGGCGGTGCCGGTTCGGGAACCGAAGTACCCCTGCTCGGAGAGCGTCCGGCTCATCCGGAGCACACGCTGCTTGTAGTCATCGTAGCGGCTCATGATCTGGCTACCCGCGCGCACCTGCTGGTCTCACGATTATCGGCCCGTGAGCTTTACAATTATGGGATTGTGCCTCGTGAAATTGCCAATCGAAAGAGTGGCGTTCTGCAGGCCGGCTCCCGGCGGGGTGAACATGACGGTGATTTGGCAGGAACCCGCGGCAGCCACGCTCGAAGCGCAAGTGTTGTCGCCAATCGCGAAGCCGGCGCCGCGACCGCCGATGCTGTACGGCCCCATGTCGATCGCGGCCAGGCCCCGGGTTGGTCACCGTAACGGTCTTCGATCGGGAGCTTCCCGCTCCCACCTTGCCGAAGTCGAGCGCAGTCTGCTTGACCGCTATGGCTCCCAGAACGGCCGTGCCGGTGGCCGGGATGCTCAGCGTGCTCTGACCGGCGTTGTAGGTGATCGTAACCGAGCCGACCGCCGGGTTCAACGAACTCGGCGTATAAGTGACCGGCACTGCGCAGTGGACCAGCGGCAGAAGCGGTCCAACACATTGTCCGGCGGGCACATTGAAACCGGGGCTGCCCGCGATGCTGTCGATAATGATCAACTCATTCTGTATCGCGCTGACCGGATTGTTCATCTCCAGCATCTTCGGGGCGCCGGGCGCTCCCGCCGTTCCGCCGAAAATCGAATTACCAAGCTTGAGCTGCTGCGGAACGGCGTCGAGAACCGGAAGCTGGCATTGGCTACTGGTCGGATCGAGCTCGGTGACAAAGGCATTGGTGGAGAACTTGTTGAGCGTCCTGAAGGCGTGGTTGGATTTCTGAAATGCGGTGGCCGTGATCGGGAAGCTCGTCGAGTAAGTCAGACCTGTAATCGCGGCGCGCCCGGAACTGTCAACTCGAATTGACGATCCCAACTCGGCCAGCTCGCCGCCCAGGTACGTGGAGAATACCAATTGGTTTGCGGGCGTCGCGGTCCGGGTGGGATCCAGCTCGCTGACGAAAGCGTTGGCCGAGGCGAACAGCGATTGGTTCTGCTGCTGGCAGGCCGCCGGGGTCACCGGGAAATCGATCGAGAACGCCACCCCGGCGACGAAGATATGGCCCGAACCGTCCAGCGCGAGGTCCAGCGCGCCGTCGCCGACCATGCCGTAACCGCCGCTCCCGCCCAGGTAAGTCGAATAGATCAGTTGGTTCACCGAGGTTTGCGCCGCATCGATCTCCGAGACGAACGCGTTGTAGAGGCCGCCCTGGCCCGAGGCTGCGCCGTTGTGATTGGCCTGGAACGGCTTGACGACCGGGAAGTCGACCGAGGCCGTAATCCCGTCAACGACGATATGGCCTGAAGCGTCGACCGCGATGCCGCTGCCGGTTTCGCCGCCGCTGCCGCCCAGATAACTCGAGTACACCAGCGAAGCGGCGCCGCTCCGGCTCGGATCGAATTCCGCCACGAACGCGGTCGAGTCGCCGTTGGTCGCGCCGTTGTTGCTGACCTGCAGCGGGTTCTGGAGCGGCAGATCGAGCGAGTAGGTAAGCCCGGTCATATACGCGCGGCCCGACGAATCGACCGCGATCCCCGACGCCACTTCGCCTCCGTCGGGCGTGCCGCTGCCGCCGTAGAAAGTGGAGTACTGGATCGATCCTCCGCCGCCCGCGATCACCATCAGGTAGGCGGCGCTGTTGGAATTCTGGTCCGGATTGCCGGTCTGGCTGCCGTTTACGATCACGAAGTCGCCGGGGCCGCTGGAGGTCGTGCTGCCCGATACGTACGCGGCGCAGTTCGACGCGCATCCCGGCACGATCGCGATCCGGCTCGCCGGCGCGCCGTCGCTGCCGTGGATATAGCACGAGTAGACCAATCCATTGCCCGCCGAGTTGAGCTCGGTCACGAAGCCGTTGTTGACGTTCGAGGCGGCCTTGTTATTGCCGACGCCGAAGGACCCGCAATTCAGGTTCGGAAAGTTAGTCGAATAGGTTATGCCTGCAACGTAAGCCTCGCCCTCTGCGTCCACCGCGATACCGGTTGCGACGTCGCCGTCGAGGCCGTGGCTCGACGCAACGCCGCTTCCGCCCAGATAGGTCGAATAGATCAACGAAGCCGCTCCGCTTTTGGTCGGATCGAGCTTCGCGACGAATGCGTTCGGGGTCTGATACGGCGGCGTGCCGCCGGCCTTGTCGCCCGCTTGCAGGGCGTGCGCGACGACCGGGAAATTCGTCGAGTACGCAGTTCCGGTCACGTAGATATCGCCGCCCGGATCGACGGCGACGGCGAACCCCGCATCGGTCCCGTTGATGTCGTTCAGATCGATCGGCAGATACGGCGTCGCCTGCGAGAGGTCGTTGTAGTTATCGTCGCGGCCTCCAAGGTAGGTCGAATAGACCAGTTGAGGATCGATCACCAGCGGCAGCTCACGATCGTAACCCGCGACCTCGATCGCGACCGTCCAGGTTGAAGACCCGGGGACGCCGCGTGTAACCGAGTAGCTTCCGTCGAGCGCGTGGCGCACGCCTTGGCGGTCCTGGTAGACGCGCGGTTTCAGGATCGTGGCGGCGCCTGCGGCGGTCGTGAGGAGCAGATCGCCGGTTGAATCGACCGCGGCGGTGTCCGCGCCCTCGATCGAAAGGCGGAGCCGATCGAGCGCGGCATGCGGCGCGGCAATCAGGTCGAATTCGAGGCCGTCGTCGTTGCCGTAATAGACCAGATCGACCCCCGGATAAATCCCGCGATAGCGCACTCGCGCGAAGGTCCGGATATCGGTGCGCCATCCGGCGCGATCGCCGCCGCTGAAATAGTTGACGCGCCCGGGCAGGGGATCGAGGCCTTCTATCGTCGCGTTCCCGCTGGCTTCGATCGGCTTGATTCGCAGGACACCTTCGCGCGACGGCACACCCGGCGACCTCGCGGAAAGCACCGCCTCGTGTTCGGTGAGGAAGAGCGTAGAGGCAGGCCCACGAGCGAGGAATCGCACGGCCGGATCGCTTTGGCCCGAATTGCGTTCGAAATAGAGCGGCAACCGCGCGACACCGGTTCGGATCGATCCGCCGGCAGACGAAGCGGTCTGTGGGCGCGAATCGTGGCAGACGTGATGGCGGCCGAGTGCGAGCGCGCCGGCCAGCAAGGCTGCCACGGCGACGACGGCCAGGAAGTTCCTCTCGGGGGTGCGGCAACTAGGCAATCGCATCGTGGACGCCACTCCCAAATCTACTCTGGCGACTTGAAGCGCCCGCTCGAGTACGAATCGAGCGGTGGTCATTAAGGCTCGGGAGTAACGTTCCAAAATCGCTTCAGCTTAATCCTATCGCCGGCCACTGATAGCGCCAAGGCCAAGACTTAAGCCGAGGGTCGCGAGTTGGAGTCGGGTAAGTCAGCGCATAAATCAGAGTGACGAGCAGACGGCGCGGTCTTGACGCGCGCCGAAGCGATTCGGGAAGTGAGCGCCGGCCTCGAAGTGATTTCGATTGTGAGTTTCAGGCGCGAGCGTCGCCGGATGCGCCCGCGGCCGAGAGCCGCGGCTCGGCGGTATGCGCGGGTGCGCCCGATTGCGGCATCTTGCAGTCGCCCTCGAACTGCGCGCCCTCCAGGAGCACCAGCTTGGGCGTGTTGATCGTGCATTTCGCGCGCGCGGTCGCGAGCAACTCGATACGCTCGCTGGCAACCAGCTCGCCGGTCACGCGCCCGGCGATGCTCAGCGTAGTCGCCCACAGCTTGGCGTTCACTACGGCGCTCTGCGTGATGACGATCTCTTCGCCCCGGATCTCGCCCTCGGCTTCGCCTTCGATCCTGGTGCGGCCGCGAAAATTTAACTTTCCGGTAATCTTGGTGCCGGCCCCGATACGCGATTCAAAGACCCCGTCGTCCGTTGTTGAAGCCATCGCTCGCTACCTCTCCACTCGTTGAACCGGGTGACTCGACTATTGCGCAAAAAACGGCTTGAAGGCAATCATGCGATTGCAGGCCGCCGGCCGCGGGCCTCGCGGCCGCAGTCGGTGCAGGTTTGGGCGCGAAGACATACTGATGGCGGAGGCGCGACTATGAGAGAACTTTCACCCGAACGTCTGACGGGGCAGGGGCTGGACCCGAATCAGTTCGAGTCGGGAGATCGCACGATCCTCGCCCTGCTCAATGAGCCGCCCGCCCGCGACCAGGTCGATCTGGTCGCCACGATGCGCGCCGGCGCGTATGAAGTATGGTCGCGGCGCGGGATGGTGCGCTTCACGCGCCATCTGGACGATCGCGGCAGGCTGCACTTCGAGATCGTCGAGCAAATCAATCAAAACCCGATCGAGAACCAGGATCCGTTCGCGATTGCGACGATCGAAGAGGAGCTCGCGGCTGCCCGCGACAGCGGCAATCCGGCCGACGATCCCAACCACGCCTATATCGAGCCCGCCGCGCTGACCCATCCGTATGCCTACGAGCGAATCGCGCAGATCTTCGACAGTCCGCGCGGACCCGATCTGATCGTGAGTCCCAAGGCCTACGCTTTCGGAATCCAGCCCGGCCAGCATGGTGCGCTCGACGTCGTGCAATCGCGCGCGCCGCTGCTGTTCGCGGGCCCCGGGGTCAAGGCGGGCCGCTACAAAATCGCCACGCGCCACGTCGATATTGCGCCGACTATCGCATGCCTGATGGGGTTCCCCGAAATCGAGGGGCTCGATCATGCGGGGCTTCCGTCGAGCAGCGTCTACATCAAACGCCAGGACGGCCGCGTGCTCGACGAGATCATCGAACCCGGACGCGCCGCGCTGGTCTACATGATTCTGCTCGACGGGCTCTCCAACTCGGAGCTGCATTTCCAGCTCGCGCGCGATCCGATCGAGACTCCCAATCTCGCCTGGATAGCCGAGCGCTCCGCATTCATGACCCACGGCTCGACGGTCAACTTCCCGAGCATCACCTGGCCGAGCCATACGGCGATTCTGACCGGCGCCTGGAGCGGCCATCACGATGTCGTCAATCCGACCTTCTACCTGCGCGAAACTCGCGAGACGATTCCGGCCCAAGGCAACATCTTCGACACCGAACGCTTCGTCTCGGCCGAAGTCGAAACCCTGTACGAGGCATTCAAGCGCGTACTCGGGCCCGGCGCGGTGACCGCCTCGATTCACGAGCCGCAGGGACGCGGCGCCGATCACGCGGCGTTCGAGCGGCGAATCCTGGGCGACAAGGCGCGGCTCAAGGCGCTCACCGCCGAGATGGCGCACGACGTGTCGCCGCGATGGAAGGCCGACGGCAAGCATTCGATGGAACGCGAGGAGATCGTCGATATCCGCGGGATGGCGCAGGTGACCAATCTCTTCGAGCACTGCGGCGACGGCACTCCGCCGGTTTTTGTTGCGCACGAATTCGTCTCGACCGACGGCGCCGGCCACGACTACGGGCCGCATCATTCGGGCCTGCGCGAGGCACTGGCGCGCACCGACCGGCGAATCGGGATGGTGCTCGATCTGCTCCGGCGCCGCGGCCTGCTCGACTCGACGCTGCTGGTCGTGACGTCGGACCACGGGATGGCGGCGCAGAGAATCGAGCTCAAAGCGAATCCGACCGTCCAGCCCGCGCGACACGGGATTAAGGCGATCTTCGCCGAGCCGATGATCTATCTGCGCGATCTCGCGGTCGAGCTCGAAAGAACGCGCGACGGCCGCAACCTCCGGGTCACGGTGTTGGACAACGATCCTGCCGCCGACGGCGAGCGGCCTGCGGTCGAGGGCGCGCGCGTGACGCTGCTCGAAGGCGAGCGCCCCATCGGCGAGGGCCACACGTCGCGCGACGGCACGATCGCATTCGCGACCCCCGCCCATCTCGCTGACCGCGGGCTTTCGATCCGCCTCGAGCACGCGAATTTCAACTCGCGCAACCTTCGCGGCGACGGCTCAACGATCGGCCCCGATCTGCGCGGCATCCTGTATGGATCGCAGCCGGCTCACGCCGGCTAGGATCGCCGCCGTGCGCGGCGCTCTCGGTGCATGATCGAGTTGGATAACAAGGCCGCGTTGGTCACCGGCGGTACTCGCGGGCTCGGTCGCGCGATTTCGCTTGCGCTGGCGCGCAGCGGCGCGTCGGTCGCGATGAACTATCGCCGCAACGAGGACGCCGCGGCCGATGCGCTCGCGGAGGTCCGCAAGCGATCGCCGCGCTCCATCCTTGTGAAGGCGGACCTGGAGGACGAAGCGGCGGTGCGCGCGATGGTCGCCGAAACCTGCCGCGAATTCGGCCGCGTGGATATCCTGATCGCCAACGCGGCGGCCACCGCCTTCAAGCCGCTGCTCGAGATGAAGCCCCACAACCTCGCGCGGACTTTCAACCTGAGCGTCGGCGGATTCGTCGCGGCGGTTTCGGAGGCGAGCAAAACGATGGGCGATGGCGGGCGGATCGTGATGATCTCCGGGATCGACTCGGTGCGCCACCTGCCCGGCCACGGCGTGCTGGGCGCAGCCAAGGCGGCGCTCGAGAGCATGGTGCGCGACTTCGCCTTCGAGCTGGGGCCGCGCGGAATCACGGTCAACGGCATCAACCTTGGCTATATCGATACCGAGTCGGCGCGCTTCTACTCATCGTACCTGCGCGACGATTTCGAAAGTTTCAGCCGCGTATGCGCCGAGCGCTCGGCGCTCAAGCGCCTCCCGACGCTGGAGGAAATCGCCAACTTCGTGACGCTGGTGTGCTCGCCCGAGGCGAGTTATCTGACGGCGCAGACGATCATGGTGGACGGCGGCTTGACGCTCAGCTTCCCCGCCGCCCGCTGACAGACCTACTCGACGCGCAGGACTATTTTGCCGAAGTGCTCGCTCGCCTGCATCATGCGATGCGCGGCCGGGGCGTCGGCGACCGGAAAGACCTTGTGTATCGGCGGCTTGATTCGCCCCTGCTCCAGCGCGTCGCCGAAGCGCTCCAGAAACGACGCGACGATCGCGGCCTTCTCCTGTGTCGGGCGGCTGCGGAGCGTCGAGCCGAATATCCGCAGACGGCGGCGCAGCACGAGGAGCAGGTTGATTTCAGCCTGCGCGCCTTTCATCAGGCCGATCAGCACGAGCCGTCCGCCCTCCGCCATCGCTTCGAGATTCTGGCCGAGATATGCGGCGCCGATGCTGTCGAGAATCACGTCGGCGCCGCGGCCGTTGGTCGCTTCGATAACCTTGGGTGCGAACGGCCCCGAGTTGTAGTTGATCGCTACGTCGGCGCCGAAGCGCAGGCATTGCTCGCACTTGGCGTCGGTCCCGGCCGTCACGATCGACCGCACGCCGGCGAGCTTCAGCAAAGTGATCGAAGCGGTGCCGACGCCGCTCCCGCCGCCGTGAATCAGTGCGCTCTCGCCGGTCTGGATATCTGAGAGCATAAAGAGATTCAGGTAAGCGGTCAGGAAGACTTCGGGAATCGCAGCCGCCTGCTCGTCGCTGAGCGCAGCCGGCACGTGAATCGCGGAGCCGGCGTTCACCGCGACTCGTTGCGCATAGCCGCCGCCCGCCAGCAACGCCATCGCGCGATCGCCGGCGCGCCAGCCTTTGACGGCTGCGCCCACCGCGATCACTTCGCCCGCGCATTCGAGTCCGATGATGTCGGAAGCGCCCGGCGGCGGCGGATAAAAGCCCTGGCGCTGCATCAGGTCGGCGCGATTCACCCCGGCGTATCGAACTTTGATCAGGAGATCCGCCGGGCCGACGATCGGGTCGGGCGCGTCGCCGAGCTTGAGTACGCTCTCGTCGCCGGGCCGTTCGACGATGATCGCTTTCATACCCTCACCCTCGCGCTTACCCTGGAGGCATCGAAAAAGAGAGGGTCCCGATGGACCCTCTCTCGAGATTTCCGTCAGATGCGGCTCAGTATTTGTTGATGACCGTCACGCCGACGTTCTCGAAGTTCGTCATCGCGGTCAGCGTGTCGGACACTTTCTCCAGCGGTATAGTTGAAGTGACCATCGCCTTGGGCGTGAGCTTGCGCGACTCGACCATCTGCAGCATCGAGGGATAGTGCGAGCTCTGCATCCCGAACGTGCCGATCATCTGAAGCTCGAAGAGCACGATCCGATCGATCGGCATCGAAATTTCGCCCTTCTCGGCTGAGGTCGTGAGCCCGATCTGCAGATGCCGCCCCTGCTTGCGCAGGCTCATGATCGAATTGCGGCAGGTAGTTGCGATTCCAAGCGCATCGACCGCGACATGAGCGCCGCCGCGCGTAACGTCCATGATCGCGCCGACCGGATCGGTCTTTTTGGCGTTGACGACGTGCATCGCGCCGACCTTTTTCGCGAGCTCGAGCTTGCGATCGTCGAGGTCGACCGCGATTACGTTGGCGCCGACCGCCGCCGCGACATGAATAGCCGAAAGCCCGATCCCGCCGCATCCGTGGACCGCGACCCATTCGCCCGCCTTGACCTGGGCACGGTCGACGATCCCGTGGAACGAGGTCATGAACCGGCAGCCCATCGAGGCCGCTTCGACGAAGTCGATATCGCCGGGCAGTGGCACGAGGTTGAAGTCCGCGAAGGGCACCGCCACCAGCCTCCCATAACCGCCCCAATACCCGAAGCCGGGAGCGAGCGGCGTGTTGCAGATATTGGAGTAGCCGTTGCGGCAGTATTCGCAGGTGCCCTCGCCCTGGCTGAACGGCACCACCACGCGATCGCCCTTTTTGGCATTCTGAATGTCTTTGCCGACCTCTTCGACCACGCCGGCGAACTCATGACCCAGAACGTGCGGGAACGCAAATGCGATCCCGAGCCAGGTCCAGTCGCCCATCCAGGCGTGCCAGTCGGAACGGCAGATGCCGTTGGCCTCGACGCGGACGATTGCGCCGTTGGGTGCACACTTCGGATCGGGCATATCCCTGACGACCAGCGGCTTCTGGAGCGCCTCCAATACGGCAGCTCTCATCGCAGAACCTCCTTAATCAAGCCCGCGACTCGCGGGCGAACAATACAAATCGGCTCCCCCGTAATAGCGCCTCCCGCAGCTTGGGGCAATCGGAAAATCTCCTGTCACCACCTTGCATATGCTCGGCGATAGCCTCAATCTCTGGACCGATGCCCGAGACCGTCCAGCTCTATCGGGTCTTGTTCGCCGCCCCCTCCGATGTCACCGTCGAGCTCTCAATTGTGCAAGGCCTGATTCAGGATTGGAATGTCCAGCGCGGTCAGAGTACAAGCGAGCGACTGGAGTTGACAAGTTGGAAGACTCACTCTTACGCAGCCGCGGGCAGACGGCCGCAGGCCCTGATCAATCGCCAATTCGCTGACAGTGCGGACATTCTGATCGCTATATTCTCGCGAAGATTTGGTAGCCCGACCGGTAAGGCATCTTCCGGAACGGAGGAAGAGATCAGACGAGCATTGAGAAAACGCAAGCCGGTGATGGTATACTTCCTACAACGGTTTCGCACCAAGCGGGACCCCGGCGAGCGGCGGGAAAAGGCACGCATCGACGGCTTCAAGCGCCGATTCGGACAGAGAGCGCTGTACGGGACATATGGCAACCTGACGGAGTTCGAGAAGGCCGTGAGAAAGGACTTGGCGTTGGTTATGAACGAGGCCGCGGCGCGGAGCGCGCGTGGCGGGCCAGCAAAAAGGCCAACCCAGAGCGTCTATGAAACCCAAGGGCTGACGATCATTTAGGCAATATAATGAGAGCTCGCGAGTCAGTTAGCCTCGAACCTGGGAGTTGGTAATATCGTGGCGAATTCTACCGTTAAGCAGACCACCGATACCCGTCGCGCGAGCGGATCGAAGCGGGTGACAGGATACCCGCCCGGCACAATTGGAAGTGACATATCGCAGCGAAATTACATCAAGTATCTCGCCGATCGATACAACAAGTTCCGTCAGCCAGGTTTCGGCTTCGGTCCCTCCAACGCCAACTTCAGCTACGCATCGATCTTCCAGAGCATCGAGCGCAAATTCAAAGCGGCTACCTACTTCATCTCTCAATCACGGTTCGACGAACTAGTCGATTTCCTGCAGGGCCGCATCAATAGCACGGTCCCAGGTCGCCGAAGCCGCGTGCGGGGGATTCCCAACTACCTCTCGTTCGAGGAATTCCTCGTAGAGGAGAAGGGGCACCAGTCGGCGAAGAGAGCTTGACTTCCCGCCCCGCCGCGGCCGCGCTCAAACGTGATCGCGTCACCCGGTCAGCGTCGCTATCGTGCGCTCGAATGACGCGGTGTCGCCGGATGCGTCCACGTCTACTGCGTGGAGATCGATGCCGGCGTCTTCCTGCGCCTTGAGCCGTTCGACCGCGCCGTTGAGGTCGCCGATGTAGGCGAGCTCGTTGATAAGGCGTGGTGAAACCGCCGCGGTGCCGGCCTTGGCGCCGCCCTGAGCCCAGGCTTCCCGAATCTTCTTCACGTCGTCGCCGAAGCCGAAGCGGGTCAGTTGCTCGGCGTAGAAAGTGCCCATCCGCGCGGCGTAGAAAGCAGTATTACTGGCGTGTCCGGCGCGCGCCCGATCGACCTGCTCGGTGACTTGCACCGCGCCCGGAGCCTTGACGGCGACCGAACGCGGATCGCGTCCCGCTTGCTCCGCGATCGCGCGGAACTCGCCGACCGTCCGCTTGAGCGCGCCGAGCGGAACCATCACCGGCATCCATCCGTCGGCCTTGGTCGCGGTAAACTCGACGCTCTTGCGGTTCAGCGACGCGATGAAAACCGGGATGTGCTTGCGAATCGGCTCGAAGCGCAGGGTGAATCCGCGCTCGAGCTTGAAGAGCTTGCCGGCGTAGTTGAGCGGCTGCCCGGCGACCAGCAGGTTGATGATATCGACCGTCTCGCGCATCCGGGTCAGCGGCGGGTTGAAGGGTACGCCGTGGAAGTGCTCGATCACCTGCGGGCCGCTGGTGCCGAGCCCGATTATCATCCGGCCGCCGCTGAATTCATCGAGCGTGGCGAAATGTTGCGCCAGCGCCGCCGGCGTCCGCGAATAGATGTTCACGATCGAGGTCGCGAGCTGGACTTTCTGCGTGTGCTCGGCGAGCAGCGTGAGCAGCGTGAACGCGTCGCGTCCCCATGCCTCGGCCACCCAGATTGAATGCACTCCCGCCTGGTCGGCGAGCTTGGCGCGCTCGATCAGCGCCTTGAAATCGAATCTGCCTTGCCAATTGACTCCGATCGTCAGCTTACGCGCCATGCCAATCCTCCCACGAGTTTTGTCTCGGTCCGCGACCCGGAAATTAGCCCACCGCGCGCGAATTCGCCAACGGAGTATGCGGCCTCGCGACCCGATCCGATCGCGCCCCGCAAATGCTATCCTCCAACCGCACGGAGGCTGTTATGAGCCGAATCGAGGAGCAATATCGCGCCGCGACCCTCAAGTCCGCGCGATCCGCCGAGCGCGCCGAAGCCGTGATGCCGGGTGGCGACACTCGCTCGACCACCTACCATCGGCCCTACCCGTTGTCGATCGCGCGAGGGGAGGGGCCGTATCTCTGGGACCTCGACGGCAACCGCTATATCGATCTGCTCGGCAACTATACGAGCCTCGTGCACGGCAACGCCTACCCGCCGATTTGCGAGGCGATCGCGGCGGCTGTCCGCGCCGGCACGGCATGGCCGGCGCGCTCAGAGGCGCAGATCGAGCTTGCCGAGCTGATCTGCGAGCGCGTCGCGTCGGTGGAGCGGGTGCGGTTTTGCAATTCGGGAACCGAGGCCGGGATGCTCGCCGCGCAGCTCGCGCGCCGGGCGACCGGGCGCAAGCTCCTCCTGATGGCGCGTTATGGATATCACGGCTCGTACGACGATTTTGAAGTCGGCTTGGCCGGTCACGACGGCGAACGCACGCTGCTCGCCGATTACGGCGACGCGACAGCCTTTGAGCGAATCCTTGCCGAGCGCGGCGGCGAGATCGCCGCGGTCTTTCTGGAACCGGTGATGGGCTCGGCGGGAATCGTCACGCCGCCCGAGGGCTTCCTGCAAAGCGTGGCAAACGCGGCGCGGCGCGCGGGCGCCCTGTTCGTGATCGACGAGGTGATTACGCTCAGGCTCGCGACCGGCGGAGCGCAATCAATCGCCGGCGTGCGTCCCGACCTGACGATGATGGGCAAGATAATCGGCGGCGGGCTGCCGGTCGGAGCGCTGGGTGGGAGTCAGGCTGTGATGGCGGCGTTCGATCCGCGCGGGCGCTCGCCGCTGTGGCACGCGGGCACCTTCAACGGAAATCAGCTCACATGCAGCGCCGGCGCGGTCTCTATACGCGAGCTGACGCCGGAAAGAATCGCCACGATGGAACGGCTCGCCCGGCGCCTCGCAACCGAGATGGGGCGCGCGTCGGAAAAGGCCGGACTGCCGTTCTCGGCCCGCCAGGCCGGCTCGCTGCTCAATATCTTCTTTATGAAGGAACCGCCGCCGGCCACGATCGCGCGCGCCGACTCGCGCACGATCAGGATGTTCCATCTCGCGGCGCTCAACCGCGGTTTGTTCATCGCGCCGCGCGGACTGATCGCGTTCTCGACCGTGATCGATGACCAATTGACTTCAGAGATTTGCGAGCGCGCCGCAGCCGCGATCGCAGATGTCGCGCTGGAGGCGGCCGTGATGGAATCGCAGCGCGCTACGCTGTCGCGATGAACATCCCGGCGTCCTTGGAGATCTCGATCGCGCCGCGCGCGGCCAGTTCCGACTCGATAAAGCTCCGCAGGGCGGCTTTGCGGTCGTCGGGCGCGTTTCCGTGCAACCGGGTCGAATTCAGATAGTCCATCAGCGGCTGCGCTTCAGTGACGCGCAGCGAGTCCTCATAACGCTGAAGCTCCAAACGGGGGAAGCTCGCGCCCATCAGGTCGCCGCCGTTTTCGAGCCCGAAGCGAAGCCCGGACCGGCTCAGTCCGGTGCCGAGGAACCGCAGCACCATCTGGTCAAATTCGGGCATGTTCATCGCGCTTAAGGTGGCCGCGTAGCAGGTTCCGCCGGGCACCAGGACGCGCCGAAGCTCGCGAATCGCGCGCGGAATGTCCGGCACATGATAGAGCATGTGATTGGCGATCACGGCGTCGAAGGTGGCGTCAGCGAACGGCAGCGTCTGCGCGTCGGCCCGCATCAGGGGGAACGCGCGCCCGATTCGAGCGAGGTTCGCACGCACCTCGGCGAGCATCCCGAACGAGAAATCCGAAAGCACGATCCGCCATCGTGGCGGAATTCGATCCGCGTTGCGCATCCATAGCTGAGCGGTGCCCGTGCCGACTTCGAGAATTCGCGCGTCGGGGCTCAGCGCGAAGCGGTCGAAAATCCAGCGGAACATCCCGTAGCGATTGGTGCTGAATCGCGCGTGCAGCCGGATCCGCGCGTCCAGGTTGGAGCCGTCCTTGTACTGCTCGAGGAGCGCTTGCGCCGAAGTCGTGGTCATGGAACTCACGCTGTCGCCCGTTGCGCTCGAACTCAACGCGCGGCCTGATTCTCGTCGCGCGCGTGGCCGTGGCGGAGCACTTTGCCGGGCAGCGGCCCATCGGGATCGACCAGGTCGTGGCCGTCGCGGCGGATAATCACTCCGTTGACGATCACCGCGTCGATTCCAAGCGCGTCGGCCACCAGGCGGTCGGCGCCGGCGGGCAAGTCGTTGACGCGCCGGAGCGGACCAGCGGCGACGGTTGCGGGATCGAAGATCGTCACGTCGGCGGCCATCCCGAATGCGAGCCGGCCGCGATCGGTGATCCCGAATACCTCGGCCGGACGCGAGGTCAGCATCCAGATTGCGCGCTCGATCGGTATCGCGTTCTTCTCCCGCACCCATCGCCCGAGCAGGTAGGTGGAAAAGCAGGCGTCGCAGAGCTGGCTCGCGTGCGCGCCCGCGTCGGAGAGCCCGAGCACCGTGCCGGGAGCGTTGAGCAACTCCTCCACTTCGTCTTCCTTGTCATTCAGCACGGCCATCCGGAAACGCGCCGTCAGCTCCGAGGCGAGCGACAGATCGAGCGCGAGGTCGATCGGATCGACGCCGCGCTCGCGCGCGACTTCGGCCAGCGACCGCTCTTCGAGCGCGGGCTCGGCCGGGCAATGCGATATCCAGGTGCGATCCCAGCGGTGTCGGCAAGCGTCCCGCTGGAACTCCAGGCGCTACGCTCTCAACGCGCCGCGGAATTCCGGATCACGATAGATCTTTTCTTGCCCTCCAGGTCCGCGGCCGAGACCGGCTTGAAAAGCGGCATGCTCTCAAAGATAAAGGGTTGCTTGAAGTTGAACTCGAAGTTGAGCGGCCGGCAGGCGACCTGCGGAATGACTTGTGCGCCACCTGCGCAGGCCTGCCGGTTGCGCTCGAGCAGTTGGCGATGGCTGCCGGGGCCCATCATGCCTGCCAGCAGCGCCGTCCAGGTGACGGGGCGCCCGGTCGCGCGCGAGATCTCGGCGAACTCGCTGAAGAAGAGCTCGCGCCCGACGGTCGCCTGCATGATGCCGCGGCCGGCTTCGCCGAGAGCGCCCGCGAGCGCCTTGATCTCTGTCAGCTCGGAGGCGCGGCTCGGCACCGGCTTTCCGCCGTAGCCGACGTGGGTGTTCGATTTCGAGGTGGCGAAGCCGAGCGCGCCGGCTTCTAGCGCGTCGCGTACGATCGCGCGCATCGCGGCGATCTCGTCCGCAGTCGCGGGCCGCTCGGTGGCGTCTTCGCCCATTACGTACAGCCGCACCGGCGTGTGGCCGACCATCGCGCCCGCGTTGATCGCGATACCGCGCCGACCAACCGCGTCGAGGTACTGCGCGAAGGTCTCGAACGGCCAGTCGTAACCGAGCCCGCTCTCCAGCGCTTCCAGGCTCATCCCCTCGACCTTCTCCAGCGTCCGCATGATGAGCCCGCGATGCTCGCTGCGGGTCGGCGCGACCCCGAATCCGCAGTTGCCCATCACTACGGTTGTGACGCCGTGCCAGGGCGAGATCGTCATCATCCGATCCCACATCACCTGCGCGTCGTAATGGGTATGGATATCGACAAATCCGGGAGCGACAACTTTGCCCTCGGCGTCGAGCGTGCGCGCGGCTGAGCCGACGGCCTTGCCGAGCGCGGCAATTTTCCCGCCGCGGATTCCGACCTCGCCGGCGAAGGCCGGTTGCCCGGTTCCGTCGATTATCGAGCCGCCCGTGATCTTGAGGTCGTATTCCATTCGCGTGTCTTCCTGCGGTTGGCGGGATACGCCAGATATATCGAAGAGCGCGCGTCAGGGTCCAGCGTCGGATTGCCGAATCTGGTTAACTCCGCGGCTTCTGTGCGATAAGTTAAGCAACAGCCACCCTAACGGCCGTTAAGGAGTCGAGAATTGGAACGGGTTACATCCAAGCCGATCATTTCAGCCGATTCGCATATCACCGAGCCGCCCGGGACTTACATCGATCGGATCGACCACAAATACAAGGACACCGCGCCGCACATGGTCCGCGACGAGAAGCTCGGCGACATGTTCGTGATCAAGGGATTGTCGCGGCCGGTCATGATGGGGCTGGTGGCGGCGGCGGGAAAATCGGCCAAAGAGCTGGCGGCCTTCGGCGTGAAGTTCGAGGAGATGCATCGCGGCGGATGGGACCCCGAGGCCCGGCTCGCCGATCAGGACCGCGACGGCATTTCCGCCGAGATAATCTACCCGACCGTCGGGATGCTGCTCTGCAACCATAAGGACTTCGACTACAAGCAGGCCTGCTTCGACGCGTACAACCTCTGGATCGCGGAGTATTGCGCGGCCCACCCGGATCGCCTGATCGGAATGGGCCAGACCGCGATGCGCTCGGTCGAAGAAGGGATCGCCGACCTGCGAAAAATCAAGGAGCTCGGGCTGCGCGGCGTCATGATGCCGGGGAACCCGCAACTCGAAGATTACGACAGCAAGATTTACGATCCGCTATGGGAAGCCGCAGTCGATCTGGAGTTGCCGCTCAGCTTCCATATTCTCACCAGCCGCGACGACAGCCTGCTCCAGACCCGCGGCCCGCGGCTCAACAGCTTCCTGTCGATCATCCGCGGATGTCAGGACATCATCGGAACCTTCATCCTCAGCGGCGTCTTCGAGCGCCATCCGAAACTCAAGCTGGTGTGCGCCGAAGCCGACGCGGGCTGGGTGCCGCATTATATGTACCGGATGGATCACGCCTTCGATCGCCATCGCTACTGGCTGCCTACGGGAACGCTCTCCAAGATGCCAAGCGAGTACTTCCGCGAGAACGTCTATACGACCTTCCAGGACGATTGGGTCGCTTTCCAGATGAAGGACATGTGCAACATCCGCCGCCTGATGTGGGCCAATGACTTTCCGCACAGCGATTCGACCTGGCCGTGGTCGCAAGAGATATTGCGCAAGCACACCACCGGATTGTCGCAGCAGGAGCGCGACTTAATCCTGCACGACAATGTCGCGGAATTGTACCGGCTGGCGGTGTAGCCGCTGACTCGCTGCGTTTCCCGGCGTGCCCTCGCGCGGTAAAATTCTGCCATGGGGAAGGCATTACGATTTCCGTCGGCCCGATTTGGGCTGCTGCAATTTGTGTTGGCGATGCTAACGGTTTTGGCGATCGCCGCGAACGCCCGCCCGGCGTTCGCGCAGAGCCTGCAATCGTTGTTGAGGAACGATCCGGAGCCCGCAGGATTCAACGTCATCCACGTAGATGATCTGGTTCAGATGATGCACGATCGGAGCGCGCACCTTCACATCTACGATGTGAACCCGGTCGATGTTCGCGCGCAAACCGGCGCGATTCCGGGCGCGGAACAGCTCCCATCCTACATCTACGATACCAGCGTCGAGTTGCCCTCCCACAAGGACGCCACGCTGGTCTTCTACTGCCGCAACACCGCGTGCAAGGCCGCTGATATCGCCGCCAATCGAGCGCTACTGGCCGGCTACACGGACGTAGACGTGATGGAAGACGGGATCGAGGGCTGGATAAGGGACGGCATGAGCACGGAACGGGCTGACTGACCGCCCTCAGGATCGAGTTAGCGAACTGATCCCGCTCACCGAGCGCCGCAGTCGATTTGCAGCGTTTCCTTGCCCGCCGTAGCGCGGTAAACTCTGGCCATGAAAAAGGCATTGAGGTTTGTGTTGCCGATGCTGGCGATCGTCGCGATCTCGCAGCCGGCGTTGGCGATCGACTTGCAATCGCTGTTCGGCAGCTCCGAGCCTAATAACTTCAAGATCATCCACGTCCAGGATCTCGATCGCCTGATGAAAGATCCCGGCGCGCATGTGAACATCTACGACGTCAACCCGGTCGATGTCCGCGCGCAAACGGGCACCATCCCCGGCGCACGGCTGTTGCCTTCGGACAACTTCGACGTCGCGACGGAGCTGCCGCCCAACAAGAACGCCAAGCTGGTCTTCTATTGCCATAACGTTCACTGAATGGCCTCGCATGAGGCCGCCCGTCGGGCGGTCAAGGCCGGCTATACCGATGTGAGCGTGATGGCGGACGGAATCGAGGGCTGGAAGAACGCCGGGATGCGGACCGACTCGGTGAACTGAAGACCCTCAACCCACCAGCCAGCGTGGTGACCAATTGACGCGCTCCGGTCGGCGCGCTCGGCATTTTCCTCGCCTCGCAGCCAACTGATAGGATTCGCCTGATACTGCGAGTGCCCAACTTTTCTCAAGTGAGCTTCCCAGCGAGTACCGACGTGACGCGACGAGTCGAATCACATCCGGTTTCCGCGCTGCGATTGAGGGCGCTGCTGGCCTCGGCGCTCTGCTGCGCGATGCTCGCGGGATGCTCGCACGGCGAGAGCGGTGGATACGGCGCTTTCAGCAAGGAAGCGGTGCCGGTGGTAGCCGCGATCGCGGTGCAGGAACCGGTGGCGACCGAGCTGCGCGAAATCGGCAGCGTGGAAGCCTACGCGACGGTCTCGATCAAGTCGAAAGTCGAAGGCGAGCTGACTGAAGTCCACTTCGCCGAAGGGCAGGACGTAAAGGCCGGCGACGCGCTCTTTACGATCGATCCGCGTCCGTTCCAGGCCGAGCTCGACCGGGCCAAGGCCAATCTCGACAGCGACCTCGCCAAGGTCAAGCAGGCCCGCGCCGAGGAGCGCCGCTGGTCGTACATGCTCCAGCGAGGTATCGCCTCTGCGGAGCGGTACGACCAGGCCCGCGCCGACGCGGATTCGCTCGAGGCGGCGGTCGAAGCGGACAAGGCTGCGTTGCGGACCGCGCAGCTCAACCTCGACTACTGCACGATCAGCTCGCCGATCGACGGGCGCACCGGCGTCCTGGTGCTCCATCGCGGCAACCTGGTCAAGGCCGATGCCGACACGGCGCTGGTGGTGATCAATCAGCTCAAGCCGATTTACGTGGACTTCTCGGTGCCCGAAAAAGAACTCGCCACAATCCGCGCGCATGCGGAGACCGGCGAGCTGCAGGTCGTCGCGCAAGTTCCGGGCCTGAGCGAGCCCGAGCGCGGCGTACTCAGCTTCATCGACAACCAGGTCGACAAGACCACCGGAACGATTCAGCTCAAGGGCAAGTTCACCAACCAGGATCTCCGTCTGTGGCCGGGCCAGTTCGTGAGCGTGGCGCTGCGCCTGGGCGAACGGCTGGACGCGATCCTGGTGCCCTCGCAAGCGGTGGAGACCGGTCAGGACGGCCAGTACCTTTATGTAGTTAAATCAGACCTCAAAGTAGAGATGCGCAAAGTCGTGGCGGGCGACGCGATCGACGGCAAGACCGTCATCGAGCGCGGACTCAAACCCGGCGAGCGCGTGGTGACCGACGGCCAGCTTCGCCTGATTCCGGGCGTCACCGTCAGGCTCAGGCCCGCCCTGGGCGAGGCGGGCACAGGCGCGTCATGAACCTGTCCGAGAGCTTCATCCGCCGGCGCGTGATGACCACGCTGCTCTCGATGGCGCTGGTGATCTTCGGCGCCTTCGCCTACCGCTACCTGCCGGTCAGCGACCTGCCCAATGTGGATTTTCCGACGATCGTGGTCGGCGCCAGCGCTGCCGGGTGCGAGCCCCGAGACGATGGGCTCGGCGGTCGCGCTTCCGCTCGAGCGCCAGTTCTCGACTATCGCCGGGCTGGACCAGATGACTTCGACCAGTATCCAGGGGAGCACGTCGATCGTGCTCCAGTTCCATCTGACGCGCAATCTCGATGCGGCGGCGCAGGACGTCCAGGCGGCGATTGCCGCGACCCTGCCCCGGCTGCCGCTGGGGATGCCGAGCCCGCCGGCGTACCAGAAGGTCAATCCGGCCGACCAGCCGATTCTCTACCTGTCGCTCAGCTCGAAAACCCTGCCGCTCTCGGAGGTCGACGAATACGCCGAGACCTACCTGGCCGAGCGCATCTCGATGATCAGCGGCGTGGCGCAGGTGCAGGTCTACGGCTCGCAGAAATACGCGGTGCGAATCCAGCTCGATCCCAAGGCGCTCGCCTCGCGCGGAATCGGAATCGACGAAGTGGCGCAGTCCGTGACCGACGCGAACGTCAACCTGCCGACCGGCACGCTCTACGGCGCGCATCGCGCGTTCACCGTGCAGGCCAACGGGCAGTTGATGAACGCGGCGGCCTACCGGCCGCTGATCGTTGCCTACCACGACGGCGCGCCGGTCAGGCTGGGAGACCTCGGCAACGTGATCGACAGCGTGCAGAGCGACAAGGTGGCCGGATGGTACGACGACGAGCGCTCGGTGGTGCTCGCGATTCAGCGCCAGCCGGGTACCAACACGGTCGAAGTGGTCGACGCGGTGCGCGCGCTGATGCCGGGCTTTCGCGAGCAGCTTCCGGCCGCGGTGACCCTCCATGCGCTGTACGATCGCTCCGAAACGATCCGCGCCTCGGTCAACGACGTGCAGTTCACGCTGCTGCTGACCGTGGCGCTGGTCGTGATGGTGATCTTCGTCTTCCTGCGCAATCTTTCCGCCACCGTGATCCCGAGCCTGGCCTTGCCGCTCTCGATTATCGGCACGTTCTCGGTGATGTACGAGCTGGGCTACAGCCTGGACAATCTTTCGCTGATGGCGATCACGCTCTCGGTCGGCTTCGTGGTGGACGACGCGATCGTGATGCTCGAGAACATCGTGCGCCACATGGAGATGGGCAAGAGCGCCTTCGAGGCCGCGATCGACGGCTCGCGCGAGATCGGGTTCACGATTCTCTCGATGACCTTGTCGCTGGCCGCGGTGTTCATTCCGGTGCTCTTCATGGGCGGGATCGTCGGGCGGCTGCTGCGCGAGTTCGCGGTCACGATCGCGGCGGCGATTCTGGTTTCAGGCTTCGTATCGCTGAGCCTGACGCCGATGCTGTGCAGCCGTTTCCTGCGCCCGCCGCAGAGCGAGCATCACGGCCGCCTCTATCAGTTGAGCGAGCGCTGGTTCGACGCGCTGCTCGAGGCTTACCGGGGAAGCCTGACCTTCGTCATGCGCCATCGGCCGGCCACGATGCTCGTTTCGCTGGTCATCGTGGTGCTGACGGTCTGGCTGTTCGAGGTGATTCCCAAGGGCTTCCTGCCCGGCGAAGACACCGGGCAGCTCCTGATTTTCACCAAGGCCGAGCAGGGAATCTCGTTCGACGCGATGGTGCGTCATCAGCAGGCCCTGATGGATATCGTGCTGAAAGACCCCAACGTCGCCGAGTTCTTCTCGAGCGTGGGCTCCGGCGGACCCGGCGGCGCGCCCAACAGCGGAATTCTGTTCATGCATCTGACGCCGCGCTCGAAGCGGCGGCTGAGCGCGGATCAGATCGCCAACGAGCTCAGGCCCAAGATATCCGTGATTCCGGGTCTGATGGCCTTCATCTCGAATCCGCCCAGCATCCGGGTGGGCGCGCAGTTCACGCGAGCATTGTATTCGGTGACGCTGCAGAGCACCGACACCGCGCAACTCTACCGCTACGCGCCTGAATTCGAGACCCGGATGCAGCGGATGGCCGGCCTTCGCGACGTGGACAGCGATCTTCAGATCAGCAATCCGCAGGTCAACGTGGAGATCGATCGCGACAAGGCGCACGCCCTGGGGGTGACGGCCCAGGCGATCGAGGACGCGCTCGACGATGCCTACGGAGCGCGCCAGATTTCGACTATCTATGCGCCCAACAACGAGTTCTGGGTGATCATGGAGCTGGCGCCGCAATACCAGGCCGATCCGGCGACCCTGCACCTGCTCTACATCCACTCATCGAGCGGAAAGCTCGTGCCGCTCGACACCGTGGCGCGGTTGATCCCTACGGTCGGCCCGCTCGCGGTCAACCACACCGGCCAGCTTCCGTCCGTGACGATTTCTTTCAACGTCGCGCCGGAAGTGTCGCTCGCGCGCGCGTTCGCCGAGGTCAAGACGCTCGCCTCGAACACGATGCCGGCTTCGATCACCACCACTTTCCAGGGGACCGCGGCGGCCTTCGAGAGCTCGCTCAGCGGGCTGGGGATGCTGCTGTTGATGGCGATCCTGGTGATCTACCTGGTGCTGGGAGTGCTGTACGAAAGCTTCATCCATCCGATCACGATTCTGTCGGGGCTGCCCTCGGCGGGATTTGGCGCGCTGGTCACGCTGATGCTCTTCGGGATGCAACTCGACCTGTTCGGCTTCGTCGGCATAATCATGCTGGTGGGCCTGGTGAAGAAGAACGCGATCATGATGATCGATTTCGCACTCGACGCGCAGCGCACGGAGAACAAGAGCGCGGCCGAGGCGATCTTCGAAGGCTGCATCATCCGCTTCAGGCCGATCATGATGACCACGATGGCGGCGCTGATGGGCACGCTGCCGATCGCGATCGGGGTTGGCGCAGGCTCGGAAACGCGCCGCCCGCTCGGCGTCGCGGTAGTGGGCGGCCTGTTCTTCTCGCAGTTCCTGACGCTCTACATCACGCCCGTGGTGTATACCTACCTCGATTCGATCCAGCGATGGATGGCGGCGCGGCGCACGGGCGCCGTTCAGCCTCCGGCAACGCAGCCGGCGTCGGCAAGCGGCAGTGGCGGAAGGTCGCCGGTCGCGGCGGCCGATGAGGGAGAGACTGAGGACGACGTGCAGCGTCTTCGCCGCCGCGCCGCGTCGTAAAGCGCCGCGGTCGCTCTGCTAGAAAGGCGAGAGGACCAGGCCGATCACGCTATCTACGAATCGAAACGGAAGAAATACCGTCTTCTCGGTATAGTCATACGTGGTTTCGGCCGCGTACTCTGCTTTTTCGCGCAGAGACTTTTGCTTCTTGGTCACGGTCTCGTTGTACTCGACGACCGATAGGGTCTTGTCGCCAATTTGTATTCTCTGCTGTTTGGCCAGGCCCTCCGCCGTGTAGTTCTTCCTGAGGACCTTCCACACGAACCTGAACGGCGCGAGGGCAACATTCGCGGCGAGGCCTGGGGTGGCGCGAATCGCCCTGCCCACGAGCGAGCCGGCAGGCTTCGAGGCGCCTTGGGCGGCGAGCAGGTCGGACTCGGCAATATCCTCGTCGGCGGAAGGCGCGGCCATGACCGCGGGCTGAGCGGCCGGAGCATCGACGGAGGTTTGTTCAGCCGCAGCCAAAACATGAGGATTGCCTGCCGTGCGGGAGCCGGCGGCGGGAGGGTCGCCTGGGGGGTCGGCTGCCGCCGGGGCTGCGGCGGGAGGATCGCCTGCCGGGGGGTCGCCAGCGGCTGGAGGGTCACCTGCAGGCGGGTCGGCCTTGGCTGACAGCGAGGCGGCCGGAGTGCTCGATGCCGCCGGCTGGTCGATCGCCGTCGCCGGAACGCCACTTTTCTGCCGACTCGCGCATCCGACGGCCGTCGCGATAGCGACTGCAATCATCACGGGCGCGAGGGGCAGCGTGAGTCGGTTCATCGCGGTAAGCCGCTTGGACTTCGGTGTCCCGGGCCCCGGTATCTTCCAATGCTACCGGGGGGAGCGGTTAGAGCAAGCTCTCCCATAGACAAGAGGACGTGTGGGACCCCGGTCGAATTCAGAATCCATGGCTATGTTTAAGGAAAAGGGCCACTTCAGGTTGTGCAAGAAGCTTCCCGCCGGGTACAAGACCCAGCATCCGGCGATCCGAAGGAGCGGCCTGATAGTGCGGCGGCGCGGTTTGGGCACGCGTTTGCGATGAACGGACCCGGCTGCCGGAAAGCCGGCCAAGGGCCAGTCAGCCCACAATCGCTGCGTTTTGAATCACGGGGGATAGGAGATCGCTACTCCGATGCCGCCCGATCCTGTGATCGGGCAGGCGCCGGTGGTGTTGATGCTGGTGATCGGGTTGGCAATGTTATTGGACAGCCCGATGATGAACGCTCCGTTTTTGCCGCTCCAGGGGAGATATGCGCCGCCGATCAGGCAGCCCGACAACGGGCCCGTGGTGGCCACGCTGAGGACCTCACCTGGGGTGGTCGCGCCCGTACCGCCGCAGTTGGCGGTAAGGGCTACAACCGTGGTGGTCCCGCCGGTGATGACGCAGGGATTCTCGAGCACGTTATTCACCGTGCAGGTGCCGTCATACACTATGGTCGACGTGCCATTCTCAACCTCGCAATCATGGGTTTGAATCAAGGTCGAGGGCATACCGATGTCGAGAGCGACAAAATGCGCGTTGCTGGGAACTACTTCCGGGGTAACCGTGCTGGTCTCGCCTTCCTGCACCGCTACCGCGCCGACGGTTCGCGGCATCGCGAGGATTGCGAACCCCAGCGCGAGGGTCGTCGCAGCGAGCAGCAGAACGGGTCCTTTTTTGTGAGCTATAGTTCTCATCGCAATTTTTCCTGCCGTCGGTAATTCGTAGAGCTCTCCGGGCTCGGCGCCGGCTACTCGTTGATCTCCTGGCATCCGACCACCATGCTCGTGCCGATCGCACCGCAAGCCGAGGCGCCCGGCGCCGGGTCCTGGGTTATCGGGCCCGTGCTGACAAAGTACGCCTGTGTGTTCTTGGAGTACGGGAGGACCTGGAAGCTCCCCAAGCATCCTTCCAGCGGGTCATCAGTCGACGAGGTCGACGGGTTGGCTACAAACGACAAGGCCATCGGGTTGGGACCGCCGTTCGCGCCAAGCGTGATGCTGCCGTAGAATTCCCCCTCTTGAGCGCAGGGAGGGGTATCACTCTCACTGAAGAGACCGGAGGAGCACTTTCCGTTGATCGCCAGCAGGAAGAGGCCGGTGATTGCGACGGATTTCTTTGCGGTAGGCAAATTGGCGGGACTTCCCGTAAACAGGGCCATCTCCAGGTACATGTCGCCCACGGGCAGGTCGGCCGTGTCGGTGCTCGCTGCCATCGTTCCGCGACACAGAACCGATCCGGTGATCGCGGTGGAAGCCTTGACGACCGGTGTCGGCGTGGGTTTCGGCACGGCCGTAGGTTTCGGTGTGGGCGTCGGTTTCTTGGTGGCGGCGGCTGCGTCGGTCGCGGCCAGCGCGCGCGGATTCGGTGTCAGCGCTGCGGCAACCAGGATCAGCGCGACGACGGCAGCTACCAGCAGCGGGCCCAGCGCCAGCTTCCCGGATCGAAGGTCCTTATGCACGTGCTTCACCCTCCGTTGGAGGAAGCCGGCCTTCTTGTAGCGCAAGCCGGCTAAAAGTATGGCGGATTGCCCCGCTCACTGGGCGTTCGAGGTACATATGGTAAATCCGCCCGTGCCCGCCGCTTTGCAGGTCGAACCGGAGCTCGGCGTGAGTGTCATCGTGTAGGCGCCGCCGTTCGAATTGAAAGGGTTTGCCACCGCGGTCACCGTACATCCGACCAGGTCGGGATTGGACGACGCGGTGATGTTCGATGTCGTGATGCCCACGGTTTGCACGCCCGGTCCGCAAACAACCTTGGTTGTGAGCGGGATGCTGTTGGTCTCGGTCAGCGTAACGACGCAGGGGGTCTGCTTGTTGCAGGTATTCTGGGTGACCTGCGTGACAGTCGTGACGGTGGTGGCGCAGTTCGGGTTGGCGCCGCTGGTCAGGACCACATTGCCCACCGAGAAGGTTGGTCCAGTCGGCACGGACGAATCGGTGCTCGTCGTGATGGTTCCCTGGCATAAGACGGTCTGGTTGCCGATCGCGAATGCGGTTCCCGGCCCGGAAAGAACGGCGATCGCGAGCAGCAAGGCAATCGCGGCCCCGGAGACGGCCGGACGCCTGGTTTCAGTTCCGATTCGCATTGCGGGTCCTCCCGCGGCTGGTGATGCGTGTTTCATAGTCGAGCTCGTCAAATGTTGTTCGCGGTACATGAGAGGATCAGGCGGGTACCGATAAGGTTGCAGGCCGGAGGCGTGGTAGCTCCCTTCGCGGCGCTCGTGGGAGTCTGTGTGAGAAGGCTGGTGCCGATAAATGCGGCGCCGGTATTCTTTTCGATCGGCTGCTCCAGAAAGACCTGCCGGCATCCCCCGAACGCCGCAGTGCTGGTACCGGCGGGATCGGAATAGTCCAGGGTCATGTCGCCCGACGAGTCGACGGTGCCCGTGAAGGTGCCGCCATGGGTGCACGGAGTCTGGGAGCTGCAAGACTGATCGACCGATATGTAGAATGAACCGCTAACGGCGGAAGTCTTGCCCTTCGCGGGCAGAACCGCCGGGGTAGAGTTCGTGAAGCTCATGGTCATCCCCGCGTTAGCGGGCTGCGAGGGCGGATTGCCGTCCGGCAAGACCGTGAGATCGGGACTGAAGCCGACGACACCGTGACATTGTGCGCTGGCGCCCTTCGCCGCGGCTTGGCCGGGCGGGAGTGCCGCGGCAATCAGCGCGGCCAGCGCGATGGCGGACACGAGCCGCGCCCCCACCCCGGATCCGCTGAACAGAAATCGCGTCCCCACGTCGTGTCCCTCCTGCAATGGCCAAGCTACAAAACGTTGTAGTAAAATTTCGTGCGGAACGCAAAGGACAATCTTCTGCCATCTGCGTTTCAGCGTTGGGCGTGCCACGTGAGCCGAATCTGCGCCGACTCGCAGCGCGAATCGAACCGTGGCTGGTGCCGTTCCATGCGTTTTTTGGCGCTTTTCGCGCGGGTTTCCTTCACTATTCTCAGTTGGATAGCCTCCCCTACCTTCCCGGTATTGAAAGCGATCTTTGCACTTGTGCTAAGTAAAGACTTGGGGCTTAATTCTTCAGGAGTTTGGAGGACTATATGCGGCTTCGGCAGGCACTTCTCGCGGTTGCCGTGCTCGCGACCGCGCTCGCGGCGTATGGATGCAAACACGTGCTGATTCCCAGCCCGGGAGACCCCACGGTCAGAGTGTATATGGACGAGGAGATTTACGGCGACGTACTTGACCTTCAAAAGAAGTTGAAGGACCCGAAGATGGCAAGTACGCTATACTTCATTAATCGCATGCTGGCGATGGCCAAGACGGAAGGCAGAGACGTGGATGGCGACACGCGCGTCAAGATCATTTCCTCCGACGACAAAGGCTCCGTCGTCGAGATCCTGGAGGGAAAATACGTAGGCTACCAGGGCTTCGTGCCGAAGGAAAATCTTCGCTGATTCAGCTAGTGGTCAAGTTTGGAATTCGGCAATAGCGGAAGCAGGATCCGGGATTCCTCGCGCGGCATCGCCCTCGGCGCATGCCACGCGCGGGAATGACAAAAGAATCTCCTCATGTCATTCTCGCGCGTCTGCGTTGTCTGGCGCGCGAAGAATCTCGGTCCCTTGTCCCGTCGCGCCGACGGGAGCGCGCTTGGGATGGCAGGTACACCACCCCGCAGTCCCGCTTGGCGTCGGCTGCGGGCGCCGATGGTGCAAAAAGCGCGGCGGCCGCCTGGCTTCCCAGGCGACCGCCGAGACGTTTCAGTCAACGCGCACGCCAATTGAGGGTCGCGCGGCTCGCGGATTCACTCAGGCTTACTGAAGCCACGCGTTTGCAGTTCCACCGGTTCCCTGATCGGTTATGATGGAAAGGTAGGCTGGATCGCCCTTGTCATTCTGGATTTCAAGCGTGTGCGTGATGATCACCAGGTTCGCGTCGCCGCAGCACTCGGCGAGAGTCTGCTCACCGTTGCAAAGACTGCCTGCAAACGGGTACACGAAGGTCTCTACGGTCGAAGTGCCATTTGCGCCCTGCACTTGTCCAGCGTTCGCACAATTGGTGGCATTGGTGGTATCTTTGGCTGCCAAGGCACCGCTCTTGCAGAGCACTCCACCCTTATTCGTCGTGGCCACACCGCTGCAACCTATGTTGCCGCCACACAGCAGCGCTCCAGCGGCCGAGTCGCTCGTGTTGAGAAGCGCGGCGTTGGTCAAGGTGGAAGAAGCGGACCAGCCTGAGAAGTAAGCCGTCCCGCTCGTGGTACCACTCGCTCCGCCAGCCGGGGCGTTAAGGGTTCCGATCGCGAAGGTCTGGTCGCCAGGCTGCGACGCCAGCTTCTTGATTATGCTCGCATCGGTCACCAGCGCCCCTCCTGCACTCGTAAGGTCGCACTTCTTCGCGTCAGCCGCCAGGGTGTGGTAGAACGCGAGCAAGCCGTAGTTTGCGGTGATGTCCGCGCCTGTGCTGCCCGGCGCGATCGCAGTACCGCCGGTGGCCGCGTACGAGAACACGGCGGTTACGTTTGCCGCGTTCGCTCTCGGTGCCACCGAGGGCACAAGAACTGCGACGGCCGCTAATGCCAACAGAAATTTTCTCATCGGAAGTTCCTCCCTGCTATTATGAAGCACGCATGATTTTTTGGCGCGCCTATTGCGCGAACACTAGCACGAGTGCAGCGATTGTCAAGGGAGAAAGGACCCCCCACTTTAGCGCTTCGGCAGCGGCGCGAAAGCGTCCAATCGAGGCAGGAGTCATGCCATTGCTGCCGATCGAAACGGCCGGAATCGGCAGACGGAACCGCAAATCGGGCCTGATCTGCTTTACAACCAGACACTATTCCCTACGATGTGGCGTCCTCAATAATAGGCCACGACCGAGACCGAGTCGCTGAAGACCCGGTTGGCCGGCACCCGCTCGCCGGGCGGGATGCGGCCGTAGACCTGAACCGTGACCGTGCGGTTTCGCGGCGGATGGGCGTCGTAATACATCGTGCTGCCGTCGGTGCCGTCGCCCCAGGGAACCGAGCCGCGCGGATCAAGACTCAGAAGGTAGTAGAGCTTGGCGCCCCCGGCGATCATCTCTCGCCTGACCGGTTCTCCCGAGTGGCCCGGGCCGATTGCGATCCTGATGCCGGCCGGAAGCGGTCCCGTGCAGGTGTACGAGATGGTCCCTACCGACATGATCCAGTCGCGCGCGATCTCGGAATACTGGCCGAAGTTGAGCGGGCTCGCGCTCAACATGCAGATCGCGAAGGCCGGCGCGGCCGTCGCAGGCACGAGAATCAGCCCGAGCACCAGGACCAGAAAGCTTCGCAGGAACCGCACCGGGCTTCCTACTGCATGGTGCAGCGCAGAGTGCCCAACCGGACGAAGGGCTGTCCCAGGTCGGGTATGTTGATCGCAAATTCGCATGACCCATTGTCGAAGTCGATTCTTGCCGGGTACCGCCCGAGCGGCGGGCTATCGAGAAAGAAGGCTCCATCTCTTCCGATGGGCGAGATAAAGGTCTTGCCGTTCGCGGTCATCGTGAGCTCGCCAAAGGTCGGAACCACCGGCCTTCCATCGAGCATGACCAACAGCTTGCCGACGAACGAACGTACCGGCCGCACCGGGAAGGCAATTACCGCTCCGCCGCGATACGGAGGGGCAACATACTCCCTTGCGGCGTCGATCCGGTAATCGACCGGGATGTCGTGATCGTCGATATTGATCTGATTACCGGAGTACGCACCCAACTGCGTCACTATAAGGTCGCCGTGGGAGTCGGTTTCGCCCATCGGTTGGTTGGACGAATAGACCTCGACGCCGGGCAGGCCTCCGACTTGAACCAGGCCATAGGCGCCGTTGATAGGCAGGCTGGACATCACACGACCCCCGATCGCCTCCACCGATCCCGCCAGGTTGACTGACTCGACCATGTTGGTCGGCGTTCGATCGATCTCCATCTGATCGCTGGCATGGTCGCCGTGGTAAATCAGTTGCGCGGTCTCCGATTCACCTGCGGTTCCGTCCTGCGCGCTGAGCAGGTAACCGGAGCCCGGACCGGCGGGCGGCGATCTCGAGAACTGGGCGGTGTACTCGCTACCTGCGCCGGAACCCTGCTGGTTTTCGTACTCAAGATTGAGGCTGGAACTCGCTCCGAGACCAAAACTGACGCCTGCCGTCAGGGTTAGCGTCGAGCTGGACTGCGAGTTGGATTGAGTGGATTTCGAGTCCTCGGCACTGGCGTAAAGTGACGTGACTTCCCCCAAGCGATAGGTGGCCGTCATCAGGGCCGATTCCCTGGTTCCGGTGTCGCGATCCTTGCTGTAGTTCACCGAGCCGGAGAGCGAAGCGCCCGCGCCGAGATAGAGAGTTCCTCCGAATTCGGCCGACAAGGTTATCCGATCCGCGGTGGGGGCAAGGCTGAGGTTCGCATAGTGCGAGCTTTGCAACGTCACGTTGCCGCCGAACGAGTAGAAGTTCCTCCCGTAGCCGTAACTTAACGAGCCGGCATAGCCCATCACGGTTCCGCCCCCGGTTGTGGCCGGCGGCGCTGGAACGGCCGCAATCGTCATCTGCGAGCCGGAACCGGTCGGTACCGGAGTTGCGGAAGGGGCCGCCACAGCGACCTTGGGATTCGGGGCTTCGCTCGCCCCTGCAGCCATAAAGAGGCTCCCTATCGGAACGCCGAAATTCAGCGTAAGCCCGCCGCTGAGCATTCCGCTCTGGTCGCCTTCCAGGCGCAGTCCTGGAGTGAGCCAGTGCGTAAAGCCAAACGATTCGCTGCCGGAGAATACGAACGGACCGTTATAGGTGCCCACGAGCTGGCTCGTCACGGCAGCTCTCTCGAAGCCCAAAGCCAGGTTGTACAAGTTCAGTCCGGGTTGCAGAAGAGCGGGGGCGTAGTAGTACGGCTGGGTGAAGTCCTGCTCTCGGCCGAACGCGTCGCGAATTATCACCTGGGTGTTGCCCGCACCGTTTGCATAAGGAATGTTCTGGAGCGTGTATATGCCCGGCGGCAGATCCTCTTTGAAGACCCGGCGGCCGTTCACGTAAACCTCGACCGTGGAAGGCGACAAGACGTCGGCTCTGATGCTGTCCCCGGCGCTCTGCACGAAATACGGATCGTAGAGACTTTTCGAGATTGACACGCCACCCATGCCGGCGCCACCGCTGAGCGGGTCCGGGCTGGACGAAAACACATCGCCCAGCGACAAGCGCCGCAGATCGGCGCGGTCGTCGATCGTGAGGTTGGTGGCGGTCCTTTCAAGCTCTCCTGTGCCACTGACGGAAAACGTCGAGTCGAGCAATGAATTGCCGAACAGGTTCATCCCGACTTCGTCAAACGAGTTGACGGTATTGAAGTTATTGATCGCAACGCTGTAGTTGAGGAACATCGAAGGGTCGTGGGTGTAGAACAGTCCCTGCGGCGGGGCGACCCTGCGCAGGTCCATGACCTCGCCCCCCAGGTGTTTCGCCTGCACGGAGATCTTCAGCTCTACCGCCTTGGGGTCGATCTCGTACTTGACCTCGGGCGCCAGCGATGCCAGCGAAACGAAGGTTCTCTTCTTAATCTCTTCCCGTTTTCCGCCAAACCCTTTTACACCCGCCCGATCCAGGTCGTCAACCGGAATCAGAATGTCATCGGTCCGGATTACGGCAAGCACGTCGCCTTTGACCACGTCGTTGACGGTCATCGTGAAGACCGCGATCTGATCGCCGGCACCGATTGCGAGAGAGCCGACCGCCAATAAAACTGCCGTGGCGATCGCGATACTTCGGGTTGCGATGAGATGCCTTCGACTCAAGCCGCACCCCTGGGGGCACCGCCGATTGTTCAGGGGCCGTTCGCGGCTGCTCTCGGCCCTCGCTCAGGGCCACAGTTCGCAGGACTTAGAGGAATTTCGGCCTTGAGCATGTTTGACCTGAGGTCAAGCTCGCCAAAGGGCTCGGTTATTGGAACTTCGAGCGCGATCTTCCGCAGCTGGTTGCAGGGAGGGTTGGGCAAGTCGATTGCAGTCTGAGTCGGCTCACCGGAGAGCAGGTAGTTTCCGCCGCGGGTCGTTTTGCTGAAGACCGCTCGGTTGTCGGCCGTCAAGCCCGTGATTTTGGCCGATCCGATCAGGACGTGTTCGTTGCCGCCATTTTTTACTTGAAAGACCACCCGGCCATTCTGAACCGCGAGCCCATCGAGGGCCTCCTGGTGAACGATCGACGGTGGCGTCAGAAATATAGGTATGGACACTCTGGTGAGAACGACCACTCGGGTCTCTACTCTCTTGGGAGCCCCCGCCGGCAGAGGCTGGAAATGAGGCGGCGGCATCTCTTCAGCGATCAGGCGGTAGGTCTTTTCGGTAAGTCCGAAGGGGATCATGGCCCCGACCCGAACGATGCGATCCTCCTTTCCGCCCACGGTGACAATCGGGGGGAAGAAAACCACGTCCTCGCTTGGCGTCAGCTTGATCCTCCCGTCCGGAGTCTGATCCCAGCGGTAGGCGCTCAGCTCGAGGCTGGCCGCGGTAGCGCCCGCGTTGTGCAGAGTGATGAGATCGGTTGCCTTTGACGGGCTGAGAGATAGTCCGATCGGTACGATAGAGATCTCGCTCGCCCATGCCGACCCTGGCGCGGCGAACGCGACTCCGCACAGAGCAATGGCAAGCAAGGCGAGACCCGCGCGAGCGTAAGATTGGTATGGGCGGTTCTTCACATTCCTCCTGCTTCAACACGCCATCTGCCGTTTGACGGACCGAAAGCGCGGAATATTCAAGACGTTGGATAGCGCGTACTTTGGATTGCTGACGGGCTAAAAACAAACGGAGCACATCGGCGTGCTCCGCTTCCTTAAACGGGAACTCGAAGCACGCCGGGCGTGCTTCGAGTTTCCCTCAGACAACAGAACGAACTAGAAAGTGATCGAGACGTTGACGGTATCGGTGTAAATCCCAGGGGTCAGAGGCTGCACCTGGTCGCCAGGGATCGAACCGAAAACCGGGAACGCAACAAAGGCTGAACCAGGACCGCCGGATATGCCGTTGTTCGCGAGCAATCCCGGTATTCGTCCGGTGTCAAGATCTGGCTCGTGAACTCCTGGCCGGTGTTCGTTCCGATAACCGCGGTTGCACCTGCCACAAAGATACCAGCGGTCGGAATCGCGATAGGCGACGTACCGAGGCTCGGCCCATAGATGTCATAGGCCAGGAAGCTCGTCCCGTTGGTCATCGCGCGAACCGCATGCGATGACGTGCCGACGCCGAGAATCGGGGCGATTGCGCCGTTGGCGCCGTCGTCGAGCGAAATGGCAATGAAACCGCCCGAGGTGGGTCCATTGGTTCCGCACGCGATCTCAATGATACCCGTGGCCGTGTAGCCCGTTACCGTGTCCTCTTCGACCACCAGCGGGCTAACCGAACCGAAATTCAGTCCGACCGTAGCGAGCAAGCAGCCGCTCGTCACGGACGCTGTTACCGGCAGCGTTGCGGTGCCAGAACCGCTTGCCAATGCACGGCCTGGCGCAAGCGCCAGAGCGAGCAAGGCCGCTACCGCCGTTACTCTGAGAAATGACTTCATAGTTTCGTACCCTCCTGCCAAAGATTAGGTTAACTGACCAATCCGAGGCTTTATATAGCAGTCTTCCAGAAAATGTCAAGCGATGAATATTTTCGAACACTCCAGTTTTTGAATATTTTCCGACTCCCTGTTTTAACCCCGGCGCGCGCCGCTGGCATGCCTTTCGACTTCTGATAGAATGCCGCCGGCCCTGGGGGCTTGCGAGGTCTGGTGCTTCGGGTTCTGCGCCGCGAAATTTGCCGGCGCCATTCCGGCTTTCCGGCGGCTGACAGAAGGGCAGAACCGGGCGATCCACTAATAAACGGACCGTTGTACCACGTAGAGTCAAATCGCAGCATTACGCGTAGGGCAGAAATCGGTGAGCGTAAGCGGGTTTCCCGGCGTGGTAGTTCTGCGCAGCGTCCATATTTCGACAACGATAGTTCTTCTTGCCGCCTTGATCGCCGGCTGCGGCCCGACCGGCCCTGACCTGCCGATGCCTTTCGGTCAGTCTTCGATCGGCCGTCAGCAGGACAGAGAGGCGGTCTGGATTCCGGGAAGCACAACCAAGATTTGCCAACTCACGGGACAACTCGACCGTGAAACCGGCGGAACGACCTTGAACGAAACCGGCTACAGGTTCGGCCTCTACGGGACCGACTTGGGCTCATCGTTCGAGTACCAGGGGCATACGCAGTTCCTGTTCGGCGACACCGAACCGACCGAATACTTCGACGGATTCGACAACCGCAAATGGCGCAACGACGAGTACAACGACAGCGTCGCCTACACGATGGGCGCCGATCCCGAGCGATGCCTGGTCCTGGAGTTCGTCACCGGCCCGAGCGGGGCCTACGCCAGTCCTGAGCTGCGCAGTGCGAGCGGCAAGCCGATGAGCCTGGGTAACTTCGAGGTTCCGATCAGCGGGTTCGGCGTTGACGACAAAATGTATGTTTTTTTTGCTCGTGGTCATCCACGTGGATGGCGCGCGCCCTACGTCCGCTCCGTGCTGGGAGTTTCAACCGACGGCGGCAGGACCTTTACCGCGATTCGCGAGTTTTCTTCCGCGAAGTTCGTGAACGTATGGGCAGCCGTCGCAGATCGAAGCCTCGTTCCCGACCTGCCTTTCGATGGCGCCGGCCGGGTCCTGCTGGTCTTTGGAAGCGAAGGGGGCGACCGATATCGGGCGAGCCAGCCCTGGCTGGCCGTGCTCCCGCTCTCCAAATTGGCGGAAAGCGAAAGCACCTGGTACTTCGCCGGCCTCGCGCCGGGGTCCGCGCGGCCGGATTGGAGCCGGAGTGAAGACGAGGCCGCGCCCCTGTTCCAGAGTCAGTGCGTCGGCGAGCTATCGGCTCAATGGAATCCCGGCGTTCGCAAGTGGCTGATGTTATACGCATGCGGCGACCCCGGCGAGATAAACCTGCGCCAGGCCGATCGGCCCTGGGGTCCCTGGTCGCCGCCACAGGTGATCTTTGGCGGCAGCGGCGGGGACGGCGGTCTCGTGCACCGGCCGTATCGCGACTTTCTGAGCGACCCCGGCCACGGGGATGTCGCGGGCGGCGCGTACGCGCCGTTTTTCATACCCTTCTTCAGGCAGAGCAGCGATGAAGCAACGATCTACTACGTGATGTCGACCTGGAATCCGTATCAGGTGGTGTTGATGAAATCGCGCCTGACCGCGCCGAGTCAATCTAAACCCGGTTTTACGCAGCCTTCTGCATCTGCATACTGAAATCATGTTGGAGAGCAGAGAGGACGATGGAAGCGAGATCTGAATCAGCGGGCACCGTCACGGTCAAGAAATAGGCGCGGCGGTACGCGCAACGATAGCCGTGAAACGCGCGAGGCAGGGCGCGGGTTGCCTCGCGAGTTGCTTTGCGAATCCGCACCGCGCGAACGGCCGGCTAACGCTTCGTGATACCCCGCTCGATCTGCTTCATGAGAGCGAGAGCGTCGGGATTGTCGGGCCCGGCGGCCAGCGCCCGGCGGCACTGCTCGAGCGCCTCGCGGTCGCGGTTGGATGCGTGCAGCAACTGGGCGGCGGCGAGCCAAGGCGCAGGATCACCTGGCGCAAGCTTGGCGGCTTCGCCATAGGCTGAGAGCGCTTCGCCGATGCGTCCCCGCTCGGCACGCGCCTGCCCGAGCATCGCCCACAACCGTTCGTCGTCCGGATAGCGAGCGGTCAGGCCGCGCAGGAGAGTCTCGGCGCCGGCCGCATCGCCGCGGTAGACCTCGATCCGCGCCCTGGCCAAGCCGGCGGCATGAGCGCCGTCGAATAGCGTCTCCAGGTACTTGAGGGTGGCCTCGCTGCGCGCCTGCTCACCGTTCAGATAGTAGAGTTGGGCCAAAACCATGTAGGCATAGGCCGGAGGATCGGGCGTCATGCTCAGGCCGCGAGCAACCTCTTTGGTGCCCTGATCCAGCCGGCCGAGCTGAGCGTCCGCCTGTCCGAGCTCGTAGAGAGTCCGTCCGTCGCCCGGGTCCAGATCACGCGCGATGCTGAGTTCGCGTGCGGCCCCCGACAGATCGCCGAGTCGTCTCATCACCGTTCCGAGCTGGGAATGGCAGATCTGCGCTTCGGGAGAGTCCTGCACGCAGCGCGAGAACAGACTCAGGTCGTCATGCCATGCGCCTTGCGCCCTCCACAGCGACACCGTGCAGACCAGCATCATCGCCGCCGTCGCGCTCCAGGCCAGGCGCGCCGACCACGCGCCCCGGCGCGAGAAGCGGACAATCCAATCGGCGACCAGAACGCTCGAACCGGCGGAAGCTGTGTACAGATAGTTGTCCGCAACCATTTGGTCCGGCCTAAGCGCCGGCAGGTACATCACCGGGGCGAGGCTCATCACGATCCAGCCTGCGCAGAACACATACAGCTCCCGGCGGCGGCGCTCGATCGGAAGCATGAACAGCGCCGCCGCCAGCGACGCGAGAATTATCGCGGGCAGCCAAAACGCCGGCGCGCGCAGACTGGAGACGACGAGCACCCCATGGCCTGGGGTCGCAAGCCACGGCATCGCGAGCAACTCCAGATAGCTCGCCATCACTCGCGGCCCAGTGGCCGCGAATTGAACGGCATCGATATTCCTCGCCCCCATCGCCTGATTGCCGAGTATCAGCTTTCGAACCAGCAGGTAGATGAGCATCTCCGCCATAAAGGGCGACGCGCAGACCAGCCCGTGCCGGATGCGCGGGGCGAGTGCGGCCATTCGAGACACCTCGCGCGAAGTTGGGCCGCGCGCTTCGAAGAGGAAGCCGTAGAGGGCAACCAGCCCGAAAAACGCGACCGCACTTTCCCCGTGGCTTAGAAGCGCGCCGGCATAGAGTGCCAGGCTGACGATCCAGGACCGCCGCGGCGCCGCCGCACGCCGGGTGAAGGAATCGAACGCGCCCAGTTGAAACGCGCCAGTCAGCACCAGTCCGAAGCCCGTCGCCCATGCCACGGCCTGAGCGTGAATCGGCATCAAAGCGAACAGTAACGCCGCCAGCAGCGCGGCCCGGAGCTCGCCTGTGAGGCGCTCGGCGACCCTGAACACCAGCCACACCGCTATCAAATGGACCGCGATCATGGTTGCATGCCATCCGACCGGATTGAGCCCGAACAGATGATATTGCAGCGCGAACCAGATCAGCAGCAGCGGCCGGTAGCGAGGGCTCTGCGGTAGACGGAGCGGATCCTGAAACCAGTATTCGTCCCTGAACAGCGACTTCCACAGGAACGACCACTGTCCCAGGTAATGGTTACCGACGATCAGAATGTTGTCGTCGTAGACGAAGCCGTCATTGAGGCATCGCAGGTACACCAACGCCGCCAGAACCAGAATCGCCGCCAGCGCCACCCGCCTCATCGCGGATACGGCGGGCTCGACCGTCGAACCGGGCATGGCTTGTTCGGGTTTGGCCACTTTCTGCGCTCACCGCCCCGAAGAACCTGAGGGCTTAGCCTGAATTTCCGTTTTGACTCTCCGCTTCCAGTTACGGAATAGACGAAACGGCCTCCCTTTTGCCAAGTCTCAGGCCGGTTGGTCCATGGTCTTTCCAGCGCCCGCGGGAGGGGTACCTGCCGTTTTTCACACCTTATCTTCAGGCAGAGCAGCGATGAAGCAACGATCTACTACGTGATGTCGACCTGGAATCCGTATCAGGTGATGTTGATGAAGTCGCGCGTGACCTTGCCGAATCAATCTAAAGCTGGCGATAATAGACTTGGCTTACGAAGCGTGCAATAGGGAGCGGGACGTGACAGGCTGGGCCAGAATCGATTAAGTCCCTAGTGTACGGCGCGTTCGGGACGAGGCGTGTCTTTCGCGGAGCTTCATTCGGTAACTGCGGCAGCCGACTTGCCTGAGCGCCCTGCGCGATTCTATCTTCCCGAACTCGATACACTGCGCTTCTTCGCCTTCCTGTTCGTCTTCATTTCTCACGTCGGCTTGAGCTATAAGCTCCCGATGGTCAGTCAGGTCGGCTACTGGCCAAGGGAATTATCTCGAACCGTCGTGTTCATGGGCGGCTACGGCGTCGACTTGTTCTTCGCGCTGAGTGCCTATCTGCTGACGCGACTCTTTGTGAAAGAGCGCGCGGCTACGGGGGGTATCGACGTACGGTCCTTTTACATCCGCCGAATTCTCCGGATCTGGCCCTTGTACTTTTTTTTCATCGCGCTCATAGCCGGTCTCGGCCGCTTTTCCCCGATGTTTGCCGTGCCGCGCATTTACTTCCTGTCGCTCGTGATGTTTCTGGCAAACTTCTTTTACATTCCCTTTCCTGCCAGGGGCTTGTCGATCCTGTGGAGCGTTTCGGTCGAAGAACAGTTCTATCTGCTGTGGCCGCAGGTGATCCGGCGAACCTCGATGCGCGGGACGCGCCTGTGCGCCCTGGCCATGTTCGCGGCTTCGACTCTGGCGCCGAGCCTGGCGCGAATGAGCGGGCACTGGATGCCACATGTGCTCGACACCTGGGAAATCACCTTCTTCCGGCTGCACCCCTTCGCCGTCGGGATCCTGATCGGTACGATTCCGCACGGTAGTGTCGCGCGCATGCGTCCGACCTCGCGAGTGTTGCTGATAGCCGGGGGCTTGACGCTTTGGTTCCTTGCTGCTCAGTGCGGTGAAATTCCTTCGACCGTGAGCCTGTTACAGGCGACGCTCGGCTACCCCGCTATCGCGCTGGGCGCGGGGGCCTTTCTGCTGGCCGCGTTGGGTACGGGAGCCGCATACCCGCGCCTGGGGGCCAATTCACGACTTGTATATCTTGGCAGGATTTCCTACGGCCTGTATGTGTACCATGTTTTCGCTATGCTGCTCGCCCAGCTATCGATGCGCCTTTGGCTTCGGGGGCTGGCGATGCGCTGGCCGGAAGTGGTGTCGCCGCTGGTGCTGCCGATCTTTGCGGCGTTGTCCGCCGCTCTGACGCTCTGCTTCGCGATGGCTTCCTATCGGTGGCTGGAGAGCCCGTTTCTGCGCCTGAAGGATCGATTCACCCTCGTTCCATCCCGTCCGGTTTGAAGGATTCATTAGCGCGGCGAACGCCTGAACTCTTGTGGATCGCCATGTTCAGGCGATGGATCATGAACCATGGCCGCGAAGTTCAGGAAATTGTCGGGATCGCCGAAGTAGCGGATCGCGTCCTGTAAGGTCCCGGTATTCCAGCCTTTCCCGCTTTCATGCTCTAATCCATAGCCACGGGACTTCGTGAGCCGAGTCTGTTCTTACCTTAAAGCCGGCTGGGATCAGCTCCTGAATCGAATCCTGCTTCTGCGATTCGAGGCACGCGTTTGCGTACCTTGAGCACGATGGTACGCTCCGCTTCAGCATGATGGCGCTGGGGACCCTGCCGAAAAAGAATCAAGTCTGGACCGGCATGAGTCAGCCGGCCTTGAGCGCTGGGTCTACCCCGATCTCCGGCCGCGAGCGGCTGATACTGGCGGGCATATTGTTGGCGGCTCTGGTCGTGTACCTCCGATGCCTGGGCAACGGCTTCGTATGGGACGACGATGCGCTGATCCTTTCCAACCCTTATATCGGGCAGTGGTCGTTTCTGTGGAAGTCGCTGACCAGGCCCGAGTACTGGTTCATCGACTGGGTCCAACCAAGGTCGCTACCGTCCGCTGTTCTCGATCTGGCTGGCGCTCAGCTACCATCTTTTCGGTTTCAAACCCGCTGGATGGCACGCCTTGGCGGTCGCGGTGCATCTGGTCGCGGTGTGGCTGGTATTCAAGGTAGGACTTGCGTCTGACCGGGCGGCGAGAGTCGGCGCTGCTGGCGGCCGCGCTCTTCGCTCTGCTTCCCGTCCATGCCCATGCGGTGGTGTGGGCCGCCGCGTCCTGCGACGTCCTGGCGGGCACTTTCGCGCTGGCCGCATTTTATTTCTTCATGAGGCGCGAAGATGGCAGGCTCCGCAACTGGTCCCTGGCGCTGGGGCTGTATGCGGCAGCGTTGTTCAGTCACGAGAGCGCCGCTGCATTTCCAGGCCTGGTGGCCTGGTACGTCTTTCTGCTCGAGCCGGGCGACAGAGGCGGGGTCTACACCCACGCGATTTGGAGTGCGGGTTTCCCGGGCCTTCTTCTGCGCAGCGCCGTTCGCGCTCGAAGTGGTGCTGTATCTGTATGCTCGCAGGCACGCGGTCGGTTTCATGCTGGCGGATCCTTCTTATCCGGCTAACGTCGTCCCTATCTCGCAGATATACATGACGGTGCCGGCTGCGTTTGGCACCTACCTGATGCTCCTCGCCGCGCCCTGGATGGCCGGACCGGCTCACCGCCTCGATATCGTAACCAGTCCAGCCTCGCCCGGCTTCTACATTCCGGTCGATGGCGCTGGTCGCGCTCGCCGCCGGCGCTATCGGCTGCAGTCTGGAGGAGTCCTCGGCGGCGCCTGTATCTGTTCTGTGCCGGATGGATACCGATTGCACTGTCGCCGGTGATGGACCTGCACGTCTTGGTCAAGGATCAATTCATCACGGACGGCTACCTGTATCTGGCGTCGGCCGGATCGTGCGTGCTGCTTGCCGATTGGGTGACCGGGCTGGCAGAGCGGGGCGCGGTCGCGAGAAGGCTGGTGTGGGCGGCAGCATCAGTGCTCCTGGCCTCGTATGCGGCTGCGCTCTGGAATGTTCAGCGCTACTACCATGACGAGGCCACTGTGTTCGCGCGGTGCATCGAGCTATATCCGCAGTCATGGACCTGCCGTTTCAATCTAGGGAACGCCCTGTACTCGCTTGGTGACCTGGAAGGCGCCGCGCGCGAATTCAGAATTTCCGTGAGCCAAAGCGGGCAGACGCCCTATCTCCTTGGGCAGGGGTTCTCGAATTTGGGCGCAGTCTACGAAGATCAAGGCGATCTGAATCGGGCCGAGCAGGCGCTTGGCGAAGCGCTCAGATTCAATCGCCAGGACAGCGTGGCGCTCTACCGGCTTGGAATGGCGCATGGGCGATTGGGCCGCGACCAGGAAGCGGTGGGCGAACTTTCCGCAGCGCTCGAGCGGATGCACGACCCGCCGGCCGCAGGCTTCGTAATGCTCGCGGAACTTTACGACGCGCAGGGCGATCTGACGCATCGAGATGAAGTGCTGGAACGTGCCAGGAGTCTTCCGGATGGAGATAAGGCCGTTGGGCTCGCGTACGCGCGAATCAAGGCCCGGCACGGCGATCTCAAGGGGGCGGGAAACGTCCTGCATGATCTGGTCAGACGCTATCCCGACGACTCGCGCTCATGGATCGCGCTTGGCTTGCTGCTGGCTGACGACAATCGCGGCGAAGAATCGCTGAGCGCTTTCGGCCGGGCACAGCAGCTCTCGCCCCGCGATCCCGAACCGCACTTTTTTGCGGCGCGCGTACTGCATGCGATGGGCCGCGATCGCGACGCTCTACAGCAATGTCGTCGTGCGCTGGATATTGCGCCCGCTCACAACGGCGCTCGATCGCTGCAGGACGAAATTTTGCGGCAATCCGCCGGCGGATGAGATGTAGAAGCGTTGGTCCTGTCAGGCCCTGCGCCCGTTCACCGGCAGGCGTCTAACGGATGGCATACACGCCCGCGCCGAAACCGGGGTCGCCGGCGACCTCGGTGAAGGTTTCGGGCGCAAGGTCCATCCAGACTTTTTCCGGCGGGGGCGGATTCAGACTCACCACGTAGTCGATATGATCTCTCTTCAGGCGATCGACCCAGGATTTGAAGTCGCCGCGCTTCAACAGGTCGGTGCTCGGCCATCCGTAGTTCACCACCGAGCCGTCCGCGGTTACCGGCACATAGAGCACCGTGTTTTGAAGGCGGCTGCCCAGCAGCGGATAGAGGTACCAGTTGTCTCCGATGCCGTCCCATCCGGCGGTGACGGCAATTCGATGGGGCTTGCCGTCATCGAGAAAGGCCCATAGCGGCCATGACGCATACACCGGCGACAGAAGGTGCATGTCGTAGACCGGACCTCGTGATCGTCGCCGCCGCCTGGTAATACTGATAGCGTAGCCGCGATCGGATACCCGGCAGCACCACGAACGGCCCCAGCATCGCCGCGCCGGCCGCGACAATCGCGACCCTGCGCGAACGTTCCCAGCCCACGATCACGATCAGAGCTGCTATCACCGCCGCGACCAGGATCGGCGCGCCGAGCTCGCCAACCGCGCTGGCGTCGAAACTCGTGAATCCGGTCGGCAGCGCCAGAACTCCATCGACCAGCAGAAGCAGCCACCAGAAGACGGCTATCCCCGGAGCTGTGAACGAGGCGGCGGTCACCGTCGCCAGTGCGCACAACGGCATCGTGAAGCGGCCGAAAGTCAGAAACAGAAGAGTGCGGAACCCTGCCATCTCGGGCGAGAGCAATCCTCCCCCCAGAATGAGCGCGATCATGAGCACGAAGAGCATCGCGCCCCGCTGCTCGGGCCGCGCGAAGGTCTTGAGCCAGCCGATCACGCCGAGCACCAGTATCGCGGGACTCAATGGGCCAAGTCCCAGATAGTCAGTGGCGTACAGTTGTGTGAACGGCCAGATCAGATACAGCAGGCCGGGCGTGCTCAGGTTATGCACCAGCTTGGCGGAGTGAACCAGCGACCACTCGGTGTTTCCCTTGAACAGCACGCGCCCGAACAGAGTCAGTGGCAGCGGGTAAAATGGAGAGCCCTTTTCGAGCCAGACCCGCCAATAAGAATTCAAAAACAGCAGCACGCCGATCGCGCAAGCTGCCAGTGGAACGCCATACCGCTGCCATCCCGAGCGTTTCCTGAAAGCCGCCACAAGGATGAAGCCCCATCCGATCGCCATCACCGGGCCCATCGTCACCTTCGCTGCGGTGGCGAGCCCGAGCGCGAGTCCGGCCAGACTGGCTTCGGCGATGGTGGGAGTTGCAAAACACCGCGCAGTAAAGAGCAGCGCCAGCAGAAAAAAAGTGAGACCGATCGTGTCGATATATCCAGCGGTCAACGCATTAGCCAGTGCCGGAGTGAAGGCGATGGAGATTGCGGAGAGCATCGACAGCTTGCGCGTGGCCCCAAACGTCCGGGCCGTGGCGTAACCCGCCAGAACCAGACCGATCCAGATCAACAACCCCGTGGGCGCCAGGAATTCCCCGTCACCGGCAGCCAGCAGCGGCCACGACCAGAACGCGTCGCCGGCGGCTGGATAGTATTCGCAGAATCCCCAGGTGTCCGGCGCGGCCTGGACTACGTTGTGGCCTTGCTGCACCCATCGTCCCGCCCTGAACAGATGATAGAGCAGAGCGTCCCATCCGAGCGGTGGCGCGACCAGGCCGCGCGCAACGCGCGCAACAACGACGGTTGCGAGCAGTGCGAGAATGATCGCCTGGGGCAAGCCGTAGAGAGCCGCGCGCCAGCCGCCGGCAAAGAGACTTCTTGCGAAGTCACGCGCCAGGTCGCGCAGACGCTGCGCGTCGTGCCGCAGCAACGCGCCCCCATTGGTTCCGCGCAGCGCGAGATGCACCGCGGCGGCCAGCAATACAAGCAGCGGCAAGGCCGCCGGCAAGCCGAACAGTCCGACCGCCAGCAGCAGTACGAACGAAACGTGGAAGATCCCGTAAGCGAGGAGCATCGCGCCGGCGAGCCGGGTCGAAGCCGGGGCTTTGGGCAGCAGCCGCGCGGCAATCAGGTACGACGGCCAACCGCATGCTGCCAGAAGAACGAGCGCCGTCGCGAGGTTCGCAATGCCAATCACTTCACCATCCTGCCCGCGCCAACCGCCGGCCCGGTCGCGCGGCCTCGCGAAGTGGCGCTACTGCGCCGTGCTTGCCGCCGGCGCTTCGGCACGCACGCCCTCGACCTCCCAACTGAATCGCTGGGAAGACTTCGGATTGGAAGAGTACACGCTGAAGGTGTTATTCGCGATCTCCGCGCCGTTGCTGGTCTTGATAGCTATGGGATCGAAGCCGTCGATATTGGTGAGAATCACGGTTCGGGAATCGGCCCGGGTGAGGCGTTCGAAGCCGGCCGGCAGCGAGACCGAGGTCTCGCCGTTGGTGAGTTGACCCTCGCCTCGAAACAGCAAAGCCGGCTGCGCGCTCAGCACGGAGGAATAAACCAGATGAGACGACGGATCGGCAGGATCGGGAATGTCAAATTTGAGCGAGCCGTCGATCCTGGCGTTACCGTCTACTTCCAGCAACTCGCTCGGCGTGCTGGTGCCGATACCGACCTTGCCGTCGGAAAGAATACTCAGTCGACTGATGTATTTGGTATAAAAATCCAGTCCGAATCGATTGACGCCCTCGGTTCTCCGGGAGCCGATCCCCTCACCGCACTGTGGACAGCCGAATCGGAGTATATAGTCGATTGTGTTGTTGTGGATCGGTCCCCCGTTTTGCAGGCCGATCGCGTCGACAACCACGTCGCCGCTGACGAATTGTCCATACGCCGCGGGAGCGCCGACCACCATCAGCAGCAGCGACGAACCGATCACGATTCCGCCGAGCGGCGCCAATCGCTTGCGCAAGACTCCCCTCGCATCACGCAAATTGCACAAGTTCATGGCACCTTATGCCAATCGGAAGCCCGGATGGTCAATAAGGCGGGGATACATCGGATGCGCGGCGGGTTCGTACCGCCGGCTCGAAGCGCCTTTCCTGAGGTTCAAGACCAGGTACACCCGCGTTTCATCCCGCCCGGTCTAATCGTCGCGGAGGGCAAGGGCTTCAGCCAATCGGCGGGAATCCGAAGCGTACTAAAAGTACAATATTAATACGTCAGCCGCGACCCAGAGCACCACCGACGCCAGGAGCGTGCGATCCTTCAGGAGCAGCCGCGAAGGGTCGCCGCCTTCCCCCTTCTCCACGATCAGATACAGGTAGCGCAGGATGCCCAGCACCACGAACGGAACCGTGAGGTACAGATGGCTGGTGCCGAGCTTCCGTTCGACGTCGGGCGAGGCGGTGTAAATCATGTAACCGACCAGGGTCGCGGCCGCGAAGATCGAAATCATCTGATCGATGAGCCTGACGCTGTAATGGTCCAGCGCGCTGCGATGGGAGGCAGCGCCCACTCCCAGCGCGATCAGCTCATGGCGCCTGCGCGCCAGCGCGAGCAGCAACGCCAGCACAAAGGTGATGAAGATCAGCCACGGCGAAACTTCGACCTGAATCGCGACGCCGCCCGCAAACGCCCGCATCACGAAGCCGACCGCGATAACGATGACGTCGACGATCACCAGGTGCTTGAGCCGCAGCGAGTAGGCGAATTGCAGCGCCACGTAAGCGACCGTCAGGCACACGAAACCGGGTCCCAGGGCGATGCTGAGCAGTGTGCCAATCACTCCGAGCACGCACGCCATCGCGACCGCGTCGGTCAGTTTCAGTGCGCCGCTGGCAAGCGGGCGGTTTCTCTTCTCCGGATGTCTGCGGTCGGCCTCACGATCCGAGATGTCGTTTACGATGTAGCCGAGGCTCGACACCGCGCAGAACGCAACCAGCGCCATCAGGGTGAGCAGAACATCATGCAGGTGAAAGAGCCGCTGGCTGAAGATCAGGGCCGCAAAAATGACTGCGTTCTTCGACCATTGATGAGGCCGGGCGAGCTTCCACATCGCCCGCCACCTGGGCGGATGAATCGGGAATGCGCTGTGCTCGGCTGGATTCACTTGTCAATTTTCCGGCCCCGGTCGTCGAAAGGCAAGTCGCACTTTTCCGGGCCGCTGCAAAATAGCCTGCGCGGCCATCGGGACCGAAGAATACGGCATAGAGAGCGCGCTACAGACTGGCCGGTTTTCCTGCCAAGCGGTTATAAAGATCCGGGCGGACGCAGCGCGCGCGCTAATTCTGCCCAAGGTCCCGCTGGATTTCCGCGGTAAGTGCCTGCACGCCGGCGTCGTCGGGCGAACTGCTGAGCGCAAGCCGGCACTCGTTGAGCGCGTCCTGGTTGCGGCCCTCGGCATGAAGCGCCTGCGCCAGGAACAAGTGAGCCTGAGGGTCGTACGGATCGATGCTGAGGGCGTGCTCGAAGGCCGAGAACGCCTGCTCATTGCGCCCCTCGTCCTTCATGGCCAGGCCCAGCATCAGCCAGACTTTCGGATCTTCCGGAAAGCGCGTTACCAGATCATTCAAAATCGCTTCGGCGGCGGCGGTGTCGCCGTGCCTCCAGTCGATTCGCGATTGAGCCATCTGGGCCGCCTCGAGGCCCTCGTGCAGTGATTCAGTGTACTTCAGTACGGCCTGACTCTTGGCGGTCTCGCCTTGCTGGTCATAGAGCTCGGCCAGAAGCGTATATGCAGCGGCCGGGGCGGGAAGGGACTTCTTGCCGGACTCCTCGTGCCCAAGCGCCCCGCCCATCTTACTGACGGACTTTTCGATCTCGCCGGTGGCCAGAGCCGTCCGCCCCAGCTTGGCATCGATCTGTCCGAGCGTGTAAAGCTCGGGCGCGCTCGAAAGCTCATCCAGCGCGATCGCCTTTTTGAGCTCTACCTGCGCGTCGTCCAGATCGCCGCGTTGCTTGAGCGTGATTCCCAGATGTCCGTGGCAGATCGCCGATTCGGGAAATGTGTCGATACAGCGCGTGAAGAGCACCACGTCGTCGTGCCAGAAGCCCTGCACATGCCAGAGCGAAATGCCGTATCCGGCCAGCAGTGCGACCGCGCCCACCGATACGATCTGGCGCGCGGGCCCGCTCCGGCGAGCGATACTCACGGCCCAATCCGCCAGGAGCAGCGACCATCCGGCCGACGCCAGGTATAGGTAGCGATCGCAAACCAGCAGGTTCGGATGGATCCCGCGCAGGTTCATCATCGGCAGAATGGTAAGGGCCGTCCACGCCACGCAGAATGCGTGCAATCGGGTTCGCGGACCGCCGCGCAAAAGCAGGAACAGCGCGGCGACGCCAAGACCGAGCCACACAATCGGCAAATAGAATTCCGGCGAGGCAGCGCTCAGGACCCGCAGCACCCGATGCGACGGTCCGGCGTAGAAAGGCGCGACGAGCAGGCCGGCATAGTCCGCGACCACGCGCGGCATAGTCAGCAGCACCAGTTTCCCGCTCGTAAGGGCCTGCGTGTTCGGCTTGAAGGCAGTGCTCGAAAAGGGGCTCAGGAAAAATCCCAGCACGATTCGGCGCACGCCGAGATAGAGCAACCCTACGAGCGCGAAAGGCACCGCAGCAAGCAACGCCTCCCGAATCCTGGGCCATCCGATATAACCCGCGATGCTGGCTTGCGCGGGCGATTCGAGGAGCAGAACGTACGACCCGATCAGCGCCGGGAATATGATCGCGCCGTCGTAGCTGAAGACCGCGGGAAGATATAGCAGCAATGCGGCCGGCGAATGACGCCGGTCCGGGTTCGTCGCGGCAATGAAAATGTAGAACGCCGCCAGCTCAAAGGCGGTGCTGAGCGGCAGGGCGGCGGCGGAGATCCAGACCACTGCTTCGGCGTGAATCGGGGTCAACGCGAACAGCGACGCGGCCAGGATCGCCGCCCAGAAGTCGCCGGCGAGCCGAAACCCGACCTTGAACACCAGCCACACCGACACCAGATGCACCAGCACCAGCGTCGCGTGCCAGCCCGCGGGGCCGACCAGGAGATGGCGATGCACCGTGAACCAGACGTCAGTCAGCGGGCGGTAGACCAGACTTTGCGGCAAAGCGAAGGGGTCGCGAATCCAGAAGAAGTCGTAAGCGAACGACTTCCACAGGAATGACCACTGCGCCATGTAGCGATTGCCTACGATTAGCTCTACATCATCGAAGACAAAGCCGTTGCCGAGCGACCTCAGGTAGATTGCAGCCGTGACCAGCAGCAGCGCCCCGAGCAGCACCCACGCGCGGCCCGGCGCGGGCCCGACAGCGAACTCGGGCGCCGCGACGGGCGGCCGGACCTGAGCTGATTTTGCCGCCTTGGCAGACTTCGCCGCGGATGACATTGCCAATCAGAAGCGGCGCGCCGTTACGCCGCCGCCGTACGATCTGGATACGAGCGAAGAAGCAAACGGGAGGTCGCTCGGTGATGCGTCACAATAAAACAGCCGCTCCGGGAGCGGGATTCGCATCCTAGATCGGCGACCCGCATCTTACAAGAAGGATTGTTGAAGGATTCCTATTACGTGATGTCCCTCAGCGTGCTGCCATGCTATACAAGCTCTCGTAGCATCGTGGCTGGCGCTCGCGACATCGTTGCCGGGCAGAGGAGTCTTCTTGCCTTTTCGGCACTGGTATCGCCGGTATCGCGGATGACGATGCGACTTTGGTACTCTCTGAGGCCAGCCGCCGCGCTAATGAAGGTGCGTTTGCTTCGAAAAAGGCATTTGACCTAACCGTCGCAGGTGGAGTAGGAGGATCGTGGCCAAGTGAAACGCTCGCCTGGCAGGAGGGAGAGCGCTTTTGGGAACCTTCCATTATGGCTCGGCGGCCAAGGGCGCCAAGCGATGACACGACACTTGCGGGTGTGGTTTGGGCTGGCAACGGTTGCGTGCATTCTAATCGCCGCTTACCAGTCGCGGCGAGTTGACCATCCGGCTTTGCCTGGCGGGTCGGCGGTTGCGAGCGCATCGCGAGCGCCGGCCGAAAGAGCTCTTCGGCGAACAGGCCTGCCATCAGCGCCCGTCTCAACCAGGACTACGATCAACTCGGCCTGAGCTTCGAGCCCAACGCGGGTCAAGCCGACGGCCGGGTGAAATTCCGCGCGCGATCCCAGGGTCTTTCGATCTCGTTCACGCAGGACGCGGCTCGCATCCTTCTGGAACGGGCTCCGCTACCGGCGCATGCTGTCCGAGCCCTGCCCATCGCCAGCGCGGCGGCCGCAGTCAACTCGAAGCAACCGAAGCAGTCCTTGACATCGGCGGCGGCGCAATCGCGAGAGAGTCTCGCGCTCACAATGAAACTGGAGGGCGCCAGCCAGACGGCCGAAATCGAGGGCGAAGACAAGTTGCCGGGGACCATCAACTATTTCGTCGGCCGCGACTCGCACAACTGGCATGCCGGTATACCGACCTATTCCAAGGTGAGATACCGCGGCATCTATCCGGGCGTCGATTTGGTCTACTACGGGAACCATCGTGAATTGGAATGCGACTGGATAGTCAGCCCCGGCGCGCGGCCGGACCGGATAAAGCTCGCTTTCGAGGGCGCCGACCATCTCGATATCAACCGCGACGGCGATTTGGTGTTGGGTACGCCGCGAGGGCAGCTCCTGCTGCGCAAACCGGTCGCTTATCAAGAGTTCGGCGGCATACGGCATCCGGTCGCCAGCCGCTATGCCCGCCTGGGCGGCTCGCGCGTCGGTCTGCGGCTGGCGTCATACGATCGCGGGAAGCCGCTGATCATCGACCCAACCCTGCGCTACTCAACATACTGGGGCGGTTCGTTCCTTGATTTCGCGAGCGGACTGGCGGCGGACGCGGCGGGCAATGCCTACATGACCGGAACCGCATGTTCCAGCGATTTTCCGATAACGCCGAAGCCGGCCATCGTGCAGGCGACGTACGGGGGAAATTGCGATGCGTTCGTGGCCAAGATTAACCCGAACGGGACGGCGTTTGTATACTCCACATATCTGGGCGGCAGCGGCGCAGACAACGGCACTGGAATAGCAATCGACCTCTCGGGCGCGGCCTATGTGACCGGATTGGCGGGACCCGGCTTCCCGACTACTCCATCCGCCCCCCAGCCCAACTACGGCGGGGGAACTTCAGACGCATACATCAGCAAGATCAGTCCGGATGGCTCGACGCTGGAGTATTCCAGCTACCTGGGCGGCAGCGGAGTCGAGTCCGGCGAGGCGATCGCGGTCGAGCTTGGCTGCCCTTCGGACTGCGACGCGTTCGTCACCGGATACACCGCCTCCACCGATTTCCCGGCGACCCCCGGCGCTTTGCAGACCGCCAATGGCTGCACCAGCGGCGGGACGCCTTGTGCCGACGCCTATGATGCCTTCGTGGCACGGATGAACTCTTCGGGCAGTCTCTTCAAGTACGTCACTTACCTGGGCGGACACAGCGGAGACGGAGGCTTCGGGATTGCAGCCGACTCGCTGGGTGACGCCTATATCGGCGGCATAACGGACGCGATCCTGCTGCCATTTGCTCCCCAGAATTTTCCGATAACGCCGGCGACTGCGGTCCAGAACAGTTACGGGCCCATTAAAGGCGGCCAGCCCGCCGCTGATGCCTTCATCACTGTGCTCAATCCGACCGGAAACGGCATATACTACTCTACCTACCTCGGGGGATCCGGCTTTCAGGCGATCAACGGGCTGGCGCTAGGCCCGAATAACGACATCTTTGCCGACGGCTATGCCTACTCGACCGATTTTCCGACCACACCGGGCGCCGTCCAGACCACCTTCGGCGGATTCGATGACATATTCGTTATCCATCTGATCCCCACCCCCAATCCCACCCTGCCTGGCGCGCTTTACTACACCGTGGGTTACTCGACATATTTGGGCGGCAGCGGAGATGACGACGGCGGGGCGATTGCGATCGACGCGACCTGCGGCCCTGCGGGCTGCAACGCCTACGTGGCCGGAACTACCAATTACATCGACTTCCCGCTGGTGAACTCGTTTCCATTGCCTGCGGCCAACGGCGAACTGCTGGTCAGCAAGGACAGCGGAGCGACTTTCAACTTCACCGGCAATATCGGCAGCATCGGGTCACTGAATGCGCTGGTGGTCGATCCAAGCACCGTTCCCCATAACGTCTTCGCCGGCAGCGCCCGCAATGGTCTCTACCTGAGCACCGATGACGGTAACACTTTCGGACCGACGGCCTTGGCGGGCACGCAGTTTGCGGTCGGCTTCAACGGCGTCGATACCGATTTCTCGGCCGGCACCGGCGTGTGCGCCGGCAGCACCGAGCGGGTATTCATCGGCACCGCGCAAGGCCTCTACCGAAGCACTGACCGGGGCGTAACGTTCGCTTTGACCGCGCTCAGTGGTTCTCCGGTTTCACCGGTGATAGTCGATCGCGACACGCAGCCAACGACGCTGTTCGCGGGCACGAAGACGGGATTGTTCAAGAGCGTCGACTGCGGCAACAGCTTCGTCTCGACAGGGCTTCCGACCGGCACGTACGCGTTCTCGCTGGCCGCTGATCCGAATAATAGCCCGCAGGCAATCTACGCCGGCACCAACCGCGGAATCTTCGTCAGCACCGACGGCGGTGCGAGTTTCGCCCAGACCGGAGAAAACTTCCAGCCGGCTTTCTCCGTAGCGGTGGACAGCAGCGTGATTCCGTCCAATCTCTACGCCGGCGTTCAGGTCGGACTGGTCGAGAGCAACGACGGGTTTACGACCATCACCGGCCCGGTCAACACCGTCAGCCTGGCGCTCTACGACTTGAAGATCGACGCGACCGAGAGTCCTTCTCACATCTACGCAGCCGGCCGGCTCAACGATCTTGGCTTCGTGCTGCAGAGCACCGACGGTGGCTCGACTTTCCGCGAGATAGGTCCAGCCGCGGCGTACTTGCCGCCTACCACGCGGCTCGATCTGGATCCCGGCTCGCCGGTCGGAATCTTCATAAGCCCGTTCCTGGAATACAACGCCGTGGTCGCCAAGTTGGATCCCACCGGATCGACGCTCATCTTCTCCAGCCTCTTCGGCGGCTCCAACGATGACTTTGCCGGGGGCGTCGCAACCGATACGACTGCCAACGGGACCAACCTGGTCTACGTCGCGGGAGGAACCGCATCGAGTAATTTCCCGATCATAGCGGGTTCCGCGCAAACTACCTTGAATGGCCCGCTCAACAACTTCGTGCTCGAGATTGGCGTCAACCAGACTCCGACGCCGACGGTCACCCCAACTCCGAGCCCGTCTCCCAGTCCCACTCCGTCTGCCGTCCAGACGCCGACGGCAGTCCAGAGCGTCACTCCGACTGCGTCCGCCAGCTCTACGGCGTCGGCCAGCGCCACTCCGACGGCGAGTCAAAGCGCGACACCCACGGCCTCTCAGAGCGCGACGCCTACAGCGAGTGCAAGTCCGAGTAGCCCGACGCCGAGCTCGAGCGCCACTCCAACGGGGTCGGCAAGCGCGACGCAGACTCCAAGTGGCGCATCGCCGACTCCGACTCCCGGTCCGGGGACACCGACTGCGGTGGCCACGCCAACCCCTGGAACTGATACCGTCTCGATAACACCGGCACCGTTCGACCGCCTCTCCGGGCGCTACACCGGTAGTCGGCATGTTCACCGTCACCAGCCCCAGCACCAACTGCACGCAGAGCCTGACGGACGCGTTCGTAAGCTTCACCAACGCTGCGCTGTTCACCTCGTCGACGCTGACGGCGACCATCAACGGAACCGTCGTAGGCACCTCGATCGAGACTCCGGCCGCGACGGGCAACACCGACTACAGCTTCAGTCCGCCGATCACCATTGCGCCCGGTGATACGGTCGATTTCAGCCTGTCGGTAACGATCGCGGCGACTGCCGGGGCTCCGCTCGCTATGGCCCGGCCGCCGCGCCTGATGCTCGCAGGAATGATCCCGGTCCCCAAGGCCGGCGGACAGGCGGCGGGCCTGTTGATGGGATGGTTCGGATGCCTGGCGATGCTTGGCCTGGTGGTACCGATGTCCTCGCCGCGCAGGAGGCGGGTACTGATGGCGGGCGCAGCGGTGATACTGGTGGCTGCGATGGTATCGTGCGACGAGCCGAGTAGCAGTCATGCTGCTGCCGTCTCGACAGCGACCTCGGCGCCAACCTCGCACCCGACCATCAAACCTACCCCGGTACTGCCGTCGTCCGATCAAATGCTGGAGGGTTTCCTGGCGACGGACTGTACTACCGGAATGGTGGTGTTCACTCCCGATACTGGAGACCTGGGGACCGTCACGGTGAAAAAAAAGTAAGCGCTGCGGTCCACGCAACAAATTGCTGTAAGAGGTGCGAGGTAGCCGGCGGGCTGCCTCGCATTTTTATGTGCCGCTTTGAAGACCCGGGAGCTGAGATGACAGGACGCGCGAGCGGCGCGGCACCCGCGCGGGCCGCTAATGCGGCCCGGCGCCACGCTCGATTTCGGTCATCAAAGCCAACGCGGTTGGATCGTTGGGCGCCGCAGCCAGCACCAGGCGGCATTGTTCGAGCGCCTCGCGGTCGCGATTCATCGCATGCAGCAACTGCGCGGAGAGAAAGTGCGGCATCGAAGCGCCGGGTGTAATCTTAACCGCCTCTTTGTAGGTGGCTAGCGCCTCCTCGTTCCGTCCCTCGGCGGCGAGCGCCCGCCCCAGCTCCGTCCACACCAGGTAGTTACCGGGATACTGCCGCGCCAGCTCGCGCAACATCGCCTCCGCGCCGGCCGCGTCGCCGTGAGCCACTTTCATCTGCGCTCGCGTCAGTCCGACGGCCTCGGCCCCGCCCGGCAGCGATTCCGCATAGTTCAGTTCGGCATCGCGCTGCGCGTAGTCGCGGTTCAAGTCGTAGACCTGCGCCAGCAGCAAGTGGTTCTGCGCGGTGGGATGCGGCAGATGCCCGATGCCGGCGGCGAGCTCGCCGGCGCTCTGGCCGATCCGGCCCATCCGCACGTGGAGCAGGCCGAGGTCGTACAGCGTATAGGGCGCGTTGGGATCGAGGCTGAGCGACGTCGACAGTTCGCGCTCGGCCCCTGCCAGATCGCCCCGTTGCTCCAGCGCGCTCGCGAGCCGGTTGCGCCACATCGCGGAGTCGGGACATCTCTCGATACAGGCCGCCGAGAGAGTCTCATCGCTGTACCAGAAGCCCTGCACCATCCAGAGTGTTCCGGCATAAAGCGCAACCAGCGCGACCCCGGCGCTCAGCGTCAGCCGGCGTGCGGTTTCTCCCCGGCGCGAGAGACGAAGCCCGCAATCGGCGACGATCACACACCATCCCATCGATGACAGATACAGATAGCGATCCTGCACGAGCGCCTGCTCGAAGAGGCCGCGCAGGTTCATCATCGGCATGAGCGCGACCACCATCCATGCCACGCAAAACAGGTAGAGCCGCCCGCGCCGGTCGCCCCTCACAACCACGAAAAGAACCGCCACGCATGCTACGAGCGCGGCCAGCGGCAGATAGAAGCCGGGCGCGGCGGTACTCATAACGATTGCCACCTGATGGGCCGGGCCGGCCAGCCACGGCATCACCAGCAGCGCCGCGTAAGTCATCACGACTCGCGGCGCCGTCGCGATGGCCTGCGCAGTGGTCAGATGCGACAGGGCGTTGGGCCGGTTGATGAAGCCGAGCACGAGCCGCCGCAAAATCAGGTATGCCAGCGTCTCGGCCGCGAACGGCGCCAAGCCAAGGATCGCCGCACGGATTCGCGCCGCGAGTCGCCCAGCCGCCGGGTCGGGCTCGGCCAACAGAACGTACAGTCCAATCAGCGCCGGAAAAACCACCGCACTTTCGTGGCTGATGAGGGCGCAGCCGTACATCAGCAGCGCGAGTGGCCAGTTGCGGCGCTCGGCGCCGGCGCGCGCAATGAAGAGATAGAATGCCGCCAGCTCCAGTGCGCCGCTTAGCGGAAGCGGAATCGCCGTGGCCCACACCACCGCCTCTGCGTGAAGCGGCATCAAGCCGAAAAGCAACGCCGCTGCCGGCGCCGCGTACTGCTCTCCGGTCAGCCGTGCCGCGATCTCGAACACCAGCCAGACTGCGATCAGATGGAGCGCGACCATCGTGGCGTGCCACCCGGCTGCGTCGGAACCGAACAGATGGTAATGCAGGCCGAGCCAGATGTCCTGTAGCGGCCGGTAGTATGCGCTCGCCGGCAAGCGGGTCGGATCCATGAACCACCATGAATCGCGCGCCAGCGACTTCCACAGGAACGACCACTGTCCGATGAAGCGGTTGGCGACCACCATGTCGTGGTCGTCGAATACAAAACCGTTGGCGAGGCATCGCAGATAGACGAGCGCCGTGACCGCGAGCACGCCGCCGAGCATCAGGGCGCGATGATCGGGGGCTGCTACGGTATCGGCGGCGTGACTGCCGGCGCGAGCCGCGACCCTGTCCCGGCGGCGCGAAAGGCGCTCTGAAGACCCGCGCTTCATGGGGTGCTCGAAGGCTGCCTGGACGGCGTCTCGCGCTCGATTCTGGCGATCAGCGCCTGCGCGTTGCGATCGTTGGGGGCGATCGCCAACGCGCTGCGGCATTGCTCGAGCGCCTCTTGATCGCGCCCCAGCTTGTGCAGCGCCAACCCCGTCATCACCCGTGCGAACGGATCTCGGGGCGCCAGGGCCGTCGCTTGCCGGAAACACTCCAGGGCCAGATCGTTGTTCTTTTCCCTGATCGCCGTCATTCCGAGCACCGTCCACGCGCGCGGATCGTACGGATCGGTCGTCGTGAGGTTGCGCAAGATGGCTTCCGCGCCCGGCAGATCGCCATGATTGTATTTCGACTGCGCGCGCGCCAACGCCGCGACATGCGCACCGTTGGGCAGCGATTCGGCCTGCTTCAAGGCCGCCTCGGACTTCGCCTGGTCGCCGTTCATATCGTAAATCTGGGCCAATCCGACATAGGCGTCGGCGGCGGGGTTGGCGATCCGTTTGATCCCCTCCGCCTCTTCAGTTGCGGCTTCCTTGATATCGCCCAGTTGCGAATCCACCACGCCGAGGTCGTAGAGCGCGGCACTCTGCGGGTCGAGTTGCACCGCCGCCTTGAACTCGCGCCGGGCGCCGGCCAGATCGCCCCGGTCCCTCAGCGCGACGCCGAACGCGTAGTGCCAGCTCGGCTGGTCGGGATTTTCCTTGATCAGCGTGGTGTAGAACGTTACGTCGTCGTGCCAGAGACGCTGGACGTTCCACAGCGCTCCGGCGCATACCGCAAGCAGCACCGCGATCGCCGCGTATGCCGTCGTGCGGCGGGCGGCCGTGCCGCTGCGCGCCACGCGCACGATCCAGTCGGCCAGCATCACGCACCACGCCACCGAGGGCAGATACAGATATCGATCCTGCACGATCGAGCCCTGAAAAATCCCGCGCAGGTTCATCATCGGTGCGATCGCGATCGCCATCCAGGCGGCGCAGAAAAAGTAAAGTTCGCGCCGCCGATCGTTCCTGACCGCGACGAAGAAGGCTGCGCCAATCGCGATCAGCGCCCCGGCCGACAGCCAGAATTCAGGTGAGCTGATGCTGCTCACGATCTCCATGTGATGGGCCGAGGCGGCCCGCCACGGCATCGCCAGCAGGCCCAGGTATGCGATCAGCACCGGCGCCACCGTCATCAGAGCTTGCCCGTTGCTCAGGTGATTCACCGGCATCGGCCGGTTGATGAATCCGAGCACGAGAAATCTGATCAACAGATAGACGAGCAGCTCAGCGCCGAACGGTGCCGCGCTCACGACCGCGGCGGTCACCCGCATCCGTGCGCGCTGGAGCGCCGGCCGGTTCGCGACCGCGCGATCGGGCGGCTCGAAAACCATCGCATAGAGTGCGGCCAGCACCGGAAACACGACCGCGCTCTCATGAGTCAGGAGCGCGCCGGCGTACAGCATGAGCGCCAGCGCCCAATTGCGATACGCGGCCTCCGCGCGCTCGATAAACAGAAGCAGGGCAGCGAGCTCGAAGGCGGCGCCGAGCGGGAGCGGAATCGCGGAAACCCACACGACCGCCTCGGCGTGAAAGGGAAGCACCGCGAACAGCGCTGCGGCGAGCAGGGCGGCCTGCCCGTCTCCGGTGAGACGCGAGGCGAGCCTGAATACCAGCCAGACGACCAGCACATTCAGCGCCACCATCGTCGCGTGCCATCCGATGGGGTTCAGGCCGAACAGATGGAAGTGCACACCCAGCCACGCATCTTGTAGCGGGCGGTAGTAAGAGCTCGCCGGCAAATGAAGCGGATCCAGATACCACCACGAATCGTTCGCAAACGAGATCCGGAAAAACGACCACGACCCGATGTACGCGTTCTTCACGACCATCAGGTTGTCGTCGAAGACGAATCCGTTGGCGAGGCATCGCAGGTAGAGCAGCAGCGTGACCAGCAACACGCCGGCCAGGGCGAGCGGCTTCCCGACCCCAGTCGAGCCGGCTGCCGGCGCCGGACGCGAGGTCACTGGCGGGCGATGTCTGTCCGCACGCTGCGATAACCTGGCCTTGCGGCGATTCTCGGCGCGGCTCATTTCGCTGCAACTCTGGCGGATAAAACTCCGGTGCGGACCCGAGCGGTCAGTGTTCTCACGGCGAGCCGATCTTAATTTACTGGACAAGGATCGCGCTATTGGCGATCTCCGCTCGCGGCCCGATCGGTCCAGTCGGTTACACCGGGCGCGATGGAACTCTGGTAAATCGGCCCTTCAACCTAAGAAACGGCGATTCGAGCCATCGATAGGAGACAGCCGCAAGGAGCACGTTCGTCCCGAACGCCAGCATCAGGTAGCACGGCCACGCCATCCAGAAGGGCCACCCCTCGCGCACGAACCATCCGCTCGCAACCCGAAACATGAAGACCTGGCAGCCGAGAATCGCCAGGAAATTGTAGACGTAGAGGCCGTAAGAGATTTTTCCCAGGTAAATCAGCGCGCGCTTGAGAACCCCGGCCCGGCCGTCATCAGTTGTGCCGAGCGCGGCCAGCAGAAATGCCGTACTACCGATAGCCACAGCCGGATAGCCAACTGCAGTAGCCAGAGCACCGGCGTGCAGCGGCAATCCGCAATAGTGCGCGGCGAAGAACCAGCTCGCAATCCCTATCAACACAAGTAATAACCTGCTTACCGGCCGCAGATTCACTGAAGGCAGAATTGCGATCAGAATGCCCGCGGAGATCGGATCCAGCCGGCATAAGGTATTGGTCCACACGGCCACATCGAAATTGAAGTACGGCCAGAGCAGCCGCGCGCCGATTGCTGTCGCGAACATCACGAAGGGAACCACAATCAGGCGATTCGCCGGTATCCTGCGCAGAACCAATGGCCATAGCAAGTAGAATTGCTCTTCGACGGAAATCGTCCACAACGGAGCCAGCAACGAAATTGAACTGACCCACAGGCAATGAGAGTAGTTGAAAAGGAAGGTCATCAAAAAGATGAAACAGCCAAAGTGCGCGGGCGGAACGGAGATGATGGTGAACGGTGGCGCAGAAGTGAAGGTCGACGGGAGCAGCGGCAAGGCCGCTTCCAGTGCGAGGTAGAAAAAGTACAACGGCCAGATTCGAAGGATTCGCCGGGCGTAAAACGCACGCAGGTTGATATCGCCGGTCTGTTCGCGTTCCCTGAGCAGAAGCCTGGTTATCAGGTACCCGCTCAATGTGAAGAACAGATCGACGCCGAAGCATCCCGACACGCCCAAGCTGCCGAGAGCCCCATGGCGGCGATAGAAGAAGATACTGCCGGGCGGAACGTGGTAAATGAATACGCCGAAGAAGGCGAGAAATCGCAGGATGTCCAGTTCGGGGCGGTAGAAGCGCTCCGTCCGATCTTCGGCCGGCCGGCCCGTGGCGATCGCGCAACTCATCTGACCGCAGAACCCTTCGGCGTCCGCCGGCTCTACTCGCTACACCGGGCGCGATGAAATCGCGGTGAAGCGGCCCTTCAGCCTCAGGAAGGGCGCCTCCAGCCATCGATAGGAAGCCGCCGCCAGCAGCACGTTCGCGCCGAACGCCAACCCCAGGTAGCACGGCCACGCCGTCCAAAGCGGGAGCCCCGACCGCACGAACCAGCCGGACGCTGCGTTATACATGAAGACGCGCATTCCGAGAATCGCGATGAAATTATAGATGTAGAGACCATATGAAATTCTACCAAGGTAGATGAGCGCGCGCGCCAGGCGGCCGTCCGCCCGCCGGCGTCCCTCTCTGAGCGCCGCAAGCAGAAAGGCCCCCCCTCCGGCGGCGACCATCGGATAGCCAATTGCTACATTCCTGAAACTGCCCTGAAATGGCAACCCGCAGTAGTACACTGCGCAGAACCAACTGACTATTCCTATGAGTACGAGCACGATCCGGGCGGTTAGCTGGAAGCCCGGTTTTGGCACGATCGCGATCAGGATCCCCATGGCGATCGGGTCCAGGCGCGTGAAAGTATCAATCCAGACCGGCGCGGCGAAATGGAAGAATGTGGACAGAAAGCGCGCGACGGTCGCGACTGCGAACATCGCGATCGGCACGACTATCAAGCGCCGGGTCGGAATGTTGCGCAGGATCAATGGCCAGAGCAGGTAGAATTGCTCCTCGATCGCGATGCTCCAAAGATGGGCGGCCAAACCGGGTTCCCGGCTGCAGGGTGCGAAGTTGAAAAGAAAGCATCCCATGGAGACCAGGCAGATTGTATCAGTCCGCGGAAAGTCGATGCCTCCGAAGGGTATTTTAGTAATTGACCGCGGTAGTTCCGAGATGGCAAATGCGAGCGCCAGATAAAAGAAATACAACGGCCAGATGCGAAGAATTCGCCGGGCATAGAACGAACGCACGTTGATGTCGCCGGCCTTTTCGCGTTCCTTGAGCAGCAGTGTGGTAATCAGGTACCCGCTCAATACGAAGAACAGATCGACGCCGAAGGACCCGGCAAGGCCGATGCTGCCCAGTACGGCCCCGTGTTGGAAGTAGAAGCCGGGGCTGCCGGGCGGGACATGGAGCACAAAAATCGCGAAGAAAGCGAAGAACCGAAGAATGTCGAGCTCAGGGCGGTAGAACCGCTCGGTCCGTTCCGCTGACAGTTGGCCCGTGGCGATCGCGCGAATCATCTGATCGCAAAACCGTTTCACGGGGCTTTGGTAATGTCAACGCGGGCAAAGCGTCGCGTGCGCGATAGCTACTTGAACCCCACATTGCTTGACTGTCGACGCGGTTTCGGTCTAGCGTAGCGCTTCCAGGTTTTCGGAGAAAATCGATGCGAATTTTCCAGGAGGATAATCGGACCCGCACGGGTTGAAATCGGACTTCGAGACTTGGCGAGAAAGAGCCCCGAGCTTCGATGGCCCGGGGCTCTTTCTTTTTTGCGCGACAGGGACTGGATTCCATGGCTACGCACGACAACCGGAGCGATTCGATTCGCTCGATAATCCGGCGCTATTACACGGTCTGGTGGTTCCAGGCCTTCGGGCCGTCGTTCATCTTCGCGGTCTATCCGCTGTTCATGCGCTCGCGCGGACTCAGCCAGCTCCAGATGAACACGGTGGCGGCGACGTTCTTCCTGGTCACTTTCGCGACCGATATTCCGACCGGCGCGTTTGCCGACGCGATCGGCCGCCGCACCGCTTTCCTGATCGGAAGCGCGATCTCCACCGTCGGCTTCACGATCTATTTTTTCTCGCATCATTTCCCGATGTTCCTCGTGGCCGAATGCTGCGACGGAGTCGGCTTCACCTTCCGCAATGGCGCGGTCGATGCGTGGGCGGTCGACGCGCTCGACGCGGCGGGCTACACCGGGACCAAGGACCGGCTGTTCTCGCGCATGTCGCAACTGGCGCGGATCGGCAACATGTGCGGCGCGCTGATCGGCGCATACGTCGGCGTCCACGACCTCGCGGTTCCGTGGCTGCTCGGCGCTTGCGGCCTCGCGCTCAGTGGGACGGTCGGAGGCCTGTTGATGGACCGCGCGCCGCGCCGCGGCGGCAAATTCGACCTTGGCGTCTTGGCAGTGCGGGTCAGAGAGCGGATGGGGCAGGGGATGCGAATCGGGTTCGGCACGCGCGTGGTTTTCCTGCTCGCGCTGGCGGGTGGGATTCAGCTCGCAGCATGGGGACCGTCATGGTTCGAGTGGCCGGCGTACTTCAGCGATCGGCTTAACTACGGCGTGCAGGTCGTGGGATGGCTGTTCTGCCTGTTCAATCTGGCCGGGATGGCGGGCTCCGAGATGGCCGCGCGCTTGTATCTGGATCGGGCGCGGCGGGGAACCTTCATGGCCGGCATCACGACGCTCGGCAGCGTACTGATGTGGGCGGCGGGCGCCGGCGCGGGCCATGTGCAGATGGCGCTGGCGATGTTCGCGCTGACCAACTTCTGCGGCGGGCTGGTCCAGCCGGTGCAGCAGAGCTGGTTCAACGAACAGATCGAGGGCGAGTATCGCGCCACCATGCTCTCGTTCCAGACCACCTTCGCGACTTTCGGCGCGGCCCTGGGGCTGCCGGCGGGAGGCAGGCTCGCGGACCGTTTCGGGATCGGCGTCGCGTGGCAGATGGTCGGGATTCTCTCGATGCTGTCGGTGCCGTGCTACTGGGCGCTGCGCCCGCGCATCGAAGCGCCCGAACTGGCGGTCGAAACCGCGGAGTGAGCGATTTGGCTGCCTCTGGAGAGGCGTAACGTCTGGTTGCCGATACGCCGGAGTTGGAGTAGAAATACTCCTGAATCGGAGTGATGCGAAATGGCTTCGGCCTATCCCGCTACGCGCTACGAACCGCCGCCGCAGGTCGACCTCACCGACAAGGCGGAACGGGGGCGGCTGAGTCCCTCGGCGATTAAGGCCTTCTTCAACATCATGGCGCGCTGGAAGATCCGCGACGAGGACGCGCGCGCGCTGCTGGCGGGCGTCTCGAACGGGCCATTTTACGAGATGAAGAAGCGGCCGGCGGGCCGGCTGGTCGATTCCGACCGGCTGCTGCGGATTTCCTATCTCATTGGCATCTTCAAGGCGTTGCGCATCATCTATTCGCCCAGGCTTGCCGACGCTTGGGTGCAGCTTCCGAATGCCAATCGCATTTTCGCCGGGCAGACGCCGCTTGCCTTTATGATCAAGGGAGGCCTGCCTGCGATGCAGACCGTGCGGCGGCTGCTCGACGCGCGCCGGGACGGAATGTAAAGCGGGCCGATGAGCCGGGCGAGACGAGAGCTCCCGCGCCTCACGCTCGTCCGCCGGTTTGATACGCATCGGCTGATTCCGTCGAAGTACAGCGAGGACGATTCGAGCGCGCTCGCGGCGATCGCCGATGACGACCGGCATCGGCGAGACATTCTCGATCTCGACAACGCGACCAGCGACCGCTTGCAGGCCGAGCACAATCGGTTGCCGGGCGTCGGGGTCGATGAGCTGGTGTTCGGCGTGCCGCACTTCCGGATCGTCAACGCCGCCTTCTGGCATGCGCATCCGCTCGGGAGCCGCTTCAACGGGCCGGAGCGCGGCGCATGGTACGCGAGCTTCGAGCTCGAAACGGCACAGGCCGAAGCGGCGTTTCGCAAATCGATCGAGCTGGCGGAGATCGGATGGTTCGATGAAGCTATCACCTACGATGACTACCTCGCCGACTTCAGCGCCCGGTTTCACGATATCCGCAGGGACAAACGCTTCACCAGGTGCCTCGCGGCGGCGAGCTACGTCGTCTCACAGGATCTCGCGCGGCGGCTTCTCAACCAGGGCTCGCTGGGCGTTGTCTATCCGAGCGTGCGGCGCAAAGGCGGCACCTGCGTGGCGTGCTTTCGGCCGGCGCTGGTGATGAACGTGCGCAAGTCGGCCACCTGGCGGTTCAGTTGGAAAGGCAGCTCTACACCGAAGATCGATCGGGCCAGGTAGCCGTCGCGAGGTTGCGGCCGCAGTGATACTTTCATCGCTGGGGCCGGACCGTACTTCCACACAAGCCGATGCGACTCTCTGAACTCGACTACGAGCTGCCCGAAGAGCTGATCGCGCAGCAGCCTCTGGAGCGCCGCGATGACGCCCGGATGCTCGTGCTCGACCGAGAGACCGGGACCTTCGAGCATTCGCGCTTCTACAAGCTCGCGCGCCATCTCCGCGACGGCGACCTGCTGGTCCTCAATGACACGCGCGTGTTTCCCGCCCGCCTGTTCGCGCGCAAGGAGTCCGGCGGCAAGGTCGAGCTGTTGATGGTGCGCGCGCTGGACGAACCGGCCGGCGCGTGGCTCGCTTTGATGCGAAGCCATCGGGCCCTCAAGGAAGGCACGCGGCTGGTGGTCGAAGGCGGCCACACGCTCACGGTGGCCGGTTATCAGAAGCCCGGTCGCCCGATACTCGCGAGTGACAACTCGATGACGATCGAGCAAATCATCGCCGGCTCCGGGCTGCTCGCGTTGCCTCATTATATTCGCCGCCCGGCCGACACTGCAGACGCGTCGGCTTACCAGACGGTGTTCGCTTCGCACACGGGCGCGATCGCGGCTCCGACCGCCGGATTGCATTTCAGGGAGGGCCAGTTCGCCGAGTTGGAGGGCGCGGGAATCCGTCACGCCTTTTTGACGCTCCATATCGGGCCCGGCACATTCACACCGCTCCGCACACCCGAGGTCGAAGCGCATACGATGGAAGCGGAGTGGTACACGATTCCCGCCGGTACGGTCGCGGCGATCGAGCACACGCGCCGTATCGCCGGGCGAGTGGTCGCGGTCGGCACCAGCAGCGCCCGCGCGCTCGAATCCTACGCGATCACCCGCGATGTCGAAGGCTTCACCGGGCTGTTCATCTCGCCGGGGTTCCGGTTCAAGCTGGTGGACGCGATGATCACGAATTTTCACATGCCGCGCAGCACGGTCCTGGCGCTGATAATGGCGTTTGCCGGCCGCGATTCGATTCTCGCTGCGTATCGCGAGGCGATTCGCCGTCGCTACCACTTGCTCAGTTATGGCGACGCGATGCTGATCCTCTGATGGGCACGGCGATCCGATTCGAGGTCCGCGCGCGCGATGGCGCCGCCCGCGCCGGTATCCTGGTCACCGCGCACGGCGAGGTCGCGACGCCGGCTTTCATGCCGGTGGGCACGCGCGCCGCGGTCAAGGCGATGTCGCCCGACGAGCTCTGGGCGATGGGCTATCGGCTGGTGCTGGCGAACGCATATCACCTCGCGCTTCGTCCCGGCGCCGAGCTGGTGAATGAGATGGGAGGGGTCGCACGGTTCATGGGCTTCAAGGGTGCGACGCTTACCGACTCGGGCGGCTTCCAGGCGATGAGCCTCGCCAGAATCAATTCGATCGGCGAGGAGGGTATCGTCTTCCGGTCGCATCTCGACGGCAGCCGGCTCGCACTCACGCCCGAGAGCGCGGTGCGGATACAGGAGCAGCTCGGCGCGGATATCATGATGTCGCTCGATGAATGCACGCCTTATCCGGCCGATCACGCGCGGGCGAAGGCATCGATGGAGCTGACGGCACGATGGGCGCGGCGTGGGCTGGAAGCGCGGCAGAGCGCGACGCAGGCCTTGTTCGGAATCGTCCAGGGCGGCGTCTATCCCGATCTGCGCCGGGCCAGCGCCGGGCAGATCACCGCGATGCCGTTTGACGGCTTCGCGGCCGGTGGGCTCTCGGTCGGCGAGCCCAAGCCGGCGATGCTTGAAATGGCAGCGCTGAGCGCCGCGGCGATGCCGGCCGATGCGCCGCGCTACCTGATGGGCGTCGGCACGCCCGCCGATCTGCTCGCCTGCATCGCGATGGGTTACGATCTCTTCGACTGCGTGCTGCCGACCCGCAACGCGCGCAACGGCGGCGCCTTCACCAGCGAGGGCCGGGTGTCGATCAAGCATTCGCGCTACCTGCGCGACCAGCGCCCGCTCGATCCGCGCTGCGAATGCCGGACCTGCGCCGGCTTCAGCCGGGCCTATCTGCGTCATTTGTACGTGAGCGGCGAGATTCTGGCGGCGCGCGCGCTGACCGAGCACAATCTCTTCTACTACGCCCGCTTGATGCATCAGGCGCAAGCCGCTATAGCATCTCGGACCTACGACGCCTTCGCAAACGCGTTTGCGGCGGGAATTCTGGAGAGCTCGGACCGGACGGAAGACGATGTGGTTTGAAGGAATCGCATGGGCACAGCAGGCGGCGGCGCCCGGCGCGGCTGCTGCCGGCGGAGAGGCCGGACAACAGCTTATCTTCACGACCGTTATCCCGCTGGTCGCGCTGTTCGCGATCTTCTACTTTCTGCTTATCCGCCCGCAGTCGCAGAAGGCCGGCGAACATAGCAAGATGCTGGCGGGGCTCAAGCGCAACGATGAGGTAGTGACACAGGGCGGCCTTATCGGCAGGATCGTCGAGATGGGCGACAAGGTCGTGACGCTGGAAATTGCGCCCAACGTGCGCGTGCGCGTCGAACGGCCGCAGATTGCGTCGCTCTCGACCTACTCCAAGGCGACGCCCAAGGGCGCCGGCAAGGACAAGGAATAGAAGCGAGGCGGGAGTATCGGTGGAAAATTCTGCGCCAATTTTGATCCTGCTGGCGATCGCCGGCGCGATCCTTTATCTGCACCTCACCGGCGGCGCCGGCCAAACCCGGGTCTATCTGACCGGAGTGTTGGTGGTCGTGGCGATGGTCGTGCTGATCCCCAGCCTCAACCTCGGCCTGCCCGGTTGGTGGAAAGACTATATGCCCTCGACCGGGATCCAGCTCGGACTCGATCTGCAGGGCGGCACGCATCTGCTGATGGAGGTCAAGCTCGACGACGCGGTGAACACCGCGCTGACACGCCGTGGCGACGACCTCAAGCGCGAGCTCAAGCAGAACAAGCTCGATTTCGGCGACATCAGCACCGCGACCGGCGGCTCGTTGACCGTCAAGCTCAAGACCCCCGATGAGCGCACGCCCTTCCTCGACCTGATACAGAAGTCCGGCCCCGATCTGCTCGTCTCAAGCACCGAGAGCACCGGAGGCCCGGTCTATTCGGTCCGCTTCCGGGATCGCGACGAAGCCCAAGTGCGCAGCAATGCGATGGATCAGGCGCTCGAGACCATCCGCAACCGGATCGACCAGCTCGGTGTTCGCGAGACCACCGTCGTGCGCGAGGGTGAGCGCGACATCCTGGTGCAGTTGCCGGGAATTCAGGATCCGGAACGGGCCAAGGAGCTGATCGGCAAGACCGCGGTGCTCGAATTCAAGCTGGTCGACGATGCGCACACGATTGCCGACGCCGAGAAGGAATCACCGCCGCCCGGCGACGAGATCCTCTACGGGCCCGCGGAGAGCGGCGGCCGCACTCCATACCTGGTCGAGTCCCCGGTGCTGATGACCGGGGACGTTGTCACCGACGCGCGAGTTCGTCCCGGCGCGCGCCTGGAGGGTCCTTACGTGGCGGTCGATCTGGACGCGCGCGGCGCGCAGATTTTCGATGCGCTCACGGGCGAGAACGTCGGCAGGCGGCTGGCGATAATCCTCGACGGCACGGTCTACTCGGCGCCGGTCATCAAGGAGCGGATTCCGGCCGGGCACGTCCAGATTACCGGACGGTTCTCGATCGACGAGGCCCACGACCTTGCGATCGTCCTGCGCTCAGGCGCGCTGCCGGCGCCGGTCGAGATTGCCGAGGAGCGCACCGTGGGACCGTCGTTGGGACGCGACTCGGTCCGGCAGGGTGCATTTTCTTTCGTGGTCGGCGCACTGGCCGTGCTGATCTTCATGCCGGTCTACTACAGCGGTGCGGGACTGGTCGCCGACTTTGGGTTGACGCTCAACATCATGCTGCTCATCTGCGTGATGGCGGCTTTGCAGGCGACGCTGACCCTGCCCGGAATCGCGGGGATCGTCCTGACGCTGGGAATGTCGGTGGACGCCAACGTGCTGATCAACGAACGGATGCGCGAGGAATTGCGCAACGGCAAAACCCCCCGCGACGCGGTGAAGCTGGGCTACCAGCGAGCTTGGTCAGCTATTCGAGATTCTAATATTTCCACCTTCGTTGCCGGCCTGATTCTTTTCCAATTCGGGACCGGTCCAGTGAAGGGATTTGCCGTTACGCTGTGCGTAGGCGTCTTAACCGGCCTCTTTTCGTGCATCGTCGTTACCCGCGCCTGGTATGACAATCTCATAAGCAACCGACGCCTTCAGACGATCAGCGTCTAGGCCGGGAGGGGCGACGGCCACGCCCGGAATCGGTCGAATCGGCCGCCGCAGAAGACTTCGCTGGTCAAGTCTGAGAGAATCGGCTTGACTTGAGAGCGAGGCGCATACTAAAAACTCGCGTCCCCGAATCGATGGCAGGAAAGGCGTCTTTGTGGACTTCGATGGCCGATAAGGACGACATTCTTCTCAACTCGCGCGAGGTCGCTTTCCTTCTGGACATGAGTCCTGATACGGTCAACGAATTCGCTCGCCGCAACGTCCTGCCGGCGTTCAAGAAGGGACGGCAGTGGCGCTTCCGCCGGCGCGATGTCACATTGTTCCAGCGACAAGCCAGAGGCGTGAACGAAGCCGCCTAATCACGTTGCTGCTTTCTTTCGGCCCGAGGTGTTGGGGTCGGACGAACCGGGCCGCTCAGGCCCGAAGCCTTCTGAGGTATGAGGTGTTATGGCCGAGCCGCATGAAAGCCGTATCTACTCGGACTTCGCCCGCTTCTATGATTCGGTCTTCGGCCGCGCATTCGTCGATCGCGAGCGCGAGGTAATCGAGTCGCTCAATCTGCGCCCCGGCCATCGCGTGCTCGAGGTCGGCGTCGGAACCGGGATCTCACTAGGCGCGTATCCGCCGTACGTCCATGTGGTCGGGATCGATCCGTCAAAAGATATGCTCGCCCAGGCCGCGGCCAAGACGCGGGAGAACGAATGGGGCCATATCGAGCTGCATCAGGGCGATGCGCTGAAGCTCGATTTTCCCGACCAGAGCTTCGATGACGTGACCACTTTTCACGTCATGACCGTAGTGCCCGATCCGGTCCGGATGATGAACGAGATGGTGCGGGTGTGTAAGCCCGGGGGCCGAATCGTGATCGTGAACTATTTCGCGAGCGAGAAGCCGTTGCTGTGGTTTCTGGGCAAGCTCATCACGCCCGTCACCAAGCTGCTCGGATGGACTCTCCGCGTCCACGCCAGTGACGTACTGCACGGCCAGCCGATAAAGCTCGAACGATTCCATCGCTTCTCACGCTTCTCGGTTCACTTCGTGCTGATCGCGCGCAAGCTAGCCTGACGGCGCCGCGCCCGGCGCAGCGCCGCGCTGAAATCGGCGGCGTCCTATTTTCCCGTGCCGACCAGCGAGACCAGTGTCGGCGATTGCGAGGAATTGCTGGGAGCGACGATTAGGGTGCTGGTGCTTCGGCCAACCGTGTGTCGGCGAAAATTCGATCACTATCGCATCTTTTTTGCCGGCCTTCAGCGTAAAAGGGCCCCCGCCGGAGAGTACTGAGAACGGTGGTTGCGTACCGCCCGTTGCGACGACCCCGTCGAGCGTGCCGACGCCAACATTCTTCACCAGCAAGGTCTTCTTCTTGTGCCCATTGAGACGGACCATGCCGAATTTGAGCGATGGAGCCACCAAGAGCACACCTGATTCGCCGGTGCCGGTGACCACGATTGGCGTCAGTTGATGATACGGATCGTTGCTGCTCACCTGCAGCATCTGCTGAGACACGGCAGGCAAAGTTGGCGCAAACTCTACCCGCACCGTGACACTCTGGCCGGGATTGACCGTGAAATCGCCCACGGCCGCGGTCACGATGAATGGCGACGACAGCGTTCCAACCTGGCCCTGCAGGACGCCTCTACCCGCGTTTTCTATCGAGAAGGTCTTGGTGACCGGCGGCGCTCCGACGCCGCGCGGCGGAAAGCTGATCGACTGAGGAGTCAGTTCCAGCCGGGCGCATTGCATGGTCGGATCGATCTCGGCGAGAAAAGCATTGGCCTGCTGTTTACCGCTGGCCTTCTTGGCGGTTTGGAAAGCGGCTCCAAGCGTGGTCGGCAGATCCGGCGAGGTCGCATATCCGGAAACGTAGATCTTGCCCGAGTTGTCGACTGTGATTCCGTTGCCGCCGTCGGATAAGCTGCCGCCGAAGTAGCTGGAAAAAACCAGTTGCGCGCTCGCCGGCGAGGCGTCGGGGTTCAACTCCGTGACGAAAGCGTTGAACGATTTGGTCGTGCTTCGATTCACCGTCTGGCAGGCGCCGGCCGAGGTCGGAAAATCGGTCGAGGCGGCGGTCCCGGTGAGGTAGATGTCTCCCGCCCGGTCCAGCGCGATATCCGAGCCTTCTTCGCCGAAAATGCCCAGCGGGCCCCCGCTGCCGCCCAGCATGGTCGAGTAGAGCAGCGACGATCCACCCGGGGAGACCTTCGTCGCGAAGGCGTTCATGCCGCCTCTCGCGGCCGCGCGATTGGTGCCCTGGTAGGCGTTGGCGGTGACCGGAAAATTGGAGGAGGTCGCCAGGCCGGTGACGAAAGCATCACCGGAGGAATCGGCCGCAACGTCGTAACAGAAATCGCCCGGATTGGCCGCGGCGCCGCTCCCGCCCAGATAGGTCGAATACACCATCGAGGCGCTACCGCTCGCCGCCGGGTTGAGCTTGGTGACGAAGCAGTTCTCCTCGCCCACGCCGAAGGCCCGGTTCATTCCCTGGAAGGCGCCGATCGTGGTCGGGAAGTTACTCGACGACGTAAAACCTGTCACATAGGCGTTACCTGACGGGTCGGCCGCGATACCCATCGCACCGTCGCCGCCGCCACCCGAATCGCCGCTTCCGCCCAGGAACGTCGAGTACGTGAGCGCGCTGCCGCCGCTGTTCAGGACCGCGGCGAACGCCGCGCCGTTGGGACCGTGCAGCGCGGTCTGAAAGCCGTTGACGGTCGGGAAGTTGCTGGAATCGGTAAATCCCGCCACGTAGGCATTACACGCCGAGCAACCGGGAACCAGCGCGATTCGTTCGGCCTCGGTGTTGTTGGCGCCGCCCAGGTAGGTCGAATAGACGAGCCGAGATCCGTCCGAATCCAGCTCGGCGACGAAGGCCGCGTCGGTGCAGGAATTCTGCGCCACACAAGGCTTGGTCGGGTCGCTGGATTGGAAGGCGCCCGCGACGACGGGGAAATCGGTGGAAAAGGTAAACCCGGCGACGAAGGCGTCGCCGAAGTCGTCGACCGCGATCCCGTTGGCCTGATCGCCGTCGAGACCCTTGCTGTTTGGATTGCCGCTGCCGCCCAGATATGTCGAATAGACCAGCGAGGCCGCCCCGCTCATCGTGAGATTCAGCTTGGCCACGAACGCGACCGGCGTGTCGCTCGACGCTCCGGGGTCGGCGCCGCCGATGGTGGTGGGAAAGTCGGTCGAAAAAGCGAACCCGGTCAGGTAGACGCCGTTGAGCGGATCGAGCGCGACGGCCGTCGCCTCGTCGCCGACCGCGGCGGCCGCCTGCGAGGTTCCGCCGCTGCCGCCTAGGTAGGTCGCGTAGACGATCTGGGGATCGATTGTCAGCGCGCGCGAGCGATCGTAGCCCGCCACCTGCACCGCGATGGTCTTCGCCGCGCCGTGATTCGGCAGCAGCGCGAATTTCCCCGCGACCGCGCGCCGCGCGCCGCTGCGATCGTACTGGTACAAGCGCAGCCGGCATAGCTTCAAGTCGCCGATCGCGGTCTTTAGCGCGACGTTGCCGTTGCGCTGGAGTTCCACCCCGGCGCCCTCGACTCCCAGCCGTATCGCGCCGGGATTCGCTCTCGGCGCCACGATCAAATCGTACTCGAGCGCGCCACCCCCGCCGTAGTAGACGACGTTGACGCCGGGCCAGACCTCGCGGTACTTGACCCGCGCGTAGGTCGGAATCGAGGTCCGCCATTTGGTGGGATCGTTGCCCAGAAAGTAGTTGACACTCCCGGCCATCGGATCGAGACCTTGAATCTCCGGGTCCGGCTTCGCTCCGTCGAACGAGATTCGCACCGCCTGCGAGCGCAGTGCCGGGACCGCGAGAGGCGCAGGTGCGTCGCGGTGGAAGGCTGTGACCCGGCTCCGGTTGATCCGATTCCCGATTGGACTCCCGCGGGCTGCCGGGGAAGCCTGGGCCAGCTTGATAACCGCGCCGGTCGGAGTCAGGAACAGGATGTAGCCGGGACCGCGTGAAAGATATCTCACGCTGGCGCTGGTCTGTCCGAGGTTCTTCTCGAAATGGAACGGAACGGCCCGGCCGCTCGATTCCATCGCAAGCGCGGCTGGCCCAGGCGGCATCGCCTGCGAATCGACTGGGCGGGATTGCGCGAGCAGCAGGAGTGCCGCGCCGCCGACGATTGCGATCGCAGCTTCAGATTTGCCCTGGAAGTTCAACAACCGGATGCGCGTACTCTTGCAGCCAGGGACTTCGCCACCATACTCAGCCAAGCGGCGTCCATAGCATGCGTCAAGATCCCCAACGTTGGACGCAAAGGCCGCAGAATCCTTCACTAAATCCGGGCGTCTGGCGCGCTTGCGATACCTGCGGCGACATACTTGCGTTGACACCATGGGGCGCGTTGGATAGGTGTTAGCGCGCGGTTGAACCGCACGTCCGTGGCTGATTCGCCAATCAAGAGTCCCGATGAAACCTCCGGCGACGAGCAGCGCGTCGAAGATCTCGCCAAAGAGCTCGTCGACCGGTTGCGTGCGATGCCCAATCGTGCCGAGCTTACCGAATATGCGGTCGGGTTGCTGCGCGACAGCGCCGAGGAGGCGAGTCAGGCGGAACAGGCGCGCGATAGTGTCGAGCGGGTCCGCAAGGGAGACCCGTTCAACCCGATCGCGTTCGCAATTCCGCTGTTCGTTATCGGCGCGGTCCTGTGCGCGACGGGAATCCTGATCGGGCCGGGAATCGGTATTATCGGTATCGCGGTCGTGATGGCGGTGTTCGGGCTGGGGCTCGCGATCTTCAGGGGCATGGTGAGGGGAACGGGCCGGACCGAAGGCCCCGGCGATGGCCGTCCGGGAGCTCAATAGCCGCCTGAAATGAGCCCTTGTTGTTGCAGATCGGGCTTTCAATTAGGTAATCTAATTGGCCGTTTAGGCTCGGCTGGCGATTCCCGAGCGAAACGGTCTATTAATCTGGTGGTGCAAGAAATAGCCGTGCGCATGCATGTGCGCCGTGGAGCATAGCGGTTTCGATGGCAAAGTTTGACTGGCAGGAAACCAAGCGGCAGATAACCGAGTCGCAGGCGTGGCAATCGATCTTCCGCCACGGCTACGAGGACACTCCGCGCAACCGGATCCTCATGGTCTCCGGCAACATCTGGCTGCACCTGCATCCCTCCAAGGTGCAACGCCATGCCACGCGGCTTCGTTTCACCTGGTGCATGGGCGGCATCACGTTCCTGCTGTTCCTGGTCACGGTCGTGACCGGCGTCTACCTGATGTTCTACTACCGTCCCACCGCCGAATACGCCTATGCCGACATGAAGTATCTCGAGTTCGACATGCCGTTCGGGATGCTGATGCGTAACATGCATCGATGGGCCGCGCACGGGATGGTGATCGCAGTGTGGCTGCATATGTTCCGGGTCTTCATGACCGGATCGTACAAGCCGCCGCGCGAATTCAACTGGGCGGTGGGCGTGATCCTGCTGGTGCTGACGCTGCTGCTGTCGTTCACGGGTTATCTGCTCCCTTGGGATCAGCTCTCAATCTGGGCGGTGACGGTCGGCTCCAATATGGGGCGCGCGACGCCGCTGTTGGGCAGCGAAGGTCCGTTCCACGAGATTCTGGGCGTGAATCCGATCTACGACGCGCGGGCGTTTCTGTTCGGCGGCGCCGAGATCGGGCCGCATACCTTGCTGCGTTTCTATATCCTGCACTGTATCTTCTTCCCGTTGCTGGCGAGCCTCTTCATGGCGGTGCATTTCTGGCGTATCCGGCGCGACGGCATTTCGGGTCCGCTGTAGCAGCGCCCCCTATGTTTTCCTATCTTCTGCATCAGGGCTTCGTGCGGGTCGCGTTCGTGCCGGTTGTGATGGGCCTGCTGATATATGGGCTCTATGCTCTCGCCGCTCCGCCCGATGACAACGACAAAGACGCCTGATGCGAAGAATGGGATGAAGATCGCAACGGGGTAGCTATGGCCAGCCAGGACGGATTCAGCAACGGTCGTGATGGTTCACCGGCGATGCAGGCTGCGGGTGGTGCGGGCGGCGCCGCCAGGAGTGCGCCGGCAAAGCCGGCCTCCGGCAAGCAAGTCCAAACGCCGATCAAAAAGGCCGGCGTCCCGGTCGAGGACAAGCTCTACACCTGGCCGTTCCTGGTACGCAGCGAGTTCCTCTGCTCGCTGGCGGTGGTCGTGCTCTTGACCGTCTGGTCACTCACGATCAATGCGCCGCTCGAGGAGCCGGCGAATCCGACCCGCACGCCCAATCCCTCCAAGGCGCCGTGGTACTTCCTCGGCCTTCAGGAGATGCTGGTTTTCTTCGATCCCTGGTATGCGGGGGTGGTGCTGCCGAGCTTCATAATCGTCGGCCTGATGCTGATCCCGTATCTCGATATCAATCCCAAGGGCAACGGCTACTACACCTTCAGAGAACGCAAGTTCGAGTTGATGACGTTCTTCCTCGGCTTCCACGTTTTGTGGGTGTCGTTCATTATCATCGGCACGTTTTTTCGCGGTCCCGGATGGAACTGGTTCTGGCCCGGACAGGTCTGGGATCCCCACATGGTCGAAGCGCTGACCAACGTCGATCTGCCCTATCTGCTCGGATTCCGCGACTATACCGCGTCGGCCATCTTTGGCCTCGCAGCGGTCGGGCTTTACTTCGTGGTCGGCTACGTCGGGTTCTATCTATGGGTGCGAGCGCGGCCCGCCAACGATCCGTGGTCGGCGTTCCCCGGTGGCGGGCGGGAGCTGCTGGAGCGATGGGGTCCCGTGCGCTTTGGGATCACGGGCTTCCTGTTCCTCGCGATGCTGGGCGTGTTTATCAAGATGACGCTGCGGCACGCCCTGAATATCAAGTACATCATGGTCACTCCCTGGATCGACATCTGAGCTGGAGAGCTGCGGAGTGTTCTTCCTTGGCAAGGTGCTGGAGGCGCTGGGATGCGCCGATGTCGGGTTCGCGCTATGGGTCGGGATGACTCAGCCGCAAGGGATGACCAGAGAATACCAGCTCGCGGCGATCGGGATTCTGGTCTTCGTCGTTGGCTACGCGACCGAGCGATGGTCGGGATCGGGCGAATGAAAGTGGAGTCCGCAAACTAGATGGCGCTGAGGCCGGGGCTCGACCCCGTCGAGGAAAGCAAATCGTTCGGCGCGCTGTTCCTGCTGATGGTCGCGCTGCTCCTGGTGGGCGCCGTATGGGCGATCTGGGACGACAATGTCTCGCGCCGCCCATGGAAAGAGTACCAGGTCGAGTTCGATCGCCTCGCCTACGACAAGTACATGAATGACGCCGCCGCCGAGCAGGCGCGCCTTAACAAAGACGCCGACTATCTGAAGCTAACCAGCGATTTGGCGGCCGCACAGGCCGAGCTTGATTCCGGCGCGACCGCCCGGCGCCTCGAAGACCTGCGCGCCGCGCTGAAGGTCGCCAAGCAGGTTGCCGACGACAAGGATCAGCCGGTCCGCTTTACCAAGTCCGAATTGACCGAGCGCTGGTACGACTACAATCACGCGATCCAGGAGAACGAGGATCCGGCGCCCTACAAGAAGATGATCGACGCCCTCGACGCGCGCCTGGCCGGCGAGCAGGTCGTTTCCGATCAGGCCAAGCAGGGCGCGCAGGACCTTCAGAACCAGATCGACGCGCTCAACGCGAGGGTCGATGATCTGAAGGAGAAGCTCACCAAGTTTACCAAGACCCGCGACGATCTGTTCGACAAGGCCGACGAATATATGATTCCGGTCAAGTTCATGGGCCGGACGCTCTTTCGCTATCCCAAGATCCCCAAGATTCAACAGACCGCGATCGAGGACTTCGATCGCAACGCGTTCGACGAGGCGGTCGCGCGGGTCGATCGATGCCAGAGCTGCCATTTCGCCGAGGACAAAAAAGGCTTCGACGACGCGCCCGAGCCGTTTCGGACCCATTCGAATTTCGCCCAGATCATCAACCCGCATCCGCCCGACAAGCTCGGCTGCACTCCCTGTCACGAAGGCCAACCCGCGGCGGTCAACTCGATCGCCGAGGGCCATGGCGATGTCGAGCACTGGGACCATCCCTTGCTCACCGGCGACAAGATGCAGGCGCGGTGCATCAAGTGCCATATCGACGTTGGATCGCTTCGCGATAGCGACGGCAAGCAGATCGCCGTCAATTGGGTGAATGGCGAACGGCTCTTCGAGCAGTTGGCATGCCATAGCTGTCATCTCGTTGCCGGCTACGAGGACATGCCGAAGATCGGTCCCTATCTGAAACTCGCGTCCGCCAAGCTCGATCCTTCCTGGACGGTCCGCTGGATCACCAACCCGCACGACTTCCGGCCGCACACCCGGATGCCGAACTTCATGTTCACCAGCGATCACGCGACTCAGATCGCGGCGTACATCTTCGACAGCTCGAAGTCCGACTCCGACCAGTGGCTGAAAGACCATCCCGAGCCTCCCACGCTCGAGGCCGACGTGAAGAATCCAGCGATGATCGAGGAAGGCAAGGGCCTGTTCGAGTCGGTCGGATGCAAGGCCTGTCACTCGGCCGACCCCGGCCAGATCGGCACTCCGGTCGGCTCGGATGTAGATTTCAAACCGAACGAGAGCAGGACCACCAAGGATTTCGCGCCCAATCTGAGCAAGATCGCCGAGAAGACTGCGCCGCGATGGATCTACGCGTGGCTCAAGAACCCGCGCGATTTCTCGCCGCACACTGCGATGCCCTCGCTCCGGCTGAGCGATCACGAGGCCGCGGCGCTGACCGCATATCTCTCGACGCTGGGCGCCAGGAAGGATGACGGCGTCGACCAGGCGCTCGCGGACGCCGGCAACGTCAAGAAGGGCGAGGCGCTGATTCGCAAGTACGGATGCTTCGGCTGCCACGAGATCAACGGGATGGAGCACGAGTCGCGGATCGGCGTCGAGCTCACGACTTTCGGCTCCAAGCATCTCGACGAGCTGTTCTTCGGCGATCGCACCGACATCCCCGAGACCTGGGACGACTGGACCTACCACAAGCTCTACACGCCGCGAGTCTATGCGACCGCCGATGTGGAGCAGTTGATGCCGAACTTCGATCTCCAGGCGCAGGACATCAGCGACCTCATCGTCTTCCTGGCGAGCCTCACCGAAGGCACAGTGCTCGAGCGCTATCGCAGTCCTGGCGGCGATCGGCAGAACGCGATCGTCGACGGCCGCCGGCAGGTCAACTTCTACAACTGCGTCGGCTGCCACATAATCGAGGGCCGCGGCGGTTATATCCGGCGCTTCTACCAGGACAATCCCAATTTTGCGCCGCCGATCCTCAACGGTGAGGGCGAGAAAATCCAGCCGCAATGGTTGTACGGCTTCCTGCAGGGGCCGACTCCGATCCGGCCGTGGCTGAAGGTCAGGATGCCGACCTTCCATTTCTCGGGCTCCGAGGACGACACACTGGTCAGCTATTTCACCGCGCTCTCGGATGTGCGGGCGCCTTACACCTTCGTCAACACCGCGATGATTTCCGAGCCGGAACTGCTGGCGGGGCAGAAGCTGATGTCGAAGGACTATTTCAACTGCTTCAGTTGCCATCAGCAGGGCGATAAGAAACCCGAAGGTACGCCCGACGGATGGGCGCCCGATCTCGCGATGGCGCGCCGGCGTCTGAATCCCGAATGGCTCCCGAAGTGGCTCCACAATCCGCAGGCGGTCCAGCCGGGCACCAAGATGCCGTCGTTCTATCCCGGCGGCCCCGACGACATCCTGGGCGGAAACGAGGAGCAGCAGATTCGCGCGATCCGCGACTATATCTTCTGGTTCGGCGATCATCCGGGCGAATCGCTGCCGGTGCCGGCGGCCGACGGTAAGACACCGGCCAGAGTGAGCAGCAGATAAGGGAACTTGCTTAACGTCTGTAATATCCACTGACTGCGGAGGGGAAGTGAAATGAAGAAACTGACTATACTAACTATGATTTGCGTCACGCTGGCTTTCGCCGGCTTGGCGCGCGCGGACGGCGGCACCATTTCGGGCACCGTCAAGCTCGACGGCCCGGCGCCCGCGCCCAAGCAAATCGAGATCAGCAAAGACAAGGAAGTGTGCGGGCTGAAGGCCCACTTCGACCAGTCGCTGGTGGTCGGCAGCGGCGGCGGAATCCAGTTCGCGGTCGTGAGCCTCACCGACGCCAAGGGTGCCACCACGCCCCAGACCGTGAAATTCGATCAGAAGGGATGCCAGTACGAGCCGCATGTGCTCGCGTTCCCGGCCGGAAGCACCGTGCAGGTAACCAACTCGGACGGCATCCTGCACAACATCCATACCTATTCGACCAAGAATCCGTCCTTCAACATGGCGCAGCCGAAGTTCAAGAAGGTGATCACCGTTCAGCCCGACCAGCTCAAGGAGCCCGAGTTGATCAAGGTGACCTGCGACGCGCACGGATGGATGAAGGGATGGTGGTTCGTTGCCGGGAATCCCTATTACGCGGTCACTGACGACAGCGGTCACTACACGATCAAGGACGTTCCGCCGGGCGACTACACTATCGAGGTATGGCAGGAGAAGCTCGGCACGACCGATCAGAAGGTGTCCGTGAAGGCCGGCGCAACCGCGACCGCCGACTTCGCCCTGAAGCAGAAGTAAACTTCCACAGGCGCGCCAGGAACACGTCTCGCGCCTGCGGCGACGAGCGCTAGGAACACCTCTCGCGCCGGGTTGCCCCTCTGGCACCTCTCCCGCGCCCCAGGACCGGGCCGCAACGGCGGCCCGGTCCTGGGGCGCAAGCCGGGAGAGGTCGCCGAAGGACTTGCTGAGCAAGTTCTTCGGCGGGTGAGGGCGGCGGATAAGGGTGCACTTGGCGCGGGGTTACCATTTGTGAAACGACTCGACCGCCTCGACATTGCCACTTCTGACCTGGAAGATGCGGCGGCAACTTACCGCCGCAACTTCGGCTTCGAGGTCCGCGAGTCGCCCGGCGGCGGCGCGACGATCGCGATCGGCGACGCCGAGATTCGCCTCACGCCGCTGGCGAATCTGGCGCCGGGCTCTCCCGAAGGGATGGCGGCGCTATGGCTCGAAGCCGAAGATGTCGAGCAGGTCGCCGAGGCGCTGCACAAGGCGGGAATTCAATCCACGCCGATCCGAAAAGAGGATCGCCGCCGAATCCTCGCGATCGATCCCAAGCTCGCGAATCAGGTTCCTCTGTTCATTTTCGATCGCAAGGGATGACGCCGCGCGGGCGCTCCTTGGCGGCTCTTCCGCTCTGACGCCGGAAAGCCACTACGGCGCGGGCGCGCCGTACTGGAACGACCACGCGTAAGTCCGTCCATCGACCGTTATCGAGACGCCGTAGCTCTTCCCAGCTATCAGCGGCGCGCGCGGCACCAGCACGATCGCGCCATAGTACCGAAGCCCTCGTCTCGCCCAGGCCTGCTGTTCCTCGTCAGGGTTCGCGTAGTTGGTCTGATCGAACTCGCAGACTTCGACTGCTTCCCCATCCTCGGTGAGCGAATAGGCCGACACGTCCGGCGTGACTGGGGAGCCGAGCTCGAGCGTTATCGGCAGGCCGACGGGCGGATAATATCCGGCGCAGCTGGCGAGAGGATCCGGCCATTCACCGGCCCTCCAGCCAAGCGGGATCGTGGCGCCGTCGGGAGGGAACGCGATCGGCGATGCCAGACGCGGCGAGCCGCCGTAGACGGGAAGGCCGATCGCCGCCGCCCAGCATCCGCCGCTCTCGTAATTGCCGAAGCCGGCGATGGCGAGATCCGGCCTCAGAAGCCCCAGCCTGTGGAAAGGTCCGGACATCCACTGATCGATGTTGGCGCTGGCGCTGAACGGCCCGCATCCCCACGCCACGTTGCTGGTTCGGGCGGCGGTGTCTCCTTCAGCCGAATAGTCCTTCATTCCGGCGTCTTCCTCGTGAGCGTAGGAACCCATCGCGCGGTTGCCCCGAATGACGTCGCCATAGTTGTCTATCAGGTAGCGCGCGTGGCTCGAATCGCCGTCGTTGAGGCGGGAATCCTCTCTGACGCTCGGCAGCCCGGCCATCGAGCGAAAGTAGTTCAGCCGCGCCAGCCATTCGGGTCCCGCCGCCATCGCCTCAGCCGGTGCGGGCGAGCTCTCGGGAGCCGCAGTCGGCGACGCGGGCCGATTGGCCGCGATCTCGCCGCCTCCCGCGCGCGGCGTTGCCTGCACGGCTGGCCCTGGCGCGACCCGCTGGATCGCGCGCCAATTGCGATTGAGCACGTACATCGCGAGCGCGAAACCGGCCGCAAATATCGCCAGCAGCGTCGCCGCGATCCGGAATGCGGAACGCCGCCGCTTGCCTGAGCTCGCTCGCGCCACGCGCGAATCGCGGAAGACGAACGCCACGCCGCCGAACCGGATCCGATCGCCGTCGTTGAGCGCGATCGGAGCGCGGACTCGATTCCCGTTGACGAAGGTGCCGTTGGTCGAATCGAGGTCGTGGAGAAAGTAGCGTCCCTCGCGCAAGCAGACCACGGCGTGGCGGCGGGAAACTCCCGCGCCGCTGAGCACGATATCGTTGCCCTGCTGGTTGCCGACCGCGACCTCGGAATTCGACAGCGCGAACTCCAGCGTCCTGCCCGTGGGATCAGTCGCTACCAGCCGCGCCCTCTCCATGCGCGTTTCTCATATCACGAAGCAGGGCAGGGCGCTCGCGCCGATCCCGGCGGCCCGGTCTGATTCAGACTCGCTTTGGGGAAGTCTACAGCTCGGTGACGAATAAGGCGCGCACTGCCTCTTCGAGCCGGCGGGTCAGCTCCGCGCGGTCTTCGCTTCCCAGGCCGTCGACGCTGATCGGCTTACCCACCGTCATGCGCATCCGCCCGCCCGGGACCACAACCTTCGCCTTGCGCGGGAAGAACGCGGCGGTTCCGCTGAAAGTGACCGGGACGCACGGAACCTTGGCTGCAAGCGCAAGCCATGCCGCGCCTTCATTGAACTCGTGCACGCGATTGTCGCTGTAACGATGCCCTTCGGCGAAGACGCACATCCGGCGGCCCGACCGGATTGTCTTCACCGCTTTGCGAATCGCTCCGCCGCCGGACTCGCGGTCGATGACCGCGTGCTCGGAATTCTTGAGCGCGTAGCCGATCAACGGAATCTTGAGGAGTTCCTTCTTCGCAACGAAGCGGACCCTGGGAACGAAGGCGATAGTGGCAAAGATGTCGAAGAAGCTCTGATGGTTGGAGACCAGGATGCACGAGTCGAGTCCGTCGAGGTTTTCGAGCCCCTCGATCTCGACCTTGATTCCGCAGGTCCTGATGATCAGCCATGCCCAGACCCGCGCCAGCGCCATCACCCAATTTGGACGATCGATTGCCGCGAACAGCGCGCAGAAGGGCGCGATCAGCGCCGTCCATACCAGCGAGAGACCGGTCGCCAGAACACCCCAAATGAACCTCAATGGGCGGCCGGAAGCGCCGACCGCAAGTCCCGGAGCTTGTGCGTTGTTTCCCATCGCGTGTTCTTTCCCGGGCCCGCGCCGCCAGAGCTTCGACCGACGCCGCTTGACTGACACCCGTGTCAGTCTATGGATAGCGCGACCGGCGCGCCGACGCCAGAACCATGCCGCTCGCCCGTCGCGGCGCCGCAAGTTTGACTTGACTCAGGGCGGTTGGTACACGATCTAACAGCGCTTCAGATTTCGCTTTCACTGGAACGGGAATCCGATGGAACACGTGACCGGGCTGCAACAGTTCATGCACATCCTTACCCAACCGGACAACATCCCGATCATGGGAATGATGCTGCTGGTCCTGTTTTTCACCTTCGTCGGACTCAGACAGGCGCGCCGCAACGACCAGTTAATCGAGCACGGCAAACGCGACAAGATAATCGAAGAGATGCGAAAGTAGGCACTTGTCCATCGGAAGAACTGCCCGATGGGCGACCCGCGCCCCGGCTGGTTCGCCCTCAAGATTTGCCCGTCCGCCGAAGTTCACCACCGCCCTGCTTGCTGCCCTGCTGATCGCCGTCCCATTCGCCGCCGATTCGCGCGCCGGGCAGCCGCCCGGTCAGTCCGAATCTGCCGAAGTCTCCGCCGGCGGCGCATGCTCCGAGATCCGGGAATCGCTGACCAGGCTCGGGCAGGCCGAGCGCGATCAGGCGCTGGCGCTCCAGATTTTTTCGGGCGGCGGACAGCTCTCGATGGTCGAAGTGCGCTATCAACGTTTGCAGCAGGCGGACGCCGATTTGCGCGAGATCCTGCGCCGCGTCCGCGCGAGCAGTCTGGGCAGCGATCCATCGGTTTCGGAATGTCTCAAACTGGGCTACACGTCGCTGTTCGCATCGGAGAAAGTAGGCACCGAGGTCGAGCAGATCCTCGTCAAAGCGCACGGCGAGTCGCTGGTGCGCCTCGGCGACAGTCCGTAGCAGTTCGGACTAGCGGACGTGCTCGACGGTCTGTGCGGTTGCTCCGGCCCGCGGCCTTATGATCGCCACCGCGGCGAACAGCAGCAACGCTGCCTGCGCCGCCAGGCTCTGCACGGTCGGGTACAATCCTAGTACGACGATCGTCGGGACATGGTTGACGAATGTCGCGCTGAGAACGTCGGCCTCCTGGAAGCTCGCGATTCCCTGCCCGACGAAAACCACCGCCAGCAGGTAGAGCAGGATCGAAGTCGAGGAGAACACCAATCCTATCGGGATTCGCGCCGCGACCTTGCGCAACGCCACGAATGTGAGCGCCAGCGCCACCGTTGCGATCGCGATCCCCGTCGCGACCGCGTGCTTCTCCGCAGTCTCCGTCGCGCCCGCCATCAGGGCCTGGAAAAAGATGATAGTCTCGCCGCCCTCGCGCATCACGGCCAGAAAGGCGGTCAGCCCCAACGCCAACGAGGGAATGGCGCTGCTCTCGGCCTTTTCCACCCTCGAGCCGATGAAGTGCTGCCATCGATCGGCCTGGCTCCTCGAAGTGAGCCACGAGCTTACGTAGAAAAGCGTGGCCGCGGCGAAAATCTGGAACACTCCTTCGAGTGCGTCGCTGGCGTCGTCGCCGATCAGATCGTAGACCACCCACGCGAGCAGCAGACTCGCGCCGATCGCGATGAGCGCGCCAACGTAGATACTGCGCGTCTTGCCGGAGCCGGCGTCGCGGACGCCGGCGGCCAGCGCGATTATGACCAGCAGCGCTTCCAGCCCTTCGCGGAACAGGATGCCCGCGGAGTAGAAGACATATGGTACCGCCGTTCCTGCCATCGTTATGTGCGCCACTTCCTAATTGAGAATGATTCTCAATTTAAGAATATCGTTCGCGGCAGTTCGCTGTCAAGCGCGACGCCAAGCCGTCGCGCGCTCGCGGCTGTTCCACGATTGCCAGAGTCTGGTTTGCCCCGACTTGGCTTGCCCGAACTTGGGGCTCAGGTGTAACGTCACAATTGAGGCGAGCCGCGCGGCCCTTGGCGCGAACGGCCGCTTTGTCTGTTTATTTGGGCTCCGTCGCGCTGCTCGTGTACGAGCTCGCAGACAGAGGGGAACCAGCAGGGGATTTGGGCTTGGAACCGGGGTACCGATGCGTTGCCTCTATTGCCGAAAGCGCGCGGGTCTACTGACCCGCACGTGCCTGCGATGCGCCAAGGTGATCTCGGTCGTGGATAAGGCGGGAGGCGAGGTGAGCGTGGCCGGCTTGGTCGACATCTTCATGGCCGAGGGGCTCGCTCGCGAGCAGGTTGACGCGGTGCTCGACGCTCAGATCGGCGAGCAGCCGACGATCAGGGACCACCTCACCTCCAGGATGGCGAATGCGCTGATGCTCGGTCTCGGGATGCCGGGACGGCAGACACCCGAGGACGTGCGCCGAATCCGGATTGCAGCGGCGACGGGGCAGGGCACCGGCACCTGGGTCGCCGGCGAGAAGCCGCCGCTGGGCCACTGATTGCAGGGGATCGCTGCGATGCAGAAGCTCCCGAGCAGCGTCATTCCGCTCATCACATCACTCACCTCACTTTCGTTTGGGACGGGGGTAACATCATGCCGGTAAAGGCCTTCATTTTGATTGACACCTCGCCGGGCAAGGCCAAGGAAGTCGCGGGCAAGATCCGCCAGGTGCCGGGCGTGTCTTCGGCGCACGCCGTCACCGGCCCGCACGATATTATCGCGGTGGCGGAAGCGGCCGACGTCTCGTCGCTCGGCGAGATGGTGGTGCAGAAGATACAGAGCGTCGCCGGCGTCAACCGGAGTCTGACCTCGATCGTCGCCGACTAAAATGACGCATTTCAGTCTCCAAGGGATGACTTTGATCTATGGCTGAACTACCCGTGATCAAGCGCTTGCGCAAAGAAGCCGAGAATATCAATCGCGAGCTGACCATCGACCTCCCCAAGGAGCTCGAACGCGCCCGCGCGCACGGCGATCTGAGCGAGAACGCGGAGTGGGCGATGGCCAAGCAGCGCCAGGAGTTCCTGCGCGCCCGGCTCAACAACATGGAGGCGCGGATCGCGGAGCTCGCCATGATCAACCTCGAGTCCATACCGCGCGACACTGTCGGCCTGGGAAGCAAGGTCGAGCTCGAAAACCTGGATGAGGGAGGCAAGATCGAATACGAGATCGTCGTGCCGGAGGAAGTCGACGGATCGCAGAACCGAATTTCGCTCTCGTCACCGCTGGGACGGGGACTGATCGGCAAGGCGCAGGACGACGACGTCGAAGTCCACACGCCCAAGGGCAAGCGCTCCTACGTGGTCACGAGGCTGGTCACGATTCACGAGATAATCGTGGTGGAAAACGGCAGGGGGAAGTAACGGCCGGTCGACTTGCGCGGCTGTGATCTACACTGGCAGCGCAGACAACTGGCGCTCAATCTTGTCCGGGTCCACGCCGAGACGCTTAACCTCTGCCCGCGCCCGCCGATAGTCTTCGCGGTCGACAGCGTTGTTGAGGAGAAACTCCGCCCGGCGTTCCCGGGTATACATTTCTACGGGAACAACCGCAGCCGGCCGGATCAGTACTCCGTCGGCGCGCTCCTCGGCGACCACGAAGCTGCCCTCCATGAGGCCGAATCGCTCGCGCAATCGGACCGGGATTACGACCGTCCCTCGCTTGCCAACTTTGCTCGCGATTGCTGCCATGAGGCCAGACTATCAGATTCTCCGAGATTCCGGCAGTCGCTTGGCGCGCGAACCTCGTGCCAGGCTGGGTGTGTTGACGAGCTGGTCGGTCACGAAACCGCCTTGCGGATGGCGCCGGCGATGCTCCGCGGGTGGACCTGTTCGACTCGGACACAATCGCATCCCACCCACGAGGCGGCTTCGCGCAGTGCAGACGCCATCGCGAACACCGCAGACTGGTCGTGAAGCGTGAGCTTGCGGACCACGAGCGTCTTCCCGTCGCGAGCGGGATCCACCCGGCCGACCAGGCGCCCGTCGGCGAGCAGGGGCATGGTGAAATATCCGTCCGCGCGTTCCGCTCTGGGTTTGTAGGCCTCCAGCGACAGGGTGAAACCGAACAGCCGCGCGGTTCGCTCGCGCTCCCAGACCATCGAATCAAACGGCGAGAGCAGCGTCACCCGATGCTGCTCGCGGGCCAACGAGGCCATCGCGATCGGATCGGCGAAGGCGGTCTCGCTCCATCCTTCGACGCGGACGGGAACGAGGCCGCTGTCCGCGATCGCCGCATCGAGAAGGCGATGGGCATCCGGCGGGCTGCCGACTGGCTTGGTCGTCAGCCGGAAGTAATTGGCGATGTCGCGCCGGGTGCCGACGCCAAGCGCTCTGCCCGCGCATCGAACCAGATACCGGAAGCACTCGGCGTCTGACGGTTCGTCTCTACGCATCTGGGAGGAAAGTGTGCGCTCAGGCAGGTCGTAGATTCGTTTCCAGCCTCTGCGCGACGTGCACACGGCCTCGCCCCGGCGGTAGAGCATCTCTATAGCGTGCTTGGATTCCGACCAGTTCCACCATCCGCTGTTGTCTTTCCTTGCTCCGCCCAGATCGCTCGCGGTTACCGGCCCGTCGCGAAGCCGGCCCCGGACCTCGCGCAACACTCGGGCCGAAAAGCGGCGCATCGGTCGTTTGCGCCACTGGCGACGGCGGAAAGCGAAGAACGGCCAGGCTTCGATGGGCAGCACGCAGTTGGCGTGCGCGTAGTACTCAAAAGCCCGCGCCGGGCGTCCCCAGTACGCTTCTTCTACCGCGATTCGTCCCGCACCGCCTAGGCGCGCGTAGGCAACCAGCTCATGGGACCGAGCCAGCACCGAGATTGTGTCCAGTTGCACCGCGCCGACGCGCCGCAGCAGTCCGTGAACACCGCCGTCCCGGTTCGTCCCAAGCAACCCCTGGGCTCGCAATGCCGCGACGCGCGCCTCATCGGCGGTGATCTCTTGAACGGACCCCTTCACTCTAGTCCGGAAACATCCCCTCGATCTGCTCGCGATAGTGCTGCTGGACGACGCGGCGACGGACCTTGAGCGTCGGGGTCAGCTCGCCGTTTTCCTGCGAGAACGGCTGGGCGACCAGCGTGAACGCCGCGATCGCCTCGACATCGGAGAGCGACTTGTTGAACTCGCGCAGACGCTGCTGGTAGAGCGCCCGGAACTTCGACTCCGCCACCAATTCTTCGGGCGGCTTGCCCGCAAGTCCGGTCTGCTTCAAGTAGTCGCCCAGGTTCTCGAAGTTCGGCACCAGCAGCGCCGCCAGATGCTTTTTCCGATCGCCGATCACGCAGGCCTGCGAGATGTACGGATCGCTGCTCAAGCGGGTTTCGAGGTTCGCGGGCGAGACATTCTTGCCGCCTGACAGTACGATAATTTCCTTCTTGCGGTCAGTGATCGCGATATATCCTTCGGCGTCGATCCGCGCGATGTCGCCGGTATGAAGCCATCCGTCGGCGTCGATCGCCTCGCGCGTTTCCTGCTCGCGGCCGTAGTAGCCCTTCATCACGTTGGCGCCGTGGATCAGCAATTCGCCGTCAGGCGCGGTCTTGACCTCGACGTTCTTGATCGGCCGTCCGACCGTTCCGAAGCGTGTGCGTCCGTGAAGATTTACCGAGACCACGGGCGATGCTTCGGTCAATCCGTAGCCCTCGACGATCGGGACCTCGGCTGCGGCGAGAAACTCGAAGATTTGAGGCGGCAGCGGCGCGCCGCCCGAAATCAGGTAGCGAATTCGTTCGCCGAACGCCGCGCGCACTCGCGCGAATACCAGGCGCCGGAACAGCGCCATCGGAACCGCCAGATGCGCCGGCACCGGGCGCCCGCGATGGCGATACCATGCGGCCTGCTTGCCGACCTCCAGCGCGGCGTTGAACATCGTCTTCTGCACGCCAGAGCCCGCCTCCACCGTTCGCATCACGCGGCTGTAGATGACTTCGAGCAGGCGCGGTACGGTCAGCAGCACCGTCGGCTGGATCTCGAGCAGGTTCTGCGCGATTTGCGTGAGGCCTTCTGCATAGGCGATCATGCCGCCGCCCATCATGACCGTGTAGTGGCCGGCGGTCCGCTCGAAGGAATGTGCGACCGGGAGGAACGAGAGCGTCATGTCCTGCTCGCCGAGGCTGAGCGCGTCCAGCGAGCTGTCGACGTTGGCGAGCAGGTTCCCGTGGGTGAGCATCACGCCCTTCGATGGTCCGGTCGTGCCCGAGGTATAGATGAACGTCGCGAGGTCCTCGCGGCGGCCCTCAGCGGCGCCGGCCGGATCGCCTGCGCTCATCGAATCGAGAGTCTTCACAGCAGGCGCGCCGTTGGCGCGATCGATGGGCTTTGCCCCCGGATGCATCGCGATGATCTCTTTCAGCGCCGGCATCGAGCGGCTGAGCTGAAGCACCTTCGCGACCGTGTCCTCGCCGCGGGCGGCGACGATCCGCGCGCCCGAATCGTTGATTACGTGGGTGGTCTCCTCGGGGCCGCTGGTCGTGTACAGCGGTATGACAATCGCGCCCAGACCGAGCACCGCCTGATCGACGATCACCCATTGCGGGCAGTTCTCGGCGAGAATCGCGACGCGATCGCCCGGCTTTATTCCCGACGCGATCAGCCCGGCACGCAGCCGGCCGGCGGCGTCGGATACCTCGCGCCAGGAGTAATCGCGCCAACGCTTGTCGACCTTCGCCTTCAGCAGGGTGCGATCGCCGTACTTGCGGGCCTGCTGCTCGAAAGCCTGTCCGATTGTCGCCGCCGTCAGCGCCATACGAGCCTCCGATCTTCCAGTCTGCCAGAGCGAGTTCTATCCGCTGGAGGAGAGAAACCCAAGTCGGCGCGCGACCCGCGAGCACCATCTCGGGCTGTGAATTCGGCCCATCGCCGGCCCCCGAAATAGTGACAAACCGGGCCGGGGATTGCTAATGTTACTTAAGCTCAGGTTCATTCAAGCGGGAAACATTTTTCATTTTATTAATAGTTGCACGGGCGCGACAATCGGCCCACAATCGCGGGTCAAGAGGCGCGCTTTAATCGCGGCCGGATAATTCACTTCAGCCGCCGCGGCAGCAGGACAGGGGTAGACGTTCGCGATGCTCGAGTATCTTTATTTTCCGCACGACATCTCAACCTTCGGCCCGCAGATTGACCTCATCTTCGAGGTGATCTTCTGGATCGTGATGATCACCTGGATCGCGGTGACGGTCGCGATGGTGATGTTCCTGATCCAGTATCGCCATCGGCCGGGCCGCAAAGCCACCTATATCGAGGGCAATTCACGGCTCGAGATCATCTGGACGACTGCGACCGCGGTAATCATGATCGCGCTCGCGCTTGCCAGCCGCTCCACCTGGGCCTTCATCAAGGAGCAGGGCCCTCCCGGCGATGTCTTCTACAAGGTTGCCGCCAAGCAGTTCAACTGGGAGATAACCTATCCCGGTCCCGACGGCCAACTGGGCACCGCCGACGACGTCACCGTGGAGAACGATTTCCACGTCCCGGTGAACAAGGTGGTGCGGGTGGATCTCACCTCGAAGGACGTGATTCACAGCTTCTATGTTCCCAACATGCGGCTTAGGCAGGACGCGGTTCCCGGCCGCGTGATCCACCTATGGTTCCAGGCCACCGAGGTCGGTAAGTACGACATCCCGTGCTCCCAGTTGTGCGGGTTCGGCCATTCCGGCATGTTGGGCACGCTCTACGTCCAGTCGCAGGAAGACTACGACAAGTGGCTCAAAGACGCGTACTCCAACAAGTGACGCGCGCCGCCAACCGTTCGCGTAAAAGGAATTCGCCAATATGAGCACCGCAGCAGTTGCAGCTCCCTCGGCGCATGCCGAGCATCACGAGCACGGCTTCTTGCGCACCTATATCTTTTCCACCGACCACAAAATGATCGGCCGCCAGTTCCTGTTCATGGCGCTCTTCATGATGTCGATCGGCGGCTTGATGGCGATGCTGATGCGCTGGGAGCTGGCATTTCCGGAGAGCGCGGTGCCGGGCTTCCACTGGGTTCCCGAGCCCTACATGTACGACGGCGCGATTCCGCCCAACACCTACAACTCGATGTTCACGATGCACGCCACGATCATGATCTTCTTCGTGGTGATGCCGATCCTGATCGGGTGCTTCGGCAACTTCCTGATCCCGCTGATGATCGGCGCCCGCGACATGGCGTTCCCGGTCCTCAACATGCTGTCGTTCTGGGTCGGCGCGGTCGCCGGCGTGATCATCATCTCCTCGTTCTTCGTGCCGGGAGGTGCGGCCGCCGCCGGATGGACCTCCTATGCGCCGCTCAGCGCGGTGCCGGTCTATACCGGCGTCGATTGGGGACAGAACCTCTGGTGCATCAGCCTGATCGTGCTCGGCGTCTCGTCCCTGATGGGCTCGATCAACTACATCACCACAATCATCAATATGCGCACCAAGGGGATGACCTTCTTTCGCCTGCCGCTGGCGATCTGGTCGCTGTTCATCACCGCGATCCTGCTCCTGCTGGCGCTGCCGGTCCTCACCACGGCGCTGGCGCTGCTGCTCTTCGACCGCCTGGGCGGCACGCATTTTTTCCTGCCGACGGGCGGCGGCGAGCCGCTGTTGTGGCAGCATTTGTTCTGGTTTTTCGGCCATCCCGAAGTCTACATCATGATCCTGCCCGCGATGGGCATCACGTCGGACATCCTCGCGACCTTCTCGCGCAAGCCGATCTTCGGCTATCGCGCGATGGCGTACGCGATGGCGGCGATCGCCTTCCTGTCGTGGATCGTCTGGGGCCATCACATGTTCCAGTCCGGGATGAACCCGGCGCTGGGCACCAGCTTCATGCTGACCACGATGGTCATCGGGGTGCCGTCGGCGATTAAGACCTTCAACTGGCTTGGCACGCTCTACAAGGGCGACATCCACTTCACCACCGCGATGCTCAACGCGCTGGCGTTCGTCGCGATGTTCGTGATCGGCGGGCTCTCGGGGATTTTCATGGCCTCCACCCCGGTCGATATGTATATCCACGATACTTACTTCATCGTCGCCCATATCCACTACGTGCTGTTCGGCGGCAGCCTGTTCGGCATTTTCGCCGCGATCACGTACTGGTTTCCCAAGATGTTCGGCAAGATGATGAACGAAACGCTCGGCAAGATTCATTTCTGGATCACCTTCGTCGCGTTCAACTGCACGTTCTTCCCGATGCATATCCTGGGCATGGCGGGGCACATGCGCCGAATCTACAATCCGACCCAGTACGACTTCCTGAAGCCCATCCAGTCGATCAACGTCTTCATCTCGATCAGCGCGTTCGTGCTGGGGGCCGCGCAGTTTCTCCTGCTCGCCAACATCATCTGGAGCCTGGCGAAGGGTAAAAGGGCGAGCGAGAATCCCTGGCTCGCCAACACGCTGGAATGGACGGCGCCCTCGCCTCCGGGGCACGGCAATTGGCCGGGAGCGCTGCCCGAAGTATATCGCGGTCCGTACGAGTACAGCTCGCCCGAGGTCGCGGAGGACTATCTGCCTCAGAACCGGCTGCTCGAAGGTCACGTCGCGGTCGCGGACTGAGTAATCGAGCGAGCATGCGCATCCGCGGACTTCATCGCTTTGCGGTAGTAACCGCGTCGGCGACTTTCATCCTGATTTTCGTCGGCGGCCTGGTGACCTCGACGGGGTCGGCGCTCGCCGTGCCCGACTGGCCGCTGTCCTTCGGCAAGTTCTTTCCCAGGATGGAAGGCGGGGTGCTCTACGAGCACGGCCATCGGATGGCCGCGGGAACGGTCACGATCCTGACGCTCCTCCTGATGATCTGGGCATGGCGGAGTGAGCCGCGGAAATGGGTCAAGTACGCCGCGACGGTCGCCTTTGGGCTGATAATCGTGCAGGCGGTGCTCGGCGGCCTCACCGTGCTGCTGCTGCTGCGGCTTCCAATCGCCGTCGCGCACGCGGCGACCGCGCAGGCGTTCTTCTGCCTGATGGTATCGATAGCGCTGTTCACCAATCCCCGTTGGGACAGCGAGCGCGAACGGGCCGCGGGCTTGCGTATTTCCGCGCGCGGCGATCGTCGCTGGCCCGCGCTGCCGGCTCTGGCGGCGGCCACCACCTTCGTGATTTACGCGCAGATTCTGGTCGGCGCGGTGATGCGTCACCTGGGGGCAGGTCTGGCGATCCCCGACTTTCCGCTTTCGTTCGGCCGGATCATTCCCCCGCTCGATTCAGGCTTTATCGCAATCAACTTCGCCCATCGATGCGGTGCGATTGTGGTGACAGGCTTCGTCCTCTGGACCGTGGCGCGAGTGCTCGCCGCCTATCGCGACGAATCGTGGCTGCGGCGTCCGGCGCTGGGCCTGATCGTCCTGCTCGGCATTCAGATCGGCCTTGGCGCGATCACGATCTGGAGCGAGCGCGCGGTGATACCGACTACCGCTCACGTTGCGGTCGGCGCGGCGGTCCTTGCCACCAGTCTGACGCTCACGCTGCGCGCATTTCGCTTGTTGCACGGCGCCTCGGTCTCGACGCCGGTGCTCTCGCAAATCGGCGCACCCGACCGCGTGCTCCATGACGGAATGATCGCGTGAACGCCCAGGCGCTTACGATCGAGAGCGGAATCGCGCGGATACGGACGCGCGCCGCCGACTACCTGGCGCTGACCAAGCCGCGGGTCGTGGCTATGGTGCTCCTGACCACGTTGGTTGGGTTCTATTTGGGCAGCGGCGAATTGTTCGACCACGCGCTCGCGCTCAAGCTCCTGATCGGCACGGCGCTGGCGGCGGGCGGCACGCTTGCGCTGAATCAATATATCGAACGCGACCTCGACGCCTTGATGCATCGGACGCGGAGGCGTCCGTTGCCGGTCGGCAGTATCATTCCGGCCCAGGCGCTCGCGTTTGGAATCGCCGCGACCGTCTCGGGACTGGCGATTCTGTGGGCCGAAGTGAACCTGCTCAGCGCGGCAGTCGTGCTCTCGATCGCGGTGGTCTATCTGTTCGGATACACGCCGCTCAAGCGCGTCTCGTGGGCCTGTAATATCGTCGGCGCGATTCCCGGCGCGCTGCCGCCGGTCGCGGGATGGGCCGCGGCGCGCGGCACGATCGGCGCCGAAGCGATGGTGCTGTTCGCGATCATGTTCCTGTGGCAATTGCCTCACGCGCTCGCGATCGCCCGGCTGTACCAGATCGATTACGCCCGCGCCGGAATCCGTCTTTTGCCGGATGAGAATGAACGCGGCAACCCGACCAGCGCCGTGATCGTCGGCACCTGCGGGGCGCTGCTGGTGGCGGGCACGCTTCCCACCCTGATGGGCTTCGCCGGGATCACGTATCTGGTGGTTGCGGCGGCGCTCGGGTTCGCGTTCCTGTTCTTCGCGTTCAGGCTCAGCCTCGCTCCGACGACCGCGGCCGCAGCGCGGCACGTCGTGCTCGCCTCGGTCGTCTATCTGCCTTTGGTGTTGCTGGTGCTCGCGCTGGATCGGGCGTGAGGATTCGGGCTATGCCGGCAACGATCAGGAACATCACCGCCGCCCGCAGGAGTATCGATCCCTTTCGCGATCGTCACGCGCGGAATCGCAAGATCGCGATGGTTCTTCTCGGCGTAATGGCCTTTTTGATGATGGTCTCGGTCGTGACCATTTTGGTGAAGAACTGAGATGCCGCCCAATGCGCCCGCCGCGGTTTCCAGAATAAGGCCGCTCGCTCCGGCCAGAAGGCCGGGCTTCGCGAGCTATCCCGCGACCGGCGATGCCGGGCGCGAGCAGCCATTCATCAGCAGCGCCACGCTCGCGATCCTGATCGTGATCGCCTCCGAGATGATGCTCTTCAGCGGGCTGATCGGCTCGTTCCTGGTATACCGGCTGGCCTCGGCGTTCTGGCCGCCGCCGGGATTGCCGCGGCTTCCGATTCAGGTCACTTGGGCCAACACCTTTGTGCTGCTGTCCAGCGCGATCACGATGACGCTGGCGGTCCGCGCGATCCATCGCAACCAGCGCCGTATGCTCAGGCAGTGGCTGGGCACGACGCTGGTCCTCGGCGTGACTTTCCTTGGCGTGCAGGGCAGCGAATGGGTGCGGCTGATCTCGCATGGGCTGCGGCTCTCCAGCGGCGCCTACGGCGGGACTTTCTACGTCCTGATCGGATGCCACGGATTGCACGTGGTCGCGGGCGTCATCTGGCTGGCCTGCGTTTGCGCGATCGCGATGCGCGGACGTTACAGCGCGAAGAACTGCGCCGCCGTCGAGCTTTGCGCGATCTACTGGTACTTCGTATGCGCGATCTGGCCGCTGCTGTTCGGCCTGGTCTACTTGATGTAAGTTGACGCGATGAGGCTAATCGAGATGAGGCTTTCGAGATTGGGCGCGAGCATGAATTTGGCGCTGATTGCAGCGCTGGCGGGTGCGACTCTGATCGCGGCGCCAAGGAGCGCGCTCGCGTGTCTGATGTGCGGGCTTCCGCCCGGCGATCACGCGATCTTCGCCTTTCACGCCAGCGTGCTGTTCATGATGTTTTCTCCATATTTCATCTTCGGCATCTTCGCGGGGATCATTTACCTTTCGTGGCGGAGCGCGATGAAGAAGCGGCGCGCCGCCGGCGACGGCGTGCCCGTACCGCACGTCCAATAGAGATCGCTTGCAACCGGGATTACGCCAGGGGAAAAGGAATCTGCTATGAGCCAGGCCGCGACACTTGATACGCACTCTCACGAGACCCACGCGGGCCTCCATCAGGACCCGGCTGAATCTCCGCTTACCCCCGAAAACTGGGGCAAGCTCGGGATGTGGATCTTCCTGGTCGCCGACGCGATGACCTTCGGCGCGGCGATCGCGGCCTATGCGGCGCTCAGGATGGACAACGTCAACTGGCCCGACCCGGCGCAGTATCTGGGCATCACGTTCACTGCGATTATGACGTTCATTTTGATCGTCAGCAGCTTGACGATGGTCGAGGCGCTGTCGTCGATCAAGCACGGCAACATGCCGAGATTCCAGTTGTTCCTTGGCCTGACGATCCTCGGCGGCCTCGCGTTTCTCGGGATGCAGGCCAGGGAGTGGCACGAGCTGATTTGGGACAAAGGACTATCGATCAAGACCAGTCTGTTCAGCGCGACGTTTTTCATTCTGACCGGCTTCCACGGATGCCACGTCACCGGCGGCGTGATCTACAACGCGGTATACTGGTTCAGAGGGCTCGCCGGCAAGATGGACCGGAGCAAGGCCAACCTGGTCGAGATCGCGGGGCTTTACTGGCACTTCGTCGACCTGGTGTGGATCTTGATCTTCACTTTCGTCTATTTGATTTGATGGCCTGACTACGCAACGGAGCAAAACCGTACCATGAGTTCAGCAACCACGATTGAAGCGGCCGAGGAGTCCAGCTATATCGCGATCTTCATTTACTTGAGCGTCCTGACCGCAGCCGAGCTCGCGGTCTATGCATGGTTTCCCGGCGTCTTGAAGATCGCCTTTCTGGTCGCGCTGGCGTGGGCCAAGGCGACGCTGGTCGCGATGTACTTCATGCATCTGAGGTTCGAGCGGCGAACGCTCGCGATTATCGCGTTCATACCGGTGATGCTGGTGACCTTCCTGACCTTCATGCTGTTGCCGGACCTGACGGCTCGGATGTGGGCGCACGACGACGCCCATCAGCAGATAGCCGCCCCCGCCGGCGAGTCGCCGGCTCCCGCAACGCCGCCGTCGTCGTAGCGATGCGTTCTTTCTTCACCTCGTCCCCGCGCCGGTGGCGATGACCGGGGAGGTGAGGCACGCCCTGAGCGAAGTCGAAGGGTCGGCGAGCGCCGCGCTCGCCGGGTGAGGGCATCTTGTCATCCTACTTGTGGATTGCACCGCTCAACGGCACGCTCAACAGCATCGCGGCGGTGCTGTTGCTCGCCGGGTTCGTCTTCATCAAGCGCGGACAGGTGCGGGCCCATCGCGTTTGCATGATCGCGGCGTTCGCGGTCTCGGCGGTCTTCTTCGCTTCGTACCTTTTTTATCACTACGAAGTCGGCGACGTGCGTTTCACCGGCCAGGGATGGATTCGGCCGGCGTACTTCACGATGCTGATTTCTCATATCGCGCTGGCGGCGGCGATCGTGCCGCTGGCGATAATCACGCTGTCGCGAGCGCTACGCGGCCGCTTCGCATCCCATCGCCGAATCGCAGTCTGGACCTGGCCGATCTGGATCTACGTATCCGTCACAGGCGTGCTGGTGTATGTGATGGTGTACCAGATCTACGGCCCGCCGCCGCCGTCCTCGGCGGCGTCACAGGCAATCGAGACCAGCCGCCGCTGATCTGATGGCTCAACTTGGCCCGACGAATCATATCGGCACCAGTCACACGCCTTCGCGAAGGTAAAGCTCAACCGTCTTTGTCGTCCACGTAGCCACGCCCGCGCCGAAGAAGTCCGCGTCTTCGGTCCAGACCGGAAAGTCCAGCAGCAGAGCGACCGCTACAACCGGCCAGTCGTCAGGGTCTCTGTCCTGGATGCGCTTGCGTGCGTCCTCTTCCCTGTCGAGATACAGGCTGCGGTCAACGAGTGAAACCAGCTTGCCTACTTGATTGAGAACCGAAAGGGAAAGGCCCGCGTCCAGTCTCCGGTCGTTGCAGAGGTCGGAGACGTAGCGCCGGGCGTCGTCAAAGCAGACATCGGGACTGTAGAAGTCCGCCGCGTGCTCGAAGTGCTCCAGTATTGGGCGGACCCGTTCGCCAAACACAGCGCGAATGATGATGTTTGCATCAAGAACGAGGCCCCTTCGCGCGCTCATCTGCGCTTGCCAGCCCTCCAGCGCGCGAAATCCCGCACGATTTCGTCTTCGCGGATTCCCTCGGCTGCGAGCATTGTTTGCAGCCGTGCGGCGGCTTCCTTCAGGGCTGCCCGTTCGGTCTCCGAGCGGCTCCGGCGAGCTGGGATGTAATAGCCGACCGTGTCTCCGTGACGGGTCACTACGACCGGTACGTCACTCTCGAGCAGGTAGCTTGCGAGGTTCTCACGAAACTCGCGGATGCCGACACGCACAGTTTCCTTGGAAGCCATTGTGTACACCTATGGACACAATAATGTGCGCTGAGGCCGATGGTCAAGACCACGGAAGCTCCAGCGTTTTCCCCGGAAGGAAGGGGGGGCGAGTCGGAGCCCGCCCACCCAAAGATTGTTCAGGCCTTGGCGCTGGGGCGGGATGAGACCGCCTGATGCCATCGGGCGAGATTCGTCTGCTCGGGTGAAATTCGGATATTGGTCAGGCGGCCGAAGTCGATCGCGACCAGCGTGGTGATGTCGGCGATGCTGTAGCGATCGCCGGCGATGAACTGGCGGTTCGCCAATTCCTTGTCCAGCCATTCCATCCGCTTCAGCGCCGATTCCTTGCATACGCTGCCCCATTCCGGGACCTGCGGGATGCGGCCCTTGAAGAAGTCGCTGGTGTTGCGGAAGGCCTGTGCGACCGGGAAGAACAGATCGAGTTCCATCCGCCGGTTCCACATCTCGACGATCGCGCGGTCCTTGGCGTCGACGCCCATCAGCCGCGGATCGGGTTTCTGTTCCTCGAAGTAGCGACAGATTGCGACCGACTCGGACAAATGGGTGCCGTCGTCGAGCTCGAGCACCGGCAACGTCCCCATCGGGTTCTTGGCGAGGAAGTCGGGCTTACGGTTGTCGGCGCTGCCGATATTGACTTGAACCATCGGGACCTCGATTCCCTTTTCGGCCAGGAAGATTCGCACGCGCCGCGGATTGGGAGCCATCGCGAAATCGTAGAGTTTCATAGTGGCGAAACTTAGAGGCGTTCGCGCGCGGAGTCAAACGGCGGCGGGCAGGGCTGGATTCGAGGCTTGGGCTCAGGATGCTGACGGAGCCGGTGGCCTGGATGCCACGTCGCTCTGCTTCTTTGCGATGTCGCGGACCGCCGCGAGCAGCGTCGCCTTTCTGACCGGCTTGGCGACATGCTGATCGCATCCGGCCTCCAGGCTCCTCTGCACGTCTTCCTTGAGCGCCGACGCGGTCAGCGCGATGATCGGCACCGGCGCCATCGCGCGCTCGCTCTGCCATTTGCGGATTTCGCGCGTCGCGCTGTAGCCGTCCATCACCGGCATCTGCATGTCCATCAGGATCAAGTCGTAGGGGTCGGCCGCGAACTTGGTCACGGCGATCTCGCCGTTGTCAGCCGTATCGAGCTGATGAGGCGTGTTCTTGAGGTAGGCCGCGATCAGCAGGCGGTTGTCGGCCGAATCTTCGGCGAGCAAAATCCGAAGCGGCCGACCGGTCTGGGGCTGCATTTGGGCGACCGGCGCGCCGTTGGCAGGTGCGGCAGCGTCGGCCCTGGCGCTGCCGGCCTCCGCTCTCGCCTCTGCGATCGCTTCGTACAGATCCTGGCGGCGGATCGGCTTTACCAGATAGGCGTGGATCCTGAGCTCGCGCAGCTTGGCGGAGCTGACAGTGAAATCGTCGGAGGTGAGCATCAGCGTTATTGCGCGGCATCTCAGCGCTCCGATCCGCCTCGCGACCTCGAAGCCGTCGATTCCCGGCATCCGGCAGTCGAGCACCAGCAGCTCGAATGGATTGCCGTCCCGCTCGGCGAGGACGAGCCGGGCCAGCGCCTGTTCGCCGCTTCCGGCCTCGGTGACGAGCGCGCCCTTCGCGGTGAGCATCTCGCGCAGGATCAGCCGGTTGACCGCGGTATCGTCCACCACCAGCGTGCGCACGCCGCTGAGATCCAGCGCAGCGACGGTCGAATCATCGCGCGCGATGGCTTCGTCGTCGACCGCGAAGCGGGCGGTGAAATGAAAGGTGCTGCCCTTGCCGACTTCGCTCTCCACCCAGATTTTGCCCCCCATCAGCTCGACCAGCCGCTTCACGATCGCCAGGCCAAGCCCCGTACCGCCGTATCTGCGGGTGGTCGAAGAGTCAGCCTGCGTGAAGTTGGCGAAGATCTTTTCGGCCTGGCCCTTAGTAATCCCGATTCCGGTGTCGGCGACCGAGAAACGGAGCAGCGCCGATCCCTGTTCGAGCGCTTCCTGCTCTACGGTAAGGATGATCGATCCCGACTGCGTGAACTTGATCGCGTTGCCGATCAGGTTGATCAGGATCTGGCGCAGCCGCAGCGGATCGCCGCACAGGCCGATCGCGGCGCCGGGCACGATCCGGCATACGAGCTCGAGGCGCTTTGAATGGGCGCGAACCGCCAGCGTCTCGCAGATCCGGTCGGTCAATTCGCGCAGATCGAAAGGCGTCTGCTCGAGCTCGATCCGGCCCGCCTCGACCTTGGCCAGGTCGAGAATATCGTTGATCAAATCGAGCAGCGCGTTGCCGTTGTTGATCATGATGTTGAGGTACTTGCGCTGCTCGAGGTCGAGCCCGGTCTCCGAGAGCAGTTCCGCCATCCCGAGCACGGCATTCATCGGGGTGCGGATTTCGTGGGACATGCTGGAGAGGAACTCGGACTTGGCGCGCGACGCCGCCAACGCCGCTTCGCGCGCTTCGACGAGCTCGCGTTCGGTTTCCTTGAGCGTCGAGATGTCCCGCGTGACAGTGAGACAGCAGATGTGCCCGCGCAGATCGAACAGCGTCGCCGAAAGCAGACATGGCACGATTGCGCCGTCCTTGCGCCGGAAGTCAATCTCCATGTTTCGGATTTCGCCGCGCTCTCTCAGCTCCTTGACCAGCCGGGCATTGTCGTCGGGGTTGACGTAGGCATTGTAATCGCGCGAGCGCTTGCCGACCACCTCTTCGCGGCTGTAGCCGGTGGCTCTGACATACTCTTGATTGACGTCGACGAATTTGCCGGTGTTAAGGTCGACGATGGTCATGCGATCGAGATTGACGTCGAACAGCTTGCGGAAAGTTTCCTCGCTCTGCTGGAGCTTGCGCTCGGTCTCTTTGATTTCCGAGATGTCGCGTGCGATGCCGACGGCGTATCGTTCGCCCGCGGCTTCGACCAGTTTTGCCGACAACAGGCACGGAATCGGGCGTCCCTGCTTGGTGCGGAGCTCGGCCTCCATGTTCTCGATCCGCCCGCGGCCGAACAGCTCGCGCACGATATGATCGCGCGCCTCCGCGTCGATCCACATCGCGAGTTCGCCAAACTTCCTGCCGATCAACTCGTCGCGGGCGAAACCGAACTGCTGCTCAAACCCGCGGTTGAGATCGACGAAGCGGGCGATCTGGCCGGCGGCGGCTTGGCCGGCTGGTGGAGTGCCATTTTCGGCGGTGGCGGCCGCGGGCGCGCCGGCCGCCGGGGGTGTGACGTTCTGTTCACGCGAGATGCGAAGCACCACGATCGCGTCGAGGGTCGCGTCGAAAATCGTTCGCAGCGAGAGTTCGCCGGGGCTCAGCCGCTCCGAGAGAGCGGGGCGCGCCGACTCAAGTTTGGCGACGTCGTCTTCGAGCTGCGCCTTCATCTGGCGCAGGGACTCGATTTGCGCCAGAAGCTCGGCGCGCTTCGCGGACAGCTCGCGGCTGTCGTCCACCGCCTCTCGATTTTCCCCCAAACCTGCCATCAGCCTCTCCCGGCTTTCCCGAAACCACCCTATTGGTGAGCAAGTACGATGCCTAAAGCTGAGGGCCGATCCGCGTATAACACGCGGAATTTCGCCGTGGCTAGGTGTGCCAAAGGCGATCAACCGAGCGGTTCAGCGTTGCGGGATCGGCAGTGTTGCGCCGATGCGACACGGCCGTCGTTGTGCAACTCTCAGGCGGGGTTCACCCTCACCCGCGCGTCACGGCGTTTGCAAAGAAAAGAGCAAGCGCCGCGCCGCGCGCCCTCTCCCTGGTCAGGGAGAGGGGTTAGGAGGCGCGAAGCGGCGCGGGTGAAGGTGAACCTCACTCGCCCGCGATCATCATCTCGCTGATCTTGATCGTCGGCGACGCGGTGGACGAGCGCCAGTGCAGGTCGTTGCCGATCATCTCGATCGATTGAAACATGTCCTTGAGGTTGCCGGCGATCGTGATCTCCTGCACCGGGTAGGTGAGCTCGCCGTTTTCGATCCACATCCCCATCGCGCCGCGCGAATAGTCACCCGTTACCATGTTGATACCGAACCCGATCAGCTCGGTAACGTACAGACCCTGCTTCACCGAGCGGATTATCTCCGCCGGCGAGTAAGGGCCGGGCTGGAGATAGAGATTGGCCGGGCTCACCGAGGGGGCTTCGCCGACGGAACGGGCGGCGTTCCCGGTCGCGGCGAGCTTCAGCTTTCGCGCCGAGTAGGTATCGAGCAGGTAAGTTGCAAGCATGCCGTTCTCGACGATCGCCTTGCGCGAGGTCTTGAGTCCCTCGCCGTCGAACGGTTTCGATCCGAGTCCGCCCACGATTGTGCCGTCGTCGACGATCGTCACGTTGGGCGAGGCCACCTGAGTGCCGAGCTTGCCAATCAGAAAGGACGCGCCCCGGTAGAGCGCCGGACCCGACGCCGCACTCGCCATCGAACGGATCAACCCGCCGGCCAGGTCGGGATCGAACACCACCGGCGCGCGGGTCGTTTTGATCTTGCGGGCGCCGAGCCGCCTGAGCGCGCGACGCGCCGCGGTGAGCCCGACCGACTCGGGATCTTCGAGCTTGTCGTAGCGGCGGTTCGCGGTGTACCAGTAGTCGCGCTGCATCAAGCCGCCGTTCTGCGCGATCGGAACGACGCTCAGCGAGTACGAGGTGCCGGCGTATTCACCCGAGAAGCCCTGGCTGTTCGCGAACAGCACGCTGTAACAGCCCGAATCGAACTCCGCGCCCTCTGAGTTTTTGATCCGGGCGTCGAGCTTCAAGGCCGCGGCTTCCGCCGCGCGGGCCATCGCGAGCGCTTTGTCGGCCTCGATAATTCGATGGGCCGGATCGCTCAGCTCCAGCTCGACGAGCTCGCGCGGATGAAGCGCAGGATCGGGAAGGCCCGACCATGGATCGGATGCGGTCAGCCGCGCCAGCGCCACAGTAGACGCGACGAAGCTGCCGACAGATGCGCGTTCAAAGTCCGCAGTCGACGCGGTGGCTGAAGACTGACCGGTGAAGATGCGCAGGCCAAGCCGCCGTTCACGCGAGCTCTTGAGCTTCTCGACCTCGCCGAGCCTGACGCCCGCGGCGAGCGACTCGGCGCTTACGATCAGGATTTCGGCGGCCGTCGCTCCGTTGCGCGACGCTTCCGAGAGCGCCCACTGCGCCAGTTCCAGGCCTCCGTCGATAACTCCGCCCGCCATCTATATCTCCTAAACTCTTAAACGTGCGTGCCGCCGACTGTGATGCCGTCGATTCGGGTGGTCGGGAGCCCGACGCCGACGGGCACCGATTGCCCGTCCTTGCCGCAGGTTCCGATACCCGAATCGAGCTCGAGGTCGTTGCCGACCATCGAGACCCGCGTCAGCACGTCCGGTCCGTCGCCGATCAGAGTTGCGCCTTTGACTGGCCGCGTCACGTGGCCATCTTCGATCAGGTACGCCTCGCTAGCCGAGAAGACGAACTTGCCGTTGGTGATATCGACCTGGCCGCCGCCGAAGCTGACCGCGTAGAGCCCGTGCTTGACCGATCCGATGATCTCCTCGGGCGTCGATTCGCCGGCCAGCATAAAGGTGTTGGTCATCCGCGGCATCGGACTGTGCGCGAAGCTTTCGCGCCGCCCGTTTCCGGTCGGCGCCATCTTCATCAGGCGCGCGTTGAGCGTGTCCTGCAGGTAGCCGCGCAGGATTCCCTTTTCGATCAGCACGGTACGCGAAGTCGGCGTGCCTTCGTCGTCGATGTTGAGGCTGCCGCGCCGATTGGGAATCGTTCCGTCGTCGATCACCGTGCAGAGCGGGCTCGCGACCTGCTGCCCGATGCGATTGCTGAACGCGGAGACGCCCTTGCGATTGAAGTCGCCTTCGAGTCCGTGACCGATCGCCTCGTGGAGCAGAATTCCCGGCCATCCGTGCCCCAGCACGACCACCATCTCGCCGGCGGGAGCATCGGCCGCGTCGAGGTTCACGATCGCCTGGCGCACCGCTTCCAGCGCGTATTGCTTCCAGCGCTCGCCCTCGAGCAAGTAGCGATACTCCACGCGCCCGCCGCCGGAGAAGGTTCCAACCTGCCGGTTGGCGCCGTCCTCCGCGATTACCGAAACGCTGAGGCGGCAGAGCGGCTGGATGTCGGCCGCGACTCGGCCGTCGCTATTGACGATCATCACGACCTTGCGCTCGGCCGCGAACGACGCCATCACGTTCTTTACGCGCGGGTCGGATGCTCGCGCGACCCGGTCGATCTCGTTGAGCAGGCGGGCCTTCTCTTCGACCGGAACGTCGAGCGGAGTGGTCTGCAGCTCGTAGAGCGAATGGCGCGCGACGGGCCGGCCAACCTGGACCACGCCCGCGCGGTCGCCGCGTTGATCGGCGATCGCGCGCGCCGCCTCGGCCGCCAGCTTCATCCGGTCGATCGTGACCTCGTCCGAGTATGCGTAGCCGGTGCGATCTTCCGCGCAGACGCGCACTCCCACGCCGTGGCTCACGCTCTTGCTGGTCCGGTTGACCATCGATTCTTCAAGGCCGATCGATTCGGCGTCACGATATTCGAAATAGAGGTCGGCGTAGTCGGCCTTGCGCTCGAGCGCGGTATCCAGAATCCGCTCGAAGGCACGCTCGCTCATTCCGAACCGGGTCAGAAAAAACTTGTCCGGGGCTTGCACTTCGTTTGCCATTGAATGCTCCACGTTTGGTTGACTTCAGCCTATCAGAGCGGAGCGTTTGCTCGTAGCGATAGTAATCGCAAACCGGGCGGTGTGCATGTGCCCTCACCCGTCGAGCGACTTGTCGGCAAATCGCTCGACGGCCTCCCAGCTTGCGCCTGCGGACCAGGCCGCAGGCGCGGGAGAGGCATCATGCTAAACGATCTGCCGGAAGGCGAGGGCGGGGCGTATCCGGAGCGCGCCGATCACCGGTATCGCCGCGCTGAGCAGGGTGATTGCGACTGCGACGATGAAACCCTCCAGTGCCACCGCTGGACGGACCTCCATATAGCCCGCGCCGCCCAGGACTGCGCCCAGCGTGATACCGCCGCCGAAAAGGGCGCGCGCGACCGCGGCACCGGTTGCCGCGCCGATTGCGCCGATCATCGCCGCTTCTGTCAGCAGCATCATCGCGACGTGTCCGCGGCCGAATCCGAGCGCGCGCATCACGGCGACCTCCGCGACTCGCTCGCGCACCGTCATCGCCAGCGAATTGGCGGCGACCAGCAGTACGGTCATCAGCACCACCGCGCAGAGGCTGTAGATGATCCCGCGCACGTCGCCGAGCGCGGACATGCCGTTGGCGAGCGCATCGCTTTCGGTGAGGGTCTCGGTTTCGGCTTCCGAATTATGGAAGCGCGAATCGATTTCATCGATCACGAGCGGAATGTTTTCCTGATGGTCGACGCGCACGGCCAGGAAGGACGCGCGGTCCGTGATGTCGGCACCGTAGTGTTTCTTCACCGCCTCGTCCAGCAGCTCGCGGCGAAAGACGAAGGCGTTGGGCGCGTGCCTGGCGGGAACTTCGACCGTCGGAATGAAGGTGAGGGTCAGATTCGGATCGCCGGGATTGCGCAGCGTGATCTGCTGGCCGAGGCGCCACTTATGCTGCCGCATCAAGACCCTGCCGATCATCGCGTTACGCCGGTCGTGCTGCAGTTGCTCGATCTCGTCGGGCCGGAGCTGGTAGTCGGCGTCGTTGAAAACCAGTCCGACATCGGAATCGACGCCGAAGGCCGTGATCGGATCGCGAGGGTCCTGGTAGATGGCGCTCCACTGAATCTCGGCAACGCACGCGGTCACGTGCGGCAGCCCCTTGATTACGTCGCGATAGCGGACCGGCAACTTGTAGGCATTGGGCGCCGTCACGATCAACCGCAACCCCTTGGCGGCTTCGTCGACAATTCGATCCATCGAGGCCGGCACCGATACCAGCACCGTAAAGATGAAAGTGGCAAGTGCGACGGTCAGCGCGGTCAGCGCCGTCCGGCGCAGTTGGCGGCGCAGGTTGCGAATCGCGATGACGAGGATCTTCACGATGCGTTCGTGGCGGCGTCACGCCTCGCGCAGCGAGTCGATCACGCCAATTCTGGACGCGCGCCACGCCGGCATCAGGCCACCCATCACGCCGATAATCACGGCCGCGACGATTCCCGCTATCGCGCCGGCCAGGTTGGGGCGATACGAGAAGAAAAAGCTGCCGACGTTCATCTGCCGGCTGTTAAGTCCGATCGCGTACGCGATCGCAACCGCAAGCGCCTCGCCCGCCGCTCCGCCGGCCAATCCGATGATCAGGCTTTCGAGCACGAAGCTCAGCAGTACGCTGCCGCGATCGAAGCCCAGGGCGCGCAGCACGCCCAGCTCGCGGCCGCGGCGCGCCACCGCCGCATACATCGTGTTCATGCCGCCGAAGACTGCGCCGATCGCCAGCGTGATCGCGACGACCAATCCAAGCGAACGGAGGTTGTCCGCGAACTTCGCCTGATCGGCATAGAAATCCGCCTCGCTGACAACGTCGAACGGAAGGCGGGGATCTTTCGCCAGCGCCTGCTTGAACGAATCAGCCATGCCGGGGCGCATCACCAGATGCACCGAGTTGCAGCGCGGCTCCTTGATCTGCGCGTCCTCGTTCAGATCATCGAAGTCGGTCCACACTTCCGACTCGCGCGCGCTGTCGCGGTCGGAGAAGACGCCGGCGATGGTCCACGTCCGGCGTCCGTAATGGAATGTCGCGTCCGGCTTCAGCGACAGGAACTTCGCGGCCAGCTTCTGTCCGATTATCCATTCGCTGTGGCCGCGTATCGGCCAATGGCCGTTCACGAGCTTCATGTTGCGATGGACCTCGTATGCGATGGGACGCACGCCGCGCAGATAGGTGAACTGGAGCCGGCGCTTGTCCGGCGAGACGTTCAGCCCGGCGATCAGCTCGGGCGACATCAGGGGCGCGCCCGCAGCGTCGGTCGCAATCTCCGGCCGCACGCGCATCAGGCCAAGCGCTTCGTGACCGACGTAACTCGCCGGCTCGGCGGGCGCGCCCTTGCCGAGCACGATCCAGTTGCCGGCGCCACCCGCAATCAGCAAGCTGCGTTGCAAGCCGCCGACGAATCCGAGCAGGATGAAGAGAATCATCACGACCAGCGCGACGCCCATCGCGGTCATCGCGGATGTGACCCGCCGCACCATCAGACTGCGAAGGTTGTAGCGTATCGGAATCATGGTGCGAGCCGCTCCGACTCACTGAACGATACCGAACCCCAGGCCGGTCTGACCAGCGCTCGTGTGCGCCGGATCGCAACCAGGTAACTACATCATTTCAAAGTGAATGTGAGCTGTCCCATCGATCTGGATCGCCTGTTGTGAAAGAGTGATCGCGCCGCGTAACGATTGTCCGCGTTTGTCGCACTTGTAAGACGGTCGGTCTCAAAAGAGCAATGGAGGTGGTTTCGGGCGGTGGGGCGGTCCGAAGAGTGCTGGGCCGATGCACATCTCTGTTGCTGATTCCGATTGCGGCGATCCTCATACCTGCGATTCAGGCAATCCCCCGCGAGCCGCCGCAATCCGCGGCTGCGGGAGTTGCGGCCGCCCGGCAGAGAAGCGATCGCGCAAGCCTGGTCGTGCCGGCGACCAAGATCGGCCACATCATCATAATCATGCAGGAGAACCGCTCTTTCGATTCGTATTTCGGCACGTTCCCCGGAGCTGACGGAATTCCGATGAGCAACGGGGTGCCGACGGTTTGCTGCCCCGATCCTGTGACCCACATTTGTAAAGCGCCCTACCACGACGACCATGATTCGAACGGCGGCGGACCTCACGGTGCCCGTAACGCGATCGCAGACATCGACGGCGGAAACATGGACGGCTTCGTAGCGCAGGCTGAAGCCGGCAAAAGGGGATGTCTCGACGCAAGTGACCCACTATGTACGGTCGGATCGGCAACTGACGTGATGGGTTACCACGACAACCGCGAGCTTCCGAACTATTGGGAGTATGCGAGCCGGTTCGTGCTTCAGGATCATATGTTCGAGCCCGACGCGTCGTGGAGCCTGCCGGCCCACCTGTTTGCGGTGTCCGAGTGGTCGGCGTTCTGCAACTCGCACGATCCCTTCAGTTGCGTCAACGCTCTGGAACGGCCCGGCCTGCCACCGGACTACCGCCGCCACCACCCGGGTCTCGCGCCCATACCCATCTATGCGTGGACGGATCTGACCTATCTGCTCCATCAGGCCGGGGTAAGTTGGGGCTACTACGTTACACAAGGAGGCGAGCCGGACTGTGAGGACGACGAGAAGGAAGATTGCGCGCCGGTCGCGCAGGATTCCAGTACGCCCGGAATATGGAACCCGCTGGTCTTGTTGGACACGGTCAGGGACGACGGCGACCTCGGCAATATCCGGCCGGTTGACAACTTCTATCAGCAGGCGGCGAAGGGAACGCTGCCCCAGGTGTCATGGGTAGTACCCAATCAGCTCGTAAGCGAGCATCCGCCGGCCCTGATCAGCGCCGGTCAATCCTACGTCACCGGCCTGGTCAATGCAGTGATGAATGGCCCGAACTGGAATGACTGCGCGATTTTCATCGCATGGGACGATTGGGGCGGCTTCTACGACCATGTCGTGCCGATCGAGGTGGACCAGAATGGCTACGGCCTGCGCGTTCCCGCGATGGTGATCTCTCCCTATGCCAGGTCAGGTTACATCGACCATCAGACGCTCAGCTTCGATGCGTACGTGAAATTCATCGAAGACAACTTTCTCGGCGGGCAGCGCCTGGATCCCAACACCGACGGCCGTCCCGACCCGCGCCCCACCGTGCGCGAGGAGGTTCCCGCGCTTGGCGACTTGAGCAACGACTTTGATTTCACGCAGCCGCCGAGAGCGAGTTTGATTCTTCCCCAATTTCCGCTGACTGATATGATTCTCCCTTCTCCGCTGTTGCACCCGGGGGCGAACTTGCGCGCGATTGCGCCGGTGACCGCAAGCTCGCCGGCAGCGATCGCCGTTCCAACACCGACCTCGCTTCCGTCGCCATCTCCGGGAGCGCGAGGCGGCCAAGCCCTTCATTCGTCTATTCGTGACTAGCCGGGGTCAAAATGCTAGTACCTATTGATTGGTGTTCCGGGGCGTTCTCTGTCCGGAGAGCCGCGCCGGTCAGGCCGGGTGCAAGGCCGCGGCTCTAGGCGGGATTACCACACCGCACTACGCAGGCTGGTGAAGAGCGATGCGCGCAATGAATGCGATTGTGGCCGCAGCGCTGCTGCTCGTGGCCGCGATACGAGCCGATGCGGCGACGTCCGAGCCGGGGTTGACGATCGACCAGTTGGTCGAGTTCGCGTTCGAAGCGAACCCGCAGGTAAAATCGGCGCGGGCGCGATGGAAAAGCGCGGAGCATTCGATCCGGCAGAACTACGCGCCGGCCGACCCGATCTTCACTTTCATGAACATCGACAGCGCCCGCAACCCGTTCCAGCAAGCTTCGGAACATACTCTGCAGGTCACCGAATCGTTTCAGTTCCCGGGCAAGGCGCTTCTGCAGGCCGACAACGCCAAGCGCACCGCCGAGATCGCTCGCCTGACCTACGTCGCGACGCTTCGGGACCTCCGCGCGCAGACCCAGACCGCCTTTTACCAGGATCTGCTTGACGATGCGCTTGCGGATGTGACCGCGGAGCGGGTCGCCAACCTTGAGCGCGTCCTGCGGGTTACTCAGGCAGCCTATTCCGCCAGCCAGGTCACGCAGGACGACTTCATCAGTGCCGAGTTCGACCTCGCCGCGGCGCGTCAACAGGGGGATCAATCGCGCGTCGCCGAGCAGAACGATGAGACCCGGTTGAACCAGCTCCTGGACCGGCGTCCGGACGAGCCGCTGCCGCTCGATCGGCGCTTGGAGCTCAAGCCTATCGAGACGCCGCTCGACACGCTCTCCGAGCGGGCAATCGAGGTTCGCCAGGAGATCATCCAGGCGGCGCTAAGCGAGCGCACATCCGAGGTCGCTCAGCAATTGGCGAGGCTCGAATATGCTCCCGACTATCAGGCCGGCTATTTTTTCGACCATTACCTTACGACCAGCGGCGCGCCGGCGCCGAATCGCATTGAAGATCACAGCATCACGATTGGTTTCAACCTGCCGATTTTCTTCTGGCTCAGGCAGCGAGAAGACGTAACCAGGGCCGGCTATGATCTGGATGCGGCGCGCTACGACCTGGGCTCGCTGAAGAGCCAGACCGCCGCGACAGTTACGGAGCTATATCGCTCGGCGCAACTCGGCTATAGAACCGCGATGCTCTATCGCGACACGCTGATTCCGCTGGCGCGCGAGGATTTCGAGGTCGCGCTGGTAGCGTACTCCGCCGGCAAGGTTGACTTCGCGACCCTGAGCGCATCGCTGCTGCGGAGCTACGATTCGCGCGCCGCTTACTTGCAGGGAGCCAACCAGTTCCTCGCCGCGAGAGTTGCGTTGGAACAGGCAATCGGGGAACCGATACCGAAATGATCGCGTGTCGATACCGGCTGGCTGCGATGGTGGCGGGCGCGATCGCCGTGCTTGGCGCCGGATGCGAAAGCTCGCCCGCCAGCCGCGCCGCCGGCGAACCGACGCCAGCGATCCCGCAGCTTATCCATCAGTCCGGCGGTCCCGAACTGATGAAACTCGATCAGAAGGACCTGCCCGGGATGAGCTTCGCGACGGTGACCCGAGTGCAGTTGCCCGCCATGCTCGAAACCAGCGGACAGATCACCTTCGACGATCGCCGGGTTGCGTCGATTGTCTCGCGAGTCAGCGGGCGAATTGAGGACACACACGTTTCGCTTTGGGACACGGTCCGGCGCGGCGAGTCGATCGTCGCGCTCTACAGCCCCGATTTCATAACCGCGCAGGCCGAGTATTTGCAGTCGCTCTCGACTTCGCGGCTGAGCGCGATGCCCGGTATTGCCGACACCGGCGGGCTGGCCTCGGCGATGGTATCGGCAGCCAAGCGCAAACTCGAGTTGCTGGGGATGCAGGACTCTGACATCGCGGCGTTAACAGCGCCGAGCCCCACCGTGTGGATGCGCGCGCCCATCAGCGGGATCGTGGTGGACAAGAAAGCGATCCGCGGCGGCGCTGTGAATCCAGGCGATGTGCTGTTCTCGGTCGGCACGCTCGACGACGTCTGGATCACGGCCGATATCTACGAGGACGATCTCGCTCGGGTGCATGAGGGCCAGCAACTCGAAGCCGTCGCGACCGCGTTTCCGGATCAGGTCTTCAAGGGCACGATCGCCAAGCTCAGCCCGAACATCGATCCGAGCACCCATACGGCGCAGATCCGATGCGATGTACGCAATCCCGGTGACAGGCTGAAACCCCAGATGCTGGTGCGCGTCAGGATCGATACCGCTCCAGGCGCGGCCCTGGTGGTTCCACAGACCGCGCTGGTGTTCGAAACCGACAGCTACTATGCATTCGTGCAGGCCGGAGGGGGCCTGCTCGAGCGGCGGCGAGTGAATATTGGTTCATGGAACGAGCAGGGCTACGCGCGCGTCATCGCGGGACTCAGCGGCGGCGAGCGGGTGGTTTCCAGCGAATCGATCCAGGTCGACGCGCTCTGGCACGTGGCCCACGGCGAGAGTTCGTAGCAGGGAGTATCGAGCTGCCCCATGATTCGCGCGCTGATGGAACTGGCGCTCAACGAGCGCGTAATAGTCATCGGCGCCGCGCTGGCGCTCGTGATCGCCGGCGCCTATTCCTTCGCCGAGCTCGATATCGAGGCTTATCCCGATCCGGTGCAGCCGATGATCGAGGTGCTGACTCTGCCCAACGGACTCAGCGCCGAGGAAGTGGAGAAGCTCGTCACGGTGCCGCTCGAGGTGGGACTTGCCGGGCTCGCGCGATCTTCAGGCGATGCGATCGATCTCGCTGTTCGGCCTCTCCGACGTCAGATGCTACTTCGAGTGGGAGAGCGACTACTACCAGGATCGGGTCGAGACCATCAACCACCTCGGCTTTATCTCGCTGCCGCAGGGGATCGTGGCGGGCATTTCGCCCGAAAATCCGATCGGCGAAATCTACCGCTACTGGATACAAAGTCCCTATCGCGACCTTATCGGCGAAAAAGAGGTCGAGGACTGGGTGCTCGAGAAACAGCTCAAGACGGTGCCGGGCGTGCTCGACGTTTCGGGTTTCGGCGGACTCACGAAGGAATATCACGTCAACGTCGACCCGCAGAAACTCAATTACTATCAGGTTCCGCTCTCGACGCTGATCAGCTCGATATCGAATTCCAACACCAACGTGGGCGGCAACTACCTGACCGTGGGCGAGCAGGCCTTCGATGTGAGGGGCATCGGGTTCATCCACTCGCTCGACGACATCAGCAACATCGTGCTGTCGACCAGCAAGTCCACTCCGATCCGCGTGGCGAACGTCGCCGACGTGAGCATCGGATACGCGCCGCGCCTCGGGATCGTCGGGATGGCGCAGCGTAACGCGGTCGATCGCGACGAGGTCGTAACCGGTATCGTCCTGATGCGCCGCGGCGGCAACACGCTCAAGACGCTCAAGGGCGTAGAGGCCAAGGTCGCCGCCATCAACCGCTCGGGCCTGATGCCGCGCGGCTACAAAGTGATCCCCTATTACGATCGCACCGGACTGGTCAACACCACGCTGCGCACCGTGATCGAGAACCTTACGATCGGGATGGCGCTGGTGTTCCTGGTGCTGGTCTTCTTCCTCGGCAACCTGCGCACCGCGATCATCGCCGCGATCAACATCCCGCTGGCCTTGCTGGGCGCGTTCACGCTGATGCGTCTGTCGGACACACCCGCCAATCTCATCTCGCTGGGCGCGATCGACTTCGGCATCATCATCGACACCAGCGTAATCGTGATGGAGAACATCCATCGCCATCTGACCTCGGGCGAATCTCCGCACGAGAGCGTCCAGAGCGGGATCCTGCGGGCGGCGCTGGAGGTGGGCGGCCCGATGTTCTTCTCGACGCTGATCTTCATGATCGCGTTCCTGCCGCTGTTCACGATGCGCGGCGTTGAGGGCGCGATCTTCTCGCCGATGTCGCACACCTACGCCTACGCGCTCGGTCACCGCGATCGTGCTCGCGTCGACGCTCTCGCCAGTGCTCGCGTCCTTCATGCTCGGCAAGGACATGAAAGGGTCCAGCAACTTCCTATGGGAACGAATTCGCCGCTTCTACCACGGCCTGTTCGTGCGCGTGCTCACACTGGCCCAGGTTGACGCTGGCAGCGATCGGCCTGCTGGTGGTCGGCGTTCTGTCGCTGTTTCCCCGGCTGGGCGGCGAGTTTCTGCCCAAGCTCGAAGAGGGCAATATCTGGGCGCGCGCGACGATGCCGCTCACGATCTCGCTGGATCACGGCGCGGGGATGGTCTCGCAGATGCGCCGCAGCTTCATGTCATTTCCCGAAGTCACCCAGGTGGTCTCGCAACTCGGACGCCCCGACGACGGCACCGAGACCACCGGCTTTTTCAACGCCGAATTCAGCGTCGATCTGAAACCAAGCTCGCAGTGGAAGCCGGGGCTGACCAAGCCCGAGCTGGTGAGCGAGATGGACGCCCGAATGCGGCGGGAGTTTCCGGGCGTAAGTTTCGGCTACTCTCAGAATATAGAGGACAACATCGACGAGGCGCTCTCCGGCGTAAAGGGCACCAACTCGGTCAAGGTCTTCGGCGGCGACCTTGGCGAGGACGAGCGCGTCGCCAACCAGGCGATGGAAGTGATGTCAGGCATTCCCGGCATCGTCGACACCGCGGTCTACCGCTCGATGGGCCAGCCCAATCTGCTGATCACGCCCGATCGCAGATCGTGCGCCCGCTACGGCCTCAACGTCGGCGACGTGGCCGCGGTGGTGCAGGCGGCGATTGGCGGGCAGGCGGTGACGCAGGTGCTCGAGGGCGATCGCCGCTTCGACCTGGTGGTGCGATGGAAGCCCGAGTATCGCAGCAGCCTCGAGGCGATTCGCCAGATTCGCGTCACGCTTCCCGCCGGCGGATTCGTCCCGCTCGGCCAGGTGGCTGAAGTCAAGGCTGCGGAAGGCGCGTCATTCATCTATCGCGAGAATCTGGAGCGCTACGTTCCGATCCGGTTCGCGGTCCGCGGCCGCGATCTTCAAGGTGCGGTGCTGGAGGCGAAGAGCCAGGTCGCGCGTGAGGTAACACTGCCCGAGGGTGTGCATCTGGAGTGGGCCGGCGAGTATGGTGAGCTGCAACAGGCCAACCGCCGGCTGGAGATCGTGGTGCCGTTCGCGCTGGTGCTGGTCGCCGGCGTGCTCTACGGCGCAACGCTTTCTTTGATCGACACGTTCATCATTATGGCGCAGGTCCCGGTTGCCTGCCTGGGCGGAGTGCTGGCGCTGTTCATAACCGGCACGCCGTTCAGCGTCTCGGCGGCAGTCGGCTTCATCTCGATCTTCGGCATCGCCGTGATGGACGGTATCCTCCTCAGTTTCTATATCCGCCAGCTCTGGCAGGAGGGGCATGGCTTCGCCGAATCGATCATCCTGGGCTCGGATCGCCGTCTTCGCGCGACCATGATGACCGACCTGGTCGACGCGCTGGGGCTGCTGCCCGCCGCAGTGTCGACCCGGATCGGCGCGCAGACCCAGCGGCCGCTCGCGATCGTCGTGATCGGCGGCGCGCTCGCGATCTTGATGCTCACGCGCGTGTTGCAGCCCGTGCTGATCTACCTGTGCCATCGGCGCTTGCGCCTGGCCGACGAGAGCAGCGCGACGCCGATCGGAAGCAGGTGGTAGTGCGCCATCCCGAGCACGATCGGCTGGTCGAAGAGGTTCGCTCCTGGTATCTGACCTCCCATCCGAAGAGTGGCTATTATGGCGAACAGCGCCGCTTTGGCTACTACGTTCGTAATGCTGATAACCCCGATTTCGGTCGAATAGTCATTCATGAAATGGCTAATGGCGACGTGAGCGGGTTCCTTGCAGACGCGCGCGCCTGGTTTGGCCGCAGAGTAATCGAGATAATGGTGAACGACGCCGGCGCCGACCTGAAGATCGGCCCGGCGCTGGTCGCGGCCGGATGTTCCGCCGGCCATGCGGTTACATACCTTGCGTATCTTCCAAACTCGAGGCCGCTTGCGGACCGGCGGTCTGTATCCGACCTCACCATCGATAGTGCCACCGCCGAAACACTTCAAGATTTCGTAGTGGCCAAGCTCAAGGGCTTCGCCGGGTCGGAAGATGAACCCTCGCCCGAGCAGGTCGCAAGCGAACTGGCTGTGCGTCAGGGAGAGCTGCAAGGCGAGGGTCGGTTCCTGCTCGGACGGCTGGGCGGAGAGACCGTCGGAATTGTCGGATACTGGGGCGGAGCCGATCGATTGGTCTTTCAGCTCGCGACGCGGGCGGCATTTCGCGAATGCGGCATCGCGAGACAGCTTCTTTACAAGGTCCTCGCCGATGCGGCTGCCGACGGATGCAGTTCGGTCATTATCAACACGAACCCGGAAGATACTCCGATACAGTGGTATCGGCGCCTCGGGTTTGTCGACGAAGTGTACTGGTATCGCAGCTACTCGTACGCGCCGTGACCGTTATCCGTTATTCCTGAGCTTCGCGGGTGGCGGAGAGCAGGGCGCCCGACGCGATCGTCAGCGCGAATGCGCCGACGCGCATCGCGGCTGCGGGCGTGCTCGCGGGTAGCCGCTCGCCGAAGGCCAGGATGCCGCCGAAGATCGGGACCAGGTTCGAGAGCGCCGACGACAGCGGCATCACGATGATCCCGCGGCCGCGATGAAATGCGTTCTGCAGCGCGATCATGCCGGTTATATTCACCGCGACGCTCAGCCAGGTGTACGGATCGCCGGCCAGACGCGCGATCATCGCGCTGCCCGGCTGGGCCATGAAATCCTGCGTCAGCGCCTTGGTGTAAAGGGCCCCGAGTCCAAAGGCGAAGCCCGAGACGATCGCGGCCGCGGCGCCGTTGTGCTGTAGCCGTGGCGTCACGCTCGCCGCCACGGCCGCGGCGAGCAGCACGGTCGAGACGGCCGCGATCGCCGTCGCGGCGGCGCGCTGCTCGGCCTCGCCGTTGCCGAGCGAGAGCGCGACCATCACCATCGCGAGGCTCACGCCGCCGATCGCCGCCCATTCGGCGGCGCCCGCGCGTTCGCCGAGAAACAAAATCGCGAACAGCACGAACAGCGCGATCCCGCCCTGCATCATGACCGCGACCAGCGAGACCGGAGCGCCGGCGAGCGCGACTATCGAGAGCGCATAGCCCGCGCATTCCAGGCCGAGCCCGCCGATCCAGACCGGGTCGCGGCACCAGGCGAGAACCGCGGCCGGAATTCGCGCGCCGCGCGCGAGCGGCAGCTCTGCGGCCCTGCTCTTCATCATCAGTAATCCCAGCGCGAGCAGCACGCTGGCGGCGACCGCGAGGCTGAGATAGAGAGCCATTCCCACAGGGCTCAGCCCTTGACCTCGCGCATCGCGCCGCCCGCCAGAATCTGAAAGCGCCGGCCGCCCCACAGCACGCTGTTGCCGGCCAGACTGGAAAACCAGATTGCGGTCATCACGAGGTCCTTTAGCGGCACGAGCCAGAGGTCGCGAAGCAGCTCGGGGAGCCGGAGCACGCGGGCCACGATCACCGCGGCCATCGCGATTCGCGCGCCGAGGACGATCGCGAGCGCGAGTACCGCGTAGCGATTGAAGCCCGAGGCCGCGAGCAGCATCAGCGCCCAGAACGGTCCGTGGATGACGATCGTTGCGAGGCTCACGGGACGGGCCGTGCGGTACGTGCGGGCCCATCGCAACTGATGGTTCCAGAAATCGGCGAAGCGCGATTCCTCGCACGAGAGCGTGACTATCGAGCTGGAAAGCTTCACGCCGAAGCCGTGCTCGGCGGCCATCCGGCCAAGGAAGAAATCGTCGGCGAGCAGATCCTTGAGCGCGCGGAAGCCGCCGATCGCCTCCAGCACGGCGCGCCTGACCGCGATCGTGGCGCCGAATGCATGGCGCATCGGCTCGATCGCGGCCGACAGGATCGCCATCGGGAAAAAGTCGGTGTTGACGTACAGGGCCTCGAGCCGCGCCGCGACTTTTTCGATCGGGCGGGCGCGGTAGGCGCACGTCACCACGCCGGCGCGATCGTCCGCGACCAGCTCGCCGACCACGCGCAACAGATGATCGCGGTCAACGGAGACGTCGGCGTCGCTGAGCACGAAAATTTCGGCCTTGGGCGCCCGCTCGGCCATCCGGATCAACTTGGCGACCTTGTGATTGGCGCATCCCGGCTCTTCGCCGACCGAGAGCGTGATGTTGGCGAATTGGTAGCGTGGCTTGAGCGCGACCGGAATTTCAGCGGCGGCGTCCTCGTAGCCGGCGACGCCGAAGACGAACTCCGATCGCGGATAACCGGCTTCGAGGAAGCTCAGAATATTCGCGCCGAGAGTCTCGCTGAGTCCGTGGAGAGGTTTCAGCACCGCGATGCGCGGCGCGATTTTGGGGAGCGCAGGAGCCGGCGAAGCGGAACGAGCGGCGAAGCGGAGCGCGGCAGCAGTAGCGGCTACGTAGTAGATGAGCGACATCGCCACGCAGGCCGTGGAGATGATCGCAAGGATAGTCATTGCGGGCGCTGCGCCGGACGCGCGCCGCCCTTTTCAATTCGGGGCTCGCTGCGCTTGCGCCCCATGGCCGGCAGAGCCCGTCAGGATACCGCGTGGGCTTGCGCGCGCCGCTGACGCATCGTCGAGAGGAACTGCACGCCTTCCTTCAACAGCCGCTTACATTCCTCGCTCGAACTCGCCATCTTGCGCACGGCTTTGAAGATATAGCGCGGCCGGAAGTAGAAGCTGCGATAGAAACGCTCGACCGAGGCGTAGATCTCGTCGTTCGACAGGCCGGGATATTTGATCGTGCACTTCTGGTAGCCCGACTCGTCGAGCAACGGGTCGACCGCGAGGTAGCCGTTTTTGGTGACGTATTCGAACAGCTCGGTGCCGGGATACGGCGAGGCCAGCGACACCTGGATAGTCTCGCAATCCATCTCGCGCGCGAACTTCATCGATTCCTCGATCGTCTCGCGAGTCTCGCCGGGCAGGCCCAGGATGAAAGTTCCGTGGATCAGGATGCCGGCCTCGCGGCAGTCCTTGGTGAAGCGGCGGGCGCGCTCGAGTCCCACGCCCTTCTTGATGTTCTTCAAAATCTGCGCGTTGCCGGTTTCGTAGCCGACCACGAACAGCCGCAAGCCGCCGTCCTTCAGGACCTTCAAGGTTTCGTAGTCGACATTGGCGCGCGAGTTCGTGGACCAGGTGATCCCGAGCGGCTTCAACAACTGCGCGATCCTGCGCGCGCGGCCCGGATCGGCGGTGAACGTGTCGTCGTCGAAGAACAGCTCCTTCATCTTGGGGAACTTGTTCTTCATCTCTTGCACTTCTTCGAGCACGTTCTCAGGACTGCGCACGCGGTAATGATGGCCCTGCGTGACCTGCGGCCACAGGCAGAACGTGCACTTCGCGGGGCATCCGCGCCCGGTGTACATCGAGACGTACGGGTACTGGCAATACGGGCTGTTGTACTTGAGGTAGTCGAGATCGCGGGCGTAGACCTCGGTGACGAACGGCAGCTTGTCCAACTCCTCGTCGGACATCGTCGTCCGGTCGGGATTGTGATGAATCGCGTCGTCCTTGCGGTAGCTGATTCCGTCGATCTTGCTCCAGTCCATCCCTTGCGCGACCTCGACCATCGAGTGGTCGAACTCCTTGCGACCCGCGATATCGATCGCGCCGGAGAGCTTGAGCACTTCCTCGGGGCGGGCCGTCGGATGACCGCCCACGAACGCGATGGTGCAATCGGGATTGGCGGCTTTGATCGCCTCGGCCGTTCGGGCGTCCATTCGCAGCGACGGCGTCGAGGTGTGAAGGACGAGAAAATCGTAATTTTTCGCTTCCGCGATGGTCTTGGCCAGATCGTAGTCATGCGGCGGCGCGTCGAGCAGGCGGGCGCCCGGAATCATCCCGGCGGGGTAGGCGAGCCAGGTCGGATACCAGAACGACCAGACTTCGCGCGTGGCCTGATAGCGCGATCCCGCGCCGCCGTCAAAATCCTCGTAGGAGGGGGGATTCAGGAAGAGAGTTTTCATCACATCCATCGTGTAGGAGACCGCCTGTCCGCTTGGTTAGTGGACGATTATAAAAATCGAGGACCACGGACGCAAGGCCGCCGTCGAATCAGACGGCGAGTCCAGAGCGTGCGAGCGCCTCGGCGAGCGCCAGGTCCGCGCGCGTGGTGATCTTGAGGTTGAGCGCCGAGCCCTCGACGATTTCGACCTTCGCGCCGAGACGCTCGACCAAATCGGCGTCGTCGGTAGCCGCGATTCCATCGGCTGCGGCCCGCTGATGCGCACGGATCAATAACTCGCGCTGAAACGCTTGCGGCGTCTGTGCCTGCCAGAGACCTTCGCGTGCGACGGTCGCGCCGATGATCTTCCCTTCCGCGCGTTTCAACGTATCCGATACGGGTACCGCCACGATCGCGCCGCCGGCTCGCGACGCAGCTTCGAGGCAAGCCTCGAAATTCCGGCGGGTAGCAAACGGACGGGCTGCGTCGTGCACGATGATCAGATCGCTCTCGGCGCTCGTGAGTTGAAGCGCGATTCGGACCGAGTCCTGCCGTTCCGATCCACCGGCCGCAAGCTTGACCGGAGTCCGGAGTTCGGCCGCAATCGCAACGGCGCGCGCTTCCGCTTCCATCCCGGGGGGCACGGCGATTACGGTTTCCATCACCGACTCGACCGATTCGATCGTGCGAAGCGAGTAGTAGAGCATCGGATGCCCCGCGAGCGGCACAAATGCTTTCGCGATGTTGGATTCGAGTCGCCGGCCGCTGCCGGCCGCAACCACTATCGCCGAAGCTCTCATCGACGATGCTTCCCGGCGTCTAGCTCGTCGAAGGCGAGCACTGCGACGCGCGCCTTCGGCGGCTCCATTCCGATGTGCTGAATGAACTCGTTGACCGCCGGCAAGTCGAAAAGCTTTGCCGGATCGCTCGCGAGATGCCACATTGTGATCAGCGAATGGGTCTTGCCGCCGCCGTATGTCAGTTCGAGCTGGCGAGCCGCCTTTTCGCTCTTGCCGGCCAGCCGCGTAACGATGTCCTCGGCCAGTTCGCGCAGATTGAAGGTTGGATAGGTGAGTGAAAAGAACTCGCGCGCGTCCTGGTAGACTGGCTTTGCCTTGCCCATAGCCACATCGTAGAGATCCGCTGCGAAAATGTTGAGCGAAAGCTCGCCCGATTTGAGGTCCGGCCGGATTTTGACGACCCTATGCCACGGCGTCCACGGAGTTTAGTCATCGATGCCAATTCCTGAATTCCCCACAGATCTATTGCCGGTTATTTGTCCCTGGAGATGGGCAGTCGGCGTATGCGTGTGGCCGCCTCTTCGACGATGACGATGGCTCCGCTTGCGAGCCCTTCTTCGATCTCGCGCCAGACGGCTCTCATCCGATCATGCAGCATCGCGGAATCCGCACGGCGCAGGCGGAAAATCAGCACCGACGGCGCCGAGTCGCCGGAGAAGGCGAGCAACTGGCCGTAGTCGAGGTCATGCGTGGCGACGCATTCCCCACGGCTTTTGGCTTCGGCGAGGATAGCGGCGTCGCTCGCTCGGGACATGCCGAGGTCCGCCGCATGCCTCCACTCGTGACCCTCCGCCGAGAGCATCGGGCCGAGCGCCGGCGGAACGTTCATGTTGAGCAGGAATTTCACTGGTGTTCCAGTGGAACGACCTTCTCCTCCATGAAAGCGGCGGCAAAGCCCAGCGCCTGATAAATGTCCTCACGCTCTAGTTCCGGCCATTGCTTGAGCATCTCGTCCATGCTCATGCCGCCGCTGAGGTAAGCAAGGATAGAGGCGACCGGCATTCGAAGTCCGCGCACGCACGGCTTGCCGAAGCACTTCTCGGGGTCCATTGTGATGCGATTAAACTGATGGTGCCGAATTTCCATGGGAATTTCCTCTTGTCAGGGTATCGCAACCCACGGTTCGTAAAAGATTGCCTTCCAGTCGTATTGCCAAAACGGCCGAAGAGACTGAGGGGCGCTCCTTTTGAGAATTCGCTCGTACTTTAGAACAAGCCGCTCCACAAGGTCGATGCAGTATCCGATACGGGTACCGCCACGATCGCGCCGCCGGCTCGCGACGCAGCTTCGAGGCAAGCCTCGAAAATCGGGCGGGTCGCAAACGGCCGGGCTGCGTCGTGTACGATGATCAGATCGCTCTCGGCGCTCGTGAGCTGCAGCGCGATTCGCACCGAGTCCTGCCTTTCCGATCCACCGGCGGCAAGCTTGACCGGAGTCCGGAGTCCGGCCGCGGTCGCGACGGCGCGCCCTTCCGCTTCCATCCCGGGAGGCACGGCGATTACGGTCTCCGCCACCGATTCGACGGATTCGATCGTGCGAAGCGAGTAGTAGAGCATCGGATGCCCCGCGAGCGGCACAAATGCTTTCGCGATGTCGGATCCGAGTCGCTGGCCGCTGCCGACCGCAACCACTATCGCCGAAGCTCTCATCGACGATGCTGTGCCGTCATGCCGCACCCGATCCGAGAATGAAGCGGCCGGAGCACCGGTCGCTCCAAGGCACCGGCCCCTCAAAAGGCGCCTTAGTGGGTCGGGCAAGTTCAGTTCGGGAAAATCTGGCGCAGCTCTTCCATGATTTTTTCTTCCGGATGAGCTTTCGCGATGGAAAGTTCCTTGACGAGCAAACTGCGTGCCGTATCGAGCATTTTGCGCTCGCCGAAGGAGAGTTCCTTGTCGCCCTTGAGCACCAGAAGATCGCGGAGCACCTTTGCAATTTCGAGCGGAGAGCCGGTCTTGATCTTCTCGGTGTACTCGCGGTAGCGCCGGTTCCAGGTCTGCGTATCGACTTCGACCTTCTTTTGCCGGAGGATCTTGTAGATCTTCGTCACCATATCCTTTCCGATCACGCGGCGAAGTCCCACCGCGTCCACGTTTTCGGTTGGGATCATGATGGTCATCTTCTCGGCGCCGAGGATCCGCAGGACGTAAAATCTGCGCTCGGTTCCCGAGATTGCGCGGACCTGAATGTCGTCGATCACAGCTACGCCATGGGCCGGGTAAACAACCTTCTCGCCCTTCTTGAATGCCGGATTCATCTGCTACCTATGTCGCCTGGTCGTCGGCGCGCGATTTCAGAGTGGGTTGGCTACCATTAGTTCACCACCGCCCCGAGAAGCCGACGAATCAATTATGACATAGATGTCGCAGTTTTGGTACCCCCACATGATGCAAGGACTGTCAATGACTGAATGGGATAAAACGTGATTTGGTCTTGGAAGTATTTGAAATCTTTAAGCAAATCTAAGCTCCATTACAATCGCATCTTCGCCCGGTGCATAGTAGTTTCGTCTCAAACGGCGTTCTTCAAATTCAAACTTCCGATAAAGGCATCGAGCCGCCAGATTGGAACGCCGTACTTCGAGCGTTACAAGTTGCACATTTTTCGATTTCGCTTCGCTGATCGCACCGAGTAACAACTCGGCCCCGATACCGAATCGCCTCAGCTCCGGATGGACGGCGACATTGAGGATGTGAGATTCATCGGCCACCAACCATCGGCACAGGAATCCCACCGGATCGCGATTGCCGCTCAGCCCCGCGTTGGCGACCACGAGCCGTGAAAACGGGAGCGTCAGTTCACGCTCGAAAGAGTGCAGGCTCCAAGGCTGAGGGAACGAGAGCCGTTCGATCTCCCAGACCCGGGCAAGGTCGCGAGGGGTGGCGTCCCTGATTTGGAGGGTCGTCGCCGGTTGCTCGCCAGATCGAATCACTGCGTGAACCGATAGCGCCGTCCCCGGGGGAAGAGCGCTAGGCTGCGTTCCTGATCTCGCCCGTCTCGCCTTTGAAGACGATGATCTCCAATATCTTATCGCGCAGGCGATGCTTGAAAGTCCAAACCGGCTTGTCGAACTCGATTCTGGTCAGGAAGTCGGGGGGAAACGCTGACGAGATGTACGACAGCCTTCGGAACGCCTCACCGCGGACGCTCGCGCTGATCGCAAGCACGCCGTCTTCGAGCGCGATGCTGTAGTCATAGTCCGGCATCTCATCGGGCAGGTTCCACAGCCGCTTCAGCGACGAAGCCGGAATCCGTCGCGGCATCTCCAGTCTGACGAGGTACGCGTTGGCGTGTTCCATCACGGTGTACACGGTTCCGTAACGCCGATCGCGTTCGAGCTTTGGGTCGTGTTGATCGCTCGTGAAGCCGTCGAAGCTCACCTTGCGGATGCTTCGACCGAGCCGCGCGCCTCGCGCCAGAATCGCTCCAAGCGGCGCGAGAGCGAATCCGTAGGCGCAACCCCGGTACACGAGCTCGGACGCGGGGCGGGCCTGAAAGATTCCCTCGCGCAGCCGCCATAATGCTTCGACCGAACCGATCAGCAATCCCAGCGTTATCCATCCCCGGGTATTCAGCGAGAAGAGAGGATCGCCCAACACCGCCACCGAGAAGGCGATGAAAATCCCCGGATAGAGGATCAGGTTGAGGACGATATTCAGCGCCGTCGAACGCGCGCGGGAGAAACCCGCGCTCCCGACCGACTCTTCGAGGCGCGCCTTCGCTCCCTCGGGCATCGCGCCGAGCACCGGCTCAGCCAATCGCATCGCGATTTGCACCGGCGCCGGCGCGCCTTTCAGCGGCCCGGTCTCGACCGCAGCCAGACACGTATCGAAGTCATCGTCCAGCTCTCCGGCGAAATGCTTTTCGCCAATCGGACCGGGCAGCGCTCCGACATCTTTGGGAAGGTTCATCATCGCGATCGGCGCCGCAGCCGCGGCCGACTTTGACGATGCGGCAGAGGCGGGCGTCGGCGCAGCGGCCGGCTTGGGCGCAGGGGCAGCCGTTGGGGCCGCAGACGGCGCTCCGTCGGCGGCCTTCGCCGCGGCCCCGTGGCCATCGCCATGCGCGGCGGCAGGCGCGGCATCGGCGCCCTCCTTGCGGAAGCGCGAGGGAAAATCGGCTCCGAAAGCCTGCTCCGGATGCAATACCTTGGCGCGCTCGATCAGCACCGCCTCGCTTTCGAGGTTGGCTGGATCCGGGATGCAGCAATCCACCGGACATACCGCGGCGCACGCTTCATGGTCGTAAAAGCCGACACATTCGGTGCATTTCTCGGGAACGATGTAATAAATGTCCTGCGCGATCGCGGGATGGGTCTCGCCGTTCAATTCCCAGGGCACGCCGCCGCCGTAGATCGCCGTGTTGGGGCATTCGGGCTCGCACGCGCCGCAGTTGATACATTCGGTGGTGATGGTTGTCGCCATTGGTACTCCGGCCCGTAAACCGGGCCTTGACCTTGACGGTCAGGCCCGGCAATTTCAACCGGGCAAGCCTCAACCGGAACGATAACTGTCAGAAGTTTTGCGTGTCAACCTTGAGCAGAACAAGCCCGGCTAATCCTGGATGGGGCGATCCGGGCCCTGTGCGCCCTCGCCGCGAAACACCTTGCGCTGGCCGGATCGATTTGTAACTATTGCGTCGTTCACCCTTTATTTTCCCTTTCCGGAACTGGACTAGATGGGAGGTGTGTTCGGATGAAGACGTTGGTAGGTCTACTTGGAATTCTAAGTTTGGCAGCGCTGGTGACGGCCTGCGGACCTGACATGAATGCGATCAACAAGGCCAGCGACCAGGCTGAAGCTTCTGCGACCAAGGCCGAAGGCTCGGCCAAGAGTGCGGAGGATGCGAGCGCTCAGGCTGACGCGGCGGCCAAGAAAGCTGAAGATGCGGCTAGCGGCGCCGAGGACGCGGTTCACCGGGCCAATGACGCGGTGGCGCGGATGGAAGCCGGCTTTTCCACTTCGGTTACGAAGTAAAGCTCCGGACAGAATTCGAGCCTGACGAGACGAGTGCTGGCTCGCTCGTCAGGCATCGGTCGCTTTTCCAGGTCCGATCCGGCTTGATTCGCGGTCTGACTCGCGTCACTTGGTCGGCTTGTGCGTGCTCGATCCTGACGGATTCTGGTCGCTGGAGTCTCCGCCGGGGCGAAGTGCCTGTCTGACGCGCTCGCGGATGAGATCGTCGCGCTCGATCTGGCTCTCGATATCGCGAAAAGCGCCGACCGAGAGCCCCTGCGCTGCCGCCGCCTGATCGATGCTGAGGTTGTGATTCTGCTGCATCGCCTTGTACACCGCGACGTACTTCTCGATCTGTTCAGGCGGTATCGGGGACTGGTCGTCGTCTTCGCCCTCCTGGGCCAGCGCCGCTGCACGCAGCGCTATGCCGCCGCGGACGTCGGCGTAAACGGATAAGGTCTGTCTGAACGCGGCGCCGCGCGAACAGAGCAACGCGGCGGCCAGGAGAACGGCCCCCGAAGCTGCCAGGGCCAGCCGCCAGCGAGATGAGAACGAATCGGCCGAGAACGAATCTGTTTTGATGCGCACGGTTCTAAACATGTCCTCTTGCGTACATCCTTGCACGCGAATCCGACCCGCGAAAGAGTCGAAGCACTTGCAAACCGCGCGTGAGTGCTTACCTTTGAAGCTGCCGTGTGAACAGCCCGCTGGGTTGAACCTCGGCTTTAACTCGGGTTTAAACTCGAAATTCAAGCAGGACGGAGACGCCAATGCCGGCCAAACAGGTTGAGCTTCACGAAAACGCCCGCACTGGAATAATTGCCGGCGCGACGCTGGTGGCGGAAGCGGCCCGCGTCACGCTGGGGCCCAAGGGACGCAACGTGATGATTCAGCGGAGCTTCGGCGCCCCGCTGGTCACCAAGGACGGCGTCACCGTCGTCAAGGAAATCGAGTTCGAGGATCGATTCCAGAACATGGGCGCGAAGCTGATTCGCGAGGTTGCGCAGAAGACCTCGGACGTCGCGGGCGACGGCACTACCACTGCCACCGTGCTGGCCCGCGCGATCGTGCGCGACGGCGTCAAGCTGATCGCCGCCGGATTCGCGCCGATGGAAATCAGACGCGGAATCGAAGCGGCCGTCAGCGCGGCCGTCGAAGCGATCAAAAGCATGGCGCGGCCGATCAAGGACAACGAGCGGATGGTCCAGGTTGCGACTATCGCCGCCAACGGCGATAAAGAGGCGGGCAAAATCGTTGCCGGTGCGATGGACAAGGTCGGCAAGGAAGGCGTGATCACCGTCGAAGAGGCGCGCGGACTGGATACCACCCTCGACCTGGTCGAAGGGATGCGGTTCGATCGTGGTTACCTGTCGCCGTACTTCGCCACCAATCCGGAGAAGATGACGGTCGATCTCGAGGAGCCGCTGATTCTGTTTCACGAGAAGAAAATCTCGAATCTGCGCGAATTCATCCCGCTGCTCGAAAAGGTCGCGCAGGCCGGCCGTCCGCTGCTGGTGATCGCGGAGGAGGTCGACGGCGAGGCGCTTGCGGCGCTGGTCGTCAACAAGCTGCGCGGCACGCTCAAAGTCGCAGCGGTCAAGGCGCCAGGCTTCGGCGATCGGCGCAAAGAGATGCTAGCCGACATGGCAACCCTGACCGGCGGCGCCGTTATATCGGAGGACCTCGGCCAGAAGCTTGAGAATGTTCAGCCCAACCAACTGGGGCGATGCCGCCGCGTCACTATCGACAAGGACAACACCACCATCGTCGGCGGGGCAGGCAAGAAGACCGAAATACAAGGCCGTATCGAGCTCATCCGCGCCCAGATCGCGGAGACGACCTCCGATTACGACCGCGAGAAACTGCAGGAGCGGCTGGCGAAACTGACCGGCGGCGTCGCGGTTATCAAAGTCGGTGCTGCGACCGAAGTCGAGCTCAAGGAAAAGAAGGCGCGGGTCGACGATGCCGTGCATGCGTTGCGAGCCGCAGTCGAAGAGGGAATCGTTCCGGGCGGAGGAGTCGCATTGCTGCGAGCCTCGAAAGAATTGGGCAACCTGAGGCTCAACGAGGCGCGCAAGGCGGGCGCCCGTATCGTCGCGAGCGCGATGTCGGAACCGCTCAGGCAGATCGCAACCAACGCCGGATTCGAAGCGTCGGTGGTCTGCAACAAGGTGGTCGAGGGCAAGGACGACTTCGGCTTCAACGCCGCGACCGAAATCTATGAAGACCTCGTGAAGGCGGGCGTGATCGACCCGGCCAAGGTGGTGCGGACCGCGCTCGAGAACGCGGCCAGCGTCGCCGCAATGTTCATTACGACCGAAGCTGCGATCGCCGAGAAGCCCAAGAAGAAAAAGCCGGCTCCGTCAATGCCGGCCGGCGGCATGGGTGGAATGGGAGGCATGGGTGGAATGGGCGGTATGGGAGGCATGGGCGGAATGGGTGGTATGGGTGGAATGGGCGGCATGGATGACTTTGGCGGCGACGACTTCTAGTCGTTATGTCTAAAGTAAGCTTGACGCTGGTACGCCAAGTACTCGCGCGGATAATTTCGCGCCGGTATTCGATATCATGCCGGCCTTCGGTATAGTGGTGCCGGATCAGCGGAAAGCATTGCAGCCGGATTTCGCGGCGTGTAAGCTTCACGCTAAGTCCCGGTCTCTTTAAATCAGGAAGCGGTTCGAGCGGTCCACTCTATTACGGGGCTGCCGCAAGAGGTGTCAAGGAGGAGAATGATGGAAGGGTTAATCAGAAAATCTTCTAAACTAGCTGGTCTTGCCGGGGCTGCGTTGGCCCTTTCGTTGATGGCGGGATGCTCGTCAGGCCAGCCCGACCCCGCACAGCGCGCGACCAATGCGGCGCAACGGGCGGATCAGGCCGCGTCTCGCGCTGAAGCGGCTGCCGGCAAGGCGCAGGCTGCTGCCCAGCAGGCGCAGGCTGCTGCCGCGCGTGTCGATCAGGCGGCCAGCGATGCGAAGGCTGCTGCTGATCGCGCAGAGGCGATAGCCGCCAAGACTACCGCTGAGGCTCCCAAGAAGCCGATGCGCCATCGTCATCATAAGAAGAAGGCCGAAGAGGCTGCTCCCGCCGAAGGCGGAGCTGCTGCCGCTCCCGAGGGTGGTGCTGCTGCCGCACCCGCTCCCGAGGCTGCTCCCGCTCCTGCAGCCCCTGCCGCTCCCGCGGCTCCGGCTGCTCCGTAACTCGGGTTAAGAGCGACGCGACTAAGAGCGTCCGCCTGCGGGCGGGCGCTCTTTTTCCGTTTGCCGCACACGCGCCTGGCGCGGGCGATCGGCGCTGGTCATCGACCCGATGGGCTTTGGACCGCCTTTGGCGTTGACGACACCGCGCGCGATGCGGTCCCGGGCGGATCATTCTCAGCGACTCGCCCCTGGCGACTCGTCGGCCGGCTAGTCGCCGAACGTCACGACGACCTTCAGCGCCTCGGGCTTCTGCGCCGCCGAGAACGCCTGGCTGATTTGTGCCAGCGGAAACTGATGGGTCACGAGATCGGACGCGGCGATCACGCCGCGCTCGATCAGGCTCATCGCTTCCCGCGTGTCCGTGGGACCGCACGAATAGCTCGGAATCAGCCGCACCTCGTCGAAGTAGAGGTCGTGCGGCTTGATCGTCATCTCCTCGTCCGGCGGCGTCGAAGTGAATTGCACGACCGTCGCGCCTCGTCCCGCCGCCGCGATTCCTGTGCCGAGCGCCTTCGCGCTTCCGGGACCGACGATCACCACGTCGGCCATCGCGCCGTTGGTGATCTCGCGCACCCGCTCGGCGAGGTCGTCGCCCTTGACCGCGATAGCGTGATCCGCGCCCAACTCCCGCGCCCGCGCCGCACGCCGCTCGAACAGGTCGGCTCCGATTATCAGGCCCGCACCGCGATTGCGCGCAATTCGCACGTGCATCATGCCCATGATCCCCAGCCCGATTATCAGGATCGTCTCGCCCGGCTTGAGCCCCGAGCGGTCGATCGATTTCACCACGCACGCCGCCGGTTCGATCAGCACGCCGTCGAGGTCGCCAACCTGGTCGGGCAGCTTGAACGAATCGCGCTGGTTGGCCGGGCCGGCCGCGAAATACTCGGCCATCCCGCCCGGCGTGATCTTGCTCTGTCGCCAGGTCGCGCAGTGAACGTAATGACCGCGCCGGCACGCGGCGCATTTGAAGCATGGCGCGTGATGATGCACGAACACGCGGTCACCCGGCCTGAAGCCGCGCACCGAGCTGCCGACTTCCTCGACCACGCCGACCGGCTCGTGTCCCAGCACCACCGGCGCCTTGCGCTTCAAGTACCACGGCATGATGTCGCCGGAGCAGATTCCGCACGCGCGGGTGCGGACGAGCATGTCGTCGGGACCGATTTCCGGCCGCGCCTGCTGCTCGAGGCGGATGTCCCCGAAGTCGTAGAGCCGAGCCAGTAGCATCAGTGGAACTTTGTGGCGCGTAGCAAGCGTTGTCAATCGCGCCGTGTCAACCAGCCACATTCGCCTCGCTTCGCCGCTCCGGCCCTTCATGGTTAAATGACTTCATGCCGCGTCCGATCTGCCCTCCCGTCGCCGCCGACGTGATAATCGAAATCGGCGACCAAATCGTTCTCATCGAGCGCAAGAACTTTCCTCCCGGATGGGCGATCCCCGGCGGATTCGTCGATCTCGGCGAGAGCGTAGAGGCGGCGGCCGTCCGCGAGATGCGCGAGGAGACCTCACTCGACGTGGAACTCACCGCTTTGCTGGGGATCTATTCGCGCCCCGGCCGTGATCCGCGCGGCGACACCGTGAGCGTCGTGTACATCGGCCGTTCGAGCGGCGCTCCCAGGGCGGACGACGACGCGAAAGCGGTCGGCCTGTTCGCGCCCGGCAGGCTGCCCTCGCCACTGGCCTTCGATCACGCGGAGATCCTCGCCGACTACGTCGCCTACCGAAAGAGCGGAAAGATTCCCGCGCCGCGCAGTCCGCGAAGTAGCTGATTGCCTTGTAGGGCAGCAAGCAGAACCTCTCCCCCTTCCCCAGTCCGTACACTCCGAAACGGAGGGGAGCCCGTCACCCGCGATTCGGGTTCCCCTTCCCGTGTCGGGAAGGGGCCAGGGGTTAGGTTCTGTCGGCGCACCTGATACACAAACTCACCGGTGTATGTTTCCAGCCGCGCAAGCAGAACCTCTCCCCCGTCCCTCTCCGAAACGGAGGGGCGCCCGCCACGCGCGATTCGGGTTCCCCTGGGGGTTAGGTTCCCTCGGCCGCAGCTCCAGCGACTTTCGCGAGTACGCCAGCGAGATCGTCCATGACTGCTTCGTTGCTCACGCGCAGCACCCGGATTCCCAGCGCGCACAGCATCCGGTCGCGCTCGATATCGTAATCCGCGCGGCGTTTGTGCGCGGGTCCGTCAACCTCGACTGCGAGCGCGGCGAAGTGGCAATAGAAGTCCACGATGAAACCCGAGACGACTTGTTGGCGGCGAAAGTGGAGTCCGCCCAGCAGGTTGTTCCTGATCGCTTGCCACAATCCTTGTTCGGCAGGCGTCATGCGATGACGCAGGAGTTTGGCCTGCGATAGTTTCGCCGAATCGACTCGCTGTCCAATGACGATGTTGTGGGCTCGCGGCCGCATGGGTGAAGGGCTCCGTCGGCAGAAGTTATCACCTCATAGCAGAAAACCTCTCCCCCTTCCCCTCTCCGAAACGGAGAGGGGAGCCCGTCACGCGCGATTCGGGTTCCCCTTCCCTTTTAGGGAAGGGGCCAGGGGTTAGGTTCCGTCGGCGCACCTGATACACGAACTCACTGGCGTATAAGTGCTCCCGGTCGTGCAAGCAGAACCTCTCCCCCTTCCCCTCTCCGAAACGGAGAGGGGAGCCCGTCACCCGCGATTCGGGTTCCCCTTCCCGTGTCGGGAAGGGGCAAAGGGTTAGGTTTTCCGGCCCCAGCGTCGGGTCCTTTCCGTTGCGCTGCTATTCCGCTAAACGATTCCACTCATGCCCTCCCTTGAACCTCCATCGCGCCCGGCGGCGTGGCGCCCGCTCACGATTAGCGAGGCGCGTCACACGCTGGCGGCGAGCTTCCTCGGATGGACGCTCGACGCGTTCGACTTCTTCGTCCTGATCTTCGTCGTCTCCGCGATCGCGTCCGACTTCCATCGCACGGTCCCGGAGATTGCCTTCACCATCACCGCGACCCTGATGACGCGGCCGATCGGCGCGCTGATCTTCGGATGGCTCGCCGACCGCTACGGGCGCCGAATCCCGCTGATGATCGACGTGGTCTTCTATTCGGTGGTCGAGGTGATGAGCGGGCTGGCGCCCAACTACGCGACCTTCCTTGTCTTGCGCGCGCTGTATGGAATCGGGATGGGTGGCGAATGGGGCGTCGGCGCGGCGCTCGCGATGGAAGCGGTGCCCGCGACCGCGCGCGGGATGCTCTCCGGGTTGCTCCAGGAGGGCTATGCGGTTGGCTATCTGTTCGCTGCGGGCGCGTACTTGTTCGTCTTTCCCGTGTTCGGATGGCGGGCGCTATTCTTCATCGGCGGTCTACCCGCTCTGCTCACCTTGTATATCCGCACCAAGGTCCCCGAGTCGCAGGCATGGGAGCGCACCAGACCCGAGAGCTCCGCCATCTGGGGCGCGATTCGCGCCAACCTCGGATCGTTCGTCTACCTGGTCGTGCTGATGACGATGATGAACCTGGTTTCGCACGGCACGCAGGACATGTATCCGACCTTCCTCCAGCGCGAGCGCGGGCTTGGGCCTCGCACCGTTGCGACGATCGCGCTGATCTACAATATCGGCGCGCTGGCCGGCGGCCTCGCGTTCGGATACCTGTCCGACCGGATGGGCCGGCGTCGCGCGATGACGGTCGCGGTGATTGCCGGCGTGTTCGTCGTGCCGCTCTGGATCTATCCGGGCTCGCTGGCCTGGCTCACCGCGGGCGCCTTCCTGATGCAGTTCATGGTGCAGGGCGCATGGGGTGTAATTCCGGCCCATCTCGCCGAGCTCTCGCCGCCCGAAGTGCGCGGGCTGTTCGCGGGACTCGCCTATCAGTTGGGCGTGCTGTTCGCAGCCAACGCCGCCTTCGTCCAGGCGCTGCTGGCCACGCGCATGAGCTATGGCAGCGCGCTCGCGCTGGTCGCCACGATCGTGCTGGCCGGCGCGGCGGTCGTGATCGGGCTCGGCCACGAACGCCGAGGTGGCGAGTTGTAAAGCTTGGGTTGTGTCACTCTTGTGATGTGTACGCGGAGGTTGTAGCATACACATTGGCCAAAACATGCGGACCAATATAAACATTGATGACAAGCTCATGCGCGAAGCGATGAAGCTCGCGCATACGAGGACCAAGCGCGAGACGGTTGAAGAGGCGCTCAAGTTGCTGGTCCGGCTGAGAAAACAGGAGCGCATTCGCCAGTTCCGCGGCAAGCTTCATTGGGAAGGCGATCTTCAAGAGATGCGCCGTGACTGATGGATGATCGTTGTAGATAGCTCCGTCTGGGTGGACTACTTCAACGGGCGAGTGACGCCCGAAACGGGTCTTTTCGACGAGTTACTTGGGCGCAGGGCGCTTCTCACGGGCGACCTCATCGTGACCGAAGTGTTGCAAGGCTTTCGGACCGATCGAGACTTCCAGCAAGCCCTGAGCCTGCTCGAAACGCTCAAAATTGAGGATATGCTGGGGCGCGATGTCGCGATTCTCAGCGCTCGCAACTATCGCCTGCTTCGCTCGAAAGGCGTGACAGTCCGAGGGACCATCGACTTGGTGATCGCCACATTCTGCATTCTCAATGACCACCAGCTCTTGCATTCGGATCGCGACTTCGACCAGATGGTGCCCCACCTTGGTCTCAAGGTCGCGACCGCGCATCAGCTATCCTGAATGCCGCCGCTCTACGGACCTTTCAACAAGCCTCCGATTGCGGTAAACCCGCGGTAGGCCCGATCGCGTCAAGCGACGGGAACCGAGAGGTGTGGAGCGCATGAAATTCGGCGTTTTTTACGAGCTATCCGTGCCGCGCCCCTGGGATCGCGAGGCCGAGAAGCGGGTCTTCGACAACGCGCTCGAGCAGGTAGTGCTCGCCGACAAACTGGGCTTCGACCAGGTCTGGGCCGTCGAGCATCACTTCCTCGAGGAATATTCGCATTGCTCCGCGCCCGAGGTCTTTCTGACCGCGTGCGCCGTCAAAACCGAGCGCATCCGCCCCGGCTTTGGAATCGTGGTCTGCGTCCCCGAGTTCAACCATCCGATCAAGATCGCCGAACGCACCGCGACGCTGGATATCATCTCGGGCGGACGGCTCGAAGTCGGCACCGGCCGCTCGGCGACCTGGACCGAGCTGGGCGGCTTCCGCGCCAATCCCGATGAGACCAAGAAGACCTGGGACGAGTTCGTCCATTGCCTGCCCAAGATGTGGACCCAGGAGCGATTCTCGTATCAGGGCCGGTCGTGGTCGATGCCGCAGCGGACGATCCTCCCCAAGCCCTACCAGAAGCCGCATCCTCCGATGTGGGTCGCGGTGACCAGCCCCGGCACCGAGATCGATGCGGCCGAGCGCGGCCTGGGAAGTCTGGGACTCACGTTCGGCGGCTTTGCCGAGCAGGAGGAGAAGGTCAACAAGTATCGGCGGATAATTCGCAACTGCGAGCCGGTCGGCGAGTTTATCAACGATCAGGTCGCGACCGTCAACTTTCTCTATTGCCACGAGGACGAAGCCCAGGGCGCGCGCGTCGGCAAGCGGCTTTCCGGCACCTTCAACTATCTTGCGGCCCAACTGCTCGCCGCGCGCGAGGCGGTTCCGACCAAGTCGTACCCCTCGCTCGGCCTGCTTCCTCAGCTTCGCCAGGAAGCCGCGGGTCCGGGCGACGAATCCGGCGTTCCCGAAGGGATCGCCGTCGGCGACCCGGCGCGCCTGATCAAAGTCCTCAAGAAGTGGGAATCGGTCGGCGCCGACCGCGTCAACTTCTTGCTCAACGCGCTCGAAGTGATCCCGCAGGAGCAGGTGCTCAAGAGCCTGCGCCTGTTCGCGAAGGAAGTGATGCCGCACTTTCAACCCGATGAAGCGCAGCCGGCGATGGCGGCGGCCTCCGCGGGGGCGCGCTGATGCCGCCGCGGTTCGGCGCGCTCGACGTCAAATCGTGGGCTGCCTCCGCGCCGTTTATCGACGGCTACGCGACCGAGCCCTGGCTTCTCAAGGAGGCGAAGATCCTGAACCTGGCGCACGAGATCGACGATCTCAGCGCGGATCATCTGATCCCGCCCGCGATGCATCCGGTGATCCCCGCCTATGCGACGCTCACCGTCAGCAGCTACCCGCAGAGTCCGGTCGGCGCGTTCTCGATCGCGGAGGTTCGCGTGATGGGCCGGGCCGGCGTTCGCCCGCGCGGATTCGTGCTGAGGAGCTTCGTCGATAACGAAAGCGCGCGCCGCGAGCTGGCGGCCCGATGGGGTTATCCCGTCACGGCGGGCGAAATCCATCTCACCCAGCGCCACGACCGCGTGCAGGCGCGGGTAACCGCGGAGGGCAGGACGGCGCTCGAATTCGAGCTCCTGGATCGCGACGTAATTTCCGGCGCCGATATCCAGTACATCGCCAGCATGCATCTGGCGCGCAACCGGCAGGATCAGAAAGCCGTGCTGGTCCAGTGTGATCCGGAATACGTTTTCGTCAAAGCCGAACGCGGCCGGCCCCGCCTGATCCATTGCGATTTGGACGCCTGGCGGGCGAACGGCTATCTCAAATTCACCAATCCGATCTCGGCAAGTTTCACCACCTGCGACGTAACCCTGCCCAAGCTCCGCTATGTAGTAGATCCGAATCGCCCCGCGATGCAGGGCACCACGAAAATCGCGGCATAGCAGGCCATTAGCCACATAGATAGTCTGTCATCGAAGTGGCTAATCCTGATCGCTCCATGACCGAACCCTGGCATTTCGAGAAGCTTACGCTTCCCAATGGCCTGCGTATGCGGATCGCGCGGACGGGGCAGGGTGTGCAGCAGCCGCTGATGGTGATGCTGCACGGATTCCCGGAATGCTGGTACTCGTGGCGCCATCAGTTGCGCGAGTTCTCGTCCTCGATCGATTGCGTGGCGCCCGAGATGCGCGGCTACGGCGAAACCGACGCGCCGGTCGGAGTCTCCAACTATACGATCGACAAGCTGGTCGACGACGTCGCGGGGTTGATCGGCGCGCTCGGCCGCCAGCGCGCGATCGTGGTCGGCCACGACTGGGGCGGGATCGTGGCGTGGGCCACCGCGATGATTCGCCCGGACGTGGTCGAGCGGCTGATCGTCATGAACGTGCCGCATCCGGCGAAGTTCCGCTCCAGCATCCGCCACTTCAACTTCCGCCAGATGGCGCGCAGTTGGTACGTCCTGTTCTTCCAGCTTCCGTGGCTGCCCGAGGCGATGATGCGTTCGCGGGGCTTTTCCGCGCTCGCGCGCACGATGCGCGAGAGCGCGGTCAACAAGAGCGCCTTCAGCGACGACGACTTCGTCGATTTCCGCGCCGCATTCGCGCGGCCCTATTCGATGACCGCGGCGATCAACTACTACCGCGCCCTGATGCGTTCGGGCGGCGGGTTTCGCCAACCGTCGTGGATGGAGCGCAAGATCGCGGCGCCGGCCATCCTGATTTGGGGCGAGCAGGATTTCGCGCTCGGCAAGGAATTGACTTACGACATGGACGGCCTGTTCAGCGGGCCGTTTCAGGTCAAATACATCCCCGACTCGGGCCACTGGGTACAGCAGGAAAAGCCCGAGCTGGTCAATCGCTACATGCGCGAGTTCCTCGAGCTCGCCTGAATCGCATCGGCTTGGCCCGCGTTTCCGCCTCGAATCGGATCGTCGGCGGCGCGCAACGGCGACGCGCTTTACTGAGGGCGCGCAGGTCGCTAGACTTTTTAAAGTTAAACGCTCGGACGCAACCTTTCACGTAGCTCCTGCGCAGACCGCTCAGGAACTCCTGTCTGCGAAGCTCCCGGGACTAAATCAGAAGGAGGGCTCAAATGCCCACCAAGTTGTACGTAGGCAATCTTTCCTATGCGGTCACGCAGGAAGACCTGCAGGCGCTGTTCGCACAGGCCGGCAAGGTCGAAAGCGCCGTCGTCGTGACGGACAAGTTCTCCGGCCAGTCGCGCGGTTTCGGATTCGTCGAGATGGCGGATGCGAACGAGGCGGCCCAGGCGATCTCGACGCTCAATGACACCGACCTCAAGGGCCGGCGCATCAAGATCGACGAGGCGCGCGCGAGCACGCGCGGCCCCGGCGGAGGCGGTGGCGGCGGCGGAGATCGGCGTCGCGGCGGTGGTGGTGGCGGGGGCGGCGGTGGAGGCGGCAACCGGCGCTACTAGACCGGCAACTACAAACTTCGACATGAGCTTAGAGGGTCGTGCCCCTGGCACGGCCCTCTCGCGTTCAGTGTTACGTGTCGCGCCCGCAGAACCTCACCCCCGGCCCCTCTCCGAAACGGAGAGGGGGGCCCGTCGCGCTCAATACGGGTTCCCCTTCTCGGGAGCAGGGGTCAGGTTCTAGCGGCGCAATTCGCGGAAGGCGTTCTCGTTCGCGGCGGCGTCCAGCGAGAGACCGCGGGTCTCGTCGATAAAAATCCCGAACAGAACCGAGGTCGGCACGGCGAGCAACGCCAGCCATCCGACCACCGTTGATGCTCCGCCAAGCCGGCGCGCCAGGATCGCGACAGTGCCTTCGGCGGACACCGATCCGATCGCGCCGATCAGCGCGAACCATCCGAGCATCGTGCCGCGCAGCGCGGTCGGGAACAACTCGGTCGCCGACGCGTTCGTTGCGACCGTGGCGGCATTGCTCACGAAGTTGAGAAACAGGAACGACGCGCACAGCCACAGAAACGCATGAGCATATCCGGCCGGGGGGCCCCAGTAGAAGAACAGAACGCCGCCTGCGACCGCTATCCCCGATCCCACCACGGTCGGCACCCTTCCGAACCGCTCCGCCGACCATGCGCCGGCCGGGAAGCCGAACAATCCGAGCCCGCCGCCGAGAATCATCATCGCGCTGGCCGATCCTGCCGACAGTCCCACGACCGAAACCGCATGGAAATAACCCCAGGAGGACATTCCTTCGCTCACTATCGCACCGAACAGCGTGCAGACGATCATCGTGACCGATCGCCGGCGATAAAGCGGGACGAAAACGTCGTAGAAGCGGGTGCCCGCCCCTTCACCCTCGTGCGCCGCAAGTTTCCATCGGCGGCTTTCCGGAATCGCGCGGGCCATCCGGGGCAGAAAGACGAATGCGCCGCCGGCTGCCCCCAGCACCCATCGCCACGACAATCCGTATGCGGCCAGCGCGGGCATCGCGAGCAGGGTCACAGCCGAGCCGAGCGCCGCCGCAAATCCGGCCATGCTCTGTCCGGTCGCGCGGCGCGCGATTGGTAAAGTTTCCGCCAGCATCACGATCGAGACCGCTCCAGCCGCGCCGATAAACGCGTTAAGCGCGATTTCGAACGCGATGAAGAGCGCGAGATTGGTCGACAGCGCGGCGCCCAACGCGCACGCCGGCATCGCGCCGGTCGACCAGATCAACACGCGGCGGCGCCCGGCGCGATCGGCCATCCGGGAGAGCGCCAGCGAACCGAAGGCCGCAATCGCCAGCCACGCGAACACGCGCGCGATCGCGGACTCGTCGAGGCGGAAGCTGCGCCCGATCCATGGCGCGGCGATCGCGACGATCGAGCCGACGTAACCGAAGTAGAAAAGCGCGCCCATCAGGGCGCGAACCGTGGGCTGCGCCGCCGCCCAGGCTTCCTCGCTGTCATAGATTAGGGATTCGGCCTGGTCGTCCTGACTCGCGGGCGGCAGCGACGCGTCGGGAGAAAGTGGCATCACACAATCGAAACGGAAATCCGGCCTTATGTCGATGGCGTAGCTCTGATATCTTCAAACGCTGTCGTGAGATTCGGGGAGCATATTGGCGCGGCGATTTTGCGTGGCGTCGGGGCGGGTATTATCGCCGCCGCGATGTGGTCTGCGCCTTTGCAGGCGCGTGCGCAGTCGATACCGCCGCAGACGCTTCGCAGCGCCGCGGCTATCGTCACGAACCGGGACGGACAGCGAGTGATGCTCGGGAGCGCATTCTTCGTCGAAGTCCCCAGCAAAATGTTTGCGGGGAGCTCGTTCGTTTATCTGCTCACCGCGCGACACGTTCTGCTTGACGCCGCCGGCGCGCCAATTGAAAAGCTCCAGGTCGTCCTCGAAGACGCCAAGACCGGGGCCAGCCGCCAGGATCCGCTGCCCGACGAAAGCCACTGGCTGCTCGACCTCAAGCACGATTCGGCCGACATCGCGGTGCTGCCCTACGGCGCTCCTTCCGCCAACATCGCGCCGATTCCGCTCAGCATGCTGTTCGCCGAGGTCAATCTGGCCAGGGTGGGCGAGATGCCCGAGAGCCTCGAAGCCGGCGCGCCGTGCTTCTACCTGACCGTGGCGGCGCTGGGCGAGCCGAAACCGCGATTCGTCCCGCTGGCCCGCTTCTGCCGCGTGTCGGTGGCGGATGCGGCCGAGGCCACCGTGACCGGCGCGGGAAGTCAGGCGCTGTACTTTGTCGACGCTCCCGCCGCCCCCGAGTTCAGCGGCGCGCCCGTATTCGCGCTGACCGGCGAACGTTACGTCCTGTTCGGCATGATGGAGCCGCGAGCCCGATCGAATCTGGATTCGGCATTAATCGGCCTCGCGGGCGTGATGCCTGCGGGCTACATCGCCGAAACGGTCGAGGCGCTGGCGGAGGCCCAGGAACGAAAGGCCAGGTCGAAGAGTACGATCGGCAATTGAGATTGAATGAAGCATCGCGCCCGAATCGCGCCGCGGACTGATGGAGCATCGCACCGGCTCGCGACTTGATTTAGCAGACGCCGCCGGATAGCAACAAAGGCTTGAGTTTCACTCCCCGGTAGCTCAGTCGGTAGAGCAGACGGCTGTTAACCGTCGGGTCGCTGGTTCGAGTCCGGCCCGGGGAGCCACACTTTTCACTCGATCGCTGCCATCGCGCCGGAATCGATCTAGAGGTCAAGAGCGCACACGTTCATGATGCGGCCCGCCGAACCCCCGTGTCCGGGGGACCGCGGACACAACTAGCCTTGAGCGATTTGGTTCGAGAAGGAGTTGGGCAGGATGCGATCGCGTCAGGCGCGAGCGATCCAGCCGAAGACCCGCAAGCCGGTATAGAACAGCCGCGCATCGCCGAAACCTGCTTGTGCCAACAGCTCTTCCTCCCGCTCCGGCGACACCAAGGAAAGGCTTTCGCGCTGCATGCGAACGGCACCTTCTACCACCTCGGCGGGCGCTCCGTTACGCCGCGCGAAGGCCGCGTAAATCCGCAGATCGTCCTCGAAACGCGCAGAGTTCTTATCGGTGCAGCCATTGATCATCAGGAAAGGCGCGCCAGGTCTCAGTCGCGCGTGGATCTCCCGCAGCGTGCCGAGCCGACGTCCGTCGTCGGGCACGAAGTTCAACGTCAGAAACGCCGTTGCCGCGTCGAAAGGTTCTCGGGGTGAGTTCTCGACAGTGCCTTGAACCCAGGCCACCCGAGCCGCCGCGCCGGCCGCCTCAACCTTGGTCTTCGCCTGCCGCAGCATCTCGACAGACGGATCGACCCCCGTGAAAGTCCAGCCCTCGCATTCCCGCGCAAACACCGACAACTCGACGCCGCCACCCGCGCCAACCACGAGGATTCGTCCGCGCTCTCCGATTCGATCGCGCAGCAGAACCGCAGCCATCGCGTGGCTCGCGTCGTACCCCGGAACGAACCAGCGCGGCGCTTGCTTGTAATTGCCGCTGGGCGTCCGGTTACGGTCGAAATCGGTCTCGTCTGTCATCGCGTTGGTCCTGCTTTGAGCAAATCGTAATCGAGATACCGCATCGCTACAATTCGGCCAAATCAGCGAGACACAGAGCGCGGACTTCCTCCAGGACGCGCCGGAACTCTGGCGGCGGCGCGAGGCACATGCTTCTATACGTCTGCAGGAAGGGGAGCCATCTTGATCTTGCGGTAAATCGAGCACTTGCCCGAGCGCGTGTGCGAGCACTCACGAGCGCCGAGCCATTCGCGTTGCGGGAGTAAACGATGCCATCGAGCCATCTCTCAAGTTCCCGACCCTACCGCGTCTATGGGATGAGCCAGTCCTACTTTACCCGCAAGATGACGGGCTACCTGGCGTACAAGGACATTCCCTACTTGCTGCGCCGATTCGCGGGCGCAAACCCGGCGGCGCGTGCGAACGGCTGGCATGGCGGAATTCCGGTGGTGGCGACGCCCGACGGACAGTGGATGTGGGACACCACCGCGATGATTCATCACCTCGAACTGCGTTTCCCGCAGCCCGCAGTGATGCCCGCCGATCCGGTGCAACGCTTCCTCTGCTATGCGATCGAAGACGTAATCGACGAGTGGTTCTATCGTCCCGCGGTGGGCTCGCGATGGTTTTACGAAGAGAACGGGCGCGTCGGCGGATGGGAGCTGGCTCGCGACATCACGCACGAGGCGCAGGTTACGGGCGATCAGGCGTACGCGACGGTCAAGAACTATGTCACGGCCACCTGCGAGCCGTTTGGAGTCAGTGCCGATAACATCGGGTCGTGGATCGACGAAGTCTTGAAGCCCTGGCTGCGTGCGACGAGCGCACATCTTGCGACGCGTCCCTACTTTTTTGGCGCCCGGCCGTCGCTCGCGGACTTCGCGTTCCTGGGCGGGAATGCCGCGCACTTCATCAACGATCCTCTATGCCGGCGCTGGGTCGACGCGGAGGGTCTGTCGATCGCCGCGCACACCCATCGATTGATCGAACCCGAAGATCAGGAGTTTGGAGACTGGTCGAAGCCCGGCGATGTGCCCGGCACACTGATCGCAATGCTCGCGGACCTGGGCAGGCTCTATCTGCCGTGGGTGAGCCGCGCGGCAGCCGACGGCCGGGCCGAGCTCATCTTCGCGAGCGGACAGCGAGTCGAAATAGCCGCGACGCCGTTTTTGCGCGAAGCGCGCCGCGTGATACTCGCGCGCTACGTGCAGCATCGATCCGATGCGCTCGATTCGATCCTGAGGCGCGCGGGAATCCTCTCGTACTACGCCGACTACGTCGATCAGGCGGAGACGGTGCCCGACTACAATAATCCGCCGCGACCCGCTTTCAACCGGCCCTACGCTCCGCCCTGGGAGCCATGGAAGTCCGGGGCCGCGCGGCAACTACCGCCAGAGATCCGGGAAACCTTCAAGACGCTGAAGCGCGCAGAACCCGGATGGCCATCTGGGAGCGGCGGGGCGACCCGCTCAACGATGGCTGAGGCCGTGTTTTTCCATCCGCCACTTCAGTGCGTCGAATCGATCCTGGCCGAAGAAGGGTTCGCCGTTGAACGCCATCAAGGGCACTCCCCAGTGTCCGGCCCTTTTCTGGGCGGCTTCATTTTCGGCAATCACCGCCTCGTAGTGATTCGGGTCCTGCTCGATTTCGCGATCGAGCGTCGCGAGGTCCAACCCCGCCCGTTGCGTGGCTTCGGCGAGATGGCCGCCAAGATGCCAGTGCCTCACACCGCCGAAGATCACGCGGCTCACTTGATAGAGAAATGGCAGGCCGTGGCCGCGAGCGGCGGCAGCTACGCCGAGCCTCGTCAGCCGGTGGATGTAGGGCTGCTCTTTTGGAACTTCGCCCGTGCCCATGTTCATCAAGACGGGATCGGGAGTCGGCCACGCGTAGGGCAGCCCCAGCATCTCAGCGATACGCATCGTGTCGCGCATCAGATAGGGCGGCCACATCGGGTTCACCTGTTTGAAAAATCCTTCGATCCGCAGAGCGATAGGATAGACCGGACGGACATTGGCCCGCACATCATAGTCGCGCTCGAACTCGATCAGCCTGGCAGTAACCAGGTAGGAATAGGGCGAGCGAAAGGACCAGAAGAGATCATATTCGAGGGTCATCGACATTTCTCCGGCCGGCTACAGCGTCTGTAGTCGGGGCCGTCACTAGTCAAAACTCATTTCCGCAAAAAAAGCTACAGCCTCGCGTTGATCGTGCCAAGTTACGCAGTCACCCTCACCGCGCGGCTCACGCCGCGCCGCCTCTGCCGCAAGCGGGAGAGGTGCGGATCGCGCTGCGAAGCTCCAGGCCCTCGCCCGCATGCGGGAGAGGGCGGCGAGCATCGCGAGCCAGGTGAGGGTGACTGCGTTCGCCGCTCGTGGACCGGGAAAAAAAAGAAGCCAACGCTGCGTGCGGACATGGGAGCGGAAATCCGCTATCCCTTCTGAGTCGGCATCTCACATGATGTTCAGCACACATAAGGAAGTCCACAGCGATGTCGGTTGCCGGGTCTGAAGCAGGCGGGGACTCATCGGGCGGCGCGCGCCGAGTGGCGGCGGCGGCCGGGCTGACCGCGCTCGGCATCGTCTACGGCGATCTTGGAACCAGCCCGCTCTATACCATGCAAACCGTCGTCGAGGTTTTCGGCGGACGGTTAACGCCGCAAGCGGCGCTCGGCATCCTGTCGCTGATCACCTGGGCCCTCATCATCACGATCTCGGTCAAATACTGCGTCTTCGTGATGCGAGCGGACAATCATGGCGAGGGCGGGATACTGGCGTTGATGTCGCTGCTCGGCGCGAACTGGCTCGGCCGCGGGCGCGATCTAATCATGATGGGTCTTTTTGGCGCGGCGCTGATCTATGGCGACGGCATCATCACTCCGGCGATTTCGGTCCTGAGCGCGCTGGAGGGTCTCAACCTCGCGACCGATATTTTCAAGCCCCACATCATGCCGATGGCGGTGGTGATACTGCTCGCGTTGTTTGCGGTCCAAAGCCGCGGCACCGCCGCGATCGGCAGGTTTTCCGGACCGGTGATGATGCTGTGGTTCGTTACGATAGCGGTGTTGGGCGCCGGCGGTATCGCGCAGCATCCCGGCGTGCTCGTCGCGCTCGATCCGCGTTACGCGATTGAGTTGCTTGCGCGCAGCGGATGGACCGGGCTTCCGATCCTGGGCGGAGTCTTTCTGGCGCTCACGGGTGGCGAGGCGATGTACGCCGACATGGGACACATCGGCCGCAATCCGATCCGGAGCACCTGGTACGCGATCGTTCTGCCGGCGCTGCTGCTCTGTTACGCGGGTCAGGCTGCCGTGCTCTTCGAGCATCCGGGCGGAACTGACAATCCATTTTTCAGGCTCGCCCCGAATTGGGCGATCTACCCGCTGGTGGCGCTCGCGACCGTTGCGACGATCATCGCGAGTCAGGCGATCATCACGGGCTCGTTCTCGATGACGCGTCAGGCGATGCAACTGGGATGGTTCCCGGGCATGCGCATCCGTCAGACCTCGAGCGAGGAGTACGGACAAATCTACGTGCCCTTCGTCAACTGGACGATGATGCTGTTCACGATCATGCTCACGGTCGGCTTCGGCAGCTCAGTGCGCCTGGCCGGCGCCTATGGCACCGCGGTCTCGACCACGATGCTGATGACGACCGTGCTGCTCTACAAGGCCATGCGCGAACGTTGGGGATGGTCGGCGGGCCAGGCGATACTGACGAGCGCCGTGTTTCTGACGGTGGACTTCGTGTTCTTTGCGGCCAACCTGTTGAAGATCGCGGAAGGTGGATGGATTCCGCTCACTTTCGGCGCGATCGTGTTCGTCGTCATGACGACCTGGCGCTCCGGAATCGATGCGGTCCGGCAGAGGCTCCGCGCGATGGCTGAGCCCACGGAGCACTTTTTCGCACGCCTTGCAGCCGGCAAGATTCCGCGCGTACCCGGAACCGCGGTCTTCCTGACCCGGGTGCTGGACGAGATACCGCGAATCATTGTCGCGCACGTTGCCGAGACGGGCGCGCTTCATGAAAAGGTGATTGCGCTCACGGTAAAGTTCGAGAATGTCCCGCGCGTTCCGGCTTCGCAGCGCCTCGAGGTGATCAAGAAGTTCGAGGGGTTTTGGCACTTCACCGCGCACTACGGTTTCATGGAAATTCCAAATCTGCCGCAGGTGCTTCGCAACGCCAAGCAATTCGGCTGTCCCGTGGACCTCGATAACGCAGTTTACTTTGCGTCGCGCGACGAGATCGTCGGCAGCAAGCACGGCCGATTATTCTCGCGATGGCGCCTGCCGCTGTTTGCGTTCATGTTTCGCAACGCGGTGCGCTCAGCAGATCTGTTCAATCTTCCGTCGCGCAATTTCCTGGAAGTGGGCCGGCAGATCGAACTGTAGCGGGAACGATTCCGCGACGGGCGCGGCAAAGAGGTCGTTATCGCGGTCTATGCAGGAGACGCTTCGTTCTTCCCGGTCTGCTGCTGTGCCGGAACTTTCTTGGGCTTCTTTCTGTGGTGATGTCCGAGGCTCTTAACTTTTTCAAACGCCTTGGCCCCGACTGACTTGAGATCCTTGGCGCCCGCCGATTTCAACTCCTTGGTAACAGCGTCCTCGACCTGCTGCTTGACATCGGTTGGCGGCTTCACCTGGTTGGCCGGCGTACCCTGATGTTGATCGTTCGCAGCCGGTGTAGTGGCACCCGAATCGGATTGCGCGTAAGCCGGTCCCCCGAGCGTGACCGCAAAGAGAGCCGCCGCAAGAATCGCTGGGATGCATTTCATTGTGATCGACAGATACGAGGCGCGAGCCCACCGGTTACAGTGGCCCGAGTGCGTGCGGTCGATGATCGGGAGTGAACCTCGCACTCGGCGCCTGATCGACGCGCCCCGCCGCGCCAAGAGGTTGTGGAAGAGCTTCCGAATGTAGCGGCGGTTTCGTGGTCGCGGGTGCCGGTCTCTGCTAAGCTCCAGCGAGACTGGAGGGATGGGGCGCCTTATGCGCGAGTCCGAGTTATCGCCGCGCGGCGTCCGGGGCCGCGTACTGATTGCAGACGACACGCAGGGTGTGGCGCGGTTTGCCGCCCGCGCGTTGGCTCAGGCGGGCTACGAATGCGAGTCCTGCGCGAGCGGGCCGGCGGCGCTGTCGGCGCTGGAGCAGCGCGGCGCCGACGTGGTCCTCGCCGACCTCGCCCGCCACGGTCCGGAACTGCTTTCCCAGGTTCACGGGCGTTATCCCGGCGTCGCGCTGATCGCGCTCACGTTCAATCCCGGCGTAGGTTCGGCGATCGCCGCGATGCGCCAGGGGGCATTCGATTACCTCGTTAAGCCGCTGGACGAGGACGAGTTGTGCGCGACGGTCAATCGCGCGATCGAGATCGAGCGCCTGCGAAACGAAAACGCGCGACTGCATCGGCGGCTCGAGATGGCCGAGGCTGCGTCTTCGTTCGTCGCCGAGAGCCCGTCGGGGAAACATCTGCTCGCGCTCGTCCGGCGTGTCGCGGCGACCGATTCGATCGTGTTGATCGAGGGCGAGAGCGGCACGGGCAAGGAACTAATCGCCCGGATGCTCCATTATTGGAGCGAAAGATCCGAAGGCCCGTTCGTAGCGGTCAGTTGCAAGGGTTCGCAGGTCACGACGATCGAGCCGTTGCACAACGGTTCGCCGGGGTCTGCGATCGGAATGCAGTCGATACCGCTGAAGCGCGCGCTCGGCGGCACGCTGTTCCTCGACGAGATCGCCGAGTCCAGCCCCGCGCTTCAGGCCGAGCTGGTGCGGATCCTCGACGAGGCCGAGGCTGCAGCAGCGGGTGACGGATTCTGGTTTCGCGCCCGACGTACGAATCGTCGCGGCCAGCAGCCGCCCGCTCAAGGGCGAGGCCGAAGCGGGGCGCTTTCGCACCGACTTGCTCTACCGGCTAGGCGCGATGCCGATCCGGATTCCTCCATTGCGCGAGCGGCGCGAGGATATCTTCGCGCTCTCGCGCCGGTTCCTCGCCGCTTACTCCGCGAAGATCGGCCGGCGGTTGTCGCTGACCTCGGACGCTGAACGCGAGCTGCTCGCGTACCGATGGCCCGGCAACGTTCGCGAACTGCGCAACGTGATCGAGCGGGCAGCGATGCTGACCGGTGCGGATTTCGTCGCCTCGAAGTCACTCGAGCTCGCGCCGCGCGCCGAGCCGAGCCGCACCGAGCACGTGCCGGTCGAGCCGGTCGCGACCCAAACCGGCCACGCCGACGGAATCAGCAATCGTGTGGAGCGCGACACGCCGGCCGTTCATGCGGCACTATCGGCGTCGCCCGCCGCAATGCCGGAGCCGGCGCCCGCGGCGATGCCGCAGTCGACGGTGGTCAGCGCAGCATCAGAGCCGGCAGCGGAGGTCTCCACAGCCGGTCCTCAATCGATGGGCGCTGCGAGCGGCACCTTGCAAGAATGTCTCGACGAGGCGGCGCGTGCGCGAATCAAGGCCGCTCTGGACGCTGCGAAGGGAAATCGCGGCCAGGCGGCCAAATCGCTCGACGTGGACGCCACGACGCTCGGCCGGCTGATCAAGCGTCTGGGCTTGTAAGCAACGTGGGCGGTTTGCGAAGAGGGCGCGTCTCCACGACGCGCCCCTACAAGAAATCTCTTTCGCAACTCTCGACGCTGAGGGGTACCGGCCTCAGACGATACACGTCACCAGGGCGAACTGGCCTGCGCCGGCGTCTACGTAGAAGGTTCTGAGCCGACGGAATTCTTCCATCAGCCAGTCGGCATCGGTGGCCGCCCACAGCCGGGGATAAATGCCCGCGCGCGACATTTGTGCCGGATCGAACCGAGCCTTCATTTGGACCTCGAGATCGTCCCGCGTCAGTTCGTGGGCGGTCAGAGAGACCTTGGCCTGCGCGAAATATCTCGCGGGTCCGTATCCGAGATCGTCGCCGAATTCCGTGCCGCCCAGCACCGCCTGACTCAGAATAGTGCTGTCGGCGTCGGCTTCTCCGCAGAGCAGATAGTGAACGCCGTGCCATGCCTTGTCGAGCGAGAGCGCCGCGCCCATCCCTTGCCGAGTTGAGCAGGCCTTATGCGAGCGGAGCGGCTTCTGGTTGTGCTGCGATGGTGGCGCGCTGCGGCGCGCCACGATAGCGCGGAGTCCACCCGTGCCGGCGATACTCCCGCCGGATTCGAAACTCACGCCCAGCGATTCGAGGCCCCTGGTCAACGCCTCGCGCGAAGCCGGGTCGAGCCGGGACATCGAGCCTTCGAGCAATTTTGGCAACTGCCGCCGCCAATCCTCGCGGAGCTCGTTTCCGTGGATCGTGATCTTCAACGTCGTGGGCTGAACCGCCGGCCGCGCCGGTTCCGTCCATCTGGAAGAGCCCCGGGGCCAGCGACGGATCGCCTATCAGGCGCGTCAGCAGGTCGGGTTCGACCTGCACAAACCGGGCAATCATCGACATGGCTGCTCGTCCCCTCTCCTCGTCCGCAACACGTCAGCGCTTCGCGCTTTTTCGCTTCGGCAGCCTCACCGGTTAACCCGTCATCGTGGTCAGGATCTGGATCAGGGCGGGGCCCACGATCACCATGAGCATCGCCGGAAGTATGAACAGCACCAGCGGGAAGAGAATCTTGACCGCGGTCTTCTGGGCCGCTTCCTCGGCGCGCAGACGCCGGCGCGCCCGCATCGCATCCGAGCTGGCGTGCAGGGCCGGCGCAATCTGGGCGCCGAGCTGCTCGCTCTGGATCAGCGTAGCGGCCAGCGGCTTGATGTCGTCGACCGCGGTACGCTCGGCGAGATTCCTGAGCGCTACGCCCAGCGACGATCCCGAGGAGACCTCCGACGCGACCAGCGAAAGCTCGCGCCCGATCACCTGTCCGTGACGCTCGGCCTCGCCGCCGACCACCTTGATAGCCTCGTACAGGCCGAGTCCCGCCTCGACGCAGACCACCAGGAGATCGAGCACGTCGGAGAGCTCGCGTCCGATCGCGCCCTGGCGTGCGCGGGCGCGGTTGCTGATGTAATAGCTCGGGATGAAGAAACCGATCGCCGCGCCGGCAGCCCCATACGCGATCGTCGTGCCGGTGGGCTGTCCGCTGATGATGCCGATCATCAGCGCCAGCAGCGCGAAGCAGGCGGCCGACGAAAAGCGAATCACCTGGAAGATCTGCGGCGCTGCCGACTTGATATATCCCGCCTGCACCAGCGACTGCACCATCTTCTCACCCGAGGGCGTATCGGTCTTGGGCGGGGGCAGATGGCGCACGGCCCACTGCAGCAGCACGCGGCCGAAAGTGTCGTCCTCGGTGCCGTCGAGGTTGCCTTGCGAGAGCCGCATCTTCACGGCCAGGTCGGCGAGACGGTCTTCCAGCACTCGCCGCGTGCCGAACACCGCCACGTACAGGCCGATACCCGCGGCTCCCATCAGGAAGCCGAATGCCACCGTGATGAAGACCGGGTTCATTTAGAACTTCACCTGCACGAGTTTGCGGATGGTGGCGAAAGCCATCGCGTCGAGCGCGATCGCGAACTTTAGAATTTTCTTGCCGGTCGGATCGACGAACAACGTGTGAGTATATTCCGGCTGAATGAAGTAGAAGGCGCCGAGCACCACGATCGGCAGGCAACCTACCACCATTCCGCCCATCCGCGATTGCGCGGTGAGGGTTTGAATCTGGAGCTTCAGGCGCTGGCGGGTGCGGATAACGTCGGACAGGCGCGACACGATGGAGGCCAGCGAGCTTCCGACCTCGGTCTGCACCTTGACCGCCACCAGCAGCAGTCTCAGGTCCTCCTCGGGCACCCGCTTGAGCATGTCCTCCATCGCGCGGGTCAGCGGCAGACCGAGGCGGACCTGCTCGAGCACGGTGCGGAACTCGCTGCCGAGCGGATCGGCGAACTCACCCACCACCACCTGAAGGGCGCGCAGCAGCGTATGCCCGGCTTCGAGCGACGACTTGATGAGATCGAGTGCGAAGGGCAACTGCGCGCTGAAAGCCTTGAGTCTGCGGTTTTTGCGAAACCGGATATAAAAGATCGGTACGGACGCGAAGGCGAAGCCGGCCCCGAGTGCGACCACCGAATCGGCGGAGAGCGCCTCGCCCGCGGCGCCTCCGGCGCCGAACATCAGCACCATGACCAGGATCGCGTCGGAGACCCGCACGTACAGACCCGCCTGCCAGAGATTTTCCTCGAGCTTGCGCACCAGGTTGAAATGGCGCATCAGCATCCCGGCGAGTCTGCCCTGCTCGGGTTTCCGCCGTCTGGCGGTTATATCGTTGTCGTCTTCGTCGGGGCGCGACATCCGGCGCAGCATTTCCTGGGCCTGATCGGTCGTGGAGCCGCCGCCACCGGTAACCACGATCAGAAAGACGATGAAAATCGCCCCAAAGACTCCGCCCGCGATAACGATATCCATTGGCTTACTCGGTGGCGTTGTGGAACATCTGAGTGTCGAGCCGGAAGCCGGCCGCTTCGATTCGTTGCGCATACACCGAACGGATACCGGTGGCGCGGTACTTGCCGACGACCTTGCCCGTGTAGTTGACGCCGCTGCGCACGTACTCGAACAAGTCCTGCATCATCACCACGTCGCCTTCCATCCCGGTGATCTCCGAAATCCGCATGCATTTGCGCGACCCGTCGGAGAGCCGGCTGACGTGCACGATAATATTGAGCGCCGAGGCTATCTGCTGGCGCATCGCGCGCTGTGGAATCGAGTACCCCGCCAGCAGCATCATCATCTCGAGCCGGCCCAGTGACTCGCGCGGACTGTTGGCGTGAATGGTTGCGATCGAGCCGTCGTGGCCGGTCGACATCGCCTGGAGCATGTCGATGACCTCGGAGCCGCGGACCTCGCCGATCACGATCCGGTCGGGACGCATACGCAACGAGTTCTTGACCAGGTCGCGCTGGGTTACTTCGCCCTTGCCTTCGACGTTGGCCGGGCGGGTCTCGAGCCTCACGACGTGGGGTTGCTGGAGCGAAAGCTCGGCCGAGTCTTCGATCGTGACGATCCGTTCGTCCTCTGCGATGAAGCTCGAAAGGCAGTTGAGCATCGTGGTCTTGCCCGAGCCGGTGCCGCCGACCACCAGCGAATTGAGCCGGGCGCGCACGATCGCCCTGAGGAACTCGACCATTTCGCTCGTGACGCTGTCTTTCGCGACCAGGTCCTCGATGGTGTAGCGCTTGCGGCCGAACCGGCGGATCGAGAGCGAAGGCCCGTCGATCGCGAGCGGCGGGATGATCGCGTTGATACGCGAGCCGTCGGGCAGCCGAGCGTCCACCATCGGCGAGGACTCGTCAACTCGCCGGCCGACCTGCGAAACGATCCGGTCGATGATCAGCAGCAGGTGGGCGTCGTCCTGGAAGGTCACGTCGGTCTTGTACAGCTTGCCGGAGCGCTCGACGTAGACGTGGCCGTGCCCGTTGACCAGGATGTCGGTGATCTCGTCGTCCCAGAGCAGCGGTTCGAGCGGTCCCAATCCGAGCAGCTCGTTCTTTATCTCCTCGACCAGCCGGTTGCGATCCTGATCGGTGAGCAGCCGTCCTTCGGCGTCGAGCAGTTCGTTTATCGCCGCGCCGATCTTGGACGAAGCGACGCTCGGGTCGAGGTTCTCCAGCTTGGCCACATCGAGCGTCTCGAACAGGCGATTGTGTACGTCGAGCTTGAGCTGGCGGAAACCTTCGGCCAGAGCGTCCTTGGGCTGGCGCTTGGGTGCGCCGAGCGAGCGCTGAGGGTTGTTGGTGCTGATGGTGCCGTTGTTGGATATGCGATCGGTGAGCTTCATCGTTCAGGCCTTGGCCGGAGCCTCCCGGTTGCGCGAGGGGCCCAGCGCGTCGCGAAGCCGCGACAGCAGCTTGTTGCCCGCCGGCTGATCGCTCGGCGCCTGGCTGCTGGGCGACGAAAGCCTGACCACCAGCTCGTCCACCGCACGGGCCAGCGGCGAGTTCGGCGCCGCTTGCCAAAGGTCCTGTCCTCTGAGCTGCACGCGCTCGATCGCCTTGTCGTCGCGCGGGATCTTGGCGAAGAGCGGACGCCCCAGCGTGTTGCTGAGCTGGGCCTCGCTGATCGGACTCTGGGTGGAAAAGCGGCTCAGCACGTATGCGGGCTCGACGCTGTTGACGCCCAGCCGGCTGAACAGCTCCACGAACCGCCAGGCGCATCGAGCCGCCGCGATCGACTGGTCGATCACGTAGAGCAGGCGGTCGGATCGTTCCCAGGCGGCCACCGTGGTCGCGTTGGCGTAGCTGCCGCAATCGACCAGTACCAGGTCGAACAACTGGCGCATCAGGTCGAGCACGGACGCCACGGTAACGTCGGTGATCATCTCGCTGTCCTCGATTCGCTTGGGGGCAGCGAGCAGATAGATTCCCGAGGGATGCTTGGTCAGGGCGGATTCGAGTTGAATCGAGTCGAGTTTCTTCTCGGGATCGGCCACGTCCATGATCGACCGCGCCGGCTCGACGTTGAGGTAGATCGCGAGTCCGCCGGTCTGCAGATCGAGATCGACCACTCCGACCCGCTTGTCCTGTGAATGACGTGCCGCGAGCGCGAGATTGGCGCACAGCGAGGTCACTCCGACCCCGCCCACGGTGCTGGCCAGCGAAACGATGAGGCCGCCGGCCTTGCGTTCGGCCTTTCGGCGCGCCTCGCTGATCTTGAGCAGGGCCCGAGTCGCGTCTCCGATGTCGAGTGGCAGGAACAGCAGCTCGTCCGCGCCGGCGCGCAGCACGCGCCGCATCAGGTTCGGCGCGCGTTCCGCGAGCATCGCGAACAGAATCGGCCGGGGCGACTGCGCGGCCCGGTTGTGCAGGTATTCCAACGGCAGCTCGTCTTCGCCGACGAACACCACCATCTCCACGTCCGCCGGAGCCCCTCCGTTGCCGGAGGCCAAAGCGCGGGGCGAAGTCTCGAACACCTCGAGCTGGGGATCGGGCAGCGCCGCGAGCGCGCGCTTGATCTCCATTCGCCGCGCCTCGTCCTCGCCGACCAGGAGGACCCTCAGCGCTCCGCGACGTTCCTCGCTCTTTGCACTCAGCACGAACCTTCCCTCCTAACGCCCAACCCCACTCCTCTAGAAACGCGGCCTGCTCACGTCAGGCGTGCTCAGCCGCTCGGTTCTGATGTCCGCCTCGGTCAGATTCTTCGTCGGGTACTGGACTTCCGCTCCGGGCGGCAGCGCTCCGACGATTTGCGGCTGGACGCTCATCACCAGCTCGGTCTTGGTGTCGGTGAAGCCCCTTACGCTGAACAAAGCGGTGCCAAAGTACGGTATGTCGCCGAGATAGGGAACCTTGTCCACGGTCTGGGTCTTCTGATGCAGCAGCAGCCCGGCGATTATCAGGGTCTGGTTCTCCTTCATTCTGACCACGGTTTCGGCGCGGCGCGTGACGAAGGCCGGCACCGTGAATCCGAACATCTGCACACCCGCCGCGAAGTCGGGCTGCGAGACCTCCGGCTTCACCACCAGCTCGATGTCGCGCTTGCCGACCACCGTGGGTATGAAGACCACCGAGGTGCCGTACTGCTTGAACACGATCGTCGTGTTGAGCGCCTGTGCCAGCACGATCGGAATTTCGCCGCCCTCCAGGAACTTGGCTTCCTGGCCCGAGTTGGCGAGCAGATGCGGCTCGGCAAGAATGCGCCCCAGTTGATGTTGTTCCAGGTACTGGAAGAAGGCGGTGCCGATGAAGTTACCGGCATCGTAGGCAAGCCCATAGGTCAGGTTGCTCGAAAGCAACAGCGGGATCAGTTGCCCACCGGGCGGCAGGCTGCCGGCGGCGCTCGTGCTGCTCGATGTGGTAGAACTTCCCGACGACAAGCCGCTCGAAGCCGTATACTGCGTAGCGACCGAGCCCGCCAGGCCGACCATCGACAGGCCGGAACCCGGGATGGCGGCGGTCCAGTTGATGCCCTGGTTCTCCATCCGGCTACGGTTCAATTCGGCCACGGTGCAGTTGAGCAGCACCTGCTGATGGCCGGTTTGCTCGATTCGCACCTCTCGCTCTTCGTAATTGCCCTGGTTGTCCCACACCGCCAGCGTCGTGAAGCCCGGCTTGTGACCGATGAGCATCAGTTGATGGGGACTAATCACCTGCAGATCCGCGATCGAGGTGTCGGCGATCGATACTCGTCTGAGCCGTTGCGGAAAATCGAACACTCTCGACGTGCCGTACATCATCGTGATCGCATCGTCGGGCATGTAATGGGTGCCGTGTGTGACCACCTCGGAGGATGCCTCGCGAAGCGCCTCGCCTCTCGGATCGGTCCCCGACGGCTGCGAGGCCATCTGACTCGGTGTGGTCGTGTGGCCCAGCGAGAAGCTGCCGGAGATCTGGTCGGAAGCGTTGAGGGCGGCCGCAGCGGCCACGGCGGATCCAGCGGACGCGTTCGCCGCCGAATTGGCCGGCGCCGTCGTCGGCAGAGGCTGATTCGACGCTGCCGCCGATGGCGCAATCGACGATAGGGTTAAAGGTCCCCCCGAATTAGTAGCCGAGGATCCCGTTGCCGCAGTCGTCGGATTGGCCGGTCCGGTGCCGGGATCGAGCGGACCCGCGGCCGGCGTACCGGACGATCCCGCAGCGGCTGTCGCGCCCGCATCTGCGAAGGCGGGCGGAGCCGAGCCTCCCCCAGCCAGCGGATTGGCGGGGTCTACTTTCGAGCTCACGGTGACCGTGTAATTCTCGACATGGCCGTCGGCCATCGTGACCCGGACTGCCTCAGTGCCGGCGTCGGCGCCGAGCACCATCACGCTGCCGTCGGGCTGCACGTTGACGATCAGCGCGTGTGGATTGTCTATAGAGGTGATTTCGGGACGGCTGCCTGGGCTTGCGCCTTTGATAACGTAGGTTTCGCCGCGATTGATTGAGACCGCAGGTCCGGCGGAAGTCTCGGCCGCACTCACGAAGCGCGCCTGCATCGCCAGCAGGCTCGCGGCCATCGTCCACGCGATGAGTTCGCACCATTCACGCCGTGATTTCATCTTGGTTAACCTCACCTTGATCCGCATCGCCCTTACGGCACGTCGATGGTCTTCGGGATAGGAGCGAATAACGCGCTGCCGTTGTCACGATCCAGCGGCGCGGCCAGGGCGTGTGTCGGGACGGGAGCCTCGCTCGGGGCCGGCGCCGCCTGTGGCGGCGGGTTGGTGCCGCTCTCGCTGTCGCCGGCCGGCTGGAACGTCGGACACTACGGTGTCCTGGTCTGCCGCGGCCGCGGATCTGCTGCCCGAGGTCGGACCGATCGCGGCTTGGCGGATGAAGGAGACCGACTGGCGGGTCTTTCCGTCACGCATGATCTCGATCTGAACCGCCGGCCGTACGTGCACGGCTATCGCCTCGTGGGCCATCGGCTGTTGCCCCATCACCGGTATCGTAGTGCGGGTTCCCAACAGCAAGGTGTCCAGGTCGGCGCCGGTGGTCATGACGAATTTGTCGTCGCTGTAATTGCGCATCGCCAATCGCAAGCTGCCCTCGTGGCTTGCCAGTGCGAGCTTCTCGGCGTCCTGCGGAGACACGAGAAGGGTCACGACTTTCACAAGTTCGGGCTCGTCTTTCTTGCCCTCGATCTCCTGGGCTACTGCGAGGACCTCGACGTTCTGGAGGACGATCTTGGCTACGGTCTTGTTGTTGTTGCCGTTGGTGGGAGTCATCGCGGCCAGAATGTCCACCCTGGCATGCGGCAGAACGAAGCCGGCGATATCGCTGACTTCGTCGACCGGCACCGATACCGCGCGCATCCCGGGCGGGATCAGAAGCGGCATCACGCCGGCGGTTTTGTCACCGGTGAAAAGCTTGGTGCTGACCAGCGGCTCGTTCTCGACCATCGAGCTTTTGACGAAGGCGTTGAGCGCGGCACTGGCGTCGGTCATGGCGCCCGGCGGAACACTGTCGAGCGACCAGCGCGCCATCTTCACTGCGGTGGCATCGATCTTGGCGCCGAGCGGGAGATCGTGCGCGGCCACGACTATCTGACAGGTCGAGGCCTTTGCCGCCTGGACCTCGGCCTCGCGCTTCTTGAGCGCGGAGTAGACCAGCACCGAAGCGAGCAGCGCGGCAACTCCGGCGAGCACCACGAATGCTACAGGTCGTTTCATTTGCCTTCCTCCCGTTGGCCCTCCCGCTCAACCTTCCGGTCGGCACAGGTCAGCGGCGTCAGCTATTTCTCAAGCTGGTCTCCGCGTGGGACGCGCCTGCTGATTTTGCATGTGACTCGGAGAGCGGCTGATGGCTGCCAGGCGCAAACCCGTGTTGCGCCGTAAGAGTGGAGCGAGGGCCGTCGAATCCGCGGCGAACCCGGCGATCGCCTTTCGCCGGCCGATTCCGGCCCGTTGCCGTGCGGACAACTGGTTCCGCGCGCCAACCGGCCTCCCGTTCGGAATCCAATGCACGTTCCACCATCAACCTCCCCGCCGTCTTGCCTATACGCTCGCGGCCGTCGGCCTCGGAGCAGGCCAAACCATCCATTCAATAGCCGGATATAGTGTTCACCGTCGCACCGATAAAATTCGCCACTTGCTGGTAGCCTGTGAACAGGGCGATTATCGCCACCCCGGCAATCACCAGCGCATACTCAGCCATGCTCTGCCCGCTCGCTTGCCGGAGACGTGCCCAAAACCTGGCTGGAAGTTTCATCTCTGGGTACCTTCGCACGTCTACGTGGCCGGCAGCGGGAAGACGTATTTCCCGCCGCCGGACTTTCAAAATTCGATCGCTGCTGAGCGACCCTGTGTCATCCGCTTAGAGGTCGCTGATGACGTTGTTGAGCAGCGTGCCGATCGTGTTACCCAGCGACTTGTAGGTAAGGAACGCCACCACTGCGACCGCCGAAAGGATCAGGGCGTACTCGGTCATCGCCTGTCCCTTGCGCTCGGTCACCCGAACATAGGCCTTCGTCAGATAGTTCATTTGCTTCCTCCTCCGGAGTGTTGTTGCCTGTTCCAGACCAGCGCCTTAGAGGTCGCTGATGACGTTGTTGAGCAGCGTGCCGATCGTGTTACCCAGCGACTTGTAGGTAATGAACGCCACTACTGCGACCGCCGAAAGGATCAGGGCGTACTCGGTCATCGCCTGTCCCTTGCGCTCGGTCATCCGGACATATGCCTTGGTCAGAAAGTTCATCGCCAATCCTCCTGCTCATAGATATGTTTCAGTCCCGTTTCGGTAGATTCCGTTCAATCCGCATATGGCCGGCGCAGGGAGCCCTCGAGTTCCGCATCCGCCTCTGTTTCGGCGCCTCTATGGTCTTTGCTACTCTCATCGAATCGAACCCTCGGCGGGGCGCGACTCATCACGGGCCCGAATTACCCGAGGGTACGTCCCGTACCGCAGCACGTGTTGTGCCACGCCGGGCAATGAAACAAATTGTTAGCTTTTATATGCCAGAAGACGGCCCAGGCTGGCGCGCATGCTACGGGTCGTTTCAGTCCAGCAACTCGTTAGCCGGGCGGGAACGGCTCCTGCGGCGCCGAACGAAGTCACGGCGCGCCTAGACAGTCCCAGGCGGTCTTGTGAACGGGACGCCGGGCGTATCCGCCGGCCGGGGTATTCAGGAAAAGCAGGGATCAGCTCTGCGCGATCTCGATCAAATCACCCGGCTCACTGCGGCTGGCGGCGGCCGCACCGGCGGCGATCTCGATCGCTCGGCGCGCTCCGATCGCGATCGAAGAAAGCCGCCACGGCTTGAGCCGGTGATCGATCCGCAGCACGCGCCCGCCCGCGTCGAGGAACACGATGTCGATCGGGAAACGCATGAAGAACATGTGCATCCACATGAACGGTTGCAGCCGCCCTGCGTCGAACAACATTCCCGCGCCCGCTTCGAGGCGATCGCGGCCCACCAGTCCGCGTCCCCGGCCCATCACACCACCCGCGGTCTCCAGGCGCTCGCAAAGTACCGTGCCTCGGGTGCGGTTTATCGCGCGTATCGATTTGGCCATCTTTTCCGTCTCATTCGTCTGCCGCTTGCGCCGTTTCGTACCGGCCCCACCGATATAATAGAATCTCATGGCGGTCTCATGGGATACATTCCCGTATTTTTCGATGTGGGCGGCAAACCGTGCCTCGTGGTCGGCGGCGGTGAGGTCGCCGAGCGCAAGGTTCGCGCCTTGCTCGAGGCGGGTGCGGACGTAACGGTCGTGAGTCCCACGCTTGGCGAAGAGCTGGCCGCGATCGCGCACCGCGGCGAGATTCACCATTTGGCCCGGCGATGGCGGCGCGGCGAGATGGCGGGCTTCGCGCTGGTCTACGCTGCGACCGATGACGCTTTACTTCATCGCGAGATCGCCGCAGAAGCCGGCGAATTGGGTGTCCCGATCAATGTCGCCGACACGCCGGAGCTCTGCTCGTTTATCGCACCGGCCGTGATTCGCCGCGGCGACCTTCAGATCGCAATTTCGACCGGAGGAGCGAGCCCCGCTCTCGCCGCCCGGATTCGCCGGGAGCTGGAGCCACGCCTGGGCCCCGAATACGCGCGGCTGCTCCAAGTGATGCGCGCGGCTCGGCGCCGGCTGATGGCCGCCGGGACGGAATCGGGCGAACGAGCGCGCAAGCTGCGCGCCTTGGCCGATTCGCGGCTCCGCGAATGTCTTGCGGCCGGCAACGACCGCGCCGTCGACGCGATCTTGACGGAACATCTCGACGCGACCCTCGCCAATCTCGGACTCGCGCGGCACAACGGCGGCGCGAGGCAAGATGGCGGCGCGAAGCAAAATGGCCGCGCCAGGATCGACGGCGCAGGTTGATTTCGCCGATGGATACGCTCTGGCTACCTCCCGCGCTGGTCTGTTACGGAGTCGCGGCGGCTGGCTTTGTCGCCGATCGCGCGACCGGCAAACCGCGATGGACAGGTTACGCCGTCGCGCTGCTCGCGCTCGGTGCGGTGTTTCACGCCTTCGATTTGGTCGCGCGCGGCTTGCAGGCCGGCAATATTCCGGTCGCGAACTTTGCCCAATCGGTCTCGTTCCTGGCCTGGCTGATCGCGCTTTCGAGTCTCCTCCTGATCGTGCGGTTGCGGATGGAAGTTATCGGAGCGTTCGCGGCCCCCGGCATCATGATCGCGACCGGCACCGCATACCGGATGATGAGCGGCGGACGGCTGGTTTTGCCTGCGCCGCTCCGCAGCGTCTGGATGCCGATCCACGTCTCGCTGGCATTTCTGGGCGAAGCGCTGTTCGTGCTCGCGGCGATCGTGAGCGCCGTATACCTGTTCTACGAATCGCGCCTCAAGTCCCGCCGTCCGCTCGGCGCCGCAGGTCAGGCAATCCCAAGTCTGGAGAAGCTCGATCGGATCAACTATCACCTGCTGGTATGGGGATTCGTGATGCTGAGCTTTGCGATTCTGAGCGGCGCAATCTGGGCCGACGCGACCTGGGGCCATTTCTGGTCGTGGGAGCCGCGCGAGTCCCTGTCGCTGCTCACCTGGATTCTGTACGCGGGACTGTTGGAGTCGCGCGTGACCGTGGGATGGCGCGGCCGGCGCGCAGCCGCGCTGACGATCGCGCTTTTCACGGTGCTGGTGGGCTCGTTCGTGGGCGTGAGCCTGGTATATCCCGGCAAGCATGGCGGAAACTTCGGCTAGCCGGATGGAACAGACGCTGCTCATCCTGGGCCTGAACCATCGGACCGCGCCGGTCGCCGTGCGCGAGCGGCTGGCGTTTGCCGACGACGAAATACCTGAGGCGCTTCGGCGGCTCAAGAGCGCGTCGCCGTCGATCCAGGAAGTCGCGCTGCTTTCAACTTGCAATCGCGTCGAGGTGGTCGCGGCGACCTTGGACCCCGCTGGAGCCGCAGACCAGGTGACGCGCTTTCTGGCCGCCGACCGCAATGTCGAGGCCGCCGCTTTCGAGCCGGCGCTTAGCCGTATCGACGGGCGCGAAGCGGCGCGCCATCTGTTCCGCGTCGGCGCGAGTCTCGACTCGATGGTCGTGGGCGAGCCGCAAATCCTGGGGCAGCTCAAAGTCGCCTACGCGCATGCGGCGGAGGCCGGCACCGTCGGCCTGGTGCTCCATCGCGCGTTCCATCGCGCGTTCTCGGTCGCCAAGCGCGTCCGGCGTGGCACGCTAATCGGACGCGGCGCGGTCTCGGTCAGTTCGGCGGCAGTAGCGCTGGCGCGGCAGATCTTCGACCGGCTCGAAGACAAGACCGTGATGCTGATGGGGGCGGGCAAGATGGCCGAGCTGACCGCGCGCCAGCTAAAGCGCCTGGGAATCGAGTCGCTGCTGATCACCAATCGCACTTTCGACCGTGCGGTCGCGCTCGCGCGCGAGTTAGGCGGCATCGCGGTTCCTTTCGACAACTATCGGCCGTACTTGAAGCTCGCCGATGTAGTGATCGGATCGGTGGCGGCCACCAAACCGGTGCTCGGTCCCGAGGAGCTCGAAGCTATCGTGCGCGAGCGGCGGTACCGCCCGATGTTCCTGATCGACATGGGCGTGCCGCGCAACTTTGACGAACGGCTGAACGCGATCAACAATGTCTATCTCTACGATATCGACGACCTTGGCGCGGCGGCTCAGGAATCGCGCGAGGAGCGCGAACGTGAAGCGCAAAAGGCCGAGCAGATCGTCGAGTTGGAGCTCGACAAGTTTTGGCGATGGCTCAGCGGGCTGGAGCTGGTGCCCGCGATCAGGGACATCCGCTCGAGTATCGAGGGTCTGCGCGAGCTCGAGATGATGCGCCATCGGACCTGGCTCGACGAACTGCCGGCCGAAGAGCGATATCGGGTCGAGGCGCTTACCCGCGGCCTGGTCAACAAAATTCTGCATCGAGTGCTCGTCGAATTGCGACGCGACGGCGTTGGCGCAGGCGATCGCGTCTATGCCGCCGAAATTGCCCGCCGTCTCCTGTGCGGAGACCTCGAGGGCGATCTCCTGACTGACGACGCAGACGACGAAGAGCTGTGACGAACGCGCAAGACTGCGCGGCCTCGGATGGCCTTTAAGCTTCGCATCGGGTCGCGCCCCAGCACTCTCGCGCTCGCGCAGGCCGCGATCGTGCGAAGCGGCCTGGCCGCGCTCCTGTCCGGCCTCGACTCGGAGATCGTGCCGATTAAAACCAGCGGCGACCGGATGACCTCCGCCTCGTTGGCGGCAGCCGGGGGCAAGGGGCTATTCATCAAGGAGCTGGAGCAGGCGCTGGCGGAAAATCGAATCGATATCGCCGTTCACTCGATGAAGGATCTTCCCGCAACGCTGCCGCCCGGTTTCAGAATCGTGGCGGTGCCCAAGCGCGAAGATCCGCGCGACGCGCTGGTGACGCGAGCCGCGGGCGGTCTCGACGCTCTGCCGCGCTCCGCGCACGTCGGAACATCGTCGGCGCGCCGTAAGTTCGAGGTGATACGCCTTCGTCCCGACCTGGTGGTCGGCCCGCTTCGCGGCAACGTCGATACGCGCCTGGCGCGCCTGGCCGCCGGCGAACTCGACGCGATCATCGTTGCGATCGCGGGGCTCAAGCGGCTTGGCAAATGGCTTGGTCCGGCCGGCGGACTCCACCTTGGAGCGCTGGACGAATCCAACTTCGTCCCGGCGGGCGGGCAGGGCGCGCTCGCGATCGAAGCGGTCGCGCTCGGGGCCGCTCCGGTTGCCGGCTCGCGCGAGCTCGAACGCGCGCTCGCCGAGCTCAATGACGCGGCAGCCTCGGCCGAGACCACGGCCGAGCGCGCCTTCCTGGCCGGAATCGGCGCCTCGTGTGAATCGCCGGTCGGCGTGCATGCCGTGCTTGAAGCTGGAACGCTGAGCGTGCGCGCCCGGCTTTTCAGTATCGACGGCTCAAAGGAACTCGCCGATTCAATCACTGAGCGCTGCGATTCAACGCCGGCGTCCGCCGCCGAGGCGGGCGCGAGGCTCGCCCGCAAGATGCTCGATCGCGGCGCCGCCGCCCTGATTGGCGCGCCGGCGGTGGGGTGATGAGCTGCGCGTGAAACATCGAGGCGGAAAAGTCTACCTCGTGGGCGCGGGGCCCGGCGCGGTGGATTTGATCACGCTGCGCGGGATGGCAGCCCTGCGCTGCGCCGAGGTCGTAGTCTATGACTACCTGGTAAGTCCCGACCTGCTTCGCGGCGCGCCCGCCACCGCCGAGCTGATCTCTGCCGGCAAAAAGGGCAGGCCTGAGGAACGGCGCGATCAGGGGGCGCTCAACCGCCTTCTGATCGAGCGCGCCGGCGCCGGAAAACGCGTGGTGAGGCTCAAGGGCGGCGACCCGTTCGTCTTCGGCCGCGGCGGAGAGGAAGCCTCGGCGCTGGCCGCCGCCGGCGTCGAGTTCGAAGTGGTGCCGGGTGTCACTTCGGCGATCGCGGTGCCTGCCTTTGCCGGCATCCCGTTGACCCATCGCGAGCACGGGTCGTTCGTCGCGTTTGTCACCGGCCATGAAGACCATGCCAAAGGATCGCAGAGCGCGATTCCATGGGCGGACCTCGCCCGCGCCGCGCGCGGCCGCGGCACGCTGGTGCTTCTGATGGCGACTGCGAAAATGCGCGCGAGCCTGGAATACCTCATCGCCGGTGGGCTGCCCCGCGAAACGCCCGCCGCGGCGATTCAATCGGGCACCACCGCTGCCCAGAAGACCGTGCTGGCGACAATTGCGACTTTGGCCGACGAAGCCGAGCGTGCGGAGATTGGCGCGCCCGCCGTGGTGGTGGTCGGCGAATGCGCCGCGATGCGCAACGAACTGGCCTGGTTCGAAAAACTTCCGCTGTTCGGCCGCCGGATCGTCGTGACGCGGGCGCGAGGCAAATCGTCGGCGTTCGCCCGCGAGCTTCGTGCGATGGGCGCCGAGGCGATCGAGTTTTCGACCATCGAAAGCGCTCCGCCCGACTGCTACGACGCGCTCGACGCGGCGCTCGCCCGGCTCGGCGACTTCGACTGGATAATCTTCACCAGCGCCACCGCCGTTGATAGTTTCATCTCGCGGCTGCGCACGCTCGGGCGCGACATCCGGCAATTGGGAAACGCCTCGCTGGGCGCGATCGGCCCGGCCACCGCGGCGAAGCTTCGCGAATACGCACTGACAGTCGCCGTGACGCCGGCGGAATATCGCGCCGAGGCGATCGCGGAAGCGATCGGGAACGATCGTATCCGTGGCGCGCGCTTCCTGATCCCGCGGGCTCAGGTCGCGCGTGAGGCGCTGCCCCGGATGCTCGGACGCGCCGGCGCGCGCGAGGTTGCGGTCGTTGCGGCCTACAAGACGATCAGCCCGGGCGATGCGCAGGTCGACCGGATGCGCGACCTGATTGGCTCGGGACAGATCGATCTGGTGACGTTCACCAGTTCGAGTACGGTGGGCAACTTCTGCGATCTGCTCGGCCCGCCGCCTCGCGGTCTCAAGGCCGCCGCAATCGGACCGATCACTGCGGAGACCGCCCGCGCGCGCGGCTTCGAGGTGGTCGTCAGCCCGGCGGAGTACACGATTGGCGCGCTCGCCGCCGCGATCGTGGAATACTTCAGCGCCTTGCCATAGAAGTTAGGCTGAGGCTGTTATGGCATTCCCGATAACCAGACTTCGCAGGCTCAGGCGCACCGCGACGCTGCGCCGGATGGTGCGCGAGACGCGGCTTGCGCCCGACGACTTCATCCAGCCGCTCTTCGTCTGCCCCGGCCGCGATGTGCGCAAGCCGATCGAATCGATGCCGGGGGTGGCGCAATTGTCGGTCGACCTCGCGGTGCGCGAAGCGCGCGCGACTTTCGACGCCGGCGTGCCGGCAGTCATCCTGTTCGGAATTCCCGCTCGCAAGGACGCGACCGGCAGCGAGGCGTGGAGTGACTCGGGCGTGGTGCAGACCGCGATTCGCGAAATCAAGGAGCACGTCCCCGATCTCGCCGTGATTACCGATGTCTGTCTGTGCGAATATACCGACCACGGTCATTGCGGCGTGATCGAGGGCGGCAACGTCGATAACGACGCGACGCTGGAATTGCTCGCGCGCGAGGCGCTGTCGCACGCGCGCGCCGGCGCGGATATCGTCGCGCCGTCGGACATGATGGACGGCCGCGTCGGCGCGATCCGCAAGGCGCTGGATCAGAACAACCTGGCGCACGTGCCAATCATGGCGTACTCGGCCAAGTTCGCCTCCGCGTTCTACGGCCCGTTCCGCGAGGCTGCCGAATCGGCGCCCAAGTTCGGCGATCGCCGTTCCTACCAGATGGATCCGCCCAACGGCGATGAGGCGATCCGCGAGGTCGCGCTCGATTTGGAAGAAGGCGCGGACATCGTGATGGTCAAGCCGGCGCTCGCCTACCTCGACCTGATTTACCGGGTGAAGACCGAGTTCGGATGCCCGCTGGCGGCCTACAATGTCTCGGGTGAGTACGCGATGATTCGCGCCGCGGGAATCAATAAGTGGCTCGACGAGGAGCGCGCGGCGCTCGAGGTGCTCACCGCGATCAAGCGCGCCGGCGCCGACCTGATCCTGACCTACTTCGCAAAAAACGTCGCGAAGAAGCTGAAGTAGGCAGCTCTTTAGCCCGCGTTAAGATCGGCGAGGTGATCTTATGGCGTCAACCACCGACGGAATCATCGACCGGCTCAGCAATCATTCGGTCGCTGAGACAGTGGAAAGGCTGAGATCGATCTTGCAAGCCAGGGGGATAATGCTGTTTGCCCTGGTCGACCACAGCGGAGAAGCGGAAAAAGCGGGAATAAAATGCGTTCCACCAAGCTGTTGATCTTCGGGAGCCCCAAGGCTGGCACTCCGGTCATGCTGGCCGCTCCGAGCATCGCCATCGATCTCCCGCTTAAGATTCTGATATGGGAAGATAGCCAGAGCAAAGTCTGGGTTTCCTACAACAGCCCGGCGTGTTTGCAGGAGCGGCACGGGGTACCGCAGGAGTTGCTGCAGAACCTCGCAGTAGTGGAAACATTGGCAGCCAAGGCGGGCGAGTAGCCCCTCATCTCGCTGGAGTGTCCCTTTGCCAGGCAACTCGAAAGCATCGGCAGATGGGCAACCGCCATCGCTGACCGGAGCCGGTATACCGGTCCGCTTGGCGGCGATCGGTGTCATTATCGCCGCTATCGTCGGGGCCTTTGCGTACACAGGCGGCTGGTTATCTCCAAATCGCCTAACCCCCGCCCGGTTCATCGACACCTTTGAGAAAGTGAACGGGATCCATCCGGGCTTCCGCCGCAATCACGCCAAGGGCGTATGCGTCGCCGGTTTCTTCGTGAGCAATGGCAACGGCGTTCGTCTCTCGAAAGCCGTCATCTTTCAGCCGGGCCGCGTGCCGGTGATCGGCCGTTTCGCCCTGGCCGGCGGCCAGCCATACGCGCCCGACACGGCCGGAAATGTCCGCAGCATGGCGATTCTCTTCCTGCTGCCCGACGGCGAAGAATGGCGGACGGGGATGAACAACATTCCGGTATTTGTGGTCAACACGCCTGAAGCCTTCCACGACCAGTTGGTCGCTTCTCAAGTTGACCCTGCGACCGGGAAACCCGACCCCGCCACGATGCAAGCGTTTCTCGCGAAACATCCCGAATCCGCTCGCGCGATACAGATAATCCGAAGCCATCCGGTGTCGTCGGGCTTCGACGACAGCACCTACAACAGCCTCGACGCATTCCGCTTCATCGACGCCGCGGGCAACTCGACCCCGGTGCGCTGGTCGATGGTCCCTGTGCAACCGTTTGTGGAAGCCAGCGGCGCTGAACCCGCGCAACCGGACAAGAACTATTTGTTCGACGCGCTCATCAGTCGAATCAACCAGCCGTCGCAACAACCGTTGCAATGGCATCTGATAGTCACGCTCGGGCAGCCGGGCGATTCCACCAACGACGCCACGGTCGCCTGGCCCGACAACCGCGAACACGTAGATGTCGGAACCCTTACCATCGGCCATATTGAGAGCGAGGAGACCGGGGCCTGCCGCGATATCAATTACGATCCGCTGGTGCTTCCATCAGGCATCGCGCCGTCTGACGATCCCTTGCTCAGTGCCCGATCGGCTGCCTATTCACAATCCTTTACCAGACGCGCCGGCGAAACCAAGGAGCCCAGCGCCGTCACGCCCGCCGAGATAGCTAAGTGAGTAATGGCAAAAGAGTTACGGCGAGCGAGTAACGAGATGACGAACAACGGGCAATTCGCGTTCTTCTCGCGGCTGCTGCACTGGACAATGGCGGCGATGATTTTGGCCATGCTGTTCATCGGCGTCGCCATGGTCGCCTCGCTGGCAGATTACCATCTCCTGGTCTCGATTCATCGACCGCTCGGCATCGCGATTCTGGTTCTCGTCATCGTTCGCTACGTGAATCGGCGGATCAGCCCGCCACCCCCATTCCTCCCCAGCATGTCGTCGCAGGAGCGGTTTGTGGCTGAGACTTCGGAAATGATGATGTACGCGATGATGTTTGCGATGCCGCTGATCGGCTGGGCAATGCTGTCGGCGGCGCGCTATCCGATCGTGCTATGTGGGCCGCTGCATCTGCCGCCGATCCTTCCGCACAATGCGACGCTCTATGCGGTCCTGCGCAAGACGCACACAATCGTCGCGTACCTGTTCTTCCTGACTTTCATCGGACATTTCAGCGCCGTTCTATTCCACACGCTGATCCTCCGCGACCACCTGTTGGACAGAATGGTGCCCTGGAAGGTCCGCGGACCTGACAAAGACCTCGTGAAGAAGTTGAGCTAGGCAGCGGCACTTCTTAAGCCCTCTCCCATTGTCTGGGAGAGGGTTTGGGTGAGGGTCATACAGAGTCCAAATACAAAGCTGTTAGCCCTGAGGGCAAAACGATCGCTTCCATCATCGAAACGCGCGATCGAGCCAAGCGGCTGCGCAGCGATCTCACGGACGCGGAGACCAAGCTCTGGTTGCGCCTGCGCGGAAATCAGCTCGCCGTGAAGTTCCGCCGCCAGCATGCGATTGGGCCATTCGTCACGGACTTCTGTTGCGTGGAACGTCACCTTGTGATCGAACTCGATGGCGGACAACACGCCGAACAGGCGGAATACGACGCGAGCAGAACCACATATCTCGCCTCGCGCGGGTACAGAGTCATCAGGTTCTGGGACGACGTTGTGCTGAACAGTGTCAACGCGGTGTTGGAGCAGATCAGAATTTCTCTGTAGGACCCTC
>CAVVMA010000009.1:0-339090 GCA_963749215.1 uncultured delta proteobacterium | reverse complement strand
GTGGCGGCGGTAGGAGTCGAACCTACGACACCGCGGATATGAGCCGCGTGCTCTAACCAACTGAGCTACGCCGCCACCGATCCGACCAGATTAGCGGGCAGTCTGAAACGACGGAAGAGCGTCAGCGCAGCCGGATCGACTGCGACTTGACTTGCCGGCTCCCGCGCGCGACCTGACCGACCACGCCCTCGGTGAACTCGATACAGGTCAGCTTGCCGCCGTAGACCAGCCCCGTGTCGATTCCGATCTTGTACGGAAGATCGAGCAGCACACCGCGCATCGGGGTGTGCCCGAAAACCACCGTCTCGCCGAGCACGTGCGCATTGAAGATGAATTCCTGGCGGATCCAGAGCAGGTCTTCGACACTCTGCTCGTCGAGATGACGGGTCGGCAGGACTCCGGCGTGAACGAAAAGATAGGGCGGCCGCAGATAGCTGGTCGAGAGTTGGCGGAAGAATTTGAGATGTTGCTCGGGAAGATAATCGACCGCGCTTTCGAGGTTGCTTTCGCTGACGCCGTAGCTGTCGAGCGTCGCGGCGCCGCCGTTGAAAAGAAACGAGTCGCCATAATGACCGGGCAAGCCGAGAAACGAGAGCATCATGTCCTCGTGATTGCCCTTGAGAAAAACGACCTCGGCGGGACCGCGCTCGAACTCGAGCAACTGCTCGACCACGTCGCGGGCGGACGGGCCGCGGTCGACATAATCGCCGACGAACACGACCGTATCGCCCTCGCGCGGCGCGATCCGGCGCAGCATCGCGCCCAGCTCGTCGGGACATCCGTGGATGTCGCCGATTGCGAACAGCCGCCCGTTTGATTTGATCTTCTTCTTCATCGCGGCTCAGGTGTGCCGGTCCGACAGAAGTTTCGCGATCCCCGCCATCAGTGCGCGCGCCGCGCTGTACGGATTGAGCCGCCCATCGCGCACCTGGGCGAGCACGTTGCCGGCGGCGCCGTTACCCAACGCCCGAGCCGACAGATCTTCGAGCTCGGCATTGAGTACGTCGGTGAACTCCCGCTGGCGGCGCTCGCTTTCGCGCGCCGCGTCGCGATGCTCGTTCTGCCAGGCACGGTGACTCGCGATCGCCGCGACCAGAGCGTCGACACCCTGGTCGGTGGCGGCCTGCGTGAGCAGAACCGGGGCCTCCCATCCGCCCGGCGGCCTCAGATGGACGCTCAACTCCAGTTCCGCCTTGAGGCGGTCGGCGCCTTCGCGGTCGGCCTTGTTGACCACGAAGATGTCGGCGATCTCGTTCAGTCCGGCCTTCATCGCCTGGATTCCGTCGCCGCCCTCGGGCACGGTGACCACCACGGTGGTGTGCGCGAGGTCCATCACCGAGAGCTCGGTCTGGCCGACCCCGACGGTCTCGACGATGATCAGGTCATGGCCGAACGCATCCAGCAGCCTGACGATTTCGCGCGCTGCGCGGCTGAGCCCGCCATGGCTGCCGCGGGTCGAGAGGCTGCGGATATAGACGCCGGGGTCGCGGTAATGGTCGGTCATCCGCACGCGATCGCCGAGCACCGCGCCGCCTGAGAACGGACTGGACGGGTCGATCGCGAGCACGGCGATTTTCTTTCGTTCGGCGCGATACTTCGCGATCAGCCGATTGATCAGCGTGGACTTTCCGGCTCCGGGAGGCCCTGTGATTCCCACGATCTGCGCGTAGCCGGTATGCGAATAAATCCGCTCCATGACCGCGCTCACTTCGGGCGCGCGATTTTCCACCAGCGTTATCAGGCGCGCGAGCGCAGTCCGGTCATGCTGCGCGAAGCGTTCCATCAACGCGTCGAGTCGCGGGTTTTCTGCCATCCGATTCCGGCCGCCGCTGCGATCGGCTGCGCTCCGTTTGATGCTATCAAACGGCCATCGTTGCCGCATCTGTGTGGAAGCTGTCGTTCCGGTCGTCAGCCGTTTGCGGACTGAGCGGGCACGATCTCGAGATCGAGCCGCTCGGTCCCCCTGATGATCGTCAGCGTTACGTTCGCGCCGATCTGATCTTCGGCCAGGAACTTGTGCATCTCGTCGATAGAATCCACCGGGTTGCTGCCGTAGGCGACGATGAGGTCGCGGGGCTTGAGGCCCGCCTTCTCGGCCGGGCTGCCCGGCTCGACCGAGGTGATCATGACGCCCCTGGCTTTCGGCAGCCGATGGAACCGCACGAGCCGGCGATGCAGCGGCGCGTCCATCCCGGCCAGGCCGATATACGCGCGCACGATCTTGCCGTCGCGGATCAGGCGCGCTGCGACGTACTTGGCGCTGTTGATCGCGATTGCAAAACAGATTCCCTGCGCGGGCAGAATCACCGCGGTGTTGACGCCGATCACATCGCCGCGCGAGTTGACCAACGGTCCACCGGAGTTGCCGGGGTTAAGAGCCGCATCGGTTTGAATGACGTTGTCGATCAGACGGCCGGACATGGATCTTAGCGAGCGTCCAAGCGCGCTTACGACGCCCGCGGTGACGCTGCACTGAAACCCGTACGGGCTCCCGATTGCGATCGCCAGTTGGCCCACGCGCAGCCTGCCTGAGTCGCCGAGCGCTACCGGAACCAGCCCGGCCGCATCGATTCGCACCACGGCGAGGTCATCGTGGGAGTCGGACCCGATTACGGCGCCGTCGATTCGCCGGCCGTCAAGCAGTGTCACGGCGATGCGCGAGGCCTGTGCCACCACGTGGCTGTTGGTAAGAATGAACCCGTCCGGCGTGAAGACGAATCCGGAGCCCGCGCCAACCGGCCGGTCCGCGCTCTCCCGCCTGAAGACCTCTATATTGACGACCGAAGGACTGACTTTCTCGGCGGCGCCCGCAACCGCTTCGGAATATGCGTCGAGCAATTGACCGTCGGGCGCGGAAGCATTTCCGGGTTGCCCGCCATCGTTTCTGGATTCGTCCAGCACGCGGCGTAACATTGGTTTCATATGAGCCTCTTCAACCAAGATAACCATCGCGTCAAGGGAAAGTGTGAGGAGGAGCCGATTCCATTGCGCCGGCCAACTCGGAGTTTCGCAGGACTAGTGTGGGGTAAGCGCCGCCGAGTTTTTCACCGAATCGATGAACCCGATCATTTCTTCGGTCGCTGCCGACAGATTTTGAGCTTCAGTGCGGCCTGACCTGGCTGGCGGCTTGCACGAACGGTCGCCGCCTTCGATCAGGGTCGCAGCCGATCAGCGCCAACACCAGATTAGCCCCAAGCCCTGGAGTTGGCGGGTCAATGCAGTCGTGCAACTGCGCAGGGCCTCTCTTGCAGACGAGCGCGTCGCGGCGGGCGGGCGTGCCTTGCGGTTTGCATTTTAGGAAAAGATTCGCAGAGCACTCCAGGACATTAGCCCGGAACCCTGTATGCGTCCCATTTGATCGCAGGGATTTCGATCGTTTGACGCGGTTCGGTCGTCGTGAGGCGTTGGCCCATTCCTTGCTGAACCAATCAGCCAGGAGCGGGAAACAGAAGCAGGCAAGTTGGCAATCATGTTTTCGACTCTCGGAATATTCACGATAGCTTTCCTCGATTCACGTTGCGGTTTGATCGGCAACGTGATCGTGGAGTCGATCATGGGGATCGGCGCGGCACCGCGGGTCTCGGCGGCCCCGTTGATCAGGGTTCTCGCTGTCGTGGCGCGCGAGCTGCGTCGGCAGCCCGGATTCGATGCCGCAGCTTTCGCGGCGGGATTGTTCCGCCTGGCGCATCGCGCTTCGTTCGCGATCGCATCGCTGCTCAGCGTCTTCTCTTACTGGCTCGAACGGCGTCCGGGAGGCCTTGCAGAACTCAGCGGCCGCGGTAGAGGGGGTGTGGTCCGAGATCCCTATTGTCGGCCGTCAACTCGACGAGGCGAGCCTGCATGGCTTGGGGAGTGCGAACAGACCGATGTCCTTTAGCCCCGCGTTTCACATGCGCGGCTGCTGCGTCCGGTAGCAACCGGCGCCGATGCGCGCGATGATTTGCGAGAGAGTCTATCGCGACGCGACGATCATTTCCTCGACATCGCGCAGGCGATCCTTGCCGAAGAAGATCTCGGTGCCGACGAAGAAGGTCGGTGAGCCGAAGGTGCCGCGCTCGACCGATTGCCGCGTGTTCTCGAGTAGCTGGTCCTTGATCGGTTGGGTCTGGACCAGTTCGAGGATTCGCGCGCTATCCAGCCCCGACTCCTCCAACGCCGCGCGCATCACGTTGGGGTCGTCCATCTTCTTGGGGTCGGCCCACATGTGGCGATACATTTCGTCGACGTAACGCTCGAATACGCCCAGCGATTTCGCGGCGATCGCTCCCCGCATCAGCACCAGAGTGTTGACGGGGAAAAATGGATTGACCTTGAAGCGGGTAATCCCGTGCCGGCGCATGAAACGGCTGGTCTCGAGCCGCTCGTAGTCAGGCTTGTTTCTGATTCCCGCCAGGCTTTCCGCCGGCGAGCGATTATTCGTCAGCTTGAAGACGCCGCCCAACAGCACCGGCACGCACTCGAACTTGACGCCGGTGCGTTTTTCGATCTCGGGAATGACCAGGTGGCTGAGATAGGCATTGGGGCTGCCAAAATCGAAGTGGAATTCTACCTTGGGCATGGGCTCACCATTTCTCCCCGAAGGGGCGGATTTCCTGCTCGAAGGTCCAGGCGTCCGGAGCCTGCTGGTACAGTTGCCAATATGCTTCAGCGACCGCGTCCGGCCGCATGAGGCGGGTGGGATCGAGATTATTCAACGCTTCCTCGCCTTCTCTCTCCTTGATTCGTTCGCGCACCCACGCGGTGTCCACTCCCCCGTCGATGATGAGATGGGCGACATGGATATTCCTGGGGCCCAGTTCCCTCGCCGCACTTTGAGCAACCGCGCGCAGGCCGAATTTCGCGCTGGCGAATGCCGCATATCCGATTCCGCCGCGCAGGCTGGCGGTAGCGCCGGTGAAGAAGATACATCCGCGCCCGCGCGGCAGCATATGGCGCGCCGCTTCCCGGCCGGTCAGGAATCCCGAGTAGCAGGCCATCTCCCAGACCTTGCGGAATACGCGCTCGGTTGTGTCGAGCAGCGGGAAATTGACGTTGGCCCCGATGTTGAAGATGCAGACCTCCAGCGGCGCTCGCTGGTCCGCATCGTGAACGAAGGCGCAGAGGTCTTCCTCGTTGCGCGCATCGAGCGACCGCGCGAAGATCCGTCCGCCTGAAGCCTCGATATCCGCAACCAATGGCGCCAGCTTCTCACCATTGCGGCGTCCGGCGAAAACCATGAAGCCCTCTGCTGCAAATTTTCTGGCGATCGCGGCGCCGATATAATCTCCGGCCCCGATCACCGCCGCCGTGGCGTTCCTGTGCTCCAAAGCGAATCCTCCATGCGTCCAATCGTCGCTGCACTGGTCAGCGGTGGATATCAATTCAGCGCTGACCGCAGTTGTCCCAGCGCGGAGAGGCAGGTCGGCTCTCCCGGTTCGATCTCGAGTGCCGCCTCGAACTCCCGGATCGCGCGCAGCACCATCCCCTTTTGTGCGTAGATGCGCCCCAGGTTCATGTAGGGAAAGTGCCGCGGCTCATAGCGAGGAGCCGTCTTGGCTTTTTCCAGCCACGCGATCGCGTCGTCGGGTTGCCCCTTCGCAACCAGGTAGGATCCGATGTCGTTGTACGGATTGCCAAAGGCCGGGTCGACGGCGATCGCCTTCTTACACTCGTCGATTGCCTCGTCGATGCGGCCCTGAGAGCTGTAGGCCCATCCGCGGAACGTGTAGGCCTCGGCGGTGGGACAGAGTCCGAGCGACTCAGTGTAAAGCTCAATCGCGCGATCGAAGTCGCCGCCGAGGTGGTGCTGCTGTGCTTCCATCCACAAGGCTAGCGCTTGTTCTTTGAGAACGCCGTCATCCATTGTGGAACCTCTCCGTGTCTGGAACCTCTCCCCGCCTGGAACGTCTCCTCGTCTAGAACTTCTCCTTGAACGGACGGACGTTGAGTTCGTGACTCCACGCGCTGGGATCCTGATGGGCCAGATACCAGAAAGCGTCGGCGATTGCAGAAGGCTTGAGCAGGTCTTCGTCTTTGCTGTCCGGCCGAACCTTTCGGAGCAGCGGCATATCGATACCGCCGTCCACATTGACGTAAGCGACGTGAATTCCCTGCGGATGAAGATCGCGCGACATGACTTCCGCCAACCCACGCACCGCAAACTTGGCCGGCGCGAACCCCGCGGAAGTCGGCCACGGCCTTATGCCGGCGGTCGCACCGGTGATCACAATGGTTCCCGTGCGTCGCGACAGCATTTCGGGAACCACCTGGCGCGCCCAGAGGAATGCGCCAAACGTATGCAGGCGCCAGTCTTGCTCGAAGACCTCCGGGGTGATGTCGAGCAGCCGGCCGAATGAGCGCCGGCCCCCGTTGTATATCAGGATGTCCACCGGCCCCAGTTCCTCTCGTATCTGCTCGTGCGCGGCAGCGACTTTCTCTGCAACGGTCGCGTCGCTCTGGACCGCAAGCGCGGCTCCGCCGCTGGAGGCGATTTCGCCGGCGAGCCGGCCGATGAGATCCGCGCTTCTCGCCACCAGTGCGACCCGATAGCTCTCCGCGAAGCGACGGCCCAACGCGGCGCCAAGTCCTTCGCCGACTCCGATCACGACGGCTACGCCCGAATTTTTGGGTTGTGCGCTCACGGTTCTCTCCCCATAACGCGATCATTGCGAATTCGCCCGCTTCGCGGCCTTTTCGATTTTTGCCAGATACGGTTCCACTTCCGGGGCAAACGCCGGATGCCTGCGCAGCTTTGCGAAGTGCGCCATCGTTAGTGGAAACTCGGCGTCGAGCGACGTATGCAGAATTGGTTCGAGCCCCTGCTCACGCAGGACTCCGGCTCTGGCCTTCTCGTTGAAGAAAAGACTCAACTCTGAGACGAAACAGATGTCCGCAAGAGTGACGCTCTCGCCTACCAGGAAGGAGCGGCCGGGCGACAGGGCCTGCTCGATCCCGCCGGCATAGGCGGCAAATCCATCGCGCGCTCGTGAGTGGGTGTCGGGCGAGATTGCCGGCGCCGATAGAGAAAGAAGATAGATTTGCGCATCTCTGGCGAATACCAGGCTCGCGTCCAGGAAGCTGTCGATCCGTGATGTTTGGTAGGGGTCTCGGCCGTAAAGCGGAAATCTGTTCTCTCCCAGCCGTGCAACCGCACGCATGATGCTGTTCGATTCAAAAATGCCGGTCTTGCCATCGGGACTGAATGCGGCCGGAACCGTCCCGAACGGATGGGCTTCCATGAAGGCGTCGGTCTTGTAGAGCACGCCGCCCTTGAAGCCGACTTTTCCAACGCGCGCGTTCTGCGACGCCGATCGCTCTTGCTCCGAGAGCGGGCGGGCGTCGAAATCCCAGAGCCAGGACCCCAGCTCCTGCGACGAAGCGCCTCTCACCTCGACCTCGACGCCGCAGAGGCGGCCGGCGATCGTCGCTTTCCAAATGCGTGGATTTGGAAGATAAGAAAAAATCCGCAGATTGCTCATGAGCGTTTCCTGCTGACGGCGTTGCCGGCGCGGCTATGCGGCGCTCGATGGGAGCCGTTCACCAGGTCTCCCTGAACGGCCTTACTTCGACGTTGAACGACCACGCGCAGCGATCCTGATGCACGACGTGCCAGATTTCGTCGGCGATCGCCGCGGGCTTTATGAAGAATTCGTCGGGTGCGTCGGGCCGCATCTTTCGCGTCCAGGCCAGGTCGATCACCGCGTCGATTAACACGTAGGCAACGTGGATGCCCTTCGGGCCGAGTTCGCGCGCCATCGATTCGGCAAGAATCCGCTGCGCCGCTTTGGTCGGAGCAAAGCCCGCAAAGTTGGCCTTGCCACGGAGCGCGGACGTGTTGCCGCTCGCGATGATTGCCCCCTTGCCCGCCTCGATCATCGCCGGCGCAAGCCGGCGCGCGAGATAGAGCAAGCCCATCGTATTGACCTGGAAGTTGTGATTGAGAACCTGCGGATCGATTTCCAGAAAGCTGCCGAAAGCGCCGCCCACGGCGTTGTGAATCAGCACCGAAGGGGCGCCGAGTTCGGAGCGTACCGCAGCGAGGGCCGAGTCGACCTGCCCCTCTTTGGCGACGTTGCACGGATAGGCGCGGGCGCTAACGATCTCACTCTCAAGCTCGGAGAGCCGGTCGTGGTTGCGCGCCAGCATCGCAACGGCGTATCCGCCGAGTGCGAAGCGACGCGCGATCGCCGCGCCGGTTCCTGGCCCGACACCGGTTACAACTGCAACTGACTTTCCGGCCAGCGTGCTATCCATCAGAGTCGCCTCCTCAGCCGGGCGTGACATTGGTCAAAGTAAACCTGGGTCAGTTAACCTGATTGCCGCGCAACACACGCTCGCGGCTCAGGCGTGCAATTTCCTCAGCGCTATAGCCGAGTTCGCTGAGAATAGCCGAGTTGTCTTGTCCCAGCCGCGGCGCCATCGAGCGGACTCCCGACGGCGTACGGTCAAAGCGTGCGGCCGGCCGCGGCTGACGCACCTTGCCTGAAGCCGCACCCTCGTGCACTTGAAGGATTTCGCTGTCCCGCACTTGCTCGTCCGCCAGAAGCTCGTAACGACTCAGCACCGGAGCGCACGGCACGTCGTTATCCAGCAGCCGCGGGATGATTTCGCCGGCGCGCCACTTCTCCAGCTCGGCGGCCACGATCTGTCGCCGCTGCATGGAATTCAGCGCCCGTGTGGCTGCCGTGTTGAACCGCGGATCGTCGATCAGATCTTCCCGATTGAGCGCACGGCACATTCCCGCCCATTCGGCATCTGACAGAGCGCCGGCGGTGATGTATCGATCCTGGGTCGCGAACACGAGATCGGGGCCGGCCTGACCCGACGACGGATCCGACTCATGGCCGACGAAGGTGAGGCTCGGCATCGACTCGGGCCATATCGACGCAATCATGGCGTCGAGCATCGCGATTCGCACATGCTGTCCGACTCCGGAACGTTCCTTCGCGAAAAGTGCGGCAGTTATCGCCTGAGCCGCCGTCAGCGCGGTGGTATTATCCGCGATGATCGCGCGCACCATCCGGGGCCGGCCGGTTTCCCAATCGGCTTGAATCTCCGCCACGCCGGAAAGCGCCTGAATCACAGGATCGTAGACGCGCTGGCGGGCGTACGGACCTTTGTCGCCGAATCCACTGATCGAGACATAGATGATATCCGCGCGGATGCCGCGCACGGTCTCTTCGCCCAACCCCATCTGCTCGATCGTGCCGGGCCGAAAGTTCTGGACGAAAACATCGGCGGTCGCGATCAGCTTGCCGATAATTTCCAGCCCCTGCGGCGACTTCAGATCTAGGCAGAGCGAACGCTTGTTGCGGTTGCACGACAGGAACGGCGCCGAGATCTCGATCGTGCGCCTGACTGAACCTGCGCATCAGATCGCCGTTCGGCGATTCGATCTTGATTACGTCCGCGCCTTGATCCGCAAGCATCATGGTCGCGACCGGACCCGCGACCATGGTGGTCAGATCGAGGACTCGCACTCCGTCAAGTGCTCCCGGCATTTCCTCACTCCTGGCGCTCTTCCGGGTCACGGATTCGGTGACACGTGGCAGGACTTGGCCAATGATTTCGCATCAGCCGCAGCAGCACAAGCGAAAGACGAGCGGCGCCGGGACATTGCATTCTATCGACGCTGCGCGGCATCCTATCGACGCTGCGCGCCCCTGCTGATCGTTCGGAAGGGAGGCGCGATCGCCCCATGGCTGACAATCAACCCTGGTCCCAGCGTCTCGAAGAATTCCTGGTCGTCGAGCCCGTCGGCGAGGATCGCTTCACCGCGCGGCTCGACAGCTTCGGAGGCCTGATCCTCGGCTGCGCGACGCTCGCCGTCGCGCGCACCTGCCCTGACCGCGCGCTGCATTCCCTACACGCGTACTTCGTGCGGCGTGTGCCGGACGACCGGCCCGTCGACCTTGTGGTCGAGCGCCTACGCGACGGCCGCCGGTTCGCGCTGCGGCGCCTTCAGATTCGGCTGGAGGGCCAACTGCTCTTCGAGCTCGTCGCGAGCTTCGCGACGCCGGGCGATGGCGTCGATTATCAGGACGCTGTCCTCGACCCGGAAACGCCGAAGCCCGAGGATCTTCCCACAGAAGAAGAAATTGCCAGGGCGGAGGGCTGGAAGACCGGCGAGCCGGGACCACTGGGTGGCGCGCTGGAATGGCGATGGATCGGCGGAACGCCGTGGCGGCCCGCGGCGCCGGGCTCACACTCGCGCTACCGGGCCTGGGTCCGCCCGCGCTTCCCGTTGCCGCCCGAGCGCGCCCTGCAAGCGGCGGCCCTCGCCTTCCTGAGCGACTACCACTCTCATATGTCAGTCGCGCGCAAGCTCGGCGCGCACTTCGAGCCATTTAACTTCACGAGCCTCGATCAGGTGCTCTGGGTCCATCGCGACCTGCCGTGGAATGACTGGTGGCTCCTGACGACCGAGAGCGACATCGGCCATGCGGGACGGGCGCTCACGCGCCGCCTCCTCCACTCACGTGACGGGCGCCTGGTTGCGTCGATGGCGCAGGAGCAGTTGATCCCCGGAGCAGCGATATCGCAGCCGGAGCGACTGTCTTAGCCGAGCCGCTCGAGCGCGATGACCGGGATCTGACGAGTGGTGTTCTTCTTATACTCGTTGAACTGCGGCATCTGCCGGGCTTGCGCGTCGAACAACCGCTCGCGCTCGTCGCCCCGGGTGACGGTTGCCCTGGCTTTGAAGCGCTCCGTGCCGATCTCCAACGTCACCTCGGGATGCGCGACGAGATTGTGGTACCACGAGGGATGTTTCGGCGCGCCCGCCTTCGACGCGATGATGACGAAACGATCGCCGTCCTTGCTGTACACTAACGGCGTGGTGTAAGTGGTCCCGCTCCTGGCGCCCTTGTGCGTCAGAAGAACCATCGGCGCGCCGGCGAATGGACCGCCGACCTTGCCGCCATTTTTGCGAAACTCGTCGATCACGTTTTGGTTGAACTCGGCCATCGCATCCGCCATGTTTTTCTCCTCATCCGCAGTTGTAAGGAGGCGTCGAAGATGATTCAAGTCCGAAAGGCAGACGACCGAGGCCGGACCTCGCTCGGCTGGCTCGATAGCCGGCACACTTTTTCGTTTGGCGAATATCATGACCCCGCGCAGATGGGCTTCCGCAGTCTTCGTGTCATCAACGAGGATCGCGTTCAGCCCGGCCAGGGATTCCCCACCCACAGTCATCAGGACATGGAGATCGTAACCTATGTGCTCGAGGGGTCGCTCGAACACAAGGACAGCCTGGGAACGGGCTCAGTGATTCGCCCCGGTGAAATCCAGCGAATGAGCGCGGGCCGGGGCATCACGCACAGCGAGTTCAATCATTCGGCGAGCGAGCTGGTTCACTTCCTCCAGATTTGGATCCTGCCCGAGGAACGCGGCATCGCCGCAAGTTACGAGCAGCAATCGATCGACCTGTCCGCTGCGCGCGGCAAGTTCCATCTGATCGCAGCCAGAGCGGGCGGACCGGGAAGGGTGCGGCTGCATCAGGACGCGGGTATGTCGGTGGCGATCCTGAAGCCCGGAGAGACACTCGTTCACCCTCTCGCCAGCGGCAGGCGCGCGTGGCTTCAACTGGCGCGCGGGGCGGTCGCCGTCAACCGCAATACGCTGGAGGCCGGCGATGGGGCGGCGATTAGCGCCGAACCGGAACTCAAGCTGGAAGCAAACGCCGATGCGGAAATCCTGCTGTTCGATCTTGGCTGAGGAAGCTCCAGTTTCCCCCTATATCGCTAAACGCGCGCAAGACGCCCGACTAGCCGTATCGACCCGTGCGCCCGTGAACCGATGCTTGCGAAAAGTATTGTTCGCAGCGCCGGACGGGGTAACATGATAGTAGTGTCCCGCGAAGAACCATGGCTCGTTGGCGCGTTGTAAAAAGCTCCGCGGTACAATCGCGAACGCCGCGAGAGGAGCCAGGGAATGAATCGAACGCCTGATCCTTCGTAACGGGCGAAGCCGTTTCGACCACAATCTTTACATGACAGCCACAGAGAAGCAGGCGCAGAGCCGCACGTCGTGAAACTGCCGGTTGCGGCCCAACGTATTCGGAGTATAGCGTCGTGCTGTTCAAGAGGACGGTTATGAAAAAAGTGAGGCGTCGACTCTTCGGTTGGATGCTCGTCTACTGTCTGGTCCCGGCTTTGTGCACAAATGGGCTTTCGCTGTCGATGGTATGGGGACAGGAAGACCCGGCGGCGCCGGCTCCGCTTCCGGCGGAACAGATCGACCAGTTGGTAGCGCCGATTGCGTTGTATCCCGACGGCCTGGTAGCGCAGGTCCTGGCAGGCTCGACTTATCCGTCCCAAATTACTGAGGCCGATCACTGGCTGACCTCCTACCCAGGACTCACGGGGGAACGCCTTGCGGCTGCCGTCGACACCCAGCCCTGGGACCCCAGCGTAAAGGCCTTAACACAGTTTCCCTCAGTGCTGGCCAACATGGACAGGAACCTGTCATGGACCTCCGCGCTGGGTGAGGCTTACTACTATCAGCCGCAGGACGTCCTCAACGCGGTTCAAGTGATGCGCCGGCGAGCGATGGCTGCAAGGACGCTCGTGACCACACCTCAACAGCGAGTCATCGTCGAGGGCGGCACAGTTATCATTGAACCCGCCAATCCCGAAACAGTTTATGTTCCCGAATACAATCCTACCGGGGCATACGGCGACCCGGTACCGCCATATCCCGGATACACAGGGACAGACTTGTTGCTTGCGGGCGTGTTAGGGTTCGGCGCCGGCGTGTTGGTCGGCGTGTTGGCAGACCAGTTCGCCTGGAGATGGAGCGGCTGGAATACTGACTGGCATCACCACGACGTGATCTATCAGAATACTGTTTACGTTTCGCGCACCAGGGTCTTCTATGGCGGATATGGCTACGCCGGAGGCCGCCCTGGAACGTGGAGTCGCCCGCCGGTACATGGGCGCCCCGGAGCCCCCGGAGTTTGGAGTCGCCCGGCCGTGAACGCCCGCCCGGAGGTCGCCAGACAGAGCTACGGGCCCAACGGCGCCGGGAGACCGGCCGGCTTCGTGCCTGAGGCAAGGCAACCGGAGGCTAACCGGAATCCGGTCGCCTCGAATGGAAATCTCGGTAGCGAAAGGGCCGCTCCCGAACGAGCGTCAGCGGCCGGGGTGAGAAACAACCCCAGGCCCAGTGAGAACGCGTTCCGCGGCTACGGCAAAGCGGCAGCCGCGCCTGCGAGCAGAAACGCATTGTCCGGAATTTCTCCCGGCGGCGAGGCCCGGCTCGCGAGTGTTCGCGGTCGGACGAGCCTTGGGGCTTCCAGAGCATCGGCGCCTCGAAGCGCGGCGTCTCATAATGCTGGCGGCGGTGGAGGCGCTCATGGCGAGGCCGGCAAGCACAAGTAAGCAAAGCAGGTTCAGAACTTGGGCCGGTCCTCGAAAACTTCCTACGGACACCTCGGGCAGATGGCCTTACTGCCCGCAACTCACGGAAAAGAGCCATGCTTCAAATGACAAACGCTAATCGAGTTACCGGTGGCCGGGTTGTCCTCAGAGCTTCACTCATACTCATCGGCGCGGTGATCGGGCTTGCCATCTCAGGACCAGCCTTCGCGCAGGAGGCGGGCCAGAAGACCTTCAGCTCTCTAGCCGAGGCGGGCAATGCTCTCGCCGCGGCTGCCGACAAACATGACCATCAGGAAATGCTGGCGATTTTAGGCCCGTCCGCGCACGACCTGGTTTCGTCCGGTGACGTGGTTGAAGACAAGGAGAGCGAAGATCACTTCGCCATGAAGTATCACGAGATGCATCGGTTCGTCGCCGCCGGCGAGGGACGAACGTTCCTTTACGTGGGCGCTGAGAACTGGCCGACTCCAATTCCGCTCCAGAAAAGCGGATCCAAGTGGTATTTCGATTCCTCTTTCGGCAAGCAAGAGGTTCTATATCGCCGGATCGGATCCAATGAGCTGAACGTAGTTCAGGTTTGCCACGCGATCGTCGACGGCGAGCAGGACTATTACGGCACGCTTCACGACGGCGATTCGGTGCATAAGTATGCTTCGAAGTTCAGAAGCACGCCGGGAAAACAGGACGGCCTGTATTGGGAGGTCAAGTCGGGCGAGCCGGAGAGTCCTCTCGGTCCACAGGTGGCCCAAGCGTCTGCCGAAGGTTACGAACACCACGACCACCCCGCAGACCAACCCCATCCCTTTCACGGTTACGTCTATCGGCTGCTGACCCGTCAAGGAGCTAAGGCTGCGGGCGGCGCCAAAAATTATATAGTCGATGGTAAGATGACAGGCGGCTTCGCGCTGGTGGCATATCCGGTCAACTATCGGGTCACCGGAGTGATGACGTTCGTCGTCAACCAGGACGGCCGGATCTATCAGAAAGATCTGGGTCCGCAGACGCAGCAGATTGCCGGGGAAATGACCAGGTATAATCCGGACAAGACCTGGACACTGGCGGAAGATCAAACCGCGGGAACCAGCGATCAATGAGTTCAGGCTTCGGTGTCACCTGAGGCGCCCCGCTGGTCGCGAACGAGCGCCGCAGGTGCGTCAGGATGAGGCGGTTGGTCGCAGTCATAGGTTCTGCCGTTTTTCTCGTAGTCGCGCCCGGCACTGTGGCCGGCCTGCTGCCCTTCCTGATCTGCCGATGGCGATTGGCGCCGCCTCTTCTCGGCTTCACCCCTTTCAGAATCGTCGGAGTGGCTTTGATTCTCGGGGGTGCTCCGATGCTGCTCGACTCGTTCGCGCGCTTCGCACTTCAGGGAATGGGAACGCCGGCTCCGATTCTTCCCACGCGCCGGCTGGTGGTCACCGGATTGTATCGCTATGTGCGCAATCCGATGTATGTTGCAGTGCTCTCGGTCATCGTCGGACAGGGGCTGTTTTTTGGCAGCGCGGGCGTGCTTCTCTATGCGATCGCGGTCGGGCTTGGCTTTCACCTGTTCGTAATGAGCTACGAAGAGGTGACTCTAAGGAGAACTTTCCCGGTCGAATACGACGTGTTCTGCGCAAACGTCCCTCGATGGATACCGCGCGTGCATCCCTGGGAGCCACCTGGGCTCAACGATGTCGCCGCCGGAGAAAAAATCGACGAACGCTGACGTTCTACTTCGTCGCGGAACCGCGGTCCGGCCTGTACGTCACTCCTGCGGACGGCTACGGAAGCACGATGAGCGGCCTGCTCCTCGCGTGATGGAAATCGAATAAGCTCATGAGGTCGCCGATCGCGGGCGCGTTGGCCGGAACGTACGGATTGCCGTTTGACGGGAGGGGGTCCGGTAGATTGTCCCTGCTGCGAGGCGAGAGTGGCGCTAGGCCCCAGTTCGCTTCGATGAACTTCAATACCGAGCCGTGATCGGAATAGGTGTGATCGACAAATCCTTGCCGTGCATAAGGTGAGACGGCCATCAAGGGGATACGCGGGCCGTCGCCGAAAAAGTCGATGGGCTGGATATAGCCGGAGTCGTAGTAGCCGCCACCCTCGTCCATTGTGATGAAGATCGCGGTGCTCGCGAAGAGCGTTCGGTTGAGAATCGCAGCGTTGACGATGTTGGCTACGAAGTCCTCATTGACCGACAGCGCAGAGTCCGCCGGATGGCCGGAGTAGAACTCGTACGGCCTCACGAAGGAAACCGCCGGGAGCTTCCCGCTGCGGACATCGGCGTAGAAGTCGGGCACATCCCTGATATTCGATCGCAGCGAGGTCGTCATCACCGACTTGGTGAATTCCATCGCATTGCAGATCGAACACCAGTTGTTGTCGGGATGTCCTCCCTTCCAGCCGCCAATGTAGTATTTCCACGATATACCATGTTCGGATAGCAAGTCGGCGATAGTCGGCACGGTCTGAGGCGGGAGCCTGAAGTCGTTTGCGCTCCGGGGCGGGTCGGGCGTGCCGTCCGGTTTGAACCCCGGATCGTAATTGTTCACCAGATAGTAGGTATCGGGCGCGCAGTTGCCGCCGCGAAAAGCTTTGTAGGGCAGAGACTCGAGGTATTTCAGGATCGTCGCCACGCCGGGCTGATTCGCATCCGAGCAGTTCACGTACGAGCCGCCTTCGTAGCCGTCGCGATTGTAGAAGTTGTTGGTCGCCTGGCGCGGATTCGGATCCTCGATCTGCGCGGGGAACGGAACCTTCGGATGGCCGTCGCCGTCGCTGAAGAAACCGACATCTCCGGTGCCCAGATAGAAAAAATTGGGGCCGGTCCCGCCCATGATGCCCTGATGATAGTTGTCGCTCATCGCATAGTGATCCGCGATGAACTTGAAGTAGGGAGCGTCGCCGCGGCTCATGTTGTAGAAGCCCATCGCCACGCCGCCCTGGAAAGTCTCGTGCGGGCTCGGCGGGTGACGGTTTTGCGGACCCGCTCCGGTGGTTTCCGCGACCCATTGCAGCAGGTCGCCCTTGCCGCCGTCGTACTGCTGCCACATTTGGAAAAATCGGTGAACCGGATCCCCGGTGAAGCCGCCCGCGTACGGCACGTAGCGGCTGATCTGATAAGGACCGTTGGGCAGCGTCGCGGGAAATCTGGAATCTGCCACCCGTGGCGACTGGCCGAGCGCGGCCGTCGTATTCGGCCGGTCCACGGTAGGGTATGGTCCGGTCGCTGGCCGGGGTGATCGAGTAAGCGTCGGTGTCGTTCGCCTTCTGCTGCGCCGCCAGCGAGAATTTCGGACCAGGCTCGCCGTTCGCATCGATGATCTTCTTCGACAACAGATTCGAAATCGACTGCCCGCCTTCGGGCACGTACGCGCCAAACACGCTGTCAAAGGTGCGATTCTCGCCCACGATCACAATCACATGCTGAATCGGAGTCGTGGTGTGTATCCGATGCTTTGCGCCGGCCTGCGCCGTATCCTGGGCAAGCGCGCCGCCACTTGCCGAGGCCGACAACGCGATCGCGCACGCCGGCGCGAGAGCGCGGAGGAATCGCTTCCAGAGATCAGGCATCTTCACGGTTGTCCGTTCCATCGTCTCATTAGTCGCCGCGAGTTGCGCTGTCGTTGCCGGACTATGAATGCCGAGTGAAGGTGATACAGGGACCGCTCAATCCCGCCGCCCCTCGAGCTCCGTCAACTCGCGGATCGCGTGGCGCAGAAAGCATAGCCCGACCAGGCCGTTGCACAGCATGAAGATAAAGTGCGCCGCGAGGCTGTAGGCCAGAATCGTCGGCTGCGAAGCGTTGTCCGAAAAGAACAGCAACCACGCCGCCTGACTGGTGCCGAGGTGGGCGATCGCGATCGGCAGCGCCGCGGCCAGGAAGACCAGCGGCAGGAACAGCACGAGCTTCAGGAATGGAATCGCGATGCCGTACAACGAAAGCGCGAAGTACTGGGCAACTATCGAGCCCAGGAACGTCGGCGCCTTGATCGCGAGCACGCAGAGATAATCCAGCGGGCGCGCCTTCAGGAACGAGCTCAGGACCGGGCCGAGCCGCGAACCCTGGATTCCTTCGCGGAGCCCGGCGTTTCTCCGCGCGAGCGCGAAAAATCCGATCAGCGCGAACAGCAGCGCCCACGCGACCACGTAGGCGATTCGCAACGCGTGGGTGACTTCAAGCAGCCGCGGATTCGCGGGCGAATAAAACAACACGCCCAGCGTGGAGAATAGAAAGAGCTGGTAAATCTCGAGTACCGCGATGAACAGCACCGAGCTCAGCGCCTCGAAGAATGGGATTTTGGCCTTTCGGTGCAGATAGTAGGCAACGCCGCCTTGTCCGAGGCTGGTGTTGAGCAGCGCCAGCAGGTACATGCTCGCCCGTATCGGCATCACTTCGGTGAAGCGCAGCGGGGCGTTGAATCGGCGCACCACCCAGGTCAGGCAGAACGAATCGAACGCGAAATAAACCGCGGCGAACGGCAGGAATATCCCGATAAATTCGAGCGCCGGCACTCGCCGCAAGGCCTCGACGACCTTGCCGACCGGAATTCGCCAGAAGATGAGTACGAAGATAATCGCGGTGCCGAGGTAAGGAATGGCGCGGCGCCAGATTGGCACGGGCGGCCGCGCCGGCGGCGCATCGGCGACGACGAAGGCGCGCCGGTCTTTCCCGCGAGCTCGCCGCTGCTCATTGCATGTCGCCGGGCAAGCCGCCGACGGACGGCCGCCGTCCCCGCCAGTACGCGTTCCCCGGCCTCGTTCGCAACCCACACTTCGAGCGCGATCGCTTCCTTCGCGGCGCTGACGACCCTGATGTGCGCGATCAGCCGGTCACCGAAAAGGACCGGCTTGATGAAGGCGATGTCGAACTTGCCGCCGCGAAGAAAATTCATCCCGAAGCGATCGGCGATCAGTTGCGCCAAAATCGCGAGGCTGTGCTCCCCCGCAGCGATCGGCGCCGCGAACCCGGCCCGTTTCGCTGCCTCCTGATCGTTGTGGATGTTCGCCGGCCGGTGCCGTCGCGGCGATTCGATCGCGCGCAGGTATGCCTCGGCGGCGGCCGCGTCCAGCAGATATGGCGCCGAGGCGTACTCGGTACCGGCGTCGAGGTGGTCGCGATCGGCTTCGCTCATGATATCCCGCCCTCCCGCAGCAGCACGGACGTGATGGTCTGGCGCGTCAGAAGTCTATCGCTTTCCGCGTCGCGCGCTTCGTATTCCAGCTCGAAGTAGAACTTGCCGCGCTTGCGATAGGTGTGAGCGATTCGTCCCGAAGTCTTGATCGACTGTCCAACGCGGATCGGCTCGAACAACTCGCATTTGTGTTTCGCGTGAACGCCGCCCGATCCGCCGCGAAAGTGCGCTGCGATCAGGAGCGCATAGTCATTGAGGCGCATCGTGGGCGGCGCGATTTGCCCGCCCGATGCCGCCGCCGTGAAGAGTGGATTTTTGCTCGCGAGCGCGCCGGTAAACGCGTTCACCTGCTCCGCCGAGACCACGTAGTAGATCGGCCCGAGCGCCATCCCTTCGCGCAAATTTTCGGCGCACATCAAAATACGCTGGTCTTCGCCCACGTCCGGCAGTTTCCTCGGCTGGTCTATTTAGGCACGCAACCGGCGTGGCTTGGAAGCGCTTCGCGTCGGTTTGCGAGCGCGCAGCGGCCCGCCTACGATTACGATGCACCGATGGCAACGTTTTCACCTCCTTACACGCGGGCCGCCCTGGCCCATCTGCGCCGCGCCGACCCGGTGATGGCGCGGGTAATCGAGCAGGTCGGCCCTTATCGGCCGGCTCGGCGGCCCGAGCGGTTTCAGGCGCTGGTCCGCGCGATCGTCTTTCAGCAACTTGCAGGGCGCGCCGCGCAGACGATTTTCGATCGCTTCGTCGCGTCCTTCGACGGCGCGCGCTTTCCCACGCCCGCGCAGGTGCTCGCGATGCCGGATGAGACGCTGCGCAAGGCCGGTCTCTCGCGCGCCAAGACGATCTACGTCAAAGACCTCGCCGCGCACGTCGACGGCGATTTGCTGAACTTCAGGCGCTTTCGATGGATGACCGACGAGGAAATCATCGAGCATCTCACGATGGTCAAGGGGATCGGGCGATGGACCGCCGAGATGTTCCTGATGTTCAATCTGTGGCGGCCCGACGTGCTGCCGGTCGACGACCTTGGCGTCCGCAACGCCGCGATGAAAGTGTACCGGATGCGCAAGCCGCCGACCGCCAAACGGCTGCGGCAACTCGGTGAACGATGGCGCCCGTATCGCAGCGTGGCGACGTGGTATTTGTGGCGGAGCACGGCGATCACGCTGCCCGACGGCGCGTCGCCGACGCCCCGCCAGTCATAGACAAACTATAGAAACGATCAGGAAGGAGTACGACGATGCGTCAGATCAAGTTCGCCGTCTCTCTGCCCAACCACGACTTTGCGGCTACGCGCGCGATGGCCGAGCGCGCCGAGGCGCTCGGGTACCATTCGGTCTCGATGGACGATCATTTTTTCATGCGCGGCCTGATGGAAACGCCGCAGACGCCGCATCTGGAGTGCTTCACGGCGCTGAGCGCGCTCGCCGCAGTTACCAAACGCGTGCGGCTGGTGCAGATGGTCACTTCGATGTCGTATCGGAATCCGGCGCTGCTCGCGAAGATCACCTCCACGCTCGACCATATCAGCGGCGGCCGGGTGACAGTCGGCGTCGGCGCGGGATGGTTTCGCGAGGAATACGCGGCCTACAACTTCCCGTATCCATCGAACGCCGAACGTATCGACCAGCTCGCCGACGGAATCAAGGTCCTCAAGGCGATGTGGACCGAGGACGAGCCGACTTATCACGGCCGCTACTTCAAGATCGAGAAGGCCTGGAACTTTCCGAAACCAGCCCAGAAGCCGCATCCGCCGCTGCTGATCGGAGGCTCGGGCAAAAACGTGCTCAAGATCACTGCGGCCGAAGGCGACATCGCGAATCTGATCCCGCCGATCAAGCGCGGCGAAGTCGATCTGAAGGACGCACTCAAATTCGACAAGCCGGAGCTCTCGCGGCGAATCGAGACGCTGCGCGCATACGCGAAAGCGGCCGGCCGCAATCCTGACGCGATCGAGATTTCGGGAAACAGCTACGTGCTCACCGCACGCGACAAGAGCACGGCGGAAGCGATGGTGCAGGCGACCGCGGCGGCGATGCAGGTGTCCGACATCGAAGCGGCCCGCCGCTCGCCGCAAGTGCTGGCCGGGACGATCGACGAGGTCAAACGCGAAATCCGCGCGCGGATCGAGACGATAGGCGTGACCTATTTTTTCCTAAGCTTCCCAATGCCCGACGGACTAGATTTGTTCGCGAAAGAAATCATGCCCGAGTTCACCCGGTGAAGGGACGAGTCACTTCGCCGAAGTGAACGAAGCCAAAGTATTGCCTCTCCCGCGGCTGCGGAACTGTCCGCAGCCGCAAACCGGGAGAGGCCGCCGAGCGAATTGCGCCAGCAAATCGGTCGGCGGGTGAGGGCGCTGGTGACCATTGCCAGAACGCTGCTGCCACTTTCGGCGTTGAACTGCTGCGAGGACAGGACGAGGGCTGGCCTGCGTTTGCTGGCGCGTCGATCTGCGAATGGAAAAGGCACCACGACGATGTCGTATCGCTCACAGGTCACGGTAGGCGTGTTCGTCGTTCTCCGAGCTCCACTCGGTTAGCGTGGTCTGCAGGGCGGACAGAAACTCAAGATCGAGAGGTTCGGCTTTGCGAAGTCGGACCGTTTTGGTGTCCGACTACTCGAAGATCACAATATCTCCCGGCTTCAGATTGAGCTTTCGACGGACCGAAAGCGGAACGGTAGCCTGCCCCTTGCTCGTGAGGGCGACTGCTCGCTATCGCACGACGCTTCGACATAACCCCACTGTTTCCCCCCCAAGTAATACCTTCCTGCCATTATTACCCGGAGAGGCTCTCAAGTGCCAAGCGGCGCGCCCCGGCAGGTTGTTGATGATGGGGATTACCAGGCACCGCGCCCCTGCGTGGTTAAGACCGGCGGGACGCCGGTCCTACTTCGGGAGACGACTGCGATGAGAAGTAGGGCCGGCGTCTCGCCGGCCTTTTCAGACACTCTCACTTCGTGTTTACGGTGCGCGGCAGCGGTTAGAAGGTGATTACGGTCCGAATCGATTTTCCCTGGTGCATCAGGTCGAACGCTTCGTTGATGCGCTCCAGCGGCATCACGTGCGTGATCAGGTCGTCGATGTTGATCTTTCGCTCCATGTACCAATCGACGATCCTCGGCACGTCGCGGCGGCCTTTGGCGCCGCCGAAGGCCGTGCCCTTCCACGTCCTTCCGGTGACGAGCTGAAAGGGACGCGTCGAGATTTCCTCGCCCGCCGCGGCGACGCCGATTATCACGCAGGTGCCCCATCCGCGCTGGCAGCATTCGAGCGCCTGGCGCATCAGCTTCACGTTGCCGACGCATTCGAAGGCGAAGTCCGCGCCGCCACCGGTCAGGTCAACCAGGTATTTCACCAAATCGCTCCCGGCCTCCGACGGATTGACGAAATGCGTGGCGCCGAATTTCTCCGCGATCGCGCGTCGCGCCGGATTCAGATCGATCCCGACGATCATGCCCGCGCCCGCCAGGCGCGCGCCCTGAACGACGTTCAGTCCGATCCCACCCAGCCCGAATACGGCCACGCGATCGCCGACCTGCACCCGCGCGGTATTGATCACCGCGCCGATTCCGGTCGTCACGCCGCATCCGACGTAGCAAATCTTGTCGAACGGAGCGTCTTCGCGAACCTTGGCCAGCGCGATCTCCGGCACCACCGTGAAGTTGGCGAAGGTCGAGGTGCCCATGTAGTGATGGACCTTCGCGCCGCGAAGCGAGAACCGGCTGGTCCCGTCGGGCATCACGCCGCGCCCCTGAGTCTCCCTGATCGCGGTGCATAGATTGGTCTTGCCGGAGAGACAGGACCGGCACTGGCGGCACTCCGGGATGTAGAGCGGGATAACGTGATCGCCCGGGCCGGAGCGAGCTGACCTCCGGCCCGGTTTCGACCACGACGCCGGCGCCCTCGTGCCCGAGGATCGTTGGGAAAAGACCCTCGGGGTCGGCGCCGGAAAGCGTGTACGCGTCGGTATGGCAGACGCCGGTCGCCTTGATCTCGACCAGGACTTCACCGCGGCGCGGACCGTCGAGATCGACCTGCTCGATTTGCAGCGGCTGTCCGGCCTGATGCGCGACTGCCGCTTTGACTTTCACCGCAAGCCTCAGGCCAATTGGATCGGCGGGCGCTGATAGCCGCCCAGCTCCGATTCCAGCGCGCGTGCGACCGCGAGCACGGTCTCTTCCTCGAACGCACGCCCAACTATCTGGACGCCGATTGGCAGGCCCTCGCGATCGCGTCCCGCTGGCACGACCGCGGCGGGCAGGCCGGCCAGATTTACCCATGTGCTCGGCCATCCGGCACTGTAGAGCGGATAGGTCTGGCCTTCGACTTCGACGCTTAATGCGCCATGCGGGAACGCCGTAGTGCAGAAGACCGGACAGACGATCACCGGATAGCGTTCCATGAAGCCGGCGAGCGCGGCGCGAAACGTATCGCGCTCGACCGCAAGCTTGAAAAACGCGGACGTGGCGATATCCGTTGCGGGCGCGAACAGCATCCTGAGCCGTTCGCGCGAGAGCTTGACGTTCTCGCCCAGCGCATCGTGCAGCGGCTGGTTGCCGTCGGCGGTGAGATAATTTATCCAGAGCGCGGCAACGCCTGCGATCGGCGGCATCTTCTGCTCGACCGGGACGCCGATCTTGTCGAGCGCGCGAGCGGCGCTTTCGACCGCGGTCCTTATCTCCGGCGCAACCGGTATCAGTCCTCCGCCGGTGAAAAACGCGCATCGCAGGCGCTTCAAATCCACTTGCTCCGGACGCGCTTGCGACGACGGCGCCGTGTGCGGGGAGCTCGCATGAGGCCCGCGCACGAGGTTGTACGCGAGCGTGAGATCGTCGACGAATCGCGCCATCGGACCAACCACCCCCATTTCGACCCACTGCGGCGTGAGCGGAGTGAACTCATGGACCGGGCCCACCATCACGCCGTTGGGCGGCACCGTGCCCCATCCCGGCTTCAGTCCCACTGTGCCGCAGAAATGCGACGGCACCCGAATCGACCCGCCGATATCGGAGCCCATCCCCATCGCCGAGAAGCCGCACGCCAGCGCCGCCGCTTCACCGCCGCTGGAGCCGCCGGGCACGCGCTCGAGATTCCACGGATTACGCGTCGCGCCGAATACCGGGTTGTCGCAATCGTAGTCCATCGCCATTTCAGGAAGGTTGGTCTTGGCGATCACGATTGCGCCGGCGGCGCGCAATCTCTCGACCACCGGCGCATCGCGGTCGCACACGTGATGCTCGTGGATCTTCATCCCGTCGGTCGCACGAACGCCGGCGGTCGCGATATGGTCCTTGATCGTGATCGGCAGTCCCTCCAGCGGCCGTCCTTCGCCGGGGCGGCCCAGCCTGCGATCGGATTCCTCGGCTTCCTCGAGCGCGCGCTCCTCGACCAGCGTCACGATCGCGTTGACCCGATGATTGAGCGTCTCGATTCGCTCGAAGAACGCGGCGACCAGCTCGGTGGAAGAGACCTCGCGGGTTCGCAACAGGCTGACAAGACGCGTGGCGGGCGCGAAACAGAGTTCGTCCACGATTGGCATCGGATAACCTCCCGGGCGTACGGCCGGACTCAGGCGCAGTCAGGATTTAGCATCGCGGCCCGCGCGATGCACGCGAACCGCGCCGGGAGTTCCGGCCCCGCGTGCGGGTTCACGAGAACAGGTCGCGCAACCGCTCGCGATCGAAGCCGGCGATGATACGGCCGCCCGTTATCACCAGCGGCCGTTTCATCAGGCGCGAGTCCTCCGCGATCAGATCGATCGCCTGCCTGGGCGTGATCTTCGCCGGGTCGAGCCTCTTAGCCTTGAACGCCGGGCTCCTGGGATTCAGGAACTCGCGCGCGATCGCGGCCCTTGAAGATGTCGGCGACCTCGGCGGCGCTGAGCGGCGTCCTGGCGTAGTCGCGCTCGTCGAGGCCGACACCCAACTCATCGCGCAGAAACGCCCTCGCGTTGCGGCACGTGGTGCAGGTCGAGCGCCAGAGGAAGCGCGCTTTTCTCATCGCGGGATCATCTGGACGCTCTCGTGGGCGCTCGCGTCACTCGATAGCCCGGTCGGCGCGATTGCTCACCGGCCCGGTTCCCTGATCGGGAGCGGCCTGTACCGCTGGAGGCGCCGCCGAAGACGACGCGACGGTCGCGCCGTACGGATCGGCTAACGCGGTCGCCGATAAGGGCTTCGCGCCCAGCGCTGGAGCAGTCGAGGTCGGACCGGCGAAGCTGATCGGAACCTTGCCTTGCAACATGTCGGGCGTGAGGACGTAGTCGCCTCCGAGCGAGCTGCGCCAGACCGTGTTGGCCACCTGGGTATTGCCCGCGGTCACAGCCCACGCACCGGCGCCGACCAGACCACCGGTGAGCGCATAAAGCAGCTTCGCCGGTATGTAGGGGACATTTGCCAGCACTGAAAGCGCACCCCATCCTACGCCACCCCAGTTGACTCCGCCCGCGACCGGTTGTGGAACCTGCGCCTGATCGCTGGTAAGCGGGTTGAAATCCTGCGCGAACATCGTCGCGGGCGCCACGAGCAAAAGTGCCAGCGCCAGCACAGCCATCGAAACCCTCTTCCTTCCGTACAACATCTTCATTCCTCCTCCATCCACGACCTATTCGGTCTTCACCACCGCATCTTTGGGCAACAGTTCCAGCAGATCGCAAAAGGCCCGTTCCAGATAGTCGCGATCCTTGGATTCGAGCGTGAGCTTCACGCGATATTCGGGGTTGTTCAACTTGGGATACGAGCCGAGCAGGAGCTTGGGAAACCGGGCCAGACAGGAATTGAGATGATGCGCGATCGCGCCTTCGCCCGCGCTCAGGTAGATCGCGTGCGCGTAGTAGGGATCGGCGGCGAAACGGCTCATCAGCCCCAGCAGCTTGGCTTCGAAGATTTGCGGGATTCCCGGCAGGATGTAGACGTTGCGGAACTGCACCGTGGGGAACCATCGGTCGCCCGCGTCGTTCAGCACCGCGCCCTCGGGCACCTCGGCCATCTTGAGACCGGCGGCGTTGACGCGATCGGTGAAATGCTCGTAAATCAGGCGAGTCAGTTCGGGATCGCGCACCAGCTTGGTGCCGAAGGCGCGCGCGATGCCCTCCATTGTAACGTCATCGTGGGTCGGGCCGACGCCGCCGGAGGTGATCACTACGTCGAAGTGCTCGGCGCAGTGCTTCACCTCGTTCGCGATTGCGTCGAGATCGTCGGGCACGACGGCGATACGCTCGAGCGCGACGCCCGCCTTGCGCAACTCGCAGGCCGCGAACCAGGCGTTGGTGTCCTGGATCTTGCCGGAAAGAATTTCGTTACCCACAACCACCAGGGCGCAAGTGCGTTCTCGCATAGCGATGCCCCGTTCCCTTCTACCCCGCGGGTGCATTATCGCAGTCTCCGCAGGCGTCCGGCAAGTCGGTTAGCGCGACTGGGATTCGGGTATGACCAGCAGAGCCGAACCGTGATCAGCCAGCGCCGGGACGAGGCGCCGCGAGAGGTTCTGATCGAAGAGCAGCCTCAAGAGGTCGGAAGCGCGTAAAGCCTGCGCTCGCGGTCGGCGGCGAAAGCAAGGCACGCGCGGATATCTTCGGCAGTAAGCTCGGGAAAATCTCGCAGGATTTCGGCTTCCGACATGCCGGAGGCAAGATAGTCCAGGATGTCGTAGACCGTAATACGCATCCCGCGGACGCATGGCTTGCCGCCACGTTTTCCCGGCTCGAGCGTGATGAACTTGCGGTAGTCCATGAACCCCGACACTAGGCCGAGCCTGGCGTTACGGCAAGCTGCGAGGGGTCGCGAGATAGAGGCCGCGGCCCATCAGGCCTTCGGTGTCGTAGCGCACTTCCATCCCAGCCGCCTCGAAGGCGTGCGTCATTTCGTCGCGGGTGAACAGCGCCAGCTCCATCCGTTCGCTGTAATGCTCGATTCCGTTGGGCGTGCCGCGCAGGTAATGGAACAGGAGAACGGACCGATCGCCCTCGCGGCCGCTGAGGCTCATCCGGCAGACTTTGTCTGCGCCGACTCCGCGCGCGATTTCGCCGGTGTGGATAAATTGTCCGCCGGGATTCCAGGTGTTGGGGGTGAACCAGGGCTCGACGATCAGCAGGCCGCCGACGCGGGTATGACGCGCCATGCAGGCGATAGCGCGATCGAGCCGATCGACAGTTTTGACGTTACCGATCGCGCTGAACAGACACGTGACAACGTCGTAGGTGCGGCCGAGATCGAAGTCCGTCATGTCGGCGCGAACGTAGTTGCCCGAGGGATTCTTGCGGCGCGCCGCCTGGAGATAATCGTCGTTGATATCAACGCCGTCGATCGCGTAGCGCTCTTTGAGGAATCGCGCATGATTCCCGGTGCCGCAGGCCACATCGAGGATCGTGCGCGCGCCGGGGACGCTTTCGCCGATCAGCCCGGCGATTCGCTCGCATTCGCGGGCGTAGTCCTTGAAGTGGTAGATCGCGTCATAGAGCTGGGCGCTCTCGACGAAGTTTCCGTGCTCGCCGCCGCTACTTTCCATCGCCGATCGGCAGGCCCTCGTTGAGCGAGCCGGAGCGGAAGCCGCGCAGATCCAGCGCGACGAACCTGAAGCCGATTTCCTTGAGCTCGCGATCGATCAGCTCGCGGACCTCCGGCTTCAGCATCCGCTCGATCTCATGCGCCTCGACTTCGACCCGCGCCAGATCGCCGTGATAGCGCACCCGCGCGACCTTGAAGCCGAGCGCGTGGAGGAGTTTTTCGCCGCGCGCGACCTTTTCCAGACCCTCGGTCGTGATCGTGGTCCCGTAGGGGAAGCGCGAGGACAGGCACGGCGACGCGGCCCGATCCCAGGTGCGAAGCCCGAGCCGGCGCGAAAGCTTGCGCACCTCCGCCTTGCTCAGCTCCGATTCGACCAGCGGATGGCGCACCCGCTGCTCGGCCGCGGCCTTCATTCCCGGCCGGTAGTCGTGGAGGTCATCCAGGTTGAGGCCGTCAACGATCGCTTCGATTCCAAGCTCGAGCGCCTTCGCTTCGCAGACCGTGAACAGATTGGTCTTGCACAGATAGCATCGGTTGACGGGATTGGCGGAGTAGCCGGGAATCTCGAGCTCGTTGGAGTCGACGATCAGATGGTGCGCGCCGATCGAGCGCGCCATCGCGACCGCGCTGTCGCAGTCCTCGTCGGGCATCGTGGGCGAGGTGGTGGTCAGCGCCAGTGCGCGATCGCCGATCGTGTCGTGGGCTACCTTCAGAACCAGGGTCGAATCGACGCCGCCCGAGAATGCCACCAGCACGGTCTTCATCGGCGCGAAGATTCCACGCAGCCGGCCGAGTTTGGCGTCAATTAAATCCGTTCGCGAGTCCATTCGCGAATCCATTTGCGCGCAGGCGGCGGTTCAGATTCCTTCAGCCTCGAACAGGTCGGTGGTCAGGTAGCGCTCGCCGGTGTCGCAGAAAACGGTCACCACGACCTTGCCCTTGCCGAGGCGGCGCGCGATCTGCAGGGCGGCGAAGCAGTTGGCGCCCGATGAAATTCCGACCAGCAATCCTTCCTCGCGCGCCAGCCGCCGCGAATGGAGCGCCGCGTCTTCATCGGCGACCTTGATAATCTCGTCGTAGACCTTGATGTCGAGATTTTCCGGCACGAAGCCCGCGCCGATACCCTGAATCTTGTGGAAGCCCGGCTCGCCGCCCGAAAGGACCGGCGAGTTGCGCGGTTCGACCGCGGCGATCAGGAGTTTGTTCTTGAGATGCTCGCGGAGATAGCGGCCGGCGCCCGAGATCGTCCCGCCGGTGCCGACTCCCGCAACGAACGCGTCGATCCGGGGCAACTGCTCGACCAGCTCGGGACCGGTGCTGGTGTAGTGCATCTCGGGATTGGCCGGATTGCTGAACTGCTGCGGCATGAAGTAGCCGGGATTTTCGCGCGCCAGCTCCTCGGCCTTGGTGATCGCACCGTGCATCCCGCGGGTGTCGGGTGTGAGCACCAGTTGTGCGCCGTATGCGACCAGCAACGAGCGGCGCTCCTCGCTCATCGTGTCGGGCATCGTGAGGATCAGCTTGTAGCCCTTGACCGCGGCGACCAGCGCAAGACCGATTCCGGTGTTGCCACTGGTCGGCTCGACGATCGTATCGCCCGGCTTGAGGCGTCCCTCGCGTTCGGCCCGCTCGATCATCGCCAGGCAGATTCGATCCTTGACGCTGCCGCCGGGATTGTAGTTCTCGAGCTTGGCCCAGACTTCGGCGGCGTCCTTGTCCGGCAACCGGTTCAGACGGACGACGGGGGTATGGCCGATCAATTCAAGTGACGAGCGCGCGACGCTTACCGGCATAGAGGCGATTGTAGCCGTAAAGGTGGCTATGTTGCGAGTTGCGGGCGGACACTCAGTACAGGCAGCAGGCACCTTCATCTACGCGGTCCTCGGAAGGCCCGCGCCTCTTCTCCCGCGACCGAGCGGGAGAAGGTTTCAGAGCGTCCGGCGATGCTGCCGAGACGTGAAGTGCCGCCGGGATCAGCGTGCGCTGCGGGCGGCTGGGCGCGCGGGCGGTGCGTGCTTTTCGGGCTGGAAACTGTCGCCCTTGCCGACCAGCTTGACTGAGGGAATCCAGACCCGCTTTTCGGGATCGCGCACGGTATAGCCGATAACCTTGGCGCGCCGGCCATGCTTGCGGGCGATACTCACGACTCGATCCGCGTCGCGCGGGGCGACGATCACACAGAGGCCGGTGCCCATGTTGTACACGCGGAACATCTCGGAGTCCGGGATCGTTCCGGCCCGCTGAATCATCGAGAAAATCGGATGGGACTCGAGCGGCTCGTCGATCACGTAACCGCTCGCGGACGCTACCCGCGCCAGATTCAGCAGGCCGTCGCTGGTGATATGAATCAACGCCCTGATCGCCAACCCCTCGTCGAGCATCTGCATCGCTTCACGAACATAGATGTGAGTCGGCGCAAGCAGCTCCTCGCCCAGCGTCTTGCCCAATGCGGCGACATGCTCCGATAGCGCCGTCATCGATTCGCGAAATAGCGCGCGGCGGGCGAGCGTCAGTCCGTTGCTGTGGATTCCGCTGCTGGCGATTCCGACCACGGCGTCGCCGGGCTCGATCGCCTGGCCGATAATGATCCGCTCAGGATGGACCGTGCCGACGCAGGTCCCCACGAGATCGAATCCGTAGCCCTGGCGGACGTCGTCGCGAATCATCTCGGCGACCTGCGCGATCTCGCCGCCTGGAATGTTGATCCCCGCTGCTTCCGCACCCGCGTAGAGTCCCTTGCCGATCTCGGCGAGAAAGCCGGGCTCGATTTTCTGCACCGCGATGTAATCGACCATCGAGATCGGCCGCGCGCCGACGCAAATGACGTCGTTGGCGTTCATCGCGACGCAATCGATCCCGACCGTGTCGTACTTGCCGAGCGCCTGTGCGATCAGGAGCTTGGTGCCTACGCCGTCGGTGGAAATCGCGAGTCCCTGCTCCGGCGAGAGCGCGATCACGTTGGCGAAGTATCCGAGCGGGAGCAGCGGCTTGCTCGGACTCGAGCGCGAAGGTCCGCTTGACCCACGCACCAAGCTCGCTCAGGCCGGCCTCTTCCAATCGCGAATCGACGCCCGCCGCCGTATAGGTGATCGATGTTTCTTTCTTCATTTCGCCCGCGCTACGTGGCTAGCAAAACGGTCCGCGCAATTACAACGCCGCACGCGACGCGCATCAACAGTGCGATCGCGGAATCAGGCGCGGCGCTTACTGCTGATCGGATACCGGATGCACAAGCTGGCCGTCTTCCGCCGCCTGACCGATGTTGAGCGCCACCAGGTCGTCGTCGCTCAACTCGCCGGTGACCATCACGTTCTGGCCGTCGTCATAGCCGAGCTTCACTTCGACCAGGTGCAGGCGATCTCCGCGCACGACGGGCACGAACACTTTGCCGTTCCTGAAGACCAGCGCGTCGTCGCGCACCATCTGGCCCGCCTCGGTCGCCGAGATCGCGAAAGCGGCTCTCGCGTACATGCCGGGATAGAGCGAAACATCCGTGTTGGGCAAGTCGACCTCGACCAGCATCGTGCGGCTGGCATCGTCGAGCGCCTCCGGATGGCGAATGATCGGACCCTTGAAGATCTTGCCGGGACGCTCGTAGATACTGATCTCCGCCTGCTGGCCGTTCCTGATGAACAGGGCCAGGCTCTGCGGCACGTAGGCGTAGATTCGCAGCGGCTTGAGCGTGGCGACCCCCAGAATCGGACTGCCGCTGCCGCTCGTCGAGCTGGTCGCCTCGGGGACAAATGCGCCGGGATCGACGTAGCGCACGGTGACGATCCCGTCGAAGGGCGCGCTGATTCGCTTGTAGCCCTGCTCTGCGAGCAATTGCTCGTAGGTGGCTTTGGCCTGAAGCATCATCGCGCGCGAGGTATCGGCGACCTGCTGCGCGACGACCTCCTGTTTCACCAGCACCTGGTCGCGCTCATCGGTGACTTCCTGGAGCCAGTAATTCGCCTTCGCGTTGGCGACCTGCTTGTCGAGGTCGGGAGTCTGGAGCACGGCGAGCAATTGCCCGGCCTTCACGCGGTCGCCCTTATCGACCATGATCCGGTCCAGATAGCCGGCGACCTTGGCGTAGATCGACGCCTCGATATAGCCGTGGACGGTGGCGGGCAGGTCGATCGTGCGCACGGACGGCAACTGGCCAACCTTGGTGACCAGAACGTTCCGGCCCTGCGCGGCGGCCTGCGCGAGTTGCGAAGTCTGCCGCTGGACCTTCAAGTCGTGGCTCAGCACCAGTCCCCCGGTCAGGGCGACGATCAGGATGATTGTGCCGATCAGTCCGCTGGCGAAGAATTTGCCGGGCCTGGGACCGACGTATTGCTTCGGATCCTCTTCCACGAAATCCTCACGCACCGGGGAGCGTGACGGCTGCGATTTCAGCGTCGCGCTCCTTTTTGCCCTTCAGGGTGCGGCTCAAGATCGAGTACACGGCCGGAACGACGAACAGGGTCATGGCCGTCGCGGCGATCAACCCGCCGATAACGGCGCGGCCCAGCGGCGCGTTGAGTTCCGACCCTTGGCCAAGCGCGAGCGCCATCGGCAGCATTCCGAGAATCATCGCGAGCGCGGTCATCAGGATCGGCCGCAGGCGGATTCGTCCGGCTTCGATCGCGGCTTCGACCGGACCGTAGCCCTCTTCGCGCAGCTCGTTGGCGAACGTGATCAGCAGGTTGCCGTTGGCGACCGCGACCCCGATCGCCATGATCGCGCCCATCAGCGACTCGACGTTGATCGAGGTCCGGGTCAGCACCAGGAACCACAACACGCCGGCCAGCGCGCCCGGCACCGCCATCATGATGATGAGCGGCTCCAGCCACGACTGGAAGTTAGCCGCCATCAACAGGTAGACCAACACGATCGCGAGCACGATACCCAGTTCCAGCGTACCGAAGGACTGGCGCATCGCCTGGCTCTGTCCGCGAATCGTGATCTGCGTGCCGGGCGGCAATTTTCCCAGCTTCGAGATCTCACGCTGGACCGCGTCGCTGACGCTGCCGAGGTCGCTTCCCGACACGCCCGCATTCACGTCCATCACGCGCTGCACCGTGTAATGGGCGATGATCGAGGGATTGACGCTATGTGTTACGGTAGCAACGTTGCCAAGCAACTGGGCGGGCGGGGAGATCGAATCGGATACAGGCGTTGCGCCGGACGCCGAATTCACCGAACCGGCGATCGGAATTCGCTTGATGGCCTCGACCGAATCGATAAAGTGCTGCGGCGACTGCGAGATCACCGTGTAATTGACCCCGCTCTTGGGATCGAGCCAGTAGTCGGGCTGGAGCAGGCTGTTGCCACTCAGCGCGGTCAGCAGACTGGAGGCCACCTGCTGCTCGGTCACGCCGAGCTGGAGCGCCCGGTCGCGATCGACCTTGACCTGGAACGACGGATAGTCGAGCGGTTCCGCGATTCGGATGTCCACCAGCCCCGGAATTCGTTCCATCGCCCGCTTCAGGCGCGCGGCGATTGCATAGTCGGAATTGAGATCGTTGCCGGAGATCTGCGTGTCGATCGCGGCGGGCAGGCCAAAGTTCAGAATTTGGCTGACGATATCCGCGGCCTGGAAGTATCCGGTCACATTGGGAAAGTCCCTGGCCAGCAGGCCGCGAATCTCGCTCTCGTACGTCGCGGTCGGCCGATGACCGGGCTTCAACTGGATCAGCACGTCCGCGTCCTGCGGGCCGCTGCTGTCGGTCTGGTAGAAAGCGAGGTCGTACGAGATCGGCAGGCCTATATTGTCGCTGATTCCCTCCAGCTCGGCGGCCGGAATGACGCTGCGAATCTCCTGCTCCAGGCGGTCGGCCACGAACTCGGTGTGCTCGATCCGCGTGCCACTGGGCATCCGCACGTGCAGGCGCATCATGCCCGCATCGACCGTCGGGAAGAAGTCTTCGCCGGCGATTCCCGCCAGGAACATCGAGGCAATCAGCACGATCGCGACACAGGTCAGGCCAAGGCCGCGGCGCGCGATAAAGATCGCCAGCGCCGCGCGATAGCGCTCGCGCATCGCGTCGAAGCGGGCGTTGAACCCTCGCGCGAAACGATCCCAGCGGCCGGGGCCCTGGTGTTCTTCGTGCTCATGCGCGAGCAGATGATGCGCCATGGTGGTGACCAGCGTCCGCGACAGCATGTACGAGGTCAGCATCGCGTAGACCACGGCGAGCGCCAGCGGCGTGAAGAGGAACTTCGCGACCCCGGAGAGCAGCGCCACCGGGAAGAACACGATACAAATCGCCAGCGTGCCGATCAGCGTGGGGGTCGCGATTTGGCTGGCGCCGTCGAGAATCGCGACCAGCAGCGGCTTTCCCATCGCGTGATTGCGATGGATGTTCTCGACTTCGACCGTTGCGTCGTCGACCAGCATCCCGACCGCCAAGGCCAGGCCGCCCAGCGTCATGGTGTTGAGGGTCTGGCCGCTAAGCTGGAGCAGGACGATCGCGGTCAGGATCGAAAGCGGGATCGAGGTGATGACGATCACGGTGCTGCGCGGCGAGCCCAGGAACACCAGCACCATCAGCGCGACCAGAAACGCCGCGATCACCGATTCGCGCACCACGTCCCACAGCGCCCCGCGCACGAAGACCGACTGGTCGAACGTGAGCTTCAGGTTAATCCCCTTGATCGCGGAGGCCATGATCTGCGGGATCGCGCTCTTGACGGCATTCACTACGTCCAGGGTCGAAGCGTCGGCGTGCTTGATAACCATCAGGTAGGTGCCGCGCCGGCCGTCGACCCGCACCACGTTGGTCTGTGGCGGATGGGTATCGGACACCGGTGCAACGTCGCCAACGTGGATCGTCGCGCCGTTGGTCACTTTGAGCGGGAGCTGGTTGAAGTCGGGCACGGTGTTGGGGCTCATGTTGAGGTCAACGTCGTACTCGTAGTCGCCCATCTTGGCCGTGCCCGAGGGAATCACCACGTTGGCCGAAGCCAGCGCGTTACCCACGTCGGCGGGGGAGAGCCCGTTGGAATAGAGCGTGGCCGGATCGAGGTTCACCATCACGGCGCGCTGCACGCCGCCGAGCGGGGCGGGGCTGGAGAAGCCGGGGATGGTGAACAGCTTGATGCGGATGAAGTTCAGGCCGTAGTCGAAAAGCTGCTGCTCGGAGAGCGTTTCGCTGAAGAGGTTGAGCTGCGCGACCGGAACGTTGGCGGCGTCGTACGAGATTATCTGCGGCGGCACGGTGCCGCGCGGCAGTTGCGAGAGAATGCTTTCCGAAACCGAGCTTATCTGCGCAATCGCGCCGCCGATATCGGAGCCGGGATAGAAATAGATCTTGAGGATGCCAAGCCCGTTCATCGATTCGGAATCGATATGCTCGATTCCGTTGACGGTGGTGGAGGCGGCGCGTTCGCTGATCCAAACCATCCGGCGTTCCATCTGAATCGAGGACAGGCCGGGGTAGTTCCACACCTCCATCACGACCGGCAGCTTGATCGCCGGAAAGATATCGACGTTCATCAGCTCGAAGGAGAGCCCGCCGAGCACCAGCATCAGGAGCGCCATCACCGCGACCGAGATCGGGCGGCGTAACGCCAGGCGAACCAGGGCCATCATATGACGATTACTCCGGCCTCAAATCGCCGGCCGGGAATCAGGCCGCAGTCCCCGGGCGGCATCGATGATGTTTCAAAGGCCAAGTTCCTTCACTTTCCGGCGCGGGTCAATCTTTTTTGAGGCCGGCTTTGGCGCCGGCGCTTCGCCGTTCGACGGCATCGCGATACGCTTGCCGACCCAGCGCAGACACTTGTCCCATTTGCGGCGGAATTTCGGATCGTCGGGCGCGACACCGCTGACCAACCGGGTGATCTGCGGGAACGCGAGCGGCGCGGTCCTGAGCGCGATACTGACCATCAGCAGCATCTGCTCATCCGCGTCCGCCGGCAGATCGCCTTGGCGCTTGGCGCGCCGCAACTGTGCAGCCTCGATACGGAGCAGGGCGCGGCGCTCCTCCTCCGCCGCCAGCCGGCGCGTTCCACCCCCGAGCGCCTCCCATTCCGACATCCGCACGTGGTCCAGGTTGCGGCAGTTGGTTGCGTAGCCTTTGACCAGCCGGCTCGCGAAGTCATCGTCGGGGCTCGACTCGAAGGTGCTCGCCCGGTCGGCGAGCTTGCGCCGCAGGACCTCGCGATACAGCCCTTCCTTGGTCTTGAAGCAGTAGAAGATCATCCGCTCGTTGACGCCGGCCCGGCGCGAGATCGCGTCGGTGCGCGCCCCGGCAAAGCCGTGGGCAGAAAACTCGGCCAGCCCGGCGGCCATGATACGTTCGCGGGTGCGGTTCAGATCGCGGTCGGTGCCCATTGCGTCAATTAAGCGGATGCTGAATTCTATTAAGCGGACACTGAAGAGCGAGTCAAGAGCCGAGACCGCGGTTCGCTGGCCTTGCGATGATTTGCGGGCGGGCCGGAACTTGAACCATAATTCGGGCCGTGAGCGAAAACGCGTCGTCAATGGAGGTCGAAACCGGTGGATTCATATCGAGGCCATCCGTGCACTCGTCCATCGCCCTTCGGGCCGACGACGTCGCAGCCCTGCGGCTGTTCGTGCCGGCCACCAAGATAGAGATTGGTGCCGATTCGGTTCAGAGCTAGACGGCGCTTCACCATGCAAGACGGCGGCGCTGCGCTCTGGTGCCTGCGCTGGAGCCCGCCCGCTCATGCGCGCGATGGCGTTTCCGTGAGGAATATTCTATTATCGGTTTGCGCGTTCGCGGTGGTATCGAGCGTCGAATGATGGATGACCGGGGAAACCGCAAGTCGCCAAGCACAGTGGGTCGGGGTCGGGCGACCAAGGGAAAGATAGTCCCAGAAGTGACTTCCTGGTCCGACGGCCTCACCTCCATATGCTTGGGTGACAGCCGCGATTTCTACGACCGATGGGAAGCCCCTACGGTGATCGTGTCTGACGGTGGATATGGCGTTTTGGGTTTCGAGGGGGATACTTCCGATCACCTCGGCCTTCCTGAATGGTATGAACCCCACGTAGCTTCTTGGACGAAGGCGGCAACGCCCTCGACGACGCTTTGGTTCTGGAATTCAGAAATCGGGTGGGCCGCCGTTCATCCGGTCCTCGAGAAATACGGTTGGCGTTATGTGAACGCCAATGTTTGGAACAAAGGCAAGGGTCATATTGCCGGTAACGTTAATACCGTGAGGATCAGGCGCTTTCCGGTTGTAACTGAGTTGTGCATTCAATATGTTTTCGAGGCTCGGATCGACGGCTTGCTCTTAAGGGAATGGTTGGTTCGTGAGTGGAGGAGAGCAGGGCTTCCATTGAAAAAGGCAAACCAAGCCTGCGACGTGGCCGACGCCGCGACTCGGAAATATCTCGACCAAGGTCATCTTTGGTATTACCCGCCGCCAGAGATGTTCGTCAGACTTCAGGAGTACGCAAACGCCCACGGCGATCCGAAGGGCCGTCCATACTTTCGTATACAGGGCGATACGCCCGGAACGGCCTCGCAGTGGGCAAGTATGAGGGCCAAATTCCATTGCCCTCACGGGTTCACGAACGTTTGGGACCGTCCCGCCCTGAATGGACAAGAGAGAGTCAGAGTAAGCAACGGGGTTGCTAAGGCCGTTCACCTAAACCAAAAGCCCCTCGATCTCATGACCACTATCATCGAGGCGTCGTCGGACGAGGGAGATGTCGTCTGGGAGCCGTTCGGGGGGCTGTTCTCGGCAAGCCTCGCAGCCCGTCGAATCGGAAGAAAAAGCTTTGGCGCGGAAGTGGATGCCACCTATTTTCATTACGGACTCCAGCGAGTAACCGACGTGGCGCGTCAGTTTCCGCTCTTGATACCGAAGCGCTCTTTCAGGACGGCCCTAATGTCTGAATCGCGACCCTTGTAAAGCAACCGTGCCCAATCGCGAATGGTCGTGCCATGCACCGTACTCTTCAGAATGCGATCCTTGAATTCCTCTATCCCCGGATGAACAACCCGATCCATCTTCGAGAAATTCGTGTCGAGCCGATACTTGAATCGCGCCAAAAGCTGACGCAACCGAGCCTGATATTCGGCGCTAGGCCTATATTTCCGGCCATCGGCTCCCCAAGTCGCCACGATTTTTTCGGCTTGGCGAAATTGTTTCCGAGTTCCCTGCCATTTGTGGCCCGTAGTGTTCGTCTGTTGAAGATTCCGAGTCCGCTGTCTTGTATCCTCAGGTTCGAGGACTAGATAGTCAGGCGGGTTGTGATAGTGAGTATCGCGTGCTTTTGCGAGCGACCGTCCTGGGACGATGCATACATCGAGTATGTATGGCGTCCCAGAAATGAGTTGATTGGGTATCCACGCGAGTAGGCAGACATCCGTACAATCTTCCACGAAATAGCTTTGACTGTCCCGAAAGCGGGCCGTGATTTCAGTCGCCAACGGAAACCATGCCTTTATTTCGAGACCTGGAGCAGGGCTTACGGAGCCCGAGAAAATAGCGTCAGGAAATCCTGGGTCTTGACGCTTCCAGGTGCCAAGACCCTTGAATTCTGACTGTGCATTTAGGAACTCCACGGTGTTGAACTCAATCAAGTTGCCCAAGAACGGCGAAAGCTTCGACACAATCTTGGCGAGGTTTACCGCTGCGTCAGGCGAAGTAGGTGGGGCGATCGTTAGGATGTCGAATACGTGTCCCGCCAGACTTGCGAGATGTTTTCTCGCGGATTCGAGCACCTCTCGGGTGTTCACTTGGCCCTACCCGGTCGCTTGCGACCTCTGGCGGAGTTCCTTTCAAGTTCTCGAATGATTTCGTGGGGGTCGGCTCCTATCGCTCGCGTGATTGAAAGATATTCAATCACGTCGAGCCGCCGTTCACGCCGTTCGTACTTGGACACAAACGACTGCGGTTTTCCAAGACGGCGAGCGAGGTCCTGCTGCGTCAACTTCGCGAGCTTTCGAGCAGCGAGTAACCGTCGAAGAAGGGTGTCATATTCGTCGGTAAAGACAGACTTCACAAACCCGCCTCACCACTGGACCGAAATAACCCTTTGTTGGGATAATGCCAAAACAGGTTGTCATATCCGCGCAGGCGAAGTGGGTACATTCTTCGGTCCTGCGCGAGTTTTCGTCGGTGCCCCACAGCGGCACGGAAAAGCGAAAGCTTCCGCCCAAGATGCGCACGTGGGTCTCGCGAAGCTCGGGCTGATTTGCGGACCAGGGGAGGTTCACCCATAATTCGGGATCGTGATCGCAGCCGCGTCTCCGCCGGCGGGCCCATCCGGACTTGCCGGGATGGATCCATATCGAGGCCATCCAGGCGTTGGTCCATCACACTTCGGCCATCGTCACCGCGGTATTGTTGTTCGCGGTGGTGTCGTTCCTGACCCGGCGCGTGATGCACGAGGGAATAATCAAGCGCGCCGTTCTGCTGGTGGACGAGCTCGCGCTGCTCGGCCTGTTTATCTATTTCGCCTACGAGCTGTTCACGCTGCTGAGCCACTGATGTACCTGTTGCGACCGGAGACGGGAATCCCATCATGAATGCTCAGCCGCGCACTGACTCTGCGCGCGTGCTGGTGATTTTTCCCGGCGCGCTCGGCGATCTGATCTGCTTCGTCCCGGCGCTTGCGGCCCTTAGTCGGCGCCATCGCGGGGATGCAATCGAACTGATGGCGCGCGAGGAGCTGGGGCGCTTGTCGATCGGCAGGATGGGCGTCGCGCGGGCACACTCGATCGACCGGCGCGAAGTCGCGCTCCTGTTCGCCGAATCGGGCGTCGATGCGCGACCGTTTTTCGGTGCTTTCCAGAGAATCTACTCCTTCTTCGCGGCCGGAAATCCCGGCTTTCGCCGAGCCCTGGCGATCGCGTCAGACGCCGAGGTCAGCTTCCATCCGTTTCGGCCCAATTGCGCCGGGCACGTCGCCGCCGGCTATTTGGACGCGTTGGGCGAGCCCGTCGACTCGCCCGAATGCAACCTCCAAGTGCGTCTCAATGTCCTGCCGCACGATGTCGCCGCGGCCTCGCGGCGGCTCGGCGACTATCGCCTCACGGCGGGCCGCTTCGCGCTCCTGCTGCCGGGCAGCGGGAGCGCCGAAAAGAACTGGCCCGCGGCGAAGTTCACCGAGCTTGCCCGGCGCCTTATGCCGCATATCGCAGTCGCGATCGCGCTGGGACCCACCGAGGCTACGATGGCCTCAGCCTTCGCGGAGACCGGCTGTGCGATCTTCACCGATCTGGAGTTGGCCGAGCTCGCCGGAATTGCCGCGAGCGCGGCGTTGTTCGTCGGCAATGATTCCGGCGTATCGCATCTGGCGGCAGCCGCCGGCGCACCCGGGATCGCTCTCTTCGGACCGACCGACCCGGCCAGATGGCGTCCACTGGGCCAATCCGTGACCGTTTTGCGGAGCACACCGCTGGCGGACCTGGATACGGGCCGAGTCTTGGGCGCTGTGCTCCGGATACTTGGTGCGCCCATAGGCCGGAACAATGATTATCTTGTGGAATAAGAGCGAATCCCTGCATAGAATGAACTGGCAAGCCGCGATGTCGCAACGGGTCAATCGATGAATAACCTGCTCAAAACCACTGTCCTGCTCGGCGCGATGACCGGGATCATCATCCTGTTCGGCGACCTGCTGGGCGGACGCCGCGGCGTGGAGATGGCCTTCGTCTTCGCGGCCGCGATGAACTTCTTCAGCTACTGGTTTTCCGATCAGATCGTGCTTCGGTCCTACGGCGCCCGCGAGTTGGGACCGTCGGACGCACCCGAGCTGTGCTCGATCGTGCAGGAGCTCGCGACCGCGGCGCACATTCCGATGCCGCGGCTGTACATTATCGACAGCGACACGCCCAACGCGTTCGCGACCGGACGCAATCCCAAGCACGCTGCCGTGGCCGTCACGCGGGGCATCATGCGCATGTGTAACCGCAACGAGCTCAAGGGCGTCCTTGCTCACGAGCTGTCGCACGTGGTCAATCGCGACATTCTGACCAGCTCGATCGCAGCGACGCTCGCCGGCGCCGTGATGATGATCTCGACCTGGGCTCGATGGGGTGCGATCTTCGGCGGGCTTGGCGGCCGCGACGAGGACGACCGCGGCGGCGCGCTCGGCCTCCTCCTGATGGCGATCCTGGCGCCGTTGGCGGCTACGCTGATTCAACTGGCAATCTCGCGCACCCGCGAGTATCAGGCCGACGCGAGCGGCGCGCGCCTGGCCCACGATCCGATGGACCTGGCCAGCGCGCTGCACAAGCTGGAGACCGCCAACGAACGGATACCGATGGAGGCAAGCCCCTCGAGCGCTCATCTTTTCATCGTGAATCCGCTCAGCAGCCAGGGTATGATGCGGTTGTTTTCCACTCACCCGCCGATCGAGGAACGCATCCGCCGGCTCGAGCAGATGGCGGCGGGTGGCAGGGCATAACTTCGACCTTTCACGGCTGCGCGATGGACAAGAGCGAGGAAAAAGAAAAGGGCTTCAAGATCGACGATCGCCGGCGATTCTCGCCGGAAGGGGAACTGAAGCCCGAGCATCGCGGCGGTGACGACAAGCCTGCCTCGCCGCAGACAGCCGCCGAGCAGACGCCCCGCGAGCAGACCATCCGATCGCCGCGGCAGGCACCCGAGCCTGCGGCCGGCGCGGAGTTCCCGCCTCACGACGCCGCGTCCGGGGCCGAGATAACGTTCTCGACCTTCGTCGTGGGACTCTCTACCCAGGCGCTCCTCGACCTCGGCGAGATTCCCGATCCAGCCACCGGACAAAATGCGCTAAACCTGGCCGGCGCGCAGCAGTTGATCGACATCCTCGGGATGCTCCAGGCGAAAACCCGCGGTAACCTCGAGCCCGGTGAGCAGAGCCTGATCGAAGCGATTCTCTTTGATTTGCGGATGAAATACGTTGAACTTGCGCGGCAAGCCCCACCCTAGGCGCGGCAGCCCCTCACGGCGCCGTTGCCCCGAACCGGAAATTCGCGGATGAGATTGCGCTCACGTCTGATATCCGTTGGAAGCGACGGGAGATTTTTCTCTCGGGCGATTTTCGCGCTTCTGATCGTTCTGTCGATCCCGCTTCTGTGGATCCTGACCGAATCGTTCGACGCGCGCGCCGATCAATTGTGGACCGACGGTCCGTCCGGATCGAACCGTGCGCGCAAGGCCGAATCGCTTCCCGACTTCGTGGACCTGGCGGCCTCGCTCAGCCCCGCCGTGGTCAACATTTCGAGCGAGGCGGCCGAAGGCGCGACTGCCGAGGAAGAGGGCGATCCCTCGGAACACCTCGGCCCGCACTCAAAAGGCCTCGGCTCCGGCTTCTTCATCAACAAACAAGGCTACATCCTGACCAACGAGCACGTGGTCGAAAACGCCACCGCAATCGTCGTAACGACCAGCCAGGGAAACGAATTCAAGGCCAAGCTCATCGGCAGCGACTCCAAAACCGATATCGCGCTGCTCAAGGTCGACGCGAAACGCGATTGGCCGGTGGCGCCGCTGGCCGACTCTGACGACGTCAAAGTCGGCGAATGGGTGATGGCGATCGGCAATCCCTTCGGCTTCGAGCATTCGGTGACCGCCGGAATCATCAGCGCCAAGGGACGCTTCATCGCCGGCAACTACGACGACTTCATCCAGACCGACGCGTCGATCAATCCGGGCAATTCCGGCGGGCCGCTGATCGATCTGCGCGGCGAGGTGGTGGGCGTCAATTCCGCGATCTTCACCCGCACCGGAGTCAGCATGGGAATCGGTTTCGCGATACCGATCAACCTCGTCAAGGACGAGGTCGATATGCTGAGAAGCAGCGGCAAGGTGGTCCGCGGATGGCTGGGTATCCTGGTGCAGAAGGTCACGCCCGATATCGCGGAAGCGATGGGCCTCGGCGAGCCCCACGGCGCGCTGGTCGCGGACGTGCTGAAAGACGGCCCAGCGCGCGCAGCCGGGTTGCAGCGCGGCGACGTAATCGTGGCCTACAACAACCAGCCGGTCGGCGATTCACAGGAACTGCCCTTGCTGGTAGGACATACTCCGCTCGGGCATACCGCGAGCGTCAGGATTATCCGCAACAAGACGGCGAAGGACCTCACCGTCACGATCACGGCCTCGCACGAGGAAGTGCTGGCGTCGGCGGAAGAGAAAGAGAGTCCGGAACCGGCAGAGAAGTCGCCGCTTGGACTCTCGGTCAAGGACGTGACCTCGCAAGTCGCCCACGAGCTTGGACTCTCGGCCAGCGGCGGCGTGGTGGTGTCGTCGGTCAAGCCGGGCAGTTCGGCGGATGAGGCCGGAATCCGTGCTCGCGACCTGATACTCGAAGTCAATCGCCAGGCGGTAAAAGATGTGGTCTCCTACGAGCAGGCGTTGAAAGCCGGCGGCAAAGGCAAGATCGTATTGCTGCTCGTCAAGCGCGAGGACAGCACGCTTTTCATGCCGGTAAAACCGCAGGGCTAGCGCCGGTCGGCCGTGTTCAGCGGGTGAAGTTCGGCCCGCGGAGAGGTTGAGGCCGCCCCGAGGCAGCCAACACCGCGCGCCCCTGCGCAGCCAGCCTCGCAATCCAGATGTTTAGACGGGTAATCAAGGTCTCGCTGTTCAGCGGGCTGGCGCTTCTGCTATTTGCCACGCCGCCGATCCTCTACTTCTTTTACGTCTACTACCAATCGCTCGAGGCCGAGGTGGTGGCGCGCTTCTCGGGCAAGCGCTGGGACATCCCTTCGCGCATCTACTCCGACTCGCTGACCGTCTACGCAGGCCAGAGCCTCAAGGACCTCGGCTTCTTCGAGCGTTTGGCGCGGCTCAATTACCATCCGGCGATTCCCGGCCAGAAAGTCGCCGCGCGCGGGGAATTCAGCTACGACGCGAAGCGCGGCAAGCTCGAGCTGTTTCTGCACAGCTTCGCCTACCCGGATCACAACTTCCCCGGCGAGCTGGTCGAGATGACGCTCGGCGCGGACCAGACGATCACTACGATGCGCGACCCGTTCTCGCGTCAACCGCTGTACGCGGTCGAGCTGGAGCCGGAGCCGATCAGCGGCATCTTCGAGGGTATTTGGGAGCAGCGCCGGCTGGTGAGACTCACGCAAATTCCGCCGCTCTCCATCGACGCGATCCTCGCCGCCGAAGACCATCGCTTTTACGAGCATCACGGACTCGACCTCGTCCGGATCGCCAAGGCGGCGTGGGTGGACTTCACTGCGGGCCACATCACGCAGGGCGGCTCGACCCTCACGCAGCAGTTGATGAAGAATTTCTTCCTCGACAAGCGGCGCGACTGGCGGCGCAAGGTCAAGGAAGCGCTGATGGCCTACGTCGCCGAGCGCCGCTATTCCAAGGAAGAAATCCTGGAGAACTACATCAACGATATCTATCTCGGCCAGCGCGGGCAGGAAGGAATCTACGGCATCTGGGAGGCCTCCGAATACTACTTCTCCAAGGAGCCGCGCGACCTGACGATCGGCGAGATGGCCGCGATCGCGGGCATGATCAGCTCGCCCAACCGGCTCAACCCGCTGCGCCATGCCGACCTCGCGCGAGTGCGCCGCAACGAGGTGCTGGCGTCGATGCTCCAGGACGGCTACATCAGCAAGGCCGCCTACGACGACGCGGTCGCCGAGCCGCTGCGCCCGCGCGAGGCCTATACCGAGAGCAACGACGCGCCGTTCTTCGTCGATTACATCAAGCGCGAGCTGGCCGAGCGCTATCCGCCGGAAGTCCTGACCGGCGAGGGGTTGCGCATCTTCACCACCCTCGACGTGCATGCGGAGAAGCTCGCCGAACATGCCGTGGAGCAGAATCTGGAAGATCTCGAAGCCAATCACCCGCGCCTCAAGCGCAAGGAAGCCGACGACCGGCTCGAAGGCGCGCTGATCGCGATCGAGCCGCAGAGCGGGAAAATCCGCGCGATGGTCGGCGGGCGCGACTATCGCACCAGCCAGCTCGATCGGATCGTGCAGTCCCGCCGCCAGCCGGGCTCGGTGTTCAAGCCGGTGACATACCTGGCCGCGCTCGATGAAACCTTCTCGGGAGAAGGCAAGTTCCTGCCCACCTCGACGATCGACGACGAGCCGTTTACCTGGAGCTACGGCGACATGAGCTGGACGCCGAACAACTACAAGGACCGCTACTTCGGGCGGGTCACGCTCAAGTTCGCCCTGATGGAATCGCTCAACTCGGCGACCTCGCGGCTGGCCAACGCGGTCGGACTCGATCGCGTGCGCGCGATGGCCGCCAAGCTGGGCTTCGGCGACTTGCCGCCTTACCCGTCGATCGTGCTCGGCGGAATCGAGGTCAGCCCGATGCAGGTCGCGCAGGCCTACGCGATCCTCGCCAACGGCGGCCTCAAGGTCCAGACCTTCGCGGTATCCGAGGTGGTCGACAAGGACGGCCACGTGATCGAGGGCCACGAACTGACCGCCGAGCAGGTGTTGTCGCCGCAGCTCGCCTACACGATCGACTTCATGCTCCAGCAGGTGATCAATCACGGCACCGGTTACGGCGCGCGCAAGATGGGCTTCACTCGTCCGGCGGCGGGCAAGACCGGAACCACCAACGATTCCAAGGATGCGTGGTTTGCCGGCTTCACGCCCGACCTGCTCGCTGTAGTCTGGACCGGATTCGACAAAAGGGAAGAACTCGGCCTGACCGGAGCGCAGGCTGCCTTGCCGATTTGGACCACCTTCATGAAGGCCGCGACCGCCTCGCGTCCGCCGCTCGACTTCGCCGCGCCGCCCGGCGTGGTGGTTGCGCAGGTCGATCCGATTACCGGATGCAAGGCCGGGCCGCTTTGCTCGATTGGTACGGAAGGGGTATTTCCCAAAGGGATGGAACCGACGCAATTGTGCTCATGTTCGCCGACGACGCCGGTGGTTGCCGGCGATCACGGCCTGCCAACCGCGGACTCGGGCACCGATCCGAACGATTGAGCCGAGAGACGGGAAAGCGACATGGAATCTGAGATCCTCCACCACCGGTCAACAGTGGTTTACGGCTACGCTCGTGAACTCCAATCTATTGAGCAGAGCCGGGAATCATGGGAGCCGTGCCGTCGGCTCGTCGATGCAGTGCGAGAATTCTGGTCGGTCAAAGGCCGAGAGATTGCCGGCCTGCTGGTTAAATCGGGAGAGAGGCTCGGATTCCAAGATCCGCTGACGCTGCGCTTTGACCTCCATCGATGGTTGTCAGCCGAGAGCGAAGAGGCGTATTCCGATTGGCTCGCCTGGATTGTGAACGAACTTCGCTCCCGGGAACTAGTGGGTCGGCTTTTGTTTGGAGATCAGGTGCCTCAGCAAATTTTGGATTGTCGAGAACCCTACTGTGTCGCCGATCGTGAAAAATGGGTGCCAGAAGGCCGCCCGGGTCGGCCCGGACGCCTTGATTGCCTGATCAAATTCGGGGCCGCCGCCCTTATTCTCGTCGAAGTGAAGGTGACGGACATGAAAAGTGCGGACCTTGAAGCGTTGCCCGGCTACAAGAAATGGTTGGAGGATCAGCACCCCACCTTCACGATCGCACTGCTTCTCGTTACCGATGGCGAGACCAACCCGGAACCCCATGGGTTCAAGGTCGTCAGATGGAGAGAACTTTGCTTCAACGTTCGGCGGCTCTTGCCCGAGCTAGTCCAGCGTAGGCGCACCATCGCGGCTGCCTTGGCTGCAGCCTTCGTCGGAGCGGTTGAAATGAACCTCCTGGGGTTTCCCCCTGTAATCGGTGACCTCCCCTTGTTCGGCACGCGAGTTGACGAGGTGATCCAGCATCTGAAAGCTGTACTCGACTAAGAGGAGTGACCAATGGAGGAGAAGGAAGCGAGGTGGAAGCTCGTGAAGGAGGGGCTCAGGGGATATCTGCTCGCTCTCAACGCACTAAAAGCCTTCGAGCAGGAAATACAAGCAACGGCCAAGAGAGTGCTCGTGTCGTGCGTCCCTAAGATTAAAGACGCCGGATGCCAAATTGACCCAGTGGCAACTTATCCCCACCAACAAACTGTGGACGGAGCGATGGCTCTTGGGTGCCTCTTGACGACATCAACCTCCGAGAAGGATAGCCACCTTCGATGGTCGGCAATTTATTGCGGAGTTGCTTGGGCTTGCGCGGATGACAACCCAAATGAATTGTTATCCTTTGCATGTTGCGAGTTACGTGTAGAAGGTGCCGGCCGTCGAGAAACTCTTTTCACGTCGTTGTCGAAGGCCAGAAGTCGGTCTGGTGAGCTCATTTCGGACACTGCAGTGCTGACGAAATTGAGCACTCAAAACGGTGTGCAAGTCCGCATTCGCTTGTCCCCGGACATGGCCTTGGAGGAGATCGAGAAGCTGCTGTACGAGGCGGTCGAGATCACGGTTGCTCTGCTTGCAGCCGCCGGCGGCCTCCGAAAAGCGATACTTGGCCAGTAGTATCATTCATATTGGATTGATGAGCTCCGCGCCGCGGACGCATCCGCGCCTCGCCTTTGCGCTTGCCATGCTACCGTTGGCGTTCCTGCTGGCGCTGTACTCCGCAACCACGTCGGGTGCGGGTTTCAGCGAGCAATCTCTCCCGGCCGAAGAGATGCCGATTGTGCCGAACACGCCCGTCGCAACGCCGGTTCCGGAATCGACGGCGGGCGCGGCCGAGCCGGCGCCGCCGATGGCCGTCATTGGGAGCACCGCGGGCAACACGGCAGGCGATGCCGCCACGCCGGATATCGCGGCCACACCGGTCGCGGCGCTTGCCGCGCCGTCTCCGACCGCCCCGGCAGCGAGCAACGCGAGCGTGGACCCCGCCGCGACACCGCTGGGAGAGCCGCCGCCGATCGATCTCGATACGCTCCCGACCATGCCGGTCAGCGAAACTGCTCTGACCACTTTGATCGACAGCGCGAAAACGCCCACTCGCGCGACCTCGCTGCGCCTTACCGAAGAGGCGCGCGAGGATGTCTCGGAACGCAAGGCCGGCGAGGCGATTCAGGCTCTGACGCGCGCTCTCTCAATCGATTCGAGCAACCCGTATGCTTACTTCTACCTCGGCCGCGCGTACTTGCTGAAAACCGACTACCACCAGGCCTTGACGTTCCTGCAACGCGCGGAGATTGGTTTCGGGAGCGACCCGATCTGGCTCGGCGAGGCCCTGAGCTTCGAAGGGGTCTGTTACGAGCAATCAGGCCAGACTGCACAAGCCGCCGCAGCCTACCGGCGCGCGCTGGATTCCTCGCCCTACAACCTGATGGCGCGGACGGGCTACGTGAGGCTCGCGCCACCCGTCACGCAGCCCGATACGCAGCCCGATTCAAATGCTCCGCCAGATACCGGCGCTTCGCCAAACGGCGCGATCGAGCCGCCGCCTCAATCAGGTGTGGCGCCACCGCCAATCGTGCCGCCGCCGCCCGGCGCACCGGTCGAATCAAAACCGCCCGGCCCAGCTTCGGGGAGCAACCTGGAGTGAACGGCACTGGCCTAATTTCGGGCTGACGGGGTAGCCTGATTCGGCCGGCGCCGAGTGAACCAGCGGCGTGGCGCGCTCCAGTTCCGCGCGCTAGGGTGATTCACGAAGATGCTGATATTGGGCATCGAATCGTCATGCGATGACGCTGCGGCGGCGGTTATCGAAACCAGTCGCGCGGGCGAGGTGCGCGTCCGCTCCAGCGCCGTCGCCAACTCAGGACGAGATTCACGCCCGCTACGGCGGCGTCGTGCCCGAACTCGCCTCGCGCAATCACGTCGTCACGATTCTGCCGGTGATATGGCAGGCGCTGGACAGCGCCGGATGCGGCCTCGGCGACCTCGACGCAATCGCGGTGACGCGCGGACCCGGCCTGGTCGGATCGCTGCTGGTCGGACTGATGTGCGCCAAGGGAATTGCGCAGGCCAGCGGTCTCCCGATAGTCGGCGTCAACCATATCGAGGGCCATCTGCTGGCGCCGATGCTCGAACACGGCGTGCCGATGCCGTTTCTCGCGCTGGTGGTGTCGGGCGGCCATACCGCACTTTTCATGGTCGAGGATTTCGGCCGCTACTCGATGCTCGGGCAGACCCGCGACGACGCCGCCGGCGAGGCGTTCGACAAAGTCGCCAAGCTCATGCGCCTGGGCTATCCCGGCGGCAAGATAATCGACCAGCTCGCGCGGCGCGGAAACCGAAAGCGCGTGAGACTGCCGCGCGCCCGCGTCAAGGGCGCTCCGCTCGATTTCAGCTTCAGCGGTATCAAGACCGCGGTAGCGTCGTTCCTCTTGAGCGAGGCCGGAGCGGCCATCGCGCCGGAGGATCTGGCGGCAAGCTTCCAGGAGGCCGTGGTCGATATGCTCGTGCGCCCGACGATCGCGGCGGCGCGCGAAGCCGGCGTCGATACGATCGCGCTCACGGGCGGTGTCGCGGCGAACTCGCGCCTGCGCGAGCAGCTCGCCGAGGCCGCCTCCGCCGAGGGGCTCCGGCTGGTCGCCCCGTCGATAAACTACTGCACCGACAACGCCGCGATGATCGCGCTGGCGGGCAGTTACCGCCTGTTACGCGGCGAGCGCGACCCGCTCACAATCGACGCCGAAGCGAATTTGCCGCTGACGGCCAGATGAGCGCCAGAGTACGAAGAGACATACCCCAGAGGCGTAAATCGGTCCCCGCTCTCGCGCTTGCACGCGCGGGCGTGCGGCCCAGCAAGGGCCGGGGCCAGAACTTTCTGGTGCAGCCCGCGATCGCCGACCGGATCGTCGCCGCCGCGCGCCTTCGCCCCGGCGACCAGGTGATCGAGATCGGTCCCGGCCTCGGAATATTGAGCGAGCGTATCGTCGCGTATCCGATCGGCCACCTTACGATGGTCGAAATCGATTCGCGCCTCGCCGCCGGTCTGCGAAGCCGCTTCGACGGTAGTGCTAATGTCGAGGTTATAGAGGCGGACTTTCTCGAGATCGATCCGGCCTCCGTGTTCGGCGATTCGCCCGCGGTCGTGATCGGCAACCTGCCCTTCAGCTCGGCGGGCGCGATCTTGCGCAAGCTCTGCGATTGGCGCCGAATGAACTCCCGGCAAATGATCTCCCGAATGGTCCTGATGTTCCAGCGCGAGGTGGCTGAGCGGATTCGCGCCCGGCCGGGCGAGCCCGGCTACGCGATGCTGAGCGTCGTCAGCGCGCTCTACTGGGAGATCGACTCGCACTTCAGGGTCGCGGCCGGAAGTTTCCATCCCAAACCCAAGGTCGATGCCGAAGTGTTGATCATGCGCCCGCGAGCCCGGCCGCCGTTCGGCGACGACGAGGAAACCGCCGTGATCGAAACGGTGCGCGCGGCCTTCTCGGCGCGCCGCAAGACGCTCCGCAACGCGCTGTCGGCGGGGCTCGAAATCGCTCCGGCGCGCGCGCAAGCCGCAATCGAGCACGCGGCGATCGATCCGCGCGCGCGCGCCGAGACGCTCGCTCCTGCCGACTTCGTCCGCCTCGCCCGGATTCTCAAAGCGGGAACCCCAAAGGCGGAAATCGAAGATGCCTGAATTGCCGGAGGTCGAATCGCTGCGGCGAATCCTGGCGCGCTCGGCCGCCGGCCTGACGATCGTCTCGGCCAAAGTGCTGGAGCCGCGACTGCGGCGGATGGTCTCGCGCGATTTCGAAGTATCGATCGCAGGCCGCAGGATCGAAGCGCTCACGCGCCGCGCGAAGTACCTGATTCTCGAATTAGCGGGCGGCGCCGCGCTGCTGGTGCATCTGGGAATGAGCGGCAGCCTGACCCATCGGGCGGGAGAATCGGGCCGACCAGCCGGCGGTCCGCTATTCGGCGGCCCGGACGACCAGCTCGACCCGGCCCACGACCACGTGGAATTTCGTTTCGACGACGGCAGCCGCCTGGTCTACAACGATCCCCGGCGCTTCGGACTTTTGAAGCTCGTACCGGCGGGCGCGCTCGAAGCGACAGCCGAATTGCGCGGGCTAGGCCCGGAACCGCTCGGTAACACGTTCAACCCGGAGTACCTGACGCTCAAGGCGCGCGGGCGGCGGGTCGCGATCAAAAACCTGCTGATGGATCAGCGGATCGTCGCCGGAATCGGAAATATCTACGCCGCCGAGATTCTGTTCAGGGCCGGCGTGCGGCCGACGCGGCGCGCGGGACGCCTGAGCCGCGCCGAGTTCGGGCGAATCGCCGCCGCAACCACGGCCGTGCTGCGCGAGGCGATCGGCAAGCGCGGCACCACCTTTCGCAGCTATCGCGACTCGCGCGGACGCCCGGGCGGCTTCGCCGGCCGCCTTCGCGTCTATGGACGCGCCGGTGAACCCTGCTATACGTGCTCGACGCCGATTCGCAATGTCACCGTGGGGCAGCGCGCGAGTTTCTTTTGCCCCCGTTGTCAAAAGTGATGGCCAGAAGTGATGGTAATCCCGATGCGGAAAGTCCTGCTCTTCGTCATCGCTTCGATCTTGGTCGCGTTGGCGTGCGGCGCGTCGTCGTTCGCGCAGTCCGATCAACTGGACTGGACCAAACTCGATGCGGAAGCGCTCGACTACTTCCGTTCGTACCTGAAGTTCGACACCTCCAATCCTCCCGACAATACCGGCTCTGCGATCGCTTTCCTCGACGGAATACTGCGCAAGGAGGGAATCGAAACCCGCACCTTCGCCTCGAAGCCGGGCGCAGTGAACCTTATCGCCCGCCTGCCCGGCCCGGTCGGCGCGAAGCCCTTGCTGCTGATGTCGCATGCCGACGTGGTGCCGGTGGTCGCAGCCAACTGGAGCCATCCGCCGTTCGCCGCCGATCTCGACGGCGGCTACGTATGGTCGCGCGGCGCGATCGACAATAAGGCCCACGGGATTATGGCGCTGATGACGATGCTCGCGCTCAAGCGCCAGAAGGCCGCGCTCCGGCGCGGCGTCGAGATGATGGTCAACGCCGACGAAGAAGCCGGCGGCGCCGACGGCGCGGGGTTCATGGTCGCGAGTCACTTCGACGAGATCGATCCCGCGTTCGCCTTCAACGAGGGCGGCGACGGCGAGATCAACTGGCTGCATAGCGAAGGCGTGACCTTCCGCGTCGCGGTCTCGGAGAAGCGCGTGATGTGGCTTCGGCTCGTGGCGCACGGCAAGTCGGGACACGGCTCGGTGCCGAATCCCGACAATCCCACGCTCATCCTGATCAGGGCGCTCGATCGCGTAACCAGGCGGCAGCCGCCGATCCGGATCAGCTCGATCTTCGACCGCGCGATGACGACGATCGCGCCCTTTATGCCGTTCCCGGTGTCGTTCGAGCTGGACCACCTAGAGATACCGCCGATGCTGTCGCTCGCGATGCGCGGGCCGCTGGCCGGCTACCCGGTGCAGGCCCTGATGCGCGACACGATTTCGCCCACCGTGCTCAGTGCGGGCGCCAAAGTGAACGTGATCCCATCCACCGCCGAGGCCGATCTCGATTGCAGGCTGCTTCCCGACACCGACTCCGACGAATTCCTCGCGCAGCTTCGCGACCGGCTCGACGATCCGCGAATCTCGATCGAGTACATCCAGAAACCCGACGACGCGCCCGAGTCTCCCGACCATGGCGAGGCGTGGGACGCGATCGAAAAGACCGTCGCGCGCGATTTTCCGGGCGACCTGGTGGTCCCGCTGATGACCACCGGCGGCACCGACTCGCGCTTTTTGCGCCTGCGCGGCGTGCCCGCTTATGGTTTCGTGCCGATCGTGCTCACCGAGGACGATATCGGCCGGGTTCACGGAGTGGACGAGCGGCTGTCGGTGGAGAACCTCAAGCGCGGAATCCGCGCGACTTACGATCTGACGATGGAACTCTGCGGCCCGCAATCATAAACTTGGAACAGAAGAACCCGCGCCCCACTTGCCTGCGCAGGCCGGTCGCGGGTGAGGGCGCTGCCCCGCCGAAGCCGGCGATGTGGTGAAGAGGAGGAGCTGACGCGATGACCGAACTGCCGCAGGGGCTGGGTGGTGCTCTCGCCTTTATTGTGGGCGCGAGTATCGGGAGCTTCGTCAATGTGGTCGCATACCGGCTGCCTCGCGACCTGTCGATCGTCACGCCGCGCTCGTTCTGCCCCAAGTGCAACCATCCGATTCCCGCCTGGGCGAATATTCCGATTCTGGCCTACCTTGGCCTGCGCGGCCGCTGCCTGATGTGCGGCGGCTCGATACCGTTTCGCTACTTTCTGACGGAATTGAGTCTCGCCGTGGCCGCCCTGTACCTCTATCTCGGTTTCCCGCCGGCCGAGGCCGGGGCGCGCTTCGTGCTCTGCGCGGCGTTGTTCGCGGCCTCGCTCATCGACTACGACTGGCGAATCATCCCGCACGAGATCTCGATACCGGGAATCGTGACCGGCTTCTTGTGCGCCACCTTCGCGATCCCCGAGGTCGGCTGGAAGGCTTCGCTCGGTGGAATCGCGCTCGGCGCAGGCGTGCTGTTCGTGCTGGGCGAAGTGTATCTGCTGGTGCGCAAACAGGAGGGCGTCGGGATGGGCGATGTGTTCCTGGTGGGAATGGTCGGCGCGTTCCTCGGCTGGCGCGCGGTGCTGTTCACCCTGTTCGTCGGCTCGATCTTCGGTTCGGTCGGCGGAATCGTGGCGGCGCTTTCCGGGGGAATGGGCGACCCTCCGGTCGAAGGCGCCAATCCCGAAGCCGACCAGCCCGAGGCTGACGTTTCGATCCTGAGGACCGCAGTGCCCTTCGGCCCGTTTCTCTCGCTGGCGGCGGGAATCTACGCGCTCTTTCAGCCGGGATTCGTCGGCTGATAGCCTTATTCCGGCGGGGTAAAATGGATCGCGGACGCTTCATCACGCTGGAAGGAATCGAAGGCTCAGGCAAAACCACCCAGACCAGGATTGCTGCCGACGCGCTCCGCGCCGGCGGCTATCGCGTGACCGTCACCCACGAGCCGGGCGGAACCCGCGCCGGCGAGGCGATCCGCGCGATCTTTCTTGACCCCGCGGTCTCGCTTAACGTCGCCTCGGAGTTGCTGCTGGTGCTGGCCGATCGCGCCCAGCACGTGCGCGAGAAGCTCGAGCCGGCGCTCGCCCGCGGCGAAATCGTGATCTCGGATCGCTACTCGGACTCGACCGTCGCCTATCAGGGCTACGGCCGCGGCTTTGACCTGCAACTGCTCGCAGAACTGAACCGGCTCGCCAGCGACGGGATGAAGCCCGACCTCACGATCGTGCTCGATTGTCCCGTCGAGACCGGGCTCGACCGCACGCGCAAGCGCGCGCGCGGCGACATCCGGCGGCCGGACCGCTTTGAGGGCGAGGACGTAGGTTTCCATCGCAAAGTCCGCGACGGCTTTCTCATGATCGCGGCGGCCGAGCCGGCGCGCGTCACCGTAGTCGATTCGGCGCGCGACCTCGACGCGGTCACCGCTGATATCCGGCGCGCCATCGATAATCTGATCGGACGAGCCGCTTAAACGATGCCGCTAGACGCCCTGCGCGCCCATCGCGAGACCTACGAGCACCTGCAGGCCGAACTCGCGTCGCGCCCGTCCCACGGATATCTCTTCTATGGTCCCGCGGGCACCGGCAAGGCGCTGGTGGCCGAGGGTCTGGCGCATGGGCTTCTGTGCGAACGCTCGCCCGGACCGCGGTTCTGCTGCACGCCCGATCGATGTCCGATACGCGCACCGGCCGCCGGGCGCGAGGGCGTCCCGCGATGCGATTGCTGCGCTGCGTGCGTGCAGGTCGCCTCGCGGGTGCATCCTGATTTCACCCTGGTGGAGCGTCCGAAGAACCGAACCGACGTGTTGATCGAGCAGGTCCGCGAGCTTATCGCCCAGCTATGGATCCGCCCCTCGCGCGGCCCTGCCAGAGCAGCGATCCTCAACGACGCCGAAACGCTCAATATCCCGGCACAGAACGCGCTGCTCAAGACGCTGGAAGAGCCGCCCGGTCACGCGATCATTTTCCTGATCGCGCAAAGCGAGCATGCGCTGCTCGATACCGTGCGTTCGCGGCTTCGCCCGGTGCGTTTCGGACCGCTTGCGGTCCCGGATATCGAAGCGATACTCGCGGCGCACACGAAGCTCGACCCGGCCCGTGCCCGCGCGATCGCGCGCCTGTCGCGGGGCAGCGCCGCCCGCGCGCTCGCGCTGATCGATGGCGACGAGCCGCCAATCAAGGAGCTGGCCGGCGCGCTGAAGCGCCTGGCGCAGCTCGATTTCGCCGCCGCGATGGCGCTGGCCCAGGACTACTTCGCCAGCCGCGAGCAGGCGGTCGAGAACTTCGAGTTGATCGCCCGTCTGCTTGAGGAAATACTATGCTTCAAGCTGCTGCGGGCCGAGTTCGTATCGTCGTCGCCCGAGGTGGCAGACGTGATGAAGGAGCTCGGCAACCGGCTCGGCGTCGAGGTGATCGCGAAGATCATCGGCGCGGCGGTCAACGCGATCTCGGCGGTCAACGGGATGGCCAATCCGAAACTTCAGGCCGAAAACTGGTGGATGGGCGCAGCCCAGGCCGTGCGGAGTCAATAATGGCAGGCGACAGAGATAGTTTCGATACCGGCGAAGAGCTGCCCAAGATCGTCGCCGTCAGCCTGCAACCTACCGGACATTTGCACAACTATCTGGCCGGCGCCTTTCAACCCAGGCGCGGCGATCGCGTGATAGTCGAGGGCGAAGCCGGGATGCGCCTGGCCAGGGTCGAGATCGAGCCGCACGAGGCTGCGCATACGCTCGATCTGTCCGCGATGCGATCGATCCTGAAGATCGCCGACGAAAACGACCTGCGGGACGAGGAGCAAACGATCGAGCGCGAGGCTTCGACGCGGCGCCTGTGCCTGCATCGGATACAGGAGCGCGGGCTTGCGATGAAGCTCGTCAACGTGAACTACAGCAATGACGGGCGCAAGGCGATCGTGTACTTCATCGCGGAAGAACGGATCGATCTCCGCGACCTGGTGCGCGATCTCGCGAATTCCCTGCGGGTGCGAATCGAGGTGAAGCAGATCGGCGCGCGCGAGGAGACCAAAGTCACCGGCGGTATCGGCCCCTGCGGCCGCGAGCTGTGCTGCTCGTCGTGGCTGCGCGACTTCGAGGCGGTCACGGTCAAGATGGCGCGCGAGCAGGGACTCGCGCTCAATCCGTCGCGCCTGGCCGGGATGTGCGGGCGGCTCAAATGCTGCCTGCGTTACGAATACGCGACTTACATGGAGCTCAAGCGCAACCTTCCGCCGGTCGGCAAGCAGGTACTCTGCGTCAAGGGCGACGGCAAGGTAGTGCGTCACAATATCCTGAAGCAGACCGTCCTGATCCAGCGCGCCGAAGACGGCGGCGTCATCGAGGCCACGCTGGAAGACCTGGTCGAACAGCGGCCGCAGTAATTTCTCTTGTCATCAACGAGCGCGGGAACTCCACCTCTCCCGCGCCTGCGGTCTGATCCGCAGGCGCAAGCCGGGAGAGGTCGCCGAGCGATTTGCTACCGCAAATTGCTCGGCGGGTGAGGTACCTTCCCAAGCCAAATCGCTTCGCGCACAATTACCAAAGAGAGCGATGCCCGACCGAATCCACATCACGACGGCGATCTTCTATAGCAACGGACCGCCGCACGTAGGCCATGCCTCAGAGGCCTTTGCCGCCGACGTCTTCGCCCGCCACCATCGGCGCAAAGGCGACCGCGTCACATTCGTCACCGGCACCGACGAGCACGGCGACAAGAACTACCGCGCCGCCGCAGCCGAAGGACTCAAGCCCAAGGCGTTCGTCGATCGAATCGCGGGCGCATTCAAGGACGCCTTCGCAAAGCTCGACATCAGCTACGACTATTTTGTCCGCACGACTGATCCAGCGCATCAGAAATTCGTCCAGCGGATGCTTCAGCGGGCACACGACTGCGGCGATATCTACTTCAAGGACTACGAGGGCCTCTACTGCGTCGGATGCGAGCGCTTCTATACCGAGAAGGAACTGCTCGAAGGCGGAATCTGTCCGGCTCACAAGACCCCGGTCGAGAAAATCAGGGAGGGCAACTATTTCCTCAAGCTCGAAAAGCAGCGCGCGCAAATTCTCAAGCGCATCAACGACCAGCCCGAGTTCATTCGGCCCGAGCGCTACCGCAACGAAGCGCTGAACATGCTGGCCGAGCCGCTGGAGGACCTGTGCATCTCGCGTCCGAAGTCGCGCCTGGATTGGGGAATCGAGCTGCCGTTCGACTCGAAGTACGTCACCTACGTCTGGTACGACGCGTTCTGGGCATACGTCAGCGAGTTGCCGGAGGCTGATGACCAATCACTCGAATCGCTCAGGAAGGTCATGCCGGTTACCGAGCATTTCATCGGTAAAGACATCCTGAAGACGCACGCGGTCTACTGGCCCGCGATGCTGCTGGGAGCGGGACTGCCGCTGTATCGCCATCTCAATGTTCACGGATGGATCAACTTCGGCGGTGAGCGGATGTCGAAAAGCTCGGGCAACATTCCTGATCCGATCGAGTATCAGGAAAAGTACGGCGCCGACGCGCTGCGCTTTTTCATGATGAGGGAAATCACCTACGGCCTCGACAGCGATTTCACCGAAGAGCGGTTGATCAACTGTTACAACGCTGACCTCGCGAATGATCTCAGGAAACTTGACCAGTCGCGTGCTCGCGATGGCGGCGCGATACTTCAACGGCGAGGTGACTGAACAGACCGAAGCGAACACCGATCCTTTCGATGCACGAATTTGTGAGTCCTTTGCCGGTCTAGCGCCGCTGGTCGATGCACGACTCGAAGACCTCCAGTTCAGCCGCGCGCTCGACGTGATCTGGATAGCCCTGGATAAGGCGAACAAACATATAGTTGCCACCGCGCCGTTCTCGCTCGCCAAGGACCCGGCGAACATGCCGCGAGTCGCGGAGATTCTCGCCAGTCTGCTCGAAGGACTGCGCGTCGTCGCCGACGTGCTCGAACCCTTCATGCCGGGTACTTCGCGCAGGATGTTCGATATGCTCGCGGTCGACGGAAAGACCGCGCGCGCGCCGTTCGGCGAGGGTATCAGGAAGGGCCATCGCGTCAATCCGCCCGTGCCGCTCTTCCCGCGAATCGAGAAGCCGAAGCCTCAGTGAGTCGCTGCGCCGGATCGGTGACGTGACCGGACTCATCGACACGCACTGCCATCTGGCCGATCCCAGGCTCTACGGCGGCCTGGAAGGCGTGCTCGCGCGCGCCGCCGGCGCGGGAGTGAGTACGCTGATTTCGGTCGGCGCGATCGGGCCGATCGAAAACGACCGGCGCACGGTCGAGATCGCCGAGAGCCGCGCGGAAGTGTTCGCCGCCGTGGGAGTGCATCCGCACGACGCGAAAGACTGCGATGCCGCGCGAATCGCCGGGCTGCGCGAGCTGGCGCGATCGACAAAAGTGGTCGCGATCGGAGAGACCGGTCTCGATTTCCATTACATGCACTCGCCGCCCGGCGCGCAGGAAGCCTCGCTGCGGCGCCATCTGGAGCTCGCCGCAGAGCTCGGGCTGCCGGTCGTGATCCATTGCCGCGACGGCGAGCGGCGCGTGATGGAAATCGTGCGCGAAGCCGGGATGCCGCGCGCGGGCGGCGTGATTCATTGCTTCACCGGCGATATCGAGGCGGCGCGCCGATTCGTGGAGCTGGGATTCTGCATTTCATTTTCGGGTATCCTGACGTTCCGCAACGCGAATGCGCTCAAAGCGGCGGTCGCCGCGGTGCCGGACGATCGCGTGATGGTCGAGACCGACGCACCGTATCTTGCGCCCGAGCCCTACCGCGGCAAGCGTAACGAGCCGGCGTTTGTGGTCAGGACGCTGGAAGTGCTCGCACTCCTGCGCGGCGCCGAACCAGGACGCCTGGCCGCGCAGATCGCGGCCAACGCGTCGCGCCTTTTCCGCCTTCCGCCGGCTTCGGCCTAGCGGCGCGGGGTTGGTGGCAACTGCGCGATGGATCGTAATCGCCACGCGCACCCCCCCCCAGCTTTACTGGCCTCAACCCGAAGCATAAGCTGGGGGGGCCTCGGACGCATTTCCAAGTCGAATCCCGATCCCGATTCTGACTACTTCTCCCGTGCGCTTCCTGGCAAGAAACGGAGGTTGCACGTGATGCCAAGCTCTATCGCCGCCCAGCTAGTTCCGACCGGCGCCCTTGAGGAACCTCGAGTCTCGATTCGCGCCAGCCGGCGCCTCGGCCAAATCCGTCCCTGGGAGTGGCCCTGGTGGCGCACCTCTGAGAACGACTTGTTCGTATTTCTCTGGATCGTGCTTATCCATGTCACGGCTGCGGTCGGCTTGATCCTCTATCCGCTGCCGGGATGGAGGGTGTTGCTCGGCGCCATCGGGCTCGCCTGGATCGGCGGGCTCGGAACCACCGTCGCATACCATCGCGCGACCGCTCATCGTGCGGTCAAGCTGAATCGATGGGTGCGCTCGGTACTGATCTTCTTCGCGGTTGCCAACGGCTCGGGCAATCCGCTCACCTGGGCCGCCGCCCATCGGCTCCATCACGCCAAGGCCGACACGCCGGACGATATCTCCAGCCCGATGTGGGGCGGCTTCTGGTGGGCGCACCTGCGATGGCTCTGGCAGGCCGGCGATCCGCCAATCGATCGCTACTGCGCGGATCTCAAGTCGCTGGCGGCGTGGCGCTGGATGCAGCCGCCCATACTTGCGGTATCTTTTCTCGGCCCATTGTACTTCGGCGTGTGCGCTTTTTTCTGGCTCGGCGCGATCCGCCTGGTGTTCTCGCTGCACGCCCAATGCTTCGTGAACAGCATCTGCCATAGCGAGCCGGGCGTCGCGCTCGGCGAGGATTCGAGCCGCAACGTCCGGTGGCTCGGCCTGATGCATTTTCTCCAGGGCGAGAACTGGCATCGAAATCATCATGCGCGCCCGGGCTCGGCACGGCTTGGATGGTCGTGGCGCCAGCCCGACGTGGGCTATCTGGTCATCGTCGCGCTGGAGCGGATGCACCTGGCCACCGATGTCCGCCGGCCGCATGCGCAGGAACGCCTCGACCTCGCGAGCTGAATTCGGTCCGCGGTTCCGCACCTCAATCGACTACCGATCGCGCGTCTCGCGCCCCGCCTGAACCCGCCGATTCGGGCAGCTCCCGGACCGACGGCTGTCACGCGCGTAACTCTACAATTAGTAGGAGAATATTATCTATTAGTTGTCATCTACGTTGACTTATAGATGGCGCGCCTCGACAATCGGTTGCGATGGCGGCCTCGCTACAGCTTCAGTTGCCCGGAATGACGGTGATACCGTCGCCGTTTGCTCCGGCCGATTTGCCCTGCGCGATTTGCAGAGAGCCGCACGAATGGATGGTGATGCGCAGGGACTGCTGCGACGCGATACCGGTTTGCGCGCGATGCCTGGAGCGCGCCGGAAGCATGGCGGCCTCGGATGCGGAAGCATCCGCGACGCGGCAGCGGACCGGAAAGCGGCCGGCCCCCTAGTATCGGTCGTCGCCTCAGCCAGAGGCGGCCTTTCGGCTTGTACGCCACGCACCCGGTAGCGATATAGCCTCGGAAATCACTGGCGTGCGGTATTGGCCTGATTGCCGCCCGCGGCGCCCTTCGCCCCTCGGGCCTTGCTACTCCTCGTCCACCGCGTGCCGGATCGCGGTAAGGATGAACAGATAATGGCGCGGCGAAGAGATTTTGCCGAGCGCGTTGACTTGCGAGAGCACCCGCAGCTCGCCCCTGGTCACCTTGTTGCGCATTTGGAGGTCCTTGTCGCGGCTGAAAGTTTTCCAGGAATGGTCGCGGCTCGGCGTGTGAGCCGGCGCGGATCGCTTCAGCAGGGCTTTGGCCTCGGGATAAGCCAGAAGAAAGAGCGGCTCGGTTTCCAATCGCAGCACGTCGCCGAGGCGGGCCAGCAGCGGCAATGAGGGACGTCGCTGCGCGGTCTCCAGATAGCCGACGTGACTGGCCTTGACGCTGAGCCTGCGCGCGAGCTCACGCTGAGAGAGGCCGAGCGTTTCACGACGCGCCTTAAGAACCTGTCCCAACGTTTTCTTCATAGGTCGTACTCAACCAATAGTGCCCAACGTAGTTTAGCGTAATGAATCATTCCGCAAAGGTAGTGCATGTTCTGAAGCGCCGGAAGTTCGGGAGGAAAGTCGAAGCCGCTGAACTGCTTGAAGGCCGCCCGGACTTGCTCGAAGCCGTCGCCAGGCAGGTTTCCGACTCGACCGACCAGTCCCCAATTCCACGGCGTCTTGAAAAGTGCGAGCGCGGTCTCGCGTGAATAGGCCCGGAAGGCTACCGAAGCGTCGGCGATCAACTCGACCGGGTCGTCGAGATGCGACGCGTAGTCGGCGTAATAGAAGGTGTGGAGCGGTTGGCGTCCCTGGTTGAGCATCTCGACCGTCAGGTGGTGTGCGAACTCGTGGCAGAAAGTGGCGGCGAGCGCGATCGAAACGTGCGAGGTGTTGACGAAGATCAGCGCGTTCTGAAGCGTCCACGAATCTCTGTCCGCGTAAAAACCGCGTAGCACGAGGCCTTCGTCACCACCGTAGGGCTCGGCCTTGAAGTGCAGCGAAAACTTGGCCGCCAGCGAGCGCATCGCCTCGACGGAGGTCAAAGTATGCCAATCGGCGCCCGATCGCCCGAGGATCTTCTCCACCGCCGACAACAGGGTTTTCAGTTCGCGGTAACCGATATTCCGTCGCAGCGCCCGTACGTAGTCGTGCCTTGCCAGGCGGTGGAATTCCCGCTCGGGCTTCCTCCAGGCCTCCAGCTTGTCGGTGCCGTTCTCCCGTGCCGAGGCGAGGATCTGCCGGAAGACCGCCTCTATCTGCGGGTCTGGCTTATCGGTCTTGTCCACGGTCCCTCACGCTGCCCTGTCTCCGCGTTGCATTGCAAGTGACGCGGCCTCAACCTTTCAGCGCGGGAGCCCTTCCGCCCGCGCGGGGAATGGCGGGGTTGCAAATGCGATCCTAGCTAAAAGAGGTCCGTGCTGGAATGAGACCATGCAACCCGGCGTGCCGGTATCGCTTGGCCGCCGGGAAAGCGGGTCTGCCTTCCCGCGCGGCATCTGACGCGCCTCGCTGGAGTTAAGCCTGGATCTCTGGAAGCGTGCTTGATCGACTCGGCAGTCGTTGATTCACTGGTTGAAGTCTCGCGGAGGTTCCGCCAGATGCCCACAGGAATGCCGCCGCTTATCCCGCGCGAGCTGTTGCTGGGTAACCCCAGGCGATCGCAGCCCGCGATCTCGCCTGACAGCACTCATCTCGCGTACCTTGCGCCGAACGAACGCGACGCTCTGCAGATCTGGGTGCGCACGGTCGGCGAGAGCGACGATCGATGCGTCAGCGCCGAGCGGCGGTCGATTCAGATCTACGAATGGGCCTGGGACTCGAAAACCATCCTCTACGGCCTGGACAACGAGGGTGACGAGAATCACCACACTTACGCCATCGATCTTCAGACCGGAAATGTCCGCGACCTGACTCCGTGGCAGGGCGTGCGATGCCATTACACGATGACCACCGCCAAGCGGCCGGGCGAGATTCTCGCCGTGCTTAACGTGCGCGACCGCAAGCTGATGGATGTGTGGCGAATCGACCTGCGCACCGGTGCGGCGACGCTCGAAGTGGAAAATCCCGGCGGCGTGTCGTGGTGGGTGGCGGACGACGACCTCGTGGTGCGCGGCGCAAGGGCGTACACCCAGGACGGGGGCTTCGAAGTGCGCGTACGCAGCGGTGACAACGCGCCATGGCGGACGCTCGTACGAACCTCGCCCGACGAATGGATATTCCCCCTGGACTTCAGCAAGGACGGCCGCGACATCTTTCTCATGTCCTCAGTCGCAAGTGACACAATCCGCGTGGTAGCGCGCGACATCGAGTCGGGCCGCGAGCGCGAGATCGCCTCGATGGACGGCTTCGATGCTGAGCGGGTCATGATTCATCCGACTCGCCACGTGATCGAGGCGGTATCGTTCGAACCCGGGCGGCGGCGATGGAGCGTCATCGATCGCGCGATCGCGGCGGACTTCGAGGCGATGAGCGGACTCGATGGCGGCGACTTTCGCGTCGTGAGCCGCGACCTTGATGACCGTAACTGGATCGTCCAGTTCGAGGGGCCTCACCGTCCGATCCGTTACTTCTTGTGGGACCGCGCCGCGAAAGAGGCAAGTTTCCTTTTCAGCGATCATCCCGAGTTCGAAGAGCTCGAGCTCGCCGAGATGAACCCGATCCGGTATCGCGCGCGCGACGGGATGGAGCTACATGGCTATCTCGCGACGCCGCCGGGGGTCGAGGCGCGAGGTCTCCCGCTGGTGCTGGCCGTGCACGCCGGGCCGTGGTTGCGGGATTACTGGACGTTCAATGTCTGGGTGCAGCTTCTCGCAAATCGCGGCTACGCGGTGCTCCGGCTGAACTATCGCGGCTCGACCGGCTACGGAATGAAATATCTTCACGCCGGCGATCGGCAGTGGGGTCGCGCGATGCAGGACGACCTGACGGACGCAGTCAAGTGGGCCGTCGCTGAAGGAATCGCGGATGCTGACCGCGTCGCGATCCTCGGCGGTTCATATGGCGGCTATGCGGCGCTTGCGGGCGCGGCGTTCACGCCCCATCTTTACAAGTGCGCGATCGACCTGTGCGGACCGTCGAGTTTGTTCACGTCGATCAGGTCTTTTCCGGCCTATTGGGCGATGCGCGCCCTATGGAACGCACGGGTGGGGAATCCTGACGACCCAGCCGACCAGGAGCTTTTGAGCAGCGCGTCCCCGCTGTTCGCGGCGGACAGGATCAGGATCCCGATGCTGATCGGCCAGGGCGCCAACGATTCGCGCGTAAAGCAGTCTGAATCCGAACAGATCGTGGCCGCAATCGAAAGCAATGGCGCCAGTGCCACTTACGTGCTGTATTCCGACGAAGGCCACGGCTTCGTACGTCCGGCCAACAGGATGGACTATATGGCGCGCACCGAGAAATTCCTCGCGGAGCATCTGGGCGGCCGTTACGAACCGATGGATGGCGAGCGGATTGCGGGCTCGTCCGCAATCGTAAGAGCAGTCGGACCTCGCCGGTAGCTCGAAGCATTCCGGCTTGGGTGCCGGATTCGGCGGCCGGAGCGTTCCTTAAAGCAGCAGCTTCGCGATCTCGACTGGGACTTGTTCGAGTTCGCTCGCTCTCTCTTGAAGTCTTTTGAGCCGCCTTATCGCTATCTCGGTCTTCGTCTGCCAGATGCCGTAGGACCTGCGTTCTATTCCCTGGAGGTCTCTTCTCGACACCCAGGGATCGCGAAGCAACTCCTCGACACAAAACGAAGTCTCTCTGAGTTCCTGCGCGATATCGGCGCATCGCCGCAGTTGCTGAAATCGCGGCGTGAAGAGGGGACTGTCTTCTCTGTCTTCTTCGTCAAGCTTTCGTTGTGCAGACGCGTTCGCGCGCGAATACGCCACGGCGTTTGCAACCAGGACGATTGCAACCAGGCCTACAACAAGCCCGACGAGCATTTGGGGGCTCTGACTACCGCCTGGCATGAGTTGATGGCGCAGCGCATTGACTTGCGTCAGAGACCAGCCGACCAACGGTGGAATCGCGAGTATGCTTGACCACATGGCTATTTTGCCTGCTTTGCCCATACGCCGGGCATTATCGCGCGTTTTTTCACAGTGAGAATTAATACTCCGCAGCGAGCAGATGCGCCGATGGGAGCCCGCGCGTCCGCGCGCGCGACTCGGATCTGCCCACGATCCCGAACGTGTCATTACGCCGGTACCCACAGCTCGAAGCCTCAGAGATCCGAGATGACGTTGTTGAGCTGGGTGCCGATCGCGTTACCGAGCGACCGGTAGGTAATGAACACTACCACCCCGATCGCGGCCAGGATCAGGGCGTACTCGGTCATAGCCTGTCCCTTGCGCTCGGTCATCTGAACATAGGTCTTGGTCAATAGGTACATGGTTGCGACCCCCTGAAAATGTATTCAATCATTTGCGTACCAATATCGTACACTTTGTAGAGAGGGCCGCGAAGAGTCAATGCAGCACTGAGGCGCGAAAAGTAACTCACTGTTAGTATTCGACTGGGGTTGAAACGCCGGGCTCGCCAACTGGCGCCCGACATTTTCTGCGGCTTGCAATGGGCTCAGGAGAACCGCCTTTTCGGAATCGAGCGGCTGTCAAACGTGGCCGTCAGAGCGTCGATTTTTCTCAGAAAACCTATCATCAGGCGCTGCGATTCGGACCTCACGCCATTGCAAGAGTGCTGTGTAAGCTCTCTGGCAAAGCCATGCCACGATCGCGATAATCGGCAGGCACACGAACAACAGATAGGGAACCTGCTCTTTCCCCCTGCTCGGAAACCAGACGATCTGCATCAAATGATAGAGGGGACGATGCAGAAGATACATGAAGAAGCTCGCCTCGCTGAGCTGCGTGAGAATCGCGGGCGGCTTTAGATTTCTTCCGGCGCGCATGACGACAACAAATACTGCGACAGAGCCGAAAAGCGCCCAGGGCGCCGCCCATGGATCGATCTCCAACCCGCCGGACCGACGTGCCAGCGTAGGCACTAGAGACAGAGCGGCGAGAAGCTGGAGGCCGATGAGGCTTGGCGTCGATGACGGCAGCGACCGGGCGGCCAGAAATATGCCGGCAGCGAAGCATGGAAAATAGAGGATCAGGCGCATATCTATCCTTCCGGTCGCCGCTTGATACAGAAACATGGCTCCGACGATCAGGGTGCATAGGGCGATGTACGCCACCACGTTCCCACGCAAGCCGATGAGCAGCGGGGCAATCAGATAGAAGAGAACGATCATGCTCACGAACCACAAAGTGAACGGCGGCGGCGCGAGGAACATGGCGATGAGTGCGACGCCCTTGACGAGCGCAAAAGTATCGCCGATGCCTGCCGCCAGAAACAGGCCGGAGGCGACCACGAAGGGGAGATAGATGCGCCAGAACCGCGTCTTATAGAAGCTCCAGATTTCGCCTCCGGCCAGACCACCGTCCTTGCGCCCTGTCAGAAAGCCTGAGATCAGGACGAAGAGAGAAAGCGCTCCAACCGTGATGCGATAGGTGACCGGGTTATAATGCCATCGCACTGCTTTCGTATATTCGAGCAAATGCCAAAATCCGACGATGTAGAGCATGCTCACCGCGCGCATGACATCGATCGGTACCTTGCGCGTCGGCAAGGGGACGTGTCTTCCAGCTCCCGCGTCACTCACCCTGCAGTGCCCGCCCGCGAGCGCGGCGGCGTGGCGGAGCTTCATCGCTCGTACTCTTCGGATGCGGCGTTTACAGCTCGGTTTTCGCAGAAACCCTCGCTAACTAATTGATTTTGGTTGGTGACCCCAGCGGGAGTCGAACCCGCGTTACCGACGTGAGAGAACGAGATGCAGGAAAATCCTACAATACGAGCGAGCGTCATCGAGTGTCATCAAGTCCAACGCGCACAGGGGTTTCCTGTGCATTGAGTGTCAGCGAATGGCGTCGAGCGGGACGAGCGGAAGGCGCTGATTTGGCACCCAAGATGGCACCTATTTGGCACCGGCATCAGCGCTTCCGCCGGGCGCGCACCTTTAAGCGCCGGCGCTGCGGTTCTTCGGCCTCGCGCCTCCTGCCCCCCCTGCGCGCCGCCGCGCAGCAAAGCTAAACTCCGGGCCTGCCCTTTACCCCACAGCGAAAAAACGACCCGGCGGGCAGTATGCGCGCAAGCGCGGCGCATCGTCGCCGTACCTCGCGATGGGGCTCACCCGGCCCCCCGGTAGGCCCCCTCACGCGGTGCGCGATCGCTGCAGACCCTGCGTGCCGGTTCAGAAAAAAAATTTTCTCGGGCGCGATGAACGGTGTGGGGCGATCAATCACGCCCGGTCATCGCGGGAGCGGCCTTGCGCACTTCCGAGCCGTGATCGCCGGACCGTTGTACTGCTCGGCCCGGTGAGGCAAGGTAAGCATCGCTCACGGGTGGAAGGACCGGCGTTTGCAGCTACAGTTGCCGCACCGCAATCTCGACGACATCGTGCAGAGGGTATCGGGGCAGTTTTTTCGGCACGCCTTCGATGACATCACGTGGTGCTTCGTTATCCAGCGGACGCTCGCTTGTATCTTCCCCGCATCGCGAAGCATTCAGATTCACAACGTTCTCAACGCCACGGATGTGCCGGAGGATGTATTCGTCACGATCGTTTTTCACGAGATGCTTCATCTGGAGATTCCGCCAGGCCGGACTCGGAGTGGCAAGCGGGACATACATCCGCGGGAGTTCTCGGAAGCTGAGCAACAACGGTCGCCCCACTACGACGCATCGTGGGAGTGGCTGTGGACGAACCTACCGCTGCGCCTCCGGCGGCGGCTCCAATGCACCGAGGTCGCGCCGGATGTGACGCGGCTGATGCCGCAGCAACGCGCGTGGGCACGCGAGCATTTCGGTGTTGGGCTACCGCGAGTGATCCGTTCCGACGAGCCATCATACCGCCGCATCAGCATCGAGACGCGCCTAATGATCAGCGCGGCATGTAATCACCCGAACCTGCGGCCCTGAGCGCGAAGCCACGCGGCGGCGCCGACGGGAGGCCCCCGGTAATCCCCCGCACGGGGTCCTGCGAATCGCATCCGCCCCCTGCGCGCTCAATCAAAAATTTTCGGTCGAGCCTGGAAGTGAGCGAGAAGGCTGAACGCTTCGCAAAAACAGAAGGGTCAGCCGCCGGTTGAGGCGGTCGTGGTACTCGCGCCGCGTAGCGAAGTAGACATCAAGATAAGTGGCGTCCCTGTCGGCGAAAGCGAAGGCGGCGGCGGCGAGAGTGTGGGCAGCGTAATCGGTGGCCCGCAAGGCGTCTCTGATTCCTGTATAGTGCTTATCTTCCTCACTTTTCTCCATCGCATAATAGGTCGCGAGCCAAGCCCCTTCGACGGCGTGTGTAGCGTTGAGCTCTACGTTCAGATCCACTGAGGGATCGGAGTAACGACGACCGGCAGCGGTGGCCACGACCTTAGCAATGACATCGTAGTGGTCGCGAACGTCAATACTGAGCGACGGCTGCGCAACGCGGACCGCCACGGCCTTAGCAATAACATCGTCGCGGGCGCGACGGCGGGCTTGCGCAGCGGCGGGAGGAAGGCCAGCAGGGCATCCGCGATCATCAATGATCTGCCTAGCGCGCTCTAGATCGTCTCGCTGGAATTTATGGAAATCATTCTCGGAGCCGAGGTAGTGCGCCTCCGCTATCACCAACGCCTCCTCGGCGCATTCACAGGCCCACTCCGGCACGACTCGCTTGGCATCGACCACCCTCTTTAGCGTGAGGCACCGTGATAGATTATGGCGCCGGAATTCCTTATCGTGGCGCTCATCCGCATCGTCGGGTTCAACCGGCTCGCTCACATCAAACTTTGCGAGCGTAAAGGTCCATGCGTGGGCCAGCGCGTCGGCCGGGGTCGGGCTGGTGTAGTACCCACTGACGAACTTACGGGTCTCTCCTACTCTCCAGGGCAAACCACCACCTATCGGGACGAGATCATCACTGAGAAACGCGTAGCCGACGCGGGTCGCCGCAACATCCTCCACCCTCTCGAACAGGCGGGACCGGAGACGGGCGTCGGAGATCAGGGACTCCTTGCCGAACAGCTCCACATCTCGGTTCCATGGCAACCGGCCGATGGCATCCTCGATCGCCGACGGGGCATCCTCGTCAGTGTCGGCGATTTGCGCGGCACGAAAGAGGCGTAGGATATACGCTTCACGCAGCGTCGGCATGACGCCCGAGTTCGGCTCTGCGTCCTGGACCTCCCCGGCCCGATCCATTAAGACGCCGAAGAGTTCTTTGTCTCTCTTGTCTCCCTCGGCGAGTCGGAAAATAGTATCGGCTACTTCGATTCCGGTTCCGACAAGAGGGAGTGTGAGCAGCGCCCGCCTTGCGCTGTGATATTGAGACCACCCTCCGTTCAGGTCCACAAGCGTGACTCGCGACGGATCGCCGCCGGCCGCGCCGAAGGCACCCTCGATGCTCTCAACAAGCCGATAGTGTTTCTCCTCGTCCGCCACGACTGCCCCCTCCTCGAGTTCGGCGAGCAGGGCGCGGAGCGAAGCTATTTGCTCAGGGGGGAACCCGGAGGCTGCTCGCGCGAGTGACTCGGATTTGTCCTTGAGCACTTGACGGCGGAACAGCAGAACTGCGCCAACTGCTTGAGCGATCTTGGCGCCTTCGGAGGCGTCGAATAGCAGAGTTTCAAGCTTGTGACGATCAGTACCGAGCATGCGGAAGAAAGTGTCGAGTCGCTCCGCGGCCAGTCTCGAACGCCGCTCTTGATTGCTATCGCGAAGTCTTTTCCAAATCATGACAAGGCTCCCTTACCGGCCTTGGAAATTCCGCTCACTCCGCTACTCCAGCTCGTCGCTCAACGGCTCTCCTTCCTGCTCTCAAGGTTCCGAACGCGCCCCGGCTCGAAAGAATAGCGCGCTTTCCACGAATGAAAAGCCCCCCGGACCTTGGCCACTACGAAACCGCGATCCCGCACGGCGCCCGAAGAGGAGCCAGTCCCTACGAGCGATTGCCCTGCGGCGCAAACAAAGAAACGCCAAGGACTATGGCGGTGGCCGCATTCAGCATCGCCCATACATCGCGAGCGCTCGCGCCACGTCCGAAATGGAAGGGGAGTACCGGATTGTATAAGACCGCTATCCCGGCGAGCGCCCACGCCCATTTTTTCGCTGCGGAGTCGGACGCTTTGGCTGCGGAATAGGCGCTCGCACCGCATACAACAAACCGGAGAATCTCGTAGTAGGGATATGGCTGCTTTGCCAGTGCCCCAAGGAGCATCGCGATTGCGACTAGCCGGACGATGACGGAACCTACCAACTAAGAAGTGCTCCAAGTTTCTCGGTTCATTTGCCGGGCTCTACGGAACAGAACCGAGGATAGCCGGTTGCTTGCGACCCTGTGTGCTAGGGTTTCTTGTCAGGAGGTTCAATCTTTACCTTTTTGGAGATCTGAAGTAATTCCGTGATGCTTGTCTGGGCGCTCTGGGCGGCTTCCACGGTGGTAGGTTCTTCTTTGAGCGTAAGTTCGTATCTCACGTTGAGGTTCAAGATTTTGCCGGCGGGTATGAACAGATTCCTGCCCGGTCCGGGAATATCTATCCAGTAGTCCTTCGGTTTAATCTTTTCGGGGTCCGCCGCGATGTTCCCCTCGCGGTTCGGGTGGATGGCCCTTCGCCTTTCTCTCAAGAATCGCTGACGGTCAAATCTGCGCGGCTCATCCAGAAGTATGCCCGACAGCTCACCATCAGGATTGATGAAAAAGTCAGCTACTTTGCCTTGATACAAATGATCCTCTTGAGTGAGGATGTCGACCGCCACTCTCCTTTCTGGGTCAGCAGGAAAGTTAAATGGCGTCAGAAGAACATGCCATTGGCTCACGCCGCGAAGGAGTACGTTGTCGACAAGCCAGTCATAAGGCCGCCATTTTCCGCTCCAAGTGCCGTATTTGTTGAGAAGAACGACGAAGACCAGCGACTCGGCAAAAACGAGAGGATAGAACAACCCAAAGACGAATACCTCTTGTGCTGACAAGATGGACCGAATCGCGATCCAGAACCGTGCAGGACTGCGGACGAACTCCGACTCAGAATACGAGGCGGCGAAAATTTGTTGGTAGTCGCGCAAAGTACCGGGAGCGACCGGGCCGAAAGCGGCGACCATAATGGACCACGCTACGATCAGAGGGGGAAGAGAAATCAGGAACGCAGACGCAATCTCTTCCGTCCGCGTTCGGTCGAACCTCAAGGGGAGGTATGTGCCTGACACGAACCGGAAGATGGTTCGCGGCGCAAGAACATAGACAACAAGGAGGTAAGAAACGATCAGGGCTACCACTTGAGGTCAGCCCTGATCCGATCACGAATTCTCGGTCTCTTTGTTCGTCGAGATTCTGAAAGTTTTTCCCTCGACCGTGACAGAAGAAGCACCCCCTTCCTTTAACTCTCTGTTTATGCGCTCTTTGTCGACCCGAATTGCGGCGGTGAGCGTCTCGCCGGGCGACGGAGCCGCCTTGCGTAAGGTTGTCGACAATCTCCTGAAGTTCGTTATCATTCCTGTGGCTCCTCCATTTCCAAGCTTCCGATCATCATCGGACGGTCACCCCCATTGATACCCCCTACGCCATCCCTTCGCTTGACCGAACGATAGCACACTGGACCTCAGAGGGGGAGGGGGGGCCACCTCCCTGTTTGTCTTCCCTTTGGCCGCGACGTAAGGCCAAGGGTCACGGAAAGTACACAGTACACACACCGCCCCGCTCTTTTTTGCCCCGAAATCGCGAAAAACGTAGTAAATCCAAGGAGCTGGTGCTTCTGGCCGGATGAGAATCTTTTGCTCGCCATCGCGATTGTTCAATGCATCACACCCTGAGCCCGACAAATCCCGGACTTTTCTTGGCTTTTTTGCGTTGTGGGACTTAACTCGCGGGGTACCCTGCCCCGCGGTGTCTGAGCTAAAATTTCACCATGTTGACCTCGGAGCGAGCCCGGAAGCTGGCGGCCATGAAAAACGGCCGTGCGTCCGCGCGGCGGCAGCGGGCGGCCGGCTTCCCTAATCTCCGGCGTGCGCGGCTCTCGCGCCAGATTCGCTCAGCGATCAGGGTTCGACTTGGCCTGATCTCACTAGGATGGGCCGCGCGCCTGCGGCGCCAGGGGCGAACCGTGGGCGACTGGTCCGGGCTCGTCGATCAATTCGGGTACTCGGAGAACCTGATGCGTCGGATCGTGTCCGGCGATTTACGCTATCTGCTGTCCCGGCCGAAGCCGCGAGTCGAACAGAGAGAAACTCCCTTGCGCGAGCCCGATCGCACTCATCCCCTGAGGGGCTTCGCCCTACGCGGCGCGGCCTATAGGAGTTTCGTGACTTACAACGAGGCCCGCTCTTTCGCCCGGTAGAATCCGGCGGCACAGGCTTGACCATGAGCGCGCCCGAGATGGAACAGAACGGGTTGGATATCGATCACTGGGACGCCCCTATCTATCGAGTCCTGCCGCTGAGGCGCTTCAAGGAACTCATTGCAAACAAAAAGGTTGTGCTAGTTCGACCGTCACTCTGGGGCGACCCGTTTGAAAACTTCTTTCTCAAATGTCCAGTGAGGATCCCTCCGACGGGCCAGTTGGGCAGCATGAGACTGATCGCTGACAAATGGTACGCACTATGCTGGACTAGAATTAGCGACAGCGACGCGATGTGGCGAATCTACAGCCCCAAGAAAGGTGGCGTGCGAATCTCGACGACGATCAGAAAGCTCTTCTCCGCAATCTACAGACCGGATGACAAACTTGCGACCTTGAAGTATTTCATTGGAACGGTGCAATACAAGTCGAGGCGTCAAATAGAAGATTTCCTGCGGAGTACGACTTTCATGGATTTGGCATTCGGCGGCCAAGGACACAATTTCGCGCGCACGCTTTGTACGAAACGCCTGGAGTTCTGTCACGAACAGGAGGTTCGCCTACTGTTTCACGACGCTACACAGAAGAAGCGCAGCGACAAACTTAGACTACCTTTCGACTACTCCACAGTTCTCGATGATGTTGCTCTAGATCCTAGATTGGATGGCCCTGGATTCGACGCTTGCAAGAACGAACTAATCGCCCTAGGGTGCAGCTTGCCAATCATCCAATCGGAGCTATACAAGATCGATAAGATAGTCATAGACGTGCAGTGACTTGAGTGCCTGAGTACAACATAGTTAGTCCCACTCAGCCGTCAAAATTTGGATGTTGTACGAAGATCCATAAAGGCAGGTCTTTCCCGTGGTAGCCCTCCGGGACGAGCCTGCCGAGGAAACCAGGCACAATCTCGATCTTAGTCTGGCTTGGTCTTCCGTCGATCCCCAAGGCTTGGCGACGAAACCAGGTTGAGAACATTGAAGTCAGCGACCCAATCATTCGAAATCGCTCGAAGCTCTCTTTCTCTTCGTCTTCCCGAGGCTCCCATCGAAACTCGATCCCTTCTAAGACTTCGCCTGTCATTAAGGCGACGGAGCCTTGCTCTTCCCACTTTCCGAAGTTGCGTAAGAAATCGAAGATTTTGCGATCTGTTTCGTCGGTTATGAGGCTGTCGCCGGAATAGAGTTCCACGCCTCGAATCGTCATCTTGTAGTCGCGGCTTACTCCGTCCGCTGATACAGAATCCGGGGTCGCGGGATCGGTGCGCAGCACGATCCGAAGAGGAGGGGAGGTGCCAATCGTAACATCTCCAATGGCGGCGGTGCAATTCATCTTGAGTGCTTCGCCGAGCGAGATGCTTCTAACTCCGTCTTTGTTCGGCATTCGTGATGCGGGCACGAGGGTCCAAATGTTCCATCGGACCCAAAAGATCGCGAGTGTCAGGATCGACGAGTCGAGGTCCGCGTATTTCTGCAATCCTCTCAAGTAGCCGTCGTCGAAGACGAATTCCTCAAGGCCATCCTGTTGGTAGTAGTTCTTCACCTCCACCAACAGACGAGAGCCATCGGAGAGGATGAGCCGAAAGTCAGGAATTCTAACATCGGGATCGTCCGCGTAGGCGGTGCCGGCATCTTCTTGTTTGACAAGCCTTACGCTTCCGAGGGCTATGAGCATTGCTTCGAATAGACTCTCGGTGAGGTGGCCGTAAAGAAACGCGTCGTCTGCGAGGGCCGCACGTACCGAGTGCTCAACTTCGCTCAGAAGGTCGGTGCCTAATTTCCCGTCATGAATTGATATGCGACGTGCTTGAGCTAATTCCACGAGCAACCTGAACGGCTCGAATTTGATCGGCTGCCTAGCGAGTGGCGTGAGCGGAAATAGCTCACGTTTTAGTTTGATCTTCTGGTGCCAATTCTCCGAATCGCGGGTCATGGATGCTCCTTGATCTCGGCGCGCCAAGCGGTTTGCCCCGCAGCCGTTTACCCAGAACGGGCGGCTCGCCGGGCTTTCATCTCTTGGTACTTTAAGGCGCGCTCCCTGAAAAGGCTACAATTGCGTCCAAGACCAAAATGCAAACGCGCTGCTCCGTGAAGACAGGTTGTCGTCCTCCCCGGTAGGCTGCGCGCCGCGCAAAAGGCTCACGGTCGCATATCCTCGGCGCATCGAGCGCCATCACAGGAGCGCGCCTAGCGTGGTCGAGGTTGCGGCTGGCCGGGCCAGTGAGGGTTCATCCATCGCAACGGGGGAACCGCAGCAGGCTTCGCCGCGCGCGCAGGATCGTGATGTAGCCGGCCGCCACTTCGGCTATCTCATCTTCCTCTTGAAGCACCGCGGCGAGCCCACGCGGTTGGTCTGGCCAGAAAGCGCGGACCCACAAACGCTCGCGGGACCAGCCCAGCCTCAATGCTTCCCGCTCGATGCGGGCGATTTCGGACCGCACCGTCTCAGGAACGCGCGGGTCGGGCTGCCAGCCGTCCACCAACGCGAGCCTGTCAATTGCGTTCTCTTCGTCTCGGCTGATGACGACGGGCGAATCGGCAGTACCGATCGGCGCGGCAGTGACGAGCGCAAGCAACTCAGCCTTGAACGCGCGGACTTTTTCCAGAAGCGCCGGATCGGCGGCCCTGGCCGGTGTCAACCGCAGTTTTCCGCCTGTCGCCGGCTCAACCCGGATGCCACGCTGCCGAAGCTCTGCAAGAACCTGAAGCGCCTCGTTCATACTTCGATGCTGTCATCATCGGCGTGTGAGTCCGGTGAGTTAGGTGAGTTATTTTCTGGCTGTTCGGACGCGGGTGACACGCACACATTTTCTTCGCCAGCCGCGCCGTTTTTGGGGGACTGTGTGTGTGTCGCTCCATTTGGACTGGCCGCTCTGGAACTCACACAACTCACATAACTCACATAACTCACACGCCACTCCATCGCCCGTCGTATCGAGCCATCACGGGATAGCCGGAAATCGCCGAAAACCCGGTCTTCGATTGATCGGCACCACGCGCCAAGCCGCCGTGCATCAATTTTCGCCCGCTCGGTTCGATCTGCGGCGACCATCAGCAGACGTTCCTTCAACTCCGCGTCGCCTTCCCGGATTAGGTCGGCGACCAGCATCGCGCGCTCGCCGAACAGGTTATGCCATGCCGACAGGATGCTTAGCGCCGAGTCGCGTTCTGGATCATTGACGATGATTCGCTCGCGAGTCTTGCATGGGTCGGCAACTCCGAGCCAAACCAGAGGCTCGCGAATTTCGCGGGACCGATGATCGAATCCGCCCCACGGCCGCACGTTCTGGCGGGGGCGGCCGGCGGCATAGTAGGCGCGTAGGATCGTGAGCGCAGCGATCGCCAGCCGTTTCCGATTCTCAATTAGATGTTGCGGGAGATCAGGAATTTGAAACGTGCGCTCTTCGGGGCGTTCTACTTTCGCGTCGATTCGAGAGAGCAGCGCCCGGCTCGACATGTCCCCCAGGAATGTCAGGTTGTTTCCGGTAGCGGTCCAGAGAACATTCGTCTTTAGGCGCAGTACCCTGTTTACGCCGAGCAGCCGGTCGGAGTATTCGGACTGAGTAATCGCCCGCGCCAAGTCCGGGGAATTGAGCGGGCGTGTGATGTTATCCAAGTTGACGATCGCCTGGCCCTCCCGGAGGACAGACGTAACCGTCTTGCGCAACTCGTCCTCCGTGCGGGCCACGCCAGTCGATGGAGGCTTGCGCCCTGTGGCGATGATGCCAACCGATTCAGCGAGGAGAGACTTCCCGCTACGCTGGCCGGGCGCGTCAAACCCGAAGAGCGGGGCGGTTTCGAGCAGGCGCCTCTGAACGGCCGTGAGGATTGCCGCGAGCAAGACCGCGTGCGCAGCTTCATCCACGAACGGAAACTCCGAGAACGGCGCGATCAACTCGCGCAGCGCGGTTTCCGCGTCCGCGCGTGTCTGCTGGTCCAAGACGGCGGACCAATCAGCATCGGCATACAAAAACAACCCGGTCGATTCGTCATAGCCGGGCTCGCTCAAGACCGAGCCGTCCCGCCGCATGATCGGGGCCTCGATAACGCCCGTCAGTACGGGCAGATTCCAGTTGCCGATTCGAGCGAGATAGGTTTGCGGGACACGCGGTGGGCAATCCGCCGCTTTCACCTCGTTGCCGTCCGGTCTTTCCCAGGAGCTGAGTCGTTCGAGAATTTCCTGAAGCTCGATGGCCGACACGGGGGCAAGCTGAACCGTCCCGACCGGCCGGCACAGTCCAGCACGTTCCGTTTGGCGATCAAGGGCGACGACCTTCACGATCTCGCTTGCGCGCTGAAACATCTTGAGCCGCACTGCGTTCACAGCCAGCACATCGTCAACCTGATCGACAATCTCAGGGATGTGGCCGGGCAAGATCAGAATCTCCGGTCGGTCGGTCGGTGGCTTCACCGGCTTGCGTAGCTCGTCAGTCGCCAGCGTGAGCAGCGCATCGCGGATTTCGGCGGCCCCCCGCCCGGCGCCCTTCTCGCGCGCGATAAAGTCGTCAAGGCCGACCTTTCCCCCGTGTTCGCCCGGCGGTAGGTAAATCAGCCGGACGGTGGCTTTGTACGATTCGACAAACGCCTTGAGCCGGACAAGCGCCGCGTGAACCTCGCGCTTCTCCATCACATCCGAATCGAACGCGATGTAAGCCGCTCGGCCCTTAAGCGCGATACTCTCCCAATCTGCAAGCGCCGTCTTGCCGCCCGCCTCGTTGGAGCCGCGCCAGTTCCAAACTCCAGGTAGCCCGATGCAGCACAGACCAATTGAAATTGCTGAGTCGGCTTTCGGGATGCCTTCCGTGATGAAGAGCGGGGACTGCGGATCGCCGATGAGCGCAGGCTTGCCGGCTTCGCGACGGCGGCTCAGGCGCGGGTGAACATCGAGCAGCATTCGACTGCCCGCCTTCATCTCGTACTTGCGTGCCTTTCCCTTTTCGTTCAGGCGCGGACCGTCGGGGCGAAGCTGGTAGGACTCTACTGCGCCACGGACCGAGTGGACGGGAATGACCAGCGCCGGGACAAGCTGCTGCCTCCGCCCGAAGCCAAGTTTCTCCAGGTCTGCCTTGCGAATCGCGCTTCGATAACCGCGCTCGCTAGCAACCTCGTCGGCTACAGCTCGCTCTTGGAGAAACCGCGAGTGCTGCGGTAAAAGCGTGATGCCGTCGGTGCTCATCTGGGGTTGCCGTTCCGAGCCACGCGCGCCTAGCGGGCGGCAACTTCCAGCCCCGCAGCGAGGTAACGCTGAGCCTCGCGATCCAAAATCACCACGCGCCTTCCGAGCCGTGCGGGATGGATTTTGCCGCGCCGGATTTCGAGCCGGATGAAACTAACCGACGTGTCTGTCGCGGCTGCGAATTCTTCGAGTCCCCAAGCAAGGCGCGCAGACGAAACTCTTTCTACCCTGTCTGTAACAGTTTCTACCTTATTGGTAACGTTTTTCTTTGCCAGCATTTGACTCTCCTTCCCCTTCCATGTACAGTAACCCAACAAATGGAAAACCGTCAAGCTGTATGCGGCTTGGCACTTCCAAATAGAAAGCGCCGCAGATGGCAAAGAAACGTTACATAGCCGGCGGACTAATCCAACTAATTGACTTCGCCAACCTGCTTCCCCCGGATGCCCAACTGCCCGAGCCGCGCGAGCTGGACCCCGAGGGTAAGCATGCGACGCTCCTTGCAGACCTCGAAGAGAAATTCGATCAGCGGTTCAGGCCACGCCGGCCGTTATCCCGCCGCGAGCAGGACGCTAAGGCTCGGGCGGCTCTGAGTAAGTTCAAGCCGAAGTGGAAGCGCTCGGAAGCTGATCTGCGAGAAGCGATCAAACGCCACACGCGCGAGTATGAGTATCGGTCCCGCAATTGGAGTCGGTTTGCCCCGTTCTTCGGCTACAGCTATGAAGCTGGGCAAGAAAACACGGCAAGCGCGGAAGCATCCGGGCACAGCAGCCTTCGGCCCCGCCGCGAGATAACACCGCTCCGCCTCTACATGTTGTTTTGGACCGTGCGCGCGATGCTCTTCAGCCTGGCCGAAGCCGGACGGCAAGTAACGGAAGGCCAGACCGCCGACGCAATGAGTTGGCCCCTGCCCCCGGTTGATCCCTTTGTCTACATCGAGCCCGACGGAACGGCGCGCATGGCGACATCTTGGGACGATTTTCATGACACCTTCCCACCTGCGCTCGAAGGCGCCGACGTGCGGCGCATCAAAACGTGTCCAGCGTGCGGGAAACTTTTCTGGGCCAACCCCAGCCACAAAGGCGCCTGCGATGATCATCTCGGGTTGGTCCGTATCTGGAAATACCGCGCGAAGCAGAAGGAATACGAACAGACGCGCAAGCTAAAGGGCGCGTCGAAATAGGGAGGTAGCGATGAGCCGCGTATTTCAGCGTGACGGTGATTGGTGGATCGACTTCAAGAACGCGCAAGGCGTGCGCCGACGCAAGAAGATCGGCCCGAGCAAGCGCGTCGCAAGGGAAGTCTTGGACGGTCTGCTTGGCAACGTCGCCCGCCGGGTTCACCTTGGCGTCATCGAGGATTCGGTAATCGGCTTTGCCGACTTCGCGAAAATATGGCGCGAGCGAGTCACGCCGACGCTCAAACTGCGGACGCGCGAACGCTGGTTCGGCATCCTCGACAAGTACCTCATCCCTGCCTTTCCCGGCACGTTGCGGGCCATCACAGTGGCCGACGCCGAAGCGTACCTGAGGCAGCGTCGGAAGCCTGAGAAGTGCCCTCGATGCGATGGCAGGGGCAAGGTTACAACCGGCCGGCGGTATGAACGGGAAGCGCCGACGTGCCTCAGGTGCAAGGGAGCCAAGGAAATCGCCCCGGCGCCTTCAACGCTCAACCGCGAAATAACCGTGCTCAAGCACATGATGCGCCGTGCAGTCGTATGGGAATATCTGAGCCGCAACCCGTTCCTTGATTCTCAAGGCGGGGTACTGGCCGGCCTCAAGGCGCTCCGGGAACCCGGCGGGCGAACCCGTTTCCTGAGCCTCGATGAAATCGATCGCCTGCTCACGGCCTGTGAGCCGATTCCGTACCTCAAGGCGTTCGCTACTGTGGCGCTCAACACCGGCATGAGGCGCAATGAAATCCTGAGCCTGAGCCGCAAGTCCATCGACTGGCAGAACCGTGCCGCAGCCCTAACCGAAACCAAGAACGGCGAGGCGCGCCAAGTCTATTTGAACGATGCGGCCCTTGAGGCGTTGAAGGCGCTCCCGCCGTGCATCGACGGGCGTCTGTTCCCGCTCCATCCCAACCAAATCAGCGTCGCCTTCATGCGCGCCGTGCGCCGCGCGGGCATCGGGGATTTCAAGCTTCACGATTGCAGACATACATTCGCGAGCTATCAGGCGATGGCCGGTATCCAGGCGCGCGGCCTCCAAGCCCTGCTCGGTCACAAGGACGGCCGCATGACGATGCGATACTCGCATCTCTCTGACGCCTATCTTCGCGCGGCCGTCAACAAGGTGAACCTTGGGATTGGCGGCTCGGAAATCTCAGAAAATGGCACCTATTTGGCACTGACGCCCGAGGCTAAATTGAGAACCGCCGTAAGTGGTTGATTTTGTTGGTGACCCCAGCGGGAGTCGAACCCGCGTTACCGACGTGAGAGGCCGGTGTCCTAACCACTAGACGATGGGGCCGTCTGCGCGCGCTGGAGGGTGTCTTTTGGCTGAGGAGGTAGGACTCGAACCTACAATCGCCTGATCCAGAGTCAGGTGGCTTGCCAATTAGCCGACTCCTCAGCGCTGTTTCATTATATATCCGCAGCGTCGCAACGTTCCAAGAGGCAACGATAAACTGGCGGCGGCAACGCCCTCACCCGCCGAGCGATTTGCCGGAGCAAATCACTCGGCGACCTCTCCCGGTTTGCGCTTGCGCCGCAGGGCGCAAGCGCGGGAGAGGTGTTCTTTGCTCCGCGCACTATCAGGGAACGATCAACCGGTGGCGGCGCGGCGCAGGGTCTCCGCGTGACGGTTCACCAGCGCGTCGCATCGTTGCAGCAGCTCGGGATTGTGCGTGTGCTGCTCGATCATATAGCTGAGCTCGCCCAGGTCGTGGACCAGCAGCCGCAGGCATCGTTCGTACTCGTCGCCCTGCTCGACCGCCTTCAGCAGATCGCCGACCAGGTCCTCCAGCTCGGTCTCTTCGACTTCCAGCGCGATCTCGAGCGCACGCTCGATCGGAACCTCGCCGGCGCGGCTGTGCCGGTCGAGCAACGCGCGCAGGTGCACGATGGTCGAGTTGTCGAGCGAGATAGGACTCGGCTTGTCGAGCATCCCCTCGAATTCCAGCACGGTCGAGACCAGGTCCAGAGCGCCGACATGACGCGCTTCGTCGCGCGCCATCCCGAACCAGAAATCGTGGAGTTGCGGGTTGCGTTGGAAGGCCCGGGAAAAGCGCGCGTACAACGCCATGGTCTGCTTTTCCAGGCCGATCGTGGTCTCCATCACTTCGCGCATCGTGGGCATCGCGGGGAAATCATACCCCGGCTCCTCGATGCGTCAAAGCACGGCGCACGCCGGCCGGCATTTGCCGGGGCTACCTGGCGCTGCCGCTGACCGTCACGGTGGCCGACGGATGTCTGGGATCGTCGCTGGAGATCGCAACTTGGCCGGTGAACGGCGTTGCCTGAGTTGAAGTGGGCGCGAACACAATCTTTGCCGCCAAGGCCTTGCCCGGCGGCACCGCATATTGCCCCGATGTAAACCCGGTCGAAAACGGCGCAGCAAGCCCGCTCATATCCACCGTCGGGTGCAAAACGCCCGCACCCGTATTCCTGATCGATAGCGTCATGGTCCTGCTCCGCTTGACCGCGACCGCTCCGAACTTGAGCGCAGGTGGAACGGATAGTATTCCAGCCGCTCCGGTTCCGGACAGCGTCACGACCGAGGGCGATCGCCCCCTGGAGTCGTTACTGGTGACGTTGATGCTCGCCTGCAAATCGCCGGCCAACGTCGGAGTGAACAGCAAGGTCACCGTGATGCTCTTGTCACGGGCAAGGCTGAACGAGGCCGGGGGCGTGCCAACCGTCGCAAACGGCGGCTGGAGAGCGGTCAAGTCAAGGCTTCCCGTAAGCAGGCCCTCGCCCGAGTTGCTGATCTTGAATGAGCGCCTTACGCTGCCCGTGTCGACTCCGACGGGGGGAAATTTGATCGAAGCGGCTGACAGAGAAAGCGTCGGGGCCGGAAAGGCCGCGACCAACTGAGCAATGTCCGCCGTTCCCCATCCGGACGCCCGGTCGTACCCGGGGATGGCCGCGAATCCAGCCACACCGTTGAAATCATTCGAGCCCGTCGTTACGTCGCGCAATCCGACCTGAGAGGTATTCTCCAGAGGACCCAGGCGATACAGCCGCGGGTTTATGTTTCCGAGCCGCCCAGCCGCACTTTGAGCGATCAACCTGGATATCGCCGCCCAGGTGGGCGCCGAGAGGCTGGTACCGCCGATGCAGCATTCGATACAGGCGCTGCCGAACGGGCATGCCGAACCCGGATCGGAGGCGTCGTCCCCGATGAACACGCCGGGCTGATCGGGGCTCGCGAACATCGCGACATCGGGGACATCGCGCTGGCCGTCGGCGGGCGTCACGCCCTTCTGGTAGGAGGGCTTGGGGAATACCGCGCTGACTCCGCCGCCGGTCGCGCCGTTTCCGGATACCTGCTCGCCCCATACCTGCTCCGCCACGAAACCGCTGTCATTGCCCGACGAATCGTAATCGGGGTCGAACTCTGTGCCGCCGACTGAGGTCGCGTACGGATCGGCCGACATCTCGTTGACGTGGCGGCTGCGTCCCGTCACGCACATCTGTCCCGCCCGATCGACGACCAGGCCCGCGGCACCGTCGTCACCCGCCGACACGAATATGGATTGCCCCTGGCCGGCCGCCTGCTCGTAGATCGATTCCTGAAGACCGGTGAGGAACGTGGCCGTGTCGCCGCATTCGGCGAAGCTGACGCTGATCGCGGAGCACGCGTTCTCCATGACGGCTTTGTTGATCCCGTCGGTGATGGGATCGATCTTGAAGTTGTTCCGGTCTCCGACGTAGACCCTGAGCGCAGCCCCCGGAGCCATCGCGTGCGCCCACTGGATATCGAGCAGCGCTTCGCTCTGGTCGTCGTTTCGTCCGGGATTGGAGGTGTCGAACACCTCCGAGATATTCAGCGGCGGAGCGGCGGACAGAAAGGTGCTGTCAAACAGATTGACCGCGTCCATCGAGTAGTCGGAGTCCTCGATCAGCGCGATGCAATCGGAGCCCCGGCCGTCGATGCTTGCGTTCAGGAGCGGGTCCTCGTCGTAAAAGGCGTGGGCGTCGCTGGGTGCAAAGGCCGGCCCGAAGTCGCCGTAAGTGGACTCGGGCTGCGAGGCCGAAAAGCGGTGCCCCGACACGCTGCCTTCGACGAAGGACACCGATTCGAGCGGTTGCGGATGCCTGACCAGCTTCAGCTTTCGCCGGCTGCGATCGATGCGGACCAGCGGAACGTGGTGGCTCAGGTTGTCCAGTCCTGCAACGTGGGCGATCAGATTGGCGAATCTGGCGGGTACGACCGGATCGCCAAGGTTGCCGTAGGCGAGATCGTCGGCCGTGGAAACGATCGTGACTCCGAACACCCGCTCGGCCGTCGCTACCGAGCCTGCGAAACTGACGAAGCGATCGCCGGCGCCCGAAGAAGTGACGGTGAAGCCCTCGGACGTGAGCCAGTGCGCGATCGCCGCTGAATCCTTCGGGTTGGGACCGAAGCGCGAGGCGAATTCGCCGGGAGTCAGCCAGTGATGGTACTGCGGCGAGCCAGGATCCTGCTGCTCGGCCAGGAGCTTGTCGAGCGCCGCCTGGTTGCGCAAGGCCAGCACGATCTTGAGGTCGAGCTCGCGGTAGGGCGCCGCGCGCCGGGCATCGCCGAGTTCGGCGACCTCATCAGGATGGTTGCCCAACAGCGTCGCGGTCTGGGCCGCAGCCCGGCCCCAGCCCAAGCATAGAAAAAGTGCGAGTAAGACCGCGAGGCGCTGTGACAATCGCGCGCGCATATATCGGCCGCTGGGGTCTATCGACCGCGATTCCTCCGAGGTCGATTCCTCGGCTATCGGTTCCCGGACCGCCGCGCGACTCGGGTCCAAATTCGACACCTCGACAGCCGTACAGAACGTATCGCCCTTCGGTTTCGCTGACAACGCTTCGCCCTTGACGCGACTGTCATTTGACGCTGCCCGGACCCCGGAAAATTCGCGGGAAAATTCGGGGTCGGCAGAAAAGCGGTCGTCTGATGAGGTTCGCCGACTCGAGGCAATTGAACCCCTGCCAGTAGAAACAATGAATGCAGAAGGGTGGTGTATCAGGACTACAACAGTTGATTCATCAAACCACTTCACAGCGCCGAAAAACCTATCAAGACTACGAACTGGCTCGTGTCAGAGTCAAGTCACGAAAGTGCCCGGCTCGGCCCGCTTCGAACTCTCCGGCGCTGTCGGGATCGCAATCTGCGCCCGCGGGCGTGGCGCGACATGGCCACGCTCGCGGGCGTAAGGGAGGTATCGCGCTACGCCGTCAGCGGGCGACCTCGGTGGCGCGGGTTTCCCGGATGACCGTCACGCGAATCTGGCCGGGATAAGTCATGTCGGTCTCGATCTTCTTGGCCACCTCGCGCGCGAGCATCGCGGTCTCCTCGTCCGAGACCTGCTCGGGTTCCACTATCACCCGCATCTCGCGCCCGGCCTGCACAGCGAAGCATTTGTCCACGCCCTTGAACGACTTGGCAATCTTCTCGAGGTCTTCCAGCCGCTTCACGTAGCTCTCGAGCACCTCGCGCCGGGCGCCGGGACGCGCACCCGACAGCGCGTCGGCTGCGTCTACCAGCGGCGCCAGGATGGTCTCGGCCTTGACCTCCTCGTGATGGGCCGCGATCGCGTTGACGATCTTGGCCGACTCGCCGTACTTGCGCGCGAGCTCGGCGCCGATCAGCGCGTGCGACCCTTCGATCTCATGGGTCAGCGCCTTGCCGATATCGTGCAGCAGTGCGGCGCGCCGGGCCTGCTTTTCGTTTAGGCCCAGCTCCGCCGCCATCACGCCACAGATGAACGCCGCCTCGATGGAATGCATCAGGACGTTCTGGGCGTAGCTGTAGCGATACTTGAGCATCCCGAGCAACTTGACCAGCTCGGGATGGATTCCGTGGACGCCGACCTCCATGATCGCCTTCTGTCCGGCGTCGCGAATGGACTCCTCGACCTGTTGCTCGGCCTTGCGCACCACCTCTTCGATCCGGCCCGGATGGATCCGGCCGTCGACGATGAGCTGTTCGAGCGAGAGCTTCGCGATCTCGCGACGGATCGGGTTGTGACAGGAGATCACCACCGCCTCGGGCGTGTCGTCGATTATGATATCGACACCGGTGGCGGCCTCGATCGCGCGGATGTTGCGGCCCTCGCGGCCGATTATTCGCCCCTTCATGTCGTCGGTGGGAAGCGCCACCGTGGAGACCGTGCGTTCGGCGACGAACTCGCCGGCCAGACGCTCTATCGCGACCGAGATCACGCGCTTGGCACGCCGGTCGGCCTCCTCGCGGGCCTCTTCTTCGACCACCCGGATATGTTTGGAGGCATCGTGCCGCGCCTCCGCCAGCATCTCCTCGATCAGGACGCGCTTGGCTTCCTCGCGGGTCAGGCCCGCAACCGACTCGAGCGCGCGGCGGGCTTCGTCGATCAGCGCCTGGCGCTCGGCCTCTTTGTCGCCCAGCGCTTTCTCGCGCGTGCGCAGGCCCTGCTCGCGCCGGTTGAAATCGGCTTCGCGGCGCTCGAAGGCTTCGATCCGCTTCTCGAAGCTTTCCTCGCGCGCCTCCAGCTTGGTCTCCAGCGCGGTGACGTCCTTGCGCAGGTCGCGGGACTCGCGCTCGGCTTCGGCCCGTGCTTCGACAACCAGCTTTCTGGCCTGGATATCGGCCTCCTTGACCAGAAGCTCGCTCTTGCTCTTCGCTCCGGCAATGATCTCCTCGGCTTGGGCGCGCGCAGCATCGGCGTTCCCGGCGTCCTCGCGACGCCTGCTCAGGCCAACGACGAACAGAACTGCGCCGCCGATAACGAAGCCGAGGAGCCCAATCAGCAGCTCATACACTTGGGTATTCCTCCTTGGTCGATCCGCGTTTGGAGACGGATCTGAATTCGGCGATCGAATGAACGGTGAACTCGGTAACGACAAAGTTGACGCGCCGGTCTTGCGGCGCTTCAGGAATCGAATCGAGAAGCTGAAATGAATAGGCGAGCCCGGCCGTGATTATCGCGCCGCCGAGCTGCGCCAGCATCCGATCGTAGTAGCCTCCGCCGCGCCCGAGCCGGGCTCCGGCGGGGCTGAAGGCCAGACCGGGAACGCAGACCAGCGCCGCGGCGAGCTGCTGGGGAAGGATTCCGCCGCCGGCGGGCGGTTCGGGAATTCCAAACGTGCCGGGCCTGAGCTCGGCAGGATCGCGAATCGCGGCCAGAGAAATCGAGCGGAGCGACGGATCGACCCGCGGATAGTAGACGACGCGGCCTGTGCGGATCGAATCGGCCGCGATCAGCTCGGTTGCGACTTCGTTCTCAACTGCGGCGTAGAGCACGATCGCCGGCGCCGATTGGTAGAATTCGCTCCCGATCAGGCGCGATTGCACCTTGGCCGAGAGCGCTTGCGCGCATTCGGGTTCGAGAGCCTTCCGACTCTCCTTGAGGATTGCTCTTAAGTTACTCTTCTCTGCCGCCATGGTCTTCGCCATGGCAGGAGTGGGGAACGAATCGGCGACCGATCGATAATCCAGTTGGCCGATATCGTAGCTGGGCGAGCATCGTCCTGAGACACGCGTGAGCGCCCGGCGCCCGACGCACTTGGTAGTGCGGCCAGGCACGAGCGACCCAGAATCAGGATCGCGCTGATGATTGCTACCACGGGCTGCATGTTTGCGACCACGTTGTGCTTTCTTCCCGTCCCCTGCTCCCGCCGCGACCTCCGCCGCTCAACTCTCGGCCACCCCACGGCCTTGCCGAAGCCCGCCAACCTCCATCGCATCCGCCAGCCGCATCGTCATCGCTTCAATCTGCTGGATGAGTTCCTGATGCTGCCGCCGCAGGCGTTCGAGCTCGTCGGCGAAGTTGAGTGCCGCCAGAATCGCCAGATTCACCGAATTGGCGGTCTGGCTACCGGCGCGAATTGCCTTTATTCTTTCGTCGACCGCCCCGGCCACACTCCTTACCCAGTCGTCGTCGGCATCGCTGGCGACAAACAGGTTTTGGCCCATGACTTCGACGTTGACGCCCTTCATTGACTGCTTCGACTACTTGAGTTCGATCCCGTCAAACCGGGCCAGGATCTTTTCGATCCGGGTCCGTACCTCAGCGCGCTCGTTTTCGTGCGCCTGACGCTCCGATTCGAACTGCTTTAGCTGCGCTGTAACTTCCTTCAAACGCCGATCGGTTTCCACGAGGCGCTGGTTGATCTGCTCGTTCTCGCGGCGTAGTTGAGTCATTCGATTGACGAAAGATTGTATTTTCTCTTCTAACTGCTTCAAAACGTCAGTTGCCATAGTGGTCACACAAACTCATTGTCACTCTAGTTTTGCATAAACAACGCTGTCAAGCAGCATAAGAACCACTCGTCGTCCGGGTCTCTTGAGCCTCATCCGACGAGAACAAAGCATCGACGAATTCGGTTGCATCGAAAGGGCGCAGATCTTCGAGGCTTTCACCGATTCCCACGAACCTGACCGGCAGCTTGAGGCGATCTGCGATCGCGATAATCACGCCGCCTTTGGCGGTGCTGTCGAGCTTGGCCAGCACGACGCCGGTCAGCGGCACTGCGTCGCCGAAGACTTTCGCCTGGCTGAGCGCATTCTGACCCGTGGTCGCGTCGAGCACCAGGAAAGTCTCGTGCGGCGCGCCGGGCAACTCGCGTCCGATCACGCGCGCGATCTTCTTGAGCTCTTCCATCAAGTTGACCTTGGTCTGGAGGCGGCCGGCCGTATCGATCAGGACCGCACCGGCCTTGCGCGCGACGGCGGCCTTGACGGCGTCGAACGCGACCGCGGCGGGATCGCTTCCCTGCGCCTGCTTGATCATGTCCACGCCGACCCGCTGGCACCAAACCTCGAGCTGCTCGATCGCGGCGGCGCGAAAGGTGTCGGCCGCCGCCACGATCACCGATCCGCGTTCCGCCTTCAGCCACGCGGCGAGCTTGGCAACCGTAGTCGTCTTTCCGGCGCCATTTACGCCAACAAGCATGATCACCAGCGGCACTCCCGCCGGATCGGCGGGCGGACGCTCGACCGCGGAGAGCATCGTGGCGATTTCGCTCTTGAGCGCGTCGCGAATCAGCTCGGGGCGGGAGTCGTTCTTGACCGACGCGCGCACCGCATCCACCAGCTTCGTCCCGGCCTCGACGCCCACGTCGGCGGCGATCAGCGCCTCCTCGAGCCCTTCGTAGATTTCGTCGAGCTCGGCCCTGCCGGTTATCGCGGCGCGAATCCGCCCGAGAAAGCTCTCGCGGGTCTTGCGAAGTCCCCAGCCCAATCGTTTGGGCGCGGGAGGTGGTGTCGGCGCCGGCTCGACCGATTGCGGCGCCTGCGGCGGCACCTCAGCGGACGGCCTCGGCGGCGGTGAAATGACGGGCTGCACCTGCGGCGTCGCAACTTGCGCCTGGATCGGCGCTGGAGAGATCGGTGCAGCGGGAGCCCCGGTCGCCTGCAACTCCTGGACCGATGCCGTGGCCGATGGTCGCTGCGGAAGCTTCTTGCGCACGCTGAATTCGATCAGCGCGCCGATTGCAGTGAGCGCCAGTCCCGCAGGAATCGCGATTGCGATGACGATAAAAATGTCGGAAACAGACACTGGTAACGCAAGCCTCGTTCGATTTGTGTCACACAATAACAGCCGCAACGCAGGTCCGAAACGGGTTCGGAAAACCCGCGCGTCCGGCGCCCTCGCGCGCTCGTCTGGCTCACTCGACGGGCGCTGCGCCCGTCGGCGTATCCCAGCGATGGGAGGGGCTTAGGAATGTCGCGGCGGTGTGTTGTTTACGCGGCTTGCGGGATTGTCAGCGAGATTATTTTCGAGACGCCGGGACGATCCATCGTGACGCCGTGAATCTGATCGGCGGCCTGCATCGTGCGCTGGTTGTGCGTGATTATAATGAACTGGGAGTGCGGCTTCAGCTCGCCGACCAGCGAAGTGAACGCGGCCAGGCTGAATTCGTCGAGCGGCGCGTCGACTTCGTCGAGCACGCAGAACGGGCTCGGATTGAGCAGGAACAGCGAGAACACCAAGGCCATCGCGGAGAGTGCTTTCTCGCCGCCCGACAGCAAGCCGATTTCCTTGACCTTCTTGCCGGCGGGCTGGACCATGATGTTGACGCCGGCTTCGAGCACGTCGCCGGCTTCCATCAGCTCCAGCCGCGCCTTGCCGCCGCGCATCAGCTTGGGGAAGAGCTCGGCAAAGTTTTTCGCCGCGCCCTCAAAAGTTTCGGCGAAGCGTTTGCGCGCCTCGCGATTGAGCTTGGTGATCGTGCTGGTCAGGTCGCGGACCGCGTTCTGCAGGTCGGTCCGCTCGGCGTCGAGCACGCCCGCGCGGTCTTCGAGCTCCTTGACCTCGCTCTCGGCGGCGAGATTTACCTCGCCGATTCGCTCGGCCTTGGCGCGCAGCTCGGCCAGCCGATTGTCGTCGTACTCGGCCTCGCGGCCGATCAGTTGCGAGACCATCTGGTCTGCCACCGAATCGAACTCGACGCGGAATTTTTCCGCAAACGCGCGCGATAGCTCTTCGCTCAAGGTAAGCGCGCGTTCGCGCTTGAGCGCGCATTCGACCGCCTCGGATTCGAGCGAAGCGGCGACCTCGCGCGCCTGCTTCAGCGCGATCTGAAGCGCCTCGAGCTCGCGTTCCTCGGCACGCAGCGCTTCGGTCATCCGATCGAGGTCTGCGCTCAGCTCGGCATCGCGAACTTGGGCCTGCACGTCCTGCGCGGCGAATTTGTCAAGCTCGCGCTCGAATTCGGCGCGCTCGGCCTCCGACCTTTGGAGGTCGCGGCGGTTTTCCTCGATCTGCGATTCGAGGCCGGCAGCAAGCTCGACCATGTGCCGCATCTCGGCTTCGAGCGCGTCGAGCTGGGCCTTGCGCGCCTCGAACCGCGACGCAATTTCGAGCATCGTGGCTCCGGTCTGCTCCGCGCGGCTTCGCGCGACGGCGGCTTCCTCGCGAATCGCCGCGAGCCGGCCGCGCGCGTCCCGCTCGTCCGCCGCCAGCTCGATCAGCCGCGCGTTGGATTCCGCGATCGTATCCTTGAGATCGGCGAGCCGGCGGGCGGCGTCGTCGCGACGCGCCCGGGCGAGCGAAAGTTCCTGCTCGTTCTTCGCCAGAGCGGAGCGCCTGGCGCCAAGCGTATTCTCGGCCTCGGACGCGCGCGCGCGGGCCGCTTCGAGATCGGCGACCGTGCGCTCGCGCGACGCGCGATGCGCACCAAGCTGTTCCGCCAGAACGCGTTCCTGCGCCTCCATTTGCCCGACGGCGCCATCTGGATACTCGTGCAGCAGCGCGCCGTTGCCGTTGGGAGCTTCCGCGACGCTGCCGCCGCTGAGCATCCTGCCCGGCCAGAGGACGTCGCCGTCGCGCGTGACAAAGACCGCGCCATGGCCGTTCAAGTTCGACGCGGCGAGTGCGGAGGACAGATCGTCGGCGACCAGCACGTGGCCGAGCGTGGCTTCGACCACCGACTCGAAGCCCGGCTTCACGACCATCATCTCGACCAGGCGACCGGCGATTCCCGGCGCGTCGATCTCGTGATGGGTCACAGGAAACTCGGGCTCGGGGATAAAGCTCAGGCGTCCGCCATGCTTGCGCTTGAGGACTTCGATTGCGCGCAGCGCGAACTCGGGCGATTCGACGATCACGGCTTCGGCCTGATTGCCCAGCACGGCGGCGACCGCCGGCCTCAACTCGGACGGCGCGTTGATCACGTCGAAGAGAAATGAAGGGTCGATCGCCGGGCGATCGCCGTTGAGCGATTCGAGCACGGTGCGGAGCTTTTCGCCGGGGCCAGTGGCGAGCGTGCCGGTTAGCGACGGGTTCGCGGACTCGCCGTTGGAATATTTCTCACGCGCCGCCGCGATTCGCGCCGCGAGCCGCTCGTGGATGGTTCGCGTCTCGTGCTCGCGCTCGACGGCCTCCCGAAGCGCGGCCTCGAGGCTGCGGATCTCCGTACGCGCCGCTTCGAGTTCCGTCTCGGCGGCGGCCAATTGATCTTCGATGCGCGCCTTTGCAGCTCCCAGCTCCGGCATCGTGTTCTCGACGATGCGCGCGCGCTCCTCCAAGTCGGACGACTCGGCGTTGAGATCGGCCAACCGGCCGCGGATCACGGCGGCTTCGCGCACCAAGTCGGACAACTCGTCCTTCAACTCTTCGACCGCGCCCTCAGTATCGTTGAGCGCGGCGGTCGCCGCTTCGTGCTCCTGTCTCAAAGCCGCCAGCGTCTGCTCGCCGCCGTCGTCGAGATTCTTCTCGCGCGCCAGCCGCGATCCGATCTCCGCGCGCGCCGCGCGGGCTGCGATCGCCTTCTGCTCCAGATCGCTCAGGCGCGCGATCAGCGCCGGCCTCAACTCGTCGATCGCGCCCAGCCGCCGTTCGAAAAACTCGCGGGTGCGGGCACGCTCGGCAACGCCGGCGCGCAGATTCTCGAGCTCGCGCAACGCGGCCGCGGCGTGATTGCGCTCAACCTGCAACCGGCCGGCGAGCGCCTCGGTTCCGGCCTGCAGCTCGGCGAGTTGATCACGCTTGGACTCGATTTCAGCTCTGAGATCGTCTTCGCGAGCCGAATGCATCTTCAGCTCGCCGCGATTCTCGAGCAATCGCCGAGCCGCTGAAAGGCGCTCCAACTCGTCGAGCTCGTGGCGGATCAGCCGGTAGGCCTCGGCCTTCTTGGCCTGGCGGCGGGCGAAGCTGAGCTGGCGTTCGATCTCGGAGAGAACATCATCGAGCCGCGCCAGGTTTGCGCTCACGCGTTCGAGCTTGCGCTCGCTCATCTCGCGCCGGCCCTTGAACAGCGAGAGCCCGGCCGCTTCCTCGACCAGGGCGTGGATTTCGGCGGGCTTAGCCTGGATAATCTGCTCGATTCGCCCCTGCTCGATCAGCGCATAGCCGCGGCTGTGAATCTGCGCGGCCATGAAAAACTCGGCGATGTCCTTGAGGCGGCACGGAATTTTGTTGAGCAGGTACTCCGAATCACCGGAGCGATATACGCGGCGGGTAACGCAGATTTCGCTCAGCGCCGCATAGGGCTCAGGCAGCACGCTTTCGGTGTCGGCTTCCAGGGTGAGCGAGACCTCGGCCATCCCGGCGGCGGGATTCGATTCGTTGCCGGCGTGGATGAGATCCTCGGTGGTCTTGCCGCGCAGGCGCGTCGGCGCCTGCTCGCCAAGAACCCATCGGATTGCGTCGACGACGTTGGACTTGCCGCATCCGTTGGGGCCGACGACCGCGGTGATGCCGGAGGAGAAGCCGATCAGGGTCGGGTCGAGGAAGGACTTGAAGCCGACTAGCTCAAGACTCTTAAGCCGCATACTCCCGGCGCCTCCGCCACATCCCCACCACTTTCAGCGTCAGATCTGCCACTTTCAGGCAGCATATCTGTCACGCAGCATATCTGATTGAGCGAAAGGTTCAAGGCGGGCACCCTCACCCGGCTCGCTCTGCGAGCCGTCGTCTCCCGCAAAGGAACGGGCGAGGGCCTCAGAACCTCTCTCGCTTTTTCGCGGGAGAGGCAGCGCGCGTCTTCGCGCGCGGTGAGGTCAATCGGGGAGCAATTCGGTGTTCCAGTAGGCAGTGTCGACCGCGGTCAGGAACGGCATCCACTCGCGATAGCGGCGCAGGCTGAACATCTCGGAGCTGAACGGCGTCCACTCCGGACGCCGCGGCCTGCGCACGAGATGCATCCTGGCCTCTTCGGGGGTGCGCCCGCCTTTGCGGCGATTGCAGACATGGCAGGAACAAACGATGTTCTCCCAGGTCGAGAGTCCGCCCCGCGACCGCGGCACGACGTGATCGAGGTTCAAGTCCGTGCGCGAGAAGCGCCGCCCGCAGTACTGGCAGGTGTTCCCGTCGCGGGCGAAGATGTTGAAACGCGAGAAACGCACGTGACGCTTCGGTACGCGCTCGTATGCGATCAGCAACAGTACCCGCGGGACGCGGATTACCCCGCCGATAATCCCTACGCGCTCGTGATGCAGCTCGATCGCGAGGTCGCGCCACGAATCGAAGTCGAAGGTGCGGTATTGCTCGTCGACCGCGCGCGCCACGCCCTGATAGAGCAACGCAAAGGCGCGCTTGACGGAAGTCACGTGCACCGGCAGGTAAGACCGGTTGAGCACCAGCACCCTGCTGTTGAGCAAGGCGCTCCCGCTCGCCCGGGTCGGGAGCATGGCCACTGCTGCGGACATATCAGAAAACGACTATCGGCTGTGATTCGCCAAGTCAAGGACGGACAGCATTAAACCCGCGTAAATCGGGCATTTTTCTCGATGCGAAGGTTCGCCTTGCGCTGGTGATTTTGGCCCAATATGATCGCCGCAAGGTGAATTTCCGCAGAGATGAGAGCGCGCGCGATCTCATCCTTGCCTCAAGGCCGGCCTCTATTGTCGATCGGATCTGAACCGCTGCCGGGCGCGATTCCGAGCGCTCTCCTGTCCGCCCCAAAAGGCCGTCCAGCCGCGATGGTCGCAGGTGCCTCAGCGTGAAGCGCGAAATCGTAATCAACGTCTCGCCGCTCGAAGTCAGGCTGGCGCTGCTCGAGGACAGCCTGCTAACCGAGTTCCATCTGGAGCGCGACGAGCATCACGGCCTCGCCGGCAACATCTACAAGGGCCGCGTGACGCGCGTGCTGCCCGGGATGCAAGCCGCGTTCGTCGATATCGGCCTGGAAAAAGCCGGTTTCCTCCACGTCTCCGACTTTCGCGAGGAGGACGAAGTCTTCGGTGCAGCCGGAGAAGACATCGCCGAGGACGAAGGCGATGTCGAGACCGTAACCGTCGATCGCGACGACGTGGTGTTATCGGTTCCCGAAAACCGCGCCGAACCGTCGGCCGAGGCCGAGCCCGCGCATGGCTCGTCGCGCAGGCGTGGGCGTCGCGGAGGGCAGCACAGCAAGTCCCGCCGAGGACTACCGATAGAGCAGCAGTTGCGCCGCGGCCAGGAGATTATCGTTCAGATCGCCAAGGAGCCGATTGGCGGCAAGGGCGCGCGGCTCACTTCGCAGGTCTCGATTCCCGGCCGCCATCTGGTCTACACGCCCAGCGGCAACCGGGTCGGAATCTCGCGGCGGATCGAAAGTGCCGAGGAACGCGCGCGGCTGCGCGCCGCGGTCAACGAGCTCAGGCCGCAGCAGGGCGGCTTTATCGTGCGCACGGCGTGCGAGGGCGTGACGCGACGTGAAATCCAGCAGGATATCGGCTTCCTCACCAAGCTGTGGCAAACGATCGTAAAGAAGAGCGAGCGCAGCGGACCCGCCTCGCTGCTTTACAGCGATCTCGATCTGCCGCTGCGCGCCGTGCGCGATCTGTTCTCGAGCGAAATCGACCGGCTATGGTGCGACGATCGGGCCACCTACGATCGGATCGGCGAGTTCGTCCAGACCTACATGCCGCGGCTGCGGTCACGCCTTTCGGTCTACGACGGGGCCGAGGCGATCTTCGACCATTTCAAGATCGAGCCGCAGATCACGCACGCGCTCGAGCGGAAGGTCTGGCTCAAGTCGGGCGGCTCGCTGGTCTTCGACCAGGCCGAGGCGCTGACCGCGATCGACGTCAACACCGGCCGCTTCGTCGGCAAGCGCAGCCAGGACGAGACCGTGCTCAAGACCAACCTCGAAGCGGTCGAAGAGATCGTGCGCCAGCTACGGCTGCGCAATATCGGCGGGATCATCATCGTCGACCTCATCGACATGGCGGGCGAGGCCGACCGCAAACGCGTCAGTGAGGCGCTCCATCAGGCGCTCAAGCGCGACAAGGCGCGGACCAGCACGCTCAAGATTTCCGAGCTCGGACTGGTCCAGATGACGCGCAAGCGCACGCGCGAGAGCCTGGGCCAGATGTTGACCGAGCCGTGCCCCGGATGCGCCGGCGCGGGCGTGGTCAAGTCGGTCGCCACCCTGGCCGCCGAAGTGCTGCGCGGAATCCATCGCGAGGCCCGCCGCCAGCGCGCGAGCGACATGATTGTGGTAAAGCTCAGCCCCGAAGTCGCGCGCTATCTCTACGACGCCGGCGCCCGGGCGCTCGACGCGCTCGAAAAACGGCTCGGACTCAAGATCGTGCTGCGCTCGAAAGACGGGCTGGTGCCCGGCGCCTTCGAGATCAGTCAGGCTCCCGCCGCCGCTTAGCTGGACCTTACGATCGCGGCGCCGTTTCCTTACTTCGCCCCCATCGCCTGCGCCGCTGCCACTCCCTGCTGCAATTGTGAAATCGCCTGGTCGATTGCATTGCCTGCCTTATCGCTGTGGCCCTGCTTCAATTGTGAAATCGCGCCGTCCATTAGATGCATCGCCTTTTCGCGATGGCCCCGATAGTGCGTGCCCGCTTCAGTGTTCACCGCGTGCCTGACCTGCTGCAACTGGGTGATAGCCTGCGTGCCCGTCTGACTGCTCAACTGGGCTCTGATCTGTTGCAACTGGGTGATAGACTGGTTCATGACCGCGAACTGGTCCTGATGCACCATCCCTCCGCTCTGAGCCTGGGCCGGCGCAAACGACGCGGTCGCCAAAATCAGAGCGCCAAGCCCTATCGACGCAACCAGTAACTTTTTCATAGCGTTCCTCCTTCTGCTGTTCCCGCCCCTGTACCAATCGGCTTGCGGCTAGTAAAAACACAGTCGCCGCCCGCGATCAATTGCTCGCCCCCTCGCTCGAAGCCGCCGCAATCTGCGCCGCGCTGCGCACCTGCGCGAAGTTGATCCGTGCCGGGTCGAATTCCTCGAGCGCCTTGCACAGGCTCGAGAGCGCGGTCTTGCAGGCGGGCATGGTCTTGCGCGCGCGCGTGAGCGGATTGCATCGGGCGACCACGAAGTTCTTCAGATACGGATGCGCCAGGCCGCGCTTTTTGGCCTTCGCGACGATTTCGTTGAGCAAGTCGTCGGCGCGCTCGACCTGCGCGGCGCGCTCCTCGCGCTCTACCATCGCCTCGCGCATCGGTTTGGTCAGAAAATTGTCGACCCGGCTCAGGATCGGCGCGTACGCGCCGCCCGAGAAGCGCGGCTTCTTTTCGTAGAGCAAGCCGAGCGTGATAAAGTGCGCACGCTCGAACTCGAACGCGAAGTCCTTTTCGATCGTCCTGGGCCGCTGCTCCATCCGCGCGCGATACATCCTGATAACTTCGAGCGCCTTGTCTCTGAGGTTGTGGGTCTTCTCGGTGTTCAAGGCAAGAATCTGGTATGCGACATCGGTTTCGGGAATGACGATCGCCGGAATCATCTTCGCGCCGAGCTTGTCGGCCGCGGCGCGCCGATGGTTCCCGTTGGGCGTCCAGTACCGCCCGTCCTGCCTGACGGCGACGATCGGCTCGGTGTATCGATCGAGCCGCTTCATCACTTCGGTCAGCCGCTTCATGTGGGCGGGCGAGAGGTCGCGCTGAAACGGCGTCGGCTCGACCTTGCCGGTCGGCAGCAGCGCAAAGATCTGCCAATGGCCGCCGATCGGCTCCTGATACGTGGCCAGCGCAGCGCCGCCGTCAGCCTCGATCGCCTCGGCCAACTCGACGACCGCCGCGGGCGGCTTCGCAGTCTTTGGGAAAACTTCGGTCATGCTACGTCTTTGCGCCGCTGGGCCGCGCCGAATGGCACCGTAGTCAGAACGCGGCGGTTACGGCACGTTCCGGCGAACGGACGCTGCGCGTGGCTATCACGCGCTCGGTCTCGCGGCGGATGAAGGCCGGATCGAAGGTGACGATCAGCACCGGCAGGATCGTCATCGCGCCCAGCATCGAGACGAACATCCAGACCGCCAGCAGCAAGCCCATCTCGGCGTCGAACCGGATACTCGACCAGTACCAGAACAGCACCGAGGCGACCAGCGTCAGCGCCGTAAAGGTGACCGCCTTGCCGGCGGTGACCAGCGCGCGATAAGTGGCCGCTCCGAGCTCGCTGCCGGCCGCGAGCTCCTCTATAATCCTGCTGAGTACGTAGATTCCATAGTCAATTCCAAATCCCACTCCCACAGTGACTACCGGCAGGGTATTGATATTTATCCCGATGTCGTGAGCGGCCATCCAGGCATTGATCGCGGCGTTGGCGAGCGCGAGCGGAAACAGCAGGTACAGCCCGGCCATGAACGAGCGGTAAGTCACCAGCACTATTACATAGATAGTCAGGAACGCGAGCACGTTGAGCAGCAGATCGTTGTCGAGAATCTCCTGGTTGGCGGCGGCGAGCTCGCCGATTATTCCGGCCGCCATCTCGAAGGTCACCCCGGCCACCTTGTGGGCAGGCTCGGCGAAGAAGCGGCCGGTGCGCAGCACCACGCGCTGCACGTTGTCGCCCGCGCGATCCTTGCAGTAGACCGTAATTTGCGTGGCGTCGCGCTGCGGCGTCAGGATGTAAGCGGTCGAGAGCGGCGAAGCGCCGGCCAGCAGTCCCCCGAGCAGTGCGGCCGTGCCGGCCTGGTCGGTCGGCAGCACGTTCCATTTGGGCTCGAACTCGCGCAGCGCCGAGCCGCCGTTGGCGAGCAGGTCGGCGACCGAGAAAGCGCGGCCGACCGCCGGATCGCGCTCCATGTAACGCTCGTATTCGTCCATCACATGGTAAAGCCGCGGATTACCCAGCGCGCCCCGGCCCGCGAGCTTGCAGACCACCACGAACTGCTCGATCGCGCCGAACTCGTCCTGAATTTTCGCCATCGCGCGATTGTAGGGCGCGTCGGGCCACAGGATCGGCGTTTCGGAAGCGGGATCGCCGATCTTGAGCCCCTGCCAGAAGTACGCGCACACCGCGATCGCGGCCGCGGTCGCCGCCAGCGTCGCGGTACGGCCGCGCCGCTCGAGCATCGGGGCCGCGATCGCCTCGATGATCCGCTTGAACACGCCGCGGTCGCGCACTTCGATCACTTCGGGACGCGGCGGATCGAGATAGTAGTAGACGATCGGATTGAGCAGCAGCTCGCTCACGACGATTGAGGCGATCCAGAAGCTGGCGCCGATCGCGAGCTTTTGCAGGAAGGGTACCGGCACCAGCAGGATCACCAGCACACCGAAGGCGTCGGCCAGGATTCCTGACAGCGACGGCACGAACATCTCGGAGAACGCGAGCAGGATCGCCTGCTCCTTGTCGCGCGTCCGGTAATACTCCTCGTAGTAGCGGTCGTGCATCTGGACCGAATGGCTGACCGCGCGCGCGGTGATCAGAAACGGGATCACGAGCACCAGCGGATCGAGGTTGAAGCCCATCAGCCGGATAAAGCCCAGCCCCCAGATCGCGCAGATCACGCCCGAGATCGTCGGACGGAGCGCGCCGCGCCAGTCGTGGAAATAGAGATAGAGCAGGACCCACACCGCCAGCAGCGTCACGGCGAAGATTTCGAAAACCTGCGGCGTGTAGCGGTAAACCCAGCCATAGAGGATTGGCTGGCCTCCGACGTAAATCCGCACGCTGCGATCGCGCTCCGGACGGACCACCTCGCGGAAGATCTCGTCGAAGATCGTGTGATAGTCCAGGCGCGTCTCCAGGAAGCTGGCCTCGATCAGCGCCGCCCGGTCGTCGAGCGAAACGAACCGGCCGAACACCACGCCCGGATTCTTGTGGACGTTGCTGCGAACCTCGTCCACGCCGCCTTGATCGGTGGGCGGCACGCCGCCCGGCATGATCGGCGTGTTCAGGATCACGCCGCCGGCGAGCGGGCGGAAGTAGCTCGCATTCGCCATCGAGCGCACCGAGCCGTGCCGGATTCCATACACGGCTTCCATCTGCGAGGTCATGCGGGCCAGCTTGCCCAGGATCTCGGGCGTGAAGATCGTGCCGCCGCGCGCCTCGACCATGATCGACACGTTGTTGACGCTCCCGAAGTAGGAGTCATATTGATGCGCCACCTGGACGAACGGATGGTTCTGCGGGAGCAGGTCGCCGAAGCTGGTCACCAATGTGGTCTGCGCGGCAAAGTATCCGAAGAAAGCGGTGAGCAGTCCGACGACGATCAGCACCGGAAAGCGCCGGCGCAGGATCCAGGTGCCGAACCGATACCAGGTAGTCATCGCGTGCTTCGGAAGAGCCGCGGCGCTAGCCCCGGCAGAAGCGCCAGCTCCGGCCGCCGTCGGCGGTGTAGAGGACGGTCCCGTAGCCGACGATCCATCCATGAGTCTGATCGAAGAAGCGAACCTGGCTGAGCGGCAGCGGCAACGCCGGCACGCCCGCATCGGGCGCCCACGCGCCGTTGGATTGCATGCGCAAAACCGTGCCGGTGAGTCCGGCCGCGATACCGTCGCGGGCGCCGAACAGTTGTATCGCGAACAGCGGATCGCGCGCGGGTATCTGCGGCGCGCCCGGCACCACGTTGTCGCCCGGCGCGCCCGGCTTGGGCGCTTGAGGGACAAACTTCCAGGTCTTGCCGCCGTCGCCGGTCTGGATCACCCATCCTTCCAGACCGCACGCCGCGCCGCGGTTCTGGTCGCGAAACGATACCGAGAACAGCGTCGGAAGCTGAAAGTCCGCCAGCCGCGGATCGTCGTTGGGTCCGAGCGGGCGCTTCCATTGGCTGACCAGCGATTGTTGCTGCTCGGACCAGCTCCGCCCACCGTTACCGGTCGTCCAGATACGGCCGAATTCGCCCACCACCCAGCCGTGCTGATTGTCGGTGAAATCGACGCCGTAGAGCGTCGGATCATCATACGGCAATGCGTAATCGCGCAGCTCGGGTGGAAACTGGCGCTCGAGCTGACGCTTGAAGAAGCTCTCGCCGCCGTCGGCGGTGCTCAGCACCAGCGATCGATCGCCGACCAGGACGCCGTGCAGCCGATCGGAAAAGGAAAGCGCGAAGATGAACAGCCGCGTGCGAGAGTTCAGGCGCTGCCAGGAGAGACCGCCGTCGGTGGTGCGCATCACCAGACCGTCCTGCCCGCAGAGGTAGCCGTTCTCGCGATCGATCATCTGGATACCGAACACCGCCAGGTCGGTTCCGATATCGATTCGCCTGAAACTGCGGCCGGCGTCTTCGGTCAGCAGCACTTTGCCGCGCGTGCCCGCGATCAATGCGCGCTCGGCGTCGATCGGCCATACGTCGAAGAAATTGTCGGAGGTCGTGATGTTGCGCTCGGGCAGCGGCGGAACGGGCACCGCGCGATGGCAGCCGAACGCCACCAGCGCCAGATACAGCGGCGCCAGAAGGCCGATCGCGCCTGTCAGAGGGCGTGACAAACGGGTGCGTGACCAACGAATGATGCGAGACACTTCGTGCAGCCTGAGCGGAAAAAATCGAACCCTATACTCGGTTAATCGGCGCGCAATCGCAAGCGAGATTCACTCCAGATCCGCGAGCCAGAGGCCGGTCAGGTACTCGCCCTCGATATGCCCGAGCAGCACCGGATGGTCCGGGCCGGCGCCGAGGTGCGCGATCATCCGCAGCTTGCGGCCGGTGCGCGCAGCACCGATTCGGACCGCGCGAAGGAAGTCCTCGCCGCGAAAATGAACCGAGCAACTGAAAGTCATCAGGTTCCCGCCCGGCGCCAGCGCCGCGATCGCGCGGGCGTTCAATTCGGCGTACAGATACTCCGCGTGCGCCGCGTCCTTGCGGCTTCGCGCCAGAGCCGGAGGATCGAGCACGATCAGATCGAACTGGTCTCCGCTCTGATCCAGATATTTCGCGGCCTCGGCATGGACCAGCTCGACCGCGTCGCCGGCATATTCGTTGAGCTCCAGGTTCCGGCGGACCCATCCCAGCGCTCGCTGCGACGTATCGACGGCGACAACCCGCTTCGCGCCACCCTTGAGCGCGGCGAGGGTGAACCCGCCCGCGTAGCAGCATGCGTCGAGCACGCGCGCGCCGGCGGCGAGCTCGGAAAATCGCGCGCGATTCCCGCGCTGGTCGAGGAACCATCCGGTCTTCTGTCCGTGCTCGGGATCGATTCCGAGCTTGATCCCGTTCTCGGTCGCGATTACCTCGGCCGGCAGCTCTCCGGCCGGCATCGCGACGCGATCTTCAAGGCCCTCCTGCCTTCGCACGGCGCCCTGGCTGCGTTCGACAATCGCGCGAGGCGCGAGCAGCTTGCCCAGCTCCGCCACGATTTGCTCGCGCATCCGGTCGGCTCCGGCGGTGAGAAGCTGCATGACCACGACGTCGGCGTATCGATCGATCACGACGCCGGAGAGTGCGTCGCCGTCCCCGTTGACGAGGCGGCAGCAGTCCGTATCGGGACTAATCAGGCGGCGGCGGAACTCGATCGCGCGCGCCAGCCGATGCGCGACGATCTCGTCGGGCTTGAGCGCGTCGCCCCACGCCAGCATCCGGACCGCGATCGTCGTGCGCGGATTGCAGTAGCCGTATCCGATCAGTTCGTGCGACGCGTCGCAAACCGCGACCGGCGAGCCCGCCTCGGGCTCGGCGGGCTCGAAGCGCTCGATCGCCTGCGAAAAGATCCACGGATTTCCGCCGCGCGCCGGCCGGTCGCGCCCGGGTTTGAGGATCGCGCGAGGCGTCACAGGCCCTCACCCGGCGAGTGATTCGCTGAAGCGAATACTCGCCGACCTCTCCCTGATCCGGGAGAGGTGAAGAAACCGCGGCGCCGCTCTGAACGTCTCCCCAATCGCGATCCGTCGCGATCTTCACCTCTCCCTGACCGCGATGCGAACCGCCCCTCTTCACCTCTCCCTGACCAGGGAGAGGTCGGCGGGCGCTGCGCCCGCCGGGTGAGGGTATTCTGCACCAGCGTTGTCACTCAGCGGATTCTTCGCAGAGTCGCGGCGCTAGCGCGGCGGCCATGCCTGCTCGCGCGCGCGGACGAACTCGCCGCTGCGGCCGCCGCTCTTGCGGACCAGCCGAATCGCTTCGATTACCATCGCGCGATCGATCGCTTTCGCCATATCGTAGATCGTCAGGGCCGCGGCGCTCACTGCGACCATCGCTTCCATCTCGACCCCGGTGCGCGCGCTGGTCGCTGCGCGGGCCTGAATCAGAATCGTCGAGCGCGCGCGATCGGGCGCGAAATCAACCTCTACGACCTCGAGCGGAATCTGATGGCACAGTGGAATCAGCTCGTGGGTGCGCTTGGCCGCCATCACACCGGCCAGCCGCGCAGCAGCGAGCGCCTCTCCCTTCGCGAGGCTGCCCGCCACGATCGCGCTCAGCGTGCGGGGCGCCATCCGGACCGCGCCCCGCGCGACCGCCTCGCGCCGCGTGATCGGCTTCTCGCCCACGTCGACCATCCGCATCTGCCCACGCGAGTCCAGATGGGTCAGCCCGCGCCGGGCCGCCGGCATATTCTTGCGCGCCATAAAAACTGCGGATAAGAGCTTACGTTGACCGCCCGCGGCGATACAATGAAGTTCTCCGCACTCGCGGACCAACCAGGTTGGAACAAACATGGCAGACGAAATTAACCGGCTCGTGATTCTCGGCTCCGGCCCGGCCGGATTGACGGCGGCGCTCTACGCGGCGCGCGCAAACCTGAACCCGTTGCTGATCGAAGGGATTCGACCCGGCGGCCAGCTCACGATCACGACTGAGGTCGAGAATTATCCGGGCTTCGAGCACGGAATTCAGGGTCCCGAAATGATGGAGGTGTTCCGCCGCCAGGCCGCGCGCTTCGGCACCCGCTTCGTAACCGGCGAGGCGAGCGAGGTCAGGCTCAAAAAATCTCCGTTCGAGCTGAGCGTCGAAGGCGAGACGATCCTGACCCAGGCGCTAATCGTCTCGACCGGCGCGTCGGCGATGCTGCTCGGGATCGAATCGGAAAAACGCCTGATGGGTTACGGCGTGAGCGCGTGCGCGACCTGCGACGGCGCGTTCTTCAAGAACAAGGAAGCGATTAGTGGTCGGCGGCGGCGACACCGCGATGGAAGAAGCAACCTTTCTCACCAAGTTTTGCAGCAAGGTGACGGTCGTCCATCGCCGCGATTCGCTGCGCGCTTCCAAGATCATGCAGGAGCGGGCGCGCAAGAACCCGAAGATCGCCTTCGTATGGGATTCGATCGTCGAGGAAATTTTCGGCGAGCCCAAAAGCGGAGTGAGCGGCGCGCGGCTGAAGAACCTCAAGACCGGCAAGACCAGCGACTTCAGGACCGACGCGGTCTTCATGGCGATCGGACACAAGCCCAACACCGACATCTTTCGCGGCCAGCTCGAGATGGACCCGCAAGGCTATCTGATCGTGAAGCCGGGATCGACTTACACCAATATCGAGGGCGTGTTCGCGGCCGGCGACGTCGCCGACCATACCTATCGGCAGGCGGTCACCGCGGCGGGAACTGGATGCATGGCGGCGATCGACGCGGAGCGCTGGCTCGAAGCGCACGCGGGATAACCGCGGCGATTTCCCGTAAGGCAGCGCCGTTTGCGCGTCGCGAGCGCGGCGCTATCGTAGACGATCGTGGCGGTCAGACAGCGCAGGACTCCCGAACGGATTCGCGGCACGCTGCTGTCGATTCTCGACAAACTCGACGCCGAAGGGCATTTCGATATCCTGCGGCTCGTGAAAACCTGGCCCGAGGTGGCCGGCGAGGCGATCGCGCGGCGCACGGAAGTGGCCGGGCTCAAGTTTCACGTCGCGGTGATCAAGGTTTCGAGCGCGATGTGGATTCAGGAGCTCAGCCTGATGAAGCTCCAGATCCTCGACCGCCTGAAAGCGGCGCTCGGCGACGACTCGGTGCGCGACCTTCGCTTCGTCAAGGGTTCGCTCAGCCGTCGCGAGCGGCCGCGCCTGCGCTCCGTTCCGCGCGCTACCCGCCGCGCGATTCAACTTCCCGAAATCAAGGACCCTGAGCTCAAACGCGCCTTCCAAAGCCTGATCGAGGCCTGGGGCCGCTCGCCGCGCTAGCGGGTCGCGCTCGCGTCTGAAAGACCGCAGGGAGATGAGAGGTCTGCGGCCAACTCCTATGGGGTTTTCGACCGCTTGACGGAGCGAAACCCCGCGATGCCCAAAGCGTACTCACTACCGGGTATGGTGCGCCTGCGGAAGCTGCTCCGATGGCTGCCAAAGACGATCAGAGCGGACCAATCGCGGATGACCTGCGGGTAATCCACGTATTGAACCGCCTTTCGCTCGGGCCGGCCCCGGGCGACATCGATCGAGTCAAGCGAATCGGCGTCCAGCGCTATATCCAAGAGCAGTTGCACCCCGATTCCATCCCTGAACCCGACGGCCTGGCGCGCGAGATAGCCGGGCTCGAGACACTCTCGATGGGTCCGGTCGCGCTCTTCGTCAAGTACCAGGCGGCGCTAAATCAGGCGCGCAAATCGTTCGCGCAAGGGCACGCCGCGAGCAGCGGCAATCCGGCCGCGGGAATCGAAGCCGATCCTAGCGTCAGAGCGGCGCAGCAGCGGAGGGTGATGGTCCTCAAGCAGGCGATGAGGGCGCGCCTGATGCGAGCGCTCAAGGGTCCGCGCCAATTGCAGGAGGTAATGGCGGACTTCTGGTTCAATCACTTCAACGTGTTCGCCGCCAAGGGCCCCGACCTGATCTGGGTCGGCGCGTACGAGCAACAGGCGATTCGGCCCCATACGCTCGGCCGCTTTCGCGATTTGCTCGGCGCGACCGCGAAGCATCCCGCGATGCTCTTCTATCTCGATAATTGGCAGAACACCGCTCCCGGAAGTCCGGGCGCGCGCGGCAACCAGGAGGGAATCAACGAGAACTACGCGCGCGAGCTGATGGAATTGCACACGCTGGGAGTCGACGGCGGGTACAGCCAGGCCGATGTCGTCGCGCTCGCGCGGATTCTCACCGGATGGGGTTTGCCGCGTCCTGCGATGAATGGGCAGGCCGGACGGCGACCGCGATTTAGCCGGTTCGGGAGGCTTCGCGAGAGGCCTCGATCGTTCGAGTACGAGGCGCCTGCGCCGTGGACCGGTAGCGGATTTCTCTTCGACGCGAGCCGCCATGACTTTGGCGACAAGATTTTTCTGGGCCACACGATTCGCGGCTCCGGAATCGACGAGGGCGAGCAGGCCCTGGATATTCTGGCCCGCAGTCCGGCAACCGGCTCGTCACCTGAGCTTCAAGCTCGCACAGTACTTCGTCGCCGACCAGCCGCCGGACTCGCTGGTGAGAAAGCTGGCGGCGCGCTTTTCCGAGAGCGACGGCGATATCCGCGCGGTGCTCGCGGCGCTGTTCGACAGCGACGAGTTCTGGCAAAAGCGCTACTTCGGCGCGAAGTTCAAGACGCCTTATCAGTACGTGCTTTCGGCGGCGCGGGCGGCCGGAGTGCGGGTGCGCAACTTCAGGCCCCTGCTGGGTGCGATCGCACAGCTCGGGATGCCGCTCTACCTGTGTCCGACACCCGACGGGTACAAGAACACGCAGGACGCGTGGCTCAATCCCGATGCGATGATGCGGCGGCTGGACTTCGCCACCGCGCTCGGCGCGGGACGGCTGCCGCTGGAGGCTTCGCCCTCTGACGATGACCGCGGCACAGGCATCGGCGCGCTGAAGCGGGCGAGCTTCGGCTTCACGCCGGAGCCCGCCGATGCGGCGATACTGGCGGCAACGCTGGGCGGCCATTTCGGCGAACGGACGGCGGCGGCCATGGAAGCGGCTCCGGAACAACTGCGCGGCGCGGTCATCCTGGGCAGTCCCGAGTTCATGCGGAAGTAAAGTCGACAAAATAAAATCTGGATGGCAAGGTCGAGACCGCGATGAAATGTGAAGACCCCGATTCGGTAACTGGATCGCCGCTAGCGTCACAGATCGATCGCCGCAGTTTCCTGAAACGCGCGGCGCTTCTGTCGGCCTCGGGAGTAATCGTTCTCAGTCCGCGCGCGTGGGCGGCGCGCGCGGTCACCGCAGGCGGCAGCCGCAAGCGGCTGGTGACGGTCTTCCTGCGCGGCGCAGTGGACGGACTCAACGTCGTGGTGCCGCACGGCGATCCGGCCTACTACGACGCGCGCCCGACGATCGCGATCGGACGCGCGCGCGGCGAGAGCGCGATGCCCGACCTCGACGGCTTCTTCGGGATGCATCCGGCGCTCGCCCCGCTGATCGATTCGTGGCGCGACGGCACGCTCGCCTTCGTGCACGCCTGCGGTTCTCCCGACGCGACGCGCTCGCACTTCGACGCGCAGGACTACATGGAGAGTGGAACGCCCGGCCTCAAGAGCACGCTCGACGGCTGGATGAATCGCGCTCTCGCCGCGCTGCCCGGAGCGCATCCGGCGACCGAGGCGGTGAGTCTTGGTCCGGTGGTGCCGCGAATCATGGCGGGCAAGATGCCGGTCGCGAATATCGAGACCGGCAGAGCGGCGGACCGGCCGACGCCGATGGATCGTCCGGTGGTCGAGCAGCTTTTCGATCGCCTCTACGCCGGGAAGGATCCGTTGAGCCATGCCTATCAGGAGGGCCGCGCCGCCCGCGAGAAGCTGTTTGGCGAGATCGCCGAAGACATGCGCGTTGCCGACGCGGGCGCACCGTCGCCGATCGGCTTTTCCAGCGACACCGATCGCCTCGCCCGCCTGATCGCGCGCGACTCGTCGATCCGCCTGGCCTTCATGTCGGTCGGCGGATGGGACACGCACGTCAACGAGGGCTCCGCCAACGGTCAGCTCGCCGGCCATCTGCGCGGACTCGGCCAGGGCCTCGCGAGCTTCGCCAAGGCGCTCGGGCCGGCTTACTCCGACACCGTGATCCTCGTGCTCTCCGAGTTCGGACGCACGGTGCATGAGAACGGCAACGGCGGCACCGACCACGGCCACGGCAACGTGATGTGGGTGATGGGCGGAGCAGTGCGCGGGCGCAAAGTCTACGGGCGATGGCCCGGCCTCGACACCGGCGATCTCTACGAGGAGCGCGATCTGCCCGTCACGACCGACTTTCGCGAAGTCGCCGCCGCCGTGCTGCGATCGCACATGGGCCTCGACGACGCGCAACTCGACAAGGTCTTCCCGAATCGCCCCCGGCCAAGCGGCAACGTTGACGGCCTGATCAGGGCGTAGGTGGATCGAAAAGCTTGCCCATAAGGGGCCGTATGGATCGCGGCAGAGCAGAGTTTGCGGATTTCTGGTCTGCGGGAAGTCTCTCTGTCACCCTCGCGCGTCCTTTTGCCTGGCGCGCGAAGGGTCCCGGATCATGCGCCGGGGGCGACGGGATTCCTCGCGCGCCGGACAGGGCAGACGCGCGGGAATGACAGCCCCGGGCGTCCGTTGCATCAATGGGTAATGCCTGGGTGGTACAATCGCCTGGCGGGAAGACGCATTCGATGCGGCTTGAAATCGAAATCGAGCGTGAAGACGATGGCCGCTGGCTGGCCGACATTCCACAGTTGCCCGGTGCCATGGCCTACGGCGCAACGCGCGCAGAGGCTATCGACAAGGTGAAAGTTCTGGCCCTGCGTGTCATCGCCGACGAACTCGAGGACGGCGAGCGCTCGCCTGAAGTCGCTGACGCCATTTTTGCCGTGGCGGGGTGAGCGCCTGGCCGGCGACAAAAGCGAAGCGTGTGTTGGCCGCCCTCCAGCGCATCGGCTGGCGGATTAAGCGCCTAAAGTCAATGCAAGATTCCCGCGGGGGTCAGGCGCGAGACAGATTCCAGCGAGCGTAGATTCGCGGCGGATCGAATCGAGCGCTGGGGAGGCTTGCCCATGACCTATCAGATCACGGTTCGGGTAGTCGCCGAGGCGCCGGTCGCGGCGGTCAAGGAACATATGCCGATCGCGGCGATCCCAAGGAGGGTCGGTCAGCAGTTGTCGCGCGTGTGGGAATTTCTGAAGAGTCACGCCGTCCTCAGGACCGACGGCCACAACGTCCTCATTTACCACGAGGATCAGGCTGAGCAGGGTGGCAAATCGATGCCGGTCGAATTCGGCGTGCAGGTGGTCGAGCGATTCAAGGGGTCCGGCGACGTTTTCTGCTCCGCGACTCCCGCGGGCACCGTTGCAACGACCGTTCACGTCGGCCCGTATGACGGGCTCGGCGCCGCGCACGGCGCGGTGCGTCGCTGGTGCGCAGAGAACCACCGGGTGCTTGCCGGCAGGTTCTGGGAAATCTACGGCGACTGGAACGACGATCAGTCGAAACTCGAGACCGAAGTCTTGTACCTGCTGCGATAGTCAGTCGGGGCCGAGGCGCTGGCGACCCTCGGGCGACACTATCTGCGGCTTCCATGGCGATCTCTCAGTCGCCGAGGGCCCGATCAGGGTCTAGCGCGCGACCCTCGATACCTTTGCGTCTGCGCACCAAGTTTGCGCCCGCGGATCACGTTTGCGTTGGCATGCGGTGAGCGCGACAATCGGGCCGCTATGGAATATGACCTGATCATCCGCAACGGGACGGTTATCGACGGCAGTGGCGCGCCGCGATTCGCCGCCGATGTTGCGATCGCCGCCCGCAAGATCGCCGCCCTGATCGCGCCCGGCGATGCGTCGGCGGCCACTGCGCCCCGTGAAATCGACGCGCGCGGGCTGATCGTCGCGCCCGGCTTTATCGACCTGCACTCGCATTCCGACTGGATCGCGCCACTCGCGGAGCATCCCGCGATCCTGAAGCCGTTTCTGCTTCAGGGCGTTACCACGTTCGTCGGCGGGAATTGCGGTTTCTCGACTGCGCCGGTGCGTCGCGAATGTTACCGGTTGCTCGACGAATCGGCCCGGATGCTGCTCGAGCAACGGCTGGATTGGCAATGGCAGGAAGTGTCGGAGCTCGGTGCGCATCTCAAGCGCAATGGAATCGCGCTCAACATGGCGCATCTGGCGGGCCACGGCAGTATTCGGCTCTGCGTGATGGGCCTGGACGCGGGCGCTCCCTCCGCCGAGCAATTGCGTGCGATGCGCGCGATGGTCGAGCGCGCGATGGCCGACGGCGCGGTCGGCCTCTCCACCGGGCTCGGCTATTTTCCCGGCATGATCGCGCAGCCGGCCGAGCTGGCCGCGCTCGCCGAAGTGGCGGGCGCCGCCGGCGGCGTGCTGACGTTCGCATCTGCGCGCCTACTCGGCGCGATCGCTTTTCTACGACAGTCCCGAGCTGCACAATCTGCTCGCCGTGCGCGAGATGGTCGACGTCGCGCGCGCGGCGCGCGTGCCGCTTCAGGTGTCGCATCTGATTTTCGTCGGGCGGCGCAGTTGGGACACCGTCAACGAAGTGCTGGCCGAGATCGAACGCTCTCACAACGACGGCGTGGACGTCGCCTTCGACACGTTTCCCTACACCGGCGGCAACACCACCATCCGCGTGCTCTTTCCGGCCTGGTCGCAGGGCCAACCTGATGGAACTGCTGCGCAGCGACGAGGGATGGTCGCAGCTCGCGGAGGCGTTCCGTCCGCTGAGCCCCTTCATCCACAGCTCCGCGCAACTGCTATGGGCCGTGAAGCCGGAGCTGGCTGAGTTCGAGGGGAAATTCTTCGGCGAAATCGCCGACGCGCTCAAACTCGATCCCGCGCAGGCTTACCTGACAATCGCGCGCGAGAGCGAGGGCCGCGCGCGTGTGATGCTTCATCTATACAGCGGCGACGATCGCGATGAACATGCGCTGCGCGCCGCGATGGCCCATCCGCTGAACGCATTCGAGATGGACACCATCCTGACTTCGACGCGGGCATCATAATCCCGCCAGCTTCGGCACCTACCCGCGAATCCTCGGCCATTACGTGCGCGAGCTTGGCTTGCTGACGCTCGAACAGGCGGTACACAAGTTCAGCGGGATGCCGGCAGCCCGGATGCGCCTTGCGGGGCGCGGCCTGATTCGCGCGGGATTTGCCGCCGACGTTACGGTCTTCAATCCCGATACGGTCGCCTCGGGCGCGGATTTCCGATCGCCGGCGGTCGGCCCGACGGGAATCGAGCATGTGATCGTGAACGGACGCGCGATGGTCGCGGAGGGTGAGTGGTGCGGCGAGGGTGTGACGGCCGGTGATTGGCTGAGCCGCGGCTAGTAGCCCTTTTCCTTCTGGATTTGCTCGTCGACCTGGCGCAGCTTGGAGAGCCGCTGGTCGGTCGGCTCGACCGTCTTGTCCGATGCCGCAACTCGCGCGGCCCGCATGTTCGGAAGCTCGCCGTCGGTCTTCTCCAGCGCTTCCTGGGCCAGGCGACGCACCAGATCGCTGTGGTCCTCGGTCGCGACCTTGGTCAGAATGTCGGTCGCCTGCGTGTCGCCGATCTCGCCCAGCGCGAAGACCGCCGTGCCGCGGCTGCGCTCGTCGCCCTGCTCTTCGAGATATTGCATCACCGGCAGAGTGCCGCGCGCGTCGCCGATCCGGCCCATCGCAGCGACCAGATGGAGCTTCACGGCGTCTTCGGTGGAACGCAGGAAAATCATCTGCGACATCTGCGTCACGGCGTCGCTCACCTCGCGCTCGCCGAGAATATCGATCGCCTTGATTTTGACGCGGATGTCCGGATCGATCAGGCCACGCATCAGAATCCCGTTGACTTCGGGGTTCTGGACATTGCGAAGCGACTTGAGTCCCTTGACGCGGACCTCCGGGTCGGCATCGTCCATCGCTTTCTTGGCGTCCTTGACGACCGCAAACGGAGTCTCGGTCTCGGCCCGTTTCTGCAGGTCGCCAATTCCGGCAGCCTGGCCCATCGGGCCCTGGTGCATCATCGCATCGTTGCCCAGAGGGCTGCCGACCTGGGCAAACGCGCTTGAAGCCGGCGTGGCCAGCACACCGATCGCCACGGAAAGCAGGCCAATCTTGAGAGTCTTCACTTGCCTGACACCACCGCAAGATCGCTAAGATCATTGGCGATAGTGGACCCAATTGCAAGAGACGATCGGACGCCGCCGCCAGTGGCCGTCTTGATCCTGATCGCGGCGGTTTTTCTTTCGCTGGCGGCGGGCGTGGCTGCCGACAATTCGACCGGCGCCGGCGATCCTGCGCCGCTACCCGACGGATTGGCGATTCCTTCCTACGCGCCGGGACCGATGGCGCTCCATCAGGGTGAGCAACTGGTCTTTCGCGCGTCGTGGATCGGAATTCCGGCGGCCGAGGCGCGGATTGTAGTGAGCCGCGACGAAAAAGACCCGCGCATGTGGAAGGGCGAAGTATGGGTCCGCACCAGCCCGGGCGTCGACCTGCTCTACAAACTGCGTGACTACGTGCGCGAGGAGTTCAGCCGCGCCTCGCTCGCCCCGCGCGACATCTACATCAAGCAGACCGAGAACAAACGCAACAGCGAGTACCGGGTCAGCTTCGACCGCAGCGCGCGGCTGGTCACAGCCGTCAAGCGCAGTAAAAGGGGCAGCGCCACCAACCGCTTCACATCGGACAATCCGTACGGCCCCGTCTCGGGCGCGCTGATGGCGCTCTCGCAACCGCTCAGCGTCGGGCAGAAGCTCAGGTTCAACGTCTTCAGCGCCCGCAACCGCTACGTGATCGATTTCACGGTCGCCGGGCGCGAGCGGATTTCCACGCCGCTGGGCGATTTCGACGCGCTGCGCGTGGTGCCTGCGATCGTCTACATCAGCGACGACAGCGCGCGCAGAACCGCGCGTGAAACCACGCTCTGGGTCGGCGCCGACCGGCGCCATCTGCCGCTGCGGATCGAGACCACGGCGTTTGTCGGAAAGATGCGCGCCAACCTGGTCCAGGTGGGCGACGCGCCACCGCAGGGTGTTCCCGTGGCCGCCGCACCCAGTCTGACCGAACACTCCAATTGATGTCGGCGGGATCAAGCTGGCTTGACGTCGCCGGTCTCTTATGCGACTCGCATCGAAAAGCGCGCTGAATCGGCCGAGGTTCACATCAAATCACGATGTGAATCACTTGCAACCTTGAGGCGAATGGCGCTATATTTGCCTCACAATCTGAGGCAAATATGTACATCTGGGAACTAGCGGACTGGCCCCACTTTCGTTGGGACGCTGATCGGCTGCTCCTGCCACTCGCGGCTGCCCACGTGAAGCAGGGACGGCTGCTCGGTCGCATGGAGCGGCTGGGCTTCGATCTTCGGCTCAATGCCGAACTGCAAGCCGTCACCGAAGAGGCTCTGAAGAACGCAGAGATTGAAGGCGAGATCCTCAACCGCGAGAGCGTCCGATCCTCCGTCGCGCGCCGGCTTGGGATGCCTGACGCCGCAGTAAGCTCGGAGGATCGCCGCGTTGAGGGCATAGTCGAAATGACGCTCGACGCAACCAGGAACTTCGCCGCACCGCTGACGCGCGAGCGGCTTTTCGGCTGGCACGCTGCACTCTTCCCGACCGAGTTCTCGGGTCTTAAGCGGATCATAGTCGGCGCATGGCGAGATGACGCTGATAGTCCGATGAAGGTAGTTTCGGGCCCGGAAGGCAACGAGCGAATCCACTTTCAAGCTCCCCCTGCCGCACGCGTCGAGGCCGAAATGGAAGCCTTCCTCGCATGGTTCAACGAGCCGCAGAAGATGGACGCTATCCTACACGCCGCCGTGGCTCACCTCTGGTTCGTGACCATCCATCCGTTCGATGACGGCAACGGGCGCATCGCCCGCGCGCTTGCCGACACGAGCTTGGCTCGTTCGGAAAGCTCACCTCAGCGATTCTACAGCCTCTCGGGCCAGATCCGCCGCGACCGCTCCGCCTACTATGGATCTCTTGAAAGCACACAGAAGGGTGACCTCGACATCACCGCGCGGCTGCTCTGGTTCATCGAGTGCTTCTCCAAAGCACTCGACGCCGCCGAACAGGGCTGCGCCAGCGTGTTGCGCAAGGCCGATTTCTGGCAGCGCTACGTGCTCGTCGCCCTCAACGACCGGCAGAGAAAGGTTCTCAACCAATTCCTAGATGGCGCCGAGGGCAAGTTAACCGCGCGAAGATGGGCGGCGATCTCCAAGTGCTCGATGGCAACCGCGCAGCGCGACATCAAGGAACTCGCTGACCGCGGTATCCTCATCCGCAACGAGGGCGGCAGCAAGAACACGAGTTACGCGATAGTGGAATCATAGGGAGGACGAGCAACCGAGAATTCGCAATATATCGGATGCTCTGCTTAGTCGCCGCGTGCTATGGATGGGGAAGGGTCAATCGCGATGGGAAAAAAGCTTGAGTTCTTCTTCGATTGCTCGAGTCCATGGACCTATCTGGCCTTCAGCCGAATCGAAGACCTCGCGCGCCGGCATGACGCCACCCTGATATGGAAACCGATCCTGGTCGGCGGCATCTTCAACACGGTCAATCCCTCGGTCTACGAAACGCGCCAGCATCCGGTGAAAGCCAAGGCGCGCTACTACGGCAAGGATCTCCAGGATTGGGCGCGCCTCTATGGCCTCAAGATCATCCAGCCGGCGGTATTCCCGGTGAATTCGGTCAAGGCGATGCGCGGTGCGTTCGTGGCCGAGGAGCATCGCGTGCTGCCGCGATATTCGCGGCGCGTGTTCGAGAGCTACTGGGGCGACGACCGCGACATCAGCCGCGACGACGTGCTGCGCGAAATCGTGATCGGGGTCGGCCTCGATGCGGCCGAGTTCTTCGACAAGATCGCGCGGGCGGAATATAAGGATAAGCTGCGCGCCAATACCGACGAGCTCATGGAGCGCGGCGGCTTCGGTTCTCCAACGATCTTCGTCGACGGCTCGATGTTCTTCGGCAACGACCGGCTGGTGTTGGTCGAGCACGAGCTTTCGCGCTAGCCGGCGCGCGCCGCCGGGCGATCGATCGTTCACATTCCGATCGAGCTTGCGGCCCCATGGAACTTGCTCCAAAGATTCGCGCCTTCGTGGCGGTTCGGCTCGGCGCCGAGACCGAGCACGCACTGGATGGCTTGATCGACGAACTGCGCGCGCCCGGCGACGGAATCAGTTGGGCGCGGCGCGCCAACCTCCATCTCACGCTGCGGTTCCTGGGCGCGGCGGTGGATTCGAGCTTGATCCCTCCTCTGATCGACAAACTGGATGCGATCGCGAGAGCGCGCGCACCGTTCGCAGTCGCCGCCAGGGGAATCGGAGCGTTCCCGAATCTCGCGCATCCGCGGGTGATCTGGGCCGGTCTGGAAGGCGAGGAGCTGCTCGCGCTCGCGAGCTGCGTCGAGACGGCAGCGGTCGAGTCGGGATTCGAAGCTGAACGCCGGCCGTATTCGCCACATCTCACGATCGGCCGCGTGCGCGATCTCCGCGGATGGGCCCTTCTGCGGCCCCAGCTTGAAACCACCGCCAGCCGCGACTTCGGCCGCTCGACGATCGAAGCGATGACGCTATACGAGAGCCGCCTGTCTTCGGCCGGCGCGACCTATCGCGAGCTCGCGCGGTTCGAGTTCGTCGCGCGGCGCATGTCGCCCTGAGAGAGGTCGCTGCGCCCTCACCCGCCGACCGCCTTGCTGACGCAATTCGCTCGGCGGCCTCTCCCGGTTTGCGCCTGCCGGACAATCCGCAGGCGCGGGAGAGGCGAATTACCGATTCGGACGGCCCCGCCGGCGATGCGGCCCTCTTCGCAGGAGGGCTTTCGGTCATTCCATCCCGCGGCCCTTGGCCGTCACTTTGACCGTTCGTTGCATGGGATCGCCGAGATCAACCTTGATAATCCCCAAAAAAGGACCTTTTTTGGTCGACGCGGCCTCGACCGTCACATGATGGACCTGGTTGCGGCCAAGACTGAACGAGCCCGCGCCGGCGGTTACGCTCAAGGGCGAAGGAAGCGCGCTCGTGTCCACGTTACCATGGAGCATGGTCTTGCCGGTGTTCTTTATCGTGAACGACAGTTTGCGAACCTTGCCTACCTTGATGGCTCCGAAGTCCAGAGTATGGGTGGACAGCGAGGTCTCGATCGCCGACAGAGGAGTCGGGGGATCGCACGAGGTTCCCGGTGCGAGCGCGACCTGCGCGTTGAAGCTGTCTTCGGGTGTGGCGATCTGAACCGATTGATCGCCTGTGACTCCCGCCGCCGCGAGCGGCTGATCCACCCAGGCCAGGACTTCTCCGCCGAAGCGTTCCTGCTGTTCCAGTGTTCCGAAGCTTGGCGAGCTGACCGTGTCCGTCGACGTGTTGACGTTGTAGAGCATCAGCAGCGTATCGGTCGGGATCGAGGTGGTTATCGAGGGCGACGTAATCGTCGTGCTGACCTCATTTGCCATCGCGCTGGGGGTGCCGTCTATCGGGTCGGTCGTGTTGACGCCCGAATAAGCTGCGCAAAGCGCCGACAGGCTTACCGTCTCGCTATAGTCAAAAGTGACTGAGGTGGGATCGCCGTCCTGCTGGATATGATAGTAGAAAAATACTCCGTTGCCGTCGAGATCGCCGCCACTGATCAAGTTGATATAGCCGGACGGCGGCGTCGGAGCCAAATTATCATTCGCGACAAACCATATTCCTAGAAAGTCGCCCGTCTGCGTGGTGGCCGGACAGTTCACAGTTAGGCTCGAGCCGAATTTCGAAGAGATAGTCGGGGCTTCGACCAGGCTTATCGGCACGCAAGCCCCGAGCGCCGGTGTCGCCAGCGGCGTAGCCGGCGTCGCGGTTGGAGTTGGCGTGGGAGTTGATGTCGGCGAAGGTGTCGCAGTTGCTGTTGGTGAAGGCGTCGGAGTTGGTGTTGCGGTCGGAACCGAGGTCGGAGCCAGCGTTGGAGTCGGTATCGGCGAAGGCGTCGGGATCAGTGTCGGAGTTGGGGTCGGCACCTGCGTAGGAGTCGGCGTAGGTGAAGGCGTCGAAGTTGGTGTTGGGTCGGAAGTCGGAGTGGGAGTCTGCGTTGGAGTCGCTGTCGGCGAAGGCGCCGGGGTCACTGTCGGAGTTGGAGTTGGAATCGGAGTCGGAGTCGGGGTCGGTGCAGGCGTGGGCGTGACAGTCGCAGTTGGCGTCTGCGCAGGAGTCGCTGTCGGCGCAGACACCGGAGTTGCAGTTGCCGCGGCAGTCGGGGTCGGCGTAGATGCCGGCGAGGCGGTCGCGGTCGGAGTTTGCTCCGACGTAGGGGTCGGGCTCGCCGGAGCTGGACTTGCTGTGGGCGTTGAAGAACTGGTTGGCGTCGGTCCGGCCGGGCTCTGCGTAGAAGTTGGTGTCGATGAAGACACCGGCGTTGCAGTGGCCGCAGAAGTCGGGGTCGGCGTAGATGCCGGCGAGGGTGTCGCAGTCGGAGTTCCAACCGCGCTTGACGTTGGGGTCGGGCTACCCGGAGTTGGACTCGCTGTGGGTGTCGAACCACTGGCAGTTGGAGTCGGTGTTGGCGTCTGCACAGGAGTCGGCGCGTGAAGGAGTCAGGGTCGAGGTCGGAGTGGCCGTCGGCGTCTGCGTGGGAGTCGGCGTCGGTGAAGGAGTCGGGGTCGAGGTCGGAGTGGCCGTCGGCGTCTGCGTGGGAGTTGGCGTCGGTGAAGGAGTCGGGGTCGAGGTCGGAGTGGCCGTCGGCGTCTGCGTGGGAGTTGGCGTCGGTGAAGGAGTCGGGGTCATCGTTGGCGTAGGAGTCGGGGTCGGGGTCGGGGTCGGAGTGGGCGTCGGCGTGATGCCAATCTGGAGCGCGAAGATGTTGAGTGGGCCGTGCGCCGTAGTTTCCGCGGAACCCGCTACGATCGGGAAATCGCCCGAGGCGGTTCCTCCCGCAACGTAGATCAGGTTGGTCCCATTGGCAGTCGTGTCGGTTGCCACGCCCCCGGCAAAGTCATCGCTGGTGCCGCCGAACAGCGTGGAGAAGATCAGGTTCGACCCGTCAGGACTCAACTTGGCGACCACGGCGTTGTATTCCAGAAACGGGCTCATAAAGATTCCGACCGGCGACCCGGGATCCAGATCGAGCCGCGTCGTGGGCGGCAAGTAGGCCGTAGCGGGACCTATCTCGCGGAAAGTCGAGCCACCGTCGGTGCTCTGCAGCGCGAAGCCAAGATCGTTGAGCCGGCCGACCGCGTAGATGCGAGAAGGACGCACGGTCGCGTCGATCTTCAAGTCGTAGAGCGCCAGGCTGACGGTGTTGACCGGGCCGCTCATGGTCGCGAACCCGTCGTTGCTCTCAACCAATCCGACCTGAACGCCGGCGTAGAGATTGGACGGAATCACACTGCTGTCGACGGCCACGGAGAAGGCCGGCTGGAAGTTCTCTCCAGTCTGGGCGAAACTCCCGCCGTCGTCGGTGCTGACGAAGATTCCGCGGTTGGTGCCGGCGTAAATTGCCTCGGGGCTGGCGTTTGGATCAGCCGCCAACGCGAACGCGTAAGTGCCCCCTGGAAGACCCGTCGAGACGAAGCTGTTGCCGCAGTCGACGCTCTTGAATAGTCCCGTCTTCGTGCCCGCGAACAGCGTCGTTGGCTGCGTGTCGCTATCGGCGAACACGGGTGACACCGGAACGCCGTTAAGCGCGGTCAAGGCGAACGTTACGCCCCGGTCGGTGCTCCGGTAGAGGCCTTGCGCGGTCCCGATGAATACCCTCTCGGTGCTGTCGGCGCATACGCCGGTGCCCTGCGAGAAATCTGTATCGACGCCGTTGAAACCGATCGCAAACTCCGTCCCCGCCAGGGCCGTCGGTCCGAAAGTGTTACCGTCGTCCCTGCTCAGGTAGAGACCATTGCGGGCGCTGCCGGCGAAGATGCTATGGGGGACCGTGCTCGGATCGATCACCAGCGCATTCAGTGACCCGATGCTGCCGAGATTGCCGGTGAAGTGGAAAGTCGCTCCGTTGTCCTTGCTGACCAGCAGTTCGCCGTTGGCCGCGGGCAATGGCAGCGAGTCCACCGCCGGGAAGTCGATATAATTGGTGGTTCCGGCCACGTAGGCGTTGCAGCCCGCAGGGCCGCAGTTCGCGTCGATCGCAATCGCCCCGCCGTCGTCATCTCCGCTGCCGCCCAGGTATGTCGAGTAAGCCACATTGTAGAAGAGCGCGCCGGGATTGATCGGGTCGGGCGCGGGGACCAGATGGATAACGAACATGTCGTCGAATCCGCCGAAGGTGGTCTGGACGGCGCCCGGTGTGGTCGGAAAATCGTTCGAGTAGGCATAGCCGTCGGCAAAGATGTCGTTGTTCGGGCCAAGGGCCAGCCCGTTGATCGCCTGGAAGCCGGATCCTCCGAGATAGGTAGAATAGACCAGAGTGCTGCCGGTCGGATTGAGTACACTGATGAAGGCGTCCGCGGCGGGCTGACCGCCTGTAACGGGCGCGTAACTGTTCTGGACCGCAGTCGCCGGCGTTATCGGAAAATTCTGGGGAAAAAATGGCAGCAGGATCGCGTCCGTTATGCCGCCGATATAGGCGTCACCCAGCGAGTCGGCCGCAATCCCGAAGCCTCCGTCTCCCCCGTGTCCACCCAGGTAAGTGACGTACTTGAAGAGAGTGCCGGAAGAGTTCAACCGGGCCACAAAGGCGTCATACGTGTCGATACAGGGCGCCCCGCCGCTGGTGCATCCGTTGGCAGTCTGAAAGGCGCCGCCGGTCGTGGGCAGATTCGTGGAAGCGGTGTATCCGGTGACGAACGCGTCGCAATCCGAAGCGCAAGCGAGCGGTACAGCGATCGCCTCGCCCGACTCGACTCCGCTGCCGCCCAGGTAGCTGGAGTAGTCCAGCGTCGAGCCATCCGGACTGATCTTGCTGATGTATGCGTCTGAAGTTCCCCCGCCGTAGTTGGGCTGGGCGGCGAACGGAGTAATCGGGAAGCCGGGACCCGCCATTCCGGTCACATAGGCCGCGCCCGAGAGGTCGATCGCTATTCCAATGCCGTTGTCTGCGCCGCTGCCGCCCAGATACGTGGAGTATACGAACGCTGTCCCGTTCGGGTTAATCTTGGCCACGAACGCATCGCAATTTCCCCCGTACGTCGCCTGCACGATGGCCGGCTTCGGCACGATCGGAAGATCGCTGGAACATGCGGTTCCGGTCATATAGGCATTGCCCGCCGCGTCCGCCGCCAGTCCGCTCGCGAAATCAAGGAACGAACCGCCCCAGTAAGTTGAGTAGCGCAGGGTTGGGTCGATGATCAGCGGCTTCCCGCGATCGTATGACGCCAGCCGCAGACCGACGCGCGAGCCGCCCAGGCGGGCATAGCGGCTGGCGACCGGATGCCGTATGCCGCCGAACTGCTGATAAGCGACCGGTTTGCGCAGCAGGAGCTGGCCTCGCGGCGTACCCAACACCAAATCGCCGTCGCGGTTGATATCGAGATGGTCGGCACCCTCAAAAGCGAGCTTTATCCGGTCCGGCCGCGCGCCGGGACTGACTATCCAGTCGCATTCCAATTCACGATGGTTCCCGTAGTAGACCAAATCGACGCCCGGATAGACGCCCCGATATCTCACCTTGGAATAGGTCGGTATACCCGCATGCCAGTTGTGCGGGTCGCGGCCGACGAAATAGTTGATGGTCCCCGGCAGCTTGTCCACGCCCTCGATTTCGGCCGCTCTGGTTGGCGCCCTCGAGTTTCATCGTGAGCGCGAGACTCTCTCGCGGTTGAGCCGTCGCTTTTGGTTGCTTCGAGCCGGCCGCAGTCACCGCGCCGGCGATAGGCAGGGTCCGCGCAGCATGCGCCGGAGCCGGAGCCCGTTCCAGAAGGATGCGAGCCGCGTCCTGCGTGAACGAGATCGAAAGACCCTCGACCCGCGCGCGGAATTTCACCCGGCCGTCAGCCTGACCCGCGTTGGGCTCGAAGCTCAGGCCGAGTTGATCGTAATTCTGGTTAAGACGCGCGCTGACCGCAGGCCCGTTCGCGGAAGGGTTCTTCCCGGCCGGCGCTTGCGATGCGCTCGCAACCGCCGACCCGCCAGGCAAAACGGGATGGTCAACTCGGCCCGACTGGTGAGCGGCGATCAGAACAAGAATGCACGCGACTGCTGCGATCCCAAACCCCGCTGTCGCGCGTTTCATCATCACTTGACCCATGCCACTCAGAACTCAATCCCGTCTGACCCGCCGTTCCGGCCCATAGGCCGGGTTGCAGACGTTGGTATCGCACTGTACCGGGTATTTATTCAAGTCCTCTTGTGCGATGCCGTAATGATCTAATTTCGTGGAACTCTCTACATATTGGCGCATAGGCGAGCGTCATACCGGCACCTCGCGCCGCGGGTAGCTTGAGTCTCGCGTTCCAACTCCGGCCTGATTTGAATTTGCCCGATCTGCCGGTATCTGCCATCGAATGATGGTGGGAGTAACGAGCGGAGTTAACCGGGTCATCAGCGATCCGAATCCCGATCGCGGCGTCCTGTCGCATCGCGACTATCGCAGGTACCTGAGTGCGACTTTCCTCGCCTCGCTGGCGATTCAGATCGAGCTGGTCGCCGTGAGCTGGCAGATTTACGCGATCACTCGCAGCCCGCTCTCGCTCGGCTACGCGGGACTGTTCGAGTTCCTCCCGATGGTGGTGTGCACGCTGCCGTCGGGAGACCTCGCGGACCGCTTCGATCGCCGTTTGATAATCGTGATCAGCTATGTCGTCCAGGCCGTCGCCGCGAGTCTCTTCCTCGGCCTGGGGTTCGCCGGTCCCAAGGCGGCATGGCCGTTCTACGCCGTGCTGGTCCTGTTCGGCGTGGCGCGAACATTCTCGGGACCGGCGGCGAATTCGCTGGTTCCGCTGCTGGTCCCGCCCGACCAGTTCCCGCAGGCGATAGCCTGGAACTCATCGACCTTCCAGATCGCGGTGATTGCGGGCCCCGCACTGGGGGGGTTGGTATACGCTCTCAGTCCGACCGCGGCTTACGGCGTATGCCTTGTGCTATTCGTCGCGGTCGCGATCGTGATGGCGACCGTGCGGCGGCGCAACCCGGGGCATACCGCGCCACCCGGAATGACTGCGCTCGAGCGCCTGACCGCCGGGATCGCATACGTGGGCAGCCGACCGATGATTCTCGGCGCGATCTCGCTCGATCTGTTCGCGGTATTGCTGGGCGGTGCGACCGCGCTGATGCCAGTGTATGCGCGCGACATTCTCCGCGTCGGCCCGATCGGCCTGGGGGTTTTGCGCAGCGCGCCGGCGGCGGGCGCGGCTGCGATCGGGCTTGCGCTCGGCCAGGTTCCGCTGGCCAGGCGGGCCGGTCCGACGATGTTCGCCTGCGTCGCGATTTTCGGCGTCGCGACGATTGTGTTCGGCCTGTCCGGCAATTTTCTGCTCTCGCTCGGTGCGCTGGCCGTTCTCGGCGCCGCCAACATGGTCAGCGTCTATGTGCGGGCGACGCTGATCCAGCTCGCGACGCCCGACCCGATGCGCGGGCGGGTGAGCGCCGTGAACCGGCTCTTTATAGGAACCTCGAACGAACTGGGAGCATTCGAGTCCGGCGTGACCGCCGCGTGGTTCGGCACGATCCCTTCGGTGGTAATCGGCGGCCTCGGCACGCTGGTGGTAGTCGCGATGGGTCTGTGGCTATTTCCGAGCCTGCGCGCGATCGATCGCCTATCAGAAGTGACGCCCGAACCTTGAATGGCAGAGAAGTGCCCGTTCGGCTTTGCCAGCTTTGGCGAGAACCAAAATAATCGGAAAGACAACGAAACCCCCGAGCTATGGGACCATCTCGCAGGCACGACGAGCGCGCCGTTCGAGGCCGGCGAGCACGGCCAAACCGCAGTCAAGGTAATCGACGATCGCGGCAACGAACTGATGGTGGTGAAAGATTTGAAGGAGGGAACCTAACCCCCTGGCCCCCTTCCCCTTCTGGGCAAGGGGGAACAACTCCGTTCCCCTCTCCAAAAGGGAGAGGGGTTAGGGGTGAGGTCATGAGCTAATGAGAATCACTCGTCATCAGAATGTAAGTCCCACAAAGCTGGAGCTCGCGAAGCAGATGCGCAAAGCGATGACGCCTGAAGAGCGACGACGTTCCCCTACTACCAGCTCAAGGACGAACCGCGCGGGCCGGCCGGCGGCTTCGTTTACCAGCGCAAGCAGAACAACAAGGGCGAAGAAGTCGGCGGCATCGTTCCGCACGTCACCCTCAAGTCGATTGCGAACGACGAGCCGCCCGACGAGGAAGTGCTGGTCGATCGGCCCGAGGTCACCAACAGCATCACGCGCGTTACCGGCCCGTTCTGCGTCGAGGCGACGATTCCCGACGCCGGTTGACTACGACAGCGATACGACGGCCGAAGTCGGAGCCGCCGGCGCCGAAGACCACGGCTCGTTCGTCGATCGGATGCTGGAAGTCCTGCGCAAATCGCCGGTCCTGCAAGTCGGCGGCAACAAGAAGGTCACGCTCAAGAACGTCCGCCCACCCGCCAAGACGCTTACGCTCTCAGCCGAGGCAGTCGTCCACAACGGAAACGGCCCGCGTTCCCCTCTCCAGAAGGGAGAGGGGTCAGGGGAGAGGTCAGTCGCGTTTGTCTTCGGCCCGGAGAACGGCGCGGTGAGCGAGAAGCTGGTGCACGACGCCGCGTTCGAGGCGCACGGCAAGAGCTACGCGCATCTCTACGTGATCGGCTTCGCGATCCAGCCCAACGCCCGCAACCTGATCGACAACTGCGAAGCGGTTATGAACATCGCGGCCACCTACGTGCAGGCGACGCCCGACCTGATGATGGGCGACCTGCTCAAGACGATGCGCTCGAGCCAGATTTTCAGCGTCTGCGGCCTGCCCGAGGTGAAGCTGCGCCGAATCAAGAGCAACGGTAAAGCGAAGGGCAACGGCGCGACGCAGTACGAGGCCGAGCTGGCGGGGCTCGACGTGTTCGACCCGATCGAAATGAAAGCGCATCACGAGCCCGGCGACAACGTGCCGGCGTGGCTCCTCGATACGGACTACAATGGGCTCTGCTTCCACGTGTCGCAGGCGTTTTTCCCACGCACCAGCGCGTGGGACAATCTGAAAAAGGCGCTGCGCGGAACGTACGATGAAGCGGTCTGGGATCATCTGGCAGGCACGACGAGCGCGCCTTTCGAGGCCGGCGAGCACGGCCAAATCGCGGTCAAGGTAATCGACGATCGCGGCAACGAACTGATGGTGGTGAAAGATTTGAAGGAGGCAACCTAACCCCCTGGCCCCCTTCCCCTTCCGGGAAGGGGGAACAACTCTGTTCCCCTCTCCAAAACGGAGAGGCGTTAGGGGTGCGGTGATGAGAACGAGGCAACCTAAGCCTAACCCCCTGGCCCCCTTCCCCTTCCGGGAAGGGGGAACAACTCTGTTCCCCTCTCCAAAAGGGAGAGGGGCTAGGGGTGAGGTCGAACCTAGTGAGAATCACTCGTCATCAGAACGTAAGTCCCGCAAAGCTGCAGCTCGCGAAGCAGATGCGCAAAGCGATGACGCCTGAAGAGCGAGTGCTGTGGCGGGCGCTTCGCAACAACGGGCTGGAGGGTTTCCATTTCAGGCGGCAACAGGTTATTGCGGGCTTCATCGTGGATTTCTACTGCGCGCCGGCGCGGCTCGCGGTCGAAGTCGACGGAGCCGCGCATCTGCGGCAACAACACCACGACTCCGAACGAGACCGCGCATTGTCCGAGCTGGGTATACAGACTCTTCGCCTGAGCAACAGCTTGGTCGCCGAAGATCTCGCGGCAGCGCTTAGCAGGATCGTCCAGGCGGCGAATTCCTCTTCCATCAGGAAGGGGAGGTGAGCCTGCTGATGAAAAACCTAACCCCCTGTCCCCCTTCCCCTTCTGGGAAAGGGGGAACGTCGGCCGAGCGCTTTTCCATTTCCCTCTCCTGAAGGGAGTGCCAGGGGAGAGCTAATGCCTGACTTCGAAGTCTCCGGGCCGATTCTGAAGTCGCCGTGCGACGAGCCCGCGACAGGTTCCCCTCTCCAGAAGGGAGAGGGGTCAGGGGAGAGGTAATGCCCGACTACGAAGTTCCAGAGCCGATTCTGAACTCGCCCTACGAGGAGCCCGGCGAGCACTGGAACATCGAGGAAGGAGCATCACCCGAGAAGCGTCCGGGCCGGCGGCCGGCAGGATACTTCTATCGCGATCCCAAGGCGCCACCGAGCGACAGCGAGCATGACGCCCGCGGTACGTGGCAGGAACTCAAGCTCGTCAATTTGATCCGCGAGCGCCTCAAGCAATGGCGCAGCCAGGGCTATCCGGGGGTTACTCGCACGACGCTCGACCTGCTCAACTACTGGCAGCGCGACGGCCGGCAACATCGGCTGTTCTTCGCGCAGCTCGAAGCCGCCGAGGCGATCATCTTCCTGAGCGAGGCGCGCGCTGATTTTCGTCAGGGAATTGACGTTCCGCTCGACGAGCCCGGCAACGATGCCAGGGCGAAGGGCGTCAAGGCGTTTCAGCGCTATGCCTGCAAGATGGCGACCGGCGGCGGCAAGACGACCGTGATGGGGATGCTGGCCGCGTGGAGCATCCTGAACAAAGTCAACGACCGCAGCGACGGCCGTTTTTCCGACACCGTTTTGATCGTTTGCCCGAACGTGACGATCCGGAACCGCCTCGGCGAACTCCATCCGGAAGACGGAGAGGCGAGCCTGTACCGGACCCGCGACCTCGTGCCCGAACATCTGATGGCGGACCTGACGAAAGGCCGCGTCGTCGTAACCAATTGGCACGTGTTCGAACCGCAGAGTGTCCAGACCGGCGGGACGGGCGGGAAAGTGATCAAGGCCGGCGTGCCGGTCCGCGTCGAGGAGACGATAACGATCGGCGCGAAGACGACGAGCGCGCGCGGCAAACGCTATCTGACCCCCGATGAATTGGAACGACAGGTCGCGGCAGGGCTGGTCAAAGTCCTGGGCGAGGACAAGGACAAGCAAGGAAACCTCAAGCGGGTACGGATCGAGTCGTACAAGTACGTCGAGAGCGATACGGCGGTGGTCAATCGCGTCATCGGCAAGGAAGTCGGCGGCAAGCAGAACATCCTCGTGTTCAACGACGAGGCGCACCACGCCTACCGCATCCGCCAGGCCGAGAACGGCGGCGATGAAGAAGAGGACGATGACGGCGAGCAGTTCTTCAAAGAAGCGACGGTCTGGGTCGATGGACTCGATCGGATTCACAGACTTCGCGCAATAAACTTCTGCGTCGATTTGTCCGCCACACCCTATTTCCTTGGGCGCGTGGGCCAGGATACGAATCGGACCTTCCCGTGGGTGGTGTCCGACTTCGGTTTGACGGATGCGATCGAGTCGGGCCTGACCAAGATTCCGCAACTCGTCGTTCGCGACACGACCGGAAATCCCGTCCCGAGCTACTTCAATATCTGGCGATGGATTCTGACGAAGCTCACGCCGAGTGAACGCGGCGGCAAGAAGGCCAACCCCAAGCCCGAAGCCGTGCTCAAGTACGCGGCCATGCCGATCCTGATGCTGGCGGGGCTATGGCAGGAGTTGCGTGAGGAATGGGAGCGCGAGCGGCCCGGAGACCCACGGCCGCCGGTGTTCATCATAGTGTGCAAGAACACGAAGATCGCCGACGTGATCTACAGGTGGCTGGGCGAGAACGATCCGCCTTCGGGAATCCCGCCGGCGAAAATGGCGGGCTTCCTGAACACCGACGGCCGGAAGAACACGATCCGGGTTGACTCCAAAGTCGTGGCCGAGACCGACACGGGCGAGGCCAGGAGCGACGAGAGCGCGTGGATGCGCCTGACGCTCGACACGGTGGGCAAGACCGAATGGCCAAAAGACCGGCAGGGCCGATCGATCTACCCGGAGGGTTTCGAGGGTCTCGCGGACAAGCTCGGCAGGCCGACGTATCCGCCGGGGCGCGACCTGCGCTGCATCGTGAGCGTCGGGATGCTGACCGAGGGATGGGACTGCAACACGGTGACCCATATCGTGGGTCTGCGTCCGTTCATGTCGCAGCTACTGTGCGAGCAGGTCGTCGGCCGCGGGTTGCGCCGCTCGAGCTACGAGGTCGGTGACGACGGGAAGCTGACGGAAGAAGTCGCCAAGGTCTTCGGTGTCCCGTTCGAGATTATCCCGTTCAAGGAAAACAAGAGCGGCGCCCGACCTTCGGTAAAGCGCCATCATATTCATGCGATGCCGGAGAAGGCGGCGTTCGAGATCAAGTATCCGCGCGTCGAGGGCTACCGGCAGGCGATCCGCAACCGAGTGACTATCGATTGGAGCGACGCACCGACCCTGACTATCGACCCGTTGAAGATACCGCCCGAGGTCGAGGTGAAGGCGAACCTTCCGAGCAACCAAGGAAGGCCGTCGCTTTCAGGTCCGGGCAAGCTGGAGAAAGTTGATCTGAATCCGTATCGCCGCGAGCGAAGGCTGCAGGAGTTGGTCTTCGACATGGCCGCCGAACTGACCCGCGAATACGTTAACAGCCGCGAATGCGAAGCCCCGGCACACGTTCTGTTTCCGCAGATGCGGACCATCGTCGAGCGTTACCTCCGGGACAAGGTGCGCCCGGTCGAGCCTGCAAAGACGATCGACGTCTTTTGCTCGCCCTACTATGGATGGGTGATTGAACGCCTCAAGGATGCAATCAAGCCGGACGTGTCTCAACCGGGATTTCCATTTTGACTCTCCGATCCGACTCACCGTATAGACCCAACGGCCTTCCTCTGCAAGGTTTTAGCCGGGTTTGGTCCACGCTGTTTTCCAGCGGGCAAGGGCGGGGTCGGTTTCGCATCCGGGGGTACGCAACGCCCAGAGAAGCCGCTTTCCCCCAACTGTTCCGCAGACACTTTCGCCTTCGCCCCGGCGTCGTCATGGAAATTCGCTTCCCTCTGCGCTCGCCCTATCCCGCCGGGGCGAGGGCAGTGCCGCGATCTCCCGCAGCATGCCGGCAAACAGCCGCCGCCACAGATTGCCGAGATTATAGGCGATCAGGGAGGAGGGCCTGGTGAGGGCTTTCCAAGGACTTTCACCTGTTAGAACGGCAGCTAGCTTCGCTGCACCGCCACACACAGGTCAAATAAGTCGGCGGAACAAGAATGCGAGGTCTAGTTGGGCGCAAGTGCATTGCTGCGCTTCATGCGTACGGGCCAGATGTAGCCGGTGCCTATGAGAGTATCGTCATATGTAATCGTACCGAAGGCGTACATCGAGACAAGTCATACGCCGGGCCTTTCACTGGAAATGGATGAAAAGTACCACTTATCCGAATGAACATGCGTAAAGCCTTGCTGAGTTAGAAAACTCGTCATATCAACCGTACTATCATTGTTGCAGGGTCCCAGCGGAAGTCCTCTCGTAATGATCTGATTTAGCCAGACGATATCTCCGGTTTTATTGCAAAGGCTCGCTAACTGCTGAATAGTTGGTACGCTCCAGTCGCTATGCCCTGCGTAGTTGTTGGCATTTAAACACTTTACGAATGTACTGCTTCCAAGCCCGTAGTTTTGGGAGCATTGAGACGAGCCTGGCACCGTTGGCGAGGCATCTTTAGTCCACGTAAGACCGGTTTCCTTATCGGTGATGGTCTGGTCGCCGTTGTCTACAAATCTTGAACCGGGAGACGTTGTCTGAGCGGAGGGTGGCTGCGCTGTGTTGTCTTTGCAGGAGGTCGTGCAAATGCCAATTGAAACTGCTGCCGCCATTAAGAGCGAGTTCCGAAGCGCGATATTCATGGTAAATGTCTCCGATTCCACGGCAAATTCCTTACTCAGGGCAATCTATACAAGGACCGTTTTTGGCTCTTCCGGGTTTTTTGTGGGCGGGTCGGGCCTCGAAGTTTTGAAAGGAATGCTCTACTAGCCGTCGTAGCAGTAGTACTTGCTGTGGAAATGCGGGAAAAATCTGTTGTTTTCCGCATTTCCACACCCTTTCCCGTTCTTTCGGTCCTCCGGTCCTCTGGAAGCTTGCTTCGTGGCACCGGCCGTTTGCCCACTAAAAGACCGAAATTTCCCCGTTCTTGAAACGCAGAAGACCGGAGCAGGCTGGTGCTTCCCATCAGCCAGTTATAATCCTGCCAACCCTGGGCCTCAATTGCCATTACACTTTTCAGATATAACCGTTGGCACCTGGGAGGCTCCGCCGCTGAAACTGGTACCGTCATCACGCTTGAAGTCACTTGGAAGGAAGGCCATGGGATCCCCCCTTGCGGGGAAGTCAGTTTTGACCTTAAACCCACCGGAGAGTGTAATCGTGCAATAATTGATCGGATAGGATTCGCGATTTTCTAACACGATCATTCCCGATCTGCTAAGTCCCACGAGTTCGATTGGGCCTTCTGCCGGTTTTCCATTTGCTCCAAACGCCCTCAGTGTTGCTTCGGCGCTCGTTGCGCCTGTGTGGATTGCCGCATCCAGAGCTGTCATACCGTCGGCTGTTGTTGCGTTGATATTAGCGCCATGTTGGATGAGAAGGCGAACGACCGCTTCTTGGTTTTTGTAAGCTGCCCATATCAATGGTGTCCCGTGGGCGGCACTATCTCCGATTTCTATGTTGGCACCTTTATCGAGCAGTAACTGCACAATTTCTACATGCCCGTTGCGAACGGCATAGGTCAAGGCTGTCGATCCGTGGCTGTCTATCTCGTCCACAGGAGTTCCACTTGACAACAGGGTTTGGACCCGTCTTAAATCACCATTCTCTGCCGCGTAGTGAATGGTTTCGCCAGTATCCTCCGTCGAATCTTGAGAGGTGTTCTGATTCTGCGCACTGACATTGCCCAGGAGCCCGTTGACCCGTTGTCGAATCGCTGCCATTTCTGTTCTATCGATCAGTCCAACACCCTCCGGGGTTGGCGTTGGACTCTTTGACGCGGCGATATCAAGCTCTCTCTTAACCCAGCCGAGGATCGCGGCGTTGCGGGTGTCAGGCGTCAGGGTAATAATCGGAAAGACGGTCGGCAGCCCGATCTTGTCTATCATTTGCTGAATCGTGGGCGCAGGGTTTGGGCCAATGACCTTATTATTGAGCTTCGCGTAATATACTTACAAGGGAAACAGTTGCGCTTGCTGCCAGAAAGCCATCACCAGGGAGGGTCTGCGGCGCATCCGCTTGAGCGCGCGACGGGCGTGCACGCTCAACTGCGCGAAGGTGGTCGGGCAGAAGTTGGGGAGTTCGTGTTGTTTCCAGTGCGACCACAGATACTCGACCGGATTGAGTTCCGGCGCATAGGCGGGAAGAAATTCCAGCCACAGCCGTCCGCGCTGTTGGCGGACAAAGTCCCACACCAGGCGACTGCGATGACTGCGCAGGCCGTCCCAGATGATCAGCAGCTGGCCCGGCAGATGGCGCATCAGATGTTCCAGGAACTCGACCACTTGTGGACTTTTGATGGCGCCGGGAAAGAGCCGAAAGTAAAAGTTCCACCACGTTACCCCCGCCATCGCCGAAAGGGTTTTCCAGTTGAAGTGATATTGCAGCACCGGGGTTTGTCCCCGCGGCGCCCAGGTGCGGCAGCGATGGGGCCGCTCGCTCAGTCCGCTCTCGTCGATGAAGACGATCGTCCGGCCCTGATTTTTGGCCTTTTTTTTAACTCCGGCCAACGCTCCTTCTTCCAGCGCTGGATGGCTTTCTCATCACGCTCCAGAGCCCGGCCCGCCGGTCGCTGGCAACTCCATCCGAGCCGCCGCAGGATCTTCCACACATGCCCCGGATGATAACTCACCCCACATTCCTGCTCGATCAGATGGACTACCCGGTTCGCAGTCCACAGGCTGGTTTCATACCCCAGCGCCTGCGGCCCGCGTCTGAGTCCGCGCTCGAGCTGGTTGATCTGCTCCGCACTCAGTCGCGGCTTGCGCCCGGCTCGACCCGCCTTCTTCAGCCCAGCGCGTCCGTTGACGCGCAACTCCGCCGCCCACTTGCTCACCGACTGCCGATGGGCGCCCACCCGGCGCGCCACTTCCGACTGACTCAGTCCCTTCGCGAGCAGATTCGCTGCACGCAGGCGCCGCCGCTCCAGTGCTTCGAAGTCCCTGCCTACCCCTGCTGGAAATCCCATGCCCAAAGCTTAACACAGAACACCAGCAATGTCACTATATTAGGCGGGACTCAATAGGATCGATCATATACATTCGCAAGGCCAGCGTTTGGGGTTCGGTTATGCCAACGTCTTTAAGAAGTGCGCGATAGACTGGCGTTCTTGGGTTTGTAAGCTCATGGATTTCAATTCTTGTAGCCTGATCCATGCCATCCTTAGTCGATTCTGAGAGCGGCAGCGTACTTATGCGATACACGCGCCGGTCGACAGCATCGAATATGGCTAGCTTGTAGTACAGTTTCGCCAGAAAGTAGTGAGGCGAGTCCTCTTGTGGAAATCTCATCGCAGCAGAATCCGCGGCTGCCATTGCGGCTTTAACGTCGCCGCCAGCTTCTAGCAGTTGAGCGGCCATGATGCTAGAAAATGCGTCCGTGTCGTTGACGGCGCCGTCAAGTCTCTGCCGAGCCATCTTCGTCATGTCGTCGTCATTGGATGATCTGAGGCTATCCCAGCGGTTAATGAGTTCCTCTTCAGGCGAACGGGACGCCGGAGCCGTGCCGGGATTTCTACTGCTGGCTTCCTTATTAGACCCGCAGCCTGTCGGAAGATGGAAAGACCTGCAGGCTGTCAGAAGAACCAAGGCTGCTAATGCGAGGAATCTACGACGGCGATCGGCTACTTTGAAGTCGAACACGGGAGTCTCCTTCTTAACTTCAATCCAGAGTTTTCATTTTTCCTTCCCTGTTCCTACCGAAAACTCAAATTCGAGCGTAAAACTGCGTCCACCGCCAGCGAGTCCCTATCTCCGCGGCATTTTAGCCTTGAATACCGTTTTGCATCCGGCCTTCTTCAGCGCCGCGAGTTGCAGGGCGGGAGTCTGGTCGTCGGTCGAGACGCGGGCATAGCCGTATTTCATGCCAGCATTTTGCACTAGACATTTGCAACATGGGAAGCATCCGCAGACACTTCTCCCGCCGCCCCAGCGTCATCATCGAAGTCTTGCTCCGCTCAACGCTCGCCCTATCCCGCTGGCGACGGCAGCATGGCGATCCTTTGTAGCATGCTGGCAAAGAGCCGCCGCGTCAGGTGACTCTCCGCGAGCAACAACCAGTAGTAGCGGGCGTGCTTGAGCAAACGGCCGCCGGTTTTCATCAACCGCTGCTGCAAGCTCGTAAGCCACCAGTTGGCGATCCCTTTTGGCAGGACGAGCCGCCGCCAGAGGTTGCCGAGGTTGTAGGCTATCAGACTGAGCCACAGGCGCACCTCGTTGGAGCGGAAGCGGTGGCAGCTAAGCCGCGTCATTGCGACCGCCTGCTTGCCCTCTTTAATCCATTGCTCCGCCGTCCCGCGCTTGTTGTAGAACCGCACCACCGCCCGGCTCTCCGCCGTGAGGTTGGTCACGATGAAGCCGACGCGGGGGAACAACTCGCCGAAGTGGAACTCCACCTTCGCCACCACCCGCCGCGCCTTGTTCCAACTGGCCGCCTGGTAGAGAAAGCTCCTGTACCGCACCAGCGGCTTATGGCTTGGCCGTCCCACTGGCCGCCTCAACAACTCCGCAATACCCCGCTCCAGAATATCGTTGGCGGGAAGCCGGATAGCGTACTTTACGTCGCGCCCTTCCAGTGCTGCATAGAGCTTCGGCTTGGCGAAGGCCGCATCGGCGCGGAAGACTACTTGCTTGCCCTGCTCGTGTTGGCGTTCGATCTCGGGCAACAGCAGTTCTTCCCAGCCCTCGGCGCTGGGCACGTTGCCGGGGCGCAGCTTGGCGGCGAGGCAGTCGCCTTCGCGATTGAACAGCAGCAAGGGATGATAGCAGGTGGACTCGAAGTGGCCGTTGTAGGCGCTGTGCTCCTGCTCGCCGTAGACCGGAACCTCGGTTGAGTCCATGTCCAGCACCACCCGGCGGGGCGAATCGATAGCCTCCGCCCTCGCAATCAACCCTCGATTGAGCGCGGCCAGACCGGCGAGATTTTCTTCTTGCGTCAGCAGCTCCGTTTCGAACGACTGCAAGCGCGAGGTCAACGCCGCGCCGCGCTCCCAAATCTTACTGGAGCCAATGAGCCGGAAGGCCGGGTCTCGGGAAAGCCGCTCGGCGTCGTTGACATCTTCGTACCCCGCCAGCCGACTGTATATCGACTGCCGCACCAAGTCGGTCAGTGGCAACTGGGTGTTCTTGCCGCGCGCGTCGGCCAGATGCTGTTCGATGAGTTCGCCCAGGCCCAACCGCTCGTCCAACTCCCGCACCAGCAGCAAGCCGCCGTCCGAGGTCACCCGTGAACCTTGGAAATCAACCATCAACGAGCTGTTGAACGAGAACTGAAAGGGCCGATTTTGTGTCTCACCCACCGCCTCTCCACCTCCGCACCGCCCCGATCGCATCCAAACCCGCATCCATCAGGGCTTTGGTCGCATTTTATCAAATTGGCAGTTCACTTGGAAAATGGAAATCCGGGCTCAAGGAGAGGCGCCCATCGTCCCCATCTACGAGGCACGGCGCGGGCCGGGCTCGACATCAGAGGTCGATTTCTGGACCAGCCGGGATGTGCGGGAGGTCGTGAAGAGCCACGTGAACTATGTCGTCGCGGACACGAAGCAGTGGGAGCAGTCCGCGGCCTATCTGATCGACACGAATGACGCGGTCGAAGCGTTCGTGAAAAACGCCGGTCTCGGATTCGCGGTCCCGTACTTCTACAATGGCGAGGCGCACGACTACGTACCCGATTTCATTGTCCGGCTAAAGACCGAGCCGCCCGTTCACCTGATTCTGGAAGTTAAAGGCTACGACGAGCGCAAGGAAGTGAAAGGAACGGGCGGCGCAAAAGTGGGTTGAGGCGGTCAACGCGGACGGCACCTATGGCGCGTGGCGGTACGCATTGGTGGGCAAGCCGACGGATGTCCGCAAGTGCATCGAGCAGGCGGCGCGAGCGTGAGCTTTGCCGCACGTGCGTAGTCACTCCTCGGGGTTCCCGTCCGAAATTCACCGCCGGCGTTGTTGCGCGGATTGTCGATGCGGCAAAGCCTCACTTCCCGCCCCTCATCACTTGCGCCGCACCAATCGCGATCGGGTTCGTCCCAGGCATGTCGCGCGGCCCCCGCCCGCCTCGTCACCATCACCGCCAGGCCGCACTGGCTTCCACACCGCATCGCCATCGCGAGTCCGTACCCGCGAGCGCGTCGCCCATCCTTCGCCAACCCGATCCTTCGCAACCCTCCTCCTCAGCGTCCACCTCACCAGCAACGCCGGCGGTCTGCGCAGATCATTAACAGCCACCGGGGCCGAATTCAACTTCTTGACAGAAAATATTACTAAATGACGGGTATTGTCCGGTTATTAACGGGCCAGCCGGACGCTGCCAGGACTCATCCAGGCGTGTGATACCGAATGTAGCATCTTCCTACGATACGATGCGATGTCGGCCGTTCGCGGCGCGAAAAATTTGCGCCCCGGCCGGGCCTGAACGGAGTGTTTGCCGCCGCGCTCCGAATCGGTAGGATCGCTCCGCATGGTTGGAGTGGAGTCGGCGCGATGATCCTCAAAGTTGCCCGCATCGGTCATCCCTGTGTGCGGATAGTTGCGGCACCGGTTGCGGCCGAGCGGATCAGGACGCCGGAATTCCAGAAGCTGCTCGACGACATGGTCGAGACGATGCACGAGTACAACGGCGTCGGGCTGGCAGCGCCGCAGGTCCATCTGTCGCTTCAGCTCGCGGTGCTCGAATGCGAGCATAATCCGCGCTACCCCGACGCGCCGCCGATCGCGCTCACCGTGATCGTCAATCCGGTCGTGACCGTGCTCGATCGCACGATGGTCGAGGACGGAGAAGGGTGTCTCAGTATTCCCGACCTGCGCGGCACGGTGCCTCGATTCAAGAGCGTGCGCGTGCAGGCGTTGGGCCGCAACGCGGAGCCGCTGGATTTCGTCGCGACCGACTTCCACGCCCGGGTGATCCAGCACGAGACCGACCATCTCAAGGGCGAGGTCTATCTGGATCGGATGCCGAACATGCGCTCGCTCGGCTTCCTCGCCGAGTTCCAGCGCTTCGCGCTAAGGCCGCCGCCGGATGGCAAGGGCTAGCCGGCGTTCCGATCATTTCGGCGGATAAGGCAGCGCGCTTTCCGCGTCCTTCGGCGGGACCTTGCCGGTCAGCCTGGACTTTTCGATTGTCTCGCGCAGGGCGCCGTTGTCCTGGGTCAGCCGGGTCTCCTCCTCCTGCACCTTGGAGAGCTCGGCGTTGAGGCGAGCGTTGTCGCTGGTGAGCTTCCCGACCTGCGTGCCCAGATCCGAGATCTGTCCGGCCTGACGGTCCTCGATCGCGCGCTCCTGCCCGTACCATCGCCATCCAATCAGGATGGCGATCAACGCCACAATCAGACCGCCGAGAAAAAAACGAGGCATTGCGATGCGTCCGGAACTTCGATTGTAGCCGAGGCGTTTATGATCCGAAACGGTGGTCAGCGCTCTGCGTAGCGGTCAGACCGGCGAATTGACAGTCCCGGTCGTGGGTTTCTACAATGGCTGGCGTCTCTACCCGCATCAAGCGCGCGACCGTAACGGCGCCTGACCGCGGTCGCGGCGCGTCAACGATTCTGACCGGCAAGATATCCTAACCGGCAAGACAGGGACTGGACTGATGATCGAGGTCAAAGACCTCACGAAGTATTTCGGACCGACACTGGCGGTCGATCGCGTGTCCTTCAAGGTCGAGAAGGGCGAGATCATCGGACTGCTCGGCCCCAACGGCTCGGGCAAGACCACGATCATGAGGATCCTGACCGGGTTTTTTCCGCCCACTTCCGGCCAGGCATTCATCGCCGGTCTCGACGTGGCCGGCCATTCGCTCGAAAGCCGCCGCCGGATCGGGTACCTGCCCGAGAACATGGTGCTCTATCCCGACTTGAGCGTGACCGCGCTGCTCGAGTTCGGCGCGCGCGTGAAGGGCCTCGATCGTGCCGACACGCGCCGGCGGATCGAGTTCGCGATCGCGAACTGCGGTCTCGGCGAGGTGCGCAAGAAGCTCATCGGCAAGCTCTCCAAGGGCTACCGGCAGCGGGTCGGTATCGCGCAGGCGATCCTGAGCGATCCCGAGGTGCTGATCCTCGACGAGCCGACGGTGGGGCTCGATCCGCGCCAGGTAGTCGAAATCCGCGATCTGATCCGCTCGCTCGCGGGGCGCTCGACGGTCCTGCTTTCGACCCATATCCTGCCCGAGGTGAACATGACCTGCCGGCGCGTCGTCATAATCGACCGGGGCAAAATCGTCGCGCAGGATACGCCCGAAAGCCTCACCGCGAAGCTCCAGGGCAGCGAGCAGACGCTGGTTTCGGTCGCCGGGCCGCGCGAGCAGGTCCGCCAGGCGCTCGCCGCGCTGGCGGAAGTCGAGCGGGTCGAAGAACGAGCCGGCGCCGACGGAGTATGCAGTTTCGTCGCCTTCGCCCGCGGCCACGGCGACGCCGCGCGCTCGGCGATCGCGCAGAGCGTCGTGAATCACGGCTGGAGCCTGCTGGAGATCAAGCCGGTGTCGCTCAGCCTCGAGGATCTGTTCATCCGGCTGGTGACGAAAGAAGACACCAAGGAAGACACGAAGGAAGACCATGTCTGAGCGGGCTGCCGCACTTGATATCGCCGAGGCGCGATCCGAGCCGGCTGCGCCGCCGCGCCGCGCGATCCGGATCGGGTTTTCACCGCAGCGGACGCTGGCCGTGGCGCGCAAGGAGTTGCGCTCGTACTTCGCCTTCTCGCTGGTCTACATTCTGTCGGCCATCTTCCTGCTGATCTCCGGCTACTATTTTTATACCGACCTGGTGTTCTTCGAGACCATGTCGTTCGCGCAGGACATCCTCCAGAATTACTGGGCCCTGCTGTTGAGCGACATCCGGCTCTGCCTGCTGCTCACCCTGCCGTTCATCACGATGCGGCTGTTCGCGGAGGAGCGCAAACTCGGCACTATCGAGCTGCTCTACACCTATCCGCTGCGCGACACCGAGATTTTCTGGGGCAAGTTCCTCGCCTCAAAGGTGATATTCCTGATGATGCTCGCGCTGACGCTGCTCTACCCCGGCTACCTGTACAGCATCCATCGCTTTCCGCTGTTGCCGCTGGCCGCGGGCTATCTGGGTCTGGTGCTGCTGGGATGCGGCTTTATCGCCTGCGGGATTTTCATCTCGTCGCTGTGCGAGAGCCAGGTCGTGGCCGGCGTCGCGACGATCGCGCTTTTGCTGTTCTTCTGGATTCTCAACTGGAACGAGGCTTCGTTCGGAAACCAGCTTGGCGACGCGGTGCGATCGGTCTCGCTGTTCGATCATTTCGAGCCCTTCGCCAAGGGCGTCATCGATAGCTGGCACGTTGCGTTCTTCCTGTTCTTCATCATGTTCTTCAGCTTTCTGACGCTGCGTTCGATGGAGGCGCGCAAGTGGACCGGCCGCCGCTAGAATCGGCCGCGTCGCCAGGACGCGGGTCGCTATGGTGGAACTACGCGCTGCTCGCTTATACCGCGGTCGCGCTCGCGGCCCTGATGGCGGTCCTCAACCTGATCATTTTCGATCACAATCTGCGTCTCGATCTGACCCCGACCAAGCGCTTCACGCTCTCGGGCTTCGACCGGCGCGTGCTCGACAATCTCACCAAAGACGTAAAGGTGATGTGCTTCATCAGGAGCGAAGACCCCGAGTACAAAGAACTCGAGGAGTTGCTGTTCAGGCTGGCGGCCTACACGCCGCGCGTCTCCTACCAGATAATCGACGTGAACAAGGCGCCCGGCCTGGCGCGCCAATACGGCGTTTCGAGCTACGGCGAGGTGGTGGTCGAGTCCGAGGGCCGCCGGCGCGACTTCGACAACGCCCGCTCCGACATTCTGGTCCCGGCCATCCTGGAAACCACGCATGCCTCCAACAAGAAGATTTATTTCACCGCCGGGCACGGCGAGCGCGATGTGTTCGACACCAATCGCGAGCTTGGCTATTCCTCGCTCAGCGGCTTGCTGCAGCAGAACAACTACCAGCTCGACAATCTGTCGCTGTTCGCCAGCGGCGTGCCCGATGACGCCACGGTGCTGATAATCCTCGGACCGCGCAAGGATTTCCTGCCCGAAGAGCTCGCCGCGCTCGCGCAATATCTGGCCCGCGGCGGCCATCTGATCGTGATGCTCGATCCATACGCCGCGCCGAGCCTGGTGAAACTGCTCAAGCTGTACCATGTCGATTTCATGGATCGAGTGATCGTCGATCCGGCCTACCGGCTCTCGGCGGGCGAGATCCTGACGACCCAGATTCCGCTCCGATCCGAGGACAACGTGATCACGCGTGCGATGGTCGGGCCGGCGGTGTTCTCGATGGCGCGCGGGGTCGAGGCCGACGGCCTGGCGGGCGCCGGCGCGCCCGACGGATTGCAGCTCCAGCGCACCAGCGTGATGCTTCGTTCATCGCACGAGAGCTGGGCCTCCGGCGACGACAAGACGGTCACCACCGGAATCACCGAGTATAAGGCCGGCCGCGACATCATGGGCCCGGTGCCGGTCGCCGTCGAGGTTGACCTCGCGCCGGCGGACAAAGCGCACGTGCCCACAACTGAGATGACGAGAATCGTGGCTTTCGGCGATTCCGACTTCGCCTCCAACCAGTTCTTCGAGATGCTGGGGAATCGCGACCTGATCATGAACGCGATCAACGAGCTGGCCGGCGACGAGATCCTGATCGCGAGCCGCGAACGGATCAACGCCGCGGGTGCGGCTTTTTATGTTACCGACCAGCAGGCGCGGAATGCTTTCATGCTCGGCGTCGTGGTCGAACCGGCCTTGATGTTCGCGATTGGGATGGTGGTATTCGTGCGCAGAAGGTTCTTCGTATGAGCCCGCGTCCCACAATCTTGTTCACGGTCTTGCTGGCGGTGCTGCTGCCCTACTACGTGCTGGCCGACCGGCCTGAGGTCCGTGAGCTCGATATCGCGCACGAGCGCGCGAGCCTGCTCGATCTGAGCGCGGTCGATGCGCTCACGATCACGCGCGGCGCCGAGAAGCTCAAGTTCAGCAAGACCGCCGACGGCAAGCTCTACGCGATCGTCACGCCGCCCAACGCGTTCGCACCGCAGGACCTGATGAAGGCGCTGAGCGCGCTGCTGGTCGAGGCCGGCGACGTCGAAGTCGTTTCCGACGATCCAACGGCTATGGCGCAATTCGGCCTGGACCATCCGCAGTCCGAAATCGAAATCGAGGCGCCGGGAAAGAAGGAGCCGATCCGCCTGCAGATCGGCAGCGAGAATCCCACCCAGACCGCGGTCTACGCGCGGATCGGGAATTCGTCCAAAGTCTTCCTGCTCGGCCGCAACCTGGAGTACTACGAGGACCTGATGTTCCAGTGGATCGAGGGCAAGCAGGGCAAGAACGCGTAGCCGCGGCGGCGGCGCTGCGCATTCACCAGCGGCTGGAATCATGCAAAGCGGCCAGGACAATCGATGGCCGGTGGACCTGAAGATCTTCGCGGCGATCTTCGTGGTGTGGGCTCTCGGGTTGATCGTCCGGGTCTTCACGCAGAGCGGTGCCGGAGACGCCGCCGATCCGGTTCAAGCGGTAATCTTCGGATCCAAATTCTACGGCCTGATAGCGCGGTTCGTGTTGCTTGGACAGGCCACGGTCATCAGCTTTTTCGCGATCGGAATCCTCGCGCAGCGGCGATGGGCACTGATTGTGGCGCTGCTCTATTTCTCGCAGGTTGTTTTCAGCCTGCTGGCGTTTATCCTGCTCTACTTTCACGTTCCCGGCCAGGAAATCCACGTCAAATACTCAGTCTTCGGCGGTCCGGTGATCGTGCTGTTCCTGCTCTACCTGTGGATTCGCTCCCACGATCTGATCTTCGGCCCGGACGGCGGAGCCCGCTGATTCCGCAAATCGCGAGTATCCGAACTTTGCCGTTCCTCTTGTCCGGACAATGTCCGGATGCTATGAAGAAAGCAGAGGGACGTTTCTGATGCCGGCAGCAAGCTCGAAAACGGAGCGTATCGACGTGCGGGTCAGCCCCGCCGCTAAAGACACGCTGCAGATGGCCGCAACTCAGGTTGACAAGACGGTCAGCCAGTTTCTGCTGGATGCGGGTTTGACCGCGGCGGCCGAGACTCTCGAAGACCGCCGCTCCTTCGTGCTTGACAAGCAACGATGGAACACCTTCGTGCGGATCCTGGATAGGCCCCCGCGCGTGAAGCCGCGGCTGGCCCGGCTCCTCGCCCAACGGAGTGTTCCGAGGTGAGCGGCTCGCGCGAGCCTTTCTCACCGATCCACAGGCTGAGCGCTGAAGACCTCATCGACCCGTTCGACTGCGGACGAGAAGACCTCAATCGCTTCCTGAAGAGATTCGCTCTGGCGAATCAAGCGGCTAACGCGGCGCAGACCTACGTGACCTGTCGCGGGAGGCGAGTGGTCGGCTACTACAGTCTGGCCGTCGGGTCGGTCCAGCGAGAAGATTCCCCATCACGCACTGCCAAGGGCCTTGCCGGCCATCCGGTGCCGGTAATGATCCTGGCCAGGCTCGCCGTCGACCGTTCCGAGCAGGGCTTGGGAATCGGCAGGGGGCTCCTCAAGGACGCCCTGCTGCGGACAGCGCAGGCTGCCGAGATCGCGGGTATCCGGGCCCTGGTCGTGCACGCGAAAGACGACGAGGCGCGCCGCTGGTACGAGCAATTCGATTTCGAACCTAGCCCCACCGACCCACTTCATCTGTTCCTATTGCTGAAAGACCTGATGAAGCTACTGAAATAGCTATACCTGTGGATTCGCTTTCACTCCCGCGATCTGATTTTCGGCCCGGCGAACGGTGAGTGAACGACAACCGCGATCGCCGGCCCGGCCAGGCCTCGCGCGCAGGGCCTGCTCCTGCCTGAGCGCAGGTCAGGTCGGCTCCGCGCGACGGTTTCGCTTGGCTGAAGCCACCTTCGGAGTGACGGGGCTGTAGTCTCAGTTGGGGAGCGCCTGAATGGCATTCTGGAGGTCGCGCGTTCGATCCGCGTCAGCTCCACCAACAAAATCAAGCACTTTTTGGTTCTCGGACATAGGCGAATGATCGAAATGTCCGCTTTCTGTCCGCTTTTGCAAGCCTCACCCTCAGGAGCGCCCTTTTCTCGATTCAGGCATCGGAGAATTGAGTTCGGATTTCTGTAGTGAGCGCGACGCTAGTGGGCATCGCAGTATGGTCGACGATTGGTGCGATTCGGTTTCATCCATGGCCTATTGCGAAACCCTTATGCAACATATATAGGTATTCGAACATGAGGGCCAGAATTCACTATCTGACTCCCAAGCCCGAGCCGATTGGGCATTTCATTCGGATTGGCTCTCTAGTGGGCATCGCCAGAACATCGCCGGGTTAGTTGATTTCTAGACTTTCATCTTGCATTTAAGGCCTCTACTAAGTGCGGAGCACCCAAGTCGCGGCCAAACGGCCGAAGGAAAAGGCTAGTCAGTTCATGAAGAGCGCAGTAGCCCGAATTCTTAATGATCTTGAGCAGCGAGGGGGGCTCAAGGGCTCCGATGTCGCAAACATCGTCAATGCGTCGCGGCCGAGTGTATCGCGATGGAAGAGCGGTAAGGCCTCGCCGCCGCTCGCGACCCAGACCATCATTGCCGACCTGCGCTATGTCGTAGATCGACTGTCAGACTTCTACACACCGCCGGAGACGCGGCTATGGCTTCATGCGAAACATCCGCTGCTTAACAACGAACGCGCGATCGACCTGATCATCGCCGACCGCACGCCGGAAGTTCTCGCCGTTATCGAGCGCCTCGACGCCGGCGCCTACCTATGATTGCCCGGGCTTGAACCGCGATGCCGGGAGCACGGAAGCCGCGCGATCCCGCACTGCTCGACGCGCTCGACGCCTTCAAAAGAGTTCCTTACGCCGGAGAAACTTGGCGGGCGGTACGCGGCGGTCGGGATCCTCTGCAGGGCAACGCTTCCGGAGGACGCTGGGATCCCACGTTGTTTGACGTACTCTACACCTCCCTGGCCCCGGATGGAGCCGTTGCAGAAGTCCACTTTCATCTGTCACGTCAGCCGGTCTTTCCGTCAAAAATAAGGTACGGATTGCATCGCATCAGGGTCAGGACCGCGAAGACCCTCAGGCTTCCGGATTTAGACGCGATGGTTCCGCTTGGTGTCGATCCCGCCAGATACCGCGAGATCCTCTATGAGCCCAGTCAAGCAATCGGTGACGCGGCTTACTTCCTGGGTTTCGACAGTATCATCGCCCCGAACGCTCGCTGGTCGTGCAACAACCTGATCCTGTTCACCGATCAGATCGCGGTCGCCGACCTGGAAGTCATCGAGTCGTCCGAAGTCAATTGGACCGAATGGCGAAAGAAGCTGAAGTGATGTCCCCGTATCCTAAGTTCACGATCTGATTCACCGCTTCTTCGCGTTTCAATCGCTAGTTGCAGTCCTCGACCAAAATCCGCCATTCCTGATTCGGTCGTCACTGTCATCCGATGTGTCCCTCTCTGCCTCTTGGGTCGTTGACTGAGGGATCGACTTGGCCTTGGAGGTCGCGGGGAAAGTCGTGAACCTCAGCCAAGTCGGGGTCATTTTCGAACCAAGCCCGACCGATCCACTTCATCTGTTCCTATTGCCGAAGGACCTGACGAAACTGCTGAAATAGCTCTACCTGTGGATTCGCTTCCACGATCTGATCTTCGGCCCGCCCGAGTCGGGATAGCGACCCTCAGAGTGGAGCGCTTCGCGATGCCGAAGCGGACTGTCTAGAGAGTTTCAATGATGCCGAGGGCGGGACTTGAAGCCGCATGTGCTTGCGCACCGAGGATTTTGAGTCCTCGCCAGTGAGTAGGGATTGAGTCACAACCAGTCACAATGGGGCTTTGTCTCAGGGGTTCTCGGTCGGCAGGCATCCCGTTACCGACCGATTAAACCGATAGCGGTTGGTGAAACAGCCCCAATTTAGCCACAGGGAAACGCCCGAAACCGAGATTCGTTTTCTACCTCATCGGTTCTCCGAATTCGGCTCTGCCTTAGCCCGGTTCTGCTGTAGGTCTCTTAGATTGTCGGGACTGAGAAATATCAAACGAACGTTCTCGTGCGCAAGTAACTGCGACTCGAATTCGTCCTGTGGGATTCGCTTCAAATGGCGCGTAAATCTTCGCCGTGCAAAGAAAGCAAAAAGGTCGGCAGCTTGCAGAGGAACGTACTCTTTCGACGAGCCAAAGGTTATACTTGAAAGCCGATCATCCGGGTCTGAAATCCGTTTGGATATTGCAAATCCGGCTTCTGCGGCGGCCCCGAATTCCTGGTGTTGGTGAAAAACAAAGGCGATGTCTTCGATCGGCTTACCTTTGCTCACGTGAGGATCGAAGTCTTCTTTTAGAAAGTTCTGAAACTTCGCAAAAAAATTCTGGAAACATAAGAAGTAGGGATTGGGAGCGGTCTTTGCTGCGTCATCCAGAATTGCATCCCATGCTTTTGTTTCGACCATCGAAGCGTATCCAAAGAGCGTGTTGTCGTGCGCTATCCGCATCATGGTTCGCAAGAATGTTTTCTTCTTTGTTGCAGTCCACTTATCGTAAGGCGGCGGCGGCTCCTTCAGGTAGAACTCCGACATGTGAAACTGTAATTGTCGGACTTTGTATTTCCTGAGAGCCGTTTTCCAGCGGCGCTCGAACCTCTCCCATTGCTCCTTAGTAGCGATGTAACCACCTATCGCGGCGACTTCCGAGCCGGGCTGCTCACCGTGCGGATCATGTATGCCGCTCTCATCTGCGTAAAAGGTCACGTTGAGCACTACGATGAACCTCTCCCGCAGAATCCCGTAGGGATGGATAATTCCATTGCCGCTGTTTCTGTCCGGTGCTTTTCACTCCGAACCTCCATCGGCCACGCGCCTGCCAGACGGTCAAAACGACGAGCAACCGGCGTATGCCCAGTTAACGATCGCGCCTTCTGAATTGACCGTGAAGGTTTGTCGGCAGGTGTGCAGACCATACTCGGCAGTCCCTCCTGTCGTGACCCAGGTGTCTACTTTCCCGCCGCCAGCAAGGGCCGCCTCCCTGTCGGGCGCGCCCCATGATGCGAGCAATTGGCTCTCAGGTTACCCACCCAACTCTTCATCGTTGAAGCCGTAGTGGCACATGCGCTGAACAGGAGAGCGAGCGCGGCGGCGTGGCGGAGCTTCATACCCGCTCAATTAACACGGTCCGATGGCGCGGCGCGAGTCGCATCGCGGCGCTTCGGATCGCGCGCCGCTTAGTGTCGTCACGCGCCCCCGCCCCCCGCTGTCGAGCTTCGGCTCGCGCCCGTAGCGCCGACAGCCGGTCAAGGTATAACCGCCATCGCGCTTGAGCCCCGCCCTTTAAGCGGTGGCTGGGGGTTCAATCAGCGTGTACAGGCACACCGTGCAACGTCGTAGTCTGTAGCCACTTTTTTCTGCGACGACTTGAAGCCCGCCTTGGGAACACCAAGGACACGTGAGCCCCTTGCCCTTCCCAACTTCCTTGATGGGGGTTTGAACCGCCCACCCGACCGCACCGCAATTTCGGCATTCTCGATGGCCCGTATCTTTTTCTTCAAATTTGTTCTGTTTGCAACTCGGACACTTGCCTAAACGCATTGTGATCTATCTCCTCCCGAACCGACCAGTTTGCTCCTCGCAGTGTCGGAAATAAATAGCGGTCCGGATCATCCGGGGAAACGGCGTGGCGGTTAGCGCGTAGTCTCTGTAGCCGGCCAGTCGCGGCGCCGAATGGTATCGAGACAGCGCACCGACCCATCGTCCGCCCCGAAGATAAGCGCCCCGTGGCCGGTGCGCCGCTGATCGTCCTGGGCTGCGATCACACGCGGGATCAAATCAACCGTGCGCGTTCCCGCGTCCCTCTTGCAGCTATTCTGAATCGTACCGCCGGGTAGCGCCGTCAGTCATCCCAGCGCAGCGCCAGAGCCGTTCCTATTGCTCAAAGACCCTGATGAAGCTGCTGAAATAGCTCTACCTGTGGATTCGCTCCCACGACCTGATCTTCGGCCCGGATGAGTCAGGATAACGAACCGCAAAAGCGAGCGGCCTGGAGAAACCGCAATGCTTCTCCAGGCCGCGTCAGCTAAGATCAGGAATCAGGGCTAGAGCCCGACGCACACCGACTTGACTTCGGTGTATAGTTCGAGCACCTCGTGACCCATCTCGCGGCCCCATCCGGACTGCTTGTAGCCGCCGAACGGGAGCGCCGCATCGAAGATGTTGTAGCAATTGACCCAGACCGTGCCCGCTTTGAGTTGCGCGGCCATCCGATGGGCCTTGCCGATGTCCCTGGTCCAGACGCCCGCGGCGAGTCCGTAGATCGTGTCGTTGGCCGCCGGCAGAATCTCGCCCGGGTCCTTGAACGGCATCGCGGTGACTACCGGACCGAAGATTTCCTCCTCCACGACTTTCATGTCGCGCTTTACGTTGACCAGCACCGTCGGCTGCACGAAGTAGCCCTTGCCGCCGACCGGCTTGCCGCCCACCACCACCTTGGCGCCTTGCGACAGACCCGACTTGAGATAGCCGCATACACGATCGAACTGTTCGCTCGAGACCAGCGGTCCCATCTGCGTAGACGGAGCGAGACCGGGGCCGACCTTGATCGCCTTGGCCTGCTCGACGACGCCCGCCACTACCTTGTCGTAGACTTTCTGGCCGGCGTACAGGCGCGAGCCGGCGCAGCAGCATTGGCCGTGGTTGAAGAAGATCGCATTCGCGGCGCCCGGAATCGCGATTTCGAGATCGGCGTCATCGAAGATCACGTTGGGCGACTTGCCGCCCAGCTCCAGCGAGACCTTTTTCAGGTTGCCGGCCGCCGCTTGCAGGATCAGCTTGCCGACTTCGGTTGAGCCGGTGAAGGCAACCTTGTCGACGTCATGATGGGCCGCCAGTGCCGCTCCGGCGGTCTCGCCGAACCCGGTCACGATATTGACGACGCCGTCCGGGAACCCGGCTTCATGGATCAGCTCGCCCAGCCTGAGCGCCGAAAGCGGGGTCTGCTCGGCGGGCTTGAGCACCACCGTGCATCCCGCGGCCAGCGCGGGTCCGAGCTTCCAGGCCGCCATCAGGAGCGGAAAATTCCACGGGATAATCTGGCCGACCACGCCGATCGGCTGGCGCAGCGTGTAGGCCAGGAATTGCGCGCCCGGCGTCGAGATCGGAATCGTGTTGCCTTCGATCTTGGTCGCCCATCCGGCCATGTAGCGGAACAGGTCGGCCGCGAGCGGCACGTCGGCCACGCGCGCGATTGTGATTGGCTTGCCGTTGTCGAGCGATTCGAGCTCGGCGAACTCCTCGAGATGCTTCTCGACCAGCTCGGCGAGCTTCCAGATCATTTTGCCCCGTTCCGAGGGTGTGGTCTTCGGCCATGCGCCCTCTTCAAACGCATGCCGCGCCGCCTTGACCGCGCGATCGATATCTTCGCGATCGCCCTCCGCAACATGGGCGAGCACTTCGCCAGTCGCCGGGATTCACGGTCGCGAAGGTCTTACCCGAGGCCGCCGGCACCCATTTGCCGCCGATCAGCAGATTCCTTGGCTTCGCGATGAAATTGGTGACGCTTCGTTCGAGATCGATTTGTTGCGCTGCCGCTGCCATAGTCGACACTCCTTGATCACGATGAATCGGATCGAATTCCCGCTTTTGGCCCGCCCCCACAGCCCCTACAATTCGCTGTATCACGAGGTTGGAACATCCACAATCAGTGCCGCTTAAGCGGTAGTGTCTCAGTTTGACGAGTGGAGGGGTCGGCAGCGATTCAGGTTTAATCCGGTTGCATATCCGAAGCCTGGCTGTTGTCATTCTCGCGCGCCTGTCTGCCTGGCGCGCGTAGAATCCCGAACTTCGAATTTCGGGATTCCTCGCGCGCGGCAGAAGGCGCGCGGGAATGACAATCAGGGCTACGTCTCCAACCACATTAAAATGAACCGCTGCACCCCTCCGCTCGTCAAACTGAGACACTACCGCTTAATCAGTACCCTTTCGCGATATTGCCGAGCAGCTCGCGCGCTACGACCAGCTTCATGATCTGCGCGGTGCCGTCGCCGATCTCCAGGCCGATAACGTCGCGCAGGCGCTGCTGATGGGGCAAATCGAGACTGAAGCCGAGATGGCCGTGCAGCAGGAGGCATTGATGGAGCACGTGGGCGGCCAGCTCGGGCGCCCACCATTTGCATCCCGCCGCCAGCCATCCGTGCGGCTCGCCGCGATCGCGCAGCCATAGCGCCTCGTAGCAGAGCAGCCGCGCGGCGCGCAGTTGAACCGCGGCCTCGGCAATCGGGAACGAGACGCCCTCGAACCGCGCGATACTGCCGCCGAAGGCGTTGCGCTCGATTACGTACTTGCGGGTCTCGTCGAGGCTCTGCTCCGCCGCGCCGATACACATCAGTCCGATCAGCGCGCGGCTGAAGTCGAAGCCCTGCATCACCTGGACGAAACCGGCGCCTTCGATCCCGATTCGCGCTCCGGCCGGAACGCGGACCGAATCGAAAAACAGTTGCCCGCGGCCGATCGCGCGCGAGCCGAGATCCTTGAAGCGCGTGCGCGTCACGCCCGGCGAATGAAGGTCCACGTAAAAGGCGCTGATGCCCCGCGCGCCCTCGCCCGATGAACCCGTCCGCGCCATCACGAGCGCGGTGTCGGCCGACGTGGCAAACGAAATGGAGCTTTTCTCGCCATTGAGGATGTAGGCGTCGCCTTCGCGGCGCGCCTGCATGCTCGCATGCGCGGCGTCGGAGCCGGCGCCCGGCTCGGTGACGGCGAGCGCCGGTATCACCTCGCCGGCGCAAATCGCCGGCAGAATCGCGGCGCGCTGGCCGTCGTCGCCGCGCGCCGCGACTATCGCGCCGACCAGCGCCGAGAGCAGCATCACGTAGGCCGCGTTGAAGTCGGCTCGCGCGATCTCCTCGTGCGCCAGCCCGAGCGACACGTAATCGAGGCCCTGACCGCCGAAGCGCGCCTCGACCATCGGGGCCAGCAATCCCAGCTCGCCGAGTTGCCGCACCAGCGATCGCGGCAGGTCTTCATCTTTGTCGCGCGCGGCGTAGGCGGGCGACAATTCGCGCTCGGCGAAGTTGCGAAGCGTCGATTGGAGCAGCTTCTGTTCGGCGCTGAATGAGAAGTCCATCGATTCGGCCCTTCAAGCGAGCATAGCATGCCTATCAAGAGTAGCGGTCGGGCAGGAGCAGGGTTTTGAGATGCCGCCAAAGAAGCCATCGCAAGTTGAAATCACCGGAATCGATCACATCTACATAACCGTGTCGGACCTGCGGCGCGCCGAGAAATTCTACGACCGGGTGATGCGCTTCCTCGGCTTTCGCAAAGGAACGGGCCCGATCGAGGGCGAGCCGCATCGGCACTACTACAATCGCGACTTCCAGTTGACGATCCGTCCCGCGCACGGCGCCAAACCGCCGCACGATTCTTACGCGCCGGGGCTCCATCACATTTGCCTGCGGGTTCCCAATCGCGAGGCCGTCGACGCCGCCGCGCGAGGACTGCGCAGACTGAAGATCGACGTCACGCGGCCGCAACTCTATCCGCAGTACGGGCCGGATTACTACGCGATCTTCTTTACCGACCCGGACGGAATCAGGCTCGAAATCGTGAACCATCTGGCCCGCCGGCGCGAGATTCGCCGCGTGTGGGACAAGTTGGAGGAGTTCGTCAACCCGCTCCAGAAGCTTCGCGCGCGCCAGAGCCGCAAGACCGCAGGGGGGCGATGAAGTATAATACGTCGCCTATGTTTCGACTCGACGGAAAGAACGCGATCGTGACCGGCGCCGGCTCCGGTATCGGACGCGCGATCGCGCTTACGTTCGCGTCGGTCGGCGCGCGCGTGATGGTGCTCGATCGCGACCCGGCCGCCGCCGCCGAGACTGTGGCCGCGGTCCGCAACGCGGCCGGCGCCGCGGATGCGATCGAATGCGACGTCGCGCTCGCAGCGTCGGTGCAGGGCGCCTTCGACAAGATCGACGCGGCCGGCGCGCGAGTGGATATCCTGGTCAACAATGCGGGCATCGCGCACGTCGGCACGGTCGAGAACACCGCCGAGGCGGATCTCGATCGCGTGTACGCCGTGAACGTCAAGGGAATTTATTTGTGCTCGCAGGCCGCGGTGCGGCGGATGCTGCGCGATGGCGGCGGCGTCATCCTCAACCTCGCGTCGATAGCCTCGCTAATCGGGCTCACCGATCGCTTCGCCTACTCGATGAGCAAAGGCGCGGTGCTCGCGATGACGCGTTCGATCGCGGTCGATTACGTCAAGCAGGGCATCCGCTGCAACTGTATCTGCCCGGCGCGAGTGCATACGCCCTTCGTCGACGGCTACATCCGTCGCAACTACCCCGGCCGCGAGGCCGAAATGTTCCGCGAGCTGTCCGAGTACCAGCCGATGGGCCGGATGGGAACGCCCGAAGAAGTTGCCGCGCTGGCCTTGTATCTCTGCTCGGACGAAGCCTCCTTCATCACCGGACAGGCTTATCCGATCGACGGCGGCGTGCTGGTGTTCTGACGATGAAGCAGTACGGCCAGACCGTCAATCTCAAGGACGATCCGGCGACCATCGCGAAGTATATCGATCATCATCGCAGCGTCTGGCCCGAAGTCGAGCGCGGGCTCAAGGCGATCGGAATCCGGCGGATGCTGATCTGGATACACGGCCGGCAACTCTTCATGTTCATGGAGACAACCGACGAATTCGATCCCGCGCGCGACTTCGCGCGCTACGAACAGAGCGACCCGCGCATCCAGGAATGGCAGCACCTGATGGCCTCGATGCAGGAGCCGATGGCCGACGCGAAGCCCGGCGAATGGTGGTCCGAGATGAGGCTCGTCTACTCGCTGTAGCAGATCGCTCCGGGTCCGTGAACTCTTGGGGGTGCGATTGGCGGAAGCAGTCACCCTCATCTGCGCGGGCCGCATCGGCTCGCGCCTCTTCTCCCGCGACTGAGCGGGAGAAGGTCTCAGAGAAACACGTCGCCCGCTTTGTTGCGGGAGAGGACGGAGCGGCTAATGCCGCGCCGGGTGAGGGTGCAGAGACGGGACGCGGAAAGTTGCACCTCGCCGGCCTTTCGCATCTCGTCAACGCCACGCTGATCCGCCGGGAAATTCGAATTCCGCGAGCGACTCGGGGCGCATCTCGATACTGAAACCGGGCGCGGTCGGCGGGATGTAACGTCCCGCTCGCACCACTACCGGGTTCACGAAATGCTCGTGCAGATGGTCGGCGAATTCGATCGCGCGATTGTCGAGGCTGGCGCTGACGCAGATATGATCGATCAGCGAGACGTGCTGGCCGTATTCGCACAGGCCCAGGCCGCCGGCGTGCGGGCATACCGGCACGCCGAACTTCGCTGCGAGCAGCAGCACCGCCATCGCTTCGTTCAGGCCGCCCAGCCGGCAGTTGTCGAACTGGCAGAAGTCGATCGCACCGGCCTGCATCAGTTGCTTGAACATCACGCGGTTGGGGCAATGCTCGCCGGTCGCGACGCCGATCGGCGCGATCGCGCGGCGGATCGTGGCGTGGCCCAGGATGTCGTCAGGACTGGTGGGCTCTTCGATCCACAGCGGCCGGTAGCGCGCGAGCGGGCGCATCTGCTCGATCGCCTCGCCGACGTCCCAGGCCTGATTCGCGTCGAGCATCAGCGCGCATTCGGGACCGATCTCCTCGCGCACCATCGCGCAGCGGCGGAGGTTCTCATCGCGATCGAGCCCGACTTTGATCTTGAATCTTGTCCATCCTGCGGCGAGCGCCTCGCGGCACAGCGCGCGCACCTGATCGTCCGGGTAGCCCATCCAGCCCGCCGACGTGATGTACGCGGGATAGCCGCGCGATCGCATCTCGGCCTCCCGCGCGGCGCGCGTGGCGACGTTGCGCCGCAGTATATCGAGCGCCTGCTCGCGCGTGAGCGCGTCGGTGAGATAGCGGAAGTCGACGCAGCCGACAAATTGTTCCGGCGTCATGTCGGCGACCAGCTTCCATACCGGTTTGCCTTCGGCCTTGGCGTATAGATCCCAGACCGCGTTGACGATCGCGGCGGTAGCGAGGTGAATCGCGCCTTTTTCGGGACCGATCCAGCGAATTTGACTTTCGCCGGTTAGGCTGCGCCAGAAGCCGGCCATATCGGCCGCGATCGATTCGAGGCTGCGTCCGAGCACCAGCGGCTTGAGCGCGTTGACGGCCGCGACGCAGACTTCGGTGCCGCGCCCAATCGTGAAGGTCAGGCCGTGGCCTTCAAGGCCGTCGCGACTATCGGTCGTCAGCACCACGTAAGCCGCCGAGTAATCGGGATCGGTGTGCATCGCGTCGGAGCCCGCCCGGCTGCGCGAGGTGGGCGTCCTGATGTCGCGGACGCTGAGCCCGGTGATGGTGCGTGGCATGGTTGATTCCTCTAGCTCCTCTGATTCATCTTCCTCTAATTTCTCTGGGCGGCATGGTAGCATTGAGACTTTCCGACCGTCGATGAGCGAAGCCGCGACTTCATACGCCGATCTCCGTCAGAGTTGGCCGCTGCCCTCCGCGCCGCGTCCGATCGTCGTGATCGGCGCCGGCAGTATCGTGCGCGACGCGCATCTGCCGGTCTACGCGCGGCTCGGTTTCAAGGTGGCCGGAATCTTCGACGTAAATCCGGCCGCCAGCCGCGAGCGGGCAAGCGCGTTCGCGATCGGGCGCGTGTTCGACTCGCTAGATGATGCGCTGGCGGTGCCCGGGGCGGTCTTCGACGTGGCGATCCCGCCGAATCATGTCGCGGGCGTCGTCGAGCGCATGCCGGCCGGCGCGGCGGTGCTGATCCAGAAACCGATGGGACGCGACCTGGCCGGCGCGCGCCGCATCCGCGATATCTGCCGCGAACGCAACCTCCTGGCCGCAGTCAACTTCCAGTTGCGATTCGCGCCGAACATGCTGGCGCTGGGAGATTTGATCGCGCGCGGAACGCTGGGCGAGCTGACCGATATCGAGGTGCGGCTCAACCTGCACACGCCGTGGGATTATTGGGCGTTCCTCAAAGGAGTGCCGCGCCTGGAAGTCCTGCTCCATTCGATTCATTACCTCGACCTGATTCGACGGCTGGCCGGAGAGCCGCGCGGCGTATACTGCCGCGGCGCGCGCTATCCGCTGATGCCCGATTATCCCAACGTCCGCAGCAGTATCATTCTGGATTATGGCGACATGCTCCGATGCAGCCTGATGCTCAACCACACCCACAAGTTCGGGCCGCGCGAAGCCGTGTCGCAACTGAAAATCGAGGGGACGCTCGGCGCCGCGATCGCGAAGATGGGCGTCAACCTCAACTATCCGCACGGCGAGCCCGACACGCTGGAAGTCACGGCCGGCAGTTCGGGATGGACGCCGGTGCGATTGCGCGGCTCGTGGTTTCTGGAGGCCTTCGAGGGTCCGATGTCGAATCTTCAGCGGGTCGCCGCCGGTGAAGATCGCTCGCTGGTCTCCGGCGTCGACGACGCGTTCCACACGATGGCGGTGGTCGAGGCATGCTACGAATCGAGCGCCCGCGGCGCGACGCCGATTCCGCGCGCCGACTGAGGTCAAGCGGCGCGGTCTGCTTGACGGCGCCCATCGAAATAGCAGACGATCACCCCATATGAGCGCAGCAACCCCCGCTGCCGAGCGGAAATTCTACTTCAACCCCTTTGACCCGGCGTTCCGCGCGAATCCATACCCGCACTACGTGGCGCTGCGTTCGGGGCCTCCGCGGACGCTGAAGCTGTTCATGCCGGTCGTGATGGCGGCGCGCTATGCCAACGTCGTCGCGGTGCTGCAGGACCATGAGCGCTTCTCGGCCGACACCAAAGCGCTGTTCATCAATGAAGGCTACGGCAACGTTCAGGACATGCTGACGACGCTGCTTACCGATCCACCGATTCACACGCGGATCCGCCGCGCCGTAGGCCGCGACTTCACGCCCAAGCGCGTGGCGGACTTGGAACCGCGCATCCGCCAAATCACGCGCGGTCTGCTCGACGCGATCGAGGCGAAGGGCACGTTCGACGTGCTGGCCGATCTGGCCGATCCGCTGCCGACGATGGTGCTGGCCGAGATTTTCGGCGTGCCACCGGAGGACTATCCCCGCTTCAAGGCCTGGACCGATCTGCTCACCCGTTCGGTCCGCATCATGCCCGGCGTGCCGCTGCCCGAGGACATCCGGGTCGGGTTCGTGGAGTTGCGCGCTTACTTCTCCGAGCTCATCGAGCGCAAACGGAGCCAACCGGGGACCGATCTCCTGACCGCATTGATCCTGCAGGACGGAACGGACCGCCTGACCACCGCCGAGCTGCTGGACTTCGTAATCATGCAGTTGTTTGCCGGCACCGATACCACGACCAACACGATGGGCAACGGTTTGCTCGCTCTGATGCGCCATCGCGATCAGCTCGAGCTGCTGCGCCGGGAGCCTTCGCTGGTGAGTAAAACGGTCGAGGAGATGCTGCGCTATGACGGCCCGATCCAGGCGAACGCCCGTTTCGCAAAGCAGGACGTCGAGCTTGGCGGCACCCTGATTCGCAAGGGCAGCCTGGTCTTCGCGATCTTCGGTTCCGCGAATCGCGACCCGGCCCAGTTCGAGGATCCCGACACGTTCAAAATCACCCGCCATCCAAATCCGCACCTGGGCTTCGGCACCGGCATCCATGTCTGCCTGGGCGCGCCGCTGGCACGGCTCGAAAGCGTGATTGTGGTGCAGGAAACGCTGACCCGGTTTCCCAATCTGCGGCTCGCAGACCCGGAGCCGCCGCTCGAGTACAGGGACTTCTACTTCCTGCGGGGACTTGCCAGCCTGCCGCTGGAGTTCTGAGGCCTTCCGACCCGCAGGCAACCACAGCCTGCCGGCTGATCTTCTTGGGGCGAGTGCAAACCGGTCTGGCCGCGATCGCTTCAGGGCAAGATGACCGCCCGGGCGCAGGCCGCTATCAAACGGCGGCTTTGTCGAGGAGGGCGCAGCGAAGTTTGAAGAAGTGGATCATCGAGGTCAGGTAGCTGACGCGCCAGGAGGAGCTGATACGCTCTTGTTTCAACTCGAGCTTCCAGCGCGGGCCGATCGTCTCGTACACCTTGTGGACCCGCTTCAGGATGTTCTCCGAGTTTCCGGCGCCGATCTTGCCGATCGAGCTTATCTGCTTGATTTGGTCGGTGCTGTAGGCGGACAGCGCTACCAGCGCGTCGGCAAACAGTTCGTGCTCTTCGTTCAGATGCGCGCCGAAGGTGCCTTCCATGAAGGCGGTCATCGGACCGTCCTCGCCCACCAGCGATCCGTAGAAGTAGTGTCCCAGTTCGTGGCCCAAAGTAGCAGCCACCGCCCCCGGATGATGCGCGGTGTTGAGGAAGATTACGAATTTGGGTTGATCGCTGAGGCTGGCGCGGCAGAAGAAGCCGCGCAGCGCGAGTCCCGCGCCCTTCCGGTAGGGCTCGGCCTTGACCGTCACTTCGCGAGGGCCGAACAACCTGACCATGGACTCGAAAGCACTCGGGTCTTCCCAATTCTTCCAGATCGCGGGCCGTCCCTTGATCTCGGTCTCCACGATGCGCGCCAGTTCCTTGATCAGCGGCAACGGGGGCATCCCGGGCACTTCGCGGTAGTCCGCGGCCAGCACCTGCTTGAGATCGCTGAGCTGACCGATCACCTTCTTGCTGAGCGAGGTAAACGGCACCTCGATCTCCTCGAGCAACTGGGAGACCAACCCGTCAACCTCGCGCACTTTGAGCGCGTCGATCCGGGCGGCCGGACTATGGCCGTGGCCGTGCCCGCGACCCGCCGACTTCAGTGTCTCTCCTACGTTCATCAGCGAAGACATCGCTGCACCTCTGCCCTGCCTGAAACTTTCCCGGTCTCTGGTTGCGATCGCACGCTGCGAATGGTGTCCAGGATATAGACAAAGTCGCGCACGCTGCGCACGTCGCCCATCAACGTCACCTGCGCGAGCATCTCTAACTCCTGTTTGCTTACATCGTGGGCCCGCTGCATGTGCTCGTCGTGCTTGAAGTGCTTCCAGGTCGAGCTGGCCTCGGCCTTGCGATGCTGGAACAGGAGCTGGGCCTCGGGATTGGCCAGGAAGAGCAGTTCGATGCCGTCCATTTTGAGCGCTTTGGCCAGCTTGCCGACGGTGCCATCGGAGGGGCAGCGCAGGTTGGCCTCGAGGCGGCGGATGAAGAGGACCGAGGTCTTGACCAGACCAGCTACGTCGGCCTGAGTGAGACCGAGCTCGCGGCGTCGCGCAAGGATTACCTCACCAAAACTGCGAGTCTTGCTGCTGCTCCGTTGCTTGCCCATAAGCCCTTTCACGCGCTTGATTCAACCGCGGCGGAGACTGGTTACTTGAGGCCGCCGCTTGATCCCTTCACCTTCGATCTCCATCCTGCTCTTCCCAAGGCCCGAAGAGGCGATTCGACCTTGGCAATATATAACATTTTGGCGTGAACTCATGCAACAAGTAGTGCTACATTTCCTCCTTAAAGGAGCTGTCACTCCGGGCCAGGCAACCTGTCGCGAGGGGCGAGTCAGCCCCCTCAGCGGCGCGCGGCTAAGTACCTGATTCATAAGGAAAACCCGAAACCGCGCCGCGCGAGCCGGGTCGCTGGGGCGAACTGCCCGCGCGTCTACGGCTGGCGACCCTACATGAAGAAGGGCTTCGCGAATTCGTCGAACTTCCCGTACATCAGCCAGACCTTGGCGTTGTAGGCGTGCGGATGCTCGATCGGCCGGTTGCCGACGGTTTTCAACCCCATGCTTTTGTAGAACTGATAGATCGCTTCGATCGGATTGGTGATGATGAGCTTGGGGCGGCGCGAATAGAGAAACAGGCGCGCCGTGTTGCTCACCATCCGCACCAGGCCGCGCTTCTGGAGATTCGGATCGACTACCATCCCGCCGAATTCGAAGACCTCGTCCGCGCGCAGCCCCTTGAACAATGCCGGCGGATAGAGATGGCCGAGCGTGAGCGGAGCATCGGCCAGGCATCGGGCCCAAAACGCCGCGATCAACTGCGGACGCCGGCGTTCCCCTGCCGACCTGCCCAGGTAGAAGCCGAAATGGAGCGCTGAAGGCCACAGCAACATGTGGACCTGTTTTTCCTGTACGTTGAGGCCGCTCCAGGTACGCCGATGAAGCGCCGCCAGTTCCCGCAGTCCATGAGTGGTTCCGATCGGACGAACCTCGAGGCGGCCCTCCTCCAGATCAGGAACTGGCGCCCACGCTCTGGCGAGGACGTCCTTTTGAGCCTGCGGTGACATTCGCCATGAACCGGCGCCGCGCCCGCGCTTTCTCCAGCGGGATCCAAATGCCCGCGCCTGTCCTTACTACTCCAAACTCCATTTGTGAGGAAAAAGCTAGAGTCTTTCGGATGGCGGATACGAGCTAATCGTATCGCCGTGCCTGTGCGGGGCGTGGCTTCCACACGTCGATCAATGACGGCGTGAGCAGTGACGGCTTTGAGGAGTCGTCGGCCTGGCGCCGGTCGCGTTTCGCGCTTCCGCGCAGCTTACCTGGAAAGCGAATGGCGCACGGTCTGCAGGATATGGACGAAATCGCGCACGCTGCGCACCTCGCCCATCAGCGCCACCTGCGAGAGCATCTCCATCTCTTCCTTGCTCACCCCATTGGCGCGCAGCATCCGCTCGTCCTTGCGGAACTCATCCCAGGCCGAGTTGGCACCCGCCTGAGGCTGCTGGAGCAGCGCTCTGGCCTCGGGGTTGGCGAGGAAGAACAACTCGCTACGGTCGAGTCCGAGCACGTCGGCCAGCTTGGTGACGGTGGCGTCCGAGGGACGGCGCTTGTTGGCCTCCAGATGGCCCACGAACGGAATCGAGGTCTCGATCTGGCTGGCCACCTCTTCCTGGGTCAGCTCCAGTTGCCTGCGCCGCTCTCGTATCACTTCGCCGAAGGTCCTCGTCTTGCTCTCTTTAACCATGGCCCTCTCTCGTACTTCCCTGGCGAGCGTTGCGCGCTCGCACGCGGGCGGGAATAAGTGAACCTCGACCGCAATATAACACTTTGTCGCTAACTCATGCAATAAGTAGTTGGCCGTGTCGGCGACAACGATGGCCGCCGCGATAGCGCGCGGCCGGTTCACACCGGCGCTGTCGCGCGCCTTGTCCGGCACACCCATCGACACGCTCCGCGGGGTCGCGGGCAGCCCGTGGGAGCGGACGCGTTCGCGGGCAGGCCGCTTTTCTTGAACCGCGACGGGCGTTGATGGGAGTCGTGATGGCCGGGGCGGTAAAAAGAGGACGCCGAAAAAATGACGCCCCCTCTCCTGCTGAACGCCGCCCCGACCTTAAGTTAAGACGGCCCCGCCTCATAACGTATTCACCCGCGGCTCCGGAGTGACGGCAGTCGTCATCGGACCGTGCCTGGGGCCGTGCTATAGATTGTTTCGTTCCTGGGATACGTGTCGAGGTGGCTTGGGCGGCTGGCGAACGCCACGAGAGGCGAAGCGCGCATTGGGAGCGCCGTTCGTGATCAGGCTTCACTACGCAAATCGTCTGGAAAATCTGGTCGCGCCGCTGGCGGACGTGGTTGCCGACCGCCAGCAGCGCCGGCCACTCGACCGCCTTCAGGTCATCGTTCCGAACCGGGTGGTCGAGCAGTTCGTCAAGCTGCGGCTGTGCGAGCAGATCGGCGTCGCCGCCAATCTCGAGTTTCCTTTCCTTCGCCGCTATCTCGCCACGGTCGTGCAGGAGGCGGATCCGACGCTCAAAATCCTGGAAGCGGAGGAGCTTCAACTCGTGCTGTTCGAATGTCTGCGCCGTTCGATCGATAGCGGAGCCCAGGAACTACGGCCGGTTCGCCACTATGCGGAAGCGGGATCGAAAACGCAGACCGACGTCGAGCTCAGACTGTTCGGGTTGGCGGGCCGCACCGCACGGCTGTTCCGCGAGTATTCGATCACGCGGCGAGCGATGCTGCGCGGATGGCGGACCGGCTCGCTGATCGAGGCCAAGCCGCTCGACGAAGCCGAGCGATGGCAACGCTATCTGTGGCTCGCGGTGTTCGCATCAGATCTCAGTGTCCGACCCGATTGGCTCGCCGATCCGGAGCCTCGATGGATGCTGCTGCCGGACGGATTCGACGCTACCGACCCGCGAGCGCTGAAGTCGGTGCTTCCTCCTGTACTGCACTTTTTTGGGCTCGCTTACGCCGGGCCAGCCTTCGCGAAGATATTCGCGGACCTCGGCCAACTGATCGAGTTACATATATATGCGCTCAACCCATGTCTTGAGTTCTGGGAAGATCTCCAAAATCCCGCCGGCGTCGAGCGCGATCGCTGGGTGCGGCGCCGCCAGAAGCTCGCTATCGAGTTGCAGGGCGCGGCCGATCCGTTCGGCCTCGAGGGCGGTGGCGACAATCCCGCATTGCGGCTGTGGGCACGCCCGGGACGTGAATACATCCGCCTGCTGAACGAGCTTACCGATTGCGACTTCGACCCGCATTTCAGCCATCGCGACGCAGGCCCTGGCGCGACGCAAGCCGCGCCGTCGCTGCTCCACCAGTTGCAGGAGAGCATCCTGATTCGTGACGCCGAGCGAGCGCCGGTGCGGGAGGGCGGCGGGTCGCCCGCCGACTCGAGCATCAGGGTTCTCGCCTGTCCCGGGGTCCGGCGCGAGGCGGAGATCGTTGCCGACACGATTTGGTCGCTGATCGCGGATGCGGCGCCGACGCAAGCTGCGCTTCGATTTCATGAGATAGCGGCGATCGTGCCGGACCGCGCGTACGACGGCTATCTGCCGCATCTCGAAGCTGCCTTCGCCGCGTCGCACGAGATTCCGGTCGAAGTCGTCAACCGGCGCTTCGCGAGCGAGAGCCGCGTGGCCGAAGCGATTGGGATGCTGCTGCGGCTTCCGATGGGGCGGTTCGCGCGCGACGAGATGCTCCATCTGCTGACTCATCCTGCGCTTACCGGCGCTGCCGGCGAGATCGACACCACGCAATGGAAGCGATGGTGCGACGCGCTGGGAGTTTATTTCGGCGCGGACCAGGACGATCTCGCCGGCACTTACATCCGCGACGACCTGTTCAATTGGGATCAGGCCCTGAAGCGGCTGGCGTTGGGCGTTTTCATGACCGGCCGGCCAAATGGCGATTCGCGGTTCTTCGCCGCCTCGGACGGCCGTGAATTCCTGCCGCACGAAGCCGCGCAGGACGAAGTGGCCGCGGTCGCGGGCATGGTTCGCATCGCGCGCAGCCTGCTGTCCGACGCGTGCGAGATTAGATCGCGCAAGCTCACGCTCGGCGAATGGGCCCGGATACTCGCCGATCTGGTCTTCGCATACGTGCGCGTCACCGACCCGATCGACGAGCGAATCCGCGGCTACTGCGTGAGCGCGATTGAATCGATCGCGTCGCCCGGAATCCGGAGCGATCCGGTTCCCTACCAAATCGCATACGAGTTCGCCGCGGCGCGTATTGCGGAGGTCGAGTCGCGACGGGGACAGTTCGGCGGACGAGGGGTTGCGGTAGGGCCGCTTTCCGCGCTCCGATCGATTCCGTTCAAGATCATCTTTCTGCTCGGGATGAACGAGGCCGACTTTCCCGAGCGTCCGCTCCGCGACCCGCTCGATCTCCGTCTCGCCCGGCGCAGCGCCGGCGACGTGACGCCCACCGAGCGCGACCGCTACCTCTTTCTGGAGACGATTCTGGCCGCGCGCGAGCGGGTTTTTCTCTCCTACGTTTCCCGCGATCAGCAGACCGCCGATCCGCTCGAACCGTCTGCGACGATCCGCGAGTTGCAGTTCGTCCTGCGCGGCTATGTCGATGAGAAAGCGCTCGCGAGTCTGACGGTCGAGCATCCGATGAGCCGCTACGATCTGCGCTATTTTCCCGACCTCGATCCGGATCGCGCTGAGCCGGTAGCCGAATTGTTCAGCTTCGATCCCCAGGCGCGGCGGGGCGCACGGATGGCGGCGATGCGGCTTGACCTCGCCAGGCATTGCGCCGATGCGTCCCTTCCCGGCCGCGATCGGCTCGTGAACCAACTGTCGCCGCAGGTGCAAAAGCAAATCAGCCGCGAGCTGCGAATCATGGAGCTGCCCGATGGGGGCGCCGATGCGCACGGCCCGCTGTCGCTTCCGCTGGCGGCGCTGCGGAGATTTCTGGAATGTCCGATCCAGGGCGCGGCGCGATACGCGCTCGGAATGCGGGAAGACCAGGACGACGCCGGCGAGGATCACCAGGATGAGCCCGTCGCGCAATCGATCCTCGATCGCACTGTGATGCTCCGCGAGGCGTTCTGGAAGTCGCGCGGCGACCGCGGCTCGGCGCTTCAAGATTACCGCGCCCTGTTCCGAATCGCCCAGGCTCAGGGCCGCGCGCCGGCCGGACTCTTTGCCGAACAGGCGCAGAGCGCGGACCTGGCGTCGCTCGGCGAGTGGCTCGATCAGGCACGCGAAGCGGGCGCGAGAACGCTCGCCGATTGGCGCGAGATCCGAATCGGGCGTGGCGACGAATTCGCGCGCGCCGACCGCGTGCTGGACGAGATCGTGCTCGAGGTCGCGATACCGCGTCCCGACGGGGCCCGGACGCGGAGCGTGAAAGTCCACGGCGCGCTCGGCTTCGTATCGCCGGGCCTCGATGCGTCGCTTCGATGCGTGCTGCGGGACGAACCCAGAGCCAAAGACTTCCTCCCGCTGTTCCTCGCCGCGATCGCGCTGGCCGCTTCGGGAGCGGCGCAGGCCGCGGGGTTTGAGGCGATAGTTGTCGGCGGCGCGGGCGGCCGCGGCAAGCGGCGAACCAAGCGGTTTCGGCTTCCGCCGCAGGAATTCGCGCGCGAGTACCTCGCCGCGCTCGCCTCAGACCTGCTATCGGACGAGAATTACTACTTTTTGCCGATCGAAGCCGTAGAAAAGATATGGCGGGCCTGGAAGGGAACCAAAAACCAGAAGACGGACGTCGATCTGGTCGACCTGATCGACGGCGTGCGCGAGAACGAGCGGCCGTGCAGTTCGGACTACGGGCCGATCCGTAACGCGCGCCGCTTCGACATGCCCGGCGAGCGCGAGCTGAAGAGCATAATCGAACGGCGATTTGGACCGATCGGCGGCATCTTCGAGGACTGAAAGAGCAGCCCCGTGAGCGAGATCCGCTACCGCAGACCCGCGATCCTCGATCGCATCCCGCGCGACAATCACGCCGTAATCGAGGCCGGCGCGGGCTGCGGCAAGACCCACACGATCGAGCATCTGGTCCTCGACCTGCTGCTCTCGACGCCGTGTACGCTGGAGGAAATCCTGGTCGTGACCTTCACCGAGAAGGCCACCACCGAGCTTCGAAGCCGAATCCGGGCGCTGCTCGAGCAGGTGCTCTCGGCCGGCGCGCCGATCGGCGCCGCCTCCAGCGACGAGGTACGGACGCTCGACGAAACTGCCCGAGCCGGCCTGGAAACTGCTCTGTTCTCCTTCGATCACGCGCCCATCTTTACGATTCACGGCTTCTGCCAGCGCGCGCTGACGGAGCTCGCGTTCGACAGCGGCGTGAGCTTCGGGCTCGCGGTGGTCGACAGCCGCGGCGCCTTTCACACCAGTTTCAGAGCCGAGCTTCGCGAGAGCCTCGCCGCCGAGCCGGCGGCCCGCGCGATTCTGTCCGCGTGGCTCGGGAGCGGCGCGCCCGCCGCGCGGGAAAGTCTCACCGGCTCGCTGGAGGACTTGCTCTACAAATCGTATGTGAATCGCTACATGGAGATGCGGCGCGATCACGCGACGGCGGGCGACACGCCGCTCGAAGTCAGGGCCGTGGACTGGTTTCTGCCGCGAGTCGTAGATCGCTTCGGCCGCGACAAGCGCGAGAAGGGCCAGATCGACTACGACGACATGCTGATCCAGGTATGGCGCGCGATCGACGGGCCGCGCGGCGACGCGATCGTCACGGCGTTGCGCGCGCGCTTGCGCTACGCCGTGGTCGACGAGTTCCAGGACACCGACGATTTGCAGTGGCGGATTTTCCATCGCATCTTCGTCGCGAGCGAACTCGGGAATCTGTTGTATGTGGTCGGCGATCCCAAGCAGGCGATCTACGGCTTTCGGGGCGCGGATGTCTTCAGCTATCTGCGGGCGCGCAAGGAACTAAGGAGCCGCGGCGCCGCGACCGTGCCGCTCACCCGGAACTTTCGCTCGACCTCCGATCTGATCGGGGCCTGCAACCTGATCTTCGACCAGCAGGCCGCCGCGCCGATTTTCACCGGCGAGATTCGTCACGACGCGCCGGCCGAATGCGGAAAGCCGAAGCTGCGCCTCATCGACGCGGTGCAAAGCCCGCTGAAACCGGTCACCATATTTCGCTACCTGCCCGACGCAGCTCCCGGCTCCGCCCCGCGGATGAGGGCCGCGATCGGCCGGCGGATCGCGATGACGCTGCGCCGAATCCTGTCGGAGGAACCGCATCGCATTACGATCGAGGATCAGGACAACCGCTCCCGGCGCGTCGAGCCGAACGACGTGTTCATCCTCACCCGCAGCGGTGCTGAGAGCGTCGAGATCGGCGGGTACCTGCGCGAGTTTGGCGTGCGGTTCGCGTTCTACAAGCAGGATGGGCTTTTTCAAACCAGCGAGGCGTCGGATGTCCTGGACGTGCTCAGGGCCGTCGAGGACCCGGGGAATCGGTCGCATCGCCTGAAAGCCTGGATGTCGCCGTTCTTCGGTGTGCCCTTTGCGCAGATCGCGGGAATCGGCGAAGCGCCGGCCGGCCATCCGCTCAACGAGCACCTGTTCGAGTGGAAAGCGCTCGCCGACGAAGAACGCTTCGTGGAGTTGTTCGATCGTTTGCGCCACGAAAGCGGCCTGGTCGATCGCGAGCTATTGCTCTCGAACAGCGAGCGCGAGCTGACCAACTACCTTCACGTGCTCGAGATCCTGCTGGAGGAGGCGCTGCGCGAGCGGCTTTCCTTGCGCGAGCTAATCGCGCGGCTCGAAGCGTACGTCGCCGGGACTGCCCTGCCGCCCGGAACCAACGGCAATGTCCAGCGGATCGAAAGCGAGCGGCGCGCCGTGCAAGTAATGACCGTCCATATGAGCAAGGGACTGGAAGCCGACGTGGTGTTCCTGTTCGGCGGCACCGGCCGCGCGCCGGACCGATCTCCGGTTGCGATTTACCACGACGGCTATGAGCGGCGGCTCGCGATCGGAAAAGCGGAAAAAGACTCGGCCAAAGCCGCCATCAGGGCGGAGGAAGAGCAGGAGAACGAACGCTTGATCTACGTGGCGCTGACGCGAGCGCGCGCGCAGCTCTACTTGCCCTTTTTTCCCGACAGCTCGCTCAAGCGCAAGGTCAACGGATACTACGCGCGGCTCAACGACCGTCTCGCGGAGATTGTCGCCGATCGTACCGTCTCGGCGCGCCTGTTCGAGATCGAAGACGTCGACGATCGCGAATCCGCCCGCTCCACGGCCGACCTGGGCGCGCGGCTCGCGTCGTGGTCGCCACCTCAGGCGCTGATTAGAGACGATCGGGACGGGCCGCCGCAGCCGCTACTCGACGATCTCCGCGGCCGCCACGCCCCGCTGATCATCCGCTCTTACACCGCCCTGGAAAGGTCGGCTCGCCGCGATTTCGAGCCCGAAGACTTCAAGCGCGACCTCGAGGGCGCGACCGAAGCGGCCGACCTGCCCGGCGGCCGAAGCGTCGGCATCTTCCTGCACGAAGTGATCGAGAAACTCGATCTGACATCGCTCGCCGAGCCGATCGATTTGGTTTCGTGGAAGCGGCGCGACGACGTCGCGCGGCTGTTCGCGGAGACGATGCGGCGCTATCAGGTGCGCGATCCGCGATGGACCGATCGTGGCCCTGAAATCGTCTTCAATACGTTGCGCGCGCCGATCGAGCTGCGCGAGGGGGTCGCGGTCGGCCCGCTATATAGATGTCCCAGCGTCCGCGAGATGGAATTCCTCTACCCGATTCCAGAGAGCTCGCATCCGTTGCTCGATTCGCACCGCGCGGGCGCGTGGACGGTCGCGCGCGGATACCTTAAGGGCTTTGTCGATTTCGTCTTCGAGCATGGGGGCGTGACGTACTTCGCGGACTGGAAGAGCGATCTGCTGGCTTCGTACGAACTGCCCGCGATCGAGGCGCACGTAAGGCGGCACTACGAGTTGCAGGCCGCGATCTACTCCGTCGGCATCGTGCGCCTGCTGCGGATTCGAAGCGAAGCCGAGTACAACGCGCGCTTCGGCGGCCTGCTCTACCTGTTTATCAGGGGTATCAGGCCCGACGGCAACGGGCGCGACGGCGTCTACTTCCGCAGGCCGTCGTGGGATGAGATAGCCCGTTGCGAAACCGATCTGATCCGTGTCGCGCCGCCGATCGAGGCCGTCGCGCGCGAGGCTCCATCATGAGTGCCCGTGGCGAGTCGCTCGGAATAGACACCGCGTGGCGTCGCTTCGAGGCCGATACCGGTGCACGAAATCTCAGTCGGCTGGAAACGCGGCTGCGCGGAATCGAATCCCGGGCCGACGGCGTCAGCCTTGCTCCCGGATGCGTCCAGCTTGCGCTGGAGATCGCCGCGCTTGAACCCGACTTACGCGACGACCAGCGCCTCGCCCTGATTCTGCTGACCCTGGTGTCGCTCGCCGCGCTCGAGGAAGGCAGCACGCGCTTCCCGGTCACCGGGCCGGATGCGCGCGAGCCGATGCGGCGAATGCTCGGCGCGATCTGCGCAGAAGCTGAGGCGGAAGCGATGGCCTTGTCGATCGAGGAACTGCTTGAATCGGGCGCGGCGCGCGGCGTTATCGGCCGCGATGCGTCCGATTACAAGCCGCTGCTCTATCTGCCACCGTTTATCTATCAGCAGCGGATTCATGCGGCTGAGGCGGCGCTCGCGTCGCGGCTGACGGCCTTGACGGCACGCCCGATGTCTCCCGAAGTTGACGAAGCCAGGCTCCGCGCGGCGCTGTCCGAAGTCGTCGCAAGGCCGAGCACCGCCGGCGGAAAGGCGCTCAGGCTGTCAGGTGAACAGTGCGAGGCGGTCGTGGCGGCGGTCCGCTCGCCCTTCGCCGTGATCTCCGGCGGTCCCGGCACCGGCAAGACCTCGATCGCGCTGGCGATCCTGCGCGTGCTGATCCGGCTCGGAATCGCGCCGGGTAAGATTGCGCTCGCGGCGCCGACCGGCAAGGCGGCGAACCGGATGGGCGAGTGCATCCGCGAGGGCCTCTCGCGGGTGAGAAATCGCGACACCCATGACGACGCTCTGAACGACGCACTGATGGCGGGCTGCCCCGAGACTTCCACCATCCATCGGCTGCTTGGCTATTCGCCGAGCCTCGGCCGCTTCCGCAATCACCGCAACAATCCGCTGGCCGCGTCGGTGGTGATCGTCGACGAAGGCTCGATGCTCGATCTGACCCTGATGGAGCGGCTGCTCGACGCGATCTCGCCCGATGCTCAGTTGACTATACTTGGCGACGCCGACCAGCTCCCATCGGTCGCGGCCGGCGCCGTCTTCCGCGATCTGACGTCAGCTATCGAACACGATCGCACTGCCGCAAAGGCCGCGCGCAGCGGGGCAAGTGTCCGTTTGAGCCAGGTCTACCGATTCGATCAGGCCAGCGCCCAGGGCCGGGCGATCTCGCTCCTGGCACAGTCGATCAACCTCGCCGTCGCGGACGTGATGGAGGTCCGCGACGACGCCGGCGTGCCGGTGCTCACGCGACGAGCGTCCGCCGGCGAGATCGCGTTCGCGGGCGCCGAGCATCTCGGCAATATCGCCGGCTTCCTCGATCGATGGTACGAAGAACGGGCGCGCGGCGACACGGAAATGCGCGACCTTGCAGCCGCGACTTACCCGATTGCTGAGGAAGGTTTCGTCCCGCCGTATCGCGATCGCCTCAAACGCCTGCTCGCGTGGCGTGCGGCTTCGCGAATCCTGTGCGTCACGCGGGTGTTCGAGACCGGCGCCGATCGAATCAATGAGCGGTTGCATCGCGCCGCCGCCGAGGAGGCCGGGGCGAGCCGCGACGCGTTCGTTGCCGGCGAGCCGGTGATGGTGCTCCGCAACGATTACGAACGGATGCTGTTCAACGGCGACCAGGGAATCGCGCTGCGGGTGGCCCCTGTGGGCGGCAGGCCGCTCATGATGGCGGTGTTCCCGCGCGCTGACAACCTGGTGGCGTTTCGTCTCGACGCGATGCGAGATGACCTGGAACTCTGCTACGCGATGACCGTCCACAAGGCGCAGGGATCGGAATTCGACTCGATTGCCCTGATCCTGCCGGCGACTGACATTCCATTACTCACTCGCGAAATTCTGTATACCGCAGTGAGCCGCGCACGAAAGTCAATGATTATCGTCGGCGACGAGGAAATCCTGCGCCTCGGCATCTCGCGCAAGGTCGAACGCTACTCGGGTGCTGAGCGAGCAGATCGCAGCGCTGACCGCGTAGCTATCGTTATTCTCGTTCCGGTCAATAACGCATCGCACTGTCGCGAGCTTGATCGCGATGGTCAAACCCCTTTACTCTGCAAGCGCTGATTCCGAGGTGCTGATTCCGAGGTGCAGATTCCGAGGTGATAGATGACGTTTGAAACTATCGATCTCGATCGGATGGTCGCCGAGGTCCGGGCCGGCGTGGAGCTCGAACGCGACGTGGCGCGCGCCGTGCTCGATTGTCCCGACGGACGGCTCAGCGACTTGCTGGGCGCGACGCTCAAGGTGCGCGAGGTGAGCTTCGGACGCCGCGTGAAGATCTGCATGCTGCGCAACGCGCAGAGCGGCATCTGCCCGGAGGACTGCCATTACTGCTCGCAGTCGAAGCTCTCGACCGCCGACATTCCGGTCTACAAGCTGCAGAGCGTTGGTGAGCTGGTCGAGGGCGCGAGGCTCGCGGTGCGAAGCGGCGCGCGGCGCTACTGCATGGTGTGCAGCATGCGCGGGCCGACCGACGCCGACATCGAACGCCTCGGCGAGGCCTGCGAACGCATCCGCGAGGAGTTTCCCGACCTGGAGCTATGCCTCTCGCTCGGCCTGATGTCGATCGAGCAGGCGCAACGCCTCAAGCGCGCCGGCGCCGGATGGATCAACCACAATCTCAACACCAGCCGCCGCTTCTATCCGAGCATCTGCACCACTCACACCTACGACGACCGGGTCGAGACTATCGCCAATGTAAGGGCTGCGGGACTTTCGACCTGCTCGGGCGGGATCATCGGGATGGGCGAGAGCGACGAGGACATCATAGACCTGGCCTACGCGACGCGTCGGCTCAAGATCGATTCGGTGCCGGTGAACTTTCTCCATCCGATCAAGGGCACGCCGCTGGAATCGACGCGTTATCTCACGCCCGAGAAATGCCTCAAGGCGGCGTGCCTGTTCCGACTGCTCAATCCTAACAGCGAGGTTCGAGCGGCCGGCGGCCGCGAGCTGCATCTCGGCGACCGGCAGGGCGAGGTCTTCAACGCGGTCAACTCGATTTTCGTCAACGGCTACCTGACCACCGCAGGATGGGAGTACGCGCGCACGCGCGAACTGATCGAGCGCTCAGGCTTCGAGGTCGAACCGGCATAGCGCCTTGGGTGCTCCTCATTATTCCCGGCCGCGCACCCTGGACGAACGCGAGCGGCTGTTCGCCGGGTGGCTCGCCCTTGCGATCGTGATGCTCACAGTCAGGTTCAGCATGCTCGCATGGTTCGATGATCATGTCCTGCTGTTGCCGTTCGCCGCATATCAGGACTTCTTCCTTCTGACGGTCATCGCCTGGTTATTCTGGTGCTTCATGGGAATCGCGCGCGGTCCGCGGATTCGGCGCGGAATTTATAGCATGGGATGGGCGCTGTGCGTTCTCATCGCTTTCTACTCCACCCTAAGCGGAATCTTTTATAACATTATTGGAGAGCTCCCGACTTACCACTTGCTCTTCGCGAGCAATCAGTTCGCAGCCGGTGAAGCATCGATTCGCCGGGCGATCAATCTCGCGCACGTCGCGGAACTCGTGGCGGCGCCGGCCTTCGTAATCGTCGCGGAGCGGGCGGTGTCGCGGTTCGCGCCGGCCGCGTTGCGGAGGTTGGCAGCCGGGTTCTACTCGCAGCGCGGAGTGGAATTGCTCGCGGTATATGTCGTCCTGGCACACCTGTCCGCGCCGCAGGAATTCAAGTCTCCCTCGGCGACTGCGAATCCCGAACTGAGACTGGCTTCGTCCTTTATGGAGCCGAAGGAGGCGAACGCACTGAGTCAGTCCGCTGCGGCCGACTCGGGCGACTTCCTTCCGGTTGGTGCCAGACCATCGGAAGGCGCAATTTCGCCGGCGCTTGCTGGTATCCGCAGCAGGATCGATCACTCCCACCCGCTGAACATCGTGATGGTCATCATGGAGTCGGTGGGTACGCACGCCCTGCAACTCTACGGCGCCCGCTATCAGGACAGTCCCGAGTTACTCCGCTTGTCCCAGCACGCTGCGATGTTTACCCGGATTTACGCGCCCCAGGCTCTGAGTTCCAATGCGATGGCCGCGCTGTTCTGCTCTATCTACCCACCGCACTTCTGGCAGACGATCACCTGGACAGCCCCTAACCTGCGCGTGCCCGGTCTTGCCACGGTCCTCGAGAGCCAGGGATACCGGCGCGTTTTCCTGAGCCCGGTTCAAGACACGCTCCAAGCGGACCGCGAACTGGAATTTCTCTTCAATCATGGGTTTGAGCAAGTCCTGACCGGAAGTTCACAGCCGCCGCGTGATGACCTGATGGTCTCGCGGGCGCTTACATGGATTGCCGCCGACCGCTCGCGTCCATTCTTCGTGGCGATGTGGACCGACCGCACCCACCACCCTTACCTGTCGGACCGCAAAGATGACTACGGCGTTAGCGACGGCGATCTCAATCGATACCTGAACGCCGTACGTTCGACCGACGCCCTGGTCGGCAACCTGGCGAATCAACTCGACGCGATGGGATGCGGCGACAATACGCTGATAGTCATTGTCGGCGACCACGGCGAGGCTTTTCATGAACATGGTAATGCCGTGCATGGCTTTACGGTGTACGACGAGGAGGTCCACGTTCCGCTGTTGCTGGTGAACCGCCGCTTGTTTCCCGAGCCGATCAGGATCGACGAAATTGGCCAGCAGGTCGACCTCGCCCCTACAATCCTCGACGTGCTTGGTTATGCGCTGCCCCGTCAATGGCAGGGTCGCAGCCTCTTCGCAGCCCATCGCACCAACCGAGCCTATCTGTTCTCTTCCAGGGGCTCGTTCATGTTCGGGCTGGTCGACGGCGATATGAAGTATATCTATGACGTGGATGGCTACCGCACCGGGTTGTACGACCTCGCGCGCGATCCTGCGGAAAGCGCCAACCTGCTCCACGATCCCCGTTACGCCCACGACGTCGATGAGGCACGTGCCCACGTCGCAGCCTGGCGCGACTTCCAGGATCGATACCTTGGCGGATTGGAACACCCGCCGCCCAATCACCAGCAAACGGAAAAACCGGACTAATCGAGCGTGCGTGTTTCGAGGTGGAACCGGTGTAGGGGATCTGAACGAGCGTTGCGCTACGCCCCGACTACGCGGCGCACGATCGCACTACCCGATGCGGCCATGCGTTCGGCACTGGCGATGCGCCAGCTTCGGGGGCGGATGCGCGCCGGTACCCGATGGAACGATAGGGCTCGTTTTCACGACCGGGATCGGGACTCCGCTCGGGCCGCGCGCCGTCCAGCGCCACTTTAAGCGGATGCTCAGGAGAATGGCCGAATCGGGCAACCAAGAGTGCCCGGAGAGCAAGCCGGAGGAGCCGCTCAAGGTCCGGTTTCACGACTTGCGTCACAGTGCCGCGAGTCTTCTGCCCGCGATCGGCGTCCCGATGCAGCACGGTAATGGACATGCTGGCCAGCCTTCGATCGCGCTGACGGCCGGGATCGCCCCGGTTCTGGAGCGCAGCCCGGGCCTAACGCGCCGTCTGGAGGGAAACTGTGGGTGCCGAGATCAGCATCCGGTCGCTCCGATTGCGTCTCCCTCGGTATTGCGATTATTTGATCAACAACCAAGGTTCAAAAGCAGAGACGGAGGCAGGGGCCAAGGTGCACATATACAGAATTCAAATCGAGGAGGGGTTTCTCGATGGGCTGGATTTGAAGCTGTCGCCCGGCCTCAACACGATAATCGGAGAACGCGGGACCGGCAAGACCTCTCTTATCGAGTTGGTTAGGTTTTGCCTGGGCGTCAAAGGATATACCAACGAGTCTCACGACCGGAGCCTAGGCCACGCACTATCAGTGCTCGGCTCCGGGCGGATAACGGTCACCCTATCGGAGGGCGAATCAAATTTGGTCGTCAGCCGATCAGCGGGCGACGAGACGCCACGCGTGCCCAGTCAATTTGTGACGCCAGTCATTTTCTCGCAGACCGAGATAGAAAACGTGGGGCTGCAACCATCGGGTCGCCTGCGTCTTTTAGATGGTTTTATTGGCAATCGCTTCCGCTTGGATAGCCAAGAACAAGCCGCCGTTTCGGAAGCGCAATCCTCGACCGCAGAAGTTGACGCGATGAGGCGTGACCTCGCGGAGTTTGAGAGACAAGTAGCCGCGCTGCCTGAGCTGGACAAGCAGCTTCGAGAGCTAGCCCCCCAGGAGAGGGCGCTGGCGAAAGTGTCTGCCGAAGCCGCGTCGAAAAAGGAAGCACTCGATGCAATCACGAAAACGTCGTCTTCAATCGCGGTCACGTCCGCATACGTCGAGCGGTTCCGCCAGTCACTCGGTCGCCTAAGGACCGCACTCAACACCGCCGCGCAGGCGGCGTTCACTCCAGAAGAATGGCGAGATCCTGGCGTGCGCGATCCGCTGGCGAATGCGAAGAATCACCTCAAAGCTGGGCTATCCTTCCTCCAGAAGGCCATCGAGGAGGCAGCCGGCTGCGAGAGTGCTGCAGCGGTGCTCACTAAAGGTATCTCCGAAGAGAAAATCCAGGTAGAAAACCAATCGCGCCAGCTCCGGCAGGAAATCGAGGGTTTGCAGCAGGGTGCTGGCGCGGTGACCAGGCAAGCGCAGCAGTTGCGCGAGCGCAAGGCACAACTTGAATCTCTGAAGTCGCTGCTCGTTGAACGCAAGAATGCTCTTGCGGATCTTATCCAGCGCAGAGACGCAGCATTAGAGCGCCTCGAAAAGGTTCGCGAAGAGCGATTCAGTCAACGTAGCAACGTTGCAAAGCGTCTCTCGGCGGCTCTTGGTCCCCGGCTGCGAGTCGAGGTAGAGCGCGCTGGTCAGTTTGAAAACTATGCCGCGGCCATTGCGGAAGTATTGCGCGGCAGCGGTCTGAAGTATGGTGACCTGTCCGTTCTACTCGCGGAACAGATAAGCCCAAGAGAGCTTTTAGAAGCTGCCGATTCACAGGATTCTGAAGCGCTCGCCAACGCAATAGGCGTCCCTAGGGACAGAGCAGCGCGGGTCTTGGCGCATTTGAGAGAAAGCGACCTGGGGGCTCTGGCCACCACTCTCGTCGATGACAACGTTTCTCTTCAGCTTTTGGATGGGCAGGAATACAAACGACTGGTGGACCTTTCCACCGGGCAGCGCTGCACAGTGGTCCTCCCGTTGATCCTCGAACATGCGGACCGCATTCTCGTAATCGATCAGCCGGAGGATCACATAGATAACGCTTTCATCGTTGACACGCTCATAAAGTCGATCTTGCGGCGCTCAACTTCGAGTCAGGTAATCGTGTTGACCCACAATGCCAACATCCCAGTTCTAGGGGAAGCACAGTTGGTGGTTCAATTGGCCTCCGACGGCAGACGCGGCTATGTTGAGCACGCCGACGCCCTGGATGCGCCCGAAATTGTCCAGGCCATCTTCACGCTGATGGAGGGAGGCGAAGAAGCCTTCAAACGACGCGCTAGCTTTTACGCGAAACATCGATAAATGGACAAGCCTGAAGCACTTAGGCTCCTTGAGTCGGACTCCGCGCGCGACAGACTTCGGGGTGCGCAGTTCTTCGTTCGACAACCTATCGCAATCGGACTTGCACCAGCTTAGCGTTCTCAGGGGAAAGGAAACCGTCTCCTACGTCAAGCGCCGCCTCGATGTCGCTGTGGGGCGCCTCCGCGAAAGAGGCGCGGGCGCGCACGACGAGCGGCCCCCGGAACTTGAGACATCGGAGGCCATGCGAAAGCAACTGTGGACCAAGGCGACCGAAGAGATCACCGGCATGCTACTGCATGAGTTCGACAGCAGAGTTGGCCTAGCGCGCGTGGCCGCGGCGGCCGAAATCGAAAACTTCGAGGCGAGTCAAACTCGACGCCGGCTTGACGGCTTGGAGTCTGTGCTCGAAGGATTTCGGCAGTTGAAAAAGGCGTCCGCTGCACCGAAGCCAATTGAGTTCGACCTAGGGCAACTCATTCGCGATACGATCGCGGAAGCCAACCCAGATAGAGGTATTGAGATATCGGTTCAAGGATCACAGCCGTTGCTGATGTCGAGCGATCCCGGTCTGCTGCGGCTGGCTCTTTCGAATGGTATTCGAAATGCCGTGGATTCGGTGGTGACGGCCCACCGCGAAAAGGAAAGCCATGCCATTGTAGTCGCTTGGGGCAAGACCGACATCGAATACTCGGTCGCTATCATCGACCGAGGGGTGGGCATCGAAGGCCCAATAGAAGCTGCCTTTAAGATCGGCCGCACTACGAAAGGCGGCCACGGCGGCTTCGGCTTGGCTATCGTTCGGCAAGCGATGGACACCATCGGTGGAACGGCGGTGCTGCAACCCGATTCCTCGGGAGGCGCGCGACTAGAGTTGAGATGGGGCAGAGTGATCTATGCGAATATTGGTTGTCGAGGACGACAAGACGTTCTTGGAATGGCTGATCCAAACGCTCCGCGCCTTAGGCAACGATGTGGAGATCGTCGAGGCCAGAAGCAGGGAATCCGCTCTGACTCGTTTGGGACAAGAGTTTTTCGACCTGATCCTTTTAGACCTTACGATACCAACAGCCGATGGTCTCCTTGACCAAAACATTCGCCACGGACATGCGGTATTCGGCTCTTCGAGGCTCGTGGCTTACGGAACCCCGGTCTTCATTTTGACTGGCTCATCGGCCGAGAACGAATTCCCGGATTTTTTTGCTCACACCAGGCAGATTGACGTATGGGGCGACGGACTACCACGTCCAACTGTCAACTATTTGGCCAAGAGCCAAGTTGACAAACTAATAAGCAAGCTCAAGCCGATCGTAGAGAGCGTCCGCGCGTTGGCTGATGTGGAGCTGACGGGAACGGGATCCGGAGGTTCTCTATCCATAGGAGAGGACCGTTTAGTTCGAATTTTCGCAAGGGCACGCGCCGGGTCACGGTGCGAGATTGCTCAGATGGGCCCCGGTCTATCGGACGCTCGTGTGTTCCGCCTAAAGGTATTTGATCAGAACGGCGCGCAAAGAATCAGTGCGATCGCCAAGATAGGAAGTCACGAAGCGATAGCGTCCGAAACGAAGAATTACGAAAACGAAATCGCGCGGCTTGATCCGAGCGCTACGCCGCGCCGTCTTGCGACAATTGACTTCGGTGGTAAGGATACCGCTGCGGTCTTTTATGGGTTAACTGAGGGGTATGAGAAGACGCTGTTCGAGCTATTAGTGAGTGATCCGTCTCTCGCCGCCGCCGTCGTGTCAAGGACTGCCCAGCTGACCGACAAATGGAACGAAGGGGTTCCGGAGCGACGCGTGCAAGTGCGGGACGTGAGGCGGCTGTTTTTGAGCGACGAAAAGGCTGCGCGAAGCGTAGAGCACTTTAAAATTAGCGGGGCCGAGACATTCGAGCAAAGGCTAGTTCAAACGCGATGGGGTTGCGTACATGGTGACTTGCATGGCGGGAACATTCTTGTGAATAGCCGAGGTGTCCCTTTATTGATCGACTATGGCGATGTCAAAGAAGGACCGGCGGCTGTTGACCCGGTCACGCTAGAGCTGAGCGTGCTTTTTCATCCGGACCGGCCCATAGGCGTGACGTGGCCGGCGGCTGAACAGGCTCGATCGTGGAGTGATATTTCTGCCTACACGGAGCACTGCCCATTTGCAGAATTCGTCAAGGCGTGTCGGACGTGGTCCGAGAGAGTCGGTGTCGGGCCACGGGAAATTTTTGCGTCCGCATACGGATACTTATTTAGACAGCTCAAATACTCGGACACGAACAAGGACTTGGCCCTGACTCTTTTGACCAGTGTTGAGAGATGCTTTTGAAACCGCGATCGGGCGTGGGGCGTTCTCAGGCGCCCACCGCGCGGCGGCGTGCTCGATGCGATTCGTCGGTGGCGTTCTTCGCCGAGTCGTCGAACAGGCTGGTGTTCTCGTCGATTTTCCCGATTGCCCAGTCGCACCATGCGATGTTCTCTTGCATCATCGTGATGCCGCGATGGAGCGTGAAATAGGTGAACATCGTGTTGGCGTCGTCGTAGGCTTGGCCGGCGGGGAAGACCTCGCGTTCGATCGCGCGGTAGGTCTCCAGGTATCCGGCCCATCCCAGGCGTTCTTCCTCGAACTTGGCGCGGGCGCCGTCGGCTCCCAGATGGCCCAGGAAGCGGCATCTCAGCAGCGGAGCGTATTTCAGGTGCAGGCCCTCGAACGGGCTTTGCAGCCATTCCATCAGGCGGCGCTGTCCCTCGGGCGTGATCGCGTAGAGGCGCTTGTTGGGTCGCCGCTTCTGAATCACGTCGCGGCGCCGAATCCATCCGCGCCGCCGCATCCGCTCCAGCGTCGGATAGATCTGCCCGTGATGCGCGTGCCAGTAGTGCGCCATCGAGAGGTCGAACACCTTCACCAGATCGTAGCCGGAGACCATCCGGCGCTCGGCGATAAGTCCGAGCAGCGCCAGCTCCAGCGACGCCTTGATTCGGTTGTGCGCCAGGCGCGGGATGCCGGTCCTCAATCTCGATGCTGAGTCGATGCGCGCGCCCGGCGCAGAACCGGCGGCGCGTTTCGCGTCGCCGGTCCCGCTTGCGAGGGTTGTCGATTTGCCCACCGCTCTCCGTCAGGCCTTCTTTATCAGCTCTGGGCGGGAACCCAGTTGCCGTGGAAGCCGAACGGCACGCGATGATTCAGCTTGACGCGTGCGACCGGTTCGCCCGTAAAGTCCTGCGCGGCCTGCACGATCAACTCGCTGCGATTCAGTTCGGGGTCGTACCAGACCGCGAGCACATAGCCATCGTCTTCGCCGGCGGAGGCCGAGCGCGGAACGAATACCGGCTCACCCGGCATCATGCGACGGCCCTTGGGCGCGTATTTCTCCAGGCTTCCAGTCTGATAGTCGCGCTTGATCAGCATGCTGAAGCCGTCGCCAATCTGCCGCTCCAGGCTGCTGCCCGCGAAATAGCCGTAGCGATGCTTGAACCCGGCCCGGCCGGTCGTCGATTCGCGGGAACTCGCTCGGCTGCTCATCGGTCTGCGCCGTCCGCACTGTGCCGCCTTTCAGATCGAGCGTCCATCGATGCGGGATCGGCGGCGCGCCGAACGAGTTGCCGGTCATGTCGAGCGAATTCATCCGGCACGCATCGACGACGACCGTGTCCTTGTCCTCGAAGGCGTTGAGAAAGTGGAAGATGTAGCAGGCGTCGGTCTTGAACCATCGCACGTCGCCGCCCTTGCGCGGCATCACGCCGATATCAGTCCCGTGCTGCGGCTCCCAGACCATTATGGGAAGACCCTTGCCTACATTTTCGAGCCGGAAGACCGAGGGGCATACGAAGAACACGGCGTAATGCCCGGTCGTGACGAAGTCATGCATCATCACCGGCAGTTTGGCGTCGATCGGGCGGCTTTCGAGCAGGTTCCCGCGCGCGTCGGCGCGATGATACGTGACGAAAGGCGGGAACGGCTGGTAGCCGAAGAACAGCAGGTCACCGGTTTCGGGGTCGAACTTCGGATGCGCCGTCATCGGGCCGTTGAGCTTGCCGCAGAAGTTGTACGGGCCCACCGTCTCGAGCGTCCCCGGCTTGAGCTCGTGCGGAAGCCCGGCTTCCCACAGCGCGAGCAATCGGTTCGCGTAACCAATGATGTTGGTGTTGGCGGCGTTCTTGAAGGGCGCCTCGCCGGCCGGCGCATCGGTGGCCGGGGCCGGATCGACCAGGCCGCCGTAGAGCGCTCTGCCGGCCTTCATTTCAGCCGTGAGTCCCGCGGTCTTGACGTACCGATTTCGATACGAGGCGCGGCCGTCGCGCAGCACGAAGCTGTGAATCATGCCGTCGCCGTCGAACCAGTGATAGCGTCCGCGCGGCTGGAAATGGGGATTCGGACCGATTCGGTAAAGCGCGCCGTTGAGCTCGCGAGGCAATGCGCCCTGGACTTCGAGATCCGGTGCGTCGCCCTCCTCGCGCCAGGGAGCGAAGTTGCCGCTGAGAAATGGATTGTCGGTATCGTACATCGCGCCGCCTCCGTATGATGATGAAGTTGGAATATGTCAATAATGACACGGAGTCAAGCTTGGGTAGTGACCCAAGCTTGGGCACTGGTTCAGTTTGGACTTTTCAGCAGCGCCATCGCGGCCGCGATGAGCGCGACCGCGACGACCAGGATCACGATAGGCGCTACGTAATCGCCGGAAGCCCTGCTACTAACAACCTGGACAATCGCAAAAACGCAGGTTAAGACGCCGACTACAATAACCGCGGCACCCAGGACTACTACCTTCGCTCGAAGGTATGGACCATCCCCATTCCATCGGGGTGCAGGCATTGGAGTCGCTCTCTGATGAAAAGGAGTTTATCAAGCATCGTGGGGCTGGGAACACGACCGCAACAGCCTGCCCGCGCGCCGAAAGAGCCGCCGATGCCCTAAACGGGCGGCGTCCGCCAATCCTAAATGGTGCGGTTTTCACGTGATAAATTGGACTCGCGATCCGGTGTGGTTTTGTCCTACTCTATGGCCGGAAACGCTGGCGAGGATTCCGCTGGGATGCGCTGCTCTGCCTGTGGATGGGAGAACGCCGAGGGACGTAGGTCCTGCGGCGAGTGCGGCGCGGTCCTGCCCACGGTCTGCATCTTCTGCGGCGCGCGGAGCGAACCGGGAAGCCGGTTCTGCGAAGCCTGCAGCGGAATCCTGAACGCAAGCACGCCGGCCCCGCCCGCCGCTGCCCAGCAGGAACTGCCTAAAGCGTTCGTCGGCAGCCGCTATCGCGTGCTCGATCTGATCGGCGAGGGCGCCAACAAGATCGTCTATCTGTGCCACGACATGCGGCTCCATCGCGACGTCGCCTTTGCGGTGATCAAGGTCGAGGGCCTCGACGAACCCAGTCAGGCCACGATGCGGCGCGAGGTCAGGTCGCTCGCCCGCTTGGGGGACCATCCCCACGTCGTCACGATCTACGACGTCGGGCAGACGCACGGCGTCCCCTGTATCGTGAGCCAATACATGGCGGGCGGCTCGCTCGAAACCCGGCTGAAAAAGTCCGACGGCAACCGGATTCCCGCGGCCGACGCGGTCCGCGTGGCCGAGGAAGTATGTGAGGCGCTCGAGCACGCGCACTCGCGCGGCGTGCTCCATCGCGATCTCAAGCCCGCCAATATCCTCTTCACGCAGGACGGCGAGACCAAGCTCGGCGACCTCGGCTTCGGATTGATTCTGGCCACCGAGCTGTCGAGCCTGATGGGCGCGAGCATGTCGGTCGGGACGGTCGCCTACACTTCGCCCGAGCAGGCGCTGGCGAAGCCCTTCGACGCCCGCAGCGACCTCTATTCGCTCGGCGCCGTCCTGTACGAAATGGTAACGGGACGCCCGCCGTTCCTGGGCGAGAACCTCGCCGCGGTGGTCGGCCAGCATCTGAGTCTCCCGCCTGCGCCTCCTTCATGGCGCGTACCCGGAATTCCCGCCAACCTGGAGGCGCTGATCCTGAGGCTGCTCGCGAAGTCGCCCGACGAACGGCCCGAAAACGCCACGGTCTTGCGCGAAGAGCTGCACGCGATCGGCGTGGAAATCAGAGCTTCGGTCGAAGCCGCAACGCCCTCGATCGCGGGGCTCAACGCGCGCCATCTCACGCCCGCAGCGAGGACCGAATCGCCGGAACACGCCGCGCACCTCACGCAAGCCGAGTTCGCGCCGTCGTCCCGCGATACGAGCGTGATCGCCGCCCGAGCGTATCGCGCGCGCGCCGTGCCGACCTGGATTGCGAGGCCGCTGGCGGTCGCGTCGCGACGCCCGGCGCTGGCCGGCGCGGCGATCGTGATTCTGCTCGCGATCGGCTTTGGTACGCCCCGCCTGGAGCGCGCGTGGCAGGCCTATCAAGGTGAGACGGCGATTTCCGGCCCGTCCAGCGGAGCGCTGGAGGACTCGCGCGATCGGCCGCGCCAGCCTGAGCGAGAGGTGGCTGCAAGCCGTCCCGCGGCCAACTCGCCGGCGGCGCCCTTGCTCGCGATGGCCGAAGCCGGCGACGCGCACGCGCAAGCCCGCCTGGGCGATATGTACTTCAACGGTCGCGGGGTGAGCAAAGACTTCGATCAGGCGCTCGAATGGCTGCGCAAGGCCGCCCAGCAGGGCGACACCGACGCCAAGCTCGACCTGGGTCTGATGTCCGCCAGGGGCGAGGGCGTGCCGCAGGATTACTCCGAGGCTCTGCAATGGTTCTACCAGGCGGCGTCGCAGGGCGATCGCGAGGCCCAGTTCAACCTTGCCGAGTTGTACCTGCTCGGCGAGGGCGTCACGATCGACTATGCGGTCGGTATCGAATGGCTCCGCAAGGCCGCGGTGCAGAACAGCCCGGAAGCGGAGTGCGAGCTCGCCGGGTTGTATCACGATGGGCTAGGTGTGACGCAGGACTACATCGCGGCGCTTGACTTGCTCCACAAGGCCGCGTCACAGGGCAGTCACGAAGCGGAATACGAGCTGGGCAAGTACTATCTAATCGGCGACGGCGTCCCGCAGGACGATTCACAGGCGGCGCAATGGTTCCTCAAGGCCGCCGACCGCGGCAACGCGCAGGCGCAGAATGCGCTCGGCTATATGTACGAGCAGGGGCACGGCGTCGTTCAGAGCTACGACGACGCGTTGCGTTGGTATCACAAGGCGGCCTCGGTGGGCTACCCAAAAGCGCAGCTGAATCTGGGCCTGATGTACGAAGACGGCGAAGGCGTCGCGCAGGACTTCAGTCAGGCGATGCGCTGGTACCGCGCGGCGGCCGCTCAGGGCGACGGCGTGGCGGAGGCCAACCTCGGCGCGATGTATTGGAAGGGTCGTGGCGTTCCCAAAGATTACGTCCAGGCTTTCCAGTGGTTCTTCAAGGCGGCCAGCCAGGGCAACGCCGAGGCGCAATACTCGCTGGGCGCGATGTACGACGACGGACGCGGCGTGCGCAAGGACTATGCGCAGGCGGCGGAATGGTACGAACGGGCCGCGACGCAGGGAAATCGCGATGCCCAATACAATCTCGGCTACATGTATGAGAACGGGCAGGGGGTTTCCCAGGATCCCGGCAAGGCGCTCCAATGGTATCGCAAGGCGGCCGATCAGGGCGACGCGGACGCGGAGCAGAAGCTCCGTGATTTCGTGATCGGCACCGGCGTCACCACCACAACCGCCGCGTCTTCGGGAGATTAAATGGTAGACCGGCGGCACGCCGGTCATAATCCCAAAATCATCGCAGCGGCGGGCGTTTGTGCTTCCACGGCCGCGCTTCTTCGAAGGCGGCGGCCATTTGAGACTGGATCGGATGGCAAAGTTTCGATCAAAAGCGAATTCTCGGAGGAGAAGCATACCGAGGTCCATATCATGCAAGCGGGAACTCGCGACGTGGACTACTTAGACTTTACCTTTCTCAAGGACCTCGAAAATGCATCGTTGGAAAGGCATCTTGGCTGCAAGGAGCAACCCTCCGGTTGCTCCCATTTGATTGGGATAAGACTCAAGTCCTATGAATGTTCTCAATGAACGGCAATGCAAGCGGGCCGTGGAAGTGATGGTCGAGTACCTCTCCGCGCCTCGTGGGCCAGAGGGGAAAACGCCAGTAGAAATTAGCGCCGAACTCGACGAGAACCGGGCCAAGCTCATTGAGGCTGAACTGAAGCCACTGGTTGCCGATTATCTCGCGGGCAAAATCGCGCTAAATGAGTTCAAATCCAAGATAGACGGAAAGAATAAGAGCAACAGATTTTGGGGATTCCAAGGCTTCAACGGCCAAATGTTTTTCAATTTGGTCGTGAATGCGGCTGACGATCTTGAAAAATGTGACGAAGAGTTGAAGTCGGCTTTGGTTGTCCCGCCGAATGAGCAAACGGCATCCAGCAGGATTAAGGCTTTCCTGAGCTACATCAGGCATCTCGGAGAATTGTGGGTCAGCGGCGGAAAAACTGGACACGGTGCTCCGAAGGCAGGGAGCATTCCTTTCTTTCTGTCTTACTTCTGGCAGATTCAGAATCGCGGCGTGTGGCCCGTTTATTACACGAACGCGGTGCAAACAATGACAGATTCAACATCTGGCAGCCGTCCGGGGACATCGCGGAAGACTATCTCACGTTCAAGCGAGTCAACGAAGCTTTGACCAAATTATTTGGCGAAACCAGTAAGCGGTCGTTTGGCTTTTACGATGTCGAGCATGTCTTTTGGTTCAAGGGTGGCAATCCATACACCACGGTCAAAGCAGAGAAAATGGTTGAATCTCGGTTAGTCGAGTTGCCCGCGAACAAGCCCGCTCCCGTCGAGGCTGACCGCCTGCCTGAAAGTTACGTCCCTCCGATTGTCGCGATCCTCCCTGCGATGGCCCGCCACGAAGAAAGGCTGGTTGAGGCGGCGAAACGTTCCGGCACCAGTATAGAAAGGGCATTTGAAAAATCCGTGGACGTGGCGCTCAAGATACTTGGTTACGAAACAAAGCTTTTGGGACAGGGGCAGGGGCGAGTGCCCGATGGCCGAGCATTGGCGCACGAAGAGAATTACGCCATTTTGTGGGACGCTAAGGTTCGCGCGGACGCATACACACTCGGGACTGACGATCGAACAATCCGGGAATACATCAACACCCAAGGCCGGGAGTTGGGTCGTTATAGAAAAATCTATTATGTCATCGTTTCGAGTTCTTTTGCCGGTGATTTCAGCGATGCGATAGCTTCTATCAAAATGGAAACAGAAGTAAGCGAGATCATCCTTCTCGAAGCAGAAGCATTGGTCGCAATGGTGGACGCGAAATTGCGTTCACCACTCCAAATAACTTTAGGACCAGACGGCCTTCAATGGTTCTTTACCAAAAGCGGCAATCTGACCGCAGCGATGGTCCGAGAATATCTCGCATAGCTGGAAAAAAACATGGCTGACCCAATTCCGCCCTGCCAGGTTTTGGTTGAGATGGGGCGCTGAAGACGCCTGTGGCTGGGGTCGTGTCCGAATTTGATGACCCATTTGAATGGAGACCGCCGCGCCTTCTGAAGACTAAGCGGCCAGCGCCAGAGCGCGATCATAACAGCGGCGGGTGTTTGTGCTTCCACGGTTGCGCTTCTTCGAAGGCGGCGGCGAGCGCGATGATCCCGAACTCGTCGGCGGGGCGTCCTACGATCTGCAATCCGATCGGCAAGCCTGCTTTCGTGAATCCGTTGGGAATCGTGACGGCGGGCTGGCCGGTGGCGTTGAAGGGAAACGCGAACGCCGTCCAGGTGTAGCTGTCGGGAATCAGCCGGCCGGTCGAATCAGTCACGAGTGGATTGGTCGGGCTCGGAAAAGTCCCGAGCGGCACCGCGGGACGGGTCAGCGTGGGAGTCAGCAACGCGTCGTACGGAGCCAACTCCTGGACGATCTCGCGCGCCGTGTTGTGCATCGTGGTTACCGCGCCGATATAGTCGGTCGCGCTGAACTGCCGTCCAAGCTCCCAAATCTGGCGGACCACCGGATCGAGCAGGCCCGGATCATCGACCTTGTACGAGCCGATACCGCATACCGTGATGATCTGCACTGCGCCCATGATTCGCGTCAGATCGAGCTTGATCGGTTCCACCCGATGGCCCAGCTCGCGCACGACGCGGCACGCCGCGTCAAAGGCCGCGAGCGTTTCATCGTCGACCGCGGCGAGCACGGTCTCCGAGAGCGCGGCGAGCCGCAGTCCTTTGGGACGGCGGCGGACCGCCGAGCTGAACGGATGCTCGGGAAGCGGCAGCCCGTATGGATCGCCGGTGACCGGCCCGGCCATCACGTCGAGCAGCAGCGCGATGTCGCGCACCGAGCGCGCGATTGGGCCCTTGGTGCTGCATCCGGCCCATCCCTCGCCCTGCACGGGCGCCATCGAGATCCGGCCGCGCGAAGGCTTGAGCCCAACCACGCCGCAGCACGCCGCCGGGATTCTGATCGAGCCGCCGCCGTCGCTGCCCTCCGCGATCGGCGTCATCGCGGCCGCCACCGCGCACGCGGCGCCGCCGCTGGAGCCGCCGGCGGTACGCGTCCGATCCCACGGATTGCGCGTGGCCGGGCAAAAGCCACCCTCGGTCGTCACGCGCGCGCCAAACTCGGGCGTGCTGGTCTTGCCGAGCATCAATGCGCCGGCGCGCCGGATACGGGCGACGAACTCAGCGTCGACCGTCGGGATGAAGTTTTGAAAGGCGCGCGACCCGAGCGTGGTGCGGATGCCTTTGGTCCAACTGAGATCCTTGAGCGGGCAGGGGACCCCATAGAGCGGCATCGCAGCGGCTTCCGCCGGCGACAGCTTTTCGAGTCGCGCGGCGTCGTCGAGCGCCCGCTCTGCGGTGACCGTGACGAACGCGCCCAACGCGGGGTCGAGCTGCTCGATACGGCTCAAGAAAAATTCGGCGGCCTCGCGCGGGCGAATTTCCTTCTTCAGGATCAACTCGCGCAGTTGCCACGCTTCGATATACGGGTCGAGCTTGATCATCGACTGGCTAGGCTGGCGAACTGCCGCGCTGGTTTCAAGGCTGCCCTAAGGCTACCCTCACCCGGCGGGCGCAGCGCCCGCCGACCTCTCCCTCGGGAGAGGCGCGATTCAGCGCTGCTGTTGCTTCATGCGCTCGGCCATCGCCGCGCCCATTTCGTCTAGAACCTTTTTGACTGACGGGCGTGTCTGCAAGCCATTCCACCATAGCGCGAGCTTCGGACGGCCTTCCGCCACCGGCTTCGAGCCGAGCATCGGGAGCAGACTGGTGAAGAACATCGTGGGCGCGAGCGAGCAATCGGCCAGAGTGAAGTCCGGCCCGGCGGCAAAGGCGCCGTCCGACAGCATCTTGTCGAGCATGTCGAGCCGCGTGTTTATCTCAGCGAGCTTATCCGCCACCAGCTTGGCGTCGCGGGTCTTGGGATCGAGCTGACCGAACAACGCACGCACCGGCGGCTCGAGATAGAGATCGTGGAAGCGACCGAAACCGCGCACCCGGGCGCGCGCCTCGGGGCTTTTGGGTAGTAACGGCGGGGTCGGGAATTTCTCCTCGAGGTACTCGAGGATGACTTCCGACTCGCCGATGATCATGCCGTCGGTTTCCAGTGCCGGCGTCTTGCCCATCGGATAGATCTTCAAATACTCAGGCGACTTCAGATCGCCGCCGGGAATCGGCACGATCTCGACCGGGCATCCTTTTTCATAGATCGCGATCCGGCACTTGGCGGCGTAGTTCGAGAGATTCACGTTGTAGAGTTTCATCGTTATCGATTCTCCGGGAGTCGAATGCGGACAGTTGATTGATAGTCCGCTTATCCCAGAGCGAACTATGCGAGGCAAGGCCGCGCCAGCCTCTTGTCCAGGACTGCGACGAGCGTGGTATGAGATTCTTCGCTACGCTCAGAATGACGTTGAGTGCGGCTCTCTGGAATCCATGTGCGATACCAATTGACCTCATTCTGAGCGTAGGGAGAGCGACTTTGCTAGTCCGTGAGGCCGTACTTAACGTCGCCCCGGTCGGTATGCAGATTCTACCTGCACAATTTCAGCGCCGCATGCATCGCTTACCGGGAGCGTAAGCGTGTCCCCTTGCGCTATGCGCACCGGGAGTTTCGGCCCAAACTTTTGAAGGTCGCGCTCGATTATGTCCTGCTTTTGCTGCGCTCCCGCTTGCACGCCCGCCGACGCCGCCTCTCTGGCTTTGTTGGCGTCTCTTAGCGCCTTTTGGTAAAAGACGACCGGCATCCGGTCCACACCGGTCCAATCCACGTCTGGGGGCCTCGAGGTGGCTTCTTTTTTGGCCTCTTCTATTTGCCGTCTGAGTGCCTCGACCCTTCCCCAGTCTGCGCCCATGCCATGTGAAAGATTCCAGTTTGCCAACGCTTCCGCGTCCTTAAGTAGGGGCTCGAGGGCGTCGGCCTTGGCTTGTGCTGCCGCTCTGGCGGCTTCTGCTGCCTCCCTGCGTGCCGGCTGAACGGCGGCGGCCCTAGCCTTAGCCTCTGCCGCCCTGGCTGCGGGCTGCAGTGAATGGGCCTTGGCCTTGGCCGCTGTCGCCTGCCTTTCGGCCTCGGCGACCGCTTCCGCTGCCGCCTCAGCCGCCGCATCAAGATTCTTCTGCAAGTCCTGCTGGCGCACCTTGGAATCGCAGCCGTTGACCCCGGACCGATTGTTGATAACGAAAGCCAGTACCGTGACAGGTTCTTCGCCGATTGATGTGACGCGTATTGAATTGCCAAAGATTTGCTGGATCTGCTGCACCTTGAATTTGGGCAAAGCGCCGTCCGCCGCCGGTGAAGCCTCACTTGTCGGTGCTAGCCACCCGGCGGACGCTGGCGTGATGGCCGCTGTGCGCAGCGCCTTTGTGATACTTGGGTCTTTGGCAACTAACCACACGCCCGTGCCGACGATCGACAGCGCCACCAGCCCCCACCAGCGCCAGTTGTGGTCACTGTCGTTCGGGCGCCGCTCTCCGCACCGTCCGCAGAACCCAGAGGCGGGCCGGAAGGTCCATCCGCATTTGTTGCAGGTGTTCATACTCTGTGGTACCCAGCATGATACAACCCGACTGAGGAGATCGCAGCGGCGTGCGGGGACTTCATAGTGTCCTAAGTTGAAAGCTGAAGCGTCCTGCCTTGGGCGACCGGCGTTATTCTTTCTGGAACCAAACGGTCTGAAGATCGGCGTCATGTGAGATTGTGCAGTGACGCCGCTTCGCCAACGCATAACACTCTTGCCGGGCATTCTCGTCTGGCTCTCCAGGGGGAAAGATGTCGGCGTATAGGTCGGTACGGAAGGCCCAGTTTTTCTTGCGAAGGCAGAGCGTCAAGTTGTGATTCCAATCCCGGCCGGGTCATTGGGCTCATTTGTCTCCTCCTAAGCCCAAACCGCGCCTCCAAGGTTCTCGGGCACGGATGAGCGTTCACCTTATTTCTAATGCTAGTCGCCTGATAAGAGGCGGGTTCATTGCCGAAGTTTAGCTACCTGCAAGGCTTCGCGCTTTCCAGGCGCGGGCGAATCACCGTTTGTAAGGGTTGAGCTTGCGAAGCAGATTGTCCACTTCTCTCGTTAATTTGTGGCCTGCTTCCGCGACTCGCTTCGCTTCGACGAGTCTGGTGCCCCACGTCCCTTTCCAGTCGTCGGTGAGTTTTACCATCTGGTGCAAGACTTTATTTCGCTCCGCCGCCCATGACTTGACTTTACAGTAAAGTTTACGTGGTGCTAAATCTACATCGTCTTGAGCGAGCCGTTGCGTCAACCGTCCAAGAGTCAGTAGTTTTCGCGCGTCGGCCTCTTGTTGGTGGATTTGAGCGAGACGCGCCTCCAAACGGTCGCCAATTATGCTCTCGCAGATCGCAACAGCTTCGAGGAAATACCCGAATTTCATCGCCTTTTGGATATGCGCGTAGGCGGCTGAATAGAGTTCCTTGCGCTGTTTTCCGGCCTCTTTGCCGGGCGGTTTGCGTCTCTTCGTCATGTGCGCTGGCTTATCCATAGCAGTCTTCGACTGGTTAGTAGACCTCGCGCGTTGCGCGCTATCCAGACCCCGGTGTGCTGACTTGCGGACTACGCACGTAGCACTCTTAGCCCGGGTTTCCGTTTTGACTCTCCGATTCCAACTAGCCCTGTAGACCAAATGGTTGCCCCAACATTGCTACGAACGTGGTGTGAGATTCTTCGCTGCGCTCAGAATGACGTTGAGTGCGGCTCTCTGGAATCCACATGCGATACCAATTGACGTCGTTCTGAGCGCAGCGAGGGCTTGCCCGAGCGAAGTCGAAGAATCTCTTGCCATTCGCCGCGGCTGGCGGAATCGGCCTTCGAGCCTTCGGACTCTCGGCGGACCGGCAACGCTGGATTTGACCGCCGCCGATCAGCGGCCGCCTTCGGTCTGTCTGAAGAGGTAGAGCAGCGACTCGGAGAATTCGTCGGGATGCTCCAGCGCGGGATCGTGCCCCGAAGTTTTGAAGACCACGGTTGCGGATCCGGGCAGCATCGAGTGCAGCGCCGCGCCGCGCGCCGGAGGAAACACCGTGTCCTTGCCGCCCCACATGATCACAGTGAGCGTGTTGAAGATCTGTCCCAGCCGCGAGCGAATGTGGCCTTCGTCCTTGGGGACCGATTCGAGCATCCCGGCCTGAGCGGGCAGGTCGTCGGCAAGCGCCGCGGTCATGCGCTCGTACATGAAATCCGGCATCGGCGGCAGGCCGAAGAACGTCGAGTCGACGACCGCGCGCATCTGATCGGGAGTGCTCGGGATCAGGTCGTGCTTGAGCCGGGCGGCCTCGCTCGCGCCGATCATCCCGCCGGACACCAGGATCAGCCGCTCGACCTTGTCCGGGTGATCGACCGCATAGTAGAGCGCGACATCGGCGCCGAGGTCGTGTCCGACGAGGTTAACCTTGTCCAGCTTGAGGTTGTCGATCAGGTCGGAAACGGCGGCCGCTTCGTACGCGATACTGTAGGGCACCTGTTTGTGATCCGATGACGCAAACCCGAGCAAGTTGGGCGCGACGACCTTATAATGTCCGGCCGCGACCGGCGCCATCACGCCCCGCCACTCGAGCGCCGCGTTGGGGCCGAGTCCGTGAATCATCACCACCGGCTCCTGATCGGAATAGCCGCCGGTCACATAGCAGGTCATCAGCCCGTTGCTGAGCGCGACTTCGCTGCTGGCCACGCCGGACCATCCGAGCCGGGTCTCCTGCACGAAGCGGATTACGCCGATCGGATGGAGGTAGAAGGCCGCGCCGAACACGCCGAGCAGCACCGCCGAGATCGGGCCCGCGATCCTGATCCAGGTCCCGCGGCGCGGGCTCTCTTCGCTGAGCGCGGCCCGGAGCTTGATTTCAGATTCGCGAGCGGCCGGCATCGGAGGTCGTTCGAGCGGCGAAGTCAATCTCAATGCGCGCCAGCCGCGGTCCCCACCGGCGCGGTCGCCACTGGCGCTGGCGCCGCCGCCGGCGCAGAGGCTGGTGACAAGTGCGGCGAAGTGCCAGACGCGCTCGCGATCTTCTTCTTGTGCGACTTGCGAGCCGCCCGCGCTTGCTGCCGCTTCTGCATCCGGTCGGCGACTGCGTTGATCTCCCGAGTCGCTTCCTCGACCGATTTTTCTGCGCGCTCGGAAGCTTCGGTGGCCTGCTGCGCGGCCAGCAAGGCTTCGGCGGCGGCTTCCTCGGCGTGCGCGGCGGACTGCTGGGCGCGTTGAGCGGCGGCTTCGGCCTGATCGGCCTGCTCCGAGTTGCCCACGCATCCGCCGAGCGCGATCGAGATCGCGATGGCGGCGGCCATCAGGATGACGTTACGGATCATGCGTTCCCCCAAGCGCCGCTCATCGCGGCGCGAAAGCTTCGACCGCGCGATCATCGGGAAGCGGCGAACTGTCCGCGCGCAACGGCAAAATGCAAACCTGCGTAGCGCCCGCCTTCAGATGGGCGTCGATACGGTCGCGGATTTTGTTTTCCGGGCCCCAGGCAACGATCGCGTCGACCAGCCGATCGCTGCATCCGTCGGCAAAGTCCGCATCGGTCCATCCAAGCGCCTTGAGGTTATTGGTGTAATTGGGCAGCCGCGGCACGTAGGTCTTCATGTACTCGCGGGCAGCGCTACGCGCCTTGGCCGGATCGGTCGCGAGGATCACCGCTTGCGCGGCGCAAATCCACGGCTTCGGCCCGATTGCGGCGCGCGCCTTGGCGGTATGCTCCGGCGGGACGAAGTAAGTGTGCGTGCCTTGGGCCTCAGCGGCGGCCAGCGCGAGCATCTTGGGATGGAGCGCGGCGAGCAGCGTCGGCACCGGCTCCTTCGGCGAGGACGCCATGTACAGCGCCGACTTCATCTTCGCGACATATTCCTTCATGTAGCTGTAGGGTTTGTCGTAACTGTGTCCGCGAAGATTCTCCACCAATGGCCGATGGCTCACGCCGATTCCCAGGATGAAACGCCCGCCGGAAAGTTCCGCGACGGTCCGGGACGCTGCCGCCATCGTCATCGGATCGCGCGCATAGATATTGGCGATTCCGGTCGCCATCACGAGCCTTTCGGTACGGCTCAGCAGATAGGCGGAATGCGCGAACGGATCGCGGCCCACCGCCTCGGGAATCCAGAGCACGCGGTAGCCGAGGCCCTCGACCTTGCGGGCGAACTCGGCGCTATCGGGCGCACTCATCGGGTCGAGGAAAAACCATATTCCAACTTTGCTCAGTTCCATCGTCTCTTAACTAGTCGGCTCGGGCGCGCAGGACAAGCGCTGGCCGGGTTTTCATCCGGCGCGCGGCGCGATACATAATGGACTCCAAATTCCGCAACGGAGACCGGCGCAAGATGAAATTCGGCCTGATGTACGCCAATGCGGGGCCCTTCGGCCTGCCTGCGATGCTCTCTCATCTCGCCACGACCGCCGAGAAATGCGGCTTCGAGTCGCTATGGACGGTCGAGCACGTCGTGATTCCCAAGGGGTTCAAGAGCCAGTATCCGTACTCACCTGACGGCAAGCTGCCGGGCGGCAGCGAGGATGTCCCAATTCCCGATCCGATCGTACCGCTGGCCTACGCCGCCGCGGTCACGAGCAAGATCAAGCTTGCGACCGGCGTGGTGATCCTGCCGCAGCGGCATCCGTTGTATCTGGCCAAGGAGATGGCGACGCTGGATCAGCTCTCCAGCGGACGCGCGATCCTGGGAATCGGCAGCGGATGGCTCGAAGAAGAGTTCCAGGCGCTGGGACTCGACTTTCACGCGCGCGGCGCCCGCACCGACGAGGCGATTCAATCGCTCCGCGCGCTGTGGCGCGACAACGAATCGAGCTTTCACGGCAAGCATTTCAACTTCGGGCCGGTCAAGAGCTACCCCAAGCCGGTCCAGACCGGTGGCGTGCCGATCCATGTCGGCGGCCATTCGCCGGCTGCGGCGCGGCGCGCGGGCCGCTACGGCGACGGGTTCTTTCCAGCGGTTGGCGATCCGGCCAAGCTCGAGGAGCTGTTCGGTATCGCCAGGGAAGAATGCACGAGGCGCGGACGCAAGTTCGAGGAGATCGAGCTCTCATGCCGAGGGTCTGCGCAACTTGACTTTGCAAAGACGGTCCAGGATTTGGGCGTGAAGCGGATTGCGATCGCGCCGCCGGCGTTCGATCCCGACGGTCTGACGCGCGGCCTCGAGAAGCTCGCGAACGAAGTGCTCGCCAGGCTGTAGCGCTCATCCGCACGGGCGCGGCGGGAAATCACTCCTCCGGGCCGAGCATCTTTTCCGGCCTGACGATTCGGTCGAACTCCTCGCCGTTGAGGAAGCCGAGCTCAACCGCGACCTGACGCAGGGTCTTGCCCTTCAGTGTGCGATTCGTCGAACTGGCTATCGCAAATCGGCTTCCCATCAAGTTTCCACGAAAAGAGTACTTCCACGTCCTTCGCAAGGCTGTCAACCGGCCTCACTCGATAGCGCACGCCAGTGGCTCATGGACTAATTTCAGCGAAGAGCCCGAGAGCGCCGCCGCGATCCGACAACCGATCTGGTGCGCTCGCCCGGCCACATGGATCGCGTGCACCGCGCGGTTGCGGCGGGAAATCAGTCCTCGGGGCCGAGCATTTTTTCCGGTTTGACGAGCCGGTCGAACTCCTCGCCTTTCAGGAAGCCGAGCTCGATTGCGATCTGGCGCAGCGTCTTGCCGTCGGCGTGCGCCTTCTTCGCGACCTGGGCGGCCTTGTCGTAGCCGATATGCGGGCTCAGCGCCGTCACCAGCATCAGCGATTCGTTCACGTAGCGGCGCAGTTGCTCGAGGCTCGGCTTCAGCCCCACGACGCAGTAGTCGGTGAAGGAGCGGCACGAGTCGGAGAGCAACGTCACCGAATGCAGCAGGTTATGGATGATGAGCGGCTTGAAGACGTTGAGCTCGAAGTTGCCCTGCGAGCCCGCGATCGCAATCGCGGTGTCGTTGCCGATCACCTGCACGCAGATCATCGTCATCGCCTCGCACTGCGTGGGATTCACCTTGCCCGGCATAATCGATGAGCCCGGCTCGTTTTCCGGCAGTTGCAGCTCGCCGAGGCCGCATCGCGGTCCCGAGCCCATCCAGCGGATGTCGTTGGCGATCTTCATCAGCGAGCACGCCAACGTCTTGAGCGCTCCGCTCGCCATCACGAGCGCGTCGTGAGCCGCCAGCGCGGCGAATTTGTTGGGCGCTGAGACGAACGGAAGGCCGGTGAGCGCGGCGATTCGCTTCGCGACCCGCTCGGCGAACTCACGAGGGCTATTCAACCCGGTACCGACCGCAGTGCCGCCGATCGCGAGCTCGTATACGTCGGGCAAGACGGCCGCAATCCGCCTGAGATCGTAGTCGAGCTGCGCGACGTAGCCGGAGAATTCCTGGCCCAGCGTGAGCGGCACCGCGTCCATCAGGTGGGTGCGGCCGATCTTTACGATGTCGCGAAATTCCGTGGACTTGGCCGCCAGTGCGTCGAGGAGTTTGGCTGACGGCGGGAATCAGGCGATTGTTCAGCTCCTCGGCCGCCGCGATATGCATCGCGGTCGGGAACGTGTCGTTGGAGGACTGCGACATGTTGACGTGGTCGTTGGGATGAATCGGGTTCTTGCTGCCCAGCTTGCCGCCGGCCAGCTCGATTGCCCGGTTCGAGATCACTTCGTTGGCGTTCATGTTGCTCTGCGTGCCGCTGCCGGTCTGCCAGATCCGCAGCGGGAAGTGGGCATCGAGTTTGCCTTCGATCACCTCGTCCGCGGCCTTGACGATCAGCTCGGCCCGGTCGCGCGGGAGAATCCCGAGGTCGCGGTTGACCTCGGCGGCGGCCTTCTTGAGCAGGCCCATCGCGCGGATCACGGCGCGGGGCATCTTGTCGTCGCCATGCGCGAAATATCGCAGCGAGCGCTGGGTTTGCGCGCCCCAATAGGCGTCGGACGCCACCTCGATCGAGCCCATGCTGTCGGTCTCGACCCGTTTGGCCTTGGCGGCATTTTCACCTGCGTTTTTCATGTCTTTGACCATGCCCATATCGCGTGCGGCCGATTAGCCAACCTTCATTGTACTTCATTGTACTTGAGGCGGGCAACGCGGGAAGCTTCCGCTCGTCGCAGGGCGGCAACTCGCACCGTTTGAATCGCGCCCTCGGGGGCGCTAACTTGGCGTGCCAGTCCGGTATATTCTGAACTTCGGACGGGCTGCGCAGGAGAGATACCGCCATGCCATGGACAATCACCAGGCTCTGCCGGGATTGCGTTGACACCGGATGCGTCAGTGTCTGCCCGGTCGATTGCATCTACGAGTATGTCGGCGACGACAAAGTTCAGTTTCCCAATCAACTGTACATAAATCCTGACGAATGCATCGATTGCGGGGCCTGCGAGCCGGAATGTCCCTGGCAGGCGATCTTTGAGGAGCCCGCGGTTCCCGAGGTCCTCAAAGACGACATCGCGCTGAATCACAAGACGCTCGAATTGGCCGACCAGTTCAAGGTGAAGGCGTTCGTACAGATAGAGCATCCGACGCCCGAGCAGATCGCGGCGAACAAGGTGAAGTGGGGGTTGGATCCCAACGCGTAAGCGGACCGCGAACCTTCGAGCGCCGTCGAGAGCGTCAACGAACAAGGCCCGCGGCTGGCCGGCACAATGCGGCCGGGCACGCGGCGCTATTGCGTACCGGCCTCAATCTTGACCGCGAGCACGTTCCCGCCGACACTTGGGAGACCGCCTGTCGGGTTGGGCGGCAGCTTAAAGGTTGGTTCGACCAGCACGGCGGCGTACTGAAGTCCCGGATGACTGCGGGTCTGCCATTTTCCATCCGTTCCAATAGGCGTAAAGGCACCGTCAGGCGTCGGCTGGACGTACCAAGCCATGTTTCCGGCTAACGCGAACACGACTACCTTGCACCTGGAGACGTCAGCCTGGGTTACGCTTCCAGAGATTGGATACGTTTCCACGGGGCCGCCTTCGCCAGCGGGCGGCACGACGGTGATCGAGACGGTCGCTTTAGAGATTGGTTGCACCCCTGCGACTGGAGTCGGCTCCGTGACCCCGCTGCCGATGCCGGCTGGAACTGGCGCGAGCAAATACTTCACCCCCACTGTAATGTTGACCGTCACCGCAAGTATCAGAAGGACGGTGTTGAGGGCGCGCCAGATCCTGGCGAAGCCGACGGACAGCGGGCCGCCGTCTCTTGCCAGTAGATAGCCCGCGAGGAAAGCTATCAAAAGCGCGACCGGCATGGCCAGCAGGGCCCACGCCGCCCAAGGCGGAAAGTTCCGCGTCAGGATTAACGCGCCGATTACCGCGGCGATTATGGAGAAGAGTCCCTGGATAATGCTCAGGAGAATCTGTAAGTTCAGGCTCATCGGACTTCTGGTTGCTCCCCGTCGGATCTCAAGTCTCTGGCGGGCACGCGTCGGCGCGCATGTGCTCGGCGGCCAAATCTGCCACTTGATCGCGGGCGACCGCGATTCTCTTTGCGTCAGCTTTTTCCAGGAACGGTGATGCTGGCGCTTACATCTTCACTGATCGGTGGTAGGCCATTGGTGGTCGCGGGCGGGACGAAGGACGACTTGACCAACAGCGCCGCGTAGAGCCGGCCGGGGTGTGTGGCGGTAACCCATGTCCCGTCGGTACCGATGCCCGTCAGTGGAGATGCCGTTGTAGGCTGAACGTACCAGACCGCATTGTCGGCAAAGGCGTACACGACGACTCTGTAATTTTTGGGGTCCACTCCGTGTACGCTACCCGAGATCGGGTTGATGGGACTTTCTCCGCCTCCGCCCGCAGGAGGCACGAGGGTTATAAAAATGCGAGCGCCCTTTTCCTGAGCTAGGCTCGTTGGCAAGCCTAACAGCGGGGAGGCAAGCGCGAACACGAGCAGAGTAGCGGTCAATCGCTTCACGTGTTTGGTAATCATACGCTCAACTCTGGACCCGATTCAGGGAGCCGCTGGCTCAGAGCGCGGCTCGAAGGAATCGGCCGACAAGGCCAACGGCGAGACTACGTCGCGCACCCAGGGGGCAATACGAAGGATCAGGTCACGCCTGGCCTCGAAGGGGAACAGCGGGTCGGTAGTCCGGAGTCGCGCCGTGCTCGGTCGCAATAGAACGACCACAACAGCCACGTCAGCGTCCGGCTTAGGAACTGGCCGGTCCTGTTGGTTGCAGTTTTCGAGACCGTCGCTCACCACGACGGCGGTCAGAGCGGCACGGCTGGACCGCAGGCCTACGAGCAGATCCCTGAGGCAAGTGTAGCAGTGATGGCAAGGATCTGGCACTTTCAGATCATCGCTGATCTTGGCGAAGGCCTTTGTCCATGCGGTCGATTCCGCGAGACAGGCGATTCTGGCTTCATCCGCATCTTCCCACTCCTTCACGCGCTCGTCCCGCGCACCCTTGGTGTCCTCCGGGGAGCCGTCTGGCTTTGCCGCCGGCGTTGGGCAGCTCTCTGGCGCGGGTGGCCCAATCCTAACTAGGAAGCTAGTCCGCGGGGTCTGAGCCGGATCCGTATCCGTGGGAGATCTATTCTTCTTGCGAGTCTTGCTTGGCGCTTCAGGATCGGTTTTCGGGAAATTCCCGATTTCCCACTTGGAGACGCGCCGCTGGCGAGTGATATCGGGCAGGGCTTCGCTTACATGGACGAGCGCATCCGGATACTCCCCGGATGAGACGCTGTCTGTCCGGTCGAGCATGATCAGACCCCTTTGCGGGGGAACCGTGTCCTGCGCAAGGGTGACCTGCACCGCCCAAACGAGCATGACTAGGGGAAGAAGAGCGAGGCGGCAGAATAGGGTCCCGCTGTCAGCCCCCCTGCATCTGTAGCGGGTCATTTGTCCTCTTGTCGCACCGATGCGTCTCGCGTTGCATCCTGTCCGTTGGCGGACGGCACCGTCGGCCGAGCCGGGCCGTTGGGAGTCAACTCAGGCGGTCGAGGTTCGGACGGTTTAATTCCATGCGGTTGCTCTTCCAGCTTGGAGACTGCACTCTTCTCCAGTTTCTCCAACTCGCTGACGAGTTCGCGCAAGCGAGCGTGCTCGCGCGCGAGTCGTCCTGACCAGCCCCACAACTCCGAGCCCGCAAAAAACGCACTCGCCCACGTGAGATTCAACACGATCAGAGCGCCGAAAGCGATCTGCAGCCACGGCTCGAGTCTGAGCGCAAGCGGGCCCGTCAAGGGGCGAACCAGCATGATAAACGCCACAGCCGAGAGCCAGAGGAGGCCGAAGAACACAATCGAGCCCCAGACCCAGTGCGGCGCGCGCCGAGGGCTCTCCTTGGGCACGAGCGCTGCGCCACATGCCTCGAGGATTACGCCAAGCATCAAGGCAGTTAACCCTCCGGCGATGGCACCGCCCGGAGCGCCTAAATCGTGTAATATAGGGAACCACCGGGGCATCAGAAACGCGCTGAGACAGACTTCAAGGAAGACAAGCCCGTGCGCAATCCATTCCATCGTGAACGCTCTTCGCGCATCCGGGAGCGCCCGGACGGGACGATCCTCGTCGCTATCGTTGGGGAACCAACGCGTCCATGAGCGCCGGTACCGGCCTACGACAGCGCCAATGGCCTCCAAGGCCTCCGCGGAAGCAGACTTGGCCCATGATGCCACTTCCTCGGCGACGTCGCGAATGAGGCTTTTGTCACCGGTGGTTGCCAGCTCCCACCTGCGTCTGCGGAACTGACGGCTTAAGCGCAGCCACCTCCAAATCGACATGGAACCCTCCAGCCGACGAGCGATGCTTACCCCCTCCCCTCATCGCTGCCACCGTGGGCTCGCCGCGCGAAATGATGTTACGCCGCGCAAATTCCGTTGTCCACCACGAGAGGCTCTGCACCGCGAACGAGCGCAATTGAATCCGACGATTCGGGAGGCGACCACGGGCGTCATTGTGGAATTCACTGGAACCAGCAAAAGAAGCACCCGAGGTCCTCAAAGAGGACGTCGCGCTCAATCACGAGACGCTCGAATTGCCCGACCAGTTCATGGTCCGGGTGTTCGTGCAGAAGGAGCATCCCACGCCCGAGCAGATCGCGGCGAACAAGGTGAAGTGGGGCCTGGACCCGAACACGTGAGTGGACCGCGTGCTTCGAGCGCCGTCGAGAAGTCATCAGCGAATCAGGCCCGGTACGATCCGGCCGGGTGTGCGGGGTCATTGTGTGCCAGCCTCAATCTTGACCGCGAGCAGTGCCGCGCGTCGAAACCTACCCCTTGGGGGGGAGTGCCGCTGGTCGAGCCGGGCCGTTGGGAGTCCGCTCGGGCGGTTGAGGTTCGGGCGGTTGCGGTTCGGTTTTAGCTCCGTGAGGTTGCCCTTGCAACCTGGAGCGTGCACTCTTTTCCAGTTTATCCAACTCGCTGGCGAGTTTGCGTAAGCGAGCCTGCTCGCGCGAGAACGTCCTGACCAACCCCACAACTTGGCGCCCGCAGAGAACGCGCCCGCCCACACGAGATTCAATACGATCAGAGCGCTGAAAGCGATCCGATACCACGGTTCAAGTCTGAGCGCGAGCGGGCCCGTGATGGGGCGAACCAGCATGATAAACCCGCCCGTCGAGAACCAGAGGAGGCCGAGGAACACAATGGCACCCCAGACCCAATGCGCCGCGCGCCAAGGGCTTTGCATGGGCACGAGTGCTGCGCCACACGCCTCGGTGATCACACCGAGCGCCAAGGCAATTGAGCCTCCGATAAGCGCGCCGCCCAGACTACCTAGGGCGTGCAATATAGGGAACCACACGGGGATCAGAAGTGCGCTGAGACAGATTTCGAAAAAGACAAGCCCGTGCGCAATCCATTCCATCGTGAGCGCTCTTCGCGCATCCGGGAGCGCACGGACGGGGCGATCCTCGTCGCTATCGTTGGGGAACCAACGCGTCCATGAGCGCCGGTACCGCCCTTCGACATCGCAAATGCCCTCCAAGACCTCCGCGGAAACAGACCTGGCCCATGAGGCCACCTCCTCGGCGCGAAGGAGGCTTTCGCTTCTGTCACCGGCGATTGCCAGCTCCCAGCTACGTCTGCGGAGCTGACGGCTTAAGCGCAGCCACCTCCACTCCGAAATAAGGACCGGAGGCGGCGCACCGAAAGCGCCCTTGGACCTGACGGGAATAGGGCCAGACGCGTTTGCAGATCTGGGGCGATTCTCGAGCCGAGCGATTACCGCCAGACCGCCAACAACTCCGACGACAAGTGGCAGGAGCAGTACCGTCGGCCCATGTCCTTGGCTCTTGAGGAAAGCGAAAACAATCGAACAGGGGATCACCACTACGCCAGCGGCGGCATAGAGGAGAAAACATTTTATCGGTTCATGCCACCAGGACGATCGCATTAGTCCCATCAGACCAAAATCGCCGACCGAGCCTTAGTCCAAACATCACGAAGTAAATTATAACAAACGCTCCGTGCACGTCGTTTAAGGCCTCTTTGACCCATTGCTCATCCACCTGTGATGTAATCATCCGGTGGATCAGGTGAAAGCTGACCAAAAGCGCCGTCAGCCCGATCCCTTCATAAACCAGCGCCTCGATGGTTCAAACCGGAACCAATCGATTGAAGACCGCGCCAATCTTCTCCCCTATTTTTGACCAATTCACCAAGGTGCCTTGGGTAAAGGGCTGACATACTTTTTAGATCAGTCTGGTCGAAAAAGCGAAAAGGTTCGAACTCTCCACGAGTCCGGGCCGTGGTCGCTACTGCCGCCGGTTCTAGTGAAAAGCGCCCGCGAAACGCTAACGGGAATCCTAACGAAAAATTCACTCCGACAAGCTTTGTCGAGAGGCAAAATCGGATGATGCGGATGTGCATGAGGCGATTCACGCGCTTGACTAACGCTCTCAGCCGGAAACTCGCGTTGGAGCGCCCTCACCCGCGCGCGATTGCATGAGGCAATCGCCCGGCGACCTCTCCCGGTTTGCGCCTGCGTGCGGGGCCGCGTTGCGGCCACGCGCGCAGGCGCGGGAGCGGTGTAACTTGGAGTTCTCGCGGGCCCGAGGTGTAACTCGGAGTTCTGGCGGGTCAGTAGCTTTTCAGACGATTCTCTTCTGGCCGCGCTTGAAGCCGCCTTGCTGGCCGACTGGAGCTTCGGTCTCGCGCTCGCGCTCGCGAGGCCGGTTGCGGCCGCCGCCCCCCTCCGCCACGACCGCTCTGATCTTGCCTGCCCTCTACCGGCACGATCTCCACGACGCGCATGTAGCCGTCGCCGGTCGATCGCGTGGTGATGAGCGGATCGTCCTTGAGGGCGAGATGCACGACACGCCGGTCGCGCGGCGGCATCGGCTCCATCGTCATCTTGACGTGTTCGCGCTTGGCCCGCTCGCCCATCGAGAGCGCCATCCGTTCGAGCTGATTGCGCCGCCGCGCGCGATAGCTTTCCGTGTCGATCACGACCGCGAGCGCGTCCTTGATCTTGTGCGCGGTCAAGCGGTTCAACAGATACTCGAGCGCGTCGAGGGTCTGGCCGTGCCGCCCAATCAGGATTCCCGAGCCGTCGCCCCGGATTTCGAGCTCGATCGCCTCGGCGTCGCTGCCGATCAGAACGACCTCGGCCTTTTCGCCCATCAGCTCCAGGATTCGCGAAAGAATTGCGACCGCCTCACGCTTCTGCTCCTCGAGATTGGCCGGCAGGCGATCGTCTTCTGCCGCCGGCTGTTCTGATTCGCGGCCGGCGGTCTCTCCGGCTTGAGAGCGCGGCTCCTGCTCCTGTGGCCGCGAGCGCGATGGCTCCGGCGGTCGCCCGCGGGACGGCTCGGGCGATCGCGAGCGGGATGGCGCCGCGGACGCAGGCCCCGAGGGCCTGGCGCGGCGGGGCGGGGCCGGCGGAGGCGATTGTGCCTTGCTGTGCGCGCCCTCCATCGGACGGCGGCTGACGCGCACCTTCGCGGCTCGCGAGCCCAGACCGAGCAGGCCGGAACGCGGCGTGCTCAACACTTCGATTACGACGTCGTCGTGGGCGGCGCCGAGCTCGCCCAAGGCCTGGTCAACGGCTTCGTCAACCGTGGCGGCGGTTACTTCGATGGAATCTTTGGCGCTCATGCGGTTGCGACGGGTACTTGTTTGAATTCGCGGTTGAGAACGAATTGCTGCGCGATCCCCAGCAGGTTGGAGGCGAAGTAATACAAGGAGAGACCGGCCGGGAAGTTCACCAGCATCACGGTGAAAATTATCGGCGAGAGCATCATCATCCGCTGCTGATTGGGGTCCGGCGACTGCGGCATCATCCACTGCTGCAGGAACGTGCTGAAACCCATCAGCAGGACCAGCACCGGAATTCCGCCGCAATGAGTCAGCGGCAGCTTCGGCATCCCGGGAATCAGCAGGCAATCGGGCGCGGACAGGTCGGTGATCCATCCCACGAACGGCGAGTGGCGCAGTTCGACGGCGTTGAGCAGCGCCTCGTAAAGCCCGATGAAAATCGGGAGCTGCAGGACCATCGGGGCGCAACCGCCGAGCGGGTTGACGTGGTTGCGCTTGTAGAGATCGACCATCTCGCGCTGCAGGTGCTCCTGGTCGTCCTTGAACTTGTCGCGAATCTTCTGGATCTGCGGCTGCAGGCGCTGCATCCGAATCATCGAGCGCTGGCTGCGGATCGAGATCGGGAGCAGCGCGGCGCGAATCGCCAGCGTCAGCAGAACTATATCGACCCCGTAGTTGGGCGCGATCAGATGAAACAGCTTGAGCGTCCTCAAAAAGGCTAGCGCGAGTATCGCGGTCCATCCGAAGTCGATCGACTTGCTGAGCAGCGGGTTGATCGCCTCCATGATGTCGATTTGCTTGGGCCCCATATAAACCAGGGTCTTGAGTTGCTGGGCGGCTGCGAAGAACATCGCGGCCTCGGCCTGCACGCCGTTGAAGCTCATTAGCAGCGTTCCCTGACTGGGCCCCTGCGGCAGGAAGACCGACAGAAAGTAGCGGTCGCCGAAACCGGCGTAAGTGATCGGACCGACGAGCGGCGCGACTCCCTTGGTGAGCGCTTTCTGCGCGTCGACCACCGCACTGCCGCCGACGTAGGCCTGAATCTCCGGGACGTCGTAGTAGCCGGCGTGGGCGGTGAGCGGCTGCGCCATCGTGAGCCCAAGTGCCTGTGCAGCGTCCTTTCCGCCGCTTTCGTCCACGGCCATATCGAACGCGTAGCTGCCGGCGGTGAAACTGAAGGTCTTTCTGATCGTCACCCCGTCGCTGGTCTGCCCGCTGAAGGCGACGGTGGCTTTCTGGCCGGCATTCACCACGATGTCAGGGGACGCGTCGGTAGCGTAGTCCAGCGACGCATCGTCGAGGCTCGTATCACCGTGCCTGACCACGACGCCGAGCGGAAGACTGCCGCCTGCGGCCGGCTTCACCATCTCGTACAAGGGGCTGCCGGGTTGCGAGGTCTCGTGGAACTTCCTGAGCTTGAAGCTCTTCAGGCGCGCGCCGCGGCTGGTGAATATCGCTTCATAGAGATTCGTACTGACATCGACCAGGCGTTCCGGACCCTGCGAGATCGATTCCGCGGCGCCCAAACGGGCTTGCGGCGCAGCGACAGGCGGTGAAGCGATTGGGTTGGTTCCGAGGCCCGCGCCGGCGATTTCCGGCGTCGGGTTCGGAACGGCCTGGCGTTGCGGCGGCGGATAGAGCCGCTTCAGTACGAGTTCCTGATAGGCGACGACCAACCCCAACGAGAGGATGACCGCGATCAGAATCCGGGTTTCCAAGGTGCTCTTTCCTTCCTGAGGTTGCTTACGACTCGATCGGCCTCGCGTGGCCGGGAACGGGATCGTAGCCGTGACCGCCCATCGGACGGCATCTGAGCAGCCGGCGTGCTGCCATATATCCGCCACGCCCAATCCCGTGCGTTCGAATCGCGAGATGGGCGTACTCGGAACACGACGGCTCGAAGCGGCAAGCCGGGCCAAACAACGCCATCACCAGCGGCGACAACACGATCCGGTAGACGTGGAGAATCGATGCGGCCACCGCGCGGGGTACCGACCGAGCCATAGTGCGGGCGTCGAGCGATGTGTGGGTCGTCAAGCGGATCGTGGCCCCTTCAGTTTCCTCGTCAGACTTAAAGTAGCAGCCGCAAGCTCTGCCTTGATAGTGGGGGTTTCGAGCCCGCCGGCACCGGCGCGGGCGATTACGACCAGGGCCGTATCCGGCTGGATGATCGGGCGGAGCTCCAGCCGGAAGCATTCACGTAGCCGGCGCTTGAGGCGGTTGCGTACTACCGCGTTGCCGATTCGTCGCGATACGGCGATCCCCAGCTTGGCGCGGCCGAATTCCGGAGCGGTGAGCCCGTAAAGCACGAAATGCTCGCTCTGCCATCGGGCGCCGTGACGCTGGATACGCACGAAGTCCGCGCTGGCTTTGAGCCGGTCGGCGGCCCCGAAGCTGCGGGTCTCTGGTTCCGTCAGCCTGGCTGCTTGGGCGGAATCGTAACCGCCAGGCGCTTGCGCCCCTTGGCGCGCCGGCGCTTGAGCACCCTGCGTCCGCCCGGCGACGCCATCCGCGCCAGAAACCCGTGCTTGCGTGTTCGTTTCCGATTGTGAGGCTGGTAGGTTCTTTTCATCGATCGTAGTTAACTTCTGCGCGGCCAACTTTCGCGGTCCGAACAGGTGATCGAACCACATGCCCCGCGCCGTAGCAAGGCCGTGCTTGAGCAATCGCCCGAAAAGCGGAAGCTCGCGGAACGCGCAGTGGCGTATCGAACGTGGATGAAATGGCGCGTAGCCGTTTGACCGACACGCAACTGGTGCTGATGCTGACCGGGGGCGCGCTCGCGGTTCGCCTCTATCTGGTTTTCACCAGCTTCTGCATCTCCGCGGACGGCCCGGTGTATATCCGGATGGCGCGCGAGTTCGCGGCCGGCGAGCCGGCCAAGGCGATGGCCGCGCAGTTCTCGCCGCTTTATCCGTGGCTGATCGCGCTGCTGCATCCGGCCGTTCCCCGACTGGGAACTCGGCGGCGATCTGATTTCGGCGGTGTTGGGAACAATCACCGTGCCTCTGGTTTATCTTCTGATTCACCAGGCGTTTCGCAACCGTAAATACGCGCTGGGCGCCGCTGCCCTCACGGCGATACAGCCCTGGATGTGCGAGTACTCGGCGTCGGTGAGGACCGAGGCCGGGTTCGTCTGTCTGATGGTGGCGGCGATGTATCTGTTTCTCGCCGGAATCGACCGGGCGAGCGCGATCGCAATCGCGTTGGCGGGTGTGATGGGCGGCGCGGCCTATCTCTATCGGGCCGAGGCCTTCGGATTCATGCCCGTGGGGAGCGCTTTTCTGATCGCGGGACCGTTCATCTGGCGCCGATGGCAGATTCGCCAGGCGATCGGATGGGCGGTGCTGCTGGTGGTCGCGTTCATGGTCGTGGCCTCGCCCTATCTTCTTTTTCTGCATCGCGAGACCGGCCATTGGACGATCAGTCACGAGCTCAACATCACGGCGTCGTCCGGCATGATGGAGACCGCGAGCAACAAGGCGACCGTGGCTGGCGCTGGAGCGTTCGGGAAACGTCTCGATTCTCGCGCCGCTGTTCCTTGACCCGCGAGGCTACATCTATAAGATCGCCCACGACCTGCTGTTCTCGCTGTACTACCTCGCGCAGGCCCTCGGGCCCCTGCCTGCGCTACTGCTCGCCATCGGCATCGGCGTGCGCGGCCGCGAGATCCTCCGCTCCTGGAGCGAGAGCCTGCTGGCCGCGATCGTCCTCTTCTACCTGTTCGGATTTACGTTTTTTGCCACCGGGCCGCGCTTCATGATCCACCTCGTTGCGTACATGTTCGGATGGGTGATGGCAGGGTTCGAGCGCGCATCCCAATGGCTCGGAGGTTTTGACTTCATAGGCGCAAGGCGCGCGCCTGCGACGCTCGCGATCGCCGTCGCGCTGACGATGCTGCCGCAAACGCTCTGGCCGCTCGGCTACGATCTACGCGCCTTCAGGCAGGCTGCGAGCGATATCAGGTCGGTCGACCACGGCGACCTTGGGATCGTCTCAGCCGACGGAAGGATCGCCTACTACGCAGACGCGAAACAGGTCGAGATGCCTGACACGGGGCCGCACGACTTCTGCCGCTGGCTCGATCACCAGCCCGAAGCGAAATACCTAATGGTGTCCCGCCGCGACGAGCGCCGGCTTGGCGATCCGCACGAGCTCGGATGCGTCACGCTTGTGAAGCGCTATCCCCGGACCGGGTCGAACTACTTCGAGCTGTATCAGGTCCGGCGCGAATACCCGCATACGCGCTGAGCCGCCACGGCGATATGGTAGCCTCAATAGCGTCGTGTACGTCGAGGACACAATAGTTGCCCCGGCAACGCCGCCTGGTACCGGGGCGGTTGCGATAATCCGGCTCTCGGGTCCCGACGCGATCCGAATCATGCGCGCGATCTGGCGTCCGGCTATAGCGCGCGGAACCTTCAGGCCGCACACCCTCTATCTGGGCGAAGTCAGAAATCCATCGACCGGCGCCACGATCGATCGTGCACTCGGCGTCATGATGCCCGGGCCAAGAAGCCTCACCGGAGAGGATGTGGCCGAGCTTCATTGCCATGGCGGGGCATACCTGGTCCGGCGCGTGATTGCGCTCGCGATGGCGCAAGGAGCCCGGATGGCCGAGCCGGGGGAGTTCAGCCGCCGCGCATTCCTGAACGGCAGGATGGATCTGACCGAGGCCGAAGCAATCGCAGACCTGGTCGCCGCACGAAGCGATAGCGCACTTGAACAGGCCATAACCCAACTTGGCGGAGCACTGGCAGAACGCGTCGGAAAGCTGCGTGCCGGCGTGATCGGCATCCGGGCGCATCTGGAGGCCGAGACCGATTTTGCCGATGAGGATGTCGGTCTGCCCTCCCGCGAGCAGATCGCAGCCTCGATTGCGGACCTCGCCGCTGATATCCGCGTGCTGCACGACAGCTTCGCGCGCGGCCGACTGACGCGCGAAGGGGCGCGCGCGACGATCGTCGGCAAGCCCAACGTCGGCAAATCGAGCATCCTGAACCTGCTCCTCGGCGCCGAGCGCGCGATCGTCACGCCGATTCCTGGGACTACCCGCGACGTTATAGAGGACTCGATCAATCTCGGGGCTTATCCGCTCGTGCTTCAGGACACGGCCGGGATTCGTGACGGTGCCGGGGAAGTCGAGCGAATCGGGGTTGAACGGACGCTCCAGCATGCCGCGCAGGCCGAGCTGGTGCTCGCGGTGTTTGATTGCTCGCGACCGCTCGAGGCCGAGGACCTGCGCGTCATCGAGCTCTGCCGCGACCGCCGGGGTGTGGCCGTGCTCAACAAACGCGATTTGCCGGCGGTGGTTTCGGGCGAGAGCCTGCGCGGCCTCGCGATGCCGATCGTGCCGCTGTCGGCGCTCAAGGGCGAGGGCGTCGAGGCGCTGCGAAATGCGCTCGCCGGCTCGCTCGAAGAGCTTGCCGGCGAGGGCTCCAATGGCGGCGCCACGGGTATTGCGATCTCGCGCGAGCGCCATCGCCAGGCCTTGGCGACGGCTCTGGAAGCTCTCGAAGGCGCTCGGCGCGGCGCGCTTTCCGCTCTCCCGCCCGAGGTGATAGCGGTGGACGTTGCGATCGCCTCCGAAGCGCTCGCCGCGATCACCGGCGCGGTCGGCGTCGAAGACGTGCTCGACGCAGTCTTCCGCGAATTCTGCATAGGCAAGTAACCTTACCCTAGATGTAGGGAATATCTACAATACGTAGCTCTCGCTCTCTTCCCTTCTCTCTCCCTCCGGGAGAGGGTCAGGGTGAGGGCGTCCCACCACGCCACCTCCCGCCCATTTCACCCCGCCACCCACTCGCGTCATAATCCACCCCGATGAAATACGACGTGATCATCGTCGGCGCCGGCCACGCCGGGATCGAGGCCTCGCTCGCCGCAGCCAGGATGGGCGCGAAAACGCTGATGCTCACGCTCAACCTGGATCACATCGGCCAGATGTCCTGTAACCCGGCGATCGGCGGAATCGGCAAGGGACATCTGGTGCGCGAGATCGACGCGCTCGGCGGCGAGATGGGCCTCGCTATCGACGAGACCGGAATCCAGTTCCGCCTCCTCAATACCCGCAAGGGACCGGCGGTCCGTGCGCGCCGCGCTCAGGCTGACAAGGCCGCCTATCGTTCGCGGATGAAGCGCGTACTGGAGACCACGGGCAACCTGTGGATGCGCCAGGCAAGCGTGGAACGGCTGCTTGTCGAAGGGCGCGCCGTACGCGGCGTGGAGTCGCAAATCGGCGAGGTCTTCGAGGCCGACTCTGTGATCCTGACCACCGGGACGTTCCTGAAGGGCCTGATTCACGTCGGAGCGAAAAACTATTCGGCCGGGCGAGCCGGCGATTTCGCCGCGATGGGCCTCAGCGAGCATCTAGCGCAGCTCGGCTTCCGGATCGGCCGGCTCAAGACCGGCACATGCCCCCGTATCGACGGGCGCACTATCGACTACTCGGCCTTGGAGGTTCAGCCCGGAGACGAACCGCCGCCCGCGTTTTCATTCCGCACCCGGAATATCCAGTGCGGGCCAGATCCCCTGCCATCTGACCTACACCAACGCCCGCACCCACGAGATTATTGCCGCGAATATCGGGCGCTCGCCGATGTACTCCGGGGTGATCACGAGCAAGGGGCCGCGCTATTGCCCGTCGGTCGAGGACAAGGTGATGCGCTTTCGGGGCAAAGAGCGCCATCAGATTTTCCTCGAACCCGAAGGGCGCGACACGGTCGAAGTCTATCCCAACGGCCTCTCGACCAGCCTTCCCCTCGACGTGCAAATCGAGATGGTCCGATCGATAAAGGGGCTCGAACGCGCGGAAATCATGCGCCCCGGCTATGCGATCGAATACGACTTCTGCGATCCGACCCAGCTCGAGCCGTCGCTGGAGACCAAGCTCGTCGCCGGGCTGTTCTTCGCAGGGCAGATCAACGGCACGACCGGATACGAAGAGGCCGCCGCCCAGGGCCTTATCGCGGGGATCAACGCGGCGCTCGCGACGAGACGGGAACCCGCGCTGGTCCTGCGCCGCGAGCAGGCGTATATCGCGGTCCTGATTGACGACCTGGTCACGCGTGGAATCGGTGGCGAACCCTACCGAATGTTTACTTCGCGGGCCGAATACCGCCTCCTGCTGCGCGAGGACAACGCGGATCGCCGGCTCTCGCCGATCGGCGCAAAGCTCGGTCTGCTCGGCGACGAGGTCATCGCAAGAGTCCGCGACAAGACCGAAAAAGTCGCCCGGGAATGGGACCGTCTGCGAGCCGCCGTCGTGCCGCTCGGCGACGAGTGTGAATCGCCGGCTAGTCGAATGGGGCTCGACCCCGATCTCGCAGCCCGTGCGTGCGATCGAGCTGCTGAAACGGCCCGAGGTGCAGTACGATGGGCTCATCAGGGTGGTCGGCCTTGAGCCCGTGCTGGATTTCGACCAGGCCGCCGAGCTCGAAATCGAGGTCAAGTACGAGGGCTATGTGCGACGACAGACGGACGCGATCGAACGATTCAAGCGGCTAGAGGATGCGGTGATACCCGACGGGCTGGATTACGCGTCGGTACAAGGACTGTCCACCGAGGTCCGCGAAAGGCTCTCCAGGGTGCGTCCGCGGTCACTGGGCCAAGCTGCCCGGATGCCGGGCGTCACGCCGGCCGCTATCTCGTTGCTGGCGGTTCATATTCGCATCGGACGCGCGAGGAAGACTGACGCCTGCGAAGCAGGTTCAGCTTGATTTTCTCTCTACTTCATTGTTTCACGTGAAACATTCAGCCCCGCTCTGCGCATGTTTCACGTGAAACGTGAAATCGGACGAGTCGAGCCCGACTCGCGGACGATCGGAGTCGAGGTTCGTACGCGCCTGTCGGCGGGCGCTCGCTCGGCTTGCCTTCGAGCCCTCCACTCAGCACTTTCTCGACCGTATGCAGACCCTCGCCGAATTGCTCGCGCTGTGGGGCGTGCGGACGAATCTGACGGCGCGTCCTGACGACCCTGCCGAAACCACTTTTCATATCTTGGACAGCCTGATGCCCCTGGTAATCGCGCGCCGAGACGTGGGCACATCGATCAGTGAGATGCTCGGCAAGGGTAAACGTGTGGTCGATCTCGGCAGCGGAGCGGGTTTCCCGGGGCTGGTGCTTGGCGGCAGCGTGCCAGGCGCATTTCGATCTATGGGAGTCGCGCCGCAAGCGCGCGACTTTCCTTTCGGTGGCGATCGCCGAGATGGGCCTGGACAATGCAATCGTACAATCAACGCGCGCCGAGGCATCGAGCTTCGCCGGCGACTGCGACGCGATTACGGCGCGTGCGATCGGCGATTGGCCGACGCTATGGCGAGTCGCTACTGCCGCGCTGCGACAAGGCGGTATCGCGATCCTCTATGCCGGTCGCGATCAACTCTTGGACATGGAACTGGCGCGCTCTGCGGGATTCGCGAGCTGTCAGCGGATTCCATACGAGATCGATCGTGATGGCACATTGCGCGCGCGCGACCTGATCCTCGCCGTCAAGCAAGAGTAGACCTGTCATTAGAAAACCTCACTGAATCAGGCGCTTGCGAGTTATCCACAGGTGGAGCTTTGATTTCATGACCGGCTGGTAGTAAATACTTTCCCATACATTTCGCGTGGCGCTTTGTGCGCATGGGTGTGCGGCTGTGGGGAGGGTGATCACAATAGCCAATCAGAAGGGCGGGGTCGGCAAGACCACGACGGCCATCAATCTGGCGGTCGCGATGGCGGGTTCGGGCTCCCGCGTCCTGCTGATCGACGTGGACCCGCAAGGCAACGCCACCTCCGGCCTGATGTCGAGCGAGCAGCTCGCTGCCACCCGAAACTCCCATCGAACGATCTACGAAGCCTTGATCGGGCAACTCGACCTCGCGGAGACGATCAGGGCCGTTCGGCCGACGCTCTTCCTGTCGCCATCCGGACCCGATTTGGTTGGTGCAGAGATCGAGCTGGCGACTATGGAAGGACGCGAACGGCGGCTGAAAAGTCTACTGGGGACTGCGCCATGGGAATATAACATCGTTCTAATTGATACGCCACCTTCTCTGGGCCTGCTCACCCTGAATGCGCTGGTGGCGGCTGACTCCGTGCTGGTCCCGATGCAATGCGAATACTACGCGCTGGAAGGCCTGACCTCGCTCGGCGCGACGATCGCGCGCGTCAGAGGCGGTCTGAACACGGCGCTCGAAATCGAAGGGATACTGCTCACGATGTTCGACGCGCGCAACCGGCTCAGCCACGAGGTAACTCGCGAGGTGCGCGAGCACTATCCCGACAAGGTCTTCCAGAGCGTGATTCCGCGCAACGTGCGGCTGTCCGAAAGCCCCAGCCATGGGCTCTCGGTCCTCGAGTACGAGGCGAAGTCGAGCGGTGCCGAAAGCTATCGCAAGCTTGCCGCCGAGTTGCTGGCGCCCAAGCGCTGGCCCGAGGCCGGTCAGAGCCGCGCTTGACGGGAAATACCAGCGCAAGTTGAATCGCAACGTGAATCCAAAGGTGAAGTCGATTGGATGCGAAGGGATTTGTAAACAGCCTGCGGGCGCGCGCGATGAGCCGGCAACGGCGCTCGGGCCGCGCAATCGGGCACGATCCGGTTGGGGAGAATGGGGAAAATGAGGAGGAGCGGCGGATGATAAGAAGGCCATTGGGGCGCGGACTGGACGCACTGATCGGAGACACGAGGACTGAGCCGGAAGGCCGGGGCGGCGGGGCTGCCCTGATGTCGGTGGCGATCGAAAGAATCGTCCCGGGGCCGTTCCAACCGCGCCAGCGATTCGACCCCGAACGGCTCCAGGAGCTGACCCGGGCGATCCAGGTTCAGGGCGTGATCGAGCCGTTGATAGTTCGGCGCGTCTCGGCCGCGACCGAGACCGGCGCGCACTACGAGCTGATCGCGGGCGAGCGGCGGCTGCGCGCGGCGCGCAACGCGTCGCTGAGCGAGGTTCCGGTCATCGTGCGCGATCTCGACGATCGCGCGGCGCTGGAGATGTCGCTGGTCGAGAACCTTGCGCGCGAGGACCTCAACGCGATCGAAGAAGCGCGCGCGTTCGTGCGTCTGGGCGCAGAGTTCAGCCTGAGCCATGAGGAGATCGCCAGCCGGATCGGCAAGAGCCGTCCCTACGTAAGCAACACGGTGCGGCTGCTCGACCTGGCGCCGGCAGTGGTCGAGATGCTGACCAGCGGGCAACTCAGCGCGGGTCAGGCGCGTCCGCTGCTCGCGCTGTCCTCCGCCGAGGGACAAGTCGAAGCGGCCCGGCAGATCGCCGAAGGAAGGATCTCATCGCGGGGGGCGGAGCAGATCGTAAAGGCGCATCGCGGCCGCAGGCAAGCCGGGTTCCGCACCAACGCCGACGCGAATTTGACCGCGCTCGAGGAGAGCTTGCAGCGCGCGTTGATGCGCAAGGTACGGATCGTTCATCGCCGCGGGCGCACGCCGGGGCGTATCGAGATCGAGTATTACGACGACGACGATCTCACCGCGCTGACCGCGACGCTCTCGGGCCACAGCCGCACCGCCTCGATGCCCGCGTCGTAGAGATTCGTCAGATCAGAAGGGAATCGCCGAGCCGGGACGAGCCTGCGAAGACCTTTCCCCGGCGGAGCAGGATCAGCGGGCGGCGGCCGGAATGTGAGGTCAGCACCGGCTCCAGGCCTAGCGCCTCGTGCCGATGAGCCGCCCATACGTCGGCCGGGACTATGACGTAGCCTGGCGGAGCGTCGCCCAGTTTTCCCGACAGCGGTGGTACGTCGCGATCGAGGTAAAACAGCAACGGCGCGAAGTCGCCCTCGATTCCGTAGAGGAACAGCGGTTCGTCGGGGCCTACGATATGCGCGATCTCGGTCGCCACGCCGCGAAATGAATCGTCGCCGCAGTTCTCGACCTCCTTGTTCGGCAGCCAGGCGAAGTTCACGACGATCAGCCCCGCGCATATGGCCACGACCGCAGGACGCACGAACCGGCCGAGCGGATATGGCCGCAGCCTCTCGATCCACCACGCAATCATCACCGCGGAGCACGGCCACAACGGCAACAGATACGCGCGCCGCTTGTAAGCTGCGATCGAGAAGAACACCACCGAGACGATCCAGAAGATCGCTAGCAGCCGGACGATGGCTCGCGCGCGGAGTTCGGCTTCCCCCTTCCCGCTTTTCGGGAAGGGGGCCAGGGGGTTAGGTCTCTGCCATATGGCCGCGACCACCGCGATCGGCACCAGCAGGCTCAGCGGCGGCGAGTTCAACAGGATCGGTACGATGTAGTACCAGGGCGGCATCGCACCGAGCGACCCGAAGAAGCGCCCGAAGTTTTCGCTCCCCAGTTGGCGATTGAGGAAGCCGTAGCGCCGCCCATAGAGGCAGGCCACATACCAGCTCGACCCTACTGCGATCGCGACGATCATCGGGCCGGGCCGAAGCATCGCGGGCCCGACGCTGAGCGAATGTCCCAGGATCAAGTATTCCAGGACCAGGAAGGCGCCGATCGACGCCAGCGGAAGAATCGCGCCCACGGGCCCCTTGGCCAGGACGGCCAATCCCAGCGCCAGCGCGAAGAGATAGAGCGCGCTTTGCTCGCCGTGCTGTTCCCGCGCTCCCGCCTCGCCGCGGCGCAGGTACCACCACAGGAACGAGAAGAGGGCCAGAGTCTCGAAGAAGGCGAGCGTCATGTCGACGCGTCCGATTCGCGCCTGGCTTACATACTGATACGAGCCGTCCAGGATCATTCCCGCGATCACGGCGCCGCCCGGACCGATCTCGCCGAGCGCGAAGACCATCGTGAGCGCCACGCCCGCGGTGGCATACAACGCGGAAGGAAGGCGCACATTGAACGCGGTGACTTTGCGGATTCCCGTCAGCCGGTCGAGCGCGGTGGCCGTCCAATGGAACAGCGGCGGCTTGTACATCGGGTCGCGTCCGTTCAGCAACGGGAACAGGATCGCGCCATGCTCGACCATCTGTTGCACGAACGCAGCCTCGATCGCCTCGTTGTCGCCGCAGACGTTGGCGGCGTCGAGGCGATGGAGGGTGAGGATTGCCGCGACGATCACGATCGCCACCATCGCGAGCACCCATCCGGGGCGCACTGGCGGCAGAACCGGCGTCGCAGTTGAGCTCAGCGCCTCGTCACCGATGTTTGGATTCGAGGTCATTGGGAACGGATCGATCGGGATGGATTGATAGAGACTATTCGAGGTCGGTGCGAAAAACGATCAGCTTCGCGATTCGCGTTTGATCGTAGCCGCGCCATTTGACCGCGGCCACCTCGCGCGGGGCGACTTTGCGAAAGCCCAGCCGGCCAAAGAACCGCGCGGCGCGCTCCTCGCTGGTGCAGGCGAAGACGTAGCGGAGGCGGCGCGCGATCGCTTCGGTCATCACCTGCCGCACCAGGTCGGCGGCTACGCCCTCGCCCTGGAATCGGGTCAGCGTGTAGAGCGCGGTTATCTCGCCCGCACGCTCGCGACGATAAGGCTCGGTCAGGAGCGAACAGATTCCAGCCAGATGCTCATCGCCGATTCGGTAGCCGAAGCACGACGGCAGAACCTCAGCGATCGCCTCGCCGGTGCGCGGGAGCAAGTAACCCTCGTTCTGGCCGCGCAGGATCAGCGCCTCGACTTCGCCGAAGTCATCGATCGAAATCGGCCTGACGTTCCCGTACTGATGCTCGGTGAAGAGCGTGCCGGTGCCGAAGTAACTGAATAATTCCTCGTAGACCTCGCGTGGCGCGGTCAGATTGACCGAGCCGACGCCGTCCTTGAGCGCGCGGCCGGCGGCGCGCAGAGCCGTGCGGCGAAGCTTGGAGCGCGTCTGGCGCATCGCGCGGCTGATTCGCCGCCCCTCGACGAACGAGAGGCGGCTGCCGTTGCGGCTCGCCAGGCCGCCCTGACGGTCGAGCAGGACAAGCTTGAAAACCTGCAGCCTGCTGGCCAGCTCCTGGCCGAAGACGATCAGATCGTCAGCGTCGTCGGTCTCGGTGGCGGCGACGATAATCGAGCCGGTGCGCAATCCGCGCCAGATCTGCGCGACTGCCGAGTCGGGCGGATACGGCCGCGTGCGCAATCCGTGCGCGGGATTGATCATCGGCGGAGGCGCCTGCGGCGCCAAGCGGCCCATCCGGCGCATCAGACGCGGCAGCGCGCTCTTCGCGACGATCACGATACATCGAGTCTGATTGCGCCGCAGCTCCCTGAGCGTGCGGACCAGCGAGTCGAGGTCGCTCATCCGCTCGCCGCCGGGCGGAATCAGCGCGAACAGCAGGCTCTTGCCGTAGAATTCCTCCAGGTAGAAGGTCTTCTCGGTAAAAACCGGCGCCGGCCGCAACTCTACCGTCGAGACTGCCTCGATGGCACTCACCGGGCGGGCGTCCGTAGCTGAATGGCCATCAGGCTAGGGGCTTGGCGATCTCGGCCGCGGCGCCTGCGCGCGGGGACATCGCTTGCAGCGCTCCGGCCATCTGTTGATCGACGACCTCGCGCAGCGTGGTATGCGAGAACACTTCCAGCAGCACACGCTGCCCCTCCTCCCATACGCGGAACATCCGGCAGGTCGGCTTGAGCTGGCAGTTGTTGCTGCCGTCCATGCATACGTTGAGCGCGATCGGACCCTCGACGGCCTCGATGATGTCCTTGAACGAGATGCTCTCGGGCGGGCGGGCGAGCTGGTAGCCGCCGCCGGGACCGCGCCGCGCCCGAACCAGCCCACGGCGCATCAGGTCGCGGATCACTTTCTCCAGGTAATATTTGGGGATCCGCTGGCGCTCGGCGATTTCGAGCCCGCGTGCGACAGCCTCGGGATTGTCGGCCATATGAATCATGGCGCGCAGCGCATACTCGATCTTGCGCGGTATCTGCATCAGGCTCATGATTCGGTTCCGTCCAACGCGGCCACTTCACCCCGGCAGGCTTGCGGCGCCGTTCGCGCCACGATGCGACAGGAATCGCTCGACGTACTTGCCGAGCATGTCGCTTTCGAGATTGACCGGAGAGCCGGGCCGCTTGGTCCCCAGCGTGGTCATCTTGAGGGTATGGGGGATAAGCTCGCAACTGAAGCGCCGGTTGCGAACCGCAAACACCGTCAGGCTCACGCCGTCGATTGTCACCGAGCCCTTCTCGACCAGGTAGCGGGCCTCGCTGGCCGGCGCCTCGAAAGTGCACAGGCGCGAGTCACCTTCGGGCTTGATCGAGACGAGCCTCCCGACGCCGTCGACATGGCCGGCCACCAGATGGCCGCCGACCAGACTCTGCAGCGTGAGGCATCGTTCCAGATTGACCCGGTCGCCGGCCTTGAGCTCTCCGAGGATCGTGCGCCGCAGCGTTTCGGCCGACACATCCATCGCGATAGTCCCACGTCCCTTGCCGGTCACGGTCAGGCAGGCGCCGCTGACCGCGATCGAGTCACCAATCCCGATTCGGCCCACGGGTAGCGATGTACGCAGCGTCAGAACCGCGCCCTCGTCGGAGCGCTCGACGCTCTTGACCGTCCCGAGGTCTTCGATGATTCCGGTAAACATGTGATTCGAAAAATGCGAATCTAAAAACCCAGAAAAATCATATCTTTTTTGCGGCATCAGGCGCAACCTGCGAATCACCGGGCAGCACCCGCCCTAGCAGATGACGCGCCTTCTCCGACGCCGTGATACCTTCGCATGGAAATGTCCGGGACGCCGACCACGAATCCGACCCGCGAGCTTGCCGCGATCATGTTCAGCGATATCGCGGGCTACACCGCGATCATGGGCCGCGACGAAGCACGCGCGATGCACGCGCTGGCCGAACATCGCGCGCTGCTCCGAACCCTGTTGCCGAAGTTCAATGGCCGGATGATCGGCGAAATCGGCGACGGCACGCTGACCAGCTTCCACAGCGCGCTTGACGCGGTGAACTGCGCAAAAGAGGTCCAGGCTTCGCTTGCGGGCAAGGACGAATTTCGGGTGCGCATCGGAATCCACGTCGGCGACGTGCTCTTCTCGCACAACGATGTCCACGGCGACGGCGTGAACGTCGCCTCGCGCATTCACGCTCTGGCCGCCCCGGGCGGGATCTGCATCTCGGAGCGCGTCTACGAAGATGTCCGCAACAAGCCCGAGATACGGGTCAAAGAGCTGGGCGAGAAGCGGCTCAAGAATGTCGATCGCCCGATTCGGGTCTACGCCCTGGCCGCGGCCACGCTTCCCGAACAGCCGCGTACCGAGCGGGCTAATCGATGGACGGGTCGCGTGCTAGCGGCCGGCGCTGGAGCGCTGCTGCTCATCGCGGCGTTTGGCTATGGCGTCGCCAGATGGAGGTCGTCCACTCCAAGTTCTGCGCAACAGCCCGTTACTCAGGCGCGGGTCATCCGTTCAATTGCGGTGCTGCCGCTGGACAATTTCTCGGGCGATCCCACGCAAGAGTATTTCGCCGACGGCATGACCGATGAGCTGACCACCGATCTGGCGAGCATCAGCGCGCTCCGCGTCATCTCGCGCGGCTCGGTCATGCAATTCAAGGGTGCACATCGGCCGCCGACGCCTGAGATCGCCAAACTGCTCAACGTCGATGCGGTGGTGGAAGGCTCGGTGGTGCGCTCGGGCGACCGGGTGCGGATCACCGCCCAGTTGATCGACGCGCCGGCCGACAAACACGTGTGGGCGAAGAGCTACGAGCGCGAGTCGCGCGACGTGCTGGCGCTGCAGGACGAACTGGCATCGGCGATCGCGCGCCAGATCAATATCGAGCTGACGCCGAATGAGCAGGCGCGCTTTGCCAATTCGCACCCGGTCAATCCGCTGGCACACGAGGCCTATCTCAAGGGCCGCTACTTCTTGACTGAACCGACCGAAGAAAGGGTCCAGAAGGCGCTGGAGCAATTCGACCTGGCGATCGAGGCGGATCCAGACTTCGCGCCGGCTTATTCGGGAGTGGCTGACGCCTACATGTACTTTGACGACTGGTATTTTCCTGCGGTCGAAGCCGTGCCGAAGGCTAAGGCGGCGGCCGAAAAAGCTTTGCAGTTGGATGATAGCCTCGCCGAAGCCCACACTGCGTTAGCTGAGGTTAAGTTCTGGTACGATTTCGATTGGGTGGGAGCCGAGAGCGAATTTCGCCGAGCGATCGCGGTCAATCCCAGCTACGCGCTTGCTCACGACCTGTATAGCTTTGCTCTGGCGAATCACGGGCGGCTCGATGATGCCGTGGCTGAGTCCAAGCGTGCGTCCGAACTCGATCCTCTCTCCTCTAACATCCCGATCGATATGGCCACGGCGCTTGCCTGGCAGACAAAGTACGAGGCGGCGAAGGAGCAGGTCCGCAAGGCGTTGGATTTGGATCCGAACTTTTACTACGCTCAATGGGCTCTCGGATGGACCGACCTCCAGGCGGGTAAGCCCCGCGAAGCGATCTCGGAATTCCATAAGGCCCAGGCCATGGACTCTCCGCCCTTCGTCGTCGCCTGGCTCGGCTACGCCTACGCCGCGTCAGGCGAGCGCGGCAAGGCCGAAGCGATAATCGCGGAGCTGAGTCAGATGTCTTCGCGACGATTCGTCACGCCGTTCTGCACGGCGATAATCTATCTCGGTCTTGGCGACAAGGAGAGGGCGCTGGACGGACTCGAGAAGGCTTACGAGGCCCGCTCGGTGTGGCTGATCAGTCTCAAGGAAGATAAGGTCTACGATCCGCTTCGCTCCGAGCCGCGGTTCATCGAGTTGCTGAAAAAAGTCGGCTTGGACAAGTGACGCCAGCACCTCGAAATCGCCCATGACGCATAGCGGCCCGGTGACTTTGCTCTTCACCGGTTGGCCGGCGCGGCCGATATGATCTAAACTTGCCGTTCCGACACGAAAAGAAGATGGCTCACGCGAAGACGACTGCGAAAAAAGGCGGCCGAAAAGCTCCGCCGTTAAAGGCGTTGCTGTTCGATTTCGGCAACACGCTCGCATACATCGATTACGAACTGCTCGCGCGAGAGTTCAGCATCCTTGGCGGGCGAAAGCTCGACGCGGCAACACTGGAGCGCGCCGAATACGAAGGACGCGCAGCTCTCGATCGATGCATGATGTCTGTCGCCGGACCGAGCGACCCTGAGCAACCCAATCGGGAATATTTCCGCGCCTGGATGAAAGCGGCCGGCATCCCGCATGACGAGGTGCGCGAGCACGGGCGCCGCTTCGATACGATCAACCGGGAAGAGACGCTCTGGCGCGTGGTCAGGCCGGGGACGATCGATTTGCTCCAACGGCTCAAGTCGCGCGGATTCAAGCTCGCGGTCATCTCGAATGCCGACGGCCGGGTGGCAAATGACGCGCGCCGTTTCGGTCTCGCCCCGCACTTCGACACGATAGTCGACTCGCAAGTCGTGGGCGTCGCCAAGCCCGACCCGCGAATCTTCCACATCGCGCTCGAACGCCTGGGCATCGCACCCGGCGAGGCGCTGTACGCCGGCGACATCTATTCGATCAACGTGGTCGGTGCGCGGGCCGCCGGAATCGAGGCCAGACTCATCGACCGCCTCGGGCACTACTCGTGGGTCGAGCATCAGCGAATTCGGCACGTCGGCGAGCTGCATCCGATCGACTGATCGCCGGAAGCGGTTCAATAAGGAGAAGTTCAAGTGGGTGCTATCCGGGACATGGCAGAAAAGCTCTGGCGCGGCGACGTGACGATCCGCTCGACGCATCCGTTGATGCCGACCGGCGAATCGGAAGAAATTGCCGACGGCGTGCTGTTCATCAAATGGTTCGCCAACGTGGTCGCCGCGAAGACCGAAGAGGGACTGGTGCTGATCGACACCGGCGCGCACTTCAACCAGGAGCAGACGCTCGGTATCGTGCGCAAATACTCGCCCGATCGCATCAACACGGCGATTTACACCCACGGGCACCTCGACCATGTCGGCGGGATGCCGGCGATAGCGGCCGAGGCGCAGAAGAATCACCTCGCGCGGCCCAAGGTGGTGGGCAATCGCGCGGTCGCGGCGCGCTTCGATCGCTACAAGCGCACCGCCGGCTACAACAGCGCAATCAACGCCCGCCAGTTCAGCATGAGCTCGCAATGGCCGACTGACTATGTATATCCGGATACCTACTACGATAGCCAGTTGAACGTGGTCGCGGGCAGCGCCCATTTCGAATGTCATCACGGACGCGGGGAGACCGACGACGCCACCTGGGTCTATCTGCCGGAACGCAAGGTGCTATGCACCGGCGACTTCTTTATCTGGTGCTCGCCCAACGCCGGCAATCCGCAGAAGGTTCAGCGCTACGCGCGCGAATGGGCCGAGGCGCTGCGCGCGATGGCCCGCGTCGGCGCGACGGTGCTGGCCCCCGGGCACGGCCCGCCGATCTACGGCCTGGTCAACGTCCGCCAGGCGCTGAACGACACCGCAGACTACATGCAGAGCCTGTGCGATCAGACTTCCAAGTTGATGAACGAGGGCGCGCCGCTCGACCAGATAATCCATACGGTCAAGCCGCCGGAAGCGCTCGCTGCGAAGCCGTACCTGCAACCGGTCTACGACGAGCCCGAGTTCGTGGTGCGCAACATCTGGCGGCTGGACGGCGGATGGTACGACGGCGTGCCGTCGCATCTGAAGCCGGCCGCGGAGTCCGAGCAGGCGCGGGAGATCGCGGCGATCGCCGGCGGCGTCGACAAGATCGTGGCGCGCGCCAATGAGAAACTCGCGGCGGGCGACCTGGCGCTCGCCTGTCACCTGATCGATTGGGCCGCATTCGCTGCGCCCGACGACAAGGCAGTCCACGAGGCGCGCGCGAAAATCTATACCGAGCGCACTGCCAAGTCCTCTTCGACGATGAGCATCGGAATCTTCAGCTCGGCGGCGCGCGAGTCCGCCGAGAAGGCGGGACTCCCACCACCGAACATCCGGCGGATATTCTGAGGCTGGTCGGGTGGGGAGCAGCCGCCCTCACCCGTCAAGCGGCTCGAGCCGCTTGCCGACCTCTCCCGGTTCGCGTCTGCGGCTCAGGCCGCATCCGGGGAAGAGGTGTTTATCGTGAGTGCGGCTGCTAGCTTGCCCAAAATCGCCGGTGAGCGGATTTCGCCGGTCTCTGATCCGCGCCGTTCAGCCAAGACTCCGCCCTCGCGAGCGATGGCGCAGACGATTAGGTCGTCAAGCCCTGTTCCAATCGTCTATCTTGATTTTGGCGATTCTCAGAATTCGCTTAAGCAGCCCCACATCGATGTCGCCCCGATGTGGATTGGGTACCCGGACAGTAGCAGCCCCTGTTTTCGCCATGTACTGATGATTACCGCCCGCAAAGGGGCCATCGTAACCGATGCTACTCAGTTTGCGGACGAATTCGCGCCGCGAACAAGGAGAGAGTGTGGGCATCCGGTGTTAGCGTTCGGCAACTTTTTTCAGGTTGTCGTACAGACTAACACCATCCAGGTCTGGAACCCGATTCCCCGCCTTTATATGAACCTCAAGCCAACCGTCGAGAGCTTCGTACAGGTCTTTTCTGGTCGCTTCGACCGTTGTTCCCGTAGCCCACAATCCATCAAACCCGGGAATTGAAGCGAACCACGCTCCGTCGTCCATCTTTTCGTAGGACGCCCCTTGCATGGCCGCTTCAATGTATTGAACAAAGGTCGCCACGAAACGCCACCTTGGTTTTCACAGTTAGGCTAACTCCTTTGTACTCCTTGTTCAAGAATCCGGCGACTACCTATGTGACCAGGGGGCGTTCAAGCGGCAGGACGCTCTCGGTGTGCCGCGGTGGCCGCGATCAGCGCGGCGGCATGGTGAGTTTGCCTAGAATTGCCGATTCGCGGGCGCCGGTTACGCTGGGGATATTGCCGGGCTTACCGTGCAGCATCTGATAGCCGAGAATCGCGAATGCTACCGCCTCGATCGCGTCGCCATCGATACCGACTCGATCGGCAGTCATCACTTCGACCTCTTGAAGCTCATTTGCGAGCATCCGGATCAGCACCGGATTGCGCGCGCCGCCGCCGGTCGCGATTAACTGATCGACCCGGCCCAGCGGCATCACGAACTTCCGGCACGCCTCGGCGATCGAGCGCGCAGTGAGCGCAGTCACCGTCGCGATCAGATCGTCGCCGTGGATCGTGCGCCGGCGCGCGCGTCCCTCGATTTGCGCCAGGTAATCGGCACCGAACTGCTCGCGTCCGGTTCGACTTGGGCGGCCGGCGGCGGAAGTACGGATCGCGCATCAAGCCGCCGAGCAGTTCCTCGCTCACCGTTCCGCGCGCCGCCTGCCTTCCGTCGCGATCCATCCGGAGCCTGCCGCCGGACGCCTTCGCGGCGAGCGCGTCGATCAGCATCACGCCGGGCCCGGTGTCGAATGCGATCACGCGGCCCCCGCCCGGCGGCACGTAGGTGGCATTCGCGATGCCGCCGATATTCTGAATCACGCGGCCGAGCTTTCGATCGCGGAACATCCAGACGTGCGCGAGCGGCGCCAGCGGTGCGCCCTCCCCGCCGAGCGCGATATCCATCGGACGAAAGTCCGAGACCACCGGCAGGCCCGTCATCGCCGCGATCATCGCGGACTCGCCGAGTTGCAGCGTCGAGGGCGTCTGCCTGCGCGCGGCGGTCCGCGGCGGCAGATGGAAAACCGTATGCCCGTGCGAGCCGATGAAGCTCAGGCGCGCGCGTGGGATTCGCGCGCGGCGGCTGATGTCGAGCGCCGCGCGGCCGAAAGCGCGGCCCAGATCGAAGTTGAGCGCGGAGATCTCGCCCGTGCCGACGCCGTGCCCGCCCGCGGCGCGGAGCAGGCGCGCGCGCAAGCGCGCGTGATACGGGTAGCTGCGCATCGCGATCAGCCTGGCGGGCGGATTTTGCGCCGGATTGATCTCGACAATCGCGGCGCTGATTCCGTCGTGCGAGGTGCCCGACATCAGGCCGATCGCGCGAAGCGCGCGCGCCGTCATCGCCGCTCTAATCGCGCCGGCCGTCATCGCGATGGCCGAGCGCCGGGCGATCGTCAGGATGGTGGTCGTCAGGATCGTGCCCGATAGCATCGTGGCCGTCGGGCGTTTGGTGCCTGATGCGCACTCGCGCGAACGAGCCGAGAATCAGGCGCCATCCCGAGGGCAGCTCGAGCGTCGCGGACTCGCGATGCTCCTCCGGCTCGATTATGACTTTGTGGCCGCCGTGCCATTGCACCATCAGCATCTGGTGGCCGATTTGGCGGCCGGTGACTCGATCGATCTCGAAGTTGCCGTACATCGTGCTGGTCCGCAGATCGGAGAACGCCGCGCGGAGCCGCTCCTGATCGATCGCGCCGGCCGCCTTCAGTGCCGCGGCGGCGAGCACTCCGGCGGCGTAAGCTTGCGCGGCGGGGTAATCGATCGGAACCGCCGGGTAGGCCGCGCGCATCCGGCCGGCGAACTCCCGTGGCGTCGGGCCGATCTGCGGGTGAAGCGGACGCTTTCCTCCCATCCGCTGGGTCCGACGATTCCCTCGGCATCCTCGCCCAACATCGCACCGAAACGCGCCACGCCGGCCGCCACGCAGCAGAGCACCGGGATACTCAAGTCGTGCGAAATCACGCCGCGCATCAGCTCGAGGTCTTCATCGAAATTTCCCGCCGCGACCAGTGCGTTGATTCGCGAGCGCTTGAGCGCGGGCAACAGCCGGTCCCAGGCGCGGTCGCGGCCGGCGGCGGTGTACTTGAGCCGCACGCGCACGCCGTGCCTGCGCGCCCATCGCTCGTTGCAGGCGCGCTCGAAGCCTGCGGCCACACTGCCGGCGAAGGGCGTTTTGGACGCGACGATCGCGACTCGCTTGCGCCAGAACTTCAGCGTGCCCAGCAGCCGCGCGAACGGCAGCAAATAGTCACTCGCGGAACTGAGTATTCCAACAATGAGCGGATAGTTGCGATTGTATAGTTCATCGCCCGCGCTGCCGTGATTCACCATCACCATCCCGGCGGCTTCGGCGATCGGCGCGGCGCTACGGCCGAGCCGGCTCGAATACGGTCCGAAGATCAGATCGGCGCGATGCTCCGAGCAGAGCCAGCGGTAGATCTCCTCCACGCGCGACGGCTCGCTGCGATCGTCGTGGCACTCCAGCGCGAGCCGGTATTTGCGGCCGCCGACCTCGAGCCCGTTGGCGGCTTCGGTGTCCGCGACGAACAGGCGCACACCGGCCTCGGCCTCACGCCCCATCTCGGCGTAGGCGCCGCTTAGAGAGAGCGAGAGCCCCAGCGTGAGCGTCGCGGCATCCGTCGGCGATTCCCTGTCAGAGCGCGACTTCGGCGACCCCGCCTTTGATCACTGCCTGCCCGTCGGGATTGTAGGTTTCGTAGGCGTATATCATCCGGCCGGCCTTCTCACCCTCGCGCCAGATTCTGGTCGTGATGGTCTGGCCCGGCAGAACGGGCTTGGTGAAGCGCACGGCCAGGCGCTTGAGCCGGATCGGATCGCCGCCGCAGAGCTTGTCGATCGCGACCCGCGAGGTGAAGGCCATCGTGCACAGGCCGTGCACGATGATTCCCGGCAGCCCGGCCATTTTGGCGACGTTTTCATCGACATGAATCGGGTTGCGATCGCCCGAGGCCTCGGCATAGCGATAGGTCTGGTCGGGGTCGATGGTCTGGGCCACGACGAAGATCGGATCGCCGCGTTGCGGTTCCGGCGGGCGGACTTCGGCGGGCGCGCCCTTGATGCCGCCGCGAATGAAAAGCGTGAACAGCGTCTTCTGCACATGCTCGGCGCGCTGGTTGCGCGCGCTGAGCTCGACCACCATGGTCTCGCCGGTGCTGCGGCTCTCGATCGACGCGATCCGGGAGGAAGAGGTAATTACGTCGCCCGGTCGAATCGGGTTCGGAAACTCCATGTCCTGTTGGCCGTGCACGAGTCTGAGCGGATTGACGCCGACTTCGGGATCGGAGACCGCGCTCAGCAGCGAACTCCACGTGACGACCACGCCGAACATCGGCGGCGCGACGATTCCGCCGGCCAGGTTCGCGTCGAAAAAGTGCGGGTTGTCATCGTTGTAGGCGCGCGCGTAATTCTGGAACGCCTCCAATGTGACCGTGGTCGTGAAGGGTGGATATTCCCGGCCCACGCAGGCTTTGTTCAGTGGCATCGTGTCGTTGTCTCCGCTTCCGAACTTGCTAAGTAACTTCGCGGCCTCCGATAAAGACCGCCTTCAGCTCCAACTGATTTGAGAGTAGCAGCAAATCGGCGCGCATGCCCGGTTTTAGTTTGCCGCGATCCGGCAAGCCGAGCATCGCGGCCGGATTCGCTGAAGTCATGATCGCGACCTCGCCGACGCTTACGCCCACCTTCTCGACCATCAGGCGCACGCCGTCCAACATCGAGATCACGCTGCCCGCGAGCGTGCCGTCGGCCAGGCGCGCCGCGCCGGCTTCGACCCGCGCCGATGCGCGACCGACGTGGCGCGAGACAGCGCTGCCTTCGCCGCCCAGCGCGACCTTGTCGGTCGTCATCAGCATCCCCTCGGCGCCGCGTACGCGATAGACCAGGGCCAGCATCGCGGGATCGACATGTACGCCGTCGGGAATCACGGCGGGCTTCGCGTCGCGCGCGAGCATCGCGGCGGCGATCACGCCGGGGTCGCGATGGTGCAGCGGGCGCATCGCGTTGAACAGATGGGTGAACATCTGCGCGCCCGCCGCGATTCCCGCGTTGGCCTCGGCCAGGGCGGCGTCAGTGTGGCCGATCGAGACGACTACGCCGCGTGCGCAGAACCGCCGAATCGCGTCCAACGCTCCCGGCAGTTCGGGAGCGAGCGTGACGAGCCGGAGCTTTTCGAGTCCCAGCACGCGATCGAGCGGGGCGCCGCGCGGCTCGACATTGAGCGGCGCGTGCGCGCCGAGCCGCGCGGGCGAGATGAACGGGCCTTCGAGGTGCATCCCCAAAATCGCAGCGCCGGTGGCTCCCGCGCCGGCCTGCGCGGTCATCGCGCCTGCGATCGCGGCGTGCGCGCGTTCGATCTTTTCCAGCGGAGCCGTGACCGCGGTCGGAAGAAACGCGCAGGTGCCCTCGCCAACCAGATGGCCGGCCAGCGACGCGATCTCTTCGGGCGACGCCGTCATGACGTCGATCCCGTGCGAGCCGTTGACCTGCAGGTCGATGAACGCCGGCAGGACGTAGTCGCCGCCGCCCGAACCCGCGGCTTCGATAGTCTCGACCCGCGCTCCGAAACCGACCCGGCCGGCAAAAGCGCGGCCGTCGCCGGACGCAATCACTCCGCTCAGATGTCTCATCGCAAGTGCGCGCCCTCAATTCGCGCGGAACTTCTCGCGCAACAGGCGCGAGAAGCGGGGCAGATAAATCAGGTCGAAGACTTCGTCTTTGCCCGGGAACATCGCGACCGCGGCGGCCTTGAGCGCACGAACATGCTCCCACGCCTGGTCGAGAGTCAGCGACTCGTCCTGCGCGAGGGTGGCGAAAGTGAGATCGACCAGGAAACGCAGCCTTCGCAGCATCTTGTCTTCTTCTTCGATTTGAGCAGCGCGCTGGTCTTTAGGCATGGCGTTCCTCTCGCGAGATGGAGCGTGCCGAATAGTGGCCACGCACGATTTATTATAGCCGGTCTGCGCGGGACGTCGTGCGGAATCCTTAGCCGGACGACGCGGGTGGGTCAGGGACTCGGCGGGCTGTTGGTTTCTGCGGCCTCGCGCTGGACCTCCTCGATAAGCAGGATCAGGCCGGCCACTCCCGCTGCACCTATGAAGATCGACAGCGGCAAGGAGTACCTGGTCTGGCTCCCGATGAGGGCCCCGCCGGCGGCGCCCACCACTGCACCGATACCCGCCACCGTCAGTTCCTGCTCGACGGTTATGGGTTGCGTCGCACATCCGCTCGTGAACGCGACGACCGCGAGGCAGAGTGCGGCTCCAGCCAGGCGCGCCGGTACTTTGCGCGGCCAGCGGAACCTGGCGAGGACACCGGTATGGGGACGCTTCATGCCCACCTCAAGTACCACACAGAACGGGCGATGTCAGTCTTTGTCGCGGCGCAACCCGGTCGCGATCGCGGATGAGACGCAAGACTTGTGCTGCGCCCGTTGGGATGACAAGTTCGATCACATTGTGGGACAGGCGGTGGGACAGGCGCGTCTGAAGAGCAGCTTCATCTACCTGGCGAACGCGGTCAACGACCTGCGCGGAAGCTGGACCATCATCGGCCTGATACTCGCGCCGCTAGTGCTCGCCGCCTCACTCTGCCTGCTGCCCGACGCGATCAAGCTGCAACAGAATCTGGTTCATGATCTGTCGCCCGGGGAGCGGAGCGTCGCGTATGTTCCCGTGCAGGCTCCGGGCGTTCCCGGGCCCGGGGGGCCGGTCACGTTCTGGATCTCGTTTCCGGGCCGTCCGCTGCACATCCTGGCTTTTCTGATCGCGCTGGCAGTGAACCTGGTGGTGCTATGCGAGCTCAAACGGATGCGCGCCGGCGCGAGGGCGCCGACCGCGCTCGGCGAGGCACTCGAGGTCTATCGCAACGCGATTCCGCTGGTGCCCTCGTTCTTCTTCATTTTGCTGCTGCAGGTGCTCGCGATCGTGGTCGGCGTCGTGTTGCTCGTCATTCCCGGCCTGCTCGCATACGTCTGGCTCTACTTTTCGCAGTACGCGCTGGTGTTCGACAACCGGCGCAGTTGGCCCGCGCTGCTGCACAGCCGCGACCTGATGCGCGGGCGGTTCTTCAAGGTCGCGACGCGGATCGTGGTCTTTCTGGCGGTATGGTCGGGTTACAATTCGTGGGTCGGCGGCGCGTTCGTGGTGCTGAGCTTGCTCCTGGAGCCGCTCGGCTATCTGGTGGGGCGATTGTCGGCGGCGGTATTCGTGCTGGATCTGCTGGCCGTTTCGGTGGCATTCGTGACCACGGCGTTCTTCATGGCCGCCAGTGCGCGGCTCTATCAGGATTTGAACGGAGCCCCAGTTGATCAGGACGCGCAGCCCGCACGAGTCGAAATAGCGACCGCGCCACTGGCGGAACTGCGCGCGTAGAGTCCGGGCCTTCAGGTCAGGCGGGCCAGCGCGCGCGACGCGACCTGGAGCGCGGCCAGGCCCGGCGTTCCGAGCGCCTTGAGCTCAGCCGCGAGCCGCTGAACCTCCTTGAATGCGTTCTCACGCGCGGCCAGCGCGCGCCGCACCGCTTCACCCGCGTCGGCGACGTCGCCGTGGCCGGTCAGGATCGCGCGGGTCAACGCCACGCGAGTCGCGCGCAAGTCGGCGCCGAGCTCGCGCGCCGCGCGCCGTTCCCATCGATCGTCGCCGCCGATCGCGTCGGCGGCGGTCTCGAGCAGGTCGAAGTCGATGAACTCGCCGAGCCGGAAATAGACCGCGGCCACGCGCGCCGGATCGAGCTTGAGATCCAGACTGAGACTCAAAACGTTCAGCAGATGGTCCGCGAATGCCAGGCGCGCCAGCTCGTAAGCGGGCCGCTCCTGATGGACGGCGGCGCGAAGATCGCGATAGGCGCGCTCGAAGCGCTCGCGCTCGCCCGCGACCAGCATGGTCTCGAACTCCGCGCTCAGGCGTTCGAGTGCCGGTGCGCAGTCGCGTTCACGGTCGCGCCGATCGACGGGCTTCCGGTTCGGGTTGCCGATCGCCCATCGCGACGCCCGATCCACGGCGCGCTCGAGGGCGAGGAATGCGCCCAGTTCCGCCTCGACGCTCAGCTCGTTTGCATCCGCATGGAGGCGCGCGACGCGGTGGCGAAGGTCGAGAATATCGTTTGCGACCAGCCACGCGCGCACCGCCTGCTCCGCCTCGACGCCGTAATCGCGCACCAGCGAGAAGATGAAGATCGAGCCCATCAGGTCGACCAGCTCGTTGACCATCGAGGTGGCGATAAGCTCGCGGCGCAGGCCATGACCCGGAATCTCGGCGGCGAACCGCCGCGCGATCGAGGCGGGGAAGTAAGGCGTGAGGAAGCGCTCGACCAGGTACGGATCATCGACCAGCGGGGTCTGCTCGAGCCGATGCGCGAGATCGATTTTGGTATAGGCCGTCAGCACCGAGAGCTCCGGGCGCGTCAGTCCCGGAAAGCGGGAGCGGCGCGCGGTCAACGCTTCGCGGGTCGGCAGCGCTTCTTCGTGGCGGCGCAGGATACCGCGCTGCTCGATTTCGGTCAGATGGTCGCGAAACGCGCTCACCTGGATTCGGCTGCGCACCTGCTCGAGGCTCAGCATCAGGTTCTGATCGCGATTGTCGCGGATCACCTGGGCGGCGACTTCGCCCGCCGCGGCCCCAAGCGCGGCGTTGCGATCGCCGAAGCTCAGCTCGCCGCGCGCGAGCGCCGGCTGGAGGAGAATCTTGAGGTTGACTTCATGGTCCGACATATCGACGCCGGCCGAGTTGTCGATCGCGTCGGTGTTGATTCTTCCGCCCGCGATCGCGTACTCGATTCGCGCCTTCTGCGTGAATCCGAGGTTGCCGCCCTCGACCATGATTTTGGCGCGCAGCTCACTGGCCGCGATCCGGCACGCGTCGTTGGCGTGATCGCCGACTTGCGCGTCGCTTTCGTCCGAGGCCCGCACGAAGGTGCCGATCCCGCCGTTGTAGAGCAGGTCGACCGGAGCGCGCAGGATCGCACGGACCAGGCTTTCGCTGTCGAGTGCGCCCGGCTCGCATTGCAGCGCCACGCCGGCCTCGGGGCTGAGCGCGATCGACTTCGCCCCGCGCCTGAAAACGCCGCCGCCGCGGCTGATCAAACCGGCATTATAATCCGCCCAACTGGAGGCCGGCAGCGCGAACATGCGCTTGCGTTCGGCGAAGCCGGCGGCAGGGTCGGGATTCGGATCGACAAAGATATGACGATGGTCAAAGGCCGCGATCAGCTTTACATTCGGCGATTGGAGCAGGCCGTTGCCGAATACGTCGCCCGACATGTCGCCGATGCCGGTCATCACGATTGGCGTGCCGCGCTCCGGATCGCGCCCCATCTCGCGCAGGTGGCGGCGCACCGATTCCCACGCGCCGCGCGCCGTGATGCCCAGCGCCTTGTGGTCGTAGCCGTGCTCGCCGCCCGAGGCGAACGCGTCGCCGAGCCAGAAGCCGCGCCGCGTCGCGATCGCGTTGGCGAGATCGGAGAACGCGGCGGTGCCCTTGTCGGCCGCGACCACCAGGTATGGACCGTCGCTGTCGAGCACCTTGACGCGCTCGGGATGGACCACGCAGCCGCCGACCGCGTTGTCGGTGAGATCGAGCATCGCGTTCATTAACGTCTGGTACGCATCGGCTACATCCTGGCGCGTGACGGCCCCGGCGGCGCGCGCCTTTACGATGAAGCCGCCTTTCGAGCCGACCGGCACGATAATCGCGTTCTTCACGGTCTGGGTCTTCATCAGGCCCAGAATTTCGGTGCGGTAGTCGTCGGGCCGATCGCTGAAACGGATTCCTCCGCGCGCGACCCGGCCCGCGCGCAGATGGCAGCCCTCCATCCGCGGGCTGTTCACGTGAATCTCGTAGAGCGGCGGATCGTCGGGCAGCTCGGCGATTTTTCCGCTCTCGAATTTGATCGCGATGTAGGGATCGGGCGAAGGCGGCGGGACGAAATAGTTGGTGCGCACCGCGGCTTCGACCATCGCGAGCAGCCGGCGCGCGGCGCGATCGTCCTCTATATTTTCGACCGCCGCGAGCGCCTCGAGATATGGCGCGCGAAGCTCGGCGAGCGCGGGCTCGGGCAGCTCGCGATCGGGGTCGAGCCGCGCGATGAAAAGACCGACCAGCGCGCGGGCGAGCTTCGGATACAAGAGCAGAACGCGGCTCAGCGCGGGACGCGCCGGCGCAAGCCGCATCTGAATCGCGATTGCCAGCCAGGCGCGGACCAGCGCGACCTCGCGCCACGCAAGTCCCGCCCCGAGCGTGAGCGCGTTGAGCGGATCGTCTTCAGCGAGTTTCATCCGGACCGCGCGCAGCGCATCCGCCAGCAGCGGCGCTCCGGGCAGCTTGTCGAGCGCGGTTCCTTTCACGCTCTGGACGCGGAAAGATTGCACCGACGCGGGTTTTCTCTCTCCGCCGATCGAAGGCCATAGCTCGTGCGCGTCTTCGGAGAGGACCCGGATGCCAAAGTTCTGAAGAATCGGCATCAGCTCGGACAGCGCCGGGGCCTTGCCGAGATCGTAGATGCGAAGCTCGTTGGAGTCCGCCGCGCCCGCGCACGGTCCCAGCTCGACTTCCGGCGCGCCTCCGGCGAGCATCCGTTCAATCGGTTCGATGTCGCCGGCGGCACGAGCCGCGTCGGCGACCGCGGTGTAGTCGGGGCCGAACGCGTGCTCCCATCGCGACGCGATCTCGCGTCCGCGCGGCTCTCCGAATCGCGCGAGCAATTGCTCGCGCAACCGGTCTTCCCAGGTGCGCGCGAGCCGGGCGATTTCCTCGCCGAGCTTGGCAGCTACGCCGGGCGCCGGCGGCGGCGCGGAAAAGCAGAAGTGCAGTTGGGCGGCATAGCGCTCACCGATTGCGAGATGGTAGTAGACCAGCGGGCCGCCGAGCGCGCGCCCGAGCGCCTCCTGGATTTCGATTCGCACCTCGGCGGAGAAGCGCTCGCGCGGCATCATGACCAGCGCGACGATGGTTTGCCGGCCGGGATCCGGATAAAGATTCAGCCGAACCTGGGTCTCGGTCTTGAGGTCGAGAATCTCGCCGAGCTGCGAGCGCAACTCGGCGACCGAGGCGCGGAACAACTCTTCCTTGGGAAAGCTGTTGAAGGCCGCGACGATTTGCTTGAAGTCGTGCGAGCCGGGCAGCGCTCGTTCGGCCGCCAGCACCTCGAGCAATTTGGCGCGCAGCACGGGCACGTGCTCGGCCTCGTCGGCGCGAGCCTTGGAGGTGAACAGGCCGACAAAGCGGTCGAACGCGACGCTGTTTCCCTTCTCGCCCGCGCGGCGAGTCGTCGCGCGGCGAATGGTAATGTCGTCCATCGCGGCGGCGCGATGGACCCGCGCCGGCGCGTGGGTCTTGCCGATAATCAGCGCCGGTCCCTCCAGGAGCAGCTTGCGCTCGCGCGGGTCCATCTCGGCCAGCGGCTTGGGCTGCGCGAACCGCGAGCGCGATTCGCTGCGCAGGATTCCCAGTCCCGAGCCGGGTTCAATTTCAAGCGCCTGGCGGCCGTCGCTCGCAGCCAGCCGATAGCTCCGATAGCCGAGAAAGACGAGTCCGCCGTTCACCATCCATCGGAGCAAGTCGCGAACTTCCACCAGCTCGCGGACCGCGGCCGTCTGCTCGCAGATCGCCATCGCGCGCGCGGTCATCGGCTCGAAATCTTCGGTCACGATTGCCACTTCCTCGAGCCGGCTTTTGAGCTCGGCGGCGATTTGCGGCGCGGCCTCGCCCGGCGATTCGATCTCCGCGTAGATCAGCGATTCGCGATGCTCTGAAGCGAGATTTTGCTCGAACGATACGATCCGGCCGCCGGCATCGCGGGTCACGGTGAAGATCGGATGAAGCAGCATCCGGAGCGGCGCACCCAACTGATGGAAATATTCGAGCACACTGTCGACGATGAACGCGCGGTCGCGCATCGCGCTCTGCACGATCGTCGTGGCCTTGCCGTCAAAGCCGGCCGATACGCGCACCGCGATTGGCTCGCTGCGCAGCGCGAAGAAATCGAAAGCGCCATCCGCGATCGCGAGCAATCGCTCGGCGCCGAGGCGCTCGCCCAGCTCCGGCGAGAGGCGCGCGAACAGGCGCGCGGCGAACAGCTTGAGCTGCCGCGCGCGATCGCCCGCGACGGTCTGCTCGATCAAATTCTGAAGCGCTGATTCGATTTCCACGCTACAATTCAATCATAAATCGCCCGCTTTGCGCCGGGCCAGTTGTCCGAAGATTTGGCGCGAGCGATCTGCGGCCCTGGTGCGCGAAGACGTCTCAGACTCTCTGATCATGCCAGGGGTTTACTTGAGAGAACGCTGGTTCGGGGACGCTCCTTGGAGCAGCGGAACGACTCCCGGTCTTGCACGCACCTTCATTTCAGGATGAGAGGGGATTTCGACGCGCACCCAACTATAGCCGGGCGCCAGATCGCCCGCGACAAAGCCGATCGTGTACTGGGACTTCAGCTCCGTGCTGATCTGCTCGCAGGCCTTGACCAGTTCATCCTGCTTTTCCGACTCCTGAACCAGAATCGATTTCGCGCCTGTCTCCCTAGAGAGGCTTGCAAGAGCCACAGCGTCGGGCTGTTCCAGACGTTGGGGCGAACTGAAGCCGCTCCGACTCTGGCCGTCAGGCTCGGCAAGCCTGATGGTATAAATCAGGTCCGGACTCCTCTTGGCCATGTCCGTGACCTGCTCAGATGCGTTGTGGCTTGCGGTGTCCTCGCCATCGCTGACCACCAACAGGGCCTTTCGATCGTAGCATCCGGCTTCCATGATTTGCAGCGCCGACAGGATAGTATCGTCCAACGCGGTGCGGCCTTCGGCATGGAACATTTCCATCCGGTCGACAACGGCGGCGTGGTCTGTGCTGAACCCTGATAGCAGGTATGGCCTGGCAGAAAATGCAATTAGGAGAACATCGTCCCGATCGTCGAGCCTCGCCGACGAACTGCTGCAACGCTTCGCGCATCGGCAGGATGTTTGTACTCATGCTGCCCGAGGTATCGGCTATCAAACCGACGGAGGCCGGGCTGTCGAAGTCCTTGCGGAAGAATGCTATCGGCGTCGGCTGCTCGTTCACGTACAACTTGAAGTCGTCTTTGGCGAGGCTCCTAATGGGATCACTCGATGAATTGGTTACTGTTACGATGACTTGTACGTATCTATCGCGGTTGCGAAGCGCCGCCGGCGCCGTATCGTAGCGGGCGCAAATTCTTTTCTCGACCTCACGGCCGTTCCTCGGAGTGGACGGCTGCGACCCGGAGGTTACATTGTGTTGCGCCGAGCAACCGGCCAGAAGGGGAACTAGGACCAAAAGTGCGCAAACGCGGTGCGGGACCGAATTGATCGAGATGACTCTCTGCAAGACTTTGCCCCTTGCCGATACCGTTACATGGAAGACTCGGCAGTACAACCGGAACTCTCGAAGAGGCGCGGCGCAGCAGAGTTGAGCCCCGCGTGATCACATGCCGCAGCTCGAAATCACTGCGATGACCTTCGGCCCGTACGGCGTCGGCCGGCTCGACGGCAAGGCCGTGATGGCGCCGAATTGCGCGCCGGGCGATCTGCTGGAAGTCGAGATCGAATCCGAGCGGCGCGACTACGCGCTGGCAAGGCCGATCGCGGTCATTCGTCCCGGACCGGATCGCCGCACGCCGCCGTGCCCATTCCTGCCGCGATGCGGCGGATGCGACTGGCAGCAGATCGCCTATCCCGCGCAGGTCAGGCTCAAGGGCGAAATCGTCGCGGCGGAGCTCGGGCGCGCGCTCGGCGTGACGCTCGACGCTGCGAATCTGGTCGAGCCGGCCCCTGACGAGTTCGGCTACCGCTCCCGGATCCGCCTCAAGGCCGGGCCGGGCGGCAAGCTCGGCTTCCGCGAATTGGGCAGCAACCGAATCGTCGAGATCGATCGATGCATGGTCGCGTCCGAAGGGATCAGACTGCCCTACCGGCTCGCGGCCGCGCTCGGGCGCAACCTCGACGAGATCGAAGTCGCGCGCGACCGCACCCGCGAAGTGCTGATCGCTCACCTGACGCGGGCGCCTGGAGCGGCAGAAATCGAGCAGGCGCGCGCGGTGATGGAGTCCGACGGCGCGATCGCCGGAATCGTGATGCGCGGCGGACGGAGCCGTGAAACGATCGGCGATCCCGCAATCGCGATCGAGCTGGAACCCGGACTTGAAATCACGGTAGACGCAGATCTGTTCAGCCAGGTGAATCACGCTCAGAACCGGCGCCTGATCGGTTTCGTGATGGAAGCCGCGGACGCGTGCGAGGGCGTGCGAATTCTCGATCTGTTCTGCGGCGCCGGCAACTTCAGTCTGCCCGCTGCGCGCCGCGGCGCCGAAGTGACCTGCGTCGACTCCGAGCCGCCGGCCGTCGCCGCGGCGGCCGCGAACGCCAAGCGGCTGGGCTTCGAGCGCGCGCGCTTCTCTGCGATGCGTGCAACGGAAACCGCTGCGTTTTTGCTGCGCGCGCGTTATCATCCCGCGACGGTGATTCTCGATCCGCCGCGCGCGGGCGCACCGGACTTGATCGATCCGATCGCGAAACTGGGCGCGCGAGTCCTGATCTACGTGTCGTGCAATCTGACCACCCTGGCACGCGACCTGCGCGCGCTCCAGGCGCGCGGCTATCGGCTCGAGCGCCTGCGCGGATTCGATTTTTTTCCCAACACCCATCACGTCGAGCTCGTCGCGCACGCGGTATTGACTTAGGTTGTACGGGGTCCTTAATCTAGGGCCAGATTCGGTTCGTATCCTTCCAGGGGCGAGAGCAAAATCATGGCCACCACCAAGCAGGAGAAAGCGCAGCGCCCGAAAATCACGATCATTCCGGGCCGTGGCGTCGCTCAGACGATCAATTACCTGCTGGAAGACCGCGACGACCTCGAATGGATCATCGCCGTGGGGCGCACCAAGAACGGTGAGCTTTTCTTCTACGACACCGGCGGCGATATCGTCGAAGATCTCGGCACTCTGGAGTATCTGAAGGCGCGGATCGTTCGCGCCCACTTCGGCGACGAATACGAATAGGCGAATACGAATAGGATTGTCCGGCGCCACCGCGCCTGATTCCCGACCCGCCTAATCGTCAAATTCACCTAATCGTCGAATTCACTTTGCGGCGGACTCGCGTAAATCACGCCCGCTTCAACCTCGAGCGGCACGTGATAGAGAAATTTTCCGCACGCGGTCGGCGGACCGGCAATGCATTCGCCGCTGGCCGGATCGTAATACGCGTTGTGCGTCTGGCACATCAGGTAGCGCCCTTCTTCGGCAAAGAACTGGTTCTCCACCCAGTCCATCGCCATCGGCACGTGACGGCATCGATTGACGTAGGCGTAATATGCACCGCCGAAATTGATCACGAAACATTCCTCGTCGGCGCCGCGAATCGGCAGCATGAACTTCATCGATTCTCCGGGCTTGAGATCGCCGGCGCCGGTGACGATATAACGAAGACTTTTGCGCGGACGCCGTGCGGCGCGGGAAATTCTCTTCAAGACGTTCTCTTCGAGATGATGCTGCCGGGATGATGTCGCCGAGATGATATTACGATTGGTCGCGGTCCGCGCGTTTGCGCGGCTTGCCGGAGTCTGCCAAAGCCCCTAGCATCTGTAAATGTGCCGCGCTGCGATCGCCGAGGCCGGACGCGTCGCTTCAGCCTGAAAAATCCGCACGAGGGATCATCCGCGAACGATGGAGAACCCAAGAATCCGTCCGGTCGAAGTCTTCCCGATCGAGCATCAGGATCAGACGCTGGTTTGCCTGCGCGATCCGAGCGGGATGGCGCCCGAGCCCCTGATGCTTGGGATGGGCGCGTACTTCCTGATCACGCTGTTTGACGGCAGTCACAACCTGGCCGACCTGCTGGCGGCTTTCACCAAGCGCTACGGCGACGCCATCCCGCCCGGGAAGATCGAGGAGTTGATCGCGGCGCTGGACAACGCCTACTTTCTCGACTCGCCGAGGTTTGCAGAGCGCGTCAGTCAGGTGCGCGAGGAGTTCGATCGGAATCCCGAGCGGCCCGCGATTCACGCCGGTCTCTGCTACGAGAGCGATCCCGCCAGGGCGCGCGACGAGATCAGGCGCTTCCTCGAACCGCCGGCTGGACCGGGCGCGGTCGCGACCTCGGGCGACGGCGCGGCGCTCAGCGGGCTGATCGCGCCCCACATCGATCCGCGTCGCGGCGGCCCGGCCTATGCGCACGCGTACGCCGAGCTGGTGCGCCGCGAGCCGCCGGAACTGGTGGTGATCCTGGGCACGTCGCATTACGCAACGGGGCCGGAGCTTTTCACGGCCACGCGCAAGAACTACGCGACTCCGCTCGGCGCGCTCCAGACCGATCGCGGATTCGTCGAGCGGCTGGCCGCACGCTACACGGCAGGCGATCTCTTCGGCGACGAGCTGCTCCATCGCAGCGAGCATTCGATCGAGTTCCAGGCGCTGTTCCTGGCTTGGGCGCTCGGCGCGCGCGGATACACCGTCGTGCCGATCCTGGTCAGCTCATTCCACGAGATGGTCGCGGGCGGCGTCGCTCCGGCCGGCGATCGGCGGGTCGGCGATTTCCTCGATTCGCTCCGCGCCGAGCTGGCCTCGGACGGGCGCCGAGCGCTGATCGTTGCGGGCGTGGATTTCGCGCACGTCGGCAAAAAATTCGGCGACGCGTTCAGCGTCGACGACGGCGTAGTGCAATGGGTCCAGCGCGACGATCTGGCGCTGATCGAGACCATCACCCGCGGCGATCCGGAGGGCTTCTTCGCCAACATCTCGAAGGATGGCGACCGGCGGCGAATCTGCGGGATGGCCCCGATCTATACGCAGCTCGAGCTGCTGCGCGGGCGCCCCGGCCGGCTGCTCAAGTACGACATCGCGCTGGAGCCCCAGACCGGCTCGGCGGTCACATTCGCAAGCCTCGCGATCGAGTGAACACTCTCTCCGGGCCGGCGAGGTCGCTCTGTTGCGAACAGTTAAAGATGTCCGCCCCATAAACATTTGCAGATGTCCGCTGCGAGAGGATCGGGTCGAGCTTGGTGGACATGGTCAGATTAGCTCCTGTGGCGGCGGGGTGGGTCTGCTGGCTGGTTGAGTAAACATTTTTTCGCCCGCACTCTCATCCGGTTGAGTGCGGGCGGAAAAATGTAGATTTTGGATCCGCGTCCGCAAGTGCGTTGCAGCGGCGCCGGCCAGCAATTTTTTGCTGGCCAAGCGCTGCGCACTTGCGGCGCGCTCCTTGTTGGGGAGAGGTGGGCGGAGTCCGCCCGCCGAATCATAGCGGGCGAGCAGGCGGCCCTGATAACTGACGCCCAAGGTCTGGTTGGAGAACTGGTGGACGGTCACCGGGCAGCGCGCGAAGTGTAGTCGCTGCTTGGTCGAGGGCAGCTGCAGAATCAGGCCCTTAAAGCTAACCGTGTTGTCGTTGCCGACCACCCGCGTGTGCTTGCTGGACAGCACCAGCTCCAGCTCGATGCCGGCCAGCTTGACGAACGCGCTTTCCGTCTGCGCCGGTGTGACCGTGAAGCGGCGATTGAAGTCGGGCACGAAGACCTGCTCGAGATAGCGATTGGCCGCGCCGTAATCGGTGATCCGGTTGAGCCTGAGTTCCTGCGGCAAGCGGCCCTGGATGGTGCCGAAGGCACGCTCGCTGCGGCCGCGGGCTTGGGGCGAGCGGGCCAGGATCTGGCGAATCCCCAGCGCACGAAGCGCCTGGCTGACTTGGCCGTTTTGCTCCTCCGCCGGACCCTCGCCGACCCGCTCGGTATGGCAGAAGTGGCTGCCGCGATCGGTGTAGAGGCTCGCAGAAGCGGCCGAACTTGCGCAGCACCGCTTCCAAGGCGGCGAAGGTCGAGGCGGTGCCCTCTTGGGCGAAGAACTGCGCATACAAGATGCGGCCGTCGGCGTCGTCCAGCGCTACCACCAGGTCCTGCATCGGCAGCCCCGCAATCCACTCATGGGTCGAAGCGTCCAGATGGACCAGCATGCCGACCAGCGGCCGCCGCTCGCGCCGGCGCCGGTACTGGCCGCGCGCCGGCTCCTTGTCCACCACCCCGGCTTCCTGCAGCATCAGCCGCAGCCAGTTGTAGGAGACCTTCACCCCATGCTTCTCAGTGACCCGCTCGTAAAAGTGCCGCACTGAAAAATCTGCGTAGATGTCGCGCTTGAGCCGGCACAGCATCGCAATGGTGCCCGCTCTGATGCGCTTGCGCCGGGGCCGTCCGCCGCGCTGGTCCATCACCGCCTCCAGCCCGTGATGCTCCACCGTCCAGCGCATGCGCCGCAGCTGGCGCGGCGTGATCGCCAAAATCTCCGCCGCCTGCACCCAGCTCAACTGCCCGGCGATCGCCTTGGTGATTACCTCCCGCCGCGTCATCGCCCGCACCTCGCGCCGCACCCGCCGCTCGATGTTCTCCATCGCTCGGCGCTACCACCCCAAGCGGACATCTTTAAATGTTTATGCCCCGGACATTTCCAATGTTTATGACAGCCGGCGAGGTCGCTCTTGCGACGACGCGAACCCGGCGCGATAATTCGACTTCCCGGTGGACGCATAGCTCAGCCCGGTTAGAGCGCTTGCCTCACATGCAAGAGGTCCCTGGTTCGAGTCCAGGTGCGTCCACCAACAAAATCAAGGGTGGCGAAATCTTCAGGACGTAGGAAAGTCGGCCTCGACCAGGTGTCGCGTCGACTTATGTTACGCGTTTTTTGGCCACCCGAACCATCTTGGCGTCCGTCGCATGTATTGCTGAAACGGAGCTCCGAAGAGATTGTCCAGAAACTTCTCTTCGCGTCGAATGAATCGGAACTCCAGCCAGACCGCCAGGGCCAACGCAGTGCTGATATTCAGGATGATACCTGAAAGCAGGCCGACGGATGCGCAGATGAGAACCATGCCCAGGTACATCGGATTTCTGGTGAACCGGTAGGGGCCGCTTTGTATCAACCGAGATGCTGGAGTGAAGGGACGAACTCCAACATCGCCGCGGCGGAACAGCCTTTCCGACCGCAGGTTCAACGCAATTCCTGCAATTAGCAGGACGCTGCCCAACGCCAACTCGACTACGCTCGGATGCAAGGGCCACATCCATAACGCGAGCGGAAGCTGTGCCAGAATGCTCAGAAGCAGCGCTCTTGGGGGAAGGACACGTGGTGTGGAAAGCATGGCGTGATCAGGCATACCTGCTCTCGGCGCCCGCTTCTACTTCAGCGTGAAGGCCAGGTTGAGCGCGCCGCCGCTGTACGCGAAGCTCGCCGCGGAGAACTTCGGCGCCGACATCGTGCCACGCGCATCGTTGGAGAACCCATAGGGCTCGGTCGGCACGCCCAGGAAGTTCTTGTCGAGTTTCCCGTTGTCGTTCAGGTCGTGAATCGCGGTTATCGCGTACGTGCCCGGCGGAACATCGTCGAAGACGCAGGAAGCCTGATGCTGATGGATCTCCGACGATGCTCGCCTGAAGGCCTTCGACCGATCCGCGGGCCATCCCTCCTCAGAGGAGAACATCAAGCAACGCGCCGTTCCTGTGTCGCTTGCCAGTCCGAGCAGGCGAGCCTCGATCCGGCCCGCGGTCGCCTGCGCGCGAGCATGCGCTGGAATGGAAGCGATCGCTGCAATCAGCGCGACAGCCGCAAGCGAATGATTGCGGCGCAGACCAAAGCCTGCACCGAATAGCCGGTTGAACGCGCGCTGTAGCGCTGCTGACTGAAACAAATGGGCCTCTTTCATCGATTGCGCTCCTCGATACCAGGCATCGCCGATCAACCGGCGAGCGTGCTTGCGATCGCAGAGCAACTTTCAGACCGGGGAGCTGTGCGGAGAGGTAGACGCACCTGGATTGGAACCGGGACCGCAGCTATGGCACGCAGGCTTGGCCGGGATGGTTCTTCCAGAAGACGATGCAGGCTTGGACGGGGGTGATTACCGGCTTGGCCAGAGCGACGAGTTCGCTCAGACTGCCATTGTAGTTCGCCACAAAGATATTGCCGGATTCGTCCAGCGCTATCGCGACGACCTCGCTGAACTGTGCGCCCGCGGCGGCAAAGTCGAAGCCCGCAGCGTAACTGCTCGCGGCCGTCAGCTCGCTTACTCCGTTGTAGAAATTCGCCACAAAGACATTGCCCGATCCGTCCAGTGCTATCGCGAAGGGATATTCCAGCGCCGCGCCCGCGGGACTGAAGTTGAGGCCGATAGTGTAACCGCTCGCCGCGGTCAGCTCGCTCACGGTGGAGTTGATCGAATTCGCCACAAAAACGTTGCCGGACGCGTCGAGCGCAATTGATTCGAGGCCCCTGAAATTCGCGCTTGCGGGAGCGAAGTTCAGGCCGGTGTCATAATTGCTGCTTGCCGTCAGCTCGCTCACGCTGTTGCCGTTGCTATTCTCCGCAAAAACGTTGCCTGATCCGTCAAGCGCAATCGATCCGGGCAGCTCAAACGACGCGCCCGCGGGGTTGAAGTTCAGGCCCGTGTTGTAACCGCTGCTCGTCGTGAGCTCGCTCACGCTGCCGCCGCTGCCGGTGCATCCGCTGCCACAATTCGCCACGAAGACGTTGCCGGACCCGTCCAACGCTATCGAGAGGGGACCTGCGATCGCCGCGCCCGTGGGGGCAAAGTCGATGGCCGTACCGTAACTGCTCGCGGCCGTCAGCTCGCTTACGCTGCTGGTTTGATAATTTGCCACAAAGATGTTCCCGGATAGGTCCAGCGCCACCGATAAGGGCGAGTCGAACGACGCGCTCAGGGGCGCAAGGTTGAGGCCCGTGGTGTAAGCGCTGCCCGCGGTCAGCTCGCTCACGCTGTTGCCGGCGAAATTCACCGCAAAGACGTTGCCGGATCCATCCAGCGCTATCGAGTAGGGGTCGCTGAACGCTGCCGCCGAGGGGGCGAAGTTCAGCGCGATCTCCCATCCGTCGGGCGCTCCGGTCAGCGCCGGGCTGAACGGTGTACTCACCGACGCCAGTCCGTACAGCGCGCCCACGTTGTTCGCCGGGTTGGTAACGATCAGATGCGCGGCCCCGATCGTGTCGATGATAATCGGAGTCCCCGAACAGCTACTGGCGTAGATGTCGCCGGGGGTCGCGTCACACAAAAGCGTCGCGCAGGTGTTCGACGCCGGCGCGCTCTCAACGCATCCGGCCAGGATGTTGGCCAGCGTGTTCAGCCGGTCGAGTGGATCGCAGCTCGCAGGCGCCGATTCCGACTGGCACGTCCCCGCGCCGATCACGAAGCTCGACGGATTGCCGCTCACCGATAAAGTGGCCAAATTTACGTCCGCCAAGTTGGTGAAGCCGGCGTATGCGTTTTTCAGCCCGCTCGCGTTGGTTGACGGCGCACCGAGCGTATGCCCGGTCGAATCGAAGAACTGCGCCAGCGCCCATTGGGCCGCCGCCGTGGTCAGCTCATTGATGGTGACGTGAGTCGAAGTCGAAAGGCTCTTACACGGACCCAGCGCCGCCATCAGCCCGATCGCCGAATTGGCGCCCGAGCCGGCGTTGCCACCACTCGCGGTGATATAGGTCTGCGGATTTCCAGCCGGGCAGGTGTACGAAAGGATCGTAAAGGCCCCGCCGGCATTCGTGGTCGCCGTCCCGATCGGGGCGGCGCCCAAGCCATAGCCGGCGGTGCCGGCTACGTACAGCGTGACGGAAGAATCGGCTATCGGCGTGAGGCCGCTCGCTACTTCCCCACAAATTCCTGAGGCACAGGGAGTCGGTGTTGGCGTGGGTGTGGGCGTCGGGGTCGGCGTAGGAGTTGCGGTCGGCGCAGGCGTCGGAGTCGGCGCGGGCGTCGGCGAAGGTGTGGCCGTGGGCGTCGGTGTTTGTGTCGGGGTCGGAGTGGCTGTCGGTGTCTGCGTCGGTGTTGGCGTTGGCGTCGGACTCGGAGTTGGCGTTGGCGTCGGGCTCGGAGTTGGCGTCGGTGTCGGGCTCGGAGTTGGCGTCGGTGTCGGGCTCGGAGTTGGCGTCGGTCGTCGGGCTCGGAGTTGGCGTCGGCGTCGGGCTCGGAGTTGGCGTCGGCGTCGGGCTCGGAGTTGGCGTCGGTGTGGGGGTTGGAGTTGGCGTCGGCGTCGGAGTTGGAGTCGGCGTCGCAGTCACAACGGGTCCGAACTTCGTCCCGGAAAGGCTCACAGTCTGAGGGTTGTTCGAGGCATTATCTTTGATTGTCAGCGTGCCGGTAACCCTGGTCCCCTTGGCATGCTTCGCGGTGGCGGGGCTGAAAGTCACGACCACTTCGCAAGCGTCGTCGTTCGGGGCCAGAGTTTGCACGCAATTCTGAGATGCCGAGAATCCGGCTCCGGTGACGGTGATTTTGGTTATGTCGATTGCGACCGCGCCGACATTGCTAAGATTCACCGACATCTCGCGGCTAGTGCCTGCTTGGGTTCTGGGGAAGGCGAGCGACCTCGGCGAGAACACAAGCTTGCCGCGCAGGGCTTTTTTCTCAGGCGCCGGCGAAGCACTCGAGGCCGCCAGAGCCGTCCCAAACAGCAGCAGGCTAACGACGAACGACACCATGCCTGCAAGTTTGCCGTGCCGAGACTTCGCGCCGAGCGGTGGGGATAATTTCAAGGGCTACCCCGTGAACGAGAAGTGCCGCGACCAGAAGCGATCAAGGGCTAGAGCTCGCGATGACGTTGCTGAGCGCCCTGCCAACGCTGTTGCCGCGCGTCTTGCAGGTGAGGAACGCTGCGACAGCGATCGCCGCCGGAATCAGAGCGTACTCACTCATTGCTTGGCCCTCTCGCACGATCATCCGACATATAAGCGTTAGTGAATAGACGTATTGCCGCAGCTCCTCCATGAACTCATTTCACTCCATCAAGCAGGGAATGTGCCGATTTCAAGACACGCCGCAAAGGGGTTACGCTCGGGTACGCTTTCGGCCGTTATGCGATTGGTTACTGTGATGCTACAAGCGGAGTGTCGTAGCTGGAATTCCAAACAAACACTAACCAGCAGGCAAACATAAGGCAAAAGCAAGGCGAATTGCTTGGCAGAGCAGAAACAAGGAGTAGACGGCCGCTTCGATCCATCCATACCGGCGTCGTATTGTGGCGCACGAGAATCTTCCGTGCTCATTGTCAGCTTCGCATTCGGACCGATCGGGCTGCTGTCTCTCATCCTGCGAACGCTCTCGGGGCGCGGCCTGATGGTCGGGAAAGAGCTTGCCCGCTAGCGCGCCACGCGAGATCCTCGTTCCGGCGGACGGTGGATAGGATGAAAGGCGTGACCATAGAGGCGGTGATTTGGGATTTCGGCGGCGTTTTCACCACTTCCCCGTTCGAGGCCTTCAACCGCTATGAGGCCCAACGCGGCCTGCCCAGGGATCTCATCCGAACGGTCAACGCCACCAATCCCGATTCCAACGCCTGGGCGCTTTTCGAGCGCGCCGAGATCGATAGTCGCGGCTTCGACCTGAAATTCCTGGAAGAGTCGACCGCGCTGGGCCATCCGGTGCGCGGCGCCGAGGTTCTGCCTTTGCTTTCCGGCGACGTCCGGCCGCGAATGGTCGAGGCGTTGCTTATCTGCAAGCGACGCTTCAAGGTCGGCTGCATCACCAACAACATGGTGATGGGCCACGGACCGGGCATTGCTGCAAGCGCCGAGGGAGGCGCGCGCGCAATCGACATCATGCAGCACTTCGACGCTATCGTCGAAAGTTCCAAGGCTGGCGTGCGCAAGCCTGACCCCAGGATCTATCTTATGGTGTGCGAGCAGCTCGGCGTGGAGGCCAAGGCTTGCGTCTACCTCGATGACCTGGGTGTCAACTGCAAGCCGGCGGCACAGCTAGGCATGGTGGCGATCAAAGTGGTGAGCGAGGCCCAGGCCTTGGCCGACCTCGAAGGCGCGACAGGACTGACCTTCCCACAGACCATCGCACAACCCGCCTGAGCCCGCGACGGCAACATTAGTTTCGCTCCGGCAGTCGATGTCACCCCGTCGGCGCCGTTGAGCTGACGAACCACAAGTCGCGAAAGCCCACTTTGCCGCTCGTGACGCCGCCCAGCCCGGCTTCATTCAGTTCCGGAATTACCTGGCGAATGTCGAAGTGAGCGTGATTGGAGTGGCGCGCAATGCGGCTGTGCCTCTGACGCTCGGACCCTCCGAAATCGACCGCGAGCAGCCGTCCGCCCGGCTTCAAGACCCGGCGTATCTCGCGGATACCTTGATGGCGCGCCGCGTCCGGCAAATGATGAAGCATCACCGTGCTCAGTACGACGTCGAAGGTCGCGTCAGGAAACGGCAGCGCCTCGATGGCCGCGGTTTCGAAGACGACCTGAAGGCCCGCGTTTCTCGCCTTCTTTCGCGCCCTCGCGGTCATCTCGGGCGACGCGTCGATCCCATACACCTTGCCCGACTGCCCAACGCGCTGCCTCGCAGCGATGGCGAGGGTTCCCGTTCCACAGCCGACATCCAGGACTGACTCGCCGGGTGCGATGCCTGCCAAGTCGATTTGCTTCTGCCGAAAAGCTCGCTCTCTGCCAAGCGAGACTATCGACACCAGAAGGTCATAGCGGAAGGCCCAGTGGATAACTCTGCCGGTCGTGATCGGCGCCGGAGCTTTGTCCTCTGCCGGCTTGCCGCGGAACCAGCGGAAACCGTACCCGGCCAACGCCGCGCCGCCGAGTCCGAGCGCAACCCAATACAATGTAATGTGAACCGCCAGGATAGCGGCCGCCGTCCCGGCACCAAACCACAGCCACTTTCTTCCGAGGATCAACGCTGAAACGGCGGCCATCGAGAGCACGAAAGCGATCAACGCGGCAACCAGCGTGAGATGGCGGTGTCGTATCACGCGGTCCTCTCTTCCGGCTCCGTCACGATCGGCCGCTTTTCCGCAATGCCGACATGCACCGTCGCAAGCGCGGGCAGGTGCGTCATAACCTCTTCTCTGAAACGATTTGCGAGCTCTATGCCCTCGCGAACGGAGAGCGTGGCATCTATCACGATGTCAGCCTGGGCATGGAGGTGATGGCCGAGCCAGCGCGCGCGCGTATCACGCACCTCGCGGACTCCCTGCACCTGCTCGCCAGCGCGGCGCATTTCGGCGACGACGTTGGGTTCGACGCCGTCCAACAGCCGCGTAAATGCAGAGCGCGCCGATTGCCAGATGATCGCAAGGATTGTCGCCGCGATAAGCAGCCCGACGATGGGATCGGCCAGTGGAAAGCCGAGCCACACGCCCGCGGCGCCAATTACTACCGCAAGACTGGTGAGACCGTCCGCTCGGGCGTGATACCCGTCTGCCACCAATGCCGCGCTATTCATCTCGCGACCCACGCGGATGCGCAAGAGAGCGGCCACTTCGTTGCCGACGAAGCCGGCAACTCCCGCCATTGCGAGCGTCATAAGATGATTGACCGGCTGCGGATGGAGGAGCCGGCCTACGGCCTGGCATATGGCAACGACCACGCTCGAGAAGATAACCAGTACGATGACCGCGCCCGCCAAATCCTCGACCCGCCCATATCCGTGAGTGAATCGGGAGTTGGGCCTGCGGCTCGCGAACCGAAAAGCAATCCAGAGCGGCACTGCGGTCGTCGCGTCGCCGAGGTTGTGGATCGCGTCGGCAAGCAGCGCGACGCTGCCCGAGGCGGCAACTACTGCAAACTGCAGCGCGGCCGCGATCGCGAGCGCCACGAAGGACCACTTGATCGCCCACATGCCACGCGCCGTGGTCGCGATAGCTGGGTCGAGCGCACCATGGTTGTACGAGTGATGGGCGCCATCGTCGCCGTGAGCATGCCCGTGTTCGTGCCTGGCGAACCCAAGCCAACCCGGAAGAACGTGTCCCATCGCGCTTCCCGACTCCGTATCTCGACTAGAGATATCGGGTGATCTCCTTGAATTCGTCGATGATTTTTTTCTCGCGGCTAGCCATCGGACCCACCACGGCCTCCAGGCAATGGTCGATGTGGTCGTGAATCAGCACGCCCTTCGCACACTCGAGCGCCCGGATGACGGCGTGCATCTGCTGCGCGATTTCGGCACAGCCGCGACCGCCCTCGATCATCAAGATGACGTTGCGCAGGTGGCCCTCTGCGCGCCTCAACCGCGTTACCACCTCCTTGTGCGAGCGGTGAAGCTCCGGCTTGCCTCGTGGCTGCTCGACGGCGGAAGCCGTTGGAAAGTGCGCGTTCAGTTTCTGCCGGTTTCCCATCGTTACTCTCACGGTTAGGTATCCTATCCAGGGGGATAGGTCAACGAGCGGGAGAGGCTCACGAAAAAAATGCTCCGCGTTGATCCTTCGCTGGCGGCAACTCGCCGAGCCGGATTACGTGACCAGCTCGCGCCGCGGCGCAGACCCTTGCCGAGAACTACGTGGGTCTCGCGATCGAGGTCCCTTCGACGTGGGGCGTGGGATGACTCGCCATTCGGCCCCTATCGATGACATATAGTTTCGGCGTGACGGTATTCGAATCACCGCATCCGGCCGAGCCCGCGATCCGCGAGTTGACCGTCCGCGCGTTCGTGCTCGGCGCCGTTCTGGCGCTGATCCTGGGCGCCGCCAACGCCTATCTCGGTCTCTACGCGGGCATGACCGTATCCGCGAGCATCCCGGCCGCAGTCATCTCGATGGCGCTGCTGCGAATCCTCGGCCGCGCCACGATTCTCGAAAACAACGTCGTGCAAACGATCGCTTCCGCCGGTGAGGCGGTCGCCGCCGGCGCCATCTTCACCTTTCCCGCCCTGGTCATCCTTGGCCAGATCGGTCCGCTGCCGTATTGGACCGTGACGCTGCTCTGCCTCGCGGGCGGCACGATGGGCAGCCTGCTGGTCGTCTTCCTGCGCCGCGCCTATATCGTCGAGGAGCGCCTGCCATTTCCCGAGGGCCAGGCCTGCGCCGAGGTCCTGCGCGCCGGAGGGGCCGCGAGCGCGGCGCCGCTGGCATGGGGCGGAGCGTTATCGGCGATGCTCAAGGCTTTGCAGGACATCGTCGGATTGATTCCCGCGACGCTCTCGGGTGCGCGATGGGTCGGCGGCGCCGCCGTTCGCAGGCTCGGCCAACCTGTCGGCGGCGTTGCTGGGCGTTGGCTATATCGTCGGCCCCGCAATCGGGAGCCTGGTCTTCGTCGGCGGGGCGTTCGCCTGGATGGTCGCGATTCCGATCGCCAGCGCCTGGCATCCTGAGCTTCGCGCGATGGCGGCCGGCGACGCCGCGCACCAGGTCTGGAGCGGACAGACGCGCTATCTGGGGGTCGGCGCGATGCTGGTCGGCGGGATGGTGACGCTGTGGCGGCTGCGCGGCGCGATCGCCGGCGGCCTCGCCGAGAGCACCCGACTGATGCGTGCGCGCGACAGTGCGCCGCGCGCGCGCGAAGATCGCGACCTTTCCGCCGCCGCGGTGCTGGGCGCCGTCGCGATGTGCGTCCCGCTGATCTTCGGGCTGTGCTACCTGCTCAGCCGCAGTTTCTGGCTCAGCGCGGCGCTCGCCATCGCGCTGTGCCTGATCGGATTCTTCGCCACTGCGGTCGCGGGCTATCTTACCGGGATCGTCGGCGCGTCGAGCAACCCGGTCTCCGGCATCACGATCATCGTGCTGCTGGCGATCGCGGTTATCCTGAAGCTGCTGAGGGTCGATATCGCGATCGGGCCGCGCCTGGCGATCATGGCCGGCGCCGTGGTATGCACGGCCGCCGCGATGGCGGGCGATTCGCTGCACGATCTTGCCACCGGGTTTCACGTCGGCGCGACGCCGCGCTCGCTCGAAATCGCGGTCCTGTTCGGCGCGGCGCTGTCGGCGTTCGCGATGGCGCCGGTGCTGAACCTGCTGATCAGCGGCTACGGAATCGCCGGCACGGCGACCGCGCGTTCCCAGGCGCTGGCCGCGCCGCAGGCCTTCCTGATGGCCAAGGTCGCGCAGGGCGTCTTCAAGGGCGGCATCCCGCTGGGGACGATCGCGATCGGCGCGGCCCTTGCGGCGATACTCGCCGCATTCGACGGATGGCTCGAAGGACGCAAGGCCGGATGGCGCACGCCCGTGATGCCGGTCGCGCTGGGACTCTACCTGCCGTTCGGGCTGAGCGTCGCGATATTCGCGGGATCAATGGCGCGAAAGATGATCCCGGCGAGCAAGAACGCGCGAGGGCGATCCGGGACTGCTCTTTGCCGCCGGACTAGTCGCAGGCGAAGCGCTGATGGGAGTCGCGAGCGGCGCGCTGGTCACGCTCGGCGTGAAGCTGCCGATATTCTAACGCCGCGCCGCGACCGGCGAGCCACCGGCCCCACAACCCACGCGTTTGATATCCGACCTGCATCAACCCTAGAATTCTAGGCCGTCTATGGTGAGGCCGACCATTCAGAACAGCAAGGCTCAAACTGTGGAAGGCGCTGCCGCCAGGCTGGAGGGGCTTCGGAGCATTGTCGAATCAGACGCCGGCTTCTACGAGTTTGAAGTCAGCGGCGCCCTACATGCGGTAAACCGCGCCCGCGGGGCTATGGATCTCCCGCCGTTGGCCGAATTGCCGCGCGGGAAAGATGGGCGCTTCTCTCTCGATTCAATCCAAGCTGCATTACCCGAAAACTGTCGACTCTACTACTGCGCTCCAGAGAAGGCGCGTGGCCCGGCCGCTGCAGAATCGACGCCAGCCCACCACCTGATTGTTTCGGGCTCGCGGCTCGGCCTTAACCACCGCGAGATCGCCGCACGCATCGTGGCGGCGTGGAACGAGGAAGATGCTCGCGGGATCGATATGGCGCTGCTCAGAAAGGCCGGCGCTTCCAAGGTCGAGGAGCTGCATTGGTTGAGCGCCGCGGTCGAGCGGGCCGAGTTCCTCGGACGATTACGCTCGGCGCACAACGCCGACGCGACTGTCGTCGGCCTTCCGGTGCCGTTGATGGTCTTCCTCAATCGCTGCCGTCGCAATGGTTCTTACCCGACCGCGAATGAATGGCTCGAACGTAACGAGAGCGTCCGCCGTGCGCGAGATGAGATCCGGCGCCTCGAAGCTCAATTCCCGCGATTGTCAGGCCCATGGCTCGGTCTTAATCACCGCGAGATCGCCGCACGCATCGTGCGAGCCGAGGCGGCCGAGGAAGATGCGAGGTTGGCGACAGTCGGACCGCCGCTACCACAGGAACCCGAGAAAAAAGATACATACATGCGACCCTTCTTTGCGGAGATCATCGGTCAGACTGACGCCGTTAAGCGGCTTGCAACTTTGGTGGCCCTTCACAGACGTTCGTCCACCGCTCTCGGTCATGTTTTGCTTGTGGGGCCCGAGGGTGGCGGAAAACGCACGATCACTCATGCCATCGCGCGAGAGCTAGGAGTTAACCTTCGCGAGGCAGAAGCGTCATCTATTGAGCGCGCAGGGGATTTGGCAGCGATCATCGCTGACTTGGACCGAGGGGACCTTTTGCTCATAAGAGCTGTCAATCGAATTCGCAGAGATACGTCGGAGATCCTATCTCAGACGATGCGTACATTTGAGTTGAAAATTGTCGTCGGGAAAGGGCGTGCCTCTCGGAATATGACACTCCAGGCGAAACAGTTTACTTGCATTGGAACAGTCACTAGCGAGTCCGAGTGCCCTCGCGAGCTCAGAAATGCCTTTGATACGGTCATTCGACTGCAAGCCTATCAGCCGCCAGAAATGCTGGAACTTACGGCCCGAGCACTGACACGCGCGGGATTGTCCGTGGAGGTCCCGACGATCCAACTCATCGCAAGGTTGGCGGCGGGTAATCCCAAGAAAGCGCAGTCTATCGTCGGCACATTGGCGGCGCTGGGAAACAAAACGCTCTCCCACACGGAGTCAGAGGAAATCCTATCTGCATACGGATACATAGCTGGCGGTCAGAATACGCCGCCCGGAGACGTTTCCAATTTGACGAACCTCTCGGGGATGCAGTTCGAACGGCTCATCACCGAACTTTTGGAGAAGATGGGTTTTCGTGCCGAGATGACAAAAGCGACAGGGGACGGCGGCATCGACATAGAGGCCGTGCTCGACAGACCGATTGTCGGCGGACGCTATCTGATACAGTGCAAACGATTCGCGCCGGAGTCGCTTGTTGGAAGCCCGACCGTTCGCGAATTTTACGGAGCGATAACGGCCGACAGAAAGGCTGTCAAAGGAATACTGATCACAACTTCCGGATTCACATCCCAGGCACTCGAATTTGCGGACGGACTCCCCATCGAACTGATCGATGGCCAGCAGCTCGGGCAAATGCCCGCCGAGTACCGCACCAGGAAGCCGCCCGAATCCTGCTAGTTGCTCCGACGCACGCTCGACCGCTTACCCCGCCTTTTCCGCGTCTCCTGTACTCGTCGAAGAACCACCCATACAGCCGAGTGTAACGATACGCGCTAGCGCGGCGAGGCAAAGCCGGGCAAGCCGCTAGTTGCGTTGGTCTTTCAGGGCGTTTTCCAAGAGTTCGTGCAGTCTCATCACTTGAAAACCCTTGATGGGCACGCGGCGGAGCAGGAAGGCAAGCTCTACGTCGTGCGTCACGAAAATCTGCGCTGCCGCTGCCGCAGAAGGCGCGTGCTGTAGGTCTCGAAGAGCGGAACTTTTTGGCGTCTTTCCATCGACCGCAGTTCGGTAGACAAATGACATCCCGAGACCAATCATCGCTCGGACACTCGGAATTCTCATCAGTTTGTCGAGACCGCGCCGCTCGCACTCCTCTGCTACGCCGAAGGACTTAATGAAGGCTAGTGGCCTGTAACATTGAAATCGAAAGCGCGATGTGGTATGAAATTCCATGTCCGCAAGTACGCTTCGGCTGGCTCCGCCCGAACGCCGGGAGTTGCAATCACGTGTCCGCTCCCGGGTGCTGGGTGCCGGCGACTCCCGGCGCGCGAGGCTGATTCTGATGCTGGCCGATGGTGAATCGTGGGCGGGCATCCAAGAGGAACTCGGTTGTAGCTCGGCCTACATCGATCGCTGGAACAAACGCTTCCGGCAGCAGCGCTTGGCGGGGCTGTTCGCCCGCCACCGCGGACGCCAGGTTGAGAAGCGCACCCCCAAGCTGGAGGCAAGGATCCTCGACTGGACCCGACGGCCTGCTACCGACGGCTCCACCCACTGGAGCAGCCGCAAGCTGGCCAAGGCGCTGGGCGTCAATCACATGATGGTGGCGCGGGTCTGGCAGCGCGCCGGGCTGCGTCCCCACCGGCTCGAGCGTTACATGGCCTCCGATGATCCGGACTTCGAGAACAAGGCCGCTGATGTGATCGGGCTTTACGTCAATCCCCCGCAGCACGCCGCGATTTTTTGCGTTGACGAGAAGACCGCCATCCAGGCACTCGACCGTCTCGACCCGGTGCTGCCGCTCTCGCCTGGGCGCGCCGAGCGGCACGGCTTTGAGTACTACCGTCACGGAACGCTTTCGCTCTTCGCCGCGCTCAACACTCGCACCGGGACGGTGCTCGGGCAGACCGCCCCACGCCACACCACCGAGGAGTTCGTCGCCTTCCTCGCCCAGTTGGTCGCCCTGGAGCCCCAAGGGCGGGAAATCCACATCATCGCGGACAACCTTTCCAGCCACAAAACCCAGCGGGTTCGGCAGTTCCTGTCCGCACACCCCAACGTTCACCTGCATTTCACTCCGACTTACTCTTCGTGGCTCAACCAAGTGGAGATCCGGTTTTCCAAGATTGAGCGCGATGTCATCGCGCGCGGCATCTTCACTTCGGTCCACGACCTTGCGCGCAAACTGATGCGCTACATCCGTCACCACAATCGCTCAGCCAAGCCTATCAAGTGGTCCTATCGTGATCCCTCACACAGAATCACTTTCGATTCAGCTGTTACAGGCCACTAGCGCCCACCCCTCAGCACCGTCGAGAAAAAACTGCTCAAAACTCGGGATCTCGCCAACTTTCTTCAACTCCCCAAGCTCTCTTGTTGTTTCGTCGCGAGATTTCTTGACGCTGTCCCGAAATGCTCGCTTCTGTTCCCGATCCTCACCGATGACTGCTTCGAGCTCTTTACCGCTCATCTGGCCATCGATTATGCCCTGCATAGCCGACCGGATGTGAGTTGTTTCCATCTCGAAAGGGGTATTGGCCCCCTCGCCGTTGAAGGCGAAGTGCCTGACGTTGTCTTCCAGGATTTGAGTGCTAAATTTGGCGAAGCGGTCCCAGTCAGCCAGGTTTACAATCAGGCTAAGCTGGGCTCTTGCGATCTCGGGGCGAGACTGGAGCGCGGCAAGCGTTTCTCGGAGGTTTATATGGCCAGCGACGACCGTCAGCTTTCCCGAAGAAACATTTGCGCGTAGTCGTTCCTCGTCCGCCTCGCTGACGCCACCGGTTCTCTTGACTAAATTGTCAAAGACGTTCGTATCGAAGTAGACGAGCGAACACATCGTTTATCTATAACGGCGGACGCGAAGCTAGGCCCAGGCCCCCACATCGTCCACGCGCTTATCCTTTCGGCAGGCCGAGGATGCGCTCGCCGATCATGTTCTTCTGTACCGGCGAGGTGCCGCCGGCGATGGTCAGCGACTCGACTTGCAGTATCCGTTTCATCCAGTCGCCGTCGGGAGCGTAGGGCGAATGCCGCTCCAGGTAAGCATACTGGCCCATCAACCGGCTGGTGAACTTGACCATCCGCTGCGTCAGGTCGGTGGACACGAGCTTGCCGGTCGACGCTTCGGGCCCCGGCAACTGACCCTTGAGCCTGCGCGTCAGGCTGCGAAAGCCGTTGTATTTTTTCGCCATCGCCTCGATCGCGAACTGCGCGATCTGCTGGCGAATCTCGGGATCGTCGGCGGCGGGACGGCAGTTTATTTTGACGCCTTTTGCGAGATGGACCAGCGCCCCGAGCATCTGCTCGCTGCCGCCCAGGGTCTCACCGATTCCGAACCGCTCGTGCATCAGGGTGGCGACCAGCACCTGCCATCCCATGTTGAGCGGCCCGAGCAGGTTCTCCTTGGGAACGCGCACGTCCTCGAAGAATATTTCGTTGAAGTCGGACTCGCCGGTTATCTGCTTGAGCGGCTTGACCGTGACGCCGGGCGCCTTCATATCGACGAGCAGGCAGCTCATGCCCTTATGTTTGGGGAGCTCCGGGTCGGTGCGTACGAAGAGCTGCACGAAGTGCGAGCGATGGGCGATAGTGGTCCAGACCTTCTGGCCGTTGACGATAAAGCTGTCGCCCTCCAGCACCGCGCGGGTCTGCAAGGCAGCCAGGTCGGAACCGGCGCCTGGTTCCGACATCCCTTCACACCAGATCTCGTCGCCGCTCAGTATCGGATTCAGATAGCGCTTCTTCTGCTCGTCGGTGCCCCATTGCATAATCGCGGGCCCGGTCATGATTACACCGAGCACGTTACTTCCCATCGGGAGGTTGAGCCGCCCCATCTCCTGCTGGAAGATCACCTGCTCGACGAAAGTCGCGCCCTTGCCGCCGTACTCCTTGGGCCACGTCAGGCCGGCCCATCCGGCGTGATAGAGCTTCTTGTGCCAGGCCTTCAGACGCTCCCACAGGACCTCGTCGGTGATGTTTTCCTTTTCACCATCGGTGAGCGGCGGCGGCTGATTGGCCTCGAGCCACGTTCGCACTTCGCGCCGATAGGCTTCCTGTTCGGGCGTATAGTTGAAATTCATCTCTGAGCTCTCCCGCTTGAACGTCGATAACGGAGCACTGTGGCGATGCTAGCGAAGGTCGCGCCGATTAGGTAGAGGCACAAAATAGGGCGCGGCTATCGCGATACGGCGGCCCGCAATTCCAATTCGACCGTGGCGGACGCTGCCATCGCGCGCGCGACGCCTTCGGCCATAAAGTCGGTGATCAACTGACAGCGTGGACCGGCGGCGAGATCGCGCGCTCTTGCCGCGACGGTTTCCGCGCGCTCGAGCAGCTCGGCTTCGAGCGGCCGGAAGCGGCGCCATACGATCGGCGCGAGGCGCTCGGGTACCCGCGCGACGAGATCCTGAATCGTCTTCATCCTCCACCATGGCGAATCATCCGACCGCTCCATCGTGCCGATTGTCAGCGCCGGCGGAAGGGTTCCGTCGACGAATAGTGGGATGAAGATTCCCGTGCACGGCGCCGCCATCGAGGCCCAAATCACGGGGATCAGACCGGAGCCGGCCCGGGGAATCTCGGCGACCATACTGGCGGTCGTGCATGAGAAGTCGGTGTGCATGCAAAGCGAGAAACGCCGCTCGCTTTCGACCGGCGCGGTGATCACCGGCATCTCGCCCATCTCATAATGGTCGCGCAGCGCGGCGATCATGTCGCGCGCCGAGCGGCGTCCGTCGCGTGCGACCAGCTCGCGGCTTCGCGCCAGGCGGCCGAGCGCGGAGAACGACGTCGGATGCGCCTGCTCGGCATACGCTTGCGCGAAGTCGAACGTAGATCGGCCGTCCCACCATCCCCGCGCGCGGGCATGCTCGCGCACGGTCGCGGAAGCGCGATCGTAGGAATTCGTGCTGATACGGTTCGAGATGGTCGCGCAGTCATCGACTTTGCGCGCCGCCCATTGGCGTCCGGAGCTTTCGAGTATCCACGCCTCGGCGCGATCGGCGATCATGAACCCGTTGGAGTAGCGCCAGTCGAAATCATGCGCCGCCGAGCCGCCCTGGCCGTGACGCTCGATAAGGCCGCCGATCAGTTCCATCGCGTCGCGCGCAGTCGAGGCGCGCTCCAACGCGAGCCGAACGAGATCCATCCCCAGCAGCCCGGCCTCGGGCAGCGAATCTTTCGTGATCAGCGCCTCGTTGCCGATCGCGACGCCGTGCTCGTTGATTCCGTGCTCGAGTCCCCATAGCCAGGCCGGCCGCGACCCGATCAATCGCCAGGTCTGCCCAACTTGCGGGATTTCCATGTACTGGCATCGGACGCGATCGCCCGGCGAATGATTTTGGCGTGGCGCCTGGAACAGCGGCTGACATTCGCGCGCGGGCCGGTCGCTGTTCTTGGCGAAGATCGTCGCGCCGCTGGCAGTGCGCGATCCGAGCGCCACCATCGTGTCGCACGAGGGGATGGGTTTGGCCAGCAGGCCGGATGTCATATAGCGTTTTCCTGCATTTTCAGGCCAAGGCTTTCTGGTATCGCCGTGGTAGCACTCTCGTATCTCTTCGAAATTGGCGAAGTGTCGGGGGGCCATCTCGCCACGGAGGCGACGTGAGCACGATTTCGCCCGTCTCATGGAAGCGCCTGCGCTGTGTGTTCGAGCGCGACGGGTTTGTCTTCAAGAAGCGCGCCGGTGGAAGCCATTGGGTCGGCGAAAAGGCCGGCGTTAGCCGACCGATCGTGATCCCGGAATACTCCGAAGTCGGCCTGGAAATCATACACGCGAACATGCGCACCGCCGGCATGACGCGAGAGCGCTTTCTGGATCTGCTGAAGGAGTGCTGACAACGCTAAGAAGCCGCCGCTCTGACCCGGCCGCCTGGTATCACAAACGGAACCGGTACCCGAAGTGGGACGGAGCCGCGAGGTGTCGCCTTCCTGGAAGCCTCGCGCTCGGACGCCGGGACAAAGCCCGATTCCTTCAGAACCGTGTCGAGCGTGCCGCGCTCGTAACAACTGACCAGGAAAGAAGCGAGGGCATCGACAAGATTATGCTCGGCTTCTTGTCTGGTCCGACCCTGGGAATGAACGTCGAGCGCGCGGCACGAAGAGATAAACCATTTGCCCTTCTTGCGAATGCTCGCGGGCAGATCAAATTCCATCGTCATATGGGCACTCATCGTTACCTTGCTCCGAGCCTGCACGTATGTTGAAGGTTATCACCGGAAGCCGAAACTTCCCACCGCTCGTGGGCAAATCGTCGCGCCGCCGACAGTGCGCGATCCAAGCCACCCTTCGTGTCGCAGGGGGGAAACGAACCGTATGACGTATGATGTCAAAATAGTCAACGGCGCTGCGCCTGAGCTATCTGTTTGAACAATGGATCGTTCGACGCCATTCTCCTACACCTGCAACGCGTGCGGGCTTTGTTGCCGTGACAAGGTAATCACGCTCTCGCCCTACGACGTGCTCAGGATCGCCCGTGCGGCCGGGGTCACGACCGGCGAGGCGGTTCGGCGCTTTACGATTCGCCGCGGATCGATTCTCAAGTTCGACCATCGCGGATGTGCGGCGCTGGCGGGCGCTCGATGCACGCTCCATCCGGGACGTCCGCTTGCCTGCCGGCTCTATCCGCTCGGGATGGAGCGCGACGGCGAATCGGCCCGCTTCATTCGGCTCGACCCCGCGCCCGGCTCGGCCGGAGTCTACGGCACCGTCGCCACGGTCGGCGCATTCCTCGCCGCGCAGGAGACCGACCCCTATCTGCTCGCGCTCGAGCGCTACGCAACGCTGATTCCCAAGTTGCGCGCGCGGGTCGATACGCTGGTTGATTCCACCCAGGTCGAGCCGCGTGAGTTTTGGCGCGTCGCCGTGCGCGAGGCGACCGCCGAATCCGGTTTCGACCCGAGTCGGCTCATCGACGCTTTATTCGATCCAGATTCACTCGGATGCGCCCACGCCAACGATGCCGAGACGGTCACCGCGCACATTGAAGCGCTCGACATTCTTGCGATGGACGAGCGCGACGCGGGGCAGGTCGCCGCGGCCGCCGTGATGCTCGCGATAAGCCTCGGCTACTCACCCGGCGTGGTACGGGATTCGCGCGCGTTTCAGGGTCCCAGGCCCTAAACCAGTTCGATCGGAAACTCGCCGGGCGCGACAGCGCGGCCGATGATCTCGGCTTCGAGGTTGCCTTCGGCCTGCAAATCCGCGAGCAGCTTGAGCGCGTCGCCCTCGGGCAGCGCGATCAGAAGGCCGCCGGAGGTCTGCGGATCGAACGCGAGCTCCGCCATTTCGTCGGCGATTTCGTCGGAGATTCTGATCCGCGAGCCGTAGTATTCGCGGTTCCTCCGGCCACCGGCGGGAATCATTCCGGCGCGGCACCATTCCAGCACGCCGGGCAACAGCGGCAGATCGGATTCCTCGAACCGGAGCGTCACTCCGCTCCCTTCGGCCATCTGCATCGCATGGCCAACGAGCCCGAAGCCGGTCACGTCGGTGCCGGCATGCACGTCGTATTTGAGCATCGCGCGCGAGGACGCCGCGTTGAGTTCCGCCATCGATTTGACCGCCGCGGCATATTGATCGGCCGGCAACTGGTCGCGCTTGAAAGTGGTCATCAGGATTCCGGTGCCGAGCGGCTTGGTGAGCACGAGCGCGTCGCCGGCCCGCGCGCCGACGTTGCGCACGATTCGCCGCGGATCGATCACGCCCGTCACCGCCATCCCGTACTTGACCTCCTCGTCGCCGACGCTGTGACCGCCGACGATCACGACGCCCGCCTCGCGCGCCTTCTCCGCCCCGCCGCGCAAAATTTCGCGGAGCATCGCGGCCGGCAGCCCCGTGTGCGGCCAGCAGACCAGGTTCAAGGCGGTCTTCGGCACCCCGCCCATCGCGTACACGTCGGACAGCGCATTGGCCGCCGCGATTTGTCCGTAGGTAAAAGGGTCGTCGAGGATGGGCGTGAAAAAGTCGACCGTGTTGACGATCGCAAGCCCGTCGCTGAGGCGATACACGCCGGCGTCGTCGCCGGTCGCGATGCCGACCAACAGATCGGGATGGCTCCCCAGCTCCAGATTTGCGAGCGCACCCTTCAAGTCGGCCGGGCCGAGCTTGCCGGCGCATCCCCCGGCCTTGCATCGCGAGGTCAGCCGCGGGGGCTCGCCGCGCGCAGGATCGGGCGCGAGATGAGAACCGTTGTCGGGTTTCGCCGCCACGGCACAAGCTTAACCCGCCCGATCCCGATTCGGTAGAGGCGCGAGGCAACCGAATCGACGGGTGCCACACTGCCGGACCGCAGTCGCAGCCGCGCACTGCCAACCGCGGCTTTCGCCGGCAATGTCTCACTGTCGAAACATATCGGCAATGGAATGCTGCCCGACAGCATCGCCCCTGTTGATGCGCGCTGGGAACGCGCCTTGCTGTTTTGGCCGATGTGATGCTAACCGAGAGCGATTCGTTCTGCCGCGCAGACGGATGAGAGGAGACTTCGACGGGGCTCGAACGGTATCTGCTCATCGGATCGCTGATCCTGACGGGCGCTTCGTGCGGATACCTTGCGCATCCGCCGGCAGCGCCCGCGGCGATTGCTCCCGCCAAGGTCGCGCTCGCGACCGTCAGCGATGACGCGGAGCCCGTCGACGGTTTCGCGCGCGTGTCGATGCGTCCCCGGCGCGACGGACTCGCGGCTCCGGAGCCCGGCGACGGCCGCGCCAGAATGGCCGAACCGGTTGACGATCGCGCGCTCGAACTCAGGATATTTGCGCTGGTGAATCGCGCGCGGCGCACGCACGGGCTCGGGCCGCTCGAGTTCTCACCTGCGCTGGCGCACGCCGCGCTCGAGCACAGCCGCGCGATGGCGGGGCAGGACTTTTTCGACCATCAGGGCGCCGGCGAGCCTGGGTTAATGGTTCGCGTCGCCACATCGGGCGCCCGTACCGACTACGTCGGCGAGAACCTGTTCGAGTCGACCGGAGCTGCGACCGACGGCCTCGCGGAAGAATGCGTCACGATGTGGATGTGGAGCACGGGCCATCGAAGCGTCCTTCTGGAACCCGCATTCGTGAAGACCGGTATTGCGATTGGCCGATCGGCCGACGGTCGAAACTACGTCACCGAAGATTTTGCGCGCTGAGCCCCACGCCGCTCGGCGGCGGGTCAGTCGCAGCCGTTGAAGAACAGGGCCGGCGCGGCAGTGGAAGGCTGCATCTGGTCGATCGTGAACGCCGGCGTATCCTGCTGATCCGGCGAACAGACCTGCGCCGAGCTGTCGAAAGCGTTGGATCTCGCGTCGATACCGTACGTCACGTTGGCGCCCTCGATGCTCAGCGAATAGCCGTGCCCGGTGGTGTTCGCGAATCCCACTATCGGGTTGCCGTTGGGACCCGAGAAGACGTAGCACGCGCAGTTCGGATCGCCGCCGCATCCGGCGGGTGCGCAGTCCGAAAAGGGCACCGGATGAGTGCCGTCGGAGGTGGTGGTTGTAATCGGCGGGGTGTGATCGGCCCGGAACAGCGGGATCAACGCCTGGATGGTCGCGCCCGAGCTGTCTACGAACGGCTGCTCGCCAATGAAAGTGATATCGTCGCCGCTGGTCGAAGTGTTCATGGTGTGGACCACGCCATCAGCCATCGCGTCGGAATTTCCGCCGGTCTGCGCTATCAGAGGGATCACCAGCCCGGTGGCCGCAGCCGAGTCCGAAACCTCCGCACTGGAGGCGATAGTCGCGTTCGAGGGGATACGGCCCGGCATCGTGGCCGCGTCGGAAACCAGGTCGTAGGTCCCGTTGGGAACCGGACAGAAGCGGAAGGCGCCCTGGCTGTTGGTCATCGTGGTCCGCACCAGGCTCTCGACCTGATTGGATCCGCCGCCCTGAACGGGCACGTGAAGACCGGCCTCCTGCTCTAACCACACACCCGCGTCGTACAGTGGCTTGCCTTTGTGCGGGGTTATCTTGCTGCCGCTTAACGTAGCCGTCACCACTTTGCCGGCCACCACCGGGTTGGCGCCTTCGATGAAGGCTTGCAAGTCAGTCGTGGAATTCGGCTTGAAGTCGTACTGGTCGGGGACGAACTCCGAGGGCGCCACCGCAAATCCGGCGTTGATATCGATCGCCAGGTTGTCCTGCCCGCCGACCAGAGACACGTCAGCCGGAATCGGGATACCGGTCCCGGCCTCCGGACCCATGTTCAATTGCCGGCATTGTCCGGCCGAGTCGATCACGCAGTTGTAGACGTTGGGTCCAAGCTTGCACCGGCTCTTGTTGCAGGCGTTCTTCTCGGGCGCCGAGCCGCTGCCGTTCAGATCGAGGATCAAATCGAGTTCCTGGTAGGTACCGCCCGGAACCGTATCGTTACCGGTCAAAGTAGTTGCGAAAGGCGGCGCGACGAAGCATCCCTGGCTCGGCGGGCTTGGCGGGTGCCGCAAGTCGACCTGTGTGGGCTTGAGTCCCGGCGTCAAATCGACCGAGGACCCTTCGCCAAAGATCTGCCTCGCCTGGATGTCGCTTATCGTCAGGTAAACGTGCGGCAGGGTACAGGCGTAGGAATTGCTGACACCAACCGTGACCTTGCCGGGCGCGGGAGTCGGCGTCGGCACCGCTGATGACGTAGGTGTTGGGACTGCGGGTGTCGGCGTTGGAGTCGGCGACGCCGAAGAAGGCGTCGGAGTCGGCACCATTGGTGATGGCGTAGGCGTCGGGACTGCAGGTGTCGGCGTTGGAGTCGGCGACGCCGAAGAAGGCGTCGGAGTCGGTACCGCTGGTGATGGCGTAGGTGTCGGGACTGCAGGTGTCGGCGTTGGAGTCGGCGACGCCGGTGAAGGCGTCGGAGTCGGCAACGCTGGCGACGGCGTAGGTGTCGGGACTGCAGGTGTCGGCGTTGGAGTCGGCGACGCCGGTGAAGGCGTCGGAGTCGGCAACGCTGGCGACGGCGTAGGCGTCGGGACTGCAGGTGTCGGCGTTGGAGTCGGCGACGCCGGTGAAGGCGTCGGAGTCGGCAACGCTGGCGACGGCGTAGGCGTCGGGACTGCAGGTGTCGGCGTTGGAGTCGGCGACGCCGGCGAAGGCGTCGGAGTCGGCACCGCTGGTGACGGCGTAGGTGTCGGGACTGCAGGTGTCGGTGTCGGCAGCACTGGCGTTGGCGTAGGCGTCGGGAATATTGGCGTCGGTGTTGGTGGCAATGGTGTCGGCGTCGGCGTTGGCGGCACTGGAGTAGGAGTCGGTGTTGGCGTTGCTGTCGGCGTCGCGCACGACGGTCCTGGTACGAGCGCGATCTGTGCGGTGAAGCTGTCCGCGCCGGGCGGATACTGCACCGACTGATTGCCCGTCACGACGGGAATCGTAAGCGGCTGATCCACCCAGGCCATGATCTCTCCGCCGTACGTCTCCTGTTGTTCGATCTTTCCCAGGCTGGGCGAGCTGACCATGCCGATTGCGTTGAGGTTGTAAAGCATCAGCAGCGTATCGTTGGCGATCGTGGTGGTCACCGAGGGCGACACAATCGTCGTGCTGCTCGTATTTACCATCGAGGCGGAAGTATCTATCGGCTGGCTGGTGCTGACGCCCGAATAGGCGGCGCAAATCGCCGACAGGCTCACCGTCTCGATATAGTCGAACGTTACGGAGGTGGGATCGCCGGGCTGCTGGATATGGTAATAGAAAAAGACTCCGTTACCATCCAGATCGCCGCCACTGATCAAGTTGCTATAGCCGGGCGGCGGGGTCGGAGCGAAACTATCATTGGCGACGAACCAGACCCCGATAAAGTCGCCGGGCTGCACATTCGCCGGACAGCTCACCGTGAGGCTTGGAGCCCAGTTCTGAGAGACCACCGGGGTGCCGATCAGGCTTATCGGCACGCAAGCTCCGGGCACGGGTGTCGACAGCGGTGGAACCGGAATCGGTGTCGGTGTGGGAGGAGCAAGCCTCGGTGTCGGGCCGGGCGTTGATCTAACACCGCCCGCGAGCGCGTCGGGGTTGATGCAGAGCAGTGCGAGCAAGATCGCGACGCTGATCGTCCCGATCCGGAAGCGGCGGCCCGCTCGCGCGGCGCAGCCGTAGTCAATCGGCAGGTTGCCTTCCATCACGTCGGCAGAAGTCGTCGCCTCGGTCAAACGCGCGAGCGGTCGTGGAGATCACTCGTGGAGATCAATTGAGCACCGGACAAATGTTATGACAATAGAAATCGTTATCCCCGGTGGCGCCGGCAATCGAGTGATAACTCAGCATCGCGTAGCCGATTCGACAGTCTAGGGGAAGGGCATTTCATTGGTCAATCGTTGAAATACCAAGTGTACGGAAAAGTAACTATCGGAAGATGGGGCGCAAGACGCCCGATTTTGCGCCGTTTCGAACGGGCCGCCGGAGAAAACGGACAACCTGAGCACTACGTTGAGTCCCCCGATGATACAAATCACCGGCGCGGCGCCCGTTTCCGCTACGAAGCAACGGCTATTCGGAAACAAAACCTTTGACGTACCGGTTGCGTTGAGTATGCTTGATTATATGCAGTGCGGCTGCGGTTACATCCGCGCACGAGCGTCTGGCATGGAAAGCTCCCCGCAATTCCGCCCACAATTCCGATGGTCCCGCAACAGAATACGGCATGCTGCCCCGAGGTGATGATATGAGCCTGCGGATTCAGCTGCTGATCGTAGCGACCCTGGCAACATTACTCTTCGGCGCGCCGCGCGTTTTCGCGGCCCCGTGCGGTATCGCGATCGTGCCGCCGCCTCCGCCACCGCCGGCGGCTTCACCACCACCGCCGACCGGAATCGGCGCACCGCCACCGGTCTTCGTGACACGGCCGACGACTCCCATCACCCCGATCGTGGTTGGCGCGGAACAAAGCGCGAACCGCGCCGTGACTGCTGCCAACAACGCCGAGGCGGCGGCCGGTAATGCCCAGGTAGCCGCCGACCGCGCCACCAAGTCAGCCGACGCCGCAACCAGGGCCGTCAATCGCGCCAAGAGCGCGGTCGAAGCGACGGAAGAGGAATTCCGCGAGTCGGTCACAAAGTGAAGCAGCCTCTACTGGCTATTCGGCGCCGGCTATTCGGCACTGATATTCTATATGTAAAGAACCATCCTGCAGCCGGCAGCGAACTGAGTACCTTGGCCTGCTACCTGGATTCACCGGAGGTGCCGGAATGAGAATTGTCGCCGGTTTGGCGGGGATTGCCGGCCTGATGCTCGCCGCCGCGAGTGCGATGGCGCAGGCAGCGCCGTCCACCTCCACGCCTCCCGCCCAGAACCCGCCCCGCCTGGCTGCGGCGACTTCGCCCCATCTGGACATCACGCCCTTCGGAGGAGGCTTCGTCAGCCAGGACTACGACGACACCAACGAGGGTATACAGATCGAGCAGAGCCTGACCCAGGGGCTCGGCCTGATCGGGCGCGCCACCGGCTATCAACTTTACATCAGGGAGAACGCGGTCAGCCCGCTTCAGGTTTCGAGCAGCCAGGTCCAGGCGCGGCTGAACTTCGGGCGGCTCGAGGCCGGAATCGATATCAGCCCGTATGAAGGTACGAACCTGTATCTGCTCGGTGGTCACGATGTCGGCGACAGCGACGCGTTTGTGGTCGAAGGAGACCTGTCGAGCTGGATGTTCCAGTCCAGCGCGCATCCGGTAAACCTGTTCGTCGCCCCGGTTTACGACACCGAGAACGAAGTCACCAGCGGCGAAATCGATTTGCGCGTGATCGCAGCCCGCACCCCCGAGTGGACCTTCATGGCCGGCGCGGGCGGCGCGGTTTACGGCGGAGGCTTTATTCGCGGCGTCGACGGCCAAGGCGGACCAATCGTCGGGCTCTATAACAACTACTGGAAATTCGGCTGCGATCTGCAAGCCGGATACGGCAGTCCGGGCGGTTACGGCGAGCTTACGATCTACAAGACCTTCTCCTTGTGGGAGTGATCGGCCGCACGACAGGAATTCGTAATGACGAATCGACGCCTCGCGATTGTCGTGACCTGGTTGGCGCTTGCACTCGCCGGATGCGCGTCGCGGCAGCCGCCGGCGGTCGAGACCCCGACCGCGCAAACTCAGCCGACAAGTGAGGCTGCGCCCGCGAGCACGGAATCGAACGGGGCGCCGGCGGCCGCTACCCGGAGTCGGGCCCAGGTTCTTACCAGAGCTCAGATCGAGTCGCAGCTTCTGGATCTGGTCAACCATGAGCGCGGGCAGAACGGGCTCAAGCCTCTGACGATCTCGGCGGAACTCGAGCGGTCAGCCGAAGCTCATAGCGCTGAGATGGCGAAGGGCCGCTTCGTTAGCGTGAGGGGCGCCGACGAGCCGTCGTTCACGGACCGGTTCGATCAGGTGGGAGTTCGCAGCGATTCGATCGGCGAGAACGTGCTGAGCATCCCGATCGGCGACGCCCATCTCGCCGACGAGAGCGTGAAGACCTGGATGGCCAAGGACACGGCCCGTCGAAATCTCCTCTCGGCGCGCTTCGAGCGGACCGGCTTCGGTATCGAGCGAAGCCCCGGCGCCGTCGGCGAGGCCTATGTGACCGAGGACTTCGCCCGCTGACCAGGCGTCAGGGCCCGGCCTGCTCGATATCCGAGGCCTGTGACTTGAGGAACGCCTTCAGCCTGCGCTTGATCCGGCCTTCGATCTGACGCACGCGCTCGCGGCTGATTCCGAACCGCTCGCCGATCTCCTGAAGCGTCGCCGGCTCTTCCGCCATCAGGCGGCTGCGGAAAATCTCCAGCTCCTTGTCCCTGAGCGTGTTCTCGAAGGCTTCGATTTTCTCCTTGGCGAAGGTCCGCCACTGAGAGCCGGCGGCCAGTTCCTCGGGGCTGCGCGAAGTATCGGGAATCACGTCGAGCAGACGGGAGTCGTCCTCGGAGCCGGCCGGCTGGTCGAGCGAGACCTCGCTCTGCGCCATCCGTTCCTGCATCTCGCGGACTTCGCTTTCCTTCACGCCGATTCGCTGGGCGAGCAGCCGCGGCTGCGGCGCGAAGCCTTCCGCTTCCAGCCGCTCGGTCTCCTTTCTCAGGTTGAAGAACAGCTTGCGCTGCGCCTGCGTGGTTCCGATCTTCACCAGCCGCCAGTTGTTGATCAGGTAGCGATAGATGTAAGCACGCACCCACCATACGGCATAAGACGGAAAGCGGATGCGGCGGCTGGGTTCGAAGTGCTTGACCGCTTCCATCAGGCCGAGGTTGCCCTCCTGAATCAGGTCGAGCAGGTTGCGCGAGGCGCGGGCGAATTCGCGGGAGATCTTGACCACCAGCCGCAGGTTGGAAGTTACCAGCTTGTAGGCGTATTGCGGGTCCTGGGTCCGCGCGTACTCCTGTGCGATTTTTTGCTCCTCTTCGCGCGACAGGATGGGAAAGCGCCGGATCTCCGCGAGATAGCGGCCGAGCGGATCGTAAGGAACGAGGCCCTCGCCTGCGCTTCGCGCGGCTTCACCATCATCGAGCGCAACTTGGCCGTCGGGAGAAGCTCCGTCCGGCTCGAGCTCCGGATCGTCGCGTCCGGCGGCCGGTTCGGATACTTCGTCGTCGCCGGCGATCTCGGGCTCGATCGCGACGCTGCTGACGGCGGGGTCGAGGGCGACGTCGCGCGGTGCGTCGGTCTCAGCGGACGCGGCGCTTTTCCTGCGGCTCTTGATAGTCTTGCGGGCCACGAACAAGTCCTGGCCGGATGGGGGCAATGCGATCGCGCTCCGGCGAGAGACTCGCCGGAGCAAAGCGGCACGGAAAAGGCTACTCCACCTTCGGACGTTCCAGTATGACCTTGCCGGCGGCGATTTCGCGCAGCGAGGTGACGACTTCCTTGTTGTCGGAGTCGACCAGCGGCCGGCCTCCCTTGAGCAACTGCTTGGCCCGTTTGGCGGCTCCCAACACCAGCTCGAAGCGGTTGGAAACCTTATCGAGACAATCTTCGACGGTTATTCTCGCCATTGTCCGACAATTTTCCGGTCTGTCCGCGCCGTTGTCAACGCGCAAAGAACGGGCGCAGGCCTCACTTGAGGAGGCTCGCATTTCTTCCACCGCTGCAAGCCGGATTCGCGATAGAGCCTGTTACGGGTCCCGACCCGCGGTAATGATCTAATTTGAGCTTAATCCTACACGAAGCGCAAACTCCGTCTTTTTGTAGGATTAAGCTCGAATTAGATCACTACCCGAACCGCAGCGGTCCTTGACAATGGCTCCGCCAATGCTAGATTCCGGCCACTGGGGATTGACCCAATCGGCGCGACTCACGCCGATTCGGATCGCGCGGGCTGATTGGCCACCACCGCCGAGCGCCTCCAGGGGGGCCGATGTTCGATGGGCGTGTAAAACTCTCGGGAACAAAAGCCGGCGCGCTGTACGCAAGTCTGGCTCTTGCCGTAACTGTCGCGATTGTCGCGACAGTGTTGGGAACGCCGTTCGTTGTCGGGTCGTCGACCTCGGATACGGGCAGCACGGGGGCAGCCAGCATCACCCTCAACCTGCCCGCCGGCGTGACGACTAATCAGCTTCTCTTCAGTACGATTGCAATCCAGGGTGCGAACGCAGCTTCCGCGGCGATCACAATTCCGGCGGGCTGGACCGAAATTCGCCAAGATCCATGCGGCACCGACTTCCAGATGTCGATTTCCTACCGGGTTGCCCAGGCTGGCGACACGTCCTCGACTCAGTTCACGTGGAACTTCAGCAATACATTCCTGGGCTCCGGGGGTATTACCGCCTACTTCGGCGTGGACCCTGCGGCGCCGATTGAAACTGACTCGTTTCATTGTACGACCGCGAGCTCCACCGTTACGGCGCCTTCGCTCACCACGACGCAGGCCAACAGCTCGGTCATCGCGGTGTTCGGAGTGGTCGGAAACAATTCGCTTGCCGTGCCGGCCGGGTTTTCGCAGGTGTACCAGAGCATCGTTGCGGGAACTGGCCCCGACGTGGAAAACGCGGTCGAATCGATCCCGACATCCGGCACGGCGACCGGCGACCAGAGCGCGACCGCGACCCTCGCCGGTGACAACATCGGTTATCAGATCGCTCTCAATCCGATCCCGACAACTCCGACCGGAAACTTCGTCTACACCAATGACGACATCGCCGAGGCCAACACAGTCTCAGGATTTTCCGTCAGCGCAAGCGGAGCGCTTAGCCCGCTGTCCGGTTCGCCGTTCCTGACCGGCGGGGACGGCGCGGGCGACGATTTTTTCGCCGCGAACCGGATTGCAATCAAGGGAAATCTGCTTTTTGCGAGCGATGCGGGCAGCAACGACATAGCCGTTTTCACGATCGACCCGGCTACCGGAACCCTCGCCACGGTGCCAGGCTCGCCGTTTGCGACCGGCGAATCAGGCTCCGCAGAATCGCTCTCTCTGGCGGTAACGCATGCCGGCCAATTCCTGTTCGCCGGCGATGAGGCGAGCGACAACCTCTCAGCCTTCAGCATCGGTGCGGGCGGAGGACTGACGGCGGTACCCGGCTCGCCATTCGCAGCCGGAGGAACGCCGGACGGAATGAAGGTCTTGCCCGGAGATCAGTTCCTGGCCGTAGCTTTACCCAATGCGAATGCCGTGGGTGTTTTCAGCATCGGCAGCGACGGCACCCTCGCTCCGGTGCCGAACTCACCGTTTGCGGCTTCGGTAGAGCTGGTGGGAGTCGACGTCAATTCGGCCGGCACGTTTCTCTTCGTCGGCGCGGCAGTTACCACGGGAACGGTCGTTAACGTTTTCGGCGTGGCTGACGGAGCTTTGACACCGATCTCGGGCTCGCCCTTCTCCTTCGGCGTGGGTGACAACTCAAATGTCGTGCTCCTCAGCCCGGACCAGCAGTTCCTCTTCGTGAGCAATCAGTTTAGCAACACCGTTACCGACTTTAGCGTAGGTAGCGATGGCAGCCTGACCTTGGTCCCGGGCGCGCCGTTCCCGACCAATTCATCCGCGCCGGCGGGAATGGACACCGACGCGCTCGGCCAATTTCTTTACGTGGCAAGCGGCGACGGCACGATCGCGGTGTTCGTGATCGGAAGTGACGGGACCTTGACCGCGGTTCCGGGCTCGCCATTTGCGACTGGCCAAAGCTCAGCGCGGGGATCGCTGGCGGCCTTTTCCGCAAACATCGCATCGACGCCGATCCCGACGCCCACGCCGACTCCGACGCCTTCACCAACACCCACGCCGACTCCGACGCCAACGCCAACACCGACCCCGACGCCTACACCCACGCCTACTCCGGTGCCGGTGTTGGGAGCGCCGTTCGTCGTCGGGTCGTCGACATCCGATACCACCAGTGCGGGAGCGGGCAGCATCACGTTCAACCTTCCCGCCGGCGTGACGGCCAGTCAGCTTTTGTTCAATACGATTGCAATCCAAGGGGCGAACGCAGCTTCGGCGGCGATCGCAATTCCGGCGGGCTGGACCGAAATTCGCCACGATCCGTGCGGCAGCGACTTCCTGATGTCGATTTCCTACCGAGTTGCCCAGGCCGGCGACACGTCCTCGACCCAGTTCACGTGGAACTTCAGCAATACATTCCTGGGCTCCGGGGGTGTTACCGCCTACTTCGGCGTGGACCCTACTGCGCCGATTGAAACCAACTCGTTTCATTGTACGACCTCGAGCTCCACCGTTACGGCGCCTTCGCTCACCACGACGCAGGCCAACAGCTCGGTGATCGCGGCGTTCGGGGTGGTCGGAGACAATTCGCTCGCCATCGCGGGCGGGTTCTCGCCGGTATACCAGCACGATATCGCGGGAGCTGGCCCCGACGTGGAAAATGCGGTTGAATCATTCGCGACATCCGACACGGCGACCGGCGATCAGACCGCGACCGCGACGGTCGCCGGCGACAACATCGGCTATCAGATCGCTCTGGCCGCCTTGTCCTCTCCGGCTCGCGGAGGATTCGTCTACGTCAACAACAACACCAGCACCAACGAACTAAGTGCTTTCGCGGTGAGTCCGTATGGGACTCTGTCACCAGTTTCCCTCGCGCCGTTTGCGACCGGTGGCAATGGTGGGGCTTTCGTCTTCGACATAGCCAGCGTGCATGGAGTGGGCGTTGTCGGTGGTGTTTTGTATGCCACGAACAACGGAAGCGCCAACGTCGCTGCCTTTCGAATCAACGCTGGCGGAACGCTGACGCCGATATCCGGGTCTCCCTTCGCGGACAGCGGAGGCAGTCCAGCCGGCATCGATGCCAATCCGAACGGCCAGTTCCTTTACGTGGGTTTAGGCCCTTTCGCTTCCGGAACGGGAATCGACGCGTTCACGATCGCTCCCGACGGCACGCTGGCGCTTCTTACCGGGTCACCATTCGGGGTCGGCGCGCAGTCCGGTTTCGACGTGGTCTTCGACCCGACCCGAGGCAACGTCATCTCGGACGAAAACGACAATCAGGTGAGCGTGTTCAGCGCGGCGCCAGCCGGGTCGCTGACCGCGCTTGCTAATTCGCCCTTTACGTCCCCGTCGGGGAACAACCATAAGATGGCCCTACGCCCTCAGGGAGACTGTCTCTTTGTGGCCGGGGGCAATTCGGGCGCTGTGAGCGTCTTTCAAGTTGATGCCGCTGGAAATCTAACCAATAGCTCTGGTTCGCCGGTAGACCTAACCGGTGCGGCGGTGATCGGCGCTACGACCACACCGCAGGGCGACCTGGTTTACTTTGGGACGAACAGCGGAGAGATATTCGGCTTCTCGGTGGGAGCAAACTGCGCACTGACACCGACCGCAGGGTCGCCGTTCGCGAGCGGAAGCGAGCCTACGGGATTGACCACCGATAACACCGGCACCCTTTTGTTCGTGACCGACACCGGCAACCAAACGGCCAGCTCGTTTCAGATAGCGAATGGGGCACTCACAGCTCTCTCGACGCTTTCGCTGCAAGGTAGCGGTGGCGCCCCATCGGGCATTACATTCGTACAGTTGCCGACTTCGACGCCCACGCCGACTCCGACACCTACACCAACCCCTACTCCGACCCCCACTCCCACTCAGACGCCGACGCCGACACCAACACCTACTCCAACTCTCACTCCAACGCGCACGCCTACCCCAACTCCTACTCCTACCCCCACTCCGACTCCAACGCCGACGCCCACGCCGACTCCGACACCTATACCAACCCCTACTCCGACACCCACGCCTACTCGGACCCGACCTCCCTACCCCGACATCTTCACCGACACCAACTCCTACGCCGACTCCAACTCCAACCCTGACGCCTTCGCCGACACCAACTCCTACGCCCACTCCGTTGGTAATTGTAACAACGCCGGTGGTAACCAATCCTTCGCCAACGCCCACCGCGAGCACCTGCCCGCCTGCGTCAGCAGCTTCAGACGAGCTGACCTGGTCGAGCGCCAAAAAATGCCACAGCACTCCGCTAACCATCGAGCCGTTCACGTTTTCCAGACAGGCTCTTTTCTCACCCAGTACCCCGGTAAGGAAAATCCTGACTAACACGACCTGCAAACTCCTGAGTGTTACCAGTGTTACTCTCAAAGGCTCCGCCGCCGGCGATTTCAGCCAGAACAACGGCTGCATGGGGCAGGAGCTTGCGCCGAAGGCGAGCTGCTATGTCTCGGTGACGTTCACTCCCTCCCGCGCGGGCACGCGCAAGGGCACCCTCACCGTCCTCACCAGCGGCCCCAAGGTAAGCACCAGCCTTTCGGGTGTCGGCCTGGCTCCGAAGGTGCTCTCCGCCAGCTCCAAATCCAAACCGCAGCCTGCGCTCGGACAGGTGACATTCAAGGTCTCGGGCTATGCGCCGGCCTCGCTCGCACCGGCAGTGGTCACATTCACCGAGAAGCTGACCACGGGAAAACCGGGACTGGACCTGACCTTGGCGGCGGGACAGGACAATGGTGGATTGATCTCGGTTGTGATCCCGCCGGTGGTCGACCCCGTCAGCGGCGAACCGGAGGCGGGCAGCGCGACGGTCGGCGTCGGAGAATTACTGCAGATGCAGTCCGGAACCACCACGCTCAGCGCGCAAGCTCCGCTGCTCAAGATCACGATGCCGCCACGGCGGTCAGCGGCCTGAGCCCGGACGTGGTTATCTTCGACTTCCTCCAGCAGGAGCAGATCTTCGCGATGAAGCTGGCGGCCGACTTGAAGGGCAGCACCCAACTGGCGACCCAGCAGCTGGAAGGTTCGCTGATGAATGTCGCGAATGAGTCAGCCGCACTGCTGGCCGCGCTGAACAACGGTACAGCAGAACTGGGCACCGAGGCCGGAGTCAACGTCACGATCGGTCAGGTGCAACTGACGGCCGCAGATGACCAAACCCTCAGCATGCTGATGACGCTGGCGAGCAGCAGCGGATCGCAATCCGGCAGCGTGCGTGGTTCGCTCACCAGAAAGATCGGCGCGCAGAGCGGCGGCGGGGGATGCCTGGCGGTGGAAGCCGCCGCGGCGCTGAGCGACAACAGCGCGGGCAACGCGGCGGCGTTCTCCACCGACATCGCAAACCTGTTCCAGGACTCGGAAACCTCGCCGGCCTGCAAGGCGCCCGGTGCGGCGGCCGCAGCCGCCGGGATTGTCGACGGGGCGGGAGCAGCGGCGTTGTCGATTCTGTCTCAGGCCAGCAATCCCCAAGTGGCCCCGGCGGTGCCGGCCCAGGCGCTGGCGTTCGCCGACCTCGCCCCTGCCGGCCAGCTAATCAGCATCGGGGTGTCGCTGGCGCAGACCAGCCCGCAGGCCCTCCAGTCGGTGGTCAACTCGGTCAATGGCTTCAATCAGGCGGCGAGCAGTCAGCTCATGACCGTGATTACGAGCACTCAGGGCCCGACGCTGGCTGCCTCTTACACCAGCACCCAGATGACGGCCACCTCGCTTGCCGCGGCTGTGCCGCCGCTCGACGGCGCCTATTCCGGCACGTTCACCGGCAACGAGAACGTCACTGTCGCCAACCCATGCCCGACCACGGTGGCGAGTCCGATAAGCGGCACGCTCGACCTAAGCGCCTCGGGCGCGACGATTGCTACGACGGCGCCCGCAGCGGGCAGCGGCATGCTCAGCAACGGTAGCGGGAACTTCAACGTCGCGATCCCGTCCCTGGCCGATCCCAACGCCACGTGCACGTTCAACGGGACGTTCCTGGCCGATACGACCGGAGGGGCGTCGGCGTCGGGCACCTGGTCGTGCACGCCGTCCGCTACATCTGCCTCCGGCTTCCTCTCAGCCAACGGCTACTGGTCCGCAAGCAGACAGTAGAACGTGTCGGGCCAGCGCGCCGTTCGTCTGCGCGAGGCGCCCGGCTGCTATCGGCGATGGTTTGGCACGAACAGCTCGGCGCTCATTAGGGTGTCGTCGATCTGCTCGCCGCCGACGATCAAAACGTCCCCCGCGAGCGCTCCGGAAACCACCTTCGGGTTGAGCAGCGTGGCCGTCTGAAGCACGCGCGACGTCGTCATCCTGCCGGAAAACGGGAAGCCGCCGTTGGCGCCGGCCGCCGGATCGAAGACCTCGGCGGTCGATTCGGGAAACAATTGCCCCCTCGCGGTGAGCAGCGAGCCGCCGGCGAGCAGGACCATGCCGTTGCCGAGCAGCGTAGCCGTGTGCAGGAAGCGCACGGCTTTCATGCTCGCGTCGCAGGGAGGGCCGGCGGATTTGCCGACGCAGGAGAACGTACCGGTCGCGGGATCGTAGAGTTCCGCGCTCCGATCGAATGAGCCGCCCGCGATCAGCACCTTTCCCGCAAGCGGTCCAGCGACTGTGCTCGGGTCGAGCCAGGTCGCGCTATGAGCGACGCGTGGTGAGTTCATCTGGAGCTGGTTCATCGAGGGGCCAAGCGCGGTGAAGGCTCCTGCTCCGTCGTTCGCCGTGGGGTCGAAGAGCTCGGCGCTACTCAGGATCTTCATGTTGTTGCCGAGACCGCCGGCCAGCAGGACGGTGCCGTCGGGCAGCAGGACCGCGGAATGAAGTACCCTCGGCGAGGTCATGCTGGAGTTGCACGCCGGCGGAGTTCCGCTCGCGCCGCCGACGCAACTGAAGGCCTGGGTGATTGGATCGTAAATCTCGGCGCTGTCGAGCACCATCGCGGGATTGGTCTGCGTCGCGATCTGCTCGCCGCCGGCGATCAGTATTCGTCCGTCGCTTAGCGCGGTTGCAGTGGCGGAGTCGCGCGCGGTAGTCAACGGGCCGGTTTCGGTGAACGTCCCGCCGGAGCTCGGGTCATAAAGCTCAGCGCTGCTCAGGTCAGCCTCGATCATGTTGACGTTGCCGAGGCCGCCGGCAATCAGAACCTCCCCGTCCGGGCATCCTGAGACGGTACAGTTGATCAAGCTGGCGGTGTGCGCGGCGCGGACCGAATTCATAACCCCGGTCAAAGAAAAAACCCGACTCTTGCTATCGTACCGCTCCGCCCCGCGGAACCCCGCGCGAAGGTCCACTCCTCCGACAACCAGAACGCGCCCATCCTGAAGCATCGTGGCGGTGTGAAAGGCGCGCTGCCCGCCGGTACCTCCGGGAAGCGGCTGAAAGGTTCCGGCTTTCGGATCGAACACTTGAGCCTGATAGTAAACACCGGGAGGGGGTCCGGCCTGAAAATAAGGAAAAGGAGGGGGGTCGGCGACCTGGGGATTGGCGCAGCACTGGGTCCCGCCGTCGGTCAGGACTTTGCCGCTGCCGAGCAGGGTCGCGGTCATGAAGATGAACGGAGCGGCCGTCGTGCCGGTCGCCGCGAACGTTCCTGTACCCCGAGTAGTACCCGGAGTGTAGATCTCGGCGCTCTGGTCGTAATTGGGGTTCTGCGCGGCGGTCGCGCTGCCGCCCGCAATCAGAACCTGACCGGTTTTCAGCAAGGTAGCCGTGTGAAATGCCCGCGAGTGACTCATCGAGCCCGTCGGCGAAAACGGAGCGGCACTGTTTTCGCGATCGTAGATCTCGGCGGTGCTCAGCAGCCTGCCGTTCTGGTCAAGCCCGCCCGTAATCAGCACGGTGCCATCCTTGAGCAAGGTTGCAGTGTGGCCGTATCTCGGCGAGCCCATCGCGCCGGCGCTCGCGAACACTCCGGTGCGCTCGTCATAGATTTCCGCCGAGGCTTCGACTCCGCCAAACGGATTGACGCCGCCGACGACCAGCACCTGGTGGCGGCCGTGCTCGAGCGCGGTAGCGGTATGCATCGCGCGGCCAGTTTGCATCGTGAAAAATCCCACCGAGAACTTGCGCTTGCCGGGGTCAAAGATCTCGACCGTGTCCAGGGGGAAGACCCCATCCTGTTCGACACTTGCGCTACCTCCCGCGATCAGGACTCTGCCGTTGCTGAGCAGGGTCGCGGTGTGAAGAGTGCGCGGTACCACCATGCGGCCGCCGAAATCGAAAGCTCCGGTTGCCGGATTGAAGAGCTCCGCACGGCTCATCACCGTAACCTGGTCGTCTCCGCCGGCGATAAGCACCTCTCCGTCATTGAGCAGGGTTGCGGTGTGATCCTTGCGCGCAACGCTCAGAGCGCTGGTGGAGCTGAACGCATTGGTTTGTGGGTCGTAAATCTGGGCGGTGGGCAGGATCTCCGGCGCGTACTCACCACCGGCGACCAACACGTCGCCGTCAGCGAGCAGCGTGGCGGTATGATTGAACCGTCCGTCCGAGAGCGGATGCGCGGCGACGAAGCGTCCCGGCAACCGATGACTCGTGGCCGCCGGCGACGGCGTCTCGGCGAGCGCGCCCCCGTGCCATACGGTCGCGGCCGTTACGCCGAGCAGCATCGTGATTGTCGCGGCCAGTGTCGCGAACCAGGCCGGCACGGTCGCGACTCGGCTGGGCTTCATCGCGAGCATACGGCACAGGTCGCAGCTGGATCGGCAGCAGGCACGAACAATTCAGCCCCGGCCTGCACGGAACCTGTGGTCTCCCCGCCGGCGATAAGCACCTGCCCCAAATTCAGCAGGGTCGCGGTCTGCAAGGCGCGCTCACTTACCATGTTGCCCGCCACCAGCACAAAAGTCTCGGTCGCCGGATCGAAGATCTCCGCGATCGGCTCCGCGATAAACTTGCCGTCGATCAGATCGGAAAAAGTGCCCGCACCGCCGCCGGCGATCAATACCTTCCCGTTCTTCAGCAGGGTGGCGGTGTGGAAGGAATGAACGGCGTTCATGCTCGCGCCGCAGGGGGGGCTCGCGGATGTGCCTACGCAGGAGAACGTGCTCGTCTGGGGATCGTAGATCTCAGCGGTCAAATCGTTGGTGCCCAAATCGTTAGTGCCGCCAGCGATCAGGACCTTGCCCGCGAGCGGTCCGCTGACGGAGGCTGGATCGAGATAAGTGGCGGTGTGGCCCACCCGGGGTTCGGTCATGTTGCCGGTCATCATGAACGATCCTCCATTCGCGCCAGGCTCGAAGAGCTCCGCAGCCGCAGTGGCGGTTCCGCCATTGCCAATCCCTCCGGTGATCAGGACCGCGTTGTTGGCGTCGGGCAGGAACGTCGCGGCGTGAAGGTAGCGCGCGACGTTCATGCTCGAATTGCAGGCGGACCGATCGGCGCTCAGACCGCCGACGCAACTGAAGCTGGGCGGCGTCGAATTCGGATCATAGATCTCGGCGCTACCCAGCCGCACGGCAGAAGACGCGGTCACCTGTTCGCCGCCAGCGATAAGCACCTGTCCCACGAGTGGACCCGATATCATCAGCGTCGCGGTCGCGGAATCGCGCGCGTCCATCAATGGAGCGGTCTCGCTGAAGGTTTCCGCCGTCGGATCGTAGAGTTCGGCGCTAATGAGGCTCGCCCCGCTGGAGCCGCGTCCTCCCACGAACAACACGCTGCCGTCGGGCAGCCGCGTCGCGGTATGAAGGAAGCGCGGCTCATTGAGAGACTGAGGCACATTCTGCGAGACCGGCGTACTGAAGGTTCCGGGCTGCGATCCGGTCTGCGAATAGATCTGTGCACCTGCCAGGATGGTCGCGATAGGCGCGAGGCTCTCGCCGCCTGCAATCAGCACCGACGGAGGTTGCGAGCCGATCAGAGTGGCGGTGTGATAGGCGCGCGGCGTCACCATCGAGCCCGTGGGCATGAACGAGCCGGCCGGATCGAAGAGTTCGGCTTGCGGATTCGTCGGCTCGAACGTCGAACCCGGTCGGCGTCGAAAGCAGCTGGAACCCTCCGGCGATAAGGATGTTGCCCGTCCCGAGCAGTGTCGCGGTTGGCGACAGGCGCTGAGAGCTCGATGAGGTAAACAGCGTGAAGGTCCGGCTTATCAGGTCGTAGATCTCGGTGCTGTCGTCCGCACTGCCTCCGGCGATCAGCACCTGGCCGCTGCCCAACAGCGTCAACGCCGGCGACTGGCGCGGTTCGTTCATCAGGTTGCTGAGCAGCGTGAAGGTCTTTCGCACCGGATCGAAGACTTCCGCGCTGGCGAGCACACCCGACGCGCCGATCCCTCCGGCGATCAGGACGGTGTGGTCCTGGAGCAGAATCGAAGCGTGAAAGAAGCGCGCCACGTTCATCGCGCCGGCAGGAACGAAGGGAGCCTGCGAGTTCTGGAAGATCTCGGCGGAGCTTTGCGGCAGGCCTTGCTGATCGACCCCGCCGGTAATGAGGACGGCGCCGCTGTTGAGCAAGGTCGCGGCGTGTCCGCTGCGCGCAAAGTTCATTTGAAAGGAGAGCGGTATGAAGCCGTCGCTGCGCGGGTCGAAAAGCTCGCCGCTGCTGAGCGAGCCCTCGAAAATTCCGTTGGTGGGGTCGAACGCCGGGCTGCCGCCCACGATCAGCACGCGGCCGGACGAGTCCATGAGCTTGGTAGCCGTATGACCGACGCGCGGCGCCGACATCACCGCCGTGAGCTTGTCAAAGACTCTGCTCGCCGGATCGAAAAGCTCGGCGCTCTCGAGCGCATCGCGCCCGTCGTCGCCACCGGCGAGCAGCACCATCCCATCGTCCAACATCGTTGCGGTATGAGACTGGCGCGGCTGGATCATCGCAGAGCCGGCCGAGAATATGCCGCTGACAGGATCGTAAATCTCCGCCAGATCCACCGTCGTTACCTGGGTATCCGGGCTGGACAGGCCCCCCGCGATCAGCACGGTGCCGTCCACAAGCAGAGTGGCAGTATGTCCGAAGCGCGGCGTCGCCATCGACTGAGTCTCTTTGAAAGTGCCGGTCGGGACTCCGGAAGAACTGGTCGCACACGACGGGCAAGGATCGCATCCGGCGGCGGCCAACACGGCGATCAGCGCGAACACCGCGACAAGCGCAAGATCGCGCCGTCTGGTCATCAACACATGCCCATCCCATCGATTACGCATTTTGAGAAGCCGGCCTTCGAGTGCGCGCACGAGCGGATTCCGAGTAGCACTCCGGCGTTCGCGGAGCAGCCAGAACGCGGGCTTTACTAAGGAAACTCATATTTCCTTCGCCACTGCAAGCCAAATTCGCGATTGAGCCTCGTCGCGGGCCCCGTTCTGCGCTGATTGACAAGGGCTCAGCCAGTGCTAGATTCCGGCAGCCGGCTTATGGCCCAATCGGCGTGACCAGGTTTCCTTCCTTAGTCTTTCCCCAGCCAGCGGGAGACAAGAGGGGGGGTCTTGAAGTCCTTTGTCAACATGCTTTCAGGGCAAGTAATGTTCGGACGGTGCATGAAGCACTCGAGCGCGAAAGCTGGAGCGCGGTACGCAAGTCTGACGCTTGCCATAGCGGTTGCGATTGTCGCGAGGCCCTCGCTCTCAGCCGGTCCCCCCGGTCCCACGCTCACCGGGACGGTCATGAGCGGATCGTTCACGGACATTTCCGGTTCCGCCGTCACGCTGTACGCGGTGGGTACCAGCGGCTATGGGGCGGGCGCCACCTCGATCGGGACTGCCACGACGGCCGCCAACGGCGTCTTTTCCGTTTTGTACACTTGCCCGGCTGGAAACCCGCAGATCTATATCATCGCGATCGGAGGCAATGCCGGCTCGGGCTCCAATTCAGCCATCGGGCTGACGGCGGCGCTGGGGCCCTGCAACAGCCTTTCGGCCTCGACCAGCGTCACCCTCAACGAGCTGACCACGGCGGCGACCGCGTGGGCGCTGGCGCAGTTCACCGATTCGACCGGGAATACTATCGGCGCGCCGTCGACCAACGCGACCGGGCTCAAAAGCGCGTACATCGGCTTCGCCAACCTGGCGAGCATAAATCCATCCACTTTGTCGGTGAGCGGGAGTCCATCTGGCTTCCTGCCTCCCGCGGAACCCTGCTTCTCGGCATCGCCGCCGGCCAACTGCGACGGGCTGAGGCGCTTGGACACGCTGGCCAGTATCCTGAACCCTTGCGCACAGAGTTCCGGAGCGTCATCGACCGCGTGCGCGCAGCTTTTGTGCGATGCGACCCCCGGCCTGACTTACCTCGGGGGCCAATGCGAGGAAGAAAGCTCAGGAGTGCCAGTCAGCCCTTCGACGACCAACATGCTGGGGGCGGTACATCTGATAGTCAGCAACCCGTCGAGTAACGTGAGCGCGCTGTACCAGCTGGCGCCGGATCCGCCGTTCAGCCCGACGCTGAGCGCGGCGCCCGACGGATGGGAGATGGGCCTCAACTTCGCCCCCGCGGGCGCGGCGTTCGACAACCCCTACGCGATTGCGCTGGACGGATCGAGCAACGTCTTTGCGGCCAACCAAGTGGGTAACAGCGTGAGCGAGCTGACCGCGGGCAGCGGTTACACCACGGGCCTCAACTTCGCCCCCGCGGGCGCGGCGTTCGACGAACCCTACGCGATCGCGCTGGACGGATCGGGCAACGTCTTTGTGGCGAACGAACTTGGCAGCACTGGGAACAAAGGCAGCGTGAGCGAGCTCACGGCGGCGAGCACCTACGGTACGGGCCTGAACTTCAACAACAGCAATACCGGCTCGCCGGGCGCGGCGCTCGCCGGTCCCGAAGGGATAGCGCTGGACCGATCCGGCAACGTCTTCGTGGCAAATACCGGCGGCAGCGTGAGCGAGCTGACGGTGGGCAGCGGTTACGGTACGGGGCACAACTTCGCTCCCGCTGGCGCGGCGGTCGGCAGGGCGGAAGCGATAGCGCTGGACCGTTCCGCCAACCTCTTCGTGGCAAATTCGGGAGGCTCCAGCAGCGTGAGCGAGCTTACGGCGAGCAGCTACAGTACCGGGTTCAACTTCGACCCCGCTGGCGCGATGTTCAGCACCACCGTCTCGATAGCGCTGGACACATCCGGCAACGTCTTTGCGGCCAACACCGACAACAGCAGCGTGAGCGAGCTGACTGCGGCGAGCGCTTACTCTACGGGCCTCAACTTCACCCCCGCTGGCGCGGCGCTCGTTGCCTGCAACTCGGTAGCGCTGGACGGATCCGGCAACCTCTTTGTGGCAAATGCGGACAGCGTGAGCGAGCTGACAGCGGGCAGTGGTTTCAGCACGGGCTTCAACTTCGCCCCCGCTGGCGCGGCATTCAACGCCTCCAGGTCAATAGCGTTGGACGAATCCGGCAACGTCTTTGTGGTGAATTTAGGCGGTAACAGCGTGAGCGAGATCCTGGGTCTAGGCGTGCCGGTGGTCACCCCGCTCCAATTGGCCTTGCCGACTCCGACGACTACACCCACGCCGACTCCGACACCCACCCCGACGCGGACACCTACGCCGACCCCAACTCCAACACCTACACCAACTCGCACACCGACCCCAACTCCAACTCCGACACCAACTCGCACGCCGACTCCAACTCCAACTCCGACACCAACTCGTACGCCGACTCCGACTCCAACTCCAACACCCACGCCAACTCCGACACCTACACCTACACCAACTCGTACACCAACTCCAACACCGACTCCGACTCCAACGCTTACATCAACTCCGACACCTACTTCAACCCCGACACCAACGCCAACGCCGATACCTACATCTACGCCGACACCTAGACCAACCCCGACGCCTAGCTTGACACCTGCACCTACACCATCCCCAACGCCTACGCCAACTCCGACCCCTGCACCGACTCTAACTCCGACACCTACTTCGACCCCGACACCAACGCCGCTTCCTACACCAACTCCTACTCCAACACCTACGCCAACTCCGATAGCTACACCGACGCCAGTTCCGACCCTAACACCAGCTCAGACGCCGACCCCTGCGCCGACTCCAACAGCAACGCCGCCGCCGATCCCAACAGCAACGCCGTCCCCGGCGCCAAGCCCCACGCTGGCGCCGACCCCGACGCCCGCGCCGATCGCCACTCCGACGCCGCCACCGAGCCCGACTCCCACGCCTCTATCGACCGGGTTTGCCTGCGGGCCGGCGCCCGCAGCCGCCGACAGGTTGACTTGGGCGAGCGCCAATAAGACGCCGGGCGGCAAGCGCCCGACGATCAAGGCGGTCAACTTCGGCAAGCAGGCGCTGGGCTCCTCGAGCGCGCCGATGAGCAGGACTCTGACCAACACCACCACCGAGCCGCTGACCGTGACGGGAGTTTCGATCAAGGGCGATTTCAGCCAGAACAACGGCTGTATCGGCCAGCTCGATCCGGACGCGAGCTGTTCTATCTCGATAGTCTTCACGCCCACTCATTCGGGTATGCGCGAGGGCAAGTTGACCGTCACGACCAGCGGCCCCAAGGTCACGGCTGCGCTGGCGGGCATGGGACTCGCCCCCAAGGTGATCTCGATCAGTTCCAAAAAGCAGGCTGCGCTTGGTCAGGTGACTTTCGGGGTGTCCGGCTTCGCGCCGATGACGGGGGTGCTGGTCAACTTCAGCGAGAAACTGCTCTCGGGCAAAAGGGGCCTGGTTTTGCCGGTGGCCGCCACCCAGAACGGTGGCTCGGCGATCATCGCAGTGGTGCCGCCGGTGATCGATCCGGCCAGCGGCGAACTGGTCGCGGGCAGCGCCAAGGTCAGCGTGGGAGAGTTGCTGCAATCCGGAACCCTCAGCTCGAAATCGCCGCCGTTGGGAATCAGCCTGCCGGCGGTGAGCACGATGCTGCCGTTCGGCACGGTGACCGAAGATTTCCTTATGGAGGAGCAAAGCTTCGCGATGATGCTGGCGGCCGACCTGCAGGGCACCCAACTGGGGACCGCGGCCCTGGAGGGATCGCTGGGGCAGGTGGCCGCTCAAACCGGCGCGCTGTTGGCCGCGCTGACCAGCGGCGCGACGGGTAGCGAGTTGGGCAGCGTGGGCGGAGTCAACGTGACGGTCGGCCAGTCCCAACTGACGACCTCTGACGATCAACTGCTCGGTACGCTGCAGACCCTGGCGAATCAGGGTGGCGCGCAATCCGGCAGCGCACGCCGATGGTCGCGTCAAGCGACTGCCACCCAGGCACCCAGCGTCGGATGCCTGGCGCTTGAAGCGGCGGCGTTGCTCAGCGACAACAGCAATCAGGACGCGGCCGCATTTGCCGCCGACATGGCAAGTCTTTTTCAGGCCGCGCAGACCTCGCCCGCCTGTCAGCAGCCCGGCGCGGCGGAAGCTGCGGCTGCGATCCTCAACGGCGCGGCGGCGACGGCGCTGGCGATTTTGAGTCAGGCCGGCAATCCGCTGGCGGGCCTGGCGATTCCGGCCCAGGCGCTGGCGTACGCCGATCTCGGGCCTGCCGGTGAGCTGATCAGCATCGCTCTGGCGCTGGCGCAGACCAGCGATCAGAACTTCGAGGCGGTCCTGAATTCGTTCGAGACCTTCAACCAAGCGGCCGCCAGCGAGCTAATGGCGTTGATCTCGCAAACCATCGGGGAGTTGCTCAACTTGTACCAGGTGGTGAGCCAGACCGCCGGTTCGCTCGATTCGGCGATCCAGGTCTTCGACGGCGCCTACGCGGGCACTTTCACCGGCGCGCAATTCTTTACCGGCGGAAATTCGTGCCCGATCAGCGGCGCGCTCGGCTTCAGCACCTCGGGCCCGACGATTACCACCACGGCGCCGGCGGTGGGCGGCGGCACGCTCGACAACAACGGCGGCAACTTCACCCTCACCAGTGTCGGCGGACCCGGCGTATCGTGCACGTTCACGGGGACGTTCTCCGTCGATACCACCGGAGCGGCATCCGCATCGGGCACCTGGTCCTGCGCGGTCTCCACTCCCACCCCCGCCGGCTTCACCTCCGCCAACGGTTCCTGGTCCGCCAGCAGGCAGTAGGGAGAGCATCGCGCGCGAACGGTAAGGTTGTGAGGCGTCGCTACTGTCTGGAGGCCATCCAGGTTCCGTTAGCGGAGGTGAGGCCGGAAGCGGAAGCGGCGGCGGTGCATGACCAGGTGCCGGAGACCGACGCTGCTCCTGTCGTGTCGGTCGAAAAGATTCCCGTAAACGAGCACGACACGCCGGCACTCGTGACGGTGAAGCTTCCGCCGTTGTTGTCGAGTGTGCCGCTACTCGGCCCGGGCGCAGTGACCGCGATCGCCGATTGAGACACGCCAAAATTGACCGCGCCGTTTATCGCACAGGAGACCCCACCGCTGAAAAATTGCGAGCCGCTGAACGTGCCGGCATAAGCACCATCGAGCGGTTCCACCGCCTGGTCGAACGAAGCGGCGATCGCGCTGGTGCTCGTGAACGAGCCCTGAAGCGTGGCGCCCTGGGTGATCTTAATCAGGGCCTGGAGTTGAGGGCCAGCCGCTTGGTTGAAGGCCTGGACCGAATTGACCACCGCCTGGAAGGCCTGACTGGTGGTCTGCGCCAGCGAGACCCCGATACCGACCAGCAGACCGGCGGGACCGAGGTCCGCGTACGTGAGCGCCTGGCTCGGCAGCGCGGGGTTCGCTTGCGGATTGCCGGCCTGAGTAAGAATCGCCAGCGCCGTTGCTCCTCCACCATTGAGGATCGCGGCCGCGGTTTCGGCCGGCCCAGGCTGCTTGCAGGCGGGAGAAGTTTCCGAGTCCTCGAACAGGGTCACGAGGTCAGCGGCGAAGGCAGCCGTGTTTTTACTAGTGTTGTCGTTGAGCAATGCCTGCGCTTCGGACGCCAGGCATCCGCCGCCGCTGGCCTGAGCGACAGTTGCCGCACCCGGCTGTAGACGCGCGCTGCTGGATTGCGAGCCACCCTGGTTCGCCAGCAACTGCATCGTGCTGAGCAGTTGATCATCGGCTGTCGTCAGCTGGGTCAGGCCGACGGTCACGTTGGCTCCGTTCGCGGTGCCCAACTGAACGCTCGTGGCAGAGCCGCTGAGTACCATGTCGAGCGTCGCGAGCAGGTCGCCCGACTGACTCACTACCTGCATCAACGAGCTTTCCAGCGCTTCGGTCCCCAGCGGCGTACCCTGCAGGTCGGTCGAAAGCTTCATCGCGAAGCTCTCCTCCGCCTGCAGGAAGTCGGCCGTGACCGTACCCCCCATCAAGCCACTGGTCACCATCGGCAACGCGATCTTGAGCGGCGGAGCTTTCGCGCTGAGCGGGGACTTCAGCAATTCCTCGACGCTGACCTTTGCGCTCCCATCCACCGGTTGGCCGGAGGGATCGATCACGGGCGGCACCACTACGGTGATCGCCGAGCCGGCGTTCTGCGCTGCCACCGGCAGGGAGAGCCCCTTCTTGCCCTTGGGCAGCGTCTCGATGAAGTTGACGAACACTCCCGTCAACGGCGCGAAGCCGGAAACCTGGAATGTCACCTGTCCCAGTGCAGCCTGCGATTTGGAACTGCTCGAGATCACCTTGGGGGCCAGTCCCACACCCGAAAGAGTGGTGCTTACCTTGAGACCGCTGGTGGTGACGATCAGCGTGCCGTTGCGCGCACCCGTGCGCGTAGGCGTGAAAGTGACCGAGATGTAGCAGCTTGCGCCCGCATCGAGCTGGCCGATGCAGCCACTGTTCTGGCTGAAGTCGCTGGTAGCACCCTTGATGGCGACACTGGTCACGTTCAGCGGCATCACGGTGGTGTTGGTCAGGGTCGCCTGTAGCGGAGCGCTCGAGCTGCCGAGCGGCTCCTTTGGGAACTTGATTGGCTTGAGCTTCGGCGGTTTGCCGCCCGCGGCTTTGGCCGCCTCCCAGAGCCGATCGGCCGCCGCGCTTGAGGCCGGATTGCAGCCGAACGCGATCGTCGGGGCTGGAGTCGGCGTCTGAACCGCAGTCTGGGTCGGAGTTGGAGTAGACGGGATTTGACTGCCGGTCGGAGCCGCGGTCTGACCTGGTGTCGGCGTCGGAATTGCCGTCGGTGCCGAGGTCATTGTAGGCGTCGGCGTCGCAGTCGTTGCGTGCAGGTTCAGCGCGATTCCGCGCGGGAAATCCAGCCCCGTGTTTCCTCCCTTGATCACGATACCTGGCGCCGCGTCGCCGCTGCTTGCGGGCGTGAATTCAGTAATCGTATCGCCGCTGTTCGCAACAAAAATGTTGCGGCCCGAATCGACCGCGATGCCTTGTGGACCCAGGAGCGCGGTGTTCGGTCCGGCGATCGTCAAGCTGGGTGACGCGTCACCATTGCTGCCGGCCGCGTACATCGTGATGCTGCCGGCGCCCGAGCTGCCGCCGGTCAGATTCGTCACGTAGATATTTCCGGCCGCATCCAGCGCGATTCCGTCCGGGCCGGCGAGGCCGGTGTCCGGGCCCGCGATAGTTAGGGTCGGCGCCGCATTGCCGGTGCTGCCCGGCGCGTAGACCGTGATACTGCCGGCGGCGGATGCGCCTCCGATCAGATTGGTTACGTAGATCTTGCCATTGGAGTCCAAGGCGATCCCGGCCGGGGCCGCCAGCATCGTGGCGGACCCTGTGATGGCCGCCGCCGGCGAAGCATTCCCGCTACTTCCGGCAGTATATTCCGTCACAATGTTGCCGAGACTGGCTACATAGATGTTCCCATGCGAGTCGAGCGCGATTCCCTCCGGGCCGGCGAGTTGCGTGCCGACCCCGGCGATCGTGAAGGATGGCGCAGCATTGCCCGCGCCGGCTGGAGGGTAGACGGTTATGCTGCCGGTTGCGAACGGACCGCTGGCAAAGTTGCAGACGTAGAGATTGCCGCTGGAATCGGCCGCGACGCCGCTGGGCGAGAGGAGTAGCGTCGCCGCTCCGGAGACGGTCACGCTCGGCGCGAGATTGCCTGCTGCGCCCTGCGCAAATTCGGCCACCGCGCTGCTGTTGCTGTTGGTTACGTAAAGCGCCGCCGATTGCGCATCAGCCGCCGGCGCGCGCAGGACTATCGCAACCAGCGCCGCCAGGATACACGCGAGGGAGCGGGCGAGTGAGAGGCGACATGTCACGGCGTAAAGCCCGACGCGATCGAAAGGCACGAGCTTTGATTCTGGGTCTCGAACAGGTTCATCGCAGCCTTGGTGCACTTCTTCGTGCATCCGAGCTGCTGCTTCGCGTAGTCCTTGACCGAGTCGGAGATTAACTCTTGAAGCTGCGTGAAAGTCATGCCCTGCAGCGCCGGCAATGATTGCGCCTGGCTGACGACCTGCTGGTTGAGCAGCAGAGCCGCCGCAAGCGAGTTGGGCGTGATATTGGTGGAAAGATTTCCGCCGGTCGCCGCCGCGATGCACGCCAGGTAAACCGCGGCCTGACCCTGGTTCAGGCTCTGCTGGGCGTTGGCATTTGGCGAAGCCAACGCGATCGCGGCGGCAAGCACTGCCAGGCCCAAAATTCTTTTCGTCACCGGAAAACTCCCTGCCGCAATTGGCTGCATGTCGTGCTCCCTATGGAAGAACCGCGATGCCCTGCGGCCTCGCAAGCTGAGTCGCGGATCCGGCGATCGTGACGCTCGGCGCGATGTTGCCGATGCTCCCGGCCGCATAGACCGTCACGCTGGCGTTGCCGCCGTCGAAGCCGCCCTCGTTCGCGACGTAGATGTTCCCGCTGCCGTCCAACGCAATACCCGAGGGCGTGTCCATCGCGGTACTGGAGCCGCCGATCGTCACGCTCGGCGCGACGTTGCCGTTGCTCCCGGCCGGGTAGACTGTCACGGTGCTGGTGGCCTTGTTCGAGATATAGATCTTCCCGACCCCGTCCACAGCGACGCCGGACGGATAGGCCAACCCGGTATTCGACCCCCCGATGGTTGCGATCGGCGGGACATCGCCGTTGCTCTCGGCCGGATAGACCGTCACCGTGCTGGTTTGCTCGTTAGTGACATAGATGTTCCCGCCCCCGTCCAGGGCAATGCCGGTGGGAGCGCTCAACCCGGTATCGCCTCCCTGGATGGTGGCGAGCTGCACGCTGCCCTGGCTCGCCGGCGCATAGACCGTCACGCTGTCGTTGCCCTGGTTAGCGACGTAGACGATCCCGGTCGAGGTGGACGGGAAACTGATTGTGACGTTCCAGGACCCGGAATTTTGGTTGAAGTTGTTGTCGTTGACGCTCAGATACAGCTCGCCTGCAACCGGAGCGGTGATCGTTGTCCCCGTGCCGATCTCGAATGGCGTGCCGCCATTTCCGCTGATCTGACCAACCAGAGACCACAACGGCTGCCCCGGCAAGATAAAACCTCGACGAGATTGCTGACGTATTGCTGGCATGTAGCCACCGGGCATCCGGCCGGGCTCTCGTTTTCGAACTGAGGCGCGGCTGGTATGGGTCCCACGTAGACGCTTCCGCTGGCCGCGAACGTTACCGTCTCGCCGGCATTGAGAAAAATACCCGTGTCGTTGTAACCCTGCCCGGCATAGACGGCCAACGATTGCGACGGCAGAGTGACCGTTTGGCTGCTGTCCACGGCGATGCCGGCGGGAGTGGACAGGCCTTCAGAGATGGTTGCGACCGGTTCGCCGCTGCCGTTGCTCCCGGCCGCATAGATCGTCACGGTGTCTTCAAAGCCGCTATTGCTGCTGTCGTCGCTGACGTAGAGGTTTCCGCTGCTGTCCAGCGCGACGCCGGCGGGAGCGCCCAGGCTTGAACCGGAACCGCCGATGGTGGCACTCGGCACGACCAGGTCGTTGCTCCCGGCCGGATAGACCGTGACCGTGCTGTCGCCAACGTTGGCAACGTAGATGTTTCGGCTGCCGTCCAGTGCGATGCCGAAGGACTTCGCTCAGGCCGCTATTGGGACCCCCGATGGCGGCGCTGGGCGCGGCATTTCCGGTGCTCCCGGCCGGATAGACCGTCACCGTGCCGCCGACGTTCGCTACGTAGACGTTCCTGCTACCGTCCAGCGCGATGCCGAGGGGAATGACTCAGGCCGGTATTGGAACCGCTGATGGTGGCGCTGGGCGACTCGTTCAGAGTGCCCGTGCTGCTCCCCACTGGCGGATAGACCGTCACCGTGCTGTTGTCGGCGTTGGCTACGTAGATGTTCCCGCTGCCGTCCACCGCGATGCCGCGAGGGTACCGTTCAGCCCGGTATTGGAACCGCTGATAGTGACTGTGGGAAACTCGTTCAGAGTGCCGGCGCTGGTTCCCACCGGCGGATAGACCGTCACCGTGTCGATGCCGCTGCCGTTGTCCCTCGTTGGTTACGTAGATGTTCCCGCTGCCGTCTACCGCGATCCCGAAGGGCTCGTTCAGGCCGGTATTGGAACCGCTGATGGTGGCGCTCGGCGTGGCGTTGCTCGGTGCTCCCCGCCGGATAGACCGTCACCGCGTCGCCGCACGTTCGCGACGTAGATGTTCGCGTTGCCGTCCACCGCGATGCCGTTGGGATCGTCCAAGCCGGTGTTGGAACCGCTGATGGTGGCGCTCGGCGTGGCGTTGCCGGTGCTCCCCGCCGGATAGACCGTCACCTGTATTGCTGCCGGGCGCTCCGCGTATTCGCGTTCGCGACGTAGATGTTCCCCTTGCCGTCCACCGCGACGCCGAACGGCTCAATCAGCCCGGTACTGAATCCTCCGATGGTAGCGCTCGGCGGGAGCTCGCTGTTACTCCCCGCCGGGTACACCGTCACGTTCGCGGCGCTGAAAACATCCGTGTTGGGTTCGAAAACAGCGTCGTTCGCGACATAGATTTTCCCGCTGCCATCCAGCGCGAGGCCGACGGGAGCAACAATTCCCGTCAAAAACAAAACAGAATCATCGATAATCGCGCTCGGCACAGCATTGCCGTTGCTCCCGGCCGCATACACCGTCACGCCGGAGCCTCCCTGGTTCAAGACGTAAATCTTCCCGCCGCCGCCTACAGCGATGCCGACCGGTTCAAATAGCCCGGTATTGGAACCGCTGATGGTGGCGCTCGGCGCCGCGTTGCCGCTGCTTCCGGCCGGATAGACCGTCACGGAGTTGACGTTGATTTGGTTGGTGAAGTACTCGTTGGTGACATAGATATTCCGATTGCCGTCCACGGCGATGCCGGAAGGGTAGCTCAAGTCGGTGTTGTAGCCGCGGATGGTGGCGCTCGGCGCGACGTTCCCGGTGCTCCCCGCCGAGTAGATCGTCACCGTGTTGATGCTGCTGTTCGTCACGTAGATGTTCCCGCTGCTGTCCACCGCGATAGCTGAAGGACCGCTGAGGCCGGTGTTGGAACCGCTGATGGTCGCGATCGGCGCAGCGTTGCCGGTGCTCGCCGCCGCATAGACCGTCACCGAGTCGATGCCTCCGTCAACATCGCTGCCGTCGTTGGCGACGTAGATCTTACCGCCGCTGTCCACGGCGATGCCGTTGGGTTTGGCTAGCCCGGTATTGGAACCGCCGATGGTGGCGCTGGGCGCGGCGCTGCCGCTGCTCCCCGGCAGATACACGGTCACCGTGTAGCTGGCGTTATCTTTGTTGCTGCCCTTGTTGGTTACGTAGATGTTCCCCTTGGAGTCGACCGCTATCCCGGAGGGGTTGCATAGCGCAGTCTGGGGCGCGATCGGGGCGATGTTGCCATTCGCGCCTGGAGAGTAGTCCACGACGTCGCACGCTGAGTTCGCGAGGTAAATCTGAGCCGTAGCCAAAGGGGGATCCGGTGTCGGCGCAGGCGCCGCCAGCGGATCCGGCGTCGGGACCGCCGCCGGTGCGGGAGTCGGGATCGCCGCGGGCGCGGGAGTCGCGCTGGCCGCGGGAGCCGGAGTCGGGATCGCGACCGGCAGCGGAGTTGGCTCGGGTGGATCGGCGGCTTCAAAGGCGATCGCCGAGAGCCTCACCATATGCCGGCTGCCTGCCGCGTCGTCGGCGATCTCGAGCATCGCGCCGATCGGCGTCGCCTGGTGCCGCCGGGCGGCTGTCGGTGCGAAAGTGACGGAAATCTCGCAGGAACCGCCGCCGGGCAGCTCGCCTACGCAGTTGCGGGTGGCGCTGAAGTCGCCGCTGGATAGCGCGATCGCGTTGATGTTCAGCGGCACCGGGTTGTCGTTCGTAACTGTCACCGGGATCGAGGCGCTCGACGTGCCGACTGGAACCCTGCCGAACGAGAGCGCGTCCGGCGTGTATCGCAACACGCCCTTGACGCCAGCACCCTTGAGCCTGACGCGTCTTGTGCTGTTGCCGGAAGCTATCGGTGACCGTCAGCGTCGCCGTGCGTTTGCCCAGCCCGGTGGGCGTAAAAGTCACGCCGATCGAGCAAGTCGCGCCCGGCTCGACGCTCGCGCCGATGCAATTGTCAGGCTGCTGTACCGCGAAGTCTCCCGAATCCGGGCCGCCGATGGATATGCCTTGAATCGTCACTGGTTGGGCATTCGATCTCGGGAGGGAAATTGTCAAACGCTTGGCAGGACTAGTCGCGCCGGAAACCCCGAACACCTCGTTGGGGAAGCTCACAACCCCGGGCGTGCCGAGGTTGCCGGTGCAGAAGCCCGGCCGCGACAGCACCAGCAGTGCGGCGAGTGTCTGAATTCCTACGAGCGCAATTTTATTGACGCAAGTGCGAAGCATCATGATTTCGCGGTGTCCCCGAGCGTGGATTGGACTGGAGCATCGCACGTACCACCTTGAGTCGAAATTTGCAAACTGTGGGTGTCTTGAGTTGAGAAACCACGGGCTACTGGCCTCTGGTTATGTAGCTTGATCCACCTCGGGGCGGAAAAAGGGAAACTGCACCCTCACCGCGCGGCTGGAGCCGCGCCGCCTCTCCCGCGAAAAAGCGGGAGAGGTGGAAATCAAACACACACTAAACGGCGGTCTTGCGGCTGTCCTTGGACGGTGCGGACTTGCTCGGCAAGCTTTCCGCCTTGGCGCGGTCGTCCTCGTGCTTGAGCAGCACTGACAGCGACGCGCGGATCGCGGGAGTATCGAGCTCCTTGACGCCCAGACGCAGCAGCGCGCGCGCCCAATCGAGGGTCTCGGCGATCGACGGCGGCTTCCTGAGCTGGAGCTTGCGCAGCGCTCCTACGAAACGCGCCGCCGCGGCGGCGAGCTTCGCGTCGAGCTCGGGCACCTTGAGCTCGATTATCCGCCGCTCCTGCTCGGCGCCGGGAAAGTCGATGAACAGGTGCAAGCATCGGCGGCGCAGCGCCTCGGATAGCTCGCGCGCGCGGTTGGAGGTGAGCACGACCACCGGATGCGCGACCGCCCGCAGCGTGCCCAGCTCCGGCACGCTCACCTGAAAGTCGGAGAGCAGCTCCAGCAGGAACGCCTCGAACTCCTCGTCGGCTTTGTCGACCTCATCGATCAACAGCACGACTTTGTGGGGCGCGGAGATCGCCTTGAGCAGCGGCCGCTCCAGCAGAAAGTCACGCGAGAAAATGTGCTCCGAAACTTCCTCCCATCGCAGACCTTGATCTTCGCCGGCCTGCAGGCGCAGCAACTGCTTCTGATAATTCCATTCGTAAAGCGCGCGCGCCTCGTCGAGGCCCTCGTAGCATTGCAGGCGAATCAGTTCGGTCTTGAGCGTTTCGGCCAGGACCTTGGCGACCTCGGTCTTGCCCGCGCCGGCGGGTCCTTCGATCAGGAGCGGCTTGTCGAGCGCGAGCGCAAGGAAGATCGCGGTCTCGACCCGCTCGTTGGTGATGTAACGGGCGCGCTCGAGGCCTGCGCGGACGAACTCGTGCGTGACGTCCATCGCAGGTGAGCATCGCCGGAGCCTGCCGTGGAGTCAATCAGCGCGGCCAAGCGGCGGAAGTCGCGCGCGTATTCGCGATTCGAGTAGGCGCCGCGGATGACGTAGCCGGGATGGTACATCGCATAAAGCCGCAAGCCGTTGACGGTGGCGAGAAGGCCGCGGCGAGGATCGAAGATCGCGTCGCGGCCCGCAAGCTCGCGCCAGGCCATCCGCCCCAGGCATACGACTACGCGCGGACGCGCCAGCCGCAGCTCGGCGAGCAGGTGCGGCCGGCACTCCGCGATTTCACGCGGGCGCGGATCGCGATTTCGGCCGCGCTGGTCGCGCGGGTTGCATCGCACCAGGTTGGTGATAAAGACCCGGCGCAGCGCCGAGCCGCGAATCATCCGCCGGAGCAAATCGCCCGAGCGATCGCCGCTGAACGGGATTCCGGTGCGATCGCCGCCGAACCGGCCGGGCGCGATTCCCACGAACGCGACGGTCGCCGGCGTAGCGCCGTGGCCCGGCACCACTCGCGAGCGGCATCGCACCAGCGCGGGACATCGCGCGCATCCGAGGATCGCGGCGCGTAGCGTGTCGAGCGCGCCGCGCGGCGATTGGCTCGGGATGTGCGGGACGCTCGCGACGATGTTCATGGGGGTGTTGGCGCCCTCACCCGGAGCGCGACTTGCCGGAGCAAGTCACGCTCGGACCTCTCCCGGTTCGCGGACGCGGGCTGGCCGCGATGCGGCCACGCGCGCGTCGGCGGGCGAGGTATAAGAAGGTGCCGGAGAGGCGTAGGTAGGAAGGTGCTAACGACACATGTACGAGCCTCGGTTTCATTGCTTGACTATGATTTTCGGGGCGCGGCGGCGCTCGGTGAATAGTCGCAGGCGGTAGCGGGCGCCGCTCAACTCGTTGCGGGGAGTCGCCCGCAATTCGTCGGTGTAGGCCGAAATCTCGATCGACAGCCGCTCTACATCTATGCCGCCGCGCGAAGGCCTGAAGTCCTCCAGCGTCAGCATCGCCTGCGAGAGCAGGTTGATCGACGACTGCCGGCCGCCCCGATTGAACCGCAGATGCAGCGCCGCCGCGAGCCGGTTCAGCGCGTCGACCAGCTCCTTCAACTCCGGCTCGACGATCGTAGCCGCGCGTTCGAACCGTTCGGCCGCATCGAAGTACCGGCCCCGGTTGAAGTGGTCGATCGCATCTTTGAGGTCGCTATGCACAACTCAGCGAGCCGACGGCGGCCGCCTCAGCAGTATAGCCCGACGGGCGTTGCGGCCGCCTCAGCGGCGGAGACTAACTGTCGCGGGTGAGGCGATTGACGGCGCTTAGATGGCGCAGCGCGTCGCGCTGGCGTCCGGCCTGTTCGTACAGCTCGGCGAGATTGCGATTCGGCTCGACGAGCGCGGAGTCACATTCCAGCGCCCGCTGGAAACTCCTGATCGCGTTGTCGTCCTCGCCGCGGCTGCGATAGATCGCCCCGAGCCGCTCGTGGACCGCCGCGTTGGCGGGTTCGATGGCCGCGGCGCTCAGCAGATGCTTGAGCGCGGCGGAGAGCTGGCCGTCGCGCTCCAGAACGGCGGCGATCTTGAGATGCACTTCGGCGTTGCGGGTGCCGCTCGCCAGCAGCTCGGTGAACATCCGGCGCGCCAGCATCGCTTCTTCCGACGCTGCTTGTCCGCCGCGCGCCGGGCGCGTCCGTTTCGCGGCCGGCTCCTCCTCGGCCGCGAAAACCGCCGCCAGCGAGTCGAAATCGAGTATCATCTGCCCGCTCTCGGCCTCGAATGAGAACCCGCGCTCGCGCACCACGATCCGCCCGTCCTCGTTGGAGAGCCTGAGCGAGGTCATCGATCGCGCGGGGCCGATCAGGCCGCGCACGTGGGCGAAGCAACGTTGGATAGTTTCCAGATGGCGCCGGCTCGGGAGCAGTTCCTTGGCCAGGCGCATCACGAGCAGATCGTTGAAGGCGAACCGGTACTGGCGACCCTCGGTCGCGGCCGGGCGGATCAGCCGGCGCTTCACCCAGTAGCGAATTCGATCGGGCGAGACGGCAAGAATACGCGCCGCCGAACGCGTCGAAAAAGTCTCTGCTGCCGCGCTTCCACCGCCTGCCATCGCCAACGCCACCGTCCACGAGTATAGGAACTGCCCGGCGGTTCCTCAACCGCGCGCGCGGGGTTTTTGAACAGATGCGCTCGGCGGTGCATTGGCGAATCGGCGTTGGTTCGCGGGGGCGTTGCACCGCTCTGCGCATCAATCGGGCGCTAAGCTACGCCGTTTTGCCGGGCGCAACTTCGCTCGTGCTCGAGCAAGAGCTTCTTGCGCCAGAGTCCGCCGCCGTAGCCTGTCAGCGATCCGTCGGAGCCCACCACGCGATGACACGGCACGACTATGCAGAACGGATTGTCGCCGTTGGCCCGCGCGACCGCGCGAATCGCCGAGTCGCGGCCGACGCGGCGGGCAAGTTCCTGGTAACTAATCGTTTCACCGAACGGAATTCGCAACAGCTCCGCCCAGGCGGTGCGCTGAAAGTCAGTTCCGGCCAAACAGAGCGGAACGCGGAACTCTTTGAGCTTTCCGGCGAAGTAGTCCCTCAGCTCGTGCTCGATCTGCGCGATGTGCCGGTTGTCGCCCGGCGCGATCGCTGCGTCTAATCGTTTCTGGATCCGCCGAATCTGCGTCTCGAGCATCGGGCGATCCGCGAACTGGATCAGGCACAAGCCCTTCATCGCTCGCGCCGGCCACCATCGGTCCGAGCGGCGTCAGCAAGCGGGTAAAAACTACCAGCCGCGACGATCGGCTGCGGCCGGGCGTCTCTCCGAAGAGGCGCTGAAATGCCTCGCGAAATCCGCTCACCGACTCGTAGCCGTGATCGTAGCCCGCCTGCGTCAGATCGGTGCCCAGCCTGATTCGTCCGAGTGCCCGGCCAAGACGCCGGGCCCGCACGTACCCGTGGAAGGTCATGCCGTGATGACTCTTGAACCAGCGGCTCACGCGTGCGGGTTCGATCGATCGCTCGCGAAGGTCCGAGTCGTGCCAGCGTCTGTCGGGATCGCGCTCAACCTCGGCAAGCAGGGCTCGCAGCCAGGGCGGCGGGTCTCCCGCCGGGTCCAGCGGACGGCATCGCTTGCACGGGCGATATCCGGCTGCGAGCGCCTCGCGAACCGTGGCGAAGAACTCCACGTTCTCGCGCCGGGGTTTTCTGGCCGGGCACACGGGCCGGCAGAAGATTCCGGTGGTGCGCACGGCGGTGAAGAACACGCCCTCGTAATGCGTGTCGCGCGCCTGGTAGGCGCGGACCATTTCGTCTCGCTCGGGCAGGCTGGATTGGAGCATCGCGACCAATCTACGAATGAACGCCGCGGCCGTCTACCGGAGAATCGACAGCGAATCGAGGCGGTATATAATGTCGCGCGATGAGTGATGAATTGCGCACGGCGCGTCCGGCCTCGCGCCTGGCGGCGATGCGTACCGCGATCGGGGAAGACCCGATCGTATGGTCGTTCGCCGCGCTTTTGGGGCTGGTTGGTATCGCGGTCGCGGGCCGCTACGACACTTTCCGCAACGAGCTTTACTTCATCGCATGCGGGCGCCATCCCGCCTTCGGCTACGTCGATCTGCCGCCGTTGGTCGCGATTCTGGCGGCAGGCACGCAACTTTTCGGCGATCACACCTGGACGCTGCGTCTTCCGGCCGTCGCCGCGGCGGTAGCGCTGGTTCCGCTCACGGCCGCTTTCGCGCGGACGCTTGGCGGCGACCGGACGTCCGCCTGGATGGCGGGTGTCGCCGCCGGTCTGGCGCCGGTGCTGATCGCCTTCGCCACGACGCTCTCGACTTCGACCTTCGAGCCGATCGCGTGGACGGCGTGCGCCTGGCTGCTCGCCCGCGCCGCTATCGATGACGACCGGCGCGCGCTGCTATGGGCCGGAGCGATCGCGGGCGTGTCGCTGGAAGCCAAATACGGCATCGGCATCTGGCTGATCGCGCTCGGAATCGGCGTGGCTCTTACCGACGTGCGCCGTATCCTCAGATGGCCGCAGTTATGGTACGGCATGCTCGCCTGCACGCTGATCGGAGCGCCGAGCCTTATCTGGCAGGCTATCCACGGCTGGCCCTTCTTTTCGATGATCCACCTGGCGACCACGCGCAGGAACCTGACGGGCGGGCCGATTCGGTTCGAGGCCGGGCAGATTCTGACGATGAACTTTGTGCTGGCTCCGCTCTGGATCGCCGGTGTGATCGCGCCGTTCCGAAGCGCTAAATTGCGCGATGCGCGCTTTCTCTCGATAGCCTTTGTCGCCGCGACCGCGATAGTCATTGCCTCGCACGGCAAGGACTACTACCTCGCGCCGGCCTACCCGACCATGTTCGCGGCCGGCGCAGTCGTCTGCGCCCGACTCAGCCGATGGCTGCGAGTGCTGTGGTACGGCGCGGCGGTCGCGATGCTCGTCCCCGTCGCGCCGGTCATCCTGCCGATCCTCGATCCGCCCGCGCTGGCTCGCTACCTCGACGCGACGCATCTGCGGCCGCGCGCCAACGAGGTGCAGGCGATCGGCGCGCCGCTCACGCAACTCTTCTCGGACCAGCTCGGATGGCGCCGCATGGAGCAGCAGGTCGCGGCGGTCTATCGGTCGCTGCCGCCCGACGATCGGGCGCGCACCGCGATCATGACGATGGACTACGGCGAGGCGGCGGCGATCGATGTGTACGGACGCGCCGACGGACTGCCTCCCGCGCTGTGCGGCCAAGTCCAGTATTTTCTATGGGGCCCGCGCGGCTACGACGGCAGCGTGCTCATCCACGTGAATGGCGACCCCGATCGATGGCAGTCGATCTGCAAGAAGAGCGAGATTGTGGGATCGATCGGCGCGCCGTGGGTGATGCCGTACGAGAACGGTCCGATCATCCTGTGTCATGAGATGCGCCGGCCGCTGGGCGAGATGTGGGACCAGTTCCGGCGCTATTAGCAGTCGCGGCTTTGAACCGAGGTGTACTTAGCCAATCTCCTTCAGCGTGCGGATCATCCGCACCACCGATTCGACCGCGTTGCGCGCGTTGTCGATTCGATCGACGGCCTGCGCATCGGTCATGCCCGGACCGGTGACGCCCAGCGCAACGGGCTTGTCGAACTGCAACGCGAGGTCGCCGGCGACCCGCGCCGTCACCGTGGAGATCAGCTCGTCGTGCATCGTGTCGCCCTTGATGACCGCGCCGAGGATCACTACGCCCTCAACGTCGTCGCGCTTGAGCAGCTTCTTGATCGCCAGTCCCATGTCGAAGACGCCCGGCACATGGACCTCGTGACTGATCTCGACGCCGAGCGAGCCGGCCTGTGCGCGCGCCCGATCGCGCATCGGCGAGGTCACTTCGCCGTTGAAGTCGGACACGACCAGGGCGATTTTCAAGGCGCACTCCGCTCGATACTTCGCTTGTCGTTACTCCGCTTATCGATCGTATCGATCGTGACCTGCTCGCGCACCTCGACGCCGCGGCTTCTCAGATAACTCTTGAGCGCGGGAATCGGATGCGTGCCGTAGTGTACGATCGATGCGACGATCGCAGCGTCTGCCCCGGCGGTGGTGAAAGCCTGGCGCAGATGCTCGGGCTCTCCGGCGCCGCCCGACGCGATCACGGGAATCGTTACCGCCTCACTCACTGCGCGCGTGAGCTCCAGCTCGTAGCCGAGACTGGTGCCGTCGCGATCGATCGAATTGACGCACAGCTCGCCGGCGCCGAGCCGCTCGCCCTCGCGAGCCCATTCGATCGCGTCTTTGCCGGTGAATTGACGCCCGCCGTCGATCACCACTTCGTAACCCGAGGCGACGCCCGGCCGCTTGCCGGTTTGCTTGACTTGCATCGAGAGCACGATGCACTGGCTGCCGAAGGCGCGCGCGCCTTGCGAGATTATCGCGGGATCGCGCACTGCGCCGGAATCGATCGAGACCTTCTCGGCGCCGGCCAGCAGCACCGCGCGCATATCGTCGAGCGTGCGCAGACCGCCGCCGACGCTGAACGGGATGAAAATCTCGCGCGCCACGGCGCGCACCACGTCGATCATGATCCCGCGCCGCTCGTTGGAGGCGGTGATGTCGTAAAACACGATCTCGTCGGCGCCCTGCCGGTAGTAATGCCGCGCCATCGCGACCGGATCGCCCACGTCGGCGTTTTCCAGAAACTGCACGCCCTTGGTCACCTTGCCGTCGCGAACGTCGAGGCAGGGAATAATTCGCTTGGCGAGCATCGTCAGAACGCGAGCCGGCAAAAATTGTCGAGCAGTTTCAATCCGGCGGCGCCGCTTTTCTCGAGATGGAACTGTGTCGCGACGATATTGCCCCGCGCGATCGCGGCGACGAACGTCAGGCCGTGGTCGCTCTCGGCGATCGCGACTGAAGGATCGTCGGGAATCGGGTAGTACGAATTTACGAAGTAGAAGTGCGTGTTGTCAGGGACTCCGGCGAACACCGGATGGGGCCGCGTCTGCCGCACGCGGTTCCATCCGATTTGCGGGACCTTGAGCAGGCGCCCATCGATGGAGTTGGGATATCGCGCAACGCGGCCGGCGATGAACCCGAGGCACTTCGCGTCGTGCTCGTCGCTGCGATCGAACAGCACCTGGATTCCGATGCAGATGCCTAAAAACGGCTTGCCGGCTTCGAGCACCTGCTCGCGCAGCATCGATTCAAGCCCGAGCGCGCGCAGGTTCTCCATCGTAGCGCCGGCCGCGCCGACGCCCGGCAGGATGATCCGATCGGCGGCGCGAATCCGCTCGGGATTATCGGTGATCTCCGAGCGGTGGCCCAGGAACTCCAGCGCGCGCGCCACGCTCGGCAGATTTCCGGCCTTGTAGTCGACGATGGCTATCATCGGGCTGAGCCAAAATCATAGCGATAATCCAACCGCCATCACAGGAGCCAGCATCGACCTTCCGGCAGGGCGCTCAGAAGGCCAGTAGCCGATTTGTCCCCCAAGAGAGGCTGTTATCGGCGCGCTGCTGGACGGGAGACCTACGAACGCTTCTTCCTGTACTCCGCCCACCGCTTCTTCATAGCCTCCGATAACCGCTTTCTCCCCTCAGCGGTAAGGCGGCCGCGCCGCCCCCTTTTCGGACCCCTCTTCGCGCCAGCCGTCGGCCTTTCTGCTCCCTCCAGGGCTGCGATGGCTCGACTGAGCCGGTCCCTTTCCTGCTTCAAGTCCTCCACCATTCTCTCTATGTCCAAGGTTCGCTCCTTCCCCCGGCTTTCGCCCGATAACCTGAATGAAAGAATAGACGCCGTATAGTGCCACTGGCCGGAGGTTTTCGCAATCGCCGGTGTAGTTCCGGGTATCCCTGTCATCGCGCTCTCTAGCCCGATTGACTAAGGGCGTGGCTAAGTTGAGACCAGAGGCGTATAAGACGATATTTTTGTGTTAAGCAGACCGTATCGGCACTCAGCGGGATGGAACGAATAGGAGATAGTAGTGAAACGAACCCGAAGTCCTCTAATCGACAGGCTTCTGCACAGCGACGAGCCCTCGGTTCGCTGGAAAGTGATGGTTCGCGTCCTCGGGGAAGATCCTCATTCGCGGAAAATCAGAGACCTCCAGCAGGAGATCCGGAACTCTCCGCGCGCTAAAGCATTGCTTGCCGGTCGCGACCGGCGGTTCGTTCGCGAAGCGCATGTGTACGCGAAGTGGGGCGGCGCGCACTGGACGCTCGCAGCCCTCGCCGAGATTGGCTATCCCGCGGGCGATGAGTCCCTGCTCCCGATGCGCGATCAGGTCCTCGATGTCTGGCTGAACCCGGCTTTCTACAGGGAGTTCGAGTCCAGGATCAGCGTCCCCAAACACAGAAGCGCCGAAGGCGTTCCCAAAATTCAGGGGCGCTACCGCCGGTGCGGCTCGCAGCAGGGCAACGCGCTTTATTCCATCACCAGGCTGGGCCTCGCGGACAATCGAAGCGACGGCCTGGCCGAACGCCTGCTGCATTGGCAATGGCCGGACGGCGGATGGAATTGCGATCGAAAACCCTCCGCCGACATTTCATCGTTCAACGAAACGATGCTGCCGATGCTGGGCCTTGCGGCTCACGCGGAACGAGCCGGCGACGACGTGGCTCGCCAGGCCGCATTGAAGGCGTCAGAAGTCTTTCTGTGCCGTCGCCTGTTCAAAAGGCGCAGGGACGGGACGGTGATTTCTCCGCATTGGTTGAGGCCGAAGCATCCGCGGTACTGGCACTACGACATGCTCGGCGGACTCGTAGCGATGGCGGAAATGGGGCTGATTGCCGATCCGCGCTGCACCGATGCGCTCGATCTACTCGAGCGAAAGGAACTGCCAGGCGGAGGTTGGGCCGCCGAAGGGCGGTTTTACAAGGTTTCGCCGAACATGGATACCAGCACGCGATTCGGGTCTACTTCCCCCGTAGGCTGGGGCGGGAGCGCAAAGGGCCGGATGAATGAGTGGATCACCGCCGATGCGCTCTTCGTGCTGCACGCAGCCGGCCGCGTTTAGTATTAAGATGATTCGATGATTCAAGGAAGCTGTCTCTGCGGCGGTATCGCGTTTGAGGTCGGCGGACAGATCGAGTTCCGCAACTGCCATTGTTCCCTATGCCGCAAAGCACACGGCGCGGCGTATGCCGCCAACGTCTACGTCAGGCCCGCAGACTTCCGGTGGCTGCGCGGTGAAGACTTGGTCGTAAGTTACCGGTTACCGGCAACGCAGCGCTTTGGAAACGCCTTCTGCCGCGTGTGCGGCAGCCCGATGCCACGTCACGTTCCCACGCGCGACTTCTTCGTCATACCAGCCGGGGCCCTCGATAGCGATCCCGGCGTTCGGCCCACGTATCACATCTTCGTCGGCTCCAAGGCGCCCTGGCACGAGATCACCGACGACCTGCCGCAGCACGCGGAATATCCGCCGGCGTAGCGCTCGCCGACGACCGCCAGGAAATTCGTCTTCACGGTCTTACTTCCTTCGCCAGCCGATCGGCGGGATCGGGGGCGCCCATGGCGCGGTACATGGCCTCGGCCTCGCGCAGCCCTGATGCCAGCACGTTAGGATCGTGGCGCCCCGCCAGACGGGCTTCCGTTTCACGCAGCCGCGGCAGCAACGCGTTACCACCGCTCTTGTGCACCAGCTCACGGGCTGCGGCAATCACCGGGGCGACCTCGTGTTCCGGCGCGTCGGTATGAACGAGGGCGTCGACCAGCGCGGCGCGACAGAGGGCGGCTTGAAACCAGGCGCCGCCCGCATTCCGCGGCTGCGATCCCTTCGCGTGCCCTGGCGATCGCAGCCTCGATGTCGCCGCGAGCCACACACGAGTCGGCGAACACCGCGAGGTAGTGGGCTTGCCAGTCGAGCCCCGTTCCCACGCCACGCGCCTGCGCCAGGGCCTCGGTGAGACGCTCTTCGCAGGCGCCGTAGTCGCCGTTCAAAAGGAAGGCGGTCGCGAGTTGGGATGAGGCCATGACCTGCGAGAACCGGCTTCCGACCGCCTCAGCAATTTCCACCGCCTCCAGGGATGCCTGGCGAACGTCCGCGACGGGGACCCGGGAAGTTCCGCGGGCGAAATACGCGCCAAAGCTGAGCCCTCCGAGAGCCCATCCAAGGTTCTCTTGCGCACTATGCTCGCGCGCCATCCGGATGGCGCGCTCTGCGCGCGGCCAGCACTCGTCGAAACGGCCCGCCTGTGCCAGCATCCACCCCGCCAGCATTTCCGCCCAGATCAACGGGCTGTAGCCGATAAACTCCCGGCCCACTTGCGGATCTCCGCCACTGAGCTCAACGATGCGATCGAACGCCCCAAGCGCTTGCGGAAGGCGCCCGGCAACCGCGAGCCAGTACGCACGCGCGGTTTCAACGCGGAAGGTCTCGCCCGGGCCCTTGCAATCGCTGAGCATAGCCCTGGCTTCTTCGGCGAGCTCAAGGGCGGCTTCCGCTCGACCGAGCATCCCCAGATGCGCAGCAAAGCCGGAAAGCGAGGCGCCTATAGCGGATGGGCGCCCCAGCTCCTGCGCCAGCGAGCGGGCCTCGTCCATGCAGCCGCGCACCTCGTCCTCGCTCATGCCCAGTCGCCAAGTGCCGCTCGCCAGGATGAAGCTGCACGCGCGCAGCCGCGCCTCCTTGGCATCTGCATCATTGAGCGAGTGGCCGAGGTCGCGCACCTTCCGCCAGTGCCGCACGCCCTCGACCGGATCGCGGGCAGCGGCCCATTCTGCGGCGCGGCGATGCCAGCGCACGGCCTGGCCGAGATCGGCGGCCTCTTCCCAGTGATGCGCCAGCAGCGCCGCCTGCTGGTCGAGGTCATGTGCATGGGCTGCCTCGATGACGCGCGCGACCGCCGCGTGCAACCGTTTGCGCCGCTCCTGGAGCTGCGAGGCCAGCGCGACTTCCTGCGTCAGCGGATGCTTGAACAGATACTCAGCGACCGGATATAGCGACTGCTCGTAGACGAACTCGGCGTCCTTGAGCTTCTGCAGGGCTTCGCGCAACTGCGGTGCGGCTTGCTCGACCACCGCGGCCAGGGTCGGCTCGTCGAACTCGCGGCCGATCACCGCCGCGGTCTGCAGCACGTCTTTCTCGCGCTCCGCCAGCCGATCGATGCGCGCGGCCAGGAGCGCGTGCACTGAGCTCGGCACCTCCAGCTTGTTGACCGGAGTGACCAGCCGATAGGCTCCCTTGCTGCCTTGCAGCTTGCCCGACTCGATGAGATTCTGGACCACTTCTTCGGTGAAGAACGGATTGCCGCCGGTGCGCGCATGAATCGCCTCGGCCAGGCCGGCGATGCTCGGATGATTGCCGAGCAGCGCGTCGAGCAGCTCGCGGATCGCGTCGGGGCCCAGCGGCGCGAGTGGTAGCTGGTGATAGAACGACTTCCCCATCCAGGGCGCTTGGTACTCGGGGCGAAAGTTGAGCAGCATCAGGGAGCGCGTCCCGGCCCTGGCGTCGATCAACGGCTCCAGATACGCCTCGCTGCCGCTGTCGAACCAGTGCAGATCTTCGAGCAAGGTTACCTGCGTCTCGCGCTGGCCGCGCGCCTGGTTCACCCTCCGGACGATGTCGAACATCTGGCGCTGGCGGGCCTCAGGATCGATACGCGGGGCCGGGTTCTCGGGGTCGGCAACTCCCATGAAGTCGAAGACCAGCGGCAGGCTCTCGCGCAGGCTCTCATCGAGCAACAGCATGCGGCCGGCGATACGCTCGCGGGCGGTGGCTTCGCTATCCTGCTCGGTGATGCCGAAGAAGGCGCGAAACAGCCGTAGCATCGGCAGGAAGGGGATCGCCTTGCCGTGCGCGACCCCGGTGGTTTCGTAGGTCATCAAGCCGCGCGCCCGGCAGCGCTCCAGGAACTCGAAGCACAGCCGGCTCTTGCCCAGCCCGGCTTCGCCGACGATGCCGACAATCTGGGCGTTGCCCTCCCGCGCACGCGCCAACGCCGACTCCAGCACCTGCATCTCGTCGCCGCGTCCGACAAAGCGTGAGAAGCCGCGGCTGCGCGAAACGTCCAGCCGCGTGCGCATCTGCCCGAGCCCAATCAGCTCGTACACATGCAGCGCTCCGTGCACCCCTTTGATCTCCATCTCTCCCAGGTCAGTGAGCGCGAAGTACCCCTGGATCAGGGCGGCGGTATGCGCGGTAAGGTACACCTTTCCCGCTTCGGCGATCTGTTCCATGCGGGACGCGAGGCCGACGGTGTGTCCCTGCGCGGTGTAATCCATGTGCAGGTCATCGCCGATCTTGCCAACAATCACCTCACCGGAGTTGAGCCCGATGCGGGCCGAGAAGTTCAGCCCGCGGCGCAGGCGCAACTCGTTGGCATAGCCGCGTAACCCGTCCACAAGATGCAAGGCCGCGTAACAAGCGCGGCGCGCGTGATCCTCGTGCGCGATAGGCGCGCCGAACAGCGCCATGATGCCGTCGCCAGTGAACTTGTCGACAAAGCCCTCGAAGCGCTCGACCCCGTCCGAGAGGATCTGGAAAAAGCGGTTCATGATCTGCGACCACTCTTCTGGGTCGAGCTGCTCCGCCAGCTCCAACGAGCCTTTCACGTCGGCGAACAGGACGGTGACCTGCTTGCGCTCGCCTTCGAGGACGGCGCGCGAGGTCAGGATCTTGTCGGCCAGGTGTTTGGGCGTATACGCGCGCGGTACAGGTGCGGCGGCGGGAGCAACGGTGAGCGGTGCCCGGCACTTGCGGCAGAACTTGGCGGTGGGACGGTTGCCGGCGCCGCAGCTTGGACACGCGGTTTCCAGCGGCGCGCCGCACTCTTCGCAGAAGGCCGAATCGGACAGGTTCTCGCTCTGGCACTTGGGGCATTTCATCGGAATTTGCCTTCAGCTCCGAAGTCGCCCATCAGGCTTGGAACCTTCCTTCACAGAGAATCACATACGTGCCGGGGTTAAACCTCTACGGCAGGTTTACGGCGCCACCCGTGTGGGCAACCTCGCATAGTCGCGGGTGGAAGGGCAATCCTCGTCGTCGACGAGGCCGCAAGCTCAGCCGATCGCGAGCGGCAGTGACTGAAGACCGCGTAGCGCGAGCGATCCGCGATAGCTGAGCTTCGCGGCGGGATCGGCCGCGCGCAGCTTCGGAAAGCGTTCGAGCACCGCGCCGATCGCGATCGCGCCTTCCAGGCGGGCCAGCGGCGCGCCGAGGCAGAAGTGGATACCTTCGCCGAACGCGAGGTGCTCGTTGGGTGTGCGCGCGACGTCGAATCGCTCGGGATTCGGGAACTGCCGCGGGTCGCGATTCGCAGCCGCCAGCAGCACGAAGGTCATCGAATTGCGCGCGATCTCGGTGCCGCCGATAGAGGTATCCTGCTCCGCCATGCGGACCGTCATCTGAACCGGCGGATCGAAGCGCAGCATCTCCTCGATCGCGGTCGGCATCAGCTCCGGGTCGCGGCGCAAGCGCTCGCATTGCTCGGGATAGCGGCACAGCGTCAGCAGGCCGTTGCCGATCAAATTGGTCGTGGTTTCGTTGCCCGCCAGCAGCAGCAGGACCACGAACGCGAGCAGCTCGCCTTCGCTCAACGCGCCGTCGTCGTCGCGCGCCGCGACCAGCGCGCCGATCAGATCGTCGCTGGGCGCAGCTGCGGCGCTTTTCGATCTCGCGCGCAAAATAGGCTCGCAGCGCGTCCTTCGCCGCAATCGCCTCGGCGGCGACTTCGCCGATCGCGTCGGGACGAAACGACGAGATCAACGAATTGGACCAGCGCTTGAATTGCTCATGATCGTCGGCCGAGACCCCGAGCATCTCCGCGATCACGATCACCGGCAAGGGATTGGCGAGGTCCGCCATCGCCTCGAAGCTGCCCTTTCCGGCGACGCGGTCGAGCAGCGCAGCCGCGATCGAGCGGATACGCGGCTCGAGCTCGCCCACCCGCCGCGGCGTAAAGGCCTTGCTCACCAGCTTGCGCAGCCGCGTATGGACGGGAGGGTCGGACAACAGAACCGTCGGAGCGCCGAACGGATCCAGCCGCTGCCGCATCGGCATTTCAGGGCGACGAGTCGAGAAGCGCGTCGGATCGCGCAGCACTTCGGTGACGTGATCATAACGTGCGACCAGGGTCGTCGGTACAAAGAGATTGATCGATTGTGGCGGGCCGTCGAGCAGCGCGGGGTAGGAGGGATACGGGTTGGCGCGAAACTCCGGATCAAATGGACTGAAAGTCGTATTGCTCGGCGCGATCTGACTGCTCATCTGAATGCCCTCCAGGCATGCCGCCAAAATCGCAGCTTCGCCTGCGCGAGTCGAGTATTCGTCTCAATCGGCGATCGTCGCGCTAAGTTGCTTGAGCTCGCCGCGCTCGCCGATGACCACCAGATAGTCTCCCGCGCCGATCGCAACCGACGGATCCGGGATCAACGAGATTTCCTCGCCCTCCCTTCTGAGTGCGACGATCTTCAGCCGCCGCATTCCGTCTTCGACCGACTTGATGGTCTTTCCGATCAACGGACTTCCGGCGGCGACTCTTATTTCCTCGAGATCGACCTCGACTCCACGGCCGGGAATCGACAACTCGAGAAAGTCGACCACCGAAGGCCGGATGATCGACGCCGCCATCCTCATCCCGCCCCATTGGTAGGCCGAGAGCACGTGGTCGGCGCCCGCGAGCTTCAGCCGGCGTAAGCCGGACTCCGACTCGCCTCGCGCGTGGATGCGGATCGCGGGATTCTTCTCGCGAGCCGACAGCGTGATGTAGACGTTGTCCGCGTCGGATGCCGTTGCGACCACGATCGCGCGCGCCCGGCGAATCCCCACGCGTTCCAGCACGCTGTCCTCCAGAGCGGAGCCAATCAGGTACGGCAAGCCCGCCTGCACCAGTTCGGCCTCCCTGGCCGGATCGTGATCGACGACCACGACAGGCATCGAGTTGCGCGACATTTCGTCGGCCACGACTTTGCCGAAGCGCCCATAACCACAGATTACGACATGCCCGTCGAGCTGATGAACCCTGTGCTCCATCGCAGTTTTCCCAAGGTACTCCCGCAAACGTCCTTCGATCAGCAGTTCCGCGACCACCGCGAAAAGATAGAGCGCCGTACCGACGCCGGTGACGATAAGTCCGATCGTAAACAGCCGGCCCGCCGGGCTCAGCGGCTTCACCTCTCCAAACCCGACCGTGGAGATCGTGATGACCGACATGTAAACCGCGTCAATCAGCGACATCCCCTCGATCATGATGTAGCCGGTGGTTCCGACCGCAGTGAGAAAAACGAGCACGGCCAGAGCAAGGACGAATCTGCGTCCGGCGCTCATTTGCCGGCGCCCCGATGGCGATCGCTTCGCGGGACGGCCAGAATTCCTGTCATATGACTTACAACCCAGGCCGCGTCACGCGACATGAATCGGGTTTCAACGAGTTCTTCCTTTCGCACAAGGGCGACCTGACGCTGGCATTCTCCGCCCTGGTATACGTCGCGAGCTGGCTCGTCCTTACGCTCACTCGTTGGAAAATGCCGGCCGAGATTTCGGTTTCGATGGCGGAGGCGGCCCTGATCGGCGGCCTATGCGATTACATCGCGCTCAAGATGATCTTCGAGCGACGCTGGTATCTTCCAAACTCGGGCGTGCTCCCCAGGAACCGCGAGAAACTGATCGACGGAATCGCCGCCACGATCGAGAACGAATGGCTGACACCCCAGATGATCGGGCGCAAGCTGCACGAAATGGAGCTGGTCGGCCGGCTGGGCTCCTTTCTCGAGGACGTTAAGCTGGATCACCTGCTTGGGGAAGCGGGACTCGAGCGTATCCTGAACCGCGCGGTCGAGTATCTGGAGTCGCCGGAGCAGCGCGATGTCCTCGAATCGATTCTGAAAAGAACCCTGCCGAAGACCTTCACGCGCATCTACGCGGTCATCCACGGGTTGGGCGCGGAAGCATTGACCGCCCGGATCGCAGCGAATCTGCGCAAGCGCCTGCCGGAGCTCCGCAAGGACCCGGAGCTCGTGGCGACGATCGAGAGTGCGATCCACGAATTCGGCCTTCAGCTTCACGACCCCGCGAGCTACGCGCATCAGCTTGCGCGCAGAATGATCGATCAGGTGGTGCGCCGGGCGGTCGATGCGAGCCGGGGGCAGATTTCGCACATGGTGCGGGAAAACCTGGCGCTGCTTTCCGACGATCAGATCAGAATCCAGATCGAATCGAAGACCCGCACCCACCTGGACTGGATACGCGTCAACGGCGGGATCTTCGGCGCTTTCTTCGGGCTGTTGTTCGCGCTCTCCCGCATCATCATGCATCACGGGCCGGCGCTCATCGCGCTGCTCCACGCCCGGATATGAACTGGGCAACGCCAGAGAGACCCCCTGTGATCGCGCCAGTCACTGCCGAGTCATCGCGGCCCTGACTTGCGCCTCGATCTCGCGATCCTGCGGGCCGGCGGGCAACTCGAACACGACACTGTGAATGCGTCCGCGGTAGGCGAACGGAGCGGCGTAGTCGCCGTTGACGGGAGAAAGGCTGCGGCCGATATCCATTCCGGTGCTCGATAGCATACGAAGCAGATTCGCGATTCGGCCCTCGCCGGCCGGCGCGCCGTCGACCAGCAGCGTCACGCGCCCGGCGCTCTTGTCGATTCGTTCCACGCGGACTTCCAGCTTGCGATGCCCCGCTGCGAGCCGATGCTCGCTCGCGACGACGGTGTGGTCGTGAAAGCAGTTGTAATCGAAGTAGGCGCGTCCATTTTTCAGGTACAGGACAAATCCGCTGTTCATGCTCCCGCGCGCGACTAGGGCGCCATCGGCATCCGCCGCCGGATGCTCTATGTCTGCGATCATTGTCCAGCCCCGCGCGGCCGAGGGGCACGCGTCGGCGACGATGTGCGACAGCGGCGGATAGTAGACAAACTGCCGGCGCGAGGTCGGCAGGCCGGGACGCTGCGCGGCTCGGAAAAGCAGCGCGGCGCCGCGGTCGTCGAGCGGCAAAACGCCGTTGCGTTCCGCTTCCGACCACCACAGCTCGACCATCTCTTTGAGGCGCCCGGGTTCCGACTCCGCCAGGTCGACACACTCGGAGAAATCTTCGTCGACGTTATAGAGCTCCCAGCGATCGTCGTCGAAGGGCGTTCCCTGCGCGTGATGGGTGACGGCCTTCCAGCCCCGATGCCAGATCCCGCGGTGTCCGAGCATCTCGAAGTATTGCGTGGCGCGCGAGGTGGTAGCGTTCGGATCGGCCAGCGCGGCGGCCAGGCTCGTGCCATGAATCGGCATCTGCGGCACGCCCGCCACAATCTGGGGCGGCTCGATATGGAGCAGGTCCATGATGGTCGGCGCGAGGTCGATCGCGTGGCAGAACTGGCTCCGGATTTCGCCCGGGGTTCGCAGTTTCGCGGGCCAGTGGATAATCAGCGGATCGCGCACGCCCCCGCCGTGAGTATTCTGCTTATACCACTTCAGCGGCGTGTTGCCGGCCTGAGCCCATCCCCAAGGTATATTGCAGTGACTATTCGGCCCACCGATATCATCGAGCCGCTCGACGGCGGCGTCGAGGTCCTCGCGCATCCCGTTGAAGTAGCGCATCTCGTCCAGGACGCCGATCGGACCGCCTTCCTGGCTCGCGCCATTGTCGGACATGATTATCAGAAGCGTGTTGTCGAGCAACTTGAGTTCGTCCAGAAACGCAACCAGCCGTCCGATCTGATGATCGGTGTGATCGAGCATCGCGGCGAATGCTTCCTGCAGCCGCGCCGCGAAGAGCCGCTCCTTTTCCGACAATTCCTGCCACGGGCGCACGCCCGGATTGTGCGGGGCAAGCCGGGTCTGCGCCGGAACGATGCCGAGCCGCTTCTGGCGTCCGAACCATTGCTCGCGCGCAGCGTCCCAGCCGGCGTCGAACCGGCCCCGATACTTTTCCAGGTACCGGCGCGGCGACTGATGCGGCGAGTGAGTAGCGCCGAACGCGTGGTAGAGAAAGAAAGGCCGTTCCGGCACCAGCGATGTGGTATCGCGAATGAATCCGATCGCCCGATCGACCAGGTCCTCGGAGACATGATAGCCGTCCTCGAACGTACCGGGAGTATCTATGAAGTGGTTATCGTAGGTCAGTTCCGGATGAAACTGGTCCGTCTCTCCCTGAAGGAAGCCGTAGTATCGATCGAAGCCGCGTTGCAGCGGCCAGTTGTGATAAGGACCGGCGGCAGTACATTCCGCCATCGGCGCCAGATGCCACTTGCCGGCGGCAAACGTCGCGTAACCGTTGTCACGCAGGATCTCCGCCAGCGTCGCGGCGGATCGCGGTATCGCGCCGCGCATGTTGGGAAAGCCGGTATCCATGTTGGATATCGCTCGCATCCCGACCGCGTGATGATTGCGCCCGGTCAACAGACACGCGCGCGACGGCGAGCAAAGCGCCGTGGTGTGGAAACCCCGGAAGCGCAGGCCGTTTGCCGCGAGCCGGTCGATGTTCGGGGTCTCGATAGTCGAGCCGTAACAACCGAAGTGCGAGAAGCCGCTGTCGTCGAGCACGATCAGCACGACGTTGGGAGATCCATCCGGCAATTTCGGACTGGGCCACCAGGGCTTGGACTCGGCGGCGGTGCGGCCGATCACACCTTGAAACTCTTCGCCCGACGGATGCTTGAATGCCATCTGACGAACCTATCAGATAGCCGGTCGGGATCGTCAATGACCGCCGCTGGCCGCTCCCCAAAGTTCGCGCAGGCGTTGGTCGCGGCCGCAGTTGTACCGATAGAGGCCGTAAGCGATCGCGTGCGTGCGGCAATACTGCTGGTGGTAGCCTTCAGCCGGGTAGAACGTTGAAGCCGGAACGATCTCGGTGACGATCGGATCCTTGAACGGCTTGGTCTTGTCGAGTTCGGCCTTCGAGGCCAAAGCCTCGCGTTCCTGCTCCGCATCATGGAAAAAGATCGCAGTGCGATATTGGTTTCCACTGTCGCAGAACTGCTGATCGCGAACGGTCGGATCGATGTTGTGCCAGTAAACGTCGAGCAACTTCCGGTAGGTAGTCTTCTTCGGATCGTAGGTCACTTCGACCGACTCGGCGTGTCCGGTATCGCCGCGTCGAGACTTCTTCGTAGGTCGGATTCACCGTGTGTCCGCCGGTGTACCCGGCTTGAGTGGACACTACGCCGGGTAGTCCATCGAATGCCGGCTGCATGCACCAGAAGCAGCCGCCGGCGAAAGTTGCCTTCGCCAGAGCGGGAGTTTCGGCCCGCGCGTCGTTTCCCGGCGCCTCAACACTCATTGCCAAAGCCAACAGCAGGAGCAACATCGCTCGAGCGATCATGTTTTTCCTTCCTCGAAGCGTGACTGCGGTCCATACGATTCCATCGGACATGATCTCCAGCCGGCTCGCGCGAGTCCAACCATGCGACCGCATAGCACATGATGAGGCATCTTCGCCGATGTTTCGAGGCTTCGCCTCTGGAAACGAGCCGTGGCAACGCGCAAGCTTGAAACAAGCATGGAGATTTAATAGGACCAGACATACCTATGAATGATCTAGAGACCTTCGGCGAAGAAACGCGAGCCTGGCTCGAGGCGAATTGTCCTCCTGAAATGCGCCGCTCCTCGCAGGGCGAAGAAGACATCTGCTGGGGCGGCCGGCGCTGGGTTTTCCACTCTGACGCTCAGCGGATCTGGCTCGAGCGCATGGCGGAACGAGGCTGGACGGTACCGGAGTGGCCGCGTGAGTATGGCGGCGGCGGACTCTCGCGCGACGAAGCCAGGATCCTGCGCCAGGAGATGCGCCGGCTGGGTTGTCGCTCGCCGCTGGACAGCTTCGGCATCTGGATGCTGGGGCCGGCGCTCCTGAAGTATGGCTCCGAGAAACAGAAGCGCGAGCATCTGCCCAGGATCGCCCGCGGGGAGATCCGCTGGTGCCAGGGCTATTCCGAGCCCGGCGCGGGCTCCGACCTCGCCTCGCTTCAGACCCGCGCGGAGACCAAGGGCGATCACTTCGTCGTCAACGGCCAGAAGATCTGGACCTCATTTGCCGACCAAGCGGACTGGATTTTCTGCCTGGTCCGCACCGACCCGTCCGCGTCCAAGCACGAAGGCATCAGCTTTCTGCTCTTCGACATGGAGAGCGCCGGCGTATCGACCAAGCCGATCACGCTGATCTCCGGCCGATCTCCCTTCTGCCAGACCTTCTTTGATGACGTGCTGGTTCCGAAGGAGAACCTGGTCGGCCAGCTCAACAAGGGATGGAGCATCGCCAAGTATCTGCTCACGCACGAACGCGACATGATCGGCAGCATGGGCAGTACGTCGGAAGGCCGCTCGCTGGGCCAGATCGCGCGCGAAACCGTCGGCACCGACAATGCGATCCTGGCCGACACCGTGCTGCGCGGCCAGATAGCGTCTTTCGAGATCGACGCCGCGGCATTCCGGCTCACGATGGAGCGGGTTGGCGATATGGCCAAGGCCGGTCAGGCTCATCCGGCGGTATCGTCGATGCTGAAATACTACGGCACCGAGCTCAACAAACGCCGGCTCGAGTTGCAGATGGCGGCGGGCGGATCGGACGCGCTCGAATGGGAAGGTCCCAGATCGCGCGACGGCTATTCCGCGCGCGCCTGGCTGCGCTCCAAGGGCAACTCGATCGAGGGCGGGACCAGCGAAGTTCAGCTCAACATCATCGCCAAACGCATCCTGGGTTTGCCGGGAGCATAGAGCCACCGCACCACGATCGGATCCCGTATGCCGCTGCTGCTTACCGAAGAACAAATCATGCTTCGCGACAACGCGCGAGGCTTCCTGAGCAAGAATGCGCCGATCGCGCATCTGCGCCAGCTCCGCGACAGCCGCGACGCGGAAGGATTCTCGCCCAAGCTTTGGAAGAGCTTCGCGGAGATGGGCTGGACCGGAATCCTCATTCCGCAAGACTACGGCGGCCTGGGCTCGGGTCATGTCGAAGCCGGGGTGGTCATGGAGGAGTTGGGACGCACGCTGACTCCCTCGCCCTTTCTGTCGACGGCGATCCTCGCCGCCACCGCGATCGCGCGGGCCGGCAGCAAGGCGCAGAAGACCGAGTATCTTCCGCGAATCGCCGCCGGAGATTCGATCGCCGCCTTGGCAGTAGATGAAGGCGCCAAACATCGGCCGGAAAAAACCGCTCTGACTGCCGCTCGCACCGGAAACACATTCACACTCAAAGGCGCGAAGACCTTTGTAGTGGATGGCCACGTGGCCGATCTTTTGATCGTCGCCGCACGAACCGCCGGAACGCCGGGTGAGACTCGCGGCCTGACTCTCCTGCTCGTGAACGGAAAGGCGAAAGGACTCCGCGCAGAACGGACACCGATGGTCGACAGTCACAATTCAGCACGGCTCACGTTCGACAACGTGAACGTCGCCGCCGACGCCGTCCTTGGCGAGGTCGACGCGGGATGGGACATGCTGGAGGGCGCTCTGAACGTCGGACGCGCCTGTGTCGCAGCGGAGCTCCTCGGCGCCGCTGAGGAGGCATTCGGACGGACCGTGAACTACTTGAAGGAGCGCAAACAATTCGGCCGGCCCATCGGCGAGTTCCAGGCACTTCAACATCGCTCCGCTCAACTCTACTGCGATCTGGAGCTCACGCGCTCGGCGGTATTGAAAGCCCTGCAAACGCTCGACCAATCGTTCGAGACCGCCGGCGCGATCGTCTCCGTGGCGAAAGCCAAAGCCGGCGCCAGCGCGACGCTCGCCGTGCAGGAGGCGGTCCAGATGCACGGCGGAATCGGCATGACCGACGAATTCGACGTAGGCTTCTTCATGAAACGCGTCCGCGTAGGCCAGGAGCTGTTCGGCGACGCCAACTTCCACGCCGACCGGCTGGCGAGACTCCACAGCTACTGACCGCTGTCCCTGGCGCCTCGTATTTATTTGTTGGGCCGTCGGAGACTTGAGCCGGAGACCCGGTTCGGTTTCAGGCGGAGCCGATGGTTGGAAGTTCTCTTTTCGGAACTCGGAACACGCCTTTGATGCACGCGGGGTTGCAAACGGCTATCTGGATGTGGGTCTTCTCGAAAAAGCCAGACCCGCGATAGATGGGTTCGCCCTCGATGAACACTCCTCTGACGGTATCTATAGGGTCCTCTTTGGCGCGTTCATTGATGAGATGAACCCGGCGCATTACGGCGCAATCAAGATGTCGCCGGAGCAGGTCCCTGCCGTTTCTGGGAAGGCTGAATCCAGCTTGTTCAGCCGATAGGACGAGCGTTTCGTGTGCAGCGCGGACGCGCTCGATGCCTGCACTGGTCGCCAAGTCCAAGCACCGCCCTAGCGAGATGATCGCTCCGACGACGAACGGGTCTCTTATTACCGAGGGCTTTCGGCGCGCAACTTCCCCGGCGAACTCAAGGCCACGCGCAGGGTTCACTTCCCAAAAGTAGATTCCGGGACCGAGCCAGTCGTAGTCGTTGTTGCTGGCCTCGAACGCTTCGTTTTGGAGTAGTCGCTCGCCAACAGCGCGATCGCAGCCGTGATAACCGAGGACGAAGGTAGAGGCAAGCGAATGCAATCAATGGAGAAGGTTATGACCGGTAATTCTTGGTGAGTTCGCCCGACTCGCTATATATGCCTTCCTCGATCAGGATTTTCTTCGCGGAGGCCTTTGAGGTGGTCAGCTCCGTAGTCAGAGACGCAGCCGCCTTGCGGAAGCGCGCAACAGCTTCTGGGCTGTCAAAATCGTCGGAGGAGTGTGGCAGCCGAGTGTCCTGGTTCTTGCGGCTCATGCACACAGTATACCTGCCTCGCGTTCGCCTTTTCAATAAGGACCTCTGATCTTGCGTTGCGAATGTGGTGAATGCGCGGCGCCGCAAAGACCAGTGATGCGATTGTCGCGACAGCCTGTAATTAGGATCGCTTCGAGGCGATGCGGAGCGCCGGTAACGATGGGATCCTCGACCACTGAGGCCAGCCCGGCGAGACTCCACAACTATTGACGCACCGCCCCTGGTCATGATTCCAGATTGGAATGACACAGAACTATCCGACGCTCTGGCACTTTCCGATTTCTCATTTCAACGAGAAGGTTCGTTGGGCGCTCGACTTCAAGGGCATTCCCCACGTGCGCCGCGCGCTCGGGCCGGGTTATCTCCTCAAGGCCTGGTGGGCCACCGGGCGGGGGACGTTACCGATCCTGTTTCTCGATGGAAAGGCGATCGGCGATTCCACCCGCATCATCGAGGCTCTCGAGCGCTTCAAGCCCGACCCTCCGCTCTATCCTCGCGACGAATCCGGGCGGCGCCGCGCGGCGGAGCTGGAGGAATTTTTCGACGAGGAACTCGGCCATCACGCCCGTGCGGTGATCGTCGGGCCGCTGTTCGCCGACCATCCGGAAGTTGCGATTGCCGCACTGGGAACCGGAATGGGCCCGCTTGCGCGTCGCGTGATGCGGCTGGGCCTCCCGGCATTCGCGTCCTTCTACAAATCGCGCCACAACATCACGCCGCAGACTATCGAGCTTGGCCGCGCGAAAGTGAGTGCGGCGCTGGACCGGATCGAGTCCGAGCTGCAACCCTCCGGCTACCTGGTAAGCAATAGTTTCACCGTCGCCGATCTCACCGCAGCCGCGCTGTTCTGCCCGATCGTGATGCCACCCGAGTTCGAGTACCGCACGGCCGGCGCTCCGCCGCAGTCGATCCGCGAGTACCGCGACTCGATCGCGCAGCGCCCGGCGTTCCGATGGGTGGAAAACATCTACCGCCGCCATCGCGGCAGATCGGCCGAGGTCACGTCGGTTCCGGGATAGTCAGTGCGTATTCCCGAAGTCCTTCCAGGTGGAACTATAGGTTGTTATTTCCTTACAAAACCGAGGTAAAAGGAAATTAGAAATAGCGCGAAGTGTATGAAACCCCTAAATGCCAAAAACTCGGGTGTCATTGTGAATCCAAACACAGGAACACCGATGCGGTACCAGGACAGATACCAGCTCGCCCCAGCCGTGACGAAAAATGCGCCGGAGAGAAACTTAAAAATATCTTTCCAATTAATTTTCACAACTGACTCAGAAGTTCGTGCACCTTTATGCGTGGCGTCGAATCCTACTCCAGGCCGTACTTGCGGCGCTTGCGCCATAGCGTCGCGACATTGATGCCGAGCATGTCGGCCGCCTCCTCCAGCGTGACCGCCTGCTCCAACACCATCTCGATGTGGCGCCGTTCCAGGTCCTCCAGCGATTGAGCGCCGTCGCTGCGCCGCGGCTCGGCCACGATCTTGTCGGGCAGGTCGCTCAGCGCGATAGAGTCGCCGCGGCTAAGGATCACCGCGCGCTCGATCGCGTTGCGCAGCTCGCGCACGTTGCCGGGCCACGAGTACGCGGCCAGCGCCGCGCGTGCGTCGGGCGCGAGCGCAAGACCGGGCTTGTGATGCATCACGGCGGCGCGCTCGATGAAATGCTCGGCGAGCGGCACGATTTCGCTGGGCCGATCGCGCAGCGGCGGGATGCGAATCTCGATCACGTTGAGGCGATAGTACAGGTCCTCGCGAAAGCGCTTTTCGCGCACCGCCTGTTCGAGCGCCTGGTTGGTGGCCGCGATGATGCGCGCGTCGATTTTCAAGGTCGTCGCACCGCCTACCCGCTCGAAAGTCTTGTCCTGAAGGAAGCGCAACAGCTTGGCTTGCAGCTCGGGCGAGAGGTCGCCGATCTCGTCAAGAAAGACCGTGCCGCCGTCGGCCGCCTCGAGCCGGCCAGGCTTGTCCTTGATTGCGCCCGTGAACGAGCCGCGAACGTGTCCGAAGAGCTCGCTTTCCAGCAGATGCTCGCTCAGCGTGGTGCAGGCGACCTCGACGAACGGGCCCTCTCGGCGCGGGCTGAGCTCGTGAATCTGCCGGGCCAGAATGCTCTTGCCGGTGCCGGTCTCGCCGGTGATCAGAACGGTCGCGTCGCTGGCCGCGACCTGCGCCGCGGTCTCGGCCACTTTTCTGGTGTGCGGCCCGGGAGTCAGAAACGCGCCCGGCCTGGCGAGCCGTTCGAGGCTGCTCCTGAGGGTGCGGTTTTCGACCCGCAGCGTTTGCAATTCGATCGTGCGCGCGACGACTTGCCGGATGTGTTCGGCGCTGAACGGCTTGGGGACGTAATCGCTCGCTCCGCGACGGACCGCCTCGACCGCGTCGGGAATCGAGCTGTACGCGGTCATCATGATCACCGGAGTCGCGGGCCTCGCGCGCTTGACCTCGTTGAGCAGCTTGAAGCCGTCCATCCCGGCCATCCGGATGTCCGACACGATCAGATCGATCGGGTCGGCGCCGCTTTTGGCGAGAATCTCCAGGGCGCGCGCGGCGCTGTCGGCCTCGAGCACGGAAAAGCCCGCCGGCTCCAGCGTCGCGACTATCATGCGGCGGATGTTGCGGTCGTCGTCGACCACCAGGATGCTAGCCAATCACTTCCTCCCTGACCGGAATCTCGACGATGAAGCGGCTGCCCTCGCCGCGCCGGCTGCTGGCGAAAATCCGGCCGTTGTGAGCCTCGACGATTTCCTTGGCGATATACAGTCCGAGGCCGGCCGAGCCGGCGCGCGCCGGCTCGTTGGGAAATTGCGCATAGGGCTCGAAGATCCGGGGCAGCACGTCTTCGGCGATTCCGGGGCCGGTGTCGGTGACGATCACACGCGCGGTCTTCGCTTCGGACTGGATTTCGATCGTGATCCTGCCGCCCTCCGGAGTGTAGCGCATCGCATTGCCCACCAGGTTGGTGATCACCCACGGCAGCTTGATCGGATCGCCCCAGATCGGTACCGGCGCGGCGCCCGCGCATACTTCCAGCTTAAGATGCTTCTCCTCGGCCTGGATCTTAAACGCCGCGCTGACCTCGCGCACTATGCGGTCGAGCATGATCGGACGCCGCTCGACCCCGATTCGCGCCGCACTGTTGCGCGAGGCGTCGAGCAAGTCGCCCGCGATAGCCTGCAAGCGGCTCACGTCGTCGCGAATCGTGGTCAGAATCTCGCGCTGGCGCGCACCGGTCTCCGCCGCGGCGGCCTCGGCCAGGAGTTCCGCGCCGATCGAAAGCGAAGTCAGCGGGGTCTTGAGCTCGTGCGACAAGGTCGCGATCAGATGGGTGCGCGCGCCTTCCTGGTCGCGGATGAAAGTCACGTCCTGGAGCAGAATGATCGTTCCAAGCGGCTCGCCATGCGGGCCCATCCAGGGCAGCTCGCGAGTCAGGTAGCTATGGTCGCGGCCGCGGACGAAGACCTTGAACTCGGCTGACGGGGCGTCGGGGTTGCGGTCGTCTTTACTGGCTCCGTCCCGGCCTGCTTCCGCCCGATTTCCCCCGGCCTGATTTGCTTCGTGCAGCCGGGCCGCAAGCACGCGCGCGACGTGCGCGCTGCGGGCGGCGAGCTCGTCGAGCTTGTGTCCGGCGACGCTTTGCGGTTCAAGGTCCAGAATCGCGCCGGCGACCTCGTTGATGTGCACGATCGCGCCCTGATGGTCGAGCACGATCAGCCCGTCCTCCACGCTCTCGATAATCGCGGCGCTCTTCGATCGCTCGCGCATCAGCTCGTCCAGGCGCAGGCGGTAGCCGTGCTCGAGGCGTCCGACCATCGCATTGAACTCGTCCGCCAGGGTCGCCAGCTCGGCGGTGCGCTGCGGCGACATCGCGCGCAGCGATTGCTCGTTGTCGATCTCGCGCAGCGTATCGACCAGTTGCTTCAACGGACGGACGACCAGCGTGCGGGCGAAGACGTAGCTCGACGCGGCGAGCATCGCGACCGCCAGCGTTACGATGACCAACTCGTCGGTGCGCAGTCTGCGCGCTACGGCCACGGTATGCCGATCCGCACTGAACATCGCATGCTCGTTCATCGCTACCAGCGCGTCCATCGCGGTATCGAGCCGGCGTGCGAGCTCCGCGCTCTGAGCCGTTGCGGATGGAGGCGCGCTGAAGAATCGGGAGCCGTCGGCCGCGATTTGCGCGGCAAGACGATCCTCGCCCGGTTCGGTGACGTTGGCCTGTTCGATCGCCAGCCATTTCCGAAATTCCGTTTGCGCCTGTTGCGCGCTCAGATCGCCGGTTCTGAACGCGGCGACCGCGCCTGACATTTGATGGGCAGCCCGTATCGACTGGTAATTCCGCGAGAGCATGCGGTTCACGGAGCTTTCCAGCACCGCGAGCCGCGAGGTCGCCAGGACGCCCAGAGCCGCCATCAGCAGCACCAGGATCAGGTTGGTCAGCCATACGCGGCCGGCGAGCGACCACCACAACCCGCCGCTCGCGCTATCGGTCATGACCGCATTCTAACCCCCACGCCGATGCGGCAGGCAAGCAGGCGGCGCGGCGTCATTGCAAAATGCACGACTGAAACCTGTGCGGGCTCTTGCGGCTCGCAATCTTCCCAAGAGCGGCCCTTGGAATCGCGGGCAGAATTCGAGGCGCAAACTTTGCATTATGAAAAGCTGGATCGGACCGTTTCGTTCTGAAAATCTGCACGGAGGATCGCTTGGCCGCCAATCCCAGAATTCAGTCTGTCAGCACAACCGCGCCGCTGGGGCAGATCGAAGGCGCGGCCGGAAGGAACACCAGGGTAATCGTAATCACCACCGGGATGCTGACTTTCATCTCGTTCTGGCGAGCGTCGGCGGTGGTGCTCTGCGATCTCGCCTCGACCGCGTACTACATCGGCGGAATCGTCGAGCAGGCTGTAGGCCGCTCGGCTCCCTACTTCATTCTGGGCGTGATGCTGTTCTCATACGCGGTGCGCGCCGTGTACGTCGAGTCGTGCTCGATGTTCACGCGCGGCGGCGTGTACCGGGTGGTAAAGGAAGCGATGGGCTCGACGCTCGCGAAAATCTCGGTGTCGGCTCTGATGTTCGATTACATCCTGACCGGGCCGATCAGCGGGGTCTCGGCCGGCCAGTACATCACCGGGCTGATGAACGAGCTGCTCCATCTGGCGCACGTCAACATCGTCTTTCCGCCCGACGTGACCGCGGCTTCGTTCGCGATCGCGGCGACGGTCTACTTCTGGTGGCAAAACATTTTGGGGATAGAGGAGTCGAGCGAAAAGGCGATGCGCATCATGCAGGTCACCACCGTGATGGCGGTGCTGATGATCGTATGGTGCGGCCTGACGCTCTACGTCCGCGGCGCGCATCTGCCGCCCTTCGAGCTCAAGCTGCCCGACACATCGCTGGGATGGCTGGTGCATCTGCCGGCCGCCCGCACTATCGGAGCGTTCGGAATCCTGATTGCGTTCGGCCATTCGATTCTCGCGATGTCGGGTGAGGAATCGCTCGCGCAGGTTAACCGCGAGATCGAGGCGCCCAAGCTCAAGAACCTGCTCCGCGCCGGCTTCGTCATCTTCATATACAGCTTGCTGCTGACCGGCCTGGTTTCGTTCTTCGCCGTGATGATCATCCCCGACAGCGTGCGGATGGCGAACTACAGCGACAACCTGATCGGCGGGCTGGCGATGTACGTGGTCGGGCCGCTGTGGGCGCGCCTGGCATTGCGGGTCTTCGTCGTCTTCACCGGCTTCCTGATCCTTGCCGGCGCGGTCAACACCGCAATCGTCGGCTCGGTCGGCGTGCTGACGCGCGTCGCCGAAGACGGCGTGATGCTCGACTGGTTCCGCAATCCGCACAAGCGCTACGGCACGAACTACCGGATCATAAACCTGGTGGCCGGCCTGCAGATCGCGACCATCGTGCTCTCGCGCGGCGACATGTACGTGCTGGGCGAGGCCTACGCTTTCGGCGTGGTGTGGAGTTTCGTGTTCAAGAGCCTGTCGGTGCTGGTGCTGCGCTACCGCGAGAAATATCACCGGCTGTGGCGGATGCCGCTCAACCTGAAATGGTTTCGTCCCGGCGGACAGGATTTTCCGCTCGGGCTCGCGCTCACTTTCATGACGCTGCTCGCCATCGCGATAGTGAATCTATTCACCAAGCAGGTCGCAACCATCTGGGGCGTGTCGTTCACCGCGGGCCTGTTCATTATCTTCTCGATCTCCGAGCGGATTAACGGCGCGGCGCCGCATGAATACGGCGAAGAACCCGAGAAGTTCAATCTTCACATCGTGGAACCCGATCAGCCGCTCGATCCGGCGGCGCTCGGAATCGACGGCAAGGTCAGGAAGCTGGTCGCGATCCGCGACCCGCGCAACCTCACCCATCTGCATCGCTACCTCAACGAGCGCGATGACGCCGATCTGATCGCGCTCACGGTGCGCAACGAGCGCGGGCTGGCCTCCAGCGACGGCGCGCAGCCGTTCACCGTGGAAGAGGAGAAGCTCTTCAGCCGGGTGGTCAAGGTCTGCGAGGACCACGGCCGCGCGGTCACGCCGCTGGTGGTGATTTCCAACGACCAGCAATTCGCGATCGCGAACACGGCCTTCCGCCTCGGCGTGGAGGAAGTCGTGATGGGCGTCTCGGCGAAGTTCTCACCCGACGTGCAGCTCGAGAATTTCGCGATGCACTGGGGCGCCCTGGGCGACCACGAGCATCACGTAAAGGTCCGCGTCCTCTCCGACGATCGCGACATCAGAGCGGAGATCTAACCGCCCCCGGCAGCAGCGGCTCGCGCAGCGGTCTCCGTACTCGCCACCCTGCGGCCACTGGTTGCCTGCGCCCCAGGTCGTGGCGTCGCCGCCGCCGCTATGGCACGCAAGCCTGGCCGGGATGGTTCTTCCAGAAGACGACGCAGCCTTGGACGGGCGTGATCACCGGCTTGGCCAGACCGAGGAGTTCGCTCAGACTGCCATTTACACTGCCATTGTAATTCGCCACGAAGACGTTGCCGGATTCGTCCAGCGCTATCGAGACGACCTCGCTGAACTGTGCGCCCGCGGCGGCGAAGTCGAAGCCCGCACTGTAGCTGCTCGCGGCCGTCAGCTCGCTTACTCCGTCGTAGAAATTCGCCACAAAGACATTGCCCGATCCGTCCAGCGCTATCGCAAAGGGAAATTCCAGCGCCGCGCCCGCGGGACTGAAGTTGAGGCCCGTAGCGTAACTGCTCGCCGCGGTCAGCTCGCTCACGGTGGAGTTGCCCGAATTCCCCACAAAAACGTTGTCGGAGGCATCCAACGCAATCGCTACGGGGTTTCTGATCGCGCCTGCGGGGGCGAAGTTCAGGCCGGTGTCATAATTGCTGCTTGCCGTCAGCTCACTCACGCTGTTGCTGGTGGAATCTTCCGCAAAGACGTTTCCTGATCCGTCCAGCTGAATCGATTCGGGCTGCTCAAACGACGCGCCCGCGGGGTTGAAGTTCAGGCCCGCGCTGTAACCGCTGCTCGTCGTGAGCTCGCTCACGCTGCCGCCGCTGCCGCTGCATCCGCTGCCGCAATTCGCCGCGAAAATGTTGCCGGACCCGTCCAACGCTATCGAAAGGGGGTCTGCGATCGCCGCGCCCGTGGGGGCAAAGTCGATGGCCGTAGCGTAACTGCTCGCGGCCGTCAGCTCGCTCACGTTGCTGTTGTAGAAATTCGCTACAAAGACGTTGCCCGATACGTCCGGCGCCAGCGAGATGGGGCCGTTGAACGCGCTCGGGGGAGCGAAGTCGAGGCCTGTGGCGTAACCGCTGGCCGCCGTCAGCTCGCTCACGCTGTTGCCGGCGAAATTCACCGCAAAGACGTTGCCGGATCCATCCAGCGCTATCGAGTAGGGGTTGCTGAACGCCGCCGCCGAGGGGGCGAAGTTCAGCGCGATCTCCCATCCGTCGGGCGCCGCGGTCAGCGCCGGGCTGAACGGGGTACTGACCGACGCCAGTCCGTACAGCGTGCCCACGTTATTCGCCGGGTGGGTAACGATCAGGTGCGCGGCCCCGATCGTGTCGGTGATAGTCGGAGTCCCCGAACAGCTACTGGTGTAGATGTCACCAGGGGTCGCATCGCACATCAGCTGCGCGCACGCGCTCGACGACGATCCGGAACTCTCGATGCATCCGGCCAGGATGTTGGCCAGCGTGTTCAGCCGGTTGAGTGGATCGCAGCTCGCAGGCGCCGATTCCAACTGGCACGTCCCCGCGCCGATCACGAAGCTCGCCGGATTGCCGCTCACCGATAAAGTGGCCGAATTTACGCCCGCCAGGTTGGCGAAGCCGGTGTACGCGTTTTTCAGCCCGGTCGCGTTGGTTGACGGCGCGCCGATGGTATGCCCGGTCGAATCGAAGAACTGCGCCAGCGCCCATTGGGCCGCCGCCGTGGTCAACTCATTGATGGTCACGTGAGTCGAAGTCGAAAGGCTCTTACACGGACCCAGCACAGCCATCAGCCCGATCGCCGAATTGGTGCCCGAGCCGGCGTTGCCACCACTCGCAGTGATAAAGGTCTGCGGATTTCCAGCCGGGCAGGTGTACGAAAAGACCGTAAAGGCACCGCTGGCGTTCGTGGTGGCCGTCCCGATCGGGGCGGCGCCCAAGCCATAACCGACGGTGCCGGCTACGTACAGCTTGACGGAAGAATTGGCTATCGGCGTGAGGCCGCTCGCTACTTCCCCACAAATGCCTGAGGCACAGGGAGTCGGTGTTGGGGTGGGTGTGGGCGTCGGCGTAGGCGTCGGGGTCGGCGTAGGCGTCCGAGTCGGGGTCGGAGTCCCAGTGGGCGTGGGCGTTGGCGTAGGTGTCGGACTCAACGTCGGTGTCGGCGTAGGTGTCGGGGTCGGCGTAGGCGTCGGGGTAGGTGTCGGGGTCGCAGTCTTAGTGGGCGTGGGCGTAGGTGTCGGACTCAACGTCGGTGTCGGCGTAGGTGTCTCAGTCGGCGTGGCCGTGGGCGTCGGTGTCGGCGTCGGCGTCCGGGTCTGAGTCGGGGTCGGAGTCCCGGTGGGCGTGGGCGTTGGCGTAGGTGTCGGAGTCAACGTCGGGGTCGGCGTAGGGGTCGGGGTCGGTGTCGGCGTCGAGGTCGGTGTTGGCGTCGGGGTCTGAGTCGGGGTCGCAGTCTTAGTGGGCGTGGGCGTGGGCGTAGGTGTCGGAGTCAACGTCGGGGTCGGCGTAGGGGTCGGGGTCGGTGTCGGCGTCGGGGTCGGAGTCCCAGTGGGCGTGGGCGTAGGTGTCGGGGTCGGAGTCGGAGTCTCAGTTGGCGTTGGCGTAGGCGTCGGCGTCTCAGTTGGGGTCGGGGTCTGAGTCGAGGTCGCGGTGGGCGTCTCAGTGGGCGTCGGTGTCGGGGTCGGAGTCTCAGTGGTCGTCGGCGTCGGCGTCAACGTTGGCGTCGGCGTAGGTGTCGGCGTCTCAGTCGGCGTGACCGTGGGCGTCGGGGTCGGCGTCGCCGTTGGAGTCTGAGTCGGGGTCGGAGTCTCAGTGGTCGTGGGCGTTGGCGTCGGCGTCAACGTCGGCGTCGGCGTAGGTGTCGGCGTCTCAGTCGGCGTGACCGTGGGCGTCAGTGTCGGCGTCGCCGTCGGAGTCTGAGTCGGGGTCGGAGTCTCAGTGGTCGTGGGCGTCGGCGTCGGAGTCAACGTCGGCGTCGGCGTCTCAGTCGGCGTGGCCGTGGGCGTCGGGGTCGGCGTCGCCGTTGGAGTCTGAGTCGGGGTCGGAGTCTCAGTGGTCGTGGGCGTCGGCGTCGGAGTCAACGTCGGCGTCGGCGTCTCAGTCGGCGTGGCCGTGGGCGTCGGGGTCGGCGTCGCCGTTGGAGTCTGAGTCGGGGTCGGAGTCTCAGTGGTCGTGGGCGTTGGCGTCGGCGTCAACGTCTCAGTCGGCGTGGCCGTGGGCGTCGGCGTAGGTGTCGGCGTCTCAGTCGGCGTGGCCGTGGGCGTCGGGGTCGGGGTCTCGGTCGGGGTCGGTGTTGGAGTTGGCGTCGGGGTTGAGGTGGGACCTGGTGTTGAAGTCGCAGTGGGCGTTGGAGTCGGGGTCCGCGTGGGTGTCGGTGTCGCGGTCTGAGTTGGCGTCGGGGTCAGCGTGGGCGTTGGCGTAGGGGTCGGCGTGCGTGTCGGTGTCGCGGTTTGAGTTGGCGTCGGGGTCGGCGTGGGCGTCGGTGTCGCGGTCGGGGTCCGTGTTGGTGTCGGCGTCGGGGTTGAGGTGGAACCCGGTGTTGGGGTCGCAGCGGGCGTTGGAGTCGGGGTCCGCGTGGGTGTCGGGGTGGCGGTCTGAGTTGGCGTCGGGGTCGGCGTGGGGGTCGGCGTTGGCGTCGGAGTCGGCGTGCGTGTCGGGGTCGCGGTTTGAGTTGGCGTCGGGGTCGCAGTGGGCGTTGGCGTCGGGGTCGGGGTCTCAGTGGGCGTCGGTGTCGGCGTCGAGGTCGGCGTCTCAGTTGGGGTCGGGGTCTCAGTGGGCGTCGGCGTCGGCTTGGCGTAGGTGTCGGGGTCAGCGTCGGCGTCTCAGTCGGCGTGGCCGTGGGCGTCGGTGTAGGGGTCTGAGTCTCAGTGGGCGTCGGGGTCGCGGTCGCGGTCGGCGTCGGTGTTGGAGTCGGCGTCGGCGTTGGTGTGGGACCCGGCGTTGGGGTCGCAGTGGGCGTTGGCGTCGGGGTCGGCGTGCGTGTCGGTGTCGCGGTTTGAGTTGGCGTCGGGGTCGGCGTGTGCGTGGGTGTCGGTGTCGGTGTGGCCGTCGGGGTCGGTGTTTGTGTTGGCGTCGGGGTTGGAATTGGTGTCGGGGTTCGAGTGGAACCCGGTGTCGGCGTCGGGGTCGCAGTGGGCGTTGGGGGCTTCGGGGTCGGCGTAGTTGTCGGTGTCGCGGTCCGAGTTGGCGTCCGCGTGGGTGTCGGAGTCGGCGTTGGCGTCGGAGTCGCCACAGGTCCGAACTTCGTCCCGGAAAGGCCAACTGTCTGAGGGTTGTTCGACGCGTTATCTTTGATTGTTAGCGTGCCGGTAACCTTGGTCCCCTTGGTATGCTTCGCGGCGGCGGGGCTGAAAGTCACGACCACTTCGCAAGTACCGGTGGTCGCGGCCAAAGTGCCCAGGCAATTCTGGGCTGCCGAGAAGCCGGCTCCGGTGACGGTGATTTTGGTTATGTCGATTGCGACCGCGCCGGCATTGGTAAGACCGACCGACATCTCGCGGCTCGTGCCTGCTTGGGTTCTGGGGAAGGCAAGCGACTTCGGCGTGAAGGTCAGCTTGCCGCGTGGGATTTTTTTCTCAGGCGCGGACGAAGCACTCGAGGCCGCCAGAGCCGTCCCAAACAGCAACAGGCTGACGACGAGCGACACTATTCCTGCAAGTTTGCTGTGCCGAGACTTCGCGCGAAGCGGTGGGTATAATTTCAAGAGCTACCCTGTGGATGGGAAGCGCCGCAACCAGAAGCGATCAAGGGCTAGAAGTCGCTGATGACGTTCTTGAGGGTTACGCTTGGGTGCGCTTCGGCCCTTACCCCCGATTGGTTGCTGCGATGCATAAGCGAAGTGTCGGGGCTGAAATTTCAAACCGAGACACTACCAGAGCGCGCAAGCCCTTTCATTGGAGCCACCCGTCGGATTCGAACCGACGACCTGCCGATTACGAATCAGTTTGAGGGCAAGATAGCAGCCTAACCGAACCGAAGAAACCCAAAGAAATCAAGACATTTTCGCGAGCCTATTCGGCCAGTTTCGGCCCTGTTCCGCACGAGTACCTGAGCAGAACCTGCATAGTTCCCCCTTTGGCGCGCTTCCGACGATCTCAATTATCCGAATATAAGCGATTGTCGGCTACTTTGACCACCTGGGCCCCGGTTCTTCGATACGCTCAGCGCGGGTTTGGAGAGGCAACCAGGCTCGGGACAAAGGATACGTGAACTTAGTCCTTTCGGGTGCGTTCCAAGTGGTCACTGACGACTGCGTCCCACTCCCCTTCGGCTCGCCGGTTACGCGCTGAACGCGGAAGCCGCCCCTCCTGATGCTCGCGGATCCGGCGTTGTCGCTCGGCTTCGGGCGGCAGCTCGCCCCATTCGCCTCTGCGCTCGAACCCCATTAACACAAAGTTCATCGTTAGCACCTCCTCGTGAGGCGTAGATCGCGCCTTTCTATCTGGACGACGAACAAACCCGAGCAAATTCGACAGGCGGTTACTGAAACTGGGGGCTTTTTGGAAGCCACCCGTCGGATTCGAACCGACGACCTGCTGATTACGAAGGCGAAATAGAACCGCGCGAAAATGAAGCGCGAATCTGGAATTCTTCTTGATTCGCAACCGCTTAGCCCCCAGCCCAACTTCGATCAAGTTCGGCCGACTTCAGCCCTTTTCGACCACGAACTAGCACCAGAACTGACACCCGACTGGCCACTCCCGCCACAAATGTCCTTTGGCGTTTCTCAATTGCCGACCCTCCCCTCCATTGACGGCTTTCTGCCACCCGCAGTTCCCGTATCGCTAGGCTCAAAGAAAAAGCCCCACTCAAAGCGGGGCTTACTGAAGCACGACTTTTACGGTGGGCACCGGGAAACGTGCTGAGGGCCGGAAGGCCCGGGGGAGCTGGCAGGCTGTGTGGCCGCCGACGGAACTTACGGGATGTCGCACATGGACCCCGGCCGCAAGCGCTTATCAGGACCCGCCAACTCCCGCGCTTCCCGTACGCCCGCCGTCCTTCAGGAGTCGTCAACCTGAGGAGGGCCATTGTGGATACAGGACCGACGCTGGCAGAAGGGGTATCTCCGGGGTCAAAAATACTTCCTTCAGTGTAGGTCTTCTCTACTGTCTGTCAACAACCGATTTGTGTGTGGCCTGATGTTTCCGCAGCCGTCCTAGTCGACACCCGAGCAGATCGCCGAGGAAGAAGCATCTCGAAAACAACGCTTCACACTGGCGCGCCGGCCGGTCCGCCGTACAATGAAAGCATCAGCACAACCCGATGAGACTAAAGACGACGGATCTCCTCGGGCCAGGAGCATCCCGAAACCGCCAACCGACACTGACTGAACGCGACCTGAAAGTCGTTGAGCTGTTCGGGGCGATTCGATTCGCCGAGACGAGCCACCTTGCCGTATTGCTCGTACCGAACTGCTTTCCAACCGAAGAGAAGCTACGCCGGCGATTGCGGAAGCTCGCGCGCCTACGGTACCTGGACCGGCCGGCGCGGCGGATCGCACCCGCACGCGTCCCGGAGTTCGCCGTGCTGGACGAAAGGAGGCCGCGCGGCCGTCCGGAGGACGTGTGGGCGTTGGGGCAGAAGGGCGCGGACATCCTTAAACTTTCAGGCGATTGGAACCGCAACAACGGGAGATTGCGGCCGAGTTCGTTTGCCCATCCGCTCATGATCACGCGGGTGTATGCGACGCTCAAGGTCGCGGCTGGGAAGAAGGCCATCAGCCTCGACCGCTGGATGGGGGAGAGCCAATGGCGCAGGCGGATCGATGTGGATGGCGAGACGCTGCCGCTGGTTCCCGACGCGGTGTTTCTGGTTTCCGCCGGCAACGGGCGCCAGGAGCTGGTGTTTCTGGAGACCGACAACCACACCATGCCCCTTGAGCGCCGTGGATTTTCGCAGAGTTCTTTTAAGAAAAAGTGCGTCGCGTACTGGCAATATTGGGCTGACGAGTTGAGGCCGCAAAAGGACAGCATGCTCGTACTCACGGTCGCGAAAACGCCGGCCCGCGCTGAAGCTCTACGCAGGACGGCAGCGCAGACCGACTCCGAGGGGCGGGGATTGAACCTGTTTTGGTTTACAAACGAGAGCGCGTGGACCGTTACGACTCCCGAGCGCTTTCTTCACGAACCGATCTGGACAAGTGCCGCTGGCAAGCAGCAAGCTCTCTTTCCGCACTGATTTTCCACAAGGCGCGGGCGTTCCGGTTGGTATACTAAAAGCGTCGAACCCCCTTCCTCAAAACCAACACCCGCCAATCGCATTGCGTCCAAACACCACGCTCTGCAGTTGGTTGGCAGAGTGTGGGGCGGACGGAGCTGCTAGACCACTTTTCAGGGCGGCTCTGTTCTAACCAGTCGGCAGCCCTGGTCTAGTGCCAACTGGTTAGTTCGGCAAGTTCCGTACAGAAGCGATGCACGGAGCGGCTGGGAGGGGCGGGCGCTTCCCGCCCTTCTCGGTTCGGAATCTTGCCCCGTACTCATGCACCACCAACCGCACCGGCCGCAGCCGGGGAAAACTATTTTCGCACACAGCACCTCGCCGTGGGATTTCATGCCCGACTACATCCGCGGCGAGCGGAACGACCACGAGATCGGAATCGAAGACACCGACCGCCTTTTTCATACACACGTGATCGGGAAAACCGGAACCGGCAAATCGACGTTGCTTCAGAATTTCATGACTCAGGACCTACGACGCGGCCACGGCTTCGCGCTGCTCGACCCTCATGGCGACTTGGCCGAGGAAGTGCTCGACCGTGTTCCCCGATCACGGCTTCAGGATGTCGTCTACTTGAACCCTGCCGATATCGACTTTCCGGTGCCCTTCAACGTCCTCGAGGCTGTAGATGAAGCGCAGCACCATTTGATCGCGGCCGGTCTCGTTTCAATCTTCAAGCGGTTCTGGGCCGATTCATGGGGACCGCGCACTGAGTATCTCATCAAAAACGCAGTCCTTGCGCTCCTCGAGACTCCGGGGGCGACGCTCCTCGACGTGTCGCGCATCTTGATCAATGACGCATTTCGAACCCAGGTAGTCGCAGGCCTTCAGAATCCGGCTGTAGGCCGATTCTGGGAGCATGAGTATGCAGCCTATTCTCCGAAGTTTCGTGAAGAGGTGATTGCGCCGATCCAAAACAAGGTGGGCGAGTTCACCATGACGCCCCTCGTCCGCAACATTGTGGGACAGCGCAAAAACCTCTTTGAACTTCGCAAACTCATGGACGAGGGCAAGGTGCTGATCGTGAATCTCGCGAAGGGCGCGCTCGGCGAGGACACCGCAGCGCTCTTGGGATCGATGATTCTCACGCGCATCCTTCTCGCAGCATTCACTCGCCAGGACACTCCAGAGGCGGAGCGCCGGCCTTTCTTTCTCTACGTCGACGAATTTCCTTCCTTCGCCACACAGGGGACGATGAGCGCCCTCTTGTCCGAATCCCGCAAGTACAAGCTCGGCTTGATCTTGAGCCACCAGTATCTCGCGCAGGTTTCCGACGACCTCAGGGGCGCGATTTTCGGGAATATCGGAACCGCCGTGACCTTCCAGCTGAGCGCCGAAGACGCGGAATACGTCTCGCGCGAATTTGCTCCGGTGTGCGCAGAAGAACTCACGGGCTTGGACCAACATCACATTTTCTTAAAACTCAAGGTAGGAGGAATGACCTCGTACCCCTTCAGCGCAAAGACGCTCCCACCGCCGCCGATTGAGAAGTCGTACCGAGATCGGATCGTGCACTGGTCGCGCCAGTACTACGCGCGAACGCGAGCGATGGCCGAGCGGGAAGTGGCGCACCATCTCTTGCCCGCGATGCCACGCACGCAACCCCCTCTTCCGCGTCCCCTCCGTGGGAGAAGCTTGCCGAGGCCGTAGAGTCGCAGCATCTGTATTAGCTAGTCATGTATACTTGATGGAAAGGTCGATGGCCAAAACAACTACTACATAGTCAACTGGATGATGAAGCATGAACTACCCGAGCGCTCGCCGCTAAGTGAAAAAGAGGAGGCCTCCTTTGCGGAGTTGACCAATGCGCTCGACCGCGAGACAGCTTTGCTGATCGCGATAAAGTCAGAACTCAAAATACCCAACCAAGCCAACGACGCTTCTGAGACCTATCGCAGTCGCGTTCTCGAAGCGCAAGAAAGGACCTGCAGAGCATTGGAAACCTGGTTCGAAGTGGTCAAGAAGCCTTCAAACGACTGAGGGCGGTACCCGTCTTGGTTTTGGGTCACGGTGTGAGGTTAGCGTCGCCGTCTGTTTTCGACCGAGACTATCTTGGCTTCCAACTCCTCGTTGGTCTTCCGAATGTCAGAGATTTTCTGGATTTTCTCTTCGATCCAGCCCCTCACACGACTGGCGTGTTCTTCGGTCTTAGCGTCGCGCTCCATCTCCCTACAGTGGTCGATTTGAGCTTCGAGACTCTCGACAATGGCTTCGTTCTTTGCGAGAAGAGCCCGCCAGCGCTGAATGTGCTCAGTGTCTCTGGCTAGGAGCTCGGCATTGAACTCATCTCGTCTCGACCGAAGGAGTTCTTTCGCCTCCTTCCACGCGGACCAACATTCCTCATGGTCTTCTTTTGTCATCCTGCCCTGGTTGAAAGTGGAGCTGATCAACTGAGTCACGGTATTGAAACCGCCCCAGCCGTTCTTCATCCGATCGCTCGCTTCAGTCAAAAGCCCGTCAGCGCGAGCAAAGTCCGGCCCCGACCACGCTCCTTTGGCTTGATAGTACGCCTCACTGATTTTGGACATGACGAGGCCGCGCTTTTCACGGGACTCCGCCGCGCGGGCTTCGCGCTCTCGTGCCCACGCCTTCTTTGTCTCTTCGCAAGCTGAAGAGAAGCTGGTCCAAAGCCGTTCTCGGTCGTCCTGGAAAAGGGGTTTCAGGGTCTTGAACAACGCTGAGATTTCCCTGGCGTGCGACCAGAATTCGTCGTAATGGAAATCTCGCAAGCCGAGCCGGTCGCCGTGTTCACTCTTGAGGCGCGCGATCTCGCCTTCAAGGGTGGTTGCATGCTCTCTGCTTTTCTCGGCCCAATCATTATTCCGTGAGCCCATCAGTCTGCTCCTGAAATCAGTCTGATCGGGCGAAAGATACCAAGCCTCGCCAGCCTGCGTCTAGCAACCCCCCCATGAGATCTTCCGTGCCTTCTGGCCTGTTCCCCGAACACATGGAGCCGGTCAACTTTTGGCAGCTTTTCGGACGGGGGACTTGGCTCGCTAGAGCGGGCGAGTCCGGTGTTTCCCGCCGCCCCGCCGCTGACAAGAGCCGAAGGTGTTTCCGCTGCGGACAGGGTCGGAGTGCCCCGACACAGCCGAATTGCGACGAGCATGCCCAAGAATGGAAGCGGTTCCAAGAAAAAGCCTCGCTAAAAAGCGAGGCTTGCTGAATCACGACTTTTACTGCGGGCACCGGGAAGGGTACTGATCCGGCCGAAAGGCACGGGAGAGTCGCGAGACCGGAGGCCGCCGGACGGATTTGCGGGACCGAACCACTCGCTTGGTCAGTTGACGTGGCTCAAGAATTCGCCGAGTTTCGCGGTTGCCTTGAACTGCGGGACCGGATCGAGGCCTTTGAAGGCGGACGTGAATGCGTTTGAGAGGCTCCACAGCGTGCGCGGTTGAAACTCGGGGAATTGCGGGTTGAAGTAGAGGTCGAGGACGCCGAACAGCTTCATGCCATTTTCCGAAACGGCATATTCGTCTCGCACCACGTTGATCTGTCTGAATGACAGACCTTCGAGAACGCTTGAGACGAGTTCCACGTGCGGAACCGGCTTGAAGGTCTCCGTGCCTTCGGGTGCTGGGATAAGCGCGAGGTCGTTGCGGGCAAGTTTGTGCGAATCGCAATGAGCGAGTAGTCCTTCCATGCCGTTCTCCTTTTTAGTTGGAAGTGTGCTGGTGGGGCGGAATGCCCCCTCAGAAAGAACTACCTTAAGTATACACCACTGCTATAAACTGCCAAGTAATGTCATGTATACACTCGCAATAGCCACACACTATTAAGGCGCACCGGATGAGTCAGCCAATGCGCACCACGAAAAGATGCGTCGCGGTGACCCCTTGGAGATCTGCCGCCGGCGAGTTTGACCGCTACCGCCAGTGCCCTAGAATTAAGGTCATGGAGATCTCAGAGAGCGCGCCGCAACGAGGTGACCGCGTGCCCCAATTTCAATACACAGCGGTTTTCGAGCCCTCGACGGAGGGGGGATTCATTGTAACTGTTCCGGCGCTTCCAGGGCTCGTTACCGAGGGAGACACCATCGAGGAAGCCCGCGAAATGGTGAAGGATGCCATCCGCGGCTATCTGGAGAGTCTCATCAAGCACGGTGAGGGGATTCCCATCGAGCCGAATCCGGCCAGCGTCGAGCGCGTCGCGGTGAATCTCTAGACGACGCCCGGACTGCCTTTTCTCACCCCCTCCGCCATCGTTCCTCCCCCAGAGGGTGCCGTGGATCGTGCAGCCAACAGAATGTCGGACGTCCGACATTTGTGCAGACGCCTCTTCCTGCGGCCCTCTCCCGCCCGTTGTAGCGCCCCCGCCGAAGTTATGCACAGCTGCGATAGTTTTCGTTTTGTATAATGAATCAATCAGTACACCACTGGTACCGCCGAGCGGACGAGGGTGTAGCGAATCTCCATGCGCGATCCCAAACTCCAAAAAATTACCGCATCGGTCACCCTCGAGGTCGGACAGCTCGAACGGCTCAATGAAGCAGCCGACCGCGCGCGGATCAGCCGAAGTACGATTGTTCGCGATGCCATCGAACGTGAACTCAAGAGATATGAGAAACCGGACGAGGTCGGGAGGCCGGTGCCAAAAGGGGAGGGGATTGTTCTGCGAAGAGCCGCAACGCAACCATGAGCAAGATTATCGCCGTCGCAAATCACAAGGGCGGGGTAGGGAAAACGACCTCGTCGTTAAATCTGGCGCATGCCCTGGCGATGGACGGGAAAACGCGGGTGTTGCTTTGTGATCTCGACCCGCAGGCGAGCCTCACGAAGCTCTTGGGATTTGATCTCGAAACCCTGCCGCGCACGCTCTACGATCTCTTGCTGCAGACGGAGCCCCCACTATCGGCGCAGGAAATCATACAGCCGACTTCGATGACCGGCGTGAGCCTCCTTCCCGCGAACAGCCAACTCGCGAACGTCGAGACCCAACTCATCACCAGAATCAATCGGGAGCGCACGCTGGGCCGCGTACTGCGGCCGCTCAGCGAAGCCTTTGACATCGTGCTCATTGACTGTCCGCCCGCCTTAAATCTGCTCACGATGAATGCGCTCGCGGCTGCGGACGAGGTGCTCATTCCGGTGGCGAGCGAATACCTCGCGCTGCAAGCCTTGCGAGACTTCCTTGATACGGTCGAGGAGGTTCGCCGCGAGCTCAACCCGTCACTCAAGATCGTGGGCATCGTGGTCACCCAGTACCAGGCAAAGACAGAACACAGCAGGGGAACCGTGGAGGCGCTCCGCGCCGCCTTCGGTCCGACTGTTTTCGATTCGATTGTCCCGTACTCGGTAAGCGCGAAAGACAGCGTCGCCGCGGCGCAATCAATTTTGACATATGAGCCGACCTCGCCCGTCGCCGAGGCATATCGGAGCCTCGCCCGCGAACTTGTCACGCACCATGGTTAAAAAACTCAATTTCAAAGAAATCGGATTACACGCAGTGAGTCGCAGGGGGCCGCCCGGCGCGCCGCATCCCATTTCGCAGTTGGCGGCCAATGAGGGCTTTCTCTACATCCCGCTTCACATGGTCCGGTCGGATCCCGACCAGCCCCGCAAATATTTCAACGACGCCTCGCTCGACGACCTCACCGCGTCCATTCGGGAGAAGGGCGTACTCCAGCCGATATTGGTTCGGAAGGAACCGGCCGGCGAGGGATTTGTCATCATCGCGGGCGAACGCCGTTGGCGTGCCGCGAAAGCGGTCGGCCTCAAAGAGATTCCGGCTCTCATGCGCGATGCCCAGGATGCGCTCGAAGTCGCGCTCATCGAAAATGTGCAGCGCGAGAACTTGAAACCGCTTGAAGAAGCCGAGGCGCTCATGAGACTCAAGCAAGCGCGTGGCTTCACCGACCAAGCGCTCGCGAAAATCATCGGCAAGTCGCGCACCAGCGTGACCGAACTCCTCACCCTGAACCAGCTGCCAAATTCAATAAAAGATCAATGTCGAACGTCCGACCTCTGGACGCGCAGCCAACTGTTGCAGCTCGTTCGTGTGGGATCGCCCAAAGAGATCGAGGACGTGTGGGCAAAGGTCAAGGACGGATCGGGCGCCACCGTGAGAGATCTCCGGCGCAGCGCCGCGTCTGCCGGACGGAAGCGCGCCGGCGGGCGATACCGGTTCCTGCACAAACCCAAGGGCCGAACATTCCAGGTCCTCGTTACTTTCTCCAAAGCGAAGGCCACGAGATCGGAGGTCGGCGCTGCGCTCAAGGACGCTCTCAAACATTTGCCCTGAACATGAACCCACAGCCGAACAACGAAATGCGGAAGCCGCTCGTCAGCGTCGAATTTCAGACCGAGGTGGACGTGGCGACGGGCAGCCGCGAGCACCGCATGTTCATCAAGATGTACTTCGAGGCCCGCGAGAGCGGCCTCCTGGCCTCGATTCCGGGTGAACTGTGGAAAATGCTCTGCTGCCTCGCGACGTACATGGATGAGAACGGCAACTGCTATCCCACGCAGGAACGCATCGCGCGGGATTTGGGCATTCGCCGGCAACGAGTAAACGAGCGCATTCGGGATCTTCTGAACTTCCGCTTCAACGGTCAGCCGGTCTTGAGTCTCAAACGCAAGACCCGGGTTCGCGGGCGGTGGAACAACAACGTCTACCGGATTCAGCCGATCTCCGCGCTCAAAATCTTCGATAAAACCGAGGCTCCCACCGTGTCCGCAAACCCGGACATGGTCCAGAACCGGCCCACCGTGTCCGCGTTCACGGACACCGCTACAACGGACACCGTCGGCACGGACACTAACCAGATGCAGAGATTATTAACTAGATCGTTTAACGTTAACGATTTAAGAAAATTCTCGAAAAAGGGAAAACTCGCGTCGGCCGGAGCCGACGCAGACCGAGCGGCCGGCCTCGTTGAGGAAATCCTCAGGACCTGCGGGGACACACATTCCCGCGGCTTCTACCGGATCGTCGCGAAACGCGCGCCTGCAGAGCTGATCTTCGCCGCGCTCTCGGAAACAAAACACCAAGCGCGCCTGGGCAAAATCCGGAAGTCTCGCGGCGCTTTCTTTACCGACGAATTGATGCGTCTTTCGCGCGAACGGGGAATCGATTTGCGGTTTCCAGCTCCGCCACGCGAAATCTAAATGCCTGTTGAAACTACCATGAAAACAATTTCTGTAATCCGAAGACCTGTGATAGTTCCAAGCTCGGGAATGAGTAAGGTGAGGAAGGTGGAGGCGAACGGCACTCTCAAACCGCCTCTCAAGTGGGCTGGCGGCAAGCGCTGGCAACTGCCCTACCTACGCCCGCTCTGGCAGGCGCACGCCGAACGCCGGTTGATCGAGCCCTTCTGCGGCGGCTTGGCCGTGACGCTTGGTTTCACTCCAAGACGCGCGCTCTTGAACGACGTCAATCCCCACGTCACAAACTTTTACACCTGGTTGAAGCGCGGCCTCACTATCGACTTGCCGATGGAGAATCGGGAGGTTCTATACTATCAGCATCGCGAACGATTCAACCGCCTCCTGGCTGACGGACAAGCGGACAGCGACCAGGCAGCCGCGCTCTTCTACTTCCTGAACCGCACAGGGTACAACGGCTTGTGTCGATTCAATCAGCAGGGCGGCTTCAACGTCCCTTTCGGTCGATACTCCCAGATCGGCTATGTCCGAGATTTTCATCCCTACCGCAAGGTGTTTCGCAACTGGATCTTCACGAGCACGGACTTCGCAGACGTTCCCCTTGAAGCGGGAGATTTCGTCTACGCTGATCCGCCGTATGACGTGGAATTCACCCAATACGCCAAGCAGGGCTTTAGCTGGGAAGATCAGGTGAGGGCCGCCGAGTGGCTCGCAGGGCATAAAGGCCCGGTTGCGCTTTCCAACCAAGCCACCCCGAGAATCGTCGACTGCTACCGGCGCCTTGGATTCACTCTTCAGTTCCTCCGCGCCCCGCGCATGATCAGTTGCACGGGCGACCGCAGTCCGGCCCGTGAAGTTCTGGCGATCAAAAACTTCTAATCTCAAAATGTCTCCGCGAAACACGACTACTGGTGGAGTTCTGGAAGCCATGATTCTTCCGGCGCTTGCGCGCGGTGGGTACACCTATCTCACACAGCAGCAAATCGGACAGAGGTTCGGAGGAGGCAGGCATTTCGTCAACGTCATCGCAGAGAAGGAAGACCAGAGATACTTGGTCTCGCTGAAATGGCAGCAAACTTCCGGGACCGCAGAACAGAAGGTGCCATTTGAAGTGATCTGCCTTACCGAGGCGGTACGCGAAGGCACCTTTAAGAAAGCCTACCTCGTACTAGGCGGCGAGGGATGGAAGCTGCGAACTTTCTACGTCGATGGCGGACTCAAGGAGCACCTTGTTCGTCCCGACAGCGTCGACATTCTCACGCTGGAGGGTTTCGTCGCGAGAGCCAATCAAGGGAAATTGTGACGAGATCGACACAAGGGCAACCGGCAAGGATAGAGAAATCCAAGGGTGTTTTCACTAACGAGATCAGGAGAGTTGCGAAAGTAGGGGACATCGACCTCAGCCTTATTCTCGCCGGCAGCATCGGCCGGACGAAGGACCAGTCGCCTGAAGCTGTGTTACGAATATGGATGATGAGCGCGGAACGTGTGACGGCAAGCCTCGAGTCGTCCTCCCAAAGGTGGCCGCGCTCCTCAGAGCGCGGAGACAGGAAAAACTTGTGAACTTTGGCATCTTCCCTGAGAAATCTTCAATGTGGCCGCCTCACCCAGACTCCAAGGCGCAGTCCTCTTCGGCTTCAGAAATTGTCAACCTGCGCGAAGTCCATACCGACTCGCTCCAGTTCGATCTCCACGACGAAGAATTGCTGAAGGTCGCGAAACGCTTGCTCACATTCGGCTCGCCGAAATAGCGCAACGGCCAAGACCCAATCAAGATGGAAAGCTTCCGAGACGCGTTCGGCGCACTGACGGGGAATCCCCCTTTTCCATGGCAGGGAAAGCTCTTCGGCGAGTTTTTAGAGAAAAAGTTTCGAGCGAGCTGCGACGTCCCCACCGGACTAGGCAAGACCTCGGTGATGGCGATCTGGCTGCTGGGACTCGCCCATCACTATCGCAACCAATCACTAGAGGGCTATCCCCGCCGCCTAGTGTACGTCGTCAACCGGCGCACCGTGGTCGACCAAGCCACCCGTGAAGCCGAGCGTATCAGAAGCGCGATCGTCAAGGAGCCGACGCTCTCAGGCATCGCCGGCGCCTTACAGCCTCTCGTAACCAGAGACACCGACACTCCTTTTGCGATCAGCACTCTACGAGGACAGTTCGCCGACAACGCGGAATGGCGGGATGATCCTGCGCGGCCGGCGATAATTGTCGGCACGGTGGACATGATCGGCAGCCGTTTGCTCTTCGCGGGCTATGGGCGCGGGTTCAAGACCCGCCCGTTACACGCCGGCTTTCTCGGCCAGGATTCGATCTTGATACACGACGAGGCTCATCTTGAACCGGCATTCCAGGAACTCCTGACAACGATCGAGTGCGAGCAGAAGCGATGCGGCGACTTCCGTCCGCTCCGCTTAATGGCGCTGACTGCTACGCCGCGGACCGGCCAGAGTTCCGAGAGTTCCGTTCTGAGCGACGAAGACCGCAAGCACCCGGAGGTCTCAAAGCGGCTTACCGCCAAGAAGGGCATCAGTTTTTTTCGCGTGCAGGATGAGAAGGCGATAGCCGACGAGGCCGTGCGGCGCGCTTTGGAGTACCGAGAGACCCAACAAGCCATCATCGTTTTCCTGCGCAAGTTGGACGACGTGGAGACCGCCGCGAGGAAGCTCCGGGCGGAAAAGCTCAAAGTGCTGGAGCTTACAGGCACGATGCGCGGGTTGGAACGGGACGAGATGGTCAAGAAGAGCCGGATCTTCGCGCGCTTCATGCGCGGGTCGGACGCTGGGCCTGAGCCGGGAACCGTGTATTTGATCTGTACGTCCGCGGGCGAAGTCGGGGTAGATATCTCCGCGGATCATATGGTCGGGGACTTGAGCCCATTTGACAGCATGGCGCAGCGCCTGGGCCGGGTGAACCGCTTCGGCGAGGGCGATGCGAGAGTCGACGTGACGTACGCCGAACCGGCAGAAGATTCGAAGCCCTTGAACGAAGTGCTCGTGCGCACTCTCTCCATATTGCAGCGGCTGCCGAAGCGCGACGATCAACGCCACGATGCCAGCCCCGCCGCATTAGGCAGTTTGCCGCTCTCGGAGCGTCAGGACGCGTTCACACCAGGCCCCCAGATTTTGCCCGCGACCGACATCTTGTTCGACGCGTGGGCGTTGACTTCCATTCGCGGCAAACTTCCCGGACGTCCTGTGGTCGCGGAATGGCTTCACGGCATAGCCGAATGGGAACCACCGCAAACCTACGTGGTCTGGCGCGAAGAAGTCGACCTCGTTACCGGCGAGTTGCTCGTGAAGTACGAACCGGGAGATCTGCTCGAAGACTATCCGCTCAAACCGCACGAGTTGTTGCGCGACCGCAGTGACAGGATATTCAAGCGTCTATGCGAGCTTGCTACCCGCCACGATCAGTCGCTGATCTGGATCGCTAGCGATTTCGATTCCGTCAAGGTCACCACTTTGGGCGAGTTAGCACAAGAAAAAGATGCGCGAGTCATCAGCAACCGCACCGTGTTGCTACCGCCGTCGATTGGCGGGCTGAGCGAGAGCGGGATGCTCGACGGGCGAGCGCCATTGGATGAGACGCGGCCCTATGACGTCGCCGATCTCTGGAATGACGACAAGGACAATACCCGTCGCATGCGGATATGGGACGGCGATCCGCGGCCGACCGGCATGCGGCCGGTGCGGACAATCGACCTTCGGCCCGAATCCGAAGAAGAAGCCGATGGCGAAGGTGACGAAGAGGCGCCCGCCCGCCGGCGCTATTGGCGTTGGTATGTGCGCCCGCGCTCGGCCGATGACGATGGTTCGCTCGCCGCGATTCAGCGGCAGGAGCTCGCGCCACATCTCAAATCGGCCGCGGACTTTGCGGCAGCCATGGTCGGGAAGCTCGGCGTGCGCGACCCTGAAGCATTAGCGGTTAGACTCGCGGCAGGTTGGCACGACCTGGGGAAGGACCGAAGAGTCTGGCAGCACTCCATCTACAATTTCGATTACCCCGATCCAGTGCTGGCAAAGTCGGGAGGCAGGATGCGCCCCCAGCAGTTGAGTGGTTACCGCCACGAATTTGGGTCACTTATGGATCTTTCTTTCGGCGACCAGCATCGGTCGGAGTTTTCCGCGCTCGCACCGGACGTTCAGGACCTCGTTCTACATCTAATCGCAGCCCATCACGGCCGTGCCCGTCCGCATTTCCCCGACGATGAGGTGTTCGATCCGAACCACACAGAAATAAACGCCGCGACTATCGCGATTGAGACGCCCATGCGATTCGCTCGACTGCAGCGAAAGTACGGGCGGTGGGGATTGGCCTATCTGGAATCGCTCGTCCGCGCGGCGGACGTGCTTGCTTCGCAAGCGAAGCCCAGCGAAGACGAACCCGTCGTAGTCGGCACGCCGCGGAAGGATAGCGAACAGTGACCCAGACCGCCGAGACCAGTATCACCGTCCGCGTCGATCCGTCGAATCCAGGACAGTTCTTCGCTTGCTGCGGACTGCTCGAGCTTGCCGATCGTTTATGGAAAGGCGCGGAAGGTTGGTTTCGGGAAAAAGCGTTTTCGCTCCGAGCGCTGGACGGGGTTGATGAAGCAGAACGAACCCTAGGCGGTCTCGTGCGCGCCGTAGCGCAGGTGTCGCCGCGAGCCGTCGATCCGCAGGACGAATACTCGTCTCCGATCGATATACCAGCTCCGTTCGAGTTGCGCCTTGACTGGTGGAAGGACGATCGTGCGGGAGGCGATCGTCTGAAAGCATGGGCCGGCAGCATGCGCGGCTTTCGGATCGCCTGTGCTATGCAGAGCATGTTGAGCCGCGAAGAGCTGCAGACTGCCGCGTTGTTAGACTATGCGGAGGTTGTCTACGACCCGGCAGAGCCAGACAACAAGGTCGAACCGTTCTACTTCGATGCGCGCCGCGGATCGAACGCGCGGCCGATCGATATTGGGTTCTCGCCGGATGCTCTCAAAATGGAGAGTCTCGCCTATCCGGCGGTTGAGTTCCTGTGCCTCGTGGGGATTCAACGTTTTCGCCCCTTGCCAACTCAGACGCCGCGCTTGTTCAAGTATTACACGTGGGCAATTCCACTAGAGGCACGCATCGCACCGCTTGCCGCGTGCGGCGTGCTGAACAACGCTGGTGTCCGCGGCTTTCGTTTCGAGAACGCCTTTCGCACTGACCAGAGAAAACACAAGGCATTTACGACAGCCACCGCTGTTGGGGGAGAAAACGATGATCGATTCAAAAAACTTTGATGCCTGGTTGGACGACGCAGGACCAGCGGCACTGGTGATCCGCGAACACCTCCTGCCGGTTGAAGGAGCGGACGGAGTGCTTTTCCCGGCGACCTTCGCTGCCGGAGACGGTTTCGCCGGAGGGTACAATGTCGATCACTTTGGAGATGGCAAAAGCATTTGCCTGATCGACAGTGTCGGCTCTCAAGCAAATCGCATCGAACCACTTTTCAGCAAAGGCGGATACTCCGAACTGGTGCCCCAGATTGTCGTCAAGGCGGGGGACAAGCGGGTCAGCCTACTCGATGCGGGACATCGCGCCGGCGACGCTATCGTCCGCTGCTCAGAGTCTCCAAGAAGAACTCCGGGCGGGCTTTGTCTCAGTGCAGAGCGGCAATGCGGAGCCGCTGGCAAAGATCGCACCGACGTCGCTCGTATTCGGTGCGTGGGATTCCCGTGACACTGGGGCGAAACTGCCGCGGCTGATCGCTTCGACCATCTGGGCCTTCGATGTGCGCGAATTGAAACGATCGGCTCAGTACGTGCCTGCAGCGGAGTACGTCAAATCCGGCCTGCTGGACGAGGCGGCGGACAAGAGAACGAAGGACGTGTATGCTGAGCGCGGCTTTATTCACGTGCCTTCTTCGGGCGCTCCCGGAGGTGTGATCGCCACCGGTGGAATTCGCCGCGATGCGTCGCTTCACCTTGCTGCCCTTCGGTTGCTTAGCGCCGGAGAGAACCAAGCGAGGACCCTCGCACTGCGGCGCTACGTGCTTGGCCTGGCGCTTACCGCATTTACATACTCGCCGGCCGGGTACCTGCGGCAAGGCTGCAACCTTGTTGCTGACCCCGACAAGCCGCGCGAGTTCCTGGAAGTTTACGCCGACGGTCGCCGCGTGACTGCCACCGTCAGGCATGAAGACGCTCTCGAATATGCCCGCGCGGCTACCAAGGAGTTCGGTGTGGGAAACAATCGTTCTGTCGAATTCGACAAGCAACGAGCGAAGAAAGATATCAGCGTCGACGCTGGAAAGGGAAAGTCCAAGAAGCTCGAAATCAAGCCGACAAAGTAGCGCGAGAGCATCATGGCTTCCCACCTTTGCCTATCTGTGCGCTTTCTTGCCCCTGCTTTTCACGGACGGCGGGACGGCGGCGAACCTGAGTGGCCTCCGTCGCCGCTGCGTCTCTTTCAGTCACTTATCAACGCCGCTGCGGCGCGGTGGCGCGATGGGTCACTAGCGCCGCACGCGCGCGTGTCGTTGGAATGGTTGGAAAAACAGCCACCGCCGCTCGTTATCGCACCCAAGGCTCTGAGCACGTCGGGCTACCGCCTGTCGGTGCCCAACAACTCGATGGACATTGTCGCCCGGGCATGGTCCAGAGGGAACTATTCAAACGTCGGCGACTCAAATCCCGCAACGCACCGCACGATGAAGACCGTACGATCAGTCCTGCTACGCGAAGGCGACGCAGTAAACTACGTCTGGCTGTTGCCGGACCCAATCAGCGGTGAGGTTCGTGGTTCTATTGAGACACTCCGCGAAATCGCCCGTAGCGTTGTATGTCTAGGCTGGGGCATCGATATGGCGATCGGACACGGCGAGATATTATCAGCCGAGGAAACCAACGCTCTGCCGGGTGAGCGATGGCTTCCGTACGGTGCCGGTATGGCAGGGTTGCGGGTACCAGTCTTGGGCACCTTCAATGATTTGGTAGAAAGACACAAGAGCTACGTGGCGAGGATCGGGCCGGAGGGCCTGGCTGCACCAACACCATTGTCTGTATACCAAATGATCGAGTATCGGCGGGGGATCGATCCGCCGTCGCGCTCTATTGCTGCCTTTTCGCTGCTGAACCTCGACGCTAGCGGGTTCCGATTTTTCGACGCGGTTCGTCGAACATCGACTGTTGCCGAAATGGTGCGCGGCGCGGCGCGACGTGCCGCCAAGCGAGCCGGATGGTCTGATTCGAAGATCGGCCGCATCATAATGGGGCATGGAGAGCCCGGCGGTGAATCTGGCCACGTCCCCGTGACGACCGCGCGCTTCGCGTGTTTGCCATTGCCCAGCCTCGAACCCAGAAGTGGAGAAAGAACCCGCGTGGTCGGCGGTATTCGCCGCGCGATCATTACTTCGTTCGGGGATGATTTAGAGGCCGAGATCGCATGGGTGCGCAGAGCACTCGCGGGCGACGAGTTAACGAGGAGCGATATCGCGCGGCCGGAGGCTCTTCTTTCTCTATTGCCGGCGACGGACAACATGGTTCGTCCGTACACTCGGCCCGCCGCTGCGTGGGCCACGGTGACCCCGGTCGTGCTTCCCGGTTATGATGATCCGGACCACTACCGGCGGCGATTAAGGGTCGGAGTAAGTGTCGACGATCAGAAGAGATACCTGGATCGGCTTGAGCGTCGCATCGAGGCCCTACTCCGCAAAGCCATCAATCAGGCCGGGTTCTCAGAAGTGTTGGCTGAGCATGCGCAGCTCGAATGGCGTACAACGGGTTTCTGGCCGGGCGTTGACTTGGCCAGCTGCTACGCGGTGCCAGATCACCTGACGCGCTTTCCCCGCCTGCACGTCAAGATCTCGTGGCGAGACGACGAGAACAGGCGCTTAGAGGTGCCCGGCCCGGTCTGCATCGGTGGGGGCCGTTTCTATGGATTGGGATTGTTCGCGGCTGTATGAGTGTGGCTGGCAGAGCTAAGCAGTAAACGGGGGAGCGACATGCGCAATACCTACCTCGTCTGCTACGACATCCGTGACGACAAGCGGCTGAGGACCGTGTACAAGACCATGCGCGACTTTGGAGATCATCTCCAATACTCAATCTTCGAATGCCAGTTTACACCTTCCGACCTTGTGCGATGCCGCCATGTTCTCAGCGAAATTATCGACCATCGCGATGACCAGGTGTTGTTCGTGGATCTCGGTCCGGTCGAGGGCCGCGGCGACCGGGTAATCACCGCGCTGGGCCAGGCGTACTCGCCAATCGACAGCCCCTGTATCGTCGTAGATGGCGAGCCCGAATCAGCCGCCAAGTCACGAGCGCTCGTTGCGCAGAGGGCGAACCCTATGGCAGACCCGGCAAAAGCCAATCCTGCTCTGACTGACTCTGGGCGCTCGTTGACGATCGGCACCGAAGAGCGCCGCCAGGTACAAGTCGATCTCCCCGACTACTTGCCCGCACGGATGCTGAACGAGTTCGTCTATTGCCCGCGTCTGTTCTTCTATGAATGGGTCGAAGGAATCTTCGCCCATAGTGCTGACACGGTCGAAGGTGCGCTGCGGCACGAGAAGTTGGAAACCAAGTCCGACCCCATGCCGCCGCCAGAGCAGGAGGCAACTATCCACTCTCGCTCGGTCACGCTGAGCAGCCAGACTCATCTGCTGATCGCCAAGATGGATCTGATTGAAGGTGAAGGCGGCACCGTCGTTCCAGTGGACTACAAGAAGGGGAGTCCCGCGCGAGAGTGATGACGGCCCGGAAGCGTGGCCTGCCGATCGCGTGCAGCTCTGCGCGCAAGCTCTGATCCTGCGCGACAACGGCTACAGATGCGACGAGGCGGTCGCCTATTACCATGCCACCCGCCAGCGCGTGCGAGTAGCGGTCGATGACGCGCTGGTCGCTGAAACGCTGGCTGCTCTAGAAGGTGCGAGAGCGCTCGCCACGCGGGGCGAAATTCCGCCGCCGCTGGTGGATAGCCCGAAATGCCCGCGATGCTCTCTGGTCGGCATTTGCCTGCCCGATGAGACGGCGCTCTGCGAGTCGCTGCCTGAGTTTGTTCCAACTCCTCAGCTTTCGTTGTTTGATGACGGCGGAGAGCGGTGCGCTACTCGGCTCGCGCAGCAACGGCGAGCCTCTCCGCCGCCTGGTTCCCGCGCGAGACGATCTCCGGCCGCTATATGTTACCGGCCATGGCCTGATCATCGGCAAGAGCGGCGAAGTCCTGCAGATCAGGGAACGAAAGAAGCCGGTCCAGGAAGTACGAATCGGCGAGATCTCGCAAGTCAACGTATTCGGCAACGCGCAGCTTACCGCCGCCGCCGTTCAAGGCCTATGCTGGGCGGAGAAGCCGATCGCGCATTTCTCGTACGGAGGCTGGTTCTACGGGCTGACCCAAGGGCTGGGACTGAAGAACGTTTTTCTGCGCAAGCAGCAATTTGCGCTGGCCGACCAGCCGCTGTTCTGTCTGAGCGTGGCCCGCGAATTTGTGGCGGCGAAAATTCGCAACCAGCGCACGCTATTGCGGCGTAATCACCTCGAACCGCCGCCGATCGTCTCTGGCCAGCTCAAACGCTACGCGGAGGCGGCGCTCAACGCTGAACGGCTCGAAGAGCTTCTCGGGATCGAAGGCAACGCGGCTCGCATCTACTTCGCCAACTTCACCGGCATGCTGAAAGTCGAGGAAGACGCTGACGCACAAGGCGCCCTTTAACTTCGAGTTCACTCATCGCAATCGGCGTCCGCCTATCGATCCGATCAACGCGTTGCTCTCCTTTGCCTACAGCCTGCTGGCCAAAGACCTGACCATCATCTGCCACAGCGTAGGGTTTGATCCATTCATTGGCTTCTTCCATCAGCCGCGCTTTGGCCGGCCGGCTCTGGCGCTCGACCTGATGGAAGGGTTCAGGCCCCTGATTGCGGATTCGGTAGTGATCGGGGCGATCAATACTGGAATGGTCGGTCCCGGCGATTTCATCCGTGTCGGTCCGGCGGTGGCGCTGACGCCCAGTGGCAGAAAGGGCTTCCTGCGCGCTTATGAGCAACGCATGGACACGCTTGTGACCCATCCGTTGTTCGGTTACCGCGTCAACTACCGCCGAGTGCTCGAAATTCAGACCAGACTACTGGCAAGGCTGCTGAGCGGAGAGGTGCAGCGGTATGTGGGATTTGAGACGCGTTGAGGATCGCGAGCGGCGAGGTGACGACGAAAACCCGGCTTCCGCTCGCCGGCTAGAAAGGCTTGCCGATGCTACGTTTTCCGACTAAGCCAAGAAGTGTCAGGCCGACGCCATTAGGGCCGGCGGCGCGGGACGCTCGCGAAGCGGCCCAAAGGTCTTTGAAAATTGAGTGCTTGGAGGCGACGCATTTCCGCGCTCACGTGAGCGCGGCCCCATTGAAGCCTCCAGCGATAGCTCGGCTGCGCGACGCTTGCAGTCAGATTTCCGCGCTCACGTGAGCGCGGCCCCATTGAAGCACGACTGCGACGCGTGATGCAGGCTGCGTATGACGCGCGACGATTTCCGCGCTCACGTGAGCGCGGCCCCATTGAAGCACTGCGATCGAGTCGCAGCTCCGCAGCGTGCGTGATGATTTCCGCGCTCACGTGAGCGCGGCCCCATTGAAGCCGACGCAAGTCGCGTGCGAGCGCTCGCTGCCATGCCGATTTCCGCGCTCACGTGAGCGCGGCCCCATTGAAGCTCGAGTGCTGAGCTGCGCAGGACTCATGCGCAATGCCGACGATTTCCGCGCTCACGTGAGCGCGGCCCCATTGAAGCCGAGCGATCGGCGAGCGCGGACCTGGCGGCGATTGCCAGAATTTCCGCGCTCACGTGAGCGCGGCCCCATTGAAGCTGCGTCGTACCTGCGCAGCTGGCGATCCTACGCCGGCGATATTTCCGCGCTCACGTGAGCGCGGCCCCATTGAAGCACCGAAGAGCCCGGGCCGACCGGCGAGCCGTTGATCGACGAATTTCCGCGCTCACGTGAGCGCGGCCCCATTGAAGCCGCAGATCTCGACGCGGGAAATCGCGTTCGCCGAATTATTTCCGCGCTCACGTGAGCGCGGCCCCATTGAAGCTCGACGCAGCGACTCGCAGCGCTTCGGCCAGGCTCGCCATTTCCGCGCTCACGTGAGCGCGGCCCCATTGAAGCGTGGTACAGCGCGGTGGTGGTCGCCGTGCCGGTGATGCTGATTTCCGCGCTCACGTGAGCGCGGCCCCATTGAAGCAGCTGCCGCTCAAGCCGCAGCCTGGACGGCAGCGGCTGCATTTCCGCGCTCACGTGAGCGCGGCCCCATTGAAGCAGAGCAGCCGTTCCGCTCTTCGGCCGAGTCGCGCGCGAGATTTCCGCGCTCACGTGAGCGCGGCCCCATTGAAGCGTGAATCAGGCGGGCGATCAGCGGCGCCGGCGATCGCCAAATTTCCGCGCTCACGTGAGCGCGGCCCCATTGAAGCGCGTACTTCAGGCCTGGCATCGCGCGAGTACGCCGGCGCATTTCCGCGCTCACGTGAGCGCGGCCCCATTGAAGCGATGCTCGCCGATCGCGACATCGCGCTCGCGCCTCGAACAATTTCCGCGCTCACGTGAGCGCGGCCCCATTGAAGCAAGCTCGGTGCCGGCTCCGATGTCGGCACCTACGTGCTACATTTCCGCGCTCACGTGAGCGCGGCCCCATTGAAGCGGAGCAAAGTCAGCCGACACGCCGCAGCCAGCCGGAATCTATTTCCGCGCTCACGTGAGCGCGGCCCCATTGAAGCAGCACGCTGCGGCTGGCGGTAGTTGCAGTCCGTATAGATTTCCGCGCTCACGTGAGCGCGGCCCCATTGAAGCAGGGCGACGCTATGCCCGTACGAGGTTGCCACCGGGCATCGATTTCCGCGCTCACGTGAGCGCGGCCCCATTGAAGCGTATCTGGACGATCTGTTCGGCGGCCTGCCCCGCGACGCGATTTCCGCGCTCACGTGAGCGCGGCCCCATTGAAGCTGGTAGAACGTGAGCCACACCCCGCATCCGCTCGGGAGCGAATTTCCGCGCTCACGTGAGCGCGGCCCCATTGAAGCTGATGCCGTGTCAGCGCATCGAACGACCCCGACCAGGAATTTCCGCGCTCACGTGAGCGCGGCCCCATTGAAGCCATCTGCTATCCTTGTGGCCGCATCAGGCGGCATCGCTTTGATTTCCGCGCTCACGTGAGCGCGGCCCCATTGAAGCGACTCGCGTCTGACTGATACTGCGGTCGCTTCACCTGATTTCCGCGCTCACGTGAGCGCGGCCCCATTGAAGCGTGCACGCTCTCAGGATCCGGTGCGCGGTTGAGCAGCGCACATTTCCGCGCTCACGTGAGCGCGGCCCCATTGAAGCGCGCCGCGAGCTGGTGTCGAGACTGCGAGAATCAGCTCAAGCTGATTTCCGCGCTCACGTGAGCGCGGCCCCATTGAAGCCAGACCATGCTGGCCAACTGGACGGCGGGGCTCCAGAATTTCCGCGCTCACGTGAGCGCGGCCCCATTGAAGCCCGTAATCAGGAGCGCCTTCTGGACCAGCAAATCTTCCTATTTCCGCGCTCACGTGAGCGCGGCCCCATTGAAGCGAGATCGTCGCGAGCGCCCGCTCCCGACAACCTCATTTCCGCGCTCACGTGAGCGCGGCCCCATTGAAGCGACTTGCGTCTGACTGATACTGCGGTACGCTTCCCCGATTTCCGCGCTCACGTGAGCGCGGCCCCATT
>CAVVMA010000008.1:0-227058 GCA_963749215.1 uncultured delta proteobacterium | reverse complement strand
GGTGAAGCATGTTCTGGGCAGTGCGTAGGCGACGAATTGTCCGGCACGAGCTGGCAGAGTATCGCGGGAACAGGCGCGGTCCTTGTCGTGATGTTCGGCGGTAGTGCCGATTCGTAACACGCAGGTGACACCCGGTGGGATGGGCGAGCACACCACGCGCGGATGGCTGGCGCAGGCCAAAGCCGCCGGCGTCAAGTTCTGCAATATCAGCCCGATGCGCGACGATGCGGCCGACTTTCTCGATGCGGACTGGATCGCGCCGCGACCGCATAGCGACACCGCCATCATGCTCGGCCTCGCGCACACGCTCGTGGTCGAGAACTGCACGACGCGGACTTTCTGGCGCGCTACTGCGAGGGCTTCGATTGCTATCGCGACTATCTGCTTGGACACGAGGACGGAGTTGCCAGTCGGCGGATTGGGCCGCGAACCTAGCGAGATTCGGGCCGAGAAGTGGCCGGTCTCGCGCGGCAAATGGCGGCAACGCGCACGTTCATCAACGTCAACTGGTCGCTGCAACGCGGCGACCATGGCGAGCAGCCGATCTGGGCCGCGATCGCGCTGGCCGCGCTGCTCGGGCAAATTGGGCTGCCGGGCGGAGGCTTCGGTTTCGGCTACGGCAGTATGGAGGGCCTCGCGGGATTACACCGCGAGGTCCGGCTGCCGACTCCGCCGGTGGGACGCAATCCGGTCCGCAGCTTCATCCCGGTCTCGCGGATTCTCCGATCTCCTGCTCAATCCGGGACAGCCCTTCCAGTACGATGGCCATGACCTCGTTTATCCTGATATTCGGCTCGTGTACTGGTGCGGCGGAAATCCGTTCCACCATCACCAGGATATCAATCGCCTGATCGGCGCCTGGCGGCGCCCCGAAACGATCGTGGTTCAGGAACCCTGGTGGACCGCGACGGCGCGGCACGCGGACATCGTGTTGCCCGCCACCACAACTCTCGAGCGCGACGATATCGGCGCCAGCGCGCGACCGATTTATCATCGCGATGAAGCGCGCGGTCTCGCCGGTCGGAGAGGCGCGCAACGATTTTGCGATCCTGTCCGATCTGGCCGAACGGTTCGGAACGCTGGAGTCGTTCACCGAGGGCCGCACCGACTTTCAATGGCTGCGGCACATCTACGACCTTGCGCGAGATGAAGCTCTTGCTCGCCGGGCCGATTGGCCGGATTTCGACCAGTTCTGGGAACGCGGCTATCTCGAGATTCCCAAAGCTGCAAAGCCGCACGTGTTGCTCGAAGACTTCCGCATCGATCCCACGCGCAAGCGGCTCTCGACGCCCTCGGGCCGAATTGAAATTTTTTCCGCGAAAATAGCGAGCTTCGGTTACCGTGATTGCCCTGGCCATCCAACCTGGTTTAGCCGGCCGAATGGCTCGGCAGCGCGAAGGCGCGCCAATACCCTCTGCATCTCCTGACTACGCAGCCGAGCACCCGCCTCCACGGGCAGATGGATATGGGCCGCGTGAGCCGGCGGAGCAAAGTCGCCGGACGCGAGCCGATGCGGATCAATCGTGCCGACGCGGACGTGCGCGGGATTCACGCGGGCGACGTTCTACGCGTGTTCAACGATCGCGGCGCAATCCTGGCCGGGGCCGTTCTGACCGATCAGATTCGTTCCGGCGTGATCCAAATCGACCGGCGCCGGATGACCCGGTCGAGCCGGGAGCGATCGGCAGTCTCGACAAACACGGCAACCCCAACGTGCTCACGCTCGACAAGGGAACCTCATCGCTCGCGCAAGGTCCCAGCGCGCAGACCACGCTCGTCGAGGTCGAGAAATTCGCCGGCGACTTGCCGCCGGTCGGCGCTTTCGAACCGCCGCCGACGGAATAGAGTTTCGCAGCCGCGTCGCATCGCGGCTGCTCGCCACGCTGAGCGCGGATCGATTCCGGTATCCATGAAGACCCGCTCGAAGTAGTCCGCGTCGCGGTGCAGGCCACCGAGGCCAACCCAGTCCTCGTCGCGAACTCAGCGGGCCGGAGTCCACTGCCGATCGCTGAGTCTCCACCCGCCGCCGAGTGCTTTGTAAAGATTCACCACGGCAAGAGATTGGTCCCTCTCCGTCTGAGCGAGGGCATCTTCGGCCGGATAGAGTTCCTGCTCTGCCTCCAGCACTTCGTAGTACCTGCGAAGGCCGATGTTGTATCGGTCAAGCGACAGGCGGACGGCCACTATTCAACGCCGCCACCTGCTTCTCCAAAGCGGACCGCTTCTCGGCCAGCCCTTGCTGCGCCACCAAGGCATCTGACACTTCGCGGAACGCCTCAATAATCGTCGCCTGGTATTGCGCGACCGTCTCGTCCCAGTAGGCCTTTTGCGCCTGATAGGATTCGTACAGCTTGCCGCCCTGGAACAGTGGCCCGGTCACGCTGGCGCCGATGCCCCAAACGGCGAAGTTGGTCTTGAGCGATATCGCCGATATTTTCACTCTGACCGCCATAGAGGGCTGAGAGGCCAATCGTCGGAAAGAAGTTTGCCACCGCGACTCCGACCTGCGCGTTCGCGCTGATCATGCTCTGCTCCGCCTGCAGAATGTCCGGCCTCCGCCTGAGCAGGACAGTGGTCTGTCCTGCAAGAGCGTTAGCCATCGGATGAATGGGCAATTCAGCCCGCTCGATGGTCTTCGGCGTGCTTCCGAGCAGGACGCTGATCGCGTCTTCCTGCTGCGCGATCTGAATTTGCAGAGCGGCGATAGTAGCCCGGCTCGCCTCCAGATTGGCTTCCGCGCGTGAGGTGGAGAGCCTGGTGTCTGTGCCGCCGAGATAGCGCCGGTTGAAGTAAGTCAGTGTTTGGGCGTAGGTAGCTGAACTGTCGCGCGCGATCTGCAGTTGGCGATCCAGCTCGACTAGTTCAAAGTAGGCTGCGGCCACGTTACTGACCAGCGTCAGCATCACCCCGCGACGCGCATATTCGGCAGCGAGAAGATTCGCGCGCGCAGCTTCGGTGGAACGGCGAATGCGGCCCCAAAGATCGATCTCCCACGCCATGTCGAACAGACCTGTGAAGAGATCCAAGGTCGGATTAGGGCCGGCGAACGGAGAAAGCTCCTTCTCGCGTTGTGCCGCACCCTCGTACCCAAGCTGCGGAAAGAATGGCGACGCGGCGACGCCCACCAGGGCCCGAGATTGCTGGATGCGCGCTACGGCGATTTGCAGGTCGTAGTTCTGGTGCAGAGCTTCGCCAATCAACGCGACCAGCTTGGGGTCGCTGAATACCTGCCACCACGGCAGATCGGCGATCGATGCCGCCTCTGCGGGGCCGACCTGGCTGCGGAAACGCGGCGGCGCATTGAATTCGGGCCGCCGATAGTCGGGACCCACTTCAAGGCTCCAGGGCTTCTGCGTTTCGCCCGGCTGTTTCGGAACCGACGAGCAGCAGGCGAGCAGCACCGCGAACAGCGCGAACGTCAATCTGCGGATCGTAATGGGGTTGACTCCCTATCCGGCTTTGCGCGCCGGCTCGCTGCTCGGCGGCGGCCCCGGTTTCGTTGAGGCTTCGGGAGCTATGCTCCGGCGCCCGCCGGCAAGCCGCTCGACGATCACGAACAGCGCCGGCACGAGCAGAATCGCGAAAGCGCTCGAGAAGATCATGCCGACGATCGTGACGGTGCCGATCAGACGACGGGCCGCAGCGCCGGCGCCGATCGCGGTCCACAGCGGCAGCAAGCCGATGATGAATGCAAAAGAGGTCATCAGGATCGGCCGCAGGCGCAAACGCGCGCCGTTGAGTGCCGCATCGATCAGCGCTTCGCCCTTTTCGAGCTCGGCGCGGGCAAATTCAACGATCAGGATGGCATTCTTGGCCGACAGACCGATCAACATGATCAGTCCGATTTGCGCATACACGTCGTTGTCGAGTCTCCGTGCCCACAGCCCGAAAAACGCGCCGCACACCGCAACCGGCGTGCTCAAGAGCACGCTGAACGGGAGTGACCAGCTCTCGTACAACGCCGCCAGAATCAGGAAAACGAACATCAGCGAGAGCGCGAACACTCCCGCCGCGCCGCCCGCCACCGATTGCTGGTAGCTCATTCCGTTCCACGCGATCCCCATGTCGCGCGGCAGCACCTGGTTGGCTACCTCGGTTATCGCTCGCATCGCGTCACCGGCGCTGTGCCCGGGCGCCGGCACGCCAAAGACCTCGATGCTGCGATACTCGTTGAACCGGGTCGTGAACTGCGGGCCCGTGGCTTTCGTCATGTCGACCAGCGTTGAGAGCGGCACCATCACGCCCGCTCGATTACGGACATAGAATTGGCCCACATCCTGCGGCGTCAGTCCGGTAGTTCGGCTCGGCTTCGACGAAGACCTTCCACACTCTGCCGAAGCGGTTGAACTGGTTCACGTACAGACCGCCAAGCAGGGTCTGAAGAGCACCGTAAACGTCTTTAGTAGAGAGGCCGAGCTTGAAGACCTTTTCCCGGTCCAGACCCGCAAAGAGCTGCGGCGTAGCGGGATTGAAAAGCACGTTCATCCTGCCGAGCTCAGGTCTCTTTTGGGCGGCGGCGAAGAAATTTCAGCGTATTGTCCCAAAGATAATCGACCGACTGACCGGCTCTGTCCTGGACCATCAAGTCAATGCCTCCCGCCTGGCCGATGCCGGGGATGGCAGGCGGCGGGAACGCAAACGCTCGCGCCTCAGGCAGCGCGGCGAGTTTGCGGTTCACGGAATCCACTATCGCCTGGGAAAAGAGCTGACGCTTTTTCCGCTGCTCATAGGGTATGAGTTGGCAGAAATAGACGCCGGAATTCGTGCTGCTGACCTGCGACAGAAGGCTGTAGCCCGCGATTGCGCTGAAGTAGCGAACTCCGGGCTCGTCGCTCAGGATCTCGTTGATCGCTCTCATCGTCGCGACCGTACGCTGGAGCGATGCCGCCTCCGGCAGTTGCACATTCATGAGGAAGTAGCCCTGATCCTCGTCCGGGAGGAAAGAACCCGGCACGATTCTGCCCAATCCTCCTGCGAGCACTGCAAATCCAACCAACAACAAGATTGCGAACGCAAGCTTGCGGATGAGCATGCCGCAGGTTCGGACGTAGCCATTGGTGATCCGCAAAAACCCCCGGTTGAACCAGGCGAAGAACTGCCTCAGCGGCCCGCCTGCAGTCTGGTCGCCTTTTGGCTTGAGCAACAGTGCGCCCAGAGCGGGGCTGAGCGTGAGTGCATTGAATGCGGAGACGATGACGGAGAATGCGATGGTGAGGGCAAATTGGCGGTAAAGAGAGCCGGTGATTCCCACCAAAAAGCCGGCGGGAATAAAGACCGCCGACAGCACGAGCGCTATGCCGACCAGCGCGCTGCCAACTTCGTCCATCGCCTCGATCGCGGCATCGCGCGGCGACTTGCCCTGCTCGATTTTGACTTCGATCGCTTCGACCACGACGATGGCGTCGTCGACCACCAGTCCCACCGCCAGCACCAGACCCAATAGCGACAGGCTGTTGGTGGTGAATCCAACCGCGGGAAAGAAAATGAATGCGCCGACCAGCGAGACCGGAACCGTAACGAGCGGGATCAGCGTGGCTCGCCAGCTCTGGAGGAAGATGAATACGACAATTGCGACCAGGGCGATCGCCTCCAGCAAGGTCTTGGCGATTTCCTTCGCGCCCTCGATAATCGGAACTGTGGTGTCGAGAACCAGCGTCTGTTCCATATCGGACGGAAAGTGTTGCGTGAGTTCCGCCATTTTCTTCTTGGCTTTGTTGGCTGCTTCGAGCGCGTTAGAACCCGGATTCTGGTAGAGCAGGACCACCGCCGATGGCGTCCCGTTGGTGGTCGCCTGCTGGGTATAACTTTGGGCGCCAAGTTCGATCCTGGCGACGTCCTTGAGCCGCACCATCGAGCCGTCGGGATTGGCGCGCAGAATGATATCGCCGAACTCTTCCGCGCTCAGCAGGCGGCCCTGCGCGCGCACGGTATAGGTAAATTCCTGCCCCGGCGGTGCGGGTTCATCGCCCAGCCTGCCGGAGGGATTGACCACGTTTTGCGCCGAGATCGCGTTGGCGATGTCGGTGACGGTGAGTTGCAGCTTGGCGAGCGTGTCCGGCGCGATCCATACCCGCATCGCGTAATTGGCCGCGCCGAAGATCCGTACCTGCCCGATTCCGGGAATGCGCGCGAGCTCATCCTCGATGTTGATGGCGACATAATTCGATAAAAACGTCTGGTCCCAGGTTCGCTTCGGCGACCTGACCGTGAAAATCAGCAACGGGATGCCAACGGTCTGTTGCGTGGTAAGGCCGTATGCGTTCACGTCGTCGGGCAGGCTGGAAGTTGCCTGCGCCAGGCGGTTCTGAACCTGCACCTGATCGATGTCCACGTCGGTGCCGACTTCAAAGCTGACCTGCAGCGTCATGGTGCCGTCGGAACCGTTGATCGACTGCATGTAGATCATGTTCTTGGCGCCGTTGACCTGCTCCTCGATCGGCGTAGCCACCGACTCTTCGACCGTAAGCGCGTCGGCGCCGGTGTATACCGCCGTGGTCTGAATCTTGGGAGGAACGATCTCCGGGAATTGCGCCACCGGGAGGCGCAGGATCATGACGGCGCCGGCGAGCACGAAAACTATCGCGACCACCATCGCGACAATCGGCCGATTGATGAAAAATCTAGACACGAGGCCGGCGGTCTCCCAATTGAGGCGCGGCGTCTGGAGGATTGACCGCTGTGATCCGCCGATGCCGGCGAAGGAGACGATGAATCTGTTGCCGGGGCGGGCTGCGGAATCACTTCGATTCCGTCTTTGACATTCTGCAAACCCTCGGTGACCACGCGCTCGCCGGCGCTCAGGCCGTCGTTAATTATCCAGAGGCTGCCCACCCGATCGCCGGGTGTCACGTTCTTCAACGTCACTGTATTGTCGGAACCCACCACTGCCACTTGATACTGTCCCTGGGTTTCCTGCACTGCGCGCTGCGGCACCAGCAGGGCGTTATGCCGGATGTCGGCCGCCGCGCGGACCTTGGCATACTGACCCGGACGCAGGATTGCCTCGGGATTGGGGAACAGCCCCTGCACCTCGATGGTGCCGGTCTGGATGTCGATCTGGCGGTTCACCCGATAGTAGTGGCCCGGATATTTGTAGACGCTTCCGTCGCCAAGAATCAGCTCCAGATCCGGCTCGTCCTTCGACCTGCCTTTGGCCTGATGTTCCTTGATGCGATCGGCGTGACGCAGGTACTCCTGCTCGCTGATCGGAAAATCGACCTTGATCGGATCGACCTGCGACACGGTGGTCAGAAGCGTCGAAGGCGTAACCAGATCGCCGACCTGGACCGGGCGCAATCCCGGAAATCCCGTCGATTGGCGATGTGACCTGAGTCCATCCGAGGTTGAGCTTTGCGGTCTCGACGTCGGCTTGCGCCGACTCGACCTCTGCCTGACTCGCGCGCGTAGCCTGCTCGGTGTCATCCAGCTCCTGGCGGCTCACCGCGCCTTCGGCAGCCAGCGGCTTGAAACGGCCCAGGTCGAGCTTATTTTTTTCGAGATCTGCCAGTTGTTGGGCCAGTGCTCCTTGCGCCTGGTCGAGCGCAGCTTTGTAATCGCGGTCGTCGATCTGAAACAGGAGTTGCCCGGCCTTGACGGTGCGGCCGTCCTCATAATTTTGCTTCAGCAGGTAGCCTTGCACTCGCGCGCGGATTTGCGCGTCGACAAAGCCAACCGTGGTGCCGACCCACTCTGAGTAAATCGGCACATCCTTCTGGATCACCTCGGCCACGAGGACAGTCGGTGTCGGCGCCGTCGGGGCAGGCTTGTGGCAGCCTGCATTCCACAGCATCGAGGCCAGATGCCCCTGTCGCGATATAGACCAGCCGTCTCTTCACCAGCATTGACTCCGGAGGCCTGGCGCCCTTCATAAACCACCGTTTCACGAAAATCCGGCGGCCACGCTCAAGCAGACCATGTACACCAACGCGCAAATCCAGGCTATCGAAAAGCAGCGGCGCGATCTCGTCCACGATCTCGTCGGCAGCACGTATTCCGCCGTCCGGTGAATGTCCGATCGCGCACTTCGAGCGACGCGACGCAATCCCGCGTGGGGCGAGCGCTTGAGCAAACCCTCACTTATCAATAGCTTGGAAACTCACGCGAGATTCAAGAGATTCCTAGGTAGTGGGTGAGTTTGGTCTGTTCGTACAGCTAGCCAGGATTGTCATTCCCGCGCGCGTGGCTGCCGCGTGCGAGGAATCCCGGATTCGCAGATCGGGATTCTTCGCGCGCCAGACAAAGGGACGCGCGAGAATGACAGCGGTGAGGCTTCAAGACATAGACTCACCTTGAGCCAGGTCGGCGCCAAACGCCTCGCCCTTCAAACTGATCCACTAACGATTCTTGCGATGCCCGGGATCGAAAACAGGCCCCACTGACGACTTACTCTTCAGCGGCGAACGTCCGCCGTTGCGAGGCCTTCGCTGGAGGCCGCAGCCAGCAGCCGATCGTCGGCCGCGACAAACAGGACCTCGTCGCCGATCTGAGCCTGCAAGCGCAGCGCCGAGGCCAGATGGATCGCGTCGAAGCCTCGGAGCGGGCGGCGCTGAATCAGGTCGCGAGCGAGAATCAGGAGCGGATCAACCAGTTCGACCCGAACGTATGCCGGCCAATCAACATCGAAAGTCCGCGACGCGCTGCGATGGGCGGCGGGCGTAAGGCCACGTTCCCGAAGCTTCCTCGCCAATCCGGCGTGGACCTCGGCATAGGCCACCTTGGACGTTGCCGGCGGAGGATCGGCTTCGATCAACGCTTCGACTCGCTTCGATCCGGCCTCTTCCACAAACCGCTTGATCAGCGCGCTGCTGTCGAAGTAGTTCATCGCCGGTCGGCGACGATCTCTTCAGAGATCGGACGGCCGGCGATTCTCACTCGCCTGACGCGCCGAACGAGCCCACGCTCGGGAGGGCTGATTTCTCCCCTGGCCGCCAACGCGGCGATTCGGCCTTTCAGGCTCTTGAGCGCGGAGGCCGCTTGCAGCGGCTGAATGACGGCGATCGGTTTCCCGCGCTCGGTCACGATGACCTCCTGGTCGTTCCTGGCGAGCTTCAAGTAGGATGTCAGGTGATTCTTGAGCTCTCGCACCCCAACTCGGACCGCCGCTGGCCGCATGTGGCCACAGTAGCTACATCGAGGTTTACCGGTCAATCATGGCGACCGAGGCCCCGAAAAGCCGGCGGAGTCTCTGATGATCAACCGGGCCGATTTTCTGATAGTTTAAGGCACGCGCGAGAGTGGCGGAACGGCAGACGCGCCGGACTTAGGATCCGGTGCCGCAAGGCGTGGGGGTTCAAGTCCCCCCTCTCGCACTCCATCTTGGCGTAGCCGCTGCTCGGCGGGCCACATGTAGTTCAGCTCAGAAGGTCGATTTCGAAATGGACTCTTCGCGCTGTAACCACAGGCTGATAGGCGCGGCCCTCGCCTCTATCGAGGCGTACGAGCCCCGCTTCCGACAGCTTGTGCAGCGTCCGCAGGAGGTTCTGTTCAGCGCGGCGGGTCAGGGTGGCAAGCTCGCTTACCGATTTCGGTCGCCGGTCCGCGATCAGGCGCAACAGAGCGCGGTTCTTCGGCGACAGAAGCTTCGCGCCTGCTTCGAGCGACTGGAACTGAACCGGAGTGGCGCTCTTCCTGGAAGGATCGGCCGATTCGACCCAGATTTTTGGCTCGCTCGGGTCTACTTTGCGCTCGCCTCGCACGACGGCGAGCGTGAATTCCTTGAATTCCCGAAAGCTTCCCGTTTTGCGAAGGCTTCCTGTTTTGAAGGTTCCGGGCTTTTGCGTGGGCTTCTTCATAGGACACCTCGTTCTGTCAGGATTCGCTCGACTTCTCGGAGGAACTCTTCAAGCAGGATCGCCGGGCTGCGGTATTCGTAAGCGACAAGCTTGGGCGATCCATATGGATGCCGGTGGTCAAATTCGCGTCGCCGGCGCGCCTTGTGTGCGTTGTCAATTCCGTAAATCCTTTTGCCACTCGGGTCGTGTAGCGTGAGGCTGTATTTGATCCCGGACGGACGGCCCTTCGTAGCCGTAACCCGGCGAGCTTCGTACTTGATGACGTAGTTCCCGGCGAAGTCGAACTCGTGGCCATGAAGGTCCAGAAGCACTTCCAGTTCATAGTCGCGTTTGGGCTTCATTCAGGTCGCCGCTGCTGCTTCCCAGCTTTGACTCATCATATCATGATGTGATGAATCGACTCAAGATTTTTAGTGACGTGCCTGTTCCGGCGACGAGAACGCGCGCGGGCGCATCCCCGCGCGCAGGTTACGTGGATTGCACCCGCCTGTTTCAGATTCCGTCCTTGATTCGAACCATCACTGCCGGGCGCGGCGCGGTCGCTTGTCGAGGCGTTAAGCCTTCAGTTTCGCCTCGAACTCGGTCAGGAGCTGTGTGAACAGCTTGGGATTCTCACCGTGCATCGAGTGTGGCATTTGGGGGAGCGACCTATAGTCAATCTTCTGGCCGGCGAGCGAGACCAGCTCGCATACGCGCTTTGCCTGCAGGTCCGAGGCGGCGCCCAGGAGGTAACCGCGGTTGTCATCGACGTAGCGGAAATGGTGCGTATACAACACCGGGCACCTGACGCTGGCCAGCATCCGCGCGTGGTCGCAGCTCGCGAATACGGTACCTTCCCAGAAGGCGCGCGCCCACTCCGGATCGTATTCCTTGATACGCTGCGGGATTTCGCCCGCGGAACCATACATCAGCGGGGCAATTGCGCGCGACAGCCAGTCGGGAAGCTCCGTTTTGGCGGCTTCGAGCATCCCGGCCCAATCGCCTACGCTCCATTGGTCGCCCAGGTATTTGCTCATCAAGGCAAAAATCGGTCCGATGCCCTGGCGGAGAGAGTGTCCACAAGAGGTGTCGACCTCCGAGGAGAACAACGGCGGGTCTTCGTAGTGAGCGCCGCGGATCGTGCCGGGCATCGCGTAGGCGGAAAGCCATGCGGAGATCACGCCGCCCGACGAGAGCCCACTGACGATCACAGGCCGCCCGATCGCCAGCGCGATAAACCGCACCAGGTCGTTGCCGAAGTTGTCGACGGTATAACGCCCCGGAGTCCTGCTCGATCTCCCCTGCCCTCGCAGGTCGACCGCGAAAACCTGGAAATGCTCTTGCAGCAGGCCCATCGCCTGCTCATAGCCCCACCACGATTCGGTTTGTCCCGGGATCAGCAACAACGCGGGCTTCTCCGGCGCTCCCGCGGTCGCGTAATTGATCGCGACCTCGCCGGTGTCGATGGTTTGCTCCGCGAAGGCGTGAGCGACATAGGTTTCGGAAGGGTTGTCGGGACCGAATCGAAGGGCGCTCATGGTCCGGCTTACTTGCCTCCTCGCAGCCGCGGAAACAGCGCTTCGGCGTTGCCGCGGTCGATTGATGCGCGCTGGGTGTCGTTCAGCGCGTAGCTCTCGTACATCCCGGTAAATTCGCCGACGATGGCCTCCGTGGCATAAGGCCAGTCGGTTGCGTAGAGCACGTGGCCGGGCCGCGCCAACGCAAGCGTGCGAACGGCGAAGCATCGCAAGAGCGTATCCTGGACGCCGCGACTGAAATCGCCAGCGAGCGTGGCTACGTACCGATCGAAAGCCGCGGTATTGCCAGCGGCGCAGCCCGACCGAACGCAACAAAACGAGAGCGTCAGGGCGGCGTGACTCCGCCCGACGCGCAGGCCAGCTCGGAGCGGAATTCGCCGGCCTGCCTGACCTTGACCGGGACGCCGCCAATTCGCGAGGGAATTTTCGCGCTGACTTGGGACGGATCGTTCTTCACATAGACCGCCAGCGCGGCGTGGTCCGGATCGTCACCGGCTCCAATTCCAACCGCGACCACCTCGTCGAGCTTCAGCAACCCGGCCGCGTAGCGCTCTTTAGCCATGCGGACCTGCTCCCTTGAACTCCGCAGGGCAGCGCTTGGCCCCTCAACCGAGGCGGAGAAATGATTCTGCTCCGCGCTCGCGCTACCGCCCACACATTGTCCCACCAGCGAGACCTTGAGCGCACCTAGAACGGAATCGATCGGATTCACTGCCGTGATGGTGCCGCCGGGATTGGACGCGAACAGGAGACCGATCGCTTGCGGGCAGGCCCCCGCAGGACCAGTGACTGCCGGCGCGGTGAGGACGATTGCACCGGAATCGCCCGGCTGGGCGAAGGCGGTCGGGGACGCGCCCGCCCCCGAGCTAGCGGCCCCTTCAACCAGTATCTGGTGATCAAAGGTCGCGGGCCCGATACCCAACGCGTTGCCGCCCTTCGTGTACGTGACTTTGCCCATGGCGTCGACGGCATCGATCTGCCCCAACGTCAGGCAGCTGCTGCGGCCCATCTTCATGACGAACATCCCGTCCAACAGGTCGGAAACCGGGAAGGAAGTGGGGCCGATTGTTCCGACATTAAAGATATATCCGGTCGGATCCATGGCCCCGCTCTCGACTTTCGCGATGGCGCAGTCTACGGTGTTGACCGCTCCGGAGCTGAAGTTGAGCGGTACCCAGTTCGAGAGTTTCGCGACCTGGTCGGTCGGATCCTGAAAGCATGCAAGGTCGACCAGTCCAGGTTGTACGATCAGTTCGTTTTTCTTGGCCGACTTGCTGGTGCTGCTCGCTCGCGCCAAAACGTGATTAGCGCTCAGCGCGAACAGATTGCCCGTGGTATCCTGAACCAGCGCACCGAAAGTGCCCGTGCAGCACTCGCCCTTGGCAATACTGTTGTAGTTGCCGCCCGATACGCCAAAGAAAACCGGCGGGTTTTCGGCACCCGTCCGGCAGTCGACCGGGGCGCCCTGTGCCGCACAGTCCTGGAACGCGCAGGCAGAAGGCGAAGGCGTGGATGTCGCCGAGGGGGACGCCGTGGGGGACGTGGTTTGTGCGGAAGCCGTCCCGAGCCAGCTGGGCAACGCCGCCAACAATGTAATCGCGGTAATCGCGGACAAAACACGTTCGAGTTTCACTGACTACCTCCCCTCCTCCTCCAACGCCGCCGCACCTCAGTCAGAACCAAAACGCCAACCGCGCCGATCAACATTGTTCAGGTTGCTGAGGCCACCGTATGCATCGAGGCGAGTTCCTGACTTTCTGTTATAATATCTAACCAATTGTAGAGTACCTGCCGATCATTAGCGTGGCAATAGCCTCCTGGGCGGGTCTCCGAGCTTCATTTGCGAGCGATAGCGAAGGGCCGACAGCCCCCGACGCGTAGCCGCACCGACGCGGGCGGACATCAGATACTGGTCCTGGGCGTCGATCAGAACCTGAATCCCGCGACTCTCCCGCGCCGGGAGACTCATAAGGCAAGAGGCCGCATGATTCCCGCGAGGGGGTCATGCGGCCTCCGTACTTTCGCTATGCCAGGCGGTGCCGACTCGTCAGAGCGGCGCCGCCGATTCGATCTCAGCCCCGAGTGGTTTGCCAGCCGCGACCAGTCTGGGCCGCTGGCCGATAGGCTGCGCGGTACGACGGTCCATAAGCACGACGCGCCGCGTACGTGGCAAGGTACGCCGGCGCATACGAGCGATTCGCCACGTACGCGGGCCGGTATGCAACCGGCGGCGCAAAGAACGGTCTAGGCGGCGCATAGGCATATATGGGCGACGGCGCGTAGCCGTATCCCGGCGCCGATCCATAGCCCCGTCCGGGACCTACGAAGCACGCTTGCAGCACAAGCATCGCAGATGCCACCAGCGACGCTTTCAGAATCACGGAGATCTTGTTCATCGCCCTACGCCTCTGCCTTGTAAGACGCATCCGCGACCGGACGGTTACAGCGCAGGTGCGCGCCGATATAGACGGGAGGTCAGCTCGCGGTATTGCGATGCTCCGCCGACGCAGCAGCCTTGGTCTTCACGGCTTCGACATCGATTTGAATATCGACTTCATCGCCGACGACCACCCCGCCGCTCTCCAAAGCCTTGTTCCAGGTCAGCCCGAAATCCTTGCGGCTGATCGTGGCTGTCGCGGAAGCTCCTATGCGCGTGCTGCCCATCGGATCGATGATCTCGGGAGTCGGACCGATAACGTCGAGCGCTACTTCCCTGGTCACGCCGTGAATGGTGAGGTTGCCGGTTACCTTCCATTTGCTCGGCCCCGCCGCTTCGACTTTGGTCGATTTGAAGGTGATCGCGGGGTACTTGGCCACCTCGAGGAAATCGGGACTCTTTAGATGCGCATCGCGGCGGTCGACCCGCGTGTTGATCGACGAAGCGTCGATTGTCACGTCGATCTTCACCGAATTCGGATCGGAGCCGCTGGCGCTGATCGTCCCCGTCAGCTTTTCGAACTCGCCGCGCACGTTGGAGATCATCATATGCTTCACGCTGAAGGTGACGGCGGTGTGAGATGGATCGATCTTGTAATCGGTGGCGTGCGCCAGTGTCGGTGCAGCCACAACCAGGAGACCGATCGCCAAAATCGTGATAGCCCCGCGTTTCATTCGCTTGCTCCTATTGGTCGGATTTTCCGGCAGACCCATTGTAGCGGCTTATCGTTCGCGCGCCAGTAGCAGCCGTTGGGGCCGCGCTCTAGTACAAGTGGCGGCCGCCGTCGACCCGGATACACTCGCCGCTGACGAAATCGGTCTCGATCAAAAAGAGCACCGCCTTGACGATTTCCTCGCCGCCGCCCCATCGCTTCAGCGGCGTAGCCTCTATCACACGGGCGTTCTGGTCGGGGCTCATATCGGGCGGGGCGAGAATTGGACCCGGCGCGATCGTGTTGACCAGAATCTCGGGCGCAAGTTCGAGCGCGAGGCTTTCGGTCAACGCGGTGAGCGCGGCCTTGGAAGCATAATAGGGCGTGTAGCCTTTGTAGCGGGGGCGGCCGCTCGCGGGCAGCCAGTCGCTGAAATTAATGATGCGCCCGCCACCACGGGCCTTCATGATCGGCGCGGCGAGCGTCGAAAAAAGAAAGGCGGCCCGCGCGTTCGCATCCATCGCGCTGTTCCAGTCGGCGGCGCTCGGAGCCGGCGTCTTCACGTAGGTCGAGGCCAGGTTGACCAGGATGTCGAGCCCGCCCAGCGATTTCGCGGCCTCGCTCACCGCCGCCCTGACCTGCGCCTCGTCGGTTGCGTCGACCCGGATCGCTACCGCCTGCACGCCCGCCGCTCGCGCCGCCGATGCGGCCGCTTCCGCGGCGTCGCGCGACCGGCGATAGGTGAGCGCCAGCGAGCATCCTCGCGAGGCGAGCGCCTGCGCGACCGCCTGTCCGATGCGCGCTCCGCCCGTGAGCATCGCGACTCTGCCCTTTGGATCCATGCTCGCCTGACCGCCCTATCCTTCGCTTCACTCCAGCGACAGGTCAACCCGCGTGGTCGCGCCCTCTTTGATTCCGTTCGCGTTGAGCTTCGGTGGCAGCACGAACAGGCGCGAAGGATCGATCTGCGTGCTGAGCGATTTGCGAACCGCATTCGCACGCGCGCTCGCCAGTTGTTGAAGAGCCTTGTCGGTCACTTCCGTGTTGGTGAGCAGGAGTTTCTTCATCTCATCATCCGACAGCGACTTGTCCATCCCGAGGAAATTGCTCGGCTTGGGGAACTTGGCCGCCGCGTAGACGCGTGCCAGATACTTGTCATACTCCGCGGGCGTCAGCTCGACCACATCGGGATTCGCGCTCGCCGCGCCCGATCCGCCGGCCGCGATCTTCTGCTTCCGTATCTGCCGCATCACGATCGCCTCGCGCAACCCGTCGCGATCGACGTTCGGATCGACCCGTCCCGAGATGTCGAGCTGTAGCGCAGGCCGTTGCTGCAACGCGCCGGCGACTACGTCGAGTTTCTTGCGGCTGTCGGGCGTCAACCCTGCCAGGCCGGGCGGAAACTCGATGAACTCGAGGGACTGGCTGCCGCCCGCGATGGCGCCTACAGCTCCCGCGAGCAGGCTGAACGGCGACGTCGCCGCCTTTGCGATCAGGTTCGTCAGGGTATGGAGAATAACGCTGCCCATGCTGAACTTCGGATCGGAGAGCGAGCCGGAGATCGGGATGCTCAAATCGATCGCGCCGTTGGAATCCTTGAGCAGCGCGACTGCCAGGCGTACCGGCAGATTGGTGGCGTCGCGGCTTTCGACCCGATCGCCGAAGGTGAGCCGATCGATCACTATATGGTTTTCGGCGCTGAGCTGTTGATGGTCGAGCAGATAGTGGAGATTGAAGGTGAGCGTGCCTTTCACGATCGGGTAGCCGGTGTATTTCGCGGAGTACGGCGTAAAGCTGGTGAGCTCGACGCCGTTGGCTTTGGCTGTCAGATCGATGAACGCGAAAGGGGCCAGCGGATTCACCGAGCCACTGATGTCGAACGGCGCGCTACCGTTGAGTTCCGCCTCGAGCGAAAGCTCGGCGGGTGATTCGGTCTGGGTGCCGAAACTCCCCACCCGCCCGCCGATAGCTTCCAGGTCGGCGGAATAATTCGGCTCGATGAAGTTGTCGGCGTACTTGACCTTGCCGCCTTGCAGCGTGATCCCTCCGATCTCGATATCGGCGCCGGCGGACGGTCCGGCCGGCCCGGAGGGCGGGCTCGGCAACGCGACCTGCGCGGCCTGATTGCCGGCGACTGAAGGCGGCGGCGATTTGGGCCCGGCCGTGAGATCCCGCAGATTCAACGTGCCGTCGTGGTTGAGGATCGCGCTCGCGCGAAAGTCGTCCAGGGCGATCGAGCCGACGTGGACTACAGGCGGTTTCAACTTGAAAACGATTTGCCTGGCCTTGAGCGCGTTCCACTTGAGCAAATCGCCGCCGGTCGCCTTGTCGAGCACTTTGACGTTGCCCAGGGTGGCATCGCCGCGATACGTCACTGCAAGGTCTTCCCGCACGCGCCTGACGCTGAGCGATCCATTCGAGGTCAAAGCGGCGCCGGCGATAGTGGCGTTCAGCCCGCTGCCCACGTAAGGATCCGCCGCCGCAAGATCGAGATTCACGGTGCTCACGCGGAGTTTCGCGTCCAGCGGCGCGACGGCCGCGGTGCCCGAAACCGCAAAGCCGCCCCGATTGTTGAGCGTGCCGCTCAGGTCGAGCGCGATCGGCTTGCCGAAGTCATCCGACACGTCCTTGACCCGGATGTTCAGCGGGCTCACCGCGAAGACCGCGGGCCGCGAGGTTGTATCGTCTTCGAAACGTGCTTCGGTCTTTTCCAGCGCGACCGATTCGATTCGGTATCGCCAGGGCTTCTCGGGCGCGCTCGTAGCGGCGGGCGATGGCGACGCGGATTGTTGCGTCGGCGAGGTTCCCGAGTGACGCAGGAGCGATGCGAGGCTCAGCTTCCCGTCGCGCTGGCGCCGCACGGACAAATGGATACTGTCGGCGCGGACTTCCTTGACGATCGCCTGGCGCGCGGCGAGATCGATTTGACCTATCGAGATGGCGAGCCGATTCCATCCGATTGGCCGCTCGGTTGCCGACGCCGCCGCACGAACATCGAGATTGTCGAGCGAGACGGTCGCGGGTTCGACGTGGAGATTGAAGCGACCGCTCGCGAATTCCGAGCGTAGACTGCCGTGCACGCTCAACTTTCCCGCCGCCACAATTGCCGCCAGAAACGGTTGCGCGAATTCCTGAAGCGCCGGCAGGTCAATCTGGTCGAGCGCGATCTCGGCACCAACCTGCGATCGCGCCAGATCGAGCGCACCTTTGATCGCGATCGCGCCGCCGCCCGCGAGTTTCGCGCCGATCTCGAACGATGCCGGCGTCTGACCGTTCAGCCGCAAGCCCTTGAGGCTGACGCCGAGGTCTCTGATCGCCAGGGCGGCGGGCGGCGCCGCCGCGCGGTCGGTGAGGTTCAACGCACTGCCGGAGAGTTGGAACGATTCCAGCGAGAAGTCGGTGGGCGCCGCCTTCTCGGGCGGTGCAGCGGGCTTCGCGGGCGCCGCGCCGCCGGTCAGCGGCGTGAGATTGGTCGTGCCATCGGCGTTGAGGACGAGGTTCGCGGTGAGTCCATCCAGCCGGATCGTATCCAGGTGAATGACACCGCCCAGCGGTTCAACGTCGGCCAGCTTCACCTCGCCGTGCGCGAGACCGAGCAGCGCGGCGTTCGCTCCGTCGCGGATGTCGATTTGATCGAGCGCCGCCGGTCCATTGAGGCGGATTAACGGCTGGGTTTCACCCATCACGAAGTGAATCTGCATCGCGCACGAGAAAGTCCCCCCTGGAATTTTCAGCGGCAGCCGCGCCGGCAAATAGCCTGCGTAACGCGCCAGATCGAGGCGATGGATGTTCAGGTCGACCTCGGACTCGGGCGGCGAGCTGAAAGGTTTAGCCTTGCCGCCAATCTTGAACGGACTCCCGTCGACCGTCATTTGCAGCAGCGGCTCGACGAACACATCAACGTCGGCGGGAAGATTCGCGATGAAAGGAATTCCGATCTCGACGTGCTCGACCGCGTGCTCTTTTCCAAGCACCTGGTCGTCGAACCGCACCTCGCCGCCGGTGAGGCGAATATTCGAGACCGCGAACCGCATCGGTTTGCCTGGGGGAGTCGGCGCCGGCGCGGGAGCCTTGGGCTGGCCTTCGATCAAGTCGGAGAAGTTGAAGCGCTGCTCGGCAGTGCGGACGATATGAATCGACGGCCGGTCGATCGTGACTTCGCGCACGACCGGAGCGAGCCGGAAAATCGAGGTCCACGAAGCTCTGACGCCCAAGTGGCCGATATCGACAAAGGGCCGCGTCGCGTCGCGGTCGCCGATATGCAGCCGCTCGAGGTCGAGCCTGAGCGTGTACAGATTGAATCGGATCTTGCCGACGCTGGCGGGTCGATGTATCGCCGTCGCGACTTGTACCCTCACGATATGGCCCAGGACCAGCGGCACACCGAAGTATGCCAGCACCTCCAGCGCGAGGACCACTATCGCGGCGACCTTGGCGGTGGTGCGCAAGCGGCGCGAGCGAAAAAAGTCGCGCAAAAGTTCGACCGTGCGGGTGAGCCACATAGCGGGGACTCGCACACTAATTGCGCTGGCTAATGACGGCGGCTCATCGCGCCAGCATCCCGGCGTCGATCACAAACTGCGAGCCGGTGACGAATCGCGCCTGCGCGGAAGCGAGAAATACCACCGCGTTCGCGACGTCTTCAGGCTCGATCCACGGCACCGGGAGGAGATTACCACCGGAGCGCTGCGCGATCTCGTCGGGCGTGCGGCCTTCGAGCGCCGCCAGTCCTTCGTTCATGGGCGTGTTGACTCCGGTGGGATGAATCGAGACCACCCGGATTCCATGCCGCGCCAGCTCGATCGCCCATGATTTGGTCAGTCCGACCAGTCCCCATTTCGAGGCCGCGTAGTGGCTCAGGCGCGCCATCCCGCGCATCCCCGCGACCGACGAATTGTTGATGATCACGCCCGACTTGCGTGAAATCATCGCGGGAATCACGTTCTTCGCGACCAGCCACGCCCCTTTCAAGTTGATGTCGAGCATCGCGTCCCACTGCTCCTCGCCCAGCTCGTGAGCGAGGCCGTAGGCGCAGATGCCGGCGTTGTTGAACAAGATATCGATTCGGCCGAAGGTCTCGATCGCGCGCTTCACCGCCGCAGCGACCTCGCCCGCGATGCGCACGTCCGCGACCAGCGGAAGACCGCGCACGCCAATCCGCTCGAGCTCCGCGACCAGCGAGTCGAGGTCCTGCGACGTTCCCATCGCGTAGCCGGGATATGCCAGTTGTTTGGCGACATCCAGCGCGGCAACGTGGACGCCGTGGCGCGCGAGCGCGAGCGCCGCGGCGCGTCCCTGGCCATGGGCGGCGCCGGTGATAAGCGCAACTTTGCCGCTCAAGTCCTCGTACACGATTCACCTCGCCCGGAAGGCAAACAGATACTCGTCGAGATCGACCCGCAGGGCATTATTGAACACGTTGGTCGCGATCATCATACCACCAAACGCGGTGAGCTCGACGATTTGCGCGGGAGTGAGAAACTGTCGCAAGGCGCGCGTACAGCTCGTCGCTGACCTGATTCGCATCGACGGCGAGCCGGCGGCCGTAATCGACCAGCGCGCGCTCGGTTTCGCTCAGCGCGAGCGCGTCGGGGTTTTCACCCGCTTCAACCAGAATCCGGCGGAAGAAGGTGGAGCAAATCAGGCAATCGGTCTCGGTGGAGATGGCGTGGACGAAAAGCGTGGTGGCGCGCCGGCCGAGAAAAGCCGCAACCGAATCATGGATCGGATACCATTGCATCAGCGCGCTCAGCGCAAGCGGCGAATGCGCCAGCGTCAGTTTCATGTTGGTGACGCGCCCGTGCGCGAGCCGCTGGCGATTCAACTCCTCGCGCGCCGCCGGGGCTGCGTTCTGTTCCGCGATTGGTGGTATGCGAGCCACGTATGACCTCCGCGTCACCCAATCTTAAGCATAAATTGCCGGTTAAGCATGCGAAGAGAAGCCTTCAAACCCCTCTCGCGGCTGGACAGGGCAAACGCCGTGACGCGCGATGACCTTCGCTCGCTGCGTCGGGTGAAAGTGGGCGATGGCCTATGCTTGCGCCGGAAGCCTCATCATCCGCGGGTGGGCGCTGCTATTGGCCGGTAGCAGGCTGGTGGGCATTAGTCGTTTGCCACCTTCAGCCCTAAGGGTTGTACTGGCAGTTGAAAACAATCGTGGTGTTGGGGTCGGGGTTGGGGATTGGGACGGGAAAAGCTGAGCCATGCGCGCCGGCTAGTCTGCACACCCCTGCCCCTGGGGTTACCGTTGTCTCGCCAGTGGCGGAAAATTTGCCCGCTATGTTGGTTCCCGTCGAGCTGCAGAAAACCATCTGGCAGTTGGCCAGCGCGCCCGAGCTGAAATCCAGGGTCATTTGCCTGATGGATGATAAGGGGCAAACGCTTCCCGTAGAAGGGACAGCAACGACCGTGCCGGTAAAATTGGCGGCCTGCACGCAAGGGGATGGAGAAGTGGTTGTAGTCGATGCAGGGCAGACGCTGGTCAATACCATCGTCAATGACCCGGCGATGCTGCCCGCCACGAACGGACTCCCCGAATTAAACAGAAAGGTCGCGAGAAAATCGTCCGTACCCATAGCGGTATCAGAGGGAAAGTCAATCGGATCCTTATCGGGGCAGTTCGGGGCTTGTGGGTTCGTCTGGTAGCAAGGAAGGGTGGCGGATGTGCAGCCGGTGCAAAGAGAAGAGTTATCGGTGGGTATCCAGAGCTTACCATTGCTCGGGCCACACTGGGCGGAGCCGACCACGGCGCCTGCGTTCGCGGACAAGGGTCCGGCGGTCAGCGCCAGAGCGACCATGGCCGAGAGTGTCAACGCGCGCGCAGCGGATCTCCTGAAGCTAAATCGGTTGCTCACGTTCGTCGCCCTCCTTGTCCCCCGTCCGCGGCTTCATCGGATGCCCGAAAGTAATCGGACCTTTAGTCCGACTTACCGGCGAAAGCAAACGACCGAGGCCGTGGCGCGGCTTCGTCCCCGCTTTCCCTCTCTGCTAGATTGACTGGGAAATTCTGCTGCGAGCGGGGATCGACATGGCACTTTGGAAACCCGATCCGAGCTTTTATCCTTCGCCCCGGATGGCGAGTCAGGCGCCGCCCGAGCGGCTCGCATACGTAGTCGCCTTCGATCCCGTGGCGGCGTTGAAGCTGCCGCCGGCGGCCAAAGGGCCGCACGATTCGTTGAACGTTATCGACGTTGACCCTGGCTCGTCGGGCTACGGGCAGATCGTCGGGAGGCTTGAGCTGCCGAGCAGCGGCAACGAGCTGCATCACTTCGGCTGGAATGCGTGCAGCGCGGCGCTCTGCCCCTACGCACCGCATCCGCACATCGAACGGCGCTACCTGATCATCCCCGGCCTGCGCTCGTCGCGAATCAATATCGTCGATACCCGGCCCAACCCGCGCCAGCCCGCGCTGGTGCGCGTGATCGAGCCCGAAGAGCTGGCCGCGCGCGCCGGCTACAGCCGCCCGCACACGGTCCATTGCGGTCCCGACGCCATTTACGTGAACGCGCTCGGCGCGCCCAACGGCGAAGGGCCGGGCGGAATTTTCCTGCTCGATCATGAGAGCTTCGACGTGCTCGGGCGATGGGAAGTCGAACGGGGGCCGCAGGTTCTCGCCTACGATTTCTGGTGGCATCTCGGTCACGACGTCGCAATCACCAGCGAATGGGGCACGCCCAACATGATCGAGAACGGGCTCGACCTCGACCTGCTGACCGGCGGAAAGTACGGCCACGCGATTCATATCTGGGACCTCCGCCGCCGACGGCATCAGAAAATGCTCGACCTCGGCGCGGAAAATCAGATGGCGCTCGAGCTCAGGCCCGCGCACGACCCGACCAAAACTTTTGGCTTCGTGGGCGTGGTGGTTTCGACCAAAGATCTTTCCGGGTCGATCTGGATGTGGCATCTGGGCGACAAGGGCTGGCAGATCCAGAAGGTGATCGAAGTTCCCGCCGAGCCGGCCGATCCCGCGCAGCTCCCGCCCGCGCTCAAGCCGTTCAAGGCGGTCCCGCCGCTCATCACCGACATCAACTTGAGTCTCGACGATCGATTTCTGTACGTGTCGTGCTGGGGCACCGGCGACTTGAAGCAATACAACGTCTCGGATCCGTTCAAGCCGAAGCTCACCGCGACGGTGCGCCTGGGTGGAATCGTATCGCACGCGCCGCATCCGAAGGCCGGCGCGCTCAACGGCGGTGCGCAGATGGTCGAGCTGAGCCGCGACGGCCGCCGCGTCTACCTGAGCAATTCGCTCTACGCGGCGTGGGACGCGCAATTTTATCCCGAGGGAATTCGCGGCTGGGTCGCGAAAATCGACGCCGACACGAGCCGGGGCGGGATGGCGCTCGATCCGAAATTCTTCGTCCGCTTCGAGCGCGAGCGGCCGCATCAGGTTCATCTCGAAGGCGGCGACGCGTCGTCCGATTCGTATTGCTATCCATGATGACGACTTGGATCACCAGTTGGCCGTGGCTCGCCGTGGCCGCGATGGGCGCCTATCACGGCCTCAACCCCGCGATGGGATGGCTGTTCGCGGTGTCGCTTGGGCTCCAGGAGCGGAGCCGCGCGCGGCTGATAGGCGCGCTGGCGCCGATTGCGATCGGCCATCTCGCGTCGATCGCGATTGTGGTCGCGCTCTTCGAGGGCGGAGAGCTGGTCATCAGTCCGCGCAGCATGCAGATTCTCGGCGGCCTCGCGCTCGCGGCATTCGGAGCGTTCAGGCTGGTATCGTCACGCTTTCATTATCGATGGGTCGGGATGCGCGTGAGCAGCCTCGATCTGATTCTGTGGTCATTCCTGATGGCGTCGGCGCACGGCGCGGGCCTGATGCTGTTTCCGGTTCTGATCGCGATGCCCATATGCCGCGGTGCGATCGCGCCGACAAGTTTATCAGCAGGCTTCCCGGGCGCGTCCGCGATCGCGAAGTCGGGCGTGATACTGGTGGCGATCCATACCGCGACAATGCTGCTGGTGATGGGAGCCGTCGCGATCGTGGTCTACGACAAGGTCGGCGTAGGAATCCTCCGCCGCGCCTGGGTAAATGTGGACAAGCTCTGGGCCGCCACATTGATGGGCGCCGGCCTGATCGTGCTGGCAGTGTAGTTGAAGGCTTCTATGTGTTGTGCAACCGCTCGCCGGCTCTTCTTCCGTCTCCCACCTCTGGTTCCCTCTCCCGGAGGGAGAGGGAATCAGACCGGAAAGAGAGGGAATCAGAAAGGAGGGAGTTGCTACTGAACGTCGGTGTCGAAGGCGGCGGTTTCTACCTGGCCGTGGCGTTTGATTTCCAGCACGATCCGGTACTGACCCGATTGGGGAAAGCCGTAGGGTATGGAAATTTCGGGCGAGATCTTTTCCGCGGCCGCCAGCGCTCCCGGTATCGAAGTGGGGCATGACGGCGCACCGTTTCCGCCCGTGTCCGACACCAGCATCAGCGACGCCATCGGCACCGTACTGGCCGGATGAATGTGCGCGAAGACGCTGAGATCGCTGCGCACGATCGCGGCGTGCGCGGCCATCCCCATGTACGGCTGCAGGTCGGTCACCGGCTTGCCGGATTGATCCTGCACGACAAACCGCAAAGCGACCGGAACGTTGGCACGAAACGGTTCCGCCTGATGTTGCCAGACCATCCGCGCACCGTCGGGGAAGGCAAACACGGTGGAATTGAGGCTGCCGAGCGGCGCGATGGGTCCTCCCGCGTCGTCGCCGGAAAGCGGCTTGCCGGTTATCTCGGGCAAATCGATCGCGCCGACCATCGTGATCGGAAACCCGCTCTTGTGAACGATGTCGGCGAACAGCGCGTAGTGGCCGGCGCTCATCGGCGGCAGGCTGAGCGTCCACTCGCCGTTCGGCATCCGGTCGGGATGCAGATGCCATACGCGGTCCATCGCAGGCATCCGGATCACGAACAAATGCATCAGATGGTTATGGTCCGGGATGATATCCATCATGTTGAAGTTCCGGCGGAACTCCACTTGGGCGGGCTTGAGAGTCAGGCGATTGCCCCCTTCGAGCGTGGCGCTGAGCTTCTGCGGCTTGAAGAACTTGACGATCTGCTGGTAGCTGCTGGCGTCGGCGCTCCACCAGGTGTATCCAAGGCCGAAAACCACCACCGCGACCGCGGCCGTTATCACCATCGCCCGGATGCCGCGCCGCCGATATTGCGGAGTCGGATCGACGCCCGGTTCGAGCCTTGATTCGCGCGCCGCAGCGCCGATGATCGAGACCATCCCCAGCGCCAGCCCGACGATCAGCACGAGCAGGATCGCGCCGAGAGCCGGCGGCATCGTGAAGCTCCGCTGCGCGAACGACGCAACCGGCACCGCCATCTCCGCGTGCCCGTGCGCACCGTTCACCATCACCCGCACTTCGAGCGAGCCGAACTCCATCAGCCAGAGGCTCGAAGTGAAGAAACGCGGATCGCTCGCCGAGCGCGTCGCCAGGTCGGGCACCGGAATGTATTGGGAGCCCGCACCGGTAAGCCGGGTCACAGTTGTGCGAATCTCGCGGATGTCGTCGGAGTTGGTCCGAATCTCGATCTCGGCGATTCCGGGGATCACCTGCGGCACCCGCACGGTGACGAACAGGTGATAGGGACCCGCGTCGCCGTCGAGGAAAACGTCGGGACTGCCGACGTGCGCCGAGGCCGTCGCGGGCGCTGCCAGCAGGATCGCCGCGAAGATCGCGGCAAGAAAGCTTCTCTTTGTGGTCATTGGAAGACGGTGGTCATCGCGAGAATGTATGCCCTTTGTGATCCAGAGAGGCCGGCGGGACGCCGGCCCTACTTCGGATCCGGAACCGGCACAGAGGCCGGCGCTACAGCCAAACCAGATCTGACGTAGGACCGTCTCCCCGGTCTTCCCGGAGAAAGCCCGGCGTCAGCGCTTCAACTGGCGCATCCAGTTGCCCAACGCCATCGCGATCGAAGAAACCACCATCGCGCCGACCAGAGCCATCGCCATTCCCCTCAAGAACGCAGCTTCCGTCCGTTCCGGAGAGTAGAAATGGTACGGGTTGTAGAGGATGTTCGCCGGGTCGCTGTAGGGGAAGTAGATGCGGCCGAAAATCCGGTTGCGCGCCAGCGGCGAATTCATGAAGTAAGCCCACGGCCACTCGACCGCGAGCAGCGTAACGAAAAACACGCTTCCCGCCGCCATCGCCGACTTCCATCCGCCCCATCGCTCGCCCATCCAATGCCTCAGCAGATCGATCGCAAACGCGGGCACGATGATCGGCAGCGGAAATCCGAGCGGAATGAAATGAGTGACGTGCTGATAGACGGGGCCGAGCTTCGGCTCTGCCGGAAAGAGCGGGAATATCCAGACCGCGAGCGCGAACAGCACGGTGTAGACCGCCGCGATCGTGGTCGCAGGCCATCGCGCCTGGGAGATCATCGTGATCAGCACGAGGATCAGGGGGAATCCGGTGCAGGCCGCAAAGTAGAACTCGGAACTATGCGTCAGCGTCGGCCAGGTCTTTTCCAGCAGGAAGCCCGCATCGCCCGTCAGCTCGACCGACGCGACGTAGAGCAGCAGGCGGTCGAACTTGATCCGATTTGCGCCGGTCATACGATTCGCCTGCGCGCAAACCAGCAGCAGCGTGCCGAGCTTGATCGCGCCAATCCCCATCGCGAGCATCACATGCGGCGGGCTTAGGATTTTGACGTCGAGCCCATAGGCGGCGTGCCACCAGTTGTCGAACGGCGCCGAGGTCAGCATCAGGACACCGCCCCAGGCCGCGATGAAGCATCCGAGCGGTCCGCGAAATCCCCAGATACTCACCGAAGCCGCTTTGGCTTGCGCCCACGATCCGGTCGTCCCGAAAGTTGTTGAGAGTATCGCGTAGCCGCAGGCGATACCCGCCAGAACGCCGGCCATATAGATCGCCATGTGTGCGGGCGTCCAGAAAGTGTCGCGGCCGATCGAGATGTGCCACGAGATGTCCCAGTAGCCGCCAATCAACGCGGACGTAGCGCCGGCTACGAGGCACCAGACGTACCATGGAATCGCGCCAACCGAGCGGGCTTCGGCGCGGTCGGCAACTCCGATTCGGATTCCGAGCGTGGGCGCGTTTGCAATGACGTTTGCCATAGGGCGACTCACTTTCGGCAGGGAATAACAGTCTCATTTAATATCAGTTTCGCCGTTGCAGCGACAGCGTACCCATCACGCGCGCGGCAGGCGATGCAGCAATCGCGCTGCGTGGAATTTCGACTTTCGGTCGCAGCGATAGCGCTTTTGAAGTAGCATTCGCAAGCGAGGGAAACGCGGATGGCATCACGCTCGGACTTCGTATCGGGATACGCCGAATCGGACGGCGCGAAGATCTACTTCGAGAGCGCGGGGACCGGCGCCGCGATCGCGTTCATCCATGCGGGAGTCGCCGACTGCCGGATGTGGGACCCGCAGTTCGAGTTGTTCGCGCGGAAATTCCGCGTGATCCGATACGATCTGCGCGGCTTCGGCAAGTCGGAGATGCCCGATGGCCTGTACGCGAATCGCCGCGACCTTCGCAACCTGCTCCAGCATCTTGGAGTCGAAAAAGCTGCGCTGGTCGCATGCTCGATGGGCGGTGCGACCGCGATCGATTTCGCGCTGGAGAGTCCGGAGCGTGTGACTGCGATCGTTCCGGTCGGAGCGGGCGTGAGCGGATGGAACCAATGGTCGGACGCGATGATTCGCCACTTCGGCGAATTCATGCGGCTGGCGAAAAACGGAGACCTCGAGCGCGCGCGGGAGATGGACGCCAAACTGTGGCTCGACGGGCCGTCGCGCGATCCGTCGCGGATCAATCCGTCGTATCGCGAGCGTGCGCGCCAGTTGCACAAGGACAACTTTTCACTCACGCGCCTGCTGCATCCTGAGGAGGAAATCAAGCCGCCGGCGCTCGGAAGGCTCGGCGAGGTCAAGGCCCCTACTCTCGTGATGGTCGGAGACTCGGATGCGCCCGAGGTGATCGCGGTCGCCGATCGGCTCGCGGCGGATATTTCAGGCGCGAAGCGGGTGACGATTCGCGACGCGGCTCACCTGCCGAATCTGGAGCATCCGGACGAGTTCAACGGTATCGTGATGGAGTTCCTGACTTCCCGGCTGTGAACGGGCCGTCGTTAGCTCGACTTTTCGATTACCTGCTGGCCGTCCTTGAGATTGTCGGGGGGCGTCACGATTACCTGCTCGCCACCGCTTAGGCCTTGTTTTACTTCGAGGCCGCCCTGAAACTCGCGGCCCAGCAGCAGCGGCACGCGGCTCGCCGCTCCGTCGCGAACCACCCAGACTACGGGCGAGGTCGGCGAGCCGACGATCGCTTTTTTCGGCACCAGCACCAGCGGCTCCTGCTGCGCGGTCGGCGTGCCCGCCAGGAACGAGACCTTGGCGCTCATTTCGGGCTTGATGATCCGCATGTCGGGATGGGTGAAGCGGACTTCGACTTTGACCGTTCCCTTCTGGCGGTCCGCTTCCGGATAAATCTTGACCACCTTCGAGTCGAAAGATTGCTCCTGATACGCGTCGGGAATGATCTTCGCCGGCATCCCGAGCGCGACCTTGGAGATATCGCTCTCGTTGATATCGACCTCGACCCGCATGTCGTCGGTATCGGCGAGTTGTGCGATATCGGTGGCGCCGCCGCCGGCCTGGATATCGCCGCCGTAATTAATCGTTGCGCCGGCCTCGCGATACTTCTGGAGCACAACACCGTCGATCGGCGCGAGAATGGTGCACTGGTCGACGTTGAACTTCGCGTAGTCGATCGCGGCCTTGGCTTTATTCACCGCGGCGCGCGAGACCTCGACCGCGTTGACGGCGACGTCAAGATCGTTCTGCGATTCGTAGCCCTGCTTGAACAGCGCCTGCATGCGGACCAGCTTGGCGTCCTCAAGCTTCAGGTTGGCGATGGCGAGCTCGTAGTCCGCCACCGCCTGCTCGAGCTGGGCCTTGTAGTCGCGGTCGTCGATCTGCGCGAGCAAATCGCCCTTCTTGACGTGCCTGCCCTCTTCGATCGGCTCTCGTACGATCTGGCCCAAAATCTTGGTGCCGACCGTGATGTACTTTGCGCGGGTGATCACGTAGCCGGAGCCGCTCAGCAACTCACCGGGCTGGCCGGCGCTCTTGACGGTCACCGACGCGGTTTCGACCTCGAGCGGGCGTCCGAGCGTGTGCAGCCAGCCTTCGTAGCCGCCGCCCACAACCAGCGCGACGATTACGAGCGTAACTATCGCGGCCAGCGCGCGGTTTCGCCGCTGGGGTTGCGAGCTGCGGGCAATGCGCAGCGATTCCAGGTCCAGAACGTTCGGTCCGCGCTCCGACTCGGCCATGGGTTCAGATTCTCCTGAGCGCATCGACCACGCGCATATGCATCGCCTGCCGCGCCGGCAGCCATCCGCCGAGCAGCCCCATCACGGCGGCGAACGCGAGCGCCTGTCCGACGATCGCCGGCGTCACCCTGAAATTGAAGGCCAACGTCGAAAAGGTCAGGAAGTTGGCGAAGGTCGTCGAGATACCGTTTATCGGCAAGGCGAGAACGACGCCGATCAGGCCGGCGGACACGGCCAGCACCACCGATTCGATCAGGAAGCATCCCATGACCGCACCCGGCGCGAAACCGAGCGCGCGCAGCGTGCCGATCTCGGCGACTCGCGAGGCGACCGCAGCATACATGGTGTTCATCGCGCCGAAGACCGCGCCGATTCCCATGATGATCGCGACCACCAGGCCGAGCTTGCGCAACTGACCGGCGGCGGCCGCCTGATCCTTGTAGTAGTCGGGCTCGCTCTGGGCCTCGAGGTTGATTCGGGGGTCGTCATGAAGCCGCGCGATCAAGGCCGCCTGGTCGGCGCCGGGGATACATTTGACCCGCACGCAGCCGTAGTAATCGCCCCGCCGCGTGTCGGCTTGCACGTCGTGGATATCGGCCCACACCTCGGACTCGAACGAGCTGCCGTCCGACTCGAAGATGCCGACCACTTTCCACACGCCGCGCCCGAAGCGCAAATCGGAACCGAGCTTGCAGTTGCGATAGTGTCCGGTCAGGCCCTTGCCGACGATCACCTCGCCGACGCTCGGATTGAACATCCGTCCCTCGACGATGTGAACCTTCTCATGTACCTCGAGCGCGACCGGCAGGACGCCGCGGACCACGATATTCTCGCGCCCGCCTCCGATCCGCTCGAAGAGCACCTGCACCGGCAGCTCGGGCGACGCATACGGATTACCCTGCGCGTCGCGGCGCACCGCGGGCAGGAACTTGAGCGCGTTGAACTGATCGATACTGAGTGACGAGTAGGTCTCGGTAGTGGCGCCCTTGCGCAGGATCACCAGATTGTCGGGCGAGCCGGTGTCGGCGATCGTCGCGCGCAGCCCGGCGACCATCGCCATCACGATCACGAAGACCGCGACTACCAGCGCGATTCCGGCCGCCGTCATCGCAGTCGAGACGCGCCGCACGAACAGGTTGCGCACGTTGTATTTGAGCGGTATCGCCATTCAGGCCGCCATCTCAGGCCACCAGCCGGAGCGCGTCCACGATATTCCGGCGCGAGGCCGCGCGCGCGGGAAAGTACCCGCTCAGGAACCCTATAATCGCCGCGAGCACCAGGCTCTCCATCACCACGACCGCCGGTATCCTGATGTCGCCCAGCGGCGTGACTCCGCGCCCGCCGACCGAGACGAACTTGAGCAACAGGTACGCGCTGCCGCATCCGAGCAGTCCACCCACCAGTCCGATAATCACCGATTCTCCCAGCAGCATCCCCAGAATGAGGCGAGTGCTGAAACCTATCGAGCGCATCACCGCGATCTCGCCGCGCCGCTCGCGGATCGACATCGCCGCGGTGTTGGCGGCGACCAGCCCGATACTGATCACGACGATCAGTCCCAGCACCGACGCCATCCGAAAGAGCGCCCGATAGTTCTCCAGGAATCCGGCGTAGAACGACGACTCCGACTCGGTCTGGGTCTCGGCGCTGGAGTTGGCGAAGGTCTCGTCAAGCTCCGCGGCTATCACCGGCATCGAGGCCGAGCTGTCGGCCCTAATGTAGAAGATGTTCACGAAACCCGGCCGGCCCAGCATCTCTTCGAGGTAGTCGCGCCGAAAGAGGAAGAAATCCGGCGGCGCCTTGCCGGTCAGCTGGCCGACAATCGTAAGGGTAGGATTGAGCGGATAGATGGTTCCTTTCAGCATCACCTGCTGCCCGACGTGCCATCCGAAGCGGCGCATCGTGCCCGGTCCGACCACGCAGGCGGTCCGCAGGCTTCTGAATTTGGCCGCCACACCGGGCGGAAACCAGTCCGGCCAGACGGTCTCCGCCTGCTCGTGATCGACCGCGAAGTTGGGAAATTGGTCGGTAGGATCGCGGTACATGCCGCCGAACCAGCCTTGCGCCACCACCGCTTCCACATGGGGCGCCAGCGCGATCTTCTGCTTGTAGGCCTCGGGCAGACCGTAGGTGAGGCCGGCCTTGTTGTGGCACACCATCCGCACCGACGACGCGCTCGCGGCGAGGACCTGATTGGCGACCGCGGGCAGGCTGACCAGCGCGGCGAACACGAACAGCGACACCGCAACCGACATCACGGTCAGCGCAAGCCGCCGCTTGTTGCGGAGCATGTTCTTCAGAACCAGGTGAACGTACTTCATAGCCTTGGGTGTGACGCTACGCCTGGGCGCCGGCCACCTTATGCAGCGCGGTACCCTTGCCTTCCTCGATTCCGACCAGCACGCCCTTGTCGAGCCGATAGACCGTCTCGACATGACGCTCGGCGCGGGAATCGTGAGTGACCATGACGATCGTTTTCTTGAACTGCCGGTTCAATTCGACCAGCAGGTTAAGGATTTCCTCGGCGGACTTGGCGTCGAGATCGCCGGTGGGCTCGTCCGCCACGATTATGGTCGGGTCGGTCACCAGTGCGCGCGCGATCGCGACGCGTTGCTCCTGCCCGCCGGAGAGCTGGCGTGGATAGTGCTCCATGCGATCGGCCAGACCGACCACGCGCAACGCGGCCTCGACGTGCTCGCGACGGTCGGCCTTGTTGAGATGTGTCAGCAGCAACGGCAATTCCACGTTCTCAAACGCGGTCAGGACCGGGATCAGATTGTAGAACTGGAACACCAGCCCGATATGCCGCCCGCGCCATCGCGCCAGCTCGCGTTCCTTCATCCCGGTTATTTCCTCGCCGCCGACTGCAACCCGCCCGGTGGTGGGTTGGTCGATGCCGGCGATCAGATTGAGCAAGGTGGTTTTGCCGGAACCGGACGGTCCCATGATCGCGACGAACTTGCCCTCGGGAACATGGATCGTCAGATCGTCGAGCGCACGAATTTCGAATTCGTCGCGCTTGTAGATTCGTGAGACATGCTCTACGTCGATTGCGTATTTGTCCATCACAGCTCCCCACCGATGCGGTTTATCGCGCACCGGCCGCAATCTTGAGCGGCTTGCGGCGGCGATCGGCCGGCGGCCGTGCGGCGACTTCGCGCCGCAAGCGGGCCGCGATCTCAGCCATCATTTTGGCCTTGAAGTCCGTTATCCGCTGTCCTGCCTCGATCACTGCGCGGCGAAACGGGCTGCTCTCGGTCCTCGACATTTCGTCGGACGCCTGCGCTAGATATTCCGATACTTCCGCGTCACGGCGGCGAACCTGCTCGAGATGCGCCAGTGCGGTCTGCGGCCGATGATGGCCGAAGTAGAGCTTGATCATCGATTCGTCGTGAACAAAGACCGGCGCGGTGGGCTCCTCGAGCCGGGCGAGGAACCACGCCCGCCCGGCTTCGGTCACTGAATGTACTTTGCGCGCGCGGCGGCCGCGATGCTCCACGCGCATCCGCACCATCCCGTCTCCGGCCAGTTTTTTGAGCGCGGGATAAAGCGATCCGTCGCTGGCCGGGTAGAAATGCCCGACCGTATCGCGGAACAGGCGCTTTAAGTCGTAGCCGGTCATCTCGGACTCGATCAGAAAACCCACAATCGGAAACTTCACGTCCATCCGGGGCGACGGCGCGCTGCGCAGCAGCGGATTCGCCGCGCTGAACGAGCGCAAGTCAGCATGCTGGTCCGGACGCCGCGATCGCATAACAGTTCACCCGATATATCGCCTTGAGATATCGAGTCAAGGGGCCCATTAGGCCCGCCCCGCCGCCACGAGCCGGCAGTCGCCCCGAGCACGAACGTGATGGTAAGGCCGCGATAGCGGTCCCGCAACGCAGCGCCAGGACTGCATCGAAGCAGTCGCTTGCCCCCCCACGTTTCCTCGGCCCGCGGTTTCTGATTTACTACATTTGATGCCGGGCAGGCCGCCGCCGACGCTTTATTGGGGCGGGCTACAGGCCTTGCCCAATGGTTACGGAACCGCGGGAACAAAAGTTCACAGGACTTTGAATTTTGGACCGTGAAGGTCGTCTCGATCTAGCAGGGGGCGTTTCCGCTTCATCGATGGTTCATAATTCGATTCACCACGTCTGGAGGGACGCATGACCAGGAAGATCGCCACAATTTTGGGTGGCGTAGTGTTGGGTATAGCAATCGCGTTTGCTCGCGCCGGCGCCTTTCCGTTCTGGAACAACGAGCCGGATACGCCCAAGCAGGACACACCTGCGCCCAATCTTCAGAGCCAGGCCAATCCCGCGCCTCAACCTCAAATCGTCCTGCCCGCTCCTGCCAATCAACCTGAACCGGGCGAGCGCTACTCCGCAGGCACGTCGTTCGCGCCTTTGGTCAAGAGAGTGATGCCTACGGTAGTGAACGTGAGCGTCGTTTCGGACCTCAAGTCGATGGGCGGATTGGAAGGCCAGGGGGAAGGCGGCGGCGACGAGGGCGAGGGACCGATGACGCCCGGCGATCCGTTCGAGCAGTTCCGGCGCTTCTTCGGCGAGGTACCCCACGAATACAAGCAGCACGGGCTCGGCTCGGGAGTCATAGTCTCGCCCGACGGATACATCCTGACCAATAACCATGTCATCGGCGGCGCCGACGAAATTCATGTCACGCTGATGGACAAGCGCGAGTTCACCGCCAAGGTGATCGGCAAGGATCCCAAGACCGACCTCGCGCTCATCAAGATCGACACCCACGAGCAACTGCCGTCAGCCACGCTCGGCAATTCGGACGCGACCGAGGTGGGCGACTGGGTGGTCGCGATCGGCAACCCCTTTGGATTCTCGCTCACCGTGACTGCGGGAATCGTGAGCGCCAAGGGACGAATCCTCGGCGGCAATTACGACGACTATATCCAGACCGACGCCTCGATTAATCCGGGCAATTCCGGCGGGCCGCTGTTCAACACCGACGGACAGGTGATCGGAATCAACAGCGCTATCTACAGCCGCACCGGGACCAACGCCGGAATCGGCTTCGCGATTCCGATCGATCTCGGCAGAAGCGTAATGGAGCAGCTCAAGGCGCACGGCCGCGTGGTGCGCGGATGGCTCGGCGTGCAGATTCAGGAGGTCACTCCCGATCTCGCGCAGTCGTTCGGGCTGCCCAAGGCGCAGGGCGCACTGGTGGCGAGCGTCGACAAGAGCGGACCCGCGTCCAAGGCGGGTATCGAGCAGGGCGACGTAATCGTCAAGTTCAACGGACGCGACGTGCATGACGAGCACGAGCTGCCCGCGCTGGTCGCACAGACCGGAATCGGCAGGACCGTCGACGTCGAGCTGATTCGCAACGGCAAGCACAAGACGTTCTCGGTCACGGTCGGCGAGCTGAAGGAAAATGAGATCGCCAGCGCACGCAGCGAGGAACCGGGCAGCGATTGGGGAATCCAGGTCGCCGACAACAACCCGGACATCGCCCGGCAGATGAACCTGCCGACCGATAAGGGCGTGGTGATCAAGGGCGTGCGTCCCGATACGCCGGCGGCCGACGCGCAGCTCCAGCCGGGCGACATCGTCCTCGAAGTGAATCACGACAAAGTCGCAACGGTGGACGACTTCGTCGAAAAGGCCAAGGACAGCAAGAAGAGCGGCAAGCCCGCGCTGCTGCTGGTCCAGCGCGGAAGCGCGTCGCTGTACGCGGTGATCAAGGCGCAAGGCTGAAGCGCGATTTCCCCGGCGGGCCAGATTGGCGCCACACTCGCCAATCCGGCCCGCTGTTTCTCCGCCACAAGAGCGGCGACCTTCCGCCGCTGCGCATTTGATGATCCCAACTCGTAGCTGCAGCGTGCTGATCGCCGGAGCGGGACCGGCCGGTCTGGCGACGGCGCTCTACCTGCTGCGCGCGCATCCGGAGCTCGCCGGCGATGTGATCGCGCTCGAAAAGGCGCGCCATCCGCGACCCAAGGTCTGCGCCGGGGGACTCATTCCCAAGACCATGCTTGCGATGGAAGCACTTGGCCTCGAACTTGATGTCCCCGCGGTCGAGGTGCGCGCAGGTCTCGCGCGCACTGAAGCCGGCGATATCGAGCTCGGCGGCGGCCAATGCCCGGACCGCGGAGAAGTGTTGTGCACAATCGTCAGGCGCGATCGCTTCGACGCGCGGCTGGCCCGCGCGGCGCGCGACCGTGGCCTCGAGATCGTCGAAGATTGCCGCGTCACAGATGTAGCCGTCGAACCATCAGCCGACTGCGTACGCGTGCTGACCGATCGCGGCGCTTTCGAAGCGCAGGTCGTGGTCGGCGCGGACGGCTCGGGAAGCCGGGTCGCGACCAGGGTCTTCGGCCGCCGCAAGGAGTCGATTGGACGTGCCCTGATGGTCGACGTACCGGTCGGGCCCGATCGCGCCCCGGAATTCTCGCGACGCACCTACCGCTTCGATTTCAACTGCGTCGCGGCCGGAATCAAGGGCTACTCGTGGTCGTTCCCATGCCTGATCGACTCGCGCCCGCATCTCAACGTCGGAATCTACGACCAATGTCCGCAGCTCGCGGTCGAGCCGGGCGCGCGTAAGGCGCCGATGCTCGATCAGTTGCGCGCCGCCTTCCCCGATATTGCGCTCGCCGGCGGCGGGGCGAATATCCGCTACCAGGCGTTCCCAATCCGATGGTATGACGCGAGCGATCGGTTCGCATCAGGACGCGTGATCCTCGCGGGCGACGCCGCGGGATGCGATCCGCTGATGGGCGAAGGGATCTCGTGCGCATTCGAGCACGGCAAGCTGGCGGCCCGGTCGATCGAAAGCTTCCTCGGCGGCGATAGCGCAGCGCTGGCCCAGTACGATCGCGAGCTCCATCGCGGCGCGGTCGGGCGCAAGCTCGGCAAGCTTGCTTTTGCCGCGCGGCGATTCTACGGACCGCATCATCGGATCTTCTTCCGCCTCGCCACGCTGAGCCGCCGCGCTGAGGAAATTGGCGTCGACTGGTACAACGGCAGTCACCATACCGACGACGTTGCGGTGCCCCGGTTGATCGCGATGTGGCTCAAGTCCGTTCTGTTTCCTGCCTCGTTACGTTAGAATTTGCGGTTAGCATTTGTTCTGCAACGCGGAGTGTGATCGAGCGTGGCGAGAAGACGCAAGCGCCGCCGGCTGGGGAGACTGATCCTGTGGGTGGGCCTGGCGCTCCTGATCGCGGGCTTTATCGTCCGGCGCACCTACGCGCCGCTCGCGCTCTACTATCTGACGCATCGCGCGCCGTCGCCCTCGCAACCGATGTCGGGCTCCGGAGCCACAGCCCAATCGCCGGATGCGGCCCAATCGGGCAGCGCCGAGCGGACCGCGCAAGGCCAGCCCGCGAATCCCGCTCCCGAGCAGAACCTCTCTGACGCGCGCCCTTCGCAGCCGCAGGCGAGCGGTGCAGTCGCACCTCCGCCGAGCGAGAAGCTGACCGACGCCGACCGGCAAGCGCTCGACGAAATCCTGCGCCGCAAGTCAAAATAGAGGGTTGGCGATGGCGGCGGGAATCCGGGTGATCGACGATCTGGGCTTCCCGGTTGAGCTGAAGAGTGCTCCGCAGCGAATCGTCTCGCTGGTTCCGAGCTGGACCGAGACCCTGTTCGCGCTCGGCCTCGGCGAACAGATCGCCGGGATCACCAGATTCTGCGTCGAGCCGGCGGAGTCCGTAACCGCGATTCCCAAAGTCGGCGGGACCAAGAATCCTGACATACCTGCGCTGCTGAAACTTAAGCCCGATTTCGTGGTCGCGAACGCGGAGGAAAACCGCCGCGAAGATGTCGAGCGGCTCAAGGCGCGCGGAATTCCGGTCTTCACCACTTATCCCAAGACGGTCGCGTCGGCGGCCGAATCGATTCTGAAACTCGGGCGGGCCGTCCAGCGCGAGCGGCGCGCCGACGCGATCGTGCGCCGAATCGTGCGCGCGGTCAGCGAAATCGAAGCGAGCCTCGGCCCGTGGAGCAAGCTTCGGCTGCGGGTCTTCTGCCCGATATGGAAGAAGCCCTGGATGACCTTCAACGGCGACACCTACGCGCACGACGTGCTGCGCATGATGGGATTCAACAACGTATTCGCGTCGGCGGGTGAACGTTACCCGCGCACCACGCTCGAAGAGGCGCTCGATCGGCGGCCCGACGTGGTGCTGCTGCCCGATGAACCCTACAAATTCGGCCGCGACGATGTTGAGGAGATGAAAGCGAAGCTGCCACCAGGGCTCAGCCGCCGCGTCCTGCTGGTCAACGGCCGCGACCTGCATTGGTACGGCGTACACATGGTGCGCGGCCTCAAGGCGCTGACCGCGCGCCTATCACGCGTCCGCGCCTCGCTGGTTTGAGCCCGTTGCCGCCGAGTTTCTTGCGGCTAGGCGGCGGGCTCGGAGGGCCTCAACTGAAGGTATCTGGTCAAGTCACTCGGGAGCGCCAAGTCGGTCAGCCACGAAAGGTCCTTCAACTTCCGGAAGTGCTCCTCGTAGCCAATGACAGTGACTCCGATCACTTCGCCGGTGTTCATGTCCCTGCGGATCAGGATTCCGTGCTCGCCGGGAAATGTGTCGGCGGCACGCAGCGCTTCCAACGAGATGTAGAGCACGTCGGCCTCGTCGTCATAGAGTGTGTCCACCCTGGTCGCGCTGCGTGCTACTGACGAGTCCATAATGCCTTTCCCGGCGGGTCCAGCGTGGTCAAGTACGGGGTGGTTAGGTGCCCATTTCCGCCAGGGTAACCCGTTATCGAGGGAAATACGGCTAGCCATAGGGTATCGTTACAGCGCTTTGACGTAGGCGTACGCAGGCTCACTTAATGCCCTCGTCGGTCCTCGTACGCTCGGGCATAAGAGTCTCTCGCCAGTCGTGAGCGCGACCGCGCGGGCTCGCCGGCGCGAAACGGTAGGGAGAAGCGGGATCTCGTGCCGCGTGATGCACACGGCACGAGATCCAATGTTCGGTTACTGTGACGCACTTTCAGTGTGGCCGGATCGGGCCACGTTCATGTTGCCGGTCTGGCTAAAGGAGTTGGACGCCGGATTGTAGAGGTCGGCGGTCGCGAGGTTATTGCCACCGGTGCCTCCCCCGCCGCTGATCAGAACCTGACCGTCGTTGAGCAGGGCCGCTGCTTGGAGAAAGCGCGGGCTGTCCATTTTATTGGCGGTGAGGGTGAACCCGCCGGTTGCGGGATTGTAGACTTCAGCGCTGGCTAGTGGTCCCATCCCCCCCGAGCAGGAGATCAGGCAGTCTGTGCCTCCGGCAACGAGGACCTGTCCATTCGGCAGCAGCGTGCAGGTCGCCTCGTCGCGCGCCACGCTCATGCTGCCGGTTTGGCTGAAGCCCCCGGTGGTCGGGTTGTATATTTCTGCGGTGCTCAGAAAGTTGCCCTGGTTGGCGCCTCCGGCGATGAGAACATTCCCATTCGGGAGGAGCGCGGCGCAGGCGGCGCTGCGCGGGCTCGGCAGGCTGCCCGTATTGCTGAACGTTCCGGCGATCGGATCATACAACTCCGCGACAGCGGAGGACGGCGCTCCGCCTGCCACCAGCACCTTCCCATTGCTGAGAAGCGTAGCGGTTGCGGCGGATCTCGCGATGCTCATGGATCCGGTGGGCGTAAACTGGCCGCTGCTGGGATTGTACAGCTCAGCCGAACTCAGGGCGGAAGTCGCATTGTCGCCGCCGGCGATCAGAACCTGGCCATTGTTCAGCAGTACGGCGTTGTGCAGAACTCGCTCGTGGTTCATGTTGCCGGTGGCAGTGAACTTCCGGGTTGCCGGATTGTACAGGTCAGCGCTGGCTGCAACCGTGATGTCCGGCCCAGCCGAGCCGGTCGAGATTGACATCCCTTCAACGGCGTATTCCAGGATACCGCCGAACCCGGCTATTCCGGTCGCGTCAGACGAGCTCCCAGTCTGGCCCCCAGCCACTAGCGTAAGCCCGCTGTCCAGCAGAGTTGCCGTGTGAAGCGCCCGCACGGTGGTCATTGTGCCGACCGTAGAGGTGAACGTGCCGGAGACAGCGTTGTATGTTTCCGCACTCTTGTTGGTCCCCCCGGTGATGAGGGCGTTGTTTGCCACAAAGGTATTGACGAACATCCCGATGTCAACCGACCCCCAGCCGGTAGTCTCATCATAGCCGGCCCCAGCTGAGAGCCCTGGGACGCCGTTGAATGTGTTATTGCCGCTTGTGACGTCGCGCAGTCCTGCGGCAAATCCGAGACCGCCGAGTGAGTAAAGCATCGGATTGATGCTTCCGATCCTGGCTCCGGCCCTCTGAGCGGTGACCTTATAGATGCCGGCCCATGCTGCTGTAGCGAGGCTTGTGCCGCCCGTGCAGCAGAACATTGTCCCCGAGTCCGTACCGATGTAGAATCCCGGGTCGCCTCCGGACCCTCCATTCGGTCCAGCGCCGAGGGACACGTCGGGGACCAAACGACTGCCGCCCGGAAGTGCTGATTGGTAACCTGGCTTGGCGAATACGGAACTTACACCGCCGCCGCTCGCTCCTGGGCTGCTGTCGTTCCATGTGCTCTCGGACGCAAAACCAACGTCGCTATTGGATGCGTAAATGGGAGCGAACTGAGTTCCGCCGACCGCTGTTACGTTTGGGTTGGTGCCTAGCTCTAACACGCCAAGCGTTGTGCCGGCGACGCAGGCCGATGATGAGTTAAGCACGTAGTTGGCGGCCCCCACGTCGCCCGACAGCGCAAATACCGCTTGTTTCTGCAGGGCCGCCCGAGCGAGCACGGGCCCAAGCGTGTTCTGGTAGAATGAGTTCGCGCCGCTTCCGCATATGAAAATGCTTAGACTTATCGTGCTGCACAGGTTGCTCTGAACGGCCTGATTCACGGCGTCAAACAGTCCTTGGCCAGAGGCAAGGGTAGGATCACCAATATAAACGTCGATCGGTGCACCGGGCGCGACGGCGTGAGCCCACTCAATGTCGATCATGTCTTCGATGTTGGAACTGTTTATAGGTACGTTGGGTGTATCTACGAAGATCTTGGTCAGCATGGCCGCCGGCAGACCGAAAGCGTTGTCGAAAGCAATCACGCCTGGATTCTGGGGGTTTACGGTCACGCCTGCAGGACTGAAGTCGGCGAATTCTGGGATCGCTACGCAATCGCCCTGGCCATTTATGGTCCCGCCATCAAACCCTGCAGCGATAACGGCGTTCTCGTCGTAAAACGTTCGAAAGTCCGCGACGCCGAAGCCCAGCGGATTGTTACCGATGACGACAGCCGGCGCAGTGGCCCGCGAGTTGCCAGGACTCAATCGCGTCCGAGGGACGGGTCGGAGTTGCGGCGAGCCACTGTCACGCGTACCCGGCACAGTGGGAGGGCTAGGCCCGGCTCCTTGTAGGTTGCTGAGGCCCAGGATGCTGCCCACTATCTCGGCGAATCTGGCCGGGATTTGCGGGTCGTCGATGTGCCCGAAAGAATGACCGTCTTCTGAAGTGAGAATCGAGACCCCAAAGGCGGTTTCGGCCTGTCCGACAGTTCCGCTGAACTTGATTGAGTCTCGATCGGACGAAAGAATTTGGAAGCCGTCGCCAACCAGCCACGCCACTATCGCTTGCACTTCCGAATTGCTCGGTCCGAATTGATCCAGAACTTCGTCGTGGCTGAGAGCCTCGCCGTATGAAGGAGAATTCGGGTCGTTCGTTTCGTCCAGGAGTTTCTGCGCGGTTTCACCGTTCCTCAATTTGAAAGTGATCTCTAACTGCTCAAGTGGCGTTCCTGGGGGGGCAATCCGATCGGTCAGCACGCCTTCGGAATCATGCTGACCGGTCAAGACGGTCATGGGCTCCGCAAGCAACAGCCCAGGCGCGGACGGCACGAGAACCATTAGAAGAAACGATACAACCAGTATTTCGGCGCGGGACGGCGAATGATTGAACATTGAGCCCATCCCAATTGGACACCTGAGGTGAGTCCTTAGTTGCTTGGCAAGGCCGCGTCCAAGGAGAATCCGCTCTCCTAGCGGATACGTCTGGACCGAGAGCGGTGCCGCCAGGAGATAAATTACCAGCGGGGTCAGGCTAGCCACTCCTAGCACTTGTTCCATTATTTCTTCCTCCTTGTTTGCAGATTAATCACCACCAGGGAGCCGGAGGGCGGTGAGCCCGTTGCCAGCGCGCCGGCGACACGGATCGACGAGCGCCGCCTACCGCCCAGTTGCGTCAAAACTGACCTATGGCCGGGCATCAGCCTGTCCTCCTGCGATGGCCGCGCGGCGATCGCAAGAGGTACGGCTAATGCCTTGCACCCGCCATGTCAATAGACAAAAGCGACCGGGAGTGTCCTGAGCGTTAACGATCAGTTTCACAGTGCGATTTTGCTTTGGCCGCGGCGCGATGAGGAGCGTAGACGGCTGGTAGCAGCGTGCGTTGGTATGGCGCCCCATCACGCGCGGCTTGAAGACTCTCACCGCGCATCTTGGGCGCGTTCGCGCCGCCTTGGCCTGGTTGCGCGCCGCAGCGGAACGATTAACAATCTGCCGGGCGCGGCCAGCGCGGCTCGCCGGCGCGAAACCCGTAAGGAGAGAACAAGCACATGTCGGTTGCCCCGCTTACCGGTATCAAGGTGCTCGATCTGACCAAGCTTGCGCCGGGCCCGTTCTGTACGATGATCCTCGGCGATTTCGGCGCTGAAGTGATCAAGATCGAGGAGCCGGGACCGCCGACCGGCCGCCGCGCCCAGCAGGCCGGAGGCGCCGGGGCGCAGAACATCGCGGGGGGCTTCAGCGCTTCACCGTTCAATGCGCTCAACCGCAACAAGAAGTCGATCGGACTCAACCTCAAGAGCGGTCCCGGCAAGGAAATTTATTTTCGGCTCGCACAGCGCGCCGACGTGGTGGTCGAGGAATACCGTCCCGGAGTCGCGCAGCGCCTCGGAATCGACTACGACAAGCTCGCGGCGCGAAACCCGCGCCTGATCTATTGCGCGATCACCGGCTACGGACAGGACGGCCCCTACCGCAACCTGGTCGGCCACGATCTCAACTATATCGCCACCGCCGGGATGCTCTCGATTCTCGGCCGCAAGGACCAGCCGCCCACCATCCCGCACAATATCATCGCCGATTACGCCGGCGGCGGGATGCATGGCGCGATCGGAATCCTGGCGGCGCTGCTGGCCCGCCAGCATACCGGCCGCGGACAGTACGTGGACATCTCGATGATGGACGGGGCGCTGATGCTCATGGCGCAGAGCTTCTCGAGCTTCTACGCCACCGGCCAGGCGCCCAAGCGCGGCGAGACCATGCTCGACGGCGGAATACCCAACTACAACGCGTATCTGACCAAGGACGGCAAGTACATCACGATCGGCGCGCTGGAGCCGTGGTTCTTCGCCAATCTGTGCCGCGAGCTCAAGCGCGAGGACCTGATTCCCCATGAGTTCAATCCCGAGAAACGCGCCGAGATTCACGCTTTCTTCGAGGAGAGCTTCAAGACCAGAACCCGCGACGAATGGTTCGACATTTTGTCGAAGACCGACATCTGCGTCGGCCGGATGCTGACGCTGGATGAAGTCGCCGCCGATCCGCAAGTATCCGCGCGCAAGATGATCGTCGAGGTCGACGCGCCCGACGGCCGCAAGATCAAGCAAGTAGGGATTTCAGCCAAATTGTCGGACACTCCCGGTTCGATCCGCTCGCTGGCGCCCGAGCTCGGCCAGCACACCAACGAGCTGCTCGCCGAGCTGGGCTACAGCCAGGCCGATATCGATCGCTGGCGCGGCGAAGGAGCAATCAAATAGGCATACCGGCGGGCGCATCTAATCAGATGAGCGATCGAGAGACAATGTTCATGAAGTCGGGCACGCGGCCGCTTCGCGTGGAGCGCGCCGAGGGTCCGTATCTTTTCACCGGCGAGGGCCAGAAGATCCTCGACGCCGCCAGCGGCGCGGTGGTGGTGAACATCGGACAGGGACGCGAAGAGCTCGCGCAACTCGCCGCCGAGCAGGTCCGCCAGCTCAACTATATCGTGCCGCTGTGGGTCTCGCCGGCGCGCGAACGGCTGGTGGAGCGGCTCGCGCGATGGACTCCGCCGGGACTGAATCGCTTCTTCTTCACCAGCGGCGGCTCGGAGTCGGTCGAGGCCGCGCTCAAGTTTGCCGTCTACTACCACGCACTCAAGGGGCGCCCGGAGAAGAAGCGCTTCATCTCGCGATGGTTCTCCTACCACGGCAACACGTTTGCGGCGCTGTCGGTGAGCGGCAACCGTTCGCGCCGGGCCGGGTTCGAGCACGTGCTGTTCGACTGGCCCAAGATTCCGCCTTCGTACTGCTACCGATGTCCGTGGGGCAAGACCTACCCCGGATGCGAGCTCGACTGCGCAACCGCGCTGGAAGAGGAAATCAGGCGCGCCGGCGCCGATACGATCGCGGGTTTCGTCGCCGAGCCGATGGTCGGCGCGAGCGGTGGCGTGATCCCGCCGGTCAAGGAATACTGGCCGCGGATCGCCGAAATCTGCCGCCGCAACGATGTCCTGCTGATCGCCGACGAGGTGATGACCGGCTTCGGCCGCACCGGCAAGCGCTTCGCGGTGGAACATTGGGGCGTGAAACCCGACATTCTGGTCGGTGGCAAGGGACTCACGGGCGGCTACATGCCGATGGGCATGATCGCGGTCGACGAGCGCCTGGTCGAGGAATGCGAGGCGCGCAACGGCGACTTCATGTTCTACACTTACAGCGCCCATCCGCTCGGCTGCGCGATCGCGGAGCGGGTACTCGCGATAATGGAGCGCGAAAAGCTGGTCGAGCATGCCGCCGAGATCGGCGCGCGGCTCGGCGGCCAGTTGCGCGAAGAACTATCTGGCCATCCGATGGTCGGTGACATCCGCGGCAGCGGCCTGTTCTGGGGAATCGAACTGGTGCGCGATCGCGCCTCGAAAACGCCCTATTCTGCTGAGGCCCACGTCACGGGCCGGGTGCTCGGCGCCGCGGTGCGGCGCGGATTGTTCTTCTATCCTGCGACCGGGATGGCAGGCGAGCGCGGCGGCGATGCGATCATGATCGCGCCGCCGTTCGTGATCGGAGACGGCGAAGTGGACTTCATCGTGCAAACCGTCCGCGCCGCCCTCGACGACATCGCCCCGAGTTTGTAGCCCGTTCGCGTGGAGTGGTCAGCGCCAAACTGCGGCGCGCATCACGTCGAAGTGATGGTCGTACGTCCAGACCGGAAACCCGAGCCGATTCGACAGCACCGCCACTACCGCATCGAACAGCGTGATGCGCTGGTCGGTGAAGGTAAGAGTCCTTCTGACGGCGTCGCGATAGTCTTCGGGGGTTGGATTTACGAACGCCGCTCCCGCCGCGACTTCGTCCAGCCAGGTTGACGCGATCCGCCGATCCAGCCTGTAAAGTATAAGGCTATAGGCCTCGAGCAGCGTGGGGTAAGCAACCACCAGTTCATGGCCATCGCGGGCAACACGCTTCAACTCGGTCTGCGCGCGCCGGTGATATTGATCGTCCGGATCCACGGCCGCGTACAGAGGACCGGTGTCCGCGATCAAGGCGCGTTTCATTTCATCGCGAGATATCTGTCATGCGATTGGCTGATATCGCGGCGTCCGCTGCCCTTGCGCGCGGCGGTGATCCTCAGCGGGCCGGATGGGCGCAGATAGCCGCGATCGCTGAGATACTGGCGCAAGGCCGCCTGGATCACGGTCGTAAGCGCAGGCGCGGCCTCATGCGCCCGACAATATCTCTCGACCGCATCTTCCAGGTCATCGGGAATCGTAACAGTGGCTCGTTTCATCAGTGTGTAGTCTATCACGAACTGGTGCATCTGGTGAAGATGGTTCATGTGGTGTGTCCCTATCGCAGCGCCTCCATATCGTTTAAGTTGACTGATGACACTCCGCACCATTCGGCAGGCTGTCGAAATGACCGAAAGCATCATCGGACCGACCTCTCATTATTTCTATTCGCAGCGCCTCAAGCTCCACTACGTCGATTGGGGCAATCCCGACAAGCCGCTGGCCGTGTTGGTTCACGGCGGGCGCGACCATTGCCGCAACTGGGACTGGGTCGCGCTGGATCTCCGCGGCTACTTCCACGTGATCGCTCCCGACCTGCGCGGCCATGGCGATTCGGACTGGGCGATCGGCGGCAACTACTCGATGGTGGACTACGTGCTCGACCTCGCGCAGCTCATGGATGCGGTCGGGCGCCAGCCCGCCATCCTGATCGGCCATTCGCTGGGCGGCGCGATCGTTTTGCAATACACCGGCGTGTTTCCCGACCGGGCGCAGAGGGTGGTCTCGATCGAAGGGCTGGGCCCGCCGCCCGCGATGATGAAGGAAACGCTCGCGCATGAGCGGATGCAGGGCTGGATTGGCCAGATGCAGGACCTCGCGCGGCGCAAGGTCCGCGAGTACCCAGGTATCGACGACGCGCTGGCGCGGATGCGGCAGGAAAACCCGCGCCTCAGCGTCGAGCAAGCGCGCCATTTGACCATCCACGGCGTGCGCCGCAACGAGAACGGAACCTACTCCTGGAAATTCGACAACTATACCCACGCGACCTCGCCGTACCTTTTCAACCTCAAGGATGCCGCCGAAATCTGGGGGCGAATTGCCTCGCCCTGCCTGCTGGTCCGGGGCGACGAGTCATGGGCCGGCGACTGGGAGCGCGACGGCAGGATGAAGGCTTTTCGCAGCGCCAAATCCGTGACGATCCGGCAGGCCGGCCACTGGGTTCATCACGATCAGCTCGCGGAATTTCTCAAAGTCGCGCACGAATTTCTGGGCCTCTGAGAGCGGGACGCGCCGCTATCCGCGATGCCTTCTTAGATGTCCTCGCCGATTTCCTCGATTCCCGGCCGAGCGCTTTCGATGCGCGAGGATCAGTTCGAGTACGTCAAGCTGATCGTGCTCGCAGTCGCGGTCGGCGTGCTCGCCGCTTTGGGCAATCTCGGCTTCCGCAGCCTGATCGAATTCTCCTCCTGGCTCTTCCGCTCGGTCGAGTGGCAGATACTCGGAATTCCGCGCGGCGGCGCATTCTTGCTTCTGATCCCGATCGTTCTGCTTAGCGGCGGCGGCGCGATCCTGATCCTCGACTACTTCTTTCCGGGCGACGTGATGGGCTATGGGTTCCCGAACTTTCTCGAGATGGTCAATCTCGGTGGCGGCCGTATCAAGCGGCGATGGATCTTCGTCAAAGCGGCCGGCGCAGCCTTGTCGCTCGGCTCGGGAGCCTCGGTGGGCCGCGAGGGCCCGATCGCGCAGATCGGCGGCGCGATGGGAGCGGCGCTCGCCCAGATGGCGAAGTTGTCGGTGGATCGCTGCCGGGTGCTGATCGCGGCCGGCGCGGGCGCGGGAATCGCGACCACTTTCAACGCCCCGATCGGCGGCCTGCTGTTCGCCCAGGAAATCGTGCTGCTCGGTCAGACCGAGCTGGCCAACTTGAGCCTGCTCATAATCGCGACTTTCAGCGGGGTGGTCACCTCACGCGCGATTCTGGGCGATACCGCGGTCTTTCACACCCAGCAGTTCGTCCTGCGCAGCTACTGGGAGATCATGACCTACGCGCTGATGGGAGTGCTGATCGGTTTGTTGGGCGCCGGTTATATTCGCTTCTTCCACGCCACGGCGCGCGCTTTCCGCCGGCTTAAGGTTCCGCAATGGGCCAAACTTGCGGCCGGTCTCGTGCTGGTCGGACTGATCGCGATCGCGCTTCCTGAAAATCTTGCCGACGGCTATCCCGTCATCGACCTGGGCCTGGCCGGACGCCTCGACGTGTCCCGGATGGCGATCCTGGCGCTGGCCAAGATCGTCGCGAGCAGCATCTCGCTCGGATGCGGCGCGCCCGGCGGCGTGTTCGGACCGATTTTCTTCATCGGCACGATGACGGGCGGGAGCTTTCGCAGGCTCAGCAGCATGCTCCTGCCCGGACTGACCGGGCCGCGCGGCTCTTACGCTCTAATCGGGATGGGAGCGCTATTGGCAGCCACGACTCACGCGCCATTGACCGCGATCTTTTTGCTGACCGAGATGACGCAGGACTACACGGTGACCCTGCCCGCCATGATCAGTGCGATCACGGCGCTGCTGGTCGCGCGCGCGATCGAGGGCGAGTCGATCGACACCTACCAGCTCGCGCGCGAGGGCAAGACGCTGAACATCGGCCGCGAGCGCCTGATGCTCAGCCAGATTCCGGTGAGCTCGGTGATGCTCAAGGAGGTCAATACCGTGACCGAGCGGGCGTCGCTGACGGACATCCTGCGAGTCGCGGGCGAAACACCGCAGACCGTGATCCCGGTGATCGACAGCGATGGCGACCTGTCGGGATTGATCGTGACACGCGACCTGCTGGGAATTCTGGCCGGCGGCGCCGAGCTTGGTCCGCTGGTCAACGCCTACGATCTCTGCCGTCGCAACCCGCCCGTAGTGACCCCCGAATCGAGTCTCTACGAAGCGACTCAACTCATGGAGCAGGAAGCACTCGATGAGCTCCCGGTAATCGAAGCGCGTGGCCATCACCGATTTCTCGCTCTGGTCGCTCGGCAGAATATCGCGCAGGCCGCCAATCGGGTGGCGGTTTCGTTGTCGACGCTCGCGACCCCGGACAACAACATCTTCTGGGCGACGGGCTACCGCGTCGCGCGCGTCAGAGTTCCGGACGCCACCGACGGGAAGACCCTGCGTGTGCTCGACCCGCGAGCCAGATTCGGCGTCACTGTGCTCGCCCTGCAGGACGGCAGCGACTCCGACGCCGGCTTCGTGATCGTCGATCCCGGCCGGCGCCTCAAGGTCGGCGATCTGATGCTGGTGGCCGGCCGCCCGGCCGACCTTCGCCGCTTCGAGCGCGAACTGGAATCCCCGTGAGAGGATTTACCCTCGCTCGTGCGCGAAGACGTGCGGGCGCGCGCGGCCAGCGCGAAGCTCCGCGCACAGCTCCTCGACCGTCCTCACCTCGCGCTCCAATTCCGTCGCGCAGGTAAGGAACCAATCATCGCTGGCGAAGTGCGCGTCGCTGCCGCCCACCGCGACCAGTCCGAGTTTCGCCGCCGCGGCCGCCGCTTTGCCGTTCTGCTCGGCCGTGTTCTGTCCGTTGACCGCCTCGACCGCTCGAAGCAGCGACCCGACCTGCGCCACCAGCTCCTCCAGCCGCGGCCCGAAGCCCGAGTCGCGAAACGGATGCGACGGAATCGCGACGCCGCCTTCGCCGTCGATTACCTCGATAACGCTCTCGGCCCGGAGCATCCGCTCTCCGAGGTCGAACCGCCTGGTCAGCGCGGGCGTCACGCCGAACAGCAGCAAGTGCCCGAGATCGGTGTCGGCTTCGACGCCTTTGAAAATCGCGACGCCGAAACGCGCCGAGAGCTCATCATCAGATCCGGTCGGTATCCGCATCGGTGGGATAGAGCCGATGCTCCGTGAAGCAGATCGCGCCGAGCGGATTGCCGGCTCGCGCGAGCGCCTGCATATAGGCCTCGGGATCGACGTTGGAATCGGCCGAGAGCCTGGTGTGAACGTGCAAGTCGACGAGCGCGGTTCCGACTCTCTTCGTCAAAGGCGCGTGTCTAGCCGGGATCGTTGAAGACGTCGCCGCGTTCCACTTTCATATGGTCGTCGAGCGAAAACAGGCCGGTGACCGTTGCGGCAAGGCTCTGCACCGCCACTCGGTCAAACTGGGTCGGCACCGTGCCCCACAGCTCGACCGTAGTGCCGTCGACGATCCGAAAGTGCACCGAATGATAACCCTGCAAGTCGAGGAATTGCCGGAGCGCGGCCTCGCGCGGCGCGCGATGCAACGGTTCGGCGGCCTCGGGACTGTCCGGCGGCACGATCCCTTCCTCGGGCGCGTTCGCGTTCCAGAGCATCGGAATTAACCTGAGGCCCAACAGCGACGCCAGCGCCACGGCAACGATAATCGCAGTGCGCAGGGGGCGACGGCGCCTGCGACGGCGCTCGCGGCGAAGCTCATGGCGATACTGACGGTCCGTCATCGGATCGGCGGGCGGACGATCGGACAGGACGACCGTCTCCGCCTGAGGCGCGCCACTTACCGCTCCGCCTCCGGGCAGCAGGCGCAGATCGTTGGCGCAAAACGAGCAGAACCTGGAGTCGGCCGGAACGTGCCGGGCGCATCGCGGGCATAGAATCTCGACCGGATTGTTCAGAATCGTCGGCAGCGTCGATTGCGCCTCCGCCCAAGCCGGATCCGGGAGCGCGCCCGGCGGCGTCGCGCTCCTGGCGACGCCGGAAGCCGCGCCATCGCTGGCGACGCCGGTCTTGATTTCGAGCAGCCGGCGTTTGAACTCCGGAGCGTCGGGCATTCTGCGATCGAGGTCGTACGCGAGTGCTGAATCCACCAGCGCCGCCAGCGCCGGGGTCACGCCCGGAGCGACCTTGAGCAGCGGCGGGAAGCTGAACGGCGGCTCGGTGGTGGGATCGCGTCCCGAGAGCGCGTGATGCATCGTCGCGCCGAGCGCGTAGATGTCGGAGCGGGTCTCGGCCTTGCCGCGATACTGCTCGGGCGGCGCGTAGCCCTGCGTGCCGATCATGGTCGCGGCGCTGTGCGGCTGAAAGAACCGCGCGATCCCGAAGTCGATCAGCTTCGCCTGACCGGCCGGCGTCAGCATCACGTTCGACGGTTTCAAGTCGCGATAGACCACCGCCGGAACCAGGCCGTGGAGGTAGATGAGCGTGTCGAGGACTTGCAGCGCGATATCGATAACGCGCGCTTCGTCGAGCTTGCCGCTGGCGCCTCGCAAGGTCTCTTCGAGCGTGCTGCCGCCGATATATTCCATCACAAGGTAGTGATGGTTCTGTTCGCTGAAGCGATCGAAGACCCGCGGGATATGGTCGTTGTTGAGCTGCGCGAGCATATCGGCCTCGCGCTGGAAGGCTGCGACCGCCTGTTGCTGCATGTCCGGGCTGGTGAAGCTGTCGACCATCTCGGCCAGCGCGCATAGCCGCGACGAGAGCCGCAGGTCCTCGGCCAGGTAGACCAGCTTCATGCCGCCGCCGCCGAGCGGCTTGACAACCTTGTATCGCCCGCCGACTATCTCGTTCGCATTCAGCATCTGCTGGCAGGCTCGGTTAGAAGAATCGAGCCTGCTCCCTCTATCTTATCTCGCCGAGGCTTATCTTCCGAAGGCTAATCTTGCGAAGACTCGGCTACGACCACGCACCCGAGCTACCCGGACGCGCGGCCGGCGGCAGCGCGTTCACCGGGCTGGTTCCGATCGAAGCGGCGCTGGCCGCGCATATCATGTGCAGGATATAGCCCAACGGCGGCGCGCCGTATGCGACCAACACTCCGAGGAACCATCCAAGACCGCGAAACGGGCGGCCGCGATAGAGATGACCAAGGCCGGGCACGATGCTGAGCGCCGCGGCGATCAGCGGCTTCCATCCGAAATCGCGCGCGCGCCGCAGTTGCTCCTCGACCAGCGGCGCACCGCATTCCTTGCAGAAGCTGGCTCCGGATACGACCACCGCCTGGCCGCATCGCGAGCAAAACAACTCTCTTTCTTGTCGCAAGTCAGGCACGGCCAAATCAGGCACGGAAGGTTAGCTGAACGTCGCCCAGCCTGATTGAATCGCCGTTGGAAATCCGTGCTTCCGTGATTCGGCGGTCGGCAACGAAAGTTCCGTTTCTGCTGTTCAGATCGACCAACTCGAAGGCACCGTCACCGCTCCGGATATTGGCGTGATAGCGCGATACGGAGGAGTCGTCCACCACGATATCGTTGTCGAGCGCGCGCCCCAGGCGCGTCAATCCGCCGCGAATCTCGAAGCGTTGGCCGCCGGAGTTAACCAGATGCGCCACGCCGTTCGGCGAGGCCGCAAAGGCGGCCGCTGACGCGAGGGGCGCCGGAGAGATCACAGACCTGACGCTCGAGGCTCCCGGCAGCGGCGTGTTGCGGACATGAAACTGCATCTCGTAGTTCCCGATCTTGATCCGATCGCCGTCGCGCAGCTCGGCGCTCTCGATCCGTCCGCCGTTCACGAACACTCCCTGTTGCGGGCTGAGACTCTTCAAGATGTAGCTGTCGGCCCGCTTCGTAATCTCGGCATGGCGCGGAAGTACCGCCGGGTCGCCGAACAGTCCCACCGAGTTTTCCTCGGCACGTCCGACGGTCGCGACCGCGTGCTCCAGCCTGTATTGACGTCCCCGCAGCCTCCCAGCTTCGATACTGAGCCACGCCGTTTTCGTCAATTCCTGTACCAGGCCGATCAGAAGCCCGATCGCAAGCCCGACGGCGCAAAAGCCGATCAGACGCGACATCAGGCCGCCCGAGCTTTGTCCGATAACGTCAAACACCAGTCCGCCGAGGAAACCTCCGACCCATCCGCCGGCCGCCCCCTTGATAACGTTGGGGATCGAGAAGCTCGCGAGCCCCACGCCCGCGCCGAGCATCAAGCCCATCAGCGCCCATCCGGTGATCCGGCCCAGGAAGAGATAAAACGGCGAGCCCTGGTGATTGATGCCCCATCCGCCGAAGTCAAGGATGTAGCTGAAAGCGAGGTTGGAATAGTAAGTCGCGGGAATCGACAGCAGTGCGCAGATGACGAATCCACGCGCGAGTCGTCGCTTGGTCTGATCCGAAAGCTCAATACTCTGTCCCTCGGCGGCGGTAATCAGCCCGCCAATGAGGCCGGAGAGGAGAGCCATCGCGATGAAATTCGCGACCACGCTGGCGGTGGTCTGCACGTCGGTCAGGTTATGGCCGTGGCTGGTGATCTCGACCGGCAGCCATCCCAGCCCTCCGCCGGCCAGTCCAGCCATCGACTTCAGGATCAACTCGCGCCGATTGACGTTGCCGTTCATGCCCTGCTTCTCCCCCGCAACGCGCTCACACTCCAATAGAGCATAATATCCCGCTGCAATGAGCGGGCAAATGTGGTTGTAATGCCGGGAAAGCCCGGCGCTACGGGTGGAACGTGCGGAACATCAGCCGAAGCGCGCCGAATTCACGGAAGCTTGAGCAAAGCGTCGTCGAGAGTCTGGACGGCATCGGCGATGTTTATAGCGAGGGGTTGGGAGGGCGGTCTTCCGTGTGCAATTCCATTGCGCTCGTCTCTGATTCGCTCAAGCTTGGCGCCGGACACCTTGTCGACGGCCAGCTTCAATACCGGAATCATGGTTCCCAGGGTTTGCTGCCGGGGAGGTCTGCCGAGAAACGACGAGATTCTCGCCCGCATTTTCACGTTCGCACGGCTTGGGTTCCGGCGGTTTCTGATTTGGACGCGAAATTCCTCCTCAAAGCTCGAGACGACATCGAGTAAGCCCAAGTGCTCAATCCGGTTCAACAGGAGGTCGAAGAAAGTTCTCAGCTTGAGAAGCGCGTCGCCCGGTAACTCACCGATCTGCACAAGCCCGTGCTGAATGTTCCTGGTAGAGCCGGGCGACTTTAGTGCCCGATCGCGTTCCTCTCGGGCTATCGTCTTAATCACTTGGTAGCGTTGAAAAGCTTCAGCCAGAGAGGCCATCGGGCCGTTTGCCCCGTCTCATTGCAACAGACTCTCAATTGCGTGATCAAGAGAGTCCTCGCTCAATAGTTGCGGCTTCGGGGCGTTACCAGGTTTCCGCCGTTCTGACTTGCGAAGTATTGTCCACCGCGCCGGCATGCGCTCGGCGCGCAAAATCATGAACCCTTGATCAATTCGCCCGCGCAGAAACATGTCCACGCGACCGAAAGAACCGATCACCCGCAGCGCCACAGGGCTGAAGACGACAACCCGCCCTGCCAGCGAGAAATTCAATTCCTCAGTCTGGTACTGCCCGAGGCTTTCCTCATAGCGCTGCACTGGTGTGCGACTGACCTTCACCAACCCCTTCCTTAGCTCTTCCGAGAGTCGCTTCTCGATGAACCGTTCGACAAAGCCGTAGAGCTCCTTCAGATCAGTCAGCCAATCGGAAAGGCTCTGCGCGTTGAGCCGCTGCGTCTCCTCAGTATCGCTGTTAATCTGTCGCACACGCTCCCGCAGACTCATGGCGGTTAGACCTCTTCGACCTCTTCAAGCGAGCTTCCGAAACTCTACCCGTTTTTCATCCTGACATGCCACCGGTCCTCGGGAAGCGAACGGACGCCGCGCGGTCTGCTATCGGTCAGGAGTCGCGGCGCGGCAATCTTGCCGAAGCGCCGGCGCGCATTTGGGAGAGTCTGAACGCGATCCGGTGGAACATCGTGCTGCCCGGCTCGGTGGGGAACAGCCGCGGGAAGATGCGGAAAAGCTTTCTGTGGCCGCCGAGCCTGATGCGCCGCGTGAACAGCCCCCACACCGGACTCGCTTCGCCCTGATGAATACGCAGGAACAGAATTGCCGGCATCGAGATCGTCAGGTCGGGATTTTCGATCGTTCCGGGCCGGACTTCGCAGCGCTGATTGGCGATCCGCATCGACCACTGTCCGCCGCCGTTCCCGCTGAACACGAATTGAGCGGTGAAATCGAGGCCGGCCGCTTCGTCGCCGCGAAAATACTGCGGCATCCAGCGCATCATTGCCTCGACACTCTGAGTGCGCAGGCGCCGCAGGCTCACGAGGCGGACGTTGAGATTCTGTTCCCGGCGATTCGGCTCGCGGGCGTCGATCGGTGTCCGCCACTGGCCCGGAGCAATACCGTGCTTCGCCCGCGCGCCCGGCGTATCGATCACGAACTGCTCGTCCTCGACGCCGCGAGCGCGGGTGAGCGGCTTGAGCACTTCGTCGACGTATTCGCGCCGCGTGCGCTTGTCCGAATGGAACGCCGCGTGGATTTCAGCCGGACAGGTCGCTACGCAGTTGAAGCATCGGTATTCGACCTTGAATGCCATCGCCTGCCACAGCGCGGCAATTTCGCCGTCGGTCCATCGCTTGCGGAACCGCTTGGGCTTGCTCTGCGCGAGGTCGCGAACCAGGTCGAGAAAGCCGGGAATCGAATCGCGGTAGGTATGGTTGTAGCAGCCAAAGAAGTCGAAGTTGCCGTCGGCCTTGATCGCGTCGGTCGGACACGAGGCGACGCAGAGATTGCACTCCAGGCAGGGGTTCCAGTCGATCGGCCGATCGTGGCTGGTGAATTCCAGGTTCGTCAGCACGGTATCGATCAGGCAATAGGCGCCGAACTTCCGATGGAGAAAGTTGCGGCTCAAGCCCATCACGCCCAGCCCGGCCGCCTGCGCGACCAGCTTGTGGCTGAGCGGCCAGATCTTGTCGGCCCATCGCTGGCCCACCTCCATCGGCCATCCGATAGTCGTGGTCAGGCCCTCGCCGCCGAGCGATCGGATGTACCCAATTGTCCGGCGGTCCATCTCCCACAGCCGCTCTTCGCATCGATAAAGCTCCCCGTTGGCGCTCGGCAGATAGCGCGATTGCATCGAAGGCTTGTTCTCCTCGCCGATCAGGCAGACCAGCGAGCGGGTGTGAGGATAGACGTAGAGAATCTCGTTGCGCTCGTGAGCGATAGCCGGATCGTCGATCGAGATCACGCCGACGTCGTCGCTCCAGGTCGCGACCCGCCGCTTGAATTCGTCGAGGCTGGCGGCAGATGCGACACCGCGATTGGGAAGCGTCGGATCCGGCAGGTCCTTGAAGGGCCAGACCCGCGCAGTCAGGGGCCGAACGGCCTCGGCATCATCGCGGCTCGTCCGGCCCGGCGCCGGAAAGGGAAATTTCCAATCGCCTTCGCTCGTCGGCTTGAACGCCATTCGGTAGCCTCCGCCGGATCGCGATTGAATTAACGGCGTTAACTCAATCGCTCCGTTGTTTCGCAAGCCCTCTGACCGTCGAGAGCACCTGCTCGAGGACTTCTGCGTGGCCGGCCGGCGCGGTCTCGAACAGGAGACCCTGCACGGCGAGCGAGGTAACGCCGTGAATCTGCGCCCACAGCGCATTCGCAGCCAGCATCGTGTCGAGGTCGGGCTTCAACTCACCCGCGTCGACTCCGTCCTTGATCGCATCCCTGAGCAGCAGGAGCGGGAACATCTCACGGCGAATCTCCTCGCGCCGGGCGTTCCGGCTGGCGCGAGCGAGGAACATCAGGTCATAGAACTCCGGATTTTCCAGCCCAAAGCGGAAATAGCCGCGGCCCATCGATTCGAGGCGGCTGATGATCGGCGCGGCTTTAGCCCCCGACGTAAGGTAGCGGGCGAGCAGCGTATGACCTTCCATCCGCAACTTGTGCAGCAGCTCGCCGAGGTTCCGGTAATAGAGGTAGATCGCGGTCGGACTGCATCCGACCGCCGACGCGATCTTGCGGGCGCTGACGCCGTCGGCGCCGTGCTTGAGAAACAGGCGGCGCACCGCCTTCAGGATTTTGGCGCGGAGATCGATCGAGCCCTTGCTGTTTGCGGGGCCCGCGCCGTTTCCCTTGACTGCCTGGCTTAACACTGTTAATCAGCAACTTAACCCGGCGGAATCGCCGGTGTCAACGAATCGCCGAAGCGCCGGTCGCTTTCCTCGCGCGTTTGATCGGCGTATCTGGGTAGCTAGTCCGGACAGGAGGAGGAACACATCGTGCCAACACTCTACGGATCCATAGGCTCGCCGTTCGTCCGCAAGGTATTGGTCGCGCTCGCGGAGAAGGGCATTGCTTTCGACCACGAACAGATCATCCCGATAAACGTCTCGGCGGAGTACAAAAAGATCAGCCCGCTCGGCAAGATTCCCGCCTACCGCGACGGCGATAAAACGCTCGCCGATTCCTCGGTTATCATCGCCTATCTCGAAAGGATCAAGCCCGAGCCGCCGCTCTATCCTTCCGACGCGTACGACTACGCGCGCGCTCTATGGTACGAGGAGTACGGAGACGGCGGCCTGGCGCCGATCATGGGCGCCAAGATTTTCTTTCCCAAGGTCGTCGCGCCGCGATTCCTCAACCGCCAGCCCGATCTGGCGGCGATACAGAAGGTAGTGGACGAAGAGCTGCCTGCGATGTTCGACTACCTGGAGGGCGAGTTGGCGGGCAAGGAATGGCTGGTCGGCAACCGTTTCTCGATCGCTGATATCGGCGTGGCGACGCAATTCGTGAACCTGAACCTGGCCGGATACAGCGTCGACGCCAAGCGCTGGCCGAAGTTGACCGCCTATCTCGCCAAAATCCACGCCCGCCCGTCATTCAAGGCAGTAATCGATAAGGAGAAGGCCACGTTCGGAAGCTGAGCGCGGATCGGGCTGCTGACTAAACGCTGTCGAGCATCGCCCACAGCGCGGCGAGCGCCTCGCGGCCCGCTTCCGTCACGACGGACGCGCTACCGTTTCGCGCGGCGTGATCCTCGATCAGCCGCGCGCCGGTGCGGGCGTGCCAGACGTCAGCCTCTTCATGCACCTTGAAGAAGCTCAGCGCGCGTTCCTCCGCGATACCATAGAAACGCCTGAGCCCGTCGATCTTCGCGTTCGCGACGGCCGGAATCTGCGACTCGTATACGTACAGCGCGGCGAGTCCCGCCTCGATCGGCAGATCGCGCGTGAGATGGGTGAAAGTATCGACCAGCTTCGCGGCGGCGGCGTTGGGCGTGGCGGCCGTCACCTGCTCGCGTGCAAGGTCCAGACCCTCGGCGAAGCGCAGCCACAGCTCAGGATGGTTTTCCTCGCCGCGTTCTTCCTCGATCAGATTTTCGAGCAGCGCCTGCCGCGTCGCGATATCGGCGCATCGCGAATGAATCGCGCTGAGATAGCGCGGAAAGGCTTCGACATGCCGGTAGTATTGGATCGCATAGTCGCGCAGCCGCGAACGCTCCAGCGTTCCGCGCGTCCATTCGAGGTAGAACGGATGCTTCAACAGGCTCCGTTCTTCGACCATCCGATCGAGCGTCCGGGTCAATTGCGCGTCGTGAGGCATCTGTATGGCTCCCTGGGATGCGGCTCCCTGTTCGGCGTTGGCGCCTATTGTGTTGGAGATGCTGTAGCGGTTCAAGGATAGCTCCGCCCCGGTGGTGGGCGAGTTTGACGTGAGTCTCCGAGTCACTCCTTGTAGCGGCGGGTCGAGACCCGCCTTCTGCCACCACGGGCGGCTCGCGAGCCGCCCTTACGAAAGAAACGATCGAGTCGAGACTGACCCACTACCTTCACCCGCGCTTCCGAAGCGGGAACTCTCGTATCTTTCGAGGTTCGCGCTCCCTCTTTCGCCCTTGTATGCGGATGGAGGAACTTGATATAGTAAGCGTCAAAATGACGCAAAGTAGCAAACACGGCGGGAGCGACCCGCATAAAGACCCGAGGGAAGCGATCTGAAAATGGGCACCGCGATTCAATCTTCGACCAGCGCAGCCGATCTGCACGAGAAGCTGCGCGTCCTCGATCCGGACACCTACACTCGTGCGGCGTGCGAACGCTACGCGGACGAAGTCGCCGAAGTCCGGCGGCTCAAGACCGAGCGCCGCGCGATAATCCTGGCCCACAATTACCAGCGGCCCGAAATTTTCGAGGTCGCCGACTTTATCGGTGATTCGCTGGAGCTGGCGCGCAAGGCAAAAGAGGTCCGCGACGCCGACGTTATCGTGTTCTGCGGCGTTCATTTCATGGCCGAGACCGCCAAAGTCTTTAATCCCGGCCGGATGGTCCTGCTTCCCGACTTGAGGGCCGGCTGCTCGCTGGCCGACAGCGTCACCGCCGAGGCGCTGGCCGAGCGCAAAGCCGAGCTGCGCAAAATCTATCCCGACCTCAAGGTGGTTTCTTACGTCAATTGCACCGCCGACGTTAAGGCGCTCTCGGATGCGTGCTGCACCTCGGCCAACGCCGCGCAGATCGTCGAGGCGATAGACTCGGAGCATGTTCTGTTCGTGCCCGATCAGAACCTCGCCAACTACGTGCAGAGCCAGACCCGCAAACAGATAATTTCGTGGGACGGCAACTGCTACGTACACCATCAGATAACTCCGGCCGAGGTCGAGAAGGTCAAGCGCGCGATTCCGGGAATCAAGGTGCTGGCGCATCCTGAATGCCGCCGGGATGTCCTGGCGCTTGCCGACGCGGTGCTCTCGACCAGCGCGATGGTCCGCTACGCGACCGAAAGCGAGGCCGACAAATTCCTGATCGTGACCGAGTGCGGACTTTCCGACCGCCTCCTGATGGAGATTCCCGACAAGCATTTCTACAAGTCGTGCAAACTCTGCCGCTACATGAAGATGATCACGCTGGCCGGCACGCTCGATTCGTTGCGCCACCTGCGCTACGAGATTGTGCTCGACGACGAGGTCCGCGAGGGCGCGCGGCGCGCGCTGGAGCGGATGCTCGAACTGAGCGCGTAGCGCGGACTTTCACGCCCCAAGCCTCGTCACGATTCCAGGCGGTGGAGAATCAGCCCCACGACATCGTCCGTGTGCCCGCGACGCAGACTCGCGGCCCCGGCGACCCGGCTTCGAGCGCGCGCGCGCCGCGCGCCAATCGCGACGCGCGTCCCAAGGTCGCGGTCGATACCGTCTTGTTCGCGGTTGACGGCGAACGTCTCAAGGCTTATCTCGTCCAGCTTCGCGGCGGCGCGCTCAAGGGCAGATGGGCCTTCGCCGGCGGACTCGTAGGCGTCGGAGAAGCGTTGGAGGGAGCGGCGCGGCGCGAGCTGTTCGCCGCCACGGGTTTGAGCAAAGCCTACCTCGAGCAATTGTTCACCTTCGGCGACCCTTCGCGCGATCCCAAAGCGCACGTGGTTTCGGTGGCGTACATGGCGCTGATCGCCAATCCGGCCGCGGTCAGTACGTCGTCGCCCAAGTATACCGGCGGCAGATGGTTCGAGGTTTCGGGCCTGCCCGCACTCGCCTACGATCATTCGGTGATGGCGCGTCATGCGGCCGGGCGGCTCAAATCCAAGCTGGAATACACCAATATCGCCTGCAACCTCCTGCCGCGAACATTTGCCTTTGCGCAGTTGGAGGCGCTCTACGGGCTGATTCTGAACCGGCCGATCGATCGCCGCAATTTCCGGCGAAGGATTCTCGCGATGGGCCTGCTCCGGCGTTTGCCCGTCAAGCGCCGCGGCGCTCATCGCCCGGCCGCGCTCTACAGCTTTGTCCGCCGCAGCCCCCAGATGGTGGAAATGCTATAGTCGAGGCACCGGATGTTCACAAAATCCAAATCGCTTGCCGCCCTGATCGTTGGAGCGGCGGTGTTCGCGTCGCTCGCTTACCTGAGCTTCCGCGCCGATCAGACACGCGCCGCCGAGGGCATTTGCTGCAAGTTCGCGAAATCGAACGAGGCCGGCACACTCGACCCCGCGCTGTTCACCGGACCCGCGCGCGAGGCCTACAAGCTCGCGGGCAAGAACCCCGCCCTCTTCTCGCAACTCCATTGCTACTGCGGATGCGACCGGGTCTACGGCCACAAGAGCCTGCTCGACTGCTATCGCGACGGACACGGCGCCAAGTGCGAGATCTGCGTGGGCGAAGCGCTTCAAGCGAACACGCTGGCCATGCAGGGCAGTCCGGTCGAGCAGATTCGCGACTCCTTGCGCGAGCGCTACGCACCCGTTGGCGATTAGCGCGATATCGGACTTCAATATGGAATCCTATTTTCCTCCATTGAATCTCAAGGCCAAGCTGATGGCCTTGATGGTCCTGTTGCTCGCGCTGACGCTGGGCGCGGAAGTGATAGTCAGCTTGGGCACGCAGGAGTTGATCGTCGAAGCCACCCAGGAGAAGGTCAAGGACCTCGCCGCGGCGATCCAGATGAGCGTGCGGGAATTGACCTCGGTGCGCTATACCGATCGCGACAGCCTGCAGGACTTTCAGCGCAACCTGCCGAGCCAGAGCCTCGACGAAGTCACGATCGCCTCGAACGAGAACCTGATAATCAACAGCTCCAACCCGACCCTGATCGGCAAACTGCTGGGCTCGCCCTCCAAGAGCTATGCGCTGGCCGAACCGCCGCCGCGTCGGCACGACGGCGCCGGGCGCGGCGTTGACGACGTAAAGGTGTTCACCGTCGGGCCGCCCGACGAGCCGACGACGATTTACCAGATTCCGATCAAGGTCGAAGACTACACCTTCGGCTACGTCCGCGTACGGGCCAACTTTGGCAACTACACCGAACCGCTGCGCAGCAGCCGGTTCCATCTGATCACGTTCGGCCTGCTGATTTTCGCCATCGCGTTGGCGTTTTCCTACGTTTTGGCGGAACGCTACGTGAAGCCGATTCACATCGTCGCGGCGGCGGCGCAGAATATCGCGGCCCGCGGCCTCGAGCCGGTTCCCGAAGCGCAGCGGCGCGACGAGATCGGCCTGCTGACGCGGAGCTTCAACGAGATGGTGGCGCAGTTGCGCCGCGCGCGGGAGCGCGAGACGGAGCTGAACCGGCTGGAACGCTTCACCGCGCTCGGCCAACTGGCCGGCGGCCTTGCCCACGAAATCAAGAACCCGCTCAACTTCATCAGCCTGGCGGTCGACCAGCTCCGCGCGCGCTATGCGCCGGAACTCACCAACGATCGCGAGAACTTTCTGCGCCAGCTCGGCATGATGAAAGATGAGATCCACCGGCTCTCCGAGCTGATCCAGAGCTTTCTCCACTACGGCAAGCCGATCGAAGTGCGCACCGCACCCACCGACGTCAGGGTGCTGGTGCGCGAGGTGCTGGCGCTTTCCGAATCGAAGATGCGCAGCCAGGGTATCGAAGTGATCGAGGAAGGCCATGAGGTCCCCGCGATCCTCAACGCCGACGCCGAAAAACTGCGCACCTGCTTTATCAACGTGGTCGCCAACGCCGTGCAGGCGATGCCCGAAGGCGGCACGCTGCGGATCGGATATCGCCGCGGCCAGGAAACCTTCGTGATGACCTTCTCCGACAGCGGCGCCGGGATCGATCCGGAAGTGGTGGTCCACGTCTTCGAGCCGTTCTTCACCACCAAGCAGGAAGGTATCGGCCTGGGCCTGTTCCTCTCCAAGGCGATCATGGCAGGCCACGGCGGCACGATTACGATCGGCCCCAGCGATTCGCCGCCGGGCACAACCGTCAGCTTCACCTTTCCGCTGGGCTCGGCGGGCAGACGGTCATGAAGCAGGCCTCCGTACTGGTGGTCGAGGACAACGACCTCGAACGGCAGATCACTGCCGACACGCTGCGCGAGGAAGGCTTTGCGGTCGAAGAAGCCGCGGTCGGCAAGCGCGCCATGGAGCTGCTCGCGCTGGGGCAGTTCGACGTAGTGCTGACCGATCTGCTGATGCCCGGAATGTCGGGCGACGAATTACTGGCCAACGTGCGCGCAGCTTATCCCGCGACCCAGGTCGTGATGCTGACCGCGCACGGCACTATCGACAGCGCAGTCAAAGCGATGAAGACCGGCGCCTTCTACTACCTGACCAAGCCGACCGATCGCGAGACGCTCGTGATGGCGGTCGCAAAAGCCGCCGAGCTCGCCAACGAGAAACAGGAGAACCTGCTGCTGCGCACGCGGCTGGCGGGAAAACTGGGAATCGAGGGAATCATCGGGCAGGACCCTGCCTTCCAGGAAGTCATGCGAATCGTCCACAAGGTGGCGCCGTCGAGTTCGACCGTGTTGATCCTGGGCGAGAGCGGCACCGGCAAGGAAATCGTCGCGCGCGCGATCCACAAGCTCTCGCCGCGCGCGGCGCGTCCGTTTATCGCGATCAATTGCTCGGCGATTCCGGACAATCTGATCGAGAACGAGCTGTTCGGCCACGAGCGGGGCGCATTCACAGGGGCCAACGAGCGCAAGACCGGGCTTATCGAGACCGCCGACAAGTCGACGCTCTTTCTCGACGAGATCGCGGACCTCGGGATCGGATTGCAGGCGAAAATCCTGCGCGTGCTGCAGGAAAAAGAGCTCCGCCGCGTCGGCGGCAACGAATCGATTCGCGTCGATGCGCGCCTGGTCGCCGCGACCAATCGCAATCTCGCCGAGGAAGTCGCCGAAGAAAGATTCCGCGAGGATCTCTACTATCGGATCAACGTGGTTACGATTACGCTGCCGCCGTTGCGCGATCGGCGCTCGGACATCCCGGTGCTGGCCAATCACGCGCTCGACAAGTTTTCGCATCTGGCGGGCGGAAAAGTGAAAGAGATCAGCCGCGAGGCGATGGAAGTGCTGCTCGATTACCCGTGGCCCGGCAACGTGCGCCAGCTCGAGTCGGCGATCGAGCGCGCGATCCTGCTCTGCGAGGGCGACCGGATCGTGCCGCGCGACCTGCCCCAGGAGGTCCTCGCCCGCAAGGCGATGTTCCGGGCCTCGGATCGGTCGCGCGCGGACAAGTTCGAGATCCCGGCCGAGGGAATCGACTTCGAGAAGTTCGAACGCGACCTCATCATGCAGGCGATGGAAAAGGCCGACTGGGTGATCGCCAAAGCCGCCAAGTTGTTAGGGATGAGCTATCGCACGCTCCAGTACCGTCTGGAGAAATTCGGCATCCGCAAGCCCGAAGCCAAGCCCCCGGCGGATGCGGAAGCGTAGCGGAGGGGCAATCCGGCCGGTTTCATGGCGCCGCCAGCAGGCCCGGCGCCGGCACGTAGAGCCAGCATCGCAGCCGTTCTCCGTCGCCGGCGATCACCTCGACGCGATCCCGCGTGTACAATAGCGGCACTTCCTCGTAACGATCGAGGATCTCGAAGTCGGAAGCATCGAGGCCCAGCATCAGCAGCCCTTCGACCTCCCGCCCCGTTTGCTTCACCACGTAATGGTACCTGCCGCGACGGCGCTCGTAATCCGGCAAGCGCGCCGCAAGCGTCCGCACCGGATGCTTGAGGAGCCGCTCCCTGAACGATGCATCGACCAGGCTGCCGTAAACGAACAGCGATGAGTCCTCGCGCATCTTCGATCTCTGTCGAAATCTCTTCCCGGCTTCGCGGCTTCGCCGGTTTCTCTACTGGAATCTACCACGATCTGATCGGTGCGTTTTGCACGACGCCCGGTAACTGGTAGGGATGATCATGCTGCGGAATCGTCGCCATCCGGGTTTCGCTCTTTGGGCCCTGGCGTTTACGCTGATGTCCTGCGCGGCCTCGGGCGGAAACCTCAAAGTCGGGATGACGCCGGATCAGGCGATAGCCGTCATGGGCCAGCCGGACCTGAAGGACACCGTGCCCGATCCGCGCGGCAACGGCGCCGGCGTTCTGCGTTACGCATGGGTAGCACAGGGCAAGGTCGCCACCTTCGGCGCCGACGATCGCCTCGCGCAGGTCGCGGACCTGCCGGCCGGCTCCAGCGCCGCCAACTCGAACGCCGCACCCGCGAATACTGCCGGTGCTGCCGAGGTTCCCGAATCGGCGCCGATGCAGAGTTCCTTCGACCCGATCCAGACTCCGCTGAACTACCTGTTCTATCCGCTGAAGTTCGGCCTCACGTGGGTGGGCGCAGGAATCAATTGCGTCGCGGAGGGAAGCTGCCACAGACCCGAAGTCAAGCCACCTGATGCGGGATAGAGCCGGGCGCGGGCCGAATCCGGCGATCAGGGCCTTGCAGGGGGGACGGGAGGGGGCTCAATGCCGGGCGAAGGCCCCCCTTATCCTTTTCTCCGCCCTCCGGGCTAATCGCTAACCAAATGTTACTTAACAGCGGCTTATGGTTGCCGTCAAGCGGCCCGTATCCGGACCGATCGCCGCATTTGAACTATGCGCAGAAGCCAAGTACAAGTACGCGGAGCAAAGTATGCGTTCTCATACACAATGTTGCGCAGGCGAGCGTCGGAGACCGTGGACGAAACCGAGGGGCTAGACCCGAGGATAGAAGCGGTTTTCCGACGGATCCTCGCCTCTGCCAGGACGTTCGGCGCCGATAAGCTGGAAGCCTGGAAGAAGCCCGAACGGGATCTCCGCCGCCTGGCAAAGCGCGACTACGTGCGGGCGCTGCGGCGGAATGTCGGTTATCGCGAGCTTAAATCTCTGTTGTCGGCGATGCAGAAGGCCTTCCAGCGTCTGGGCGCCGATCAACTGGCGTGGGGCTCGGTGGAGGGGATGCGCCTGGCGGCGCTCAGCTATGCCCTGCACTTCAAGGCAGAACCCTACGAGGGGGAGGAAGGCCTCGCCCTGCGCGGCTTCTACGCAGACAGGGACTCGCGGACGCTCCAGCGTCCGCTAATCTTCGTCAACACCTCTCACGTTCCACTCGCGGTCTCCACCACTTTCTGTCACGAGTTCGCGCATTATCTTACCGCCGACCTGCTCAGGAACAGACGCGACTCGCTGCACTTCTTTTATGACGCCGCGTACGCGTCGCATCTTGACGATCCGGCCGAACTGCTCGCCGACTCCCTGGTGGCCTTGCGAGCCTATCCGCGCGAGTTTGCGCGTGAAATTTTCGAGACGCCGTGTAATTGGAGTCTGGTTGGCCAAACCGGAAGCCTGCCGGGCCGCGCCTTCGAGGAGGTCCGGATGGGTTTCAAGCTGAGAGGCTTCGACTTTCCTCGCGAGCTTCCCGCGCTTCAGAACATGCATTATCTTATTGGTATGATTCATTACGCTAAACTACGTTGGGCGCTATTGGTTGAATACGATCTATGAAGAAAACGCTGGGACAGATTCTTAAGGCGCGTCGTGAAGCGAACTGCCTGTCGCAACGCGAGCTCGCGCGCAGACTCGGGGTCAAGGCCAGTCACGTCGGCTATCTGGAGACCGGGCGGCAACGTCCGTCATTGTCGTTGCTGAGCCGGATCGGCCAGGTGCTGGGACTGGAGACCGAGCCGCTCTTTCTCCTGGCTCATCCCGAAGCCAAGGCGCTGCTGACGCGATTTAAGCCGGTTCGCACGCCGAGTCGCGACCATTCCTGGAAAACCTTCATCCAGGACAAGGGCCTCCTGATGCGCAACAGGGTGACCAGAGGCGAATTGCGGGTCCTCTCGCAGGTCAACGGCCTCGGCAAAATCTCTTCGCCTCGCCATTACCTGTTCATCCTCAACTCGATCCGCCAGGCGGTGGACGAGGAGTAGCGTGACGCACGACGCAGCCGGGCGCGATCGCACGGCTAATCGCGCTTCGCCGCGCGGCATCGCAGTTGCGCCGGTTGTGAAGAAGCGGAGGTTGTTCTAGGCTCAGAAAGCGGCGGTTGTGCGGAATGAAGATCGATCTCGACCTCAAGGCCGGTTTTCTCCAGGGTTTGAAGCGCGAGTTGCTCGAACAACTCACCCCCGAGGAGCGCGTGCTGATCGAGGTCTCGACCGGCGAGATGGGCAACAAGCCCGACGCCGTGAAGCTGGGATGGCTCAAGGTGCGGACCAAGGAAGTCTGGACCAAGCAACGCTACGTCAAGGCGCTTGCTCGCACCATCGAGAAACTGCGCGACGCAGTGGCCGCCGAAACCGCCAAGAAAGAATAAACATCAGATTTCGGAGACCAATTCGATATCATCGCGGAACGGGCGATCGTAATCAACGTTGCGACGCGCACCCTGTACTCTGAGCAAAACTTTAGCCGAGATTTGCTCTATACAGCCTTGATCGGCAGGGTCAAAAAGGGAAATTCCGGCTAATCTCCCTCGAACGCCCGACCTTTAACGAAGATTGCCGACTGGTCGCCAAAGTAGACCAGCCTCTCCTCCTGCCAGAAGCGAAACTCGTAGCGCAGCACAACCCGCTTCGGCCCTTCGCGGGCCTTGGTCTCTTTGGAATGGAGCCGGAGCGGCGGTCCAATGGTTACCAGGCTTCGGAAATCAGCACGATGGATGCGGTTGCCGAACCCGACCCATCCCTCCTCCCAACGACAGCTGTGCAGGAAGTAGGCATGAAGGCAGCCGAGGTTGCCGGTCAGCAGTACAAGGTCGGGCCCCGATACGTGCCGAGGATGGATGCCTGGATCGCCCACTTGATACCGCGCGACGGGCAGCAAGCGCGTCGTGTCCATACGCGCTTCGATCTCTCGCTGCGCGAGGTCGACACACAGCACCTCGTCGACCAGGAATGCCTCGCTCGAATACGGAAACGTCGAGACGAAGCGCTCGAGCTCAAGCTTCGAAGGTGCGCTCACGGCCGCAGATCATTCCAAGCGTGATGAGAAATGACAAGCGGCGGACCAGACGGCACTTCGCGGGAGGGTGCTGCCCTAATTCGGGCAGTGCCTCTTTTTCCCGGTCTTGACCGAAGGGAGGGCCGGAAGCGTCGCTTTCAAGGGCTTCGAACTACCTTTACTTAGGACTTGGTGGCCGTTCGGGCGACTAGCGCTCGATTCGTGCGACCCGGCGTTTGCCCACTTCCAGCACTTTGTGCTCGCCGGGAACGAACTTGAAGTTCGGATCGGTGACGGTGTGCCCATCGACCTTGACTGCGCCCTGCCCCACCAGCCGCCGCGCCTCGGTCGTCGATGACGCAAACTGCAACTGCTTCATCAGCTCGCAGACCCAAATCTCCTGCGCGACCTTGTAGACCGGGGCTTCGTCGGGCACCTGGCGGCGCTGGTACTTGGTCTCGAAATAGTCGCGCGCGCGCCGCGCGGCCTCCGCGTCGTGATATTCGGTCACGATCTTTTCGGCGAGCCGCTTCTTCGCTTCCATCGGATGGATCGCGCCGGATTTGACTCCCCGCAGCTCGTCAGGAGAGGCGTCGGTCAGCAGTTCGTAGTAGCGATGCATCAAGGTGTCCGAGATCGACATCAGCTTGCCGAACATGTCCGCAGGCGGGTCGTCGATTCCGATCGCGTTGCCGTAGGACTTCGACATCTTGTGCTCGCCGTCGAGCCCCTCCAGCAGCGGCATCGTCATCACCACCTGCGGCGCCTGTCCGAACGCGCGCTGCAGTTCGCGTCCCACCAGCAGGTTGAACTTCTGGTCGGTACCGCCTAATTCAACGTCGGCCTTCAGCGCTACGGAGTCGTAGCCCTGGATCAGCGGGTACAGGAGCTCGTGAAGAAAGAGCGGTTCCTGCGCGGCGAGGCGCTTCTCGAAGTCGTCCCGCTCGAGCATCCGCGCGACGCTCAAGTTCGCCGCGATCTTGATCAGGTGGTCCACGCCGAGCGGGCGCATCCATTCGCTGTTGAAACGGATCTCGGTGCGATCCGGGTCGAGGATCTTGAAGACCTGTCCGCGATAGGTCTCCGCGTTTTGGGTGATCTGCTCGCGGGTCAACGGTTTGCGGGTTTCAGAGCGGCCGGTGGGATCTCCGATCATCGCGGTGAAATCGCCGACCAGAAATATCACCGTATGGCCGTCGCGCTGGAACTCGCGCAGCTTCTTGAGCACGACCGTGTGTCCCAGGTGCAGGTCGGGCGCGGTGGGATCCATGCCAAGCTTGACGCGCAGCGGCCTGCCCTCGGCAAGCTTGGCGGCCAGCTCAGCCGACGGAATCACTTCGGCTGCGCCGCGGCTCAGCGTCGCCGCGTGTTGTCTGGCTTCGTCTTGAGTTGTCACTTCAACGGTAAGCGTACAAGAAACCGCCGACGCGGAGAACACGCCATCGGCGAGCGGGTTGAGCTATGACACCGGGTGTTATAGATACAAGGCTGGCGCAGTGGCCTTCTTCGTCCACGGGTTCGCGAAGAGCGAGCGCGAGAACCTTCGCGATGACGAGGTCGCCGCCCTCAAGGCGCCCCCCTCTCAGATGTTGGCCTACGACGACAAGGCGATCGCTAAAGCAGTCGCGTCGGGAGCAATTGCCGAGGTGATATACGTGAAACATGTCTGACGCGCAGCAACAGGCGCGAACGAATGGGCCGTTCTTGAAGACGGCGCTCGTTCTCTGGGTCTTGGCGCTTTGCGGCGGGATTTTAGTGCTTCCCTATGTGGCTACCCTTGAGAACAAAGCGCTCGCTGCGGCGGCTGCGCACACACGCTTCGATGTGAGGGAGTTGCTTGCGATTTCTGTTGCCCAAAGCGCGGTACTTCTGGCCATTGCAGTGGTCGTTGGTCTGTGGGCAGCGCGGAAACTCGGCCTTGGAACGCCGCTCATCGCAGCCCTTCTCTCTCGCAGGCCTGCGCCGGAAAAGACACGCGCCACGCTTCTTATCGCCGTCGCCCTTGGTATCGTGACGGCGCTTGCTTTGGTGATGCTGGATCATTGGGTTTTCGCCCCCATCCCTTCCGTCGCCGAGGTGATCCGCAACGCGGAAAGCGGCAACGCCAAGCCGGCCCCATGGCAAGGCCTTCTGGCTTCTTTCTACGGTGCTATCGATGAGGAAATTTTGATGCGGCTTGGCCTCATGTCGTTGCTCGCCCTGGCTTTTCGTACTCTGGCTAGGATGCGCGGGGCGAATCGCGAATTGGCGCTGCCGACCGGTGTGTTTTGGGCGGCGAATATCGTAACAGCGGTGCTATTCGGATTGGGACATTTGCCGGCGACCGCAGCACTTGCGCCATTGTCGGCGGCCCTCGTCGTTAGGGCCATTGTGCTAAACGGGACCGCAGGCCTCGTATTCGGCGCATTGTACAAGCGCTATGGATTGGAGTGGGCGATGGCTTCCCATTTTGGCGTTGACATTGTCCTCCATGTTGCCTTCGGCTGATTTTCAAACTCGGCCCCAAGATCGGGGCGTAAAGGATATCGGGCATACGATGAGAAAACCCAAATCGTATCGTAGCCCCCTGATGGCCTCGATCCACGAGACCACCGAAGGACTCCGCAAAGCAGGTGTCATGGACAAACGGACCATGCGTCAATTCGATGAGATGTGTCTGACGCGCGTACGTGCTCTGAAGCCAAAGGAAATTCGTGCGCTGCGCCTACGCGAGCGCACCAGTCAGGCCCTCTTCGCGCGCTATCTGAACGTCACGACCGGCTTGATCAGTCAATGGGAACGAGGCGAAAAGCATCCCCAAGGAGCCTCCTTGAAACTTCTGACCCTGGTCGCAAAGAACGGCCTCGGAGCTGTCGCGTAACGATGAAGGAGATGAACCCATGCCCGGCCAGACCATAGAACTCTCCACGCCGTTAGCGATTTTCGGTCGGCCGGCGATCAGCCGCGGTGGTTGAAACGGTTCATCGCGCGAGACGGTCCCTCGACGATGATCGCTTCGACGGCTTGTGCGGCTCGAGCGATACTATCGCGCAACAGAGCTGATTCCGCAGCGGTCATCGGTTTCAAAATGTAGTCTTTGGTATCGCGCTCGCCATCAGGGTGGCTGATTCCAACCCGCACCCTGACGAAGTCGGACTTGCCGAGCGATTCGATCACCGATCGGATGCCGCGATTTCCGGCATCGCCGCCGCCGAGCTTGATCTGAATCCTGCCGGCCTCCAGGTCGAGTTCATCGTGGACGACGATCAGGCGCTCAGCGGGCACCTCAAAATACGAGAGCAACGGGCTCACGCACTCGCCGCTCAGGTTGTAATAGGTCTGCGGCTTGATCAGTATTACCGGCTCGGACCCGATCGTGGCCTCACCATAAAGTCCCCTGAATTTTTTTTTCGACACCTTCACGCGACTGGCTTCGGCCAGCCGATCGATCACCATAAAGCCCGTATTATGGCGGGAGCCAAGCCATCTCTGCTCGGGATTGCCGAGCCCTGCCACAACCCATCGCGCGCGTTGCGTTTCCGGCGGGGGCTCCGGCTTGTCGCCGCTCCGAAACCGCCGGAAGAGCCGCCCGATACGACTCATGTCATCGAGCGCCGCGGGACATCCCGGCGATCCGAGCTGTGAGCGGCTTCAGCACGCGCAACAGCAGGGCCATCTCAGCCGGGGTGCCGATCGAAATCCTGAGCGCGTCGCGCAGCATCGGGGTCGCGAAATAGCGGACGAGAATTCCGCGCTCGCGAAGACCCACGGCCACCGGGGCCAGGTCGTGGCCCGGCATCCGCGCCATGACGAAATTGGCCGACGACTCTGGCACCCTAAAGCCCATCGCGCGGAGCCCGGCCTCGGTCATACGACGGGTGCGTTTAACACGCTCGACATTGCGGCGCGTCCAGGCGGCGTCTTCCAGGGCGGCGGCGCCCGCGGCCATCGCGACTCTGCTCAGATTGTAGGAATCCTTGACTTTAAGCAGATGCTCGATAAGAGCGGAAGCGGCAAAGCACAGACCCAGGCGCATCCCGGCCAGCGAAAATGATTTCGAAAGCGTGCGCAACACCATCACGTTGGAACGGCGCTTGACGAGCGCCATCGCGTTGCTCTCGGCGAAGTCCACGTAGGCTTCGTCGATCGCCAGCAGCCTTCGTCCGAGCCCTCTGGCAAGAGTATCGAGGCTGGCGACGTCCACCAGGGTCCCGGACGGCGAATTCGGGTTGCAGACGATCGTCAGGCGGGCGCGCGCCTCGATCAATGAATCGACCGGCAACCGGAAGTCGGCGGGAAACGGGATCGCGACTACCCTCGCCTCCTGGATTTCCGCCAGCGTGTCGTAGAGCGAGTAGGTGGGCGTCGCGTAGGCGACCGTGTCCGCACGGCCCAGAGCAGCCCGGAAGACCATCGCGAGCAACTCGTCCGAACCGTTGCCGGCGAGGATCATCGAAGCGGGTATCCGGTAAAGCCGCGAGGCGGCCGCGATGAATTCGTCGGCGCGCGGCGGTGGATACAGCCGCAACCCGTTCCCCGCAATCGCCCGCGCCACGGCGCGCCTGACGCGCGGTGACGGCGGGTACGGGTTCTCGTTGGTATTGAGCTTGATCAGGCGCTCGCCCGACCTGGGTTGCTCACCCGGCAGGTACGGCGCCATCTTCTCGATCGCCGGGCGAAAACCGTCCGTGGCCTCGCGTGCGCTGCTCGCGCGCGCCATGCCCGACCGTTTACTGGCAAGCAGGAGCTTCACCATCCGGCCTTTCAGTCGAGAGGAAGAGCGATTCTTAAGCCGGTTCGCGAGGAGCGATAGCAGGCTTCGATCGCCGCGACCGCGCGCATCCCGTCAACTCCGTCGGGGCTGGGCGCGCTCTCGCCGCGGGTCGCCGCGAGAAAGGCCGCCGCAAGCGCGCGGCTCGGGGCCGAAAAATCGTGCGGGTCGAAACGTTGCAGGATCTGCTCGCGCGAGTATCCCGCGGCGGGACTTCCGTCGGCGCGTTGAATCGCGATATCGAGGCGCGGATAGCCGCTCATCACGCGGCCCTCGGAGCCGTAGATCTCCAGCGAGCCAAGGCCGGGCCGGCTGTTCCAACTCGCCTCGATCACGCCGGATGCACCCGATCGGAAATCGACGACCATCGCGCCGTGGTCCTCAACGTCGATATTGCGTCGCACTGAGCCAACGCGGCCGATCACGGCCGCGAGCTCGCCCATCATCCAGATGGCAAGGTCTGCGACGTGCACGCCGAGGTCAAGCATCGCGCCGCCGCCGGCCTCTGTGCGCGAATAGAACCAGCTCTGGCCGGGCGCCCACCACTCGGGGCCGCCGTGCGAGAGTCTGACGCGGATGAAGTTTGGCACTCCGATCGCGCCGGCGACGAGCGCCTCTTTCACGATTTTCTCGATCCCCGAGTACCGGCGCTGCATCGCGACCATCAGGGTCCGGCCCGACGCCTGGGCCGCCGCGACCATCCTGCGCGCGTCGGCCGCGTTCGGAGCCATCGGCTTCTCGACCAGCACGTGGCATCCGGCCGCAAGCGCTTTGAGCGTGAACTCGCAATGAAGCCGATTGGGCGTAAAGATTCCCACCGCGTCGGGATGCTCCCGCGCGAGCATCTGATCGAAATCGGTGTAGACGCGCGCGGCGGCCAAATCGCGCGATACGGCCTCGGCCTTGGCCGCGGTGCGGCTCTGCACCGCGACGATTTCGACTCCCGGCGTTTGCCTGAACGCCGGGATATGCGCGCGCTCGGCAATCGCACCGGCGCCTGAGATTGCGAGCCTCAACCCGGCCTCCTGACCCTCTTCCCCGAAGACGGCCGTTTGCGAATCGTCCGCCCGCTGCGGCGCTTCGATTCAGGGGCGGTCGATTCCATCAACCATTGCAGGTAGCCGGCCGAGCCGGAGCTGGGCGAAATCGCGATTACTTCGGGCACTTCGTAACTGTGAAGCTCTTTCACGCGCCGTTCCAGGCGCCCGTAAAAGACTGCGCGAGTTTTCGCCAGAAGGAGGTACTCGCTCTGGTCCTCGACGGCGTCGCGCCATCGGTAGATCGAGCGTATCGGGCCGACCACGTTGACGCACGCAGCGAGGCGTTCGTCGACCAGCACCCGTGCGATCCGGTTGGCCTGCTCCTCGCTGCCGGCAGTGATCAACACGACCCTGACTTGCGACGCCGACGCAGCCATCAGCGCGACAGCTCCCGACGCAGGCGCCTGCGCAACTCGATCGGGGAGCATCGATACTTGAACGCCTTGCGCTGATTGATGAACAAGACCGGCACCTCCTGGCCAAAGCGCGCCTCGAGCTCAGGATCGCCACCGATTTCGACGCAGGTCACACGCGCCTGGAAGCCCCGCAACTCCCGATCGATCGTCGCCTCCATCTCGCGGCACAGCCCGCAGTCGGCCCGAGTATACAGGGTAAGCTCGATCATGGCTCGACTCGCAAGGCCTCTTTCAACGCCATGCCCACGTGTTAGTTCACCGTGTTGGGGCGAATCAGGTTGATAGGAAAGCCGAGCGTCTTCTTGATAACCTCGGCTGCGGAAGTGATCGGCTTCATCGTGACTCTCGGATCGCTCAGCTTGCCGTAGACGCTAAAGTACGCGGCGAGGATTGAGCTGCTGGGCCTGGAGAGATCGACGCCGATCAGCGGGATTTTACCCAGCAGCCAGCGTGTGGTCTGAAACGGCAGGACGCCGACCTCCATCGCAACATCGCCGTCTCCGACATCGACCAGGCCGGTCCCCGTGATATCCATCACGGGCCCGTCGAGCAGGAGATCGTCGGTGTAAAGCTTCCCGCCCTTCCCGGCAAACGAGGCCTTGAGGAGCGTGAAGGGCAGACCGGTCTTGCGCGGATCCGGCACCTGCGCGCTGAGCCAGTTCTTCAGGTCGATCAGCCCCAGGATTCGCGAGAGCAGCGTGAATCGTTCGACGCGGCCGTCTTTCACGACTGCGGAAAACTTACCGGCCAGGGTTTGGAAAAAGTCGGCGTCGGTATCGCCCCACAGATCGAAGTTAGCAAAGATTTTACCGAGCAGGACGGGACGCGTCTGGCCGACGACCAGCATCAGGGTCCCGGCATCCATTCCCGCGATGCGTCCCTTGATTTTGATCCAATCGTCCGGCGCCCGCCCGACGATCTCCAAATCAACCTGGCCGCCGAGCGATAGGCCGTGCAGGTTATATACGCGCCAGGCGCCGCCACCGCGGTCGAAGTCTCCCTTGAGATCGGAAAACGGCAGGGCCGCGAAATTCCCGGCGCGGACCTCGACATGTCCGCTCACCTTGGTGCCGGGCAGAGTCGCCGGGGTCTGCGGTTCCCAGGGTAACCGTATGAACTTGAGCGCTTCGAGATCGAGCCGCTGCGCGGTCGCGTCTATACGCAGCGCCGGATCCTGAAGGTTGAGAATTCCGACCTTCATATCGAGCGCCTGGCCCTCAAACAAAGACGACGGCATGTCCAGCGAGGCATCGTGCCCTTTGAGTGTCAGCGTTGCCAGCCGGACGTCGATCGGTGAGCGGAGGAAGCCGAACTGAATTTGCCCGGGACCGATCGTCAGCGCTCCGTTGACCGAGTAATGCGAAGGTCGAGCAGACTCGCGGTTCGCGACGACGGTTCCCTTGACGAGGCCGCGCGCACTTAGTTGATCGGCGGGTACGACCATCGGCAACCACTTCTCAGCCGGAACGCCGTGCAGCTCAAGGCCAAGCTCGCGTAATTCGATACCGTTCGCGCCCGACGCAATCCCGCCGTTGACGAGCACGGCGCCGGGATTCAGCGCGAACTGGACGCGCTTGAATTGCAGACCATCGGAGCTAATCGTCACAGTCCCCGAGCGGACGGTGACCGCGACCGCCGGATTCCTGAACGTGATGACGGCATTGTTCGGGACGATCTCGCCGCCGTAATCGTGGGGCTTCGGCGGCTGGTTCAACCCGTCCAGCCGGCCCGATGCGCGGAGCTTGAAGCCGGCGAGTCCGCGAATGCCCTTGACCCATCGGTTCGGGTCGACACCGAGCCGTGACGCGGCCTGGGCCATAGCGGGGTAAAGCTCGTTCAGGTCCGCGTCGCCCTGCGCGCGAACCTCGTACGGGGCCTTCATCAAGTCGCGGACGAAATCGGCGCGAAGGCTGAAATCCGAGAGTCGCGAGTTGCCCGCCCGCAGTTGTCCCTGACTGATCGTCAACACGCCGCGCAGGTAGCTGACTTTCGCCGCGATATCGCTGATCGGCGGTAGCTTCGTAGCCGGCGGCATCGCGACGGCTGCACGCTCCACGGTCGCGTCCAGCGAGAGCCGCGTGCGCAGCGACAGACCCGGCGACTTCACTTCCGCCAGCGGGCTGTCCAGAGAGAGGCTCGAGATCACGACGCGTCCGGAGCCTATGCTATCGGCAAGCGAGGCAATCCACGCCGGTAACGCGAGCACACCTGACTTGATGATTCGCTTCAGCGGCGCGACCTCAGCCTGCAAACCGCCGCAGGCAAGCGAGATTTGCGGGGCGGGCCCGTAAGGCGCGTCGAGACGGCATTGTCCGCTCACGATCGGCGTCCTCTGCCCTTGCCCCGGCGTCGACGATGCGACGTCGCTCAACGCTACATCCTTGAGCTCGAAACGGTCCGCCGACGCGGCGAATGCCGCGCGCAGCGAATAGCTTCCCAGCGCGACCGTCGCCTTGTTCCGCAGCGCGAGATCATTGACCATGAGCGAGATCGTGCCGTTGGTACTCCCGTCGCGGCCAAGCGCGATCGCCATCTCGCTCTGCATCATGCCGCTCAGCGCCGTGCCGGCGATTTCCAGCCCCGCCAGCGGCAGGTTCCACGCCCAAAGCCGGCCCTCGACAACGTTGGCCGCGGACTCTTGCGGCGTCTCACCCAACCTGAGGCTGCCCGACCATTGCGATCCGGAGCCGGGATTCGCGTCGCGCTTAAAGCCCAGGTCCACCCACCAAGGCGAAGGATTCAGGTGCTTTTTCGTGTAGCCTTTCAGACTGAATTCGCTGACGAGTAAAGAGCCCCGTTCGTCCGCCAGCGAGCCATCGATTATCTCGAGCTTGCGCGTGATCGATGAAAGCGTCTCCAACGCGCCGGTGATCGCTTTCGGCAGCGCCGGGTCGAAGCGCGGAAGCTCCCCGGCCACGGCGAACAGCTGCCCGGAGCCGACGCTGACCTGCGGGCGATCGAGGATCAGGTTCGCCAGCGGGAGCCCGCCGGTGAAAAAGATAGCGTGATAGCTGACCTGCGCCTCGATCCGCGCTGCCTTCGCGAGCTCCCGGCCGCCTGCCATCACGCGGGCATCGCGCAGCACGACTATAAGGTGAACGCGAGGTTCGATCTCACCGCTCGACCACGCGATCTGATGGCCGGTACGGGCCTCGACCATGCTCACCATAGATTTCAGGATCCGCCCGCGATTGAGGAACAAAACGGCCGCGGCGGCGACGACGAGCAGAAATACGGAAAGCAGGGCCCACGTCAGGAATCGAAGCAGTCTCATCGCAAGCTCTGAAAGGTACCGGTCGGGATCGCTGCCGGCGCAGGCTCAGCGGAGATCGATCCGGCGTGAATCACTCGCGAGCCAGGCCACGGTCAGCGGTTGGGGGGGCCGATAGGCAGCGGCTCCTGATGCTGGAGCTCTGCGAGGAGTTGCCGAATGTTCTTGATCTCAACGACCTGCCAGTTGCCCTGGTCGTTGCGCGCCATGTGGACCTCCCATACCTGTCCCTTGCCGTCGCGGAAGCTGGTGTAAGCGGAATCGCCGCTGCGATGGAGCATCACGACCGCGCCGGCGACCGCCGCCGCCGGCATCTGCACGTCCCGGGCGCCCGTCTCGACCTCGTTCTTCGCCCACGCTCGCGCGGCATTCGCCACCGGCTGGGAGAGTAACGCCAGCGCGCCCCGGCCCAGGAGCTGGCCCAGGATATCGTTGCCGCCGCTTCGTTCGGAAACGATTTCGTCGCCGGCGTGCTTGACGACGCTGTCGAAATCGACGAACTGCGCGGCGGCATCGCCGTCATGCGCGTCGACGGCGCGCTTTAGCTGGAAGACCGCGAACGACGGGCTCCCCGGCAGGTAGAAGATCGCCCAACCGACTATCGCCGCGATAACCACGGTCCCGGTCCAGTGGCGGAAAAAGAAACTCGCCATCGCAGCCGAACCGACTCAGCGGCCGGAGAGCCGGCCGGCAGCCTGCCTGTCGAGGAGCCAGATCAGCTCGCCGTTTTGCGGCGCGATAATTTGGGCCGGGAAGCGATTCGGGTCTCGCGGACCCTCCAGCGTCTGCTGCACGGCCGCGGACTTGTCCGCGCCGTGCGCAACGAACATGACGCGCGTGGCATGGTTGAGCACCGGCGGCGTGAGCGATATGCGATGCCGATTGACGGGATCGTCAACTTCGACCGCCACTGCGATTCGCGTGGTTTCGTGAATCGCCCGATCGCCCGGAAACAGCGAAGCGGTATGAGCATTGGCGCCCAGACCCAGCAGCACGAGGTCGAAACGCGGAAACTCGCCGCCGCTCAGCGAGAAAAATGTCCGCAACTCCTCTTCGTACGCCAAAGCGCCGTCTTCGGGCTTGAGCTCGCCCTTGATCCGATGGATCTGCTCGGGCTTAATCCCGAGCGGCGAGAGCATCGTGCGGTTCGCCATGCCGTAGTTGCTCAATTTGTCGTCGGGCGGCACGCAGCGTTCGTCGCCGAAAAAAAACTGCACTTCCTTCCAGTCAACGCTGAGCCTGAAGCGTTTCGCCAGCAGTTCGTACATCGCGGCCGGCGTCGAGCCACCGGACAAAGCGAGAGTGAACTGGCCGTGAGTGCAGATCGCCTCACCCGAAATGTGCGTCAACTCCTCGGCGGCGCGGACAATGACCGCCTGCGGATCGTCGAGCACGATCAACTGGGGCTTGCTCATGGTGGCCTATCCATCCAGAAGCTTCAGCGCGCGGGCGACGACGTTCTCGACCGTGAAGCCGAAGTGCTTCATCGCGTCCTGATACGGCGCGGAGGTGCCGTAGGTCGTCATTGCGATCACGTCGCCACCGGGACCGATCCATCGGTACCACGAAAGCGGGGAGCCTGCCTCGATCGCCAGGCGCCGCGAAACCGCGGGCGGCAACACTGAGTCGCGATAGGAATCGCTCTGGGCCTCGAACAGCTCGAAGCACGGCATGCTCACGATGCGGACCGCCCGCCCCTGCTTCTCCAGCTCGGCCCTGGCGCCGACCGCAAGCTGGAGCTCCGAGCCGGTCGCGATCAGGATGATGTCGGGAGTTTTCCCCGCAGTTTCCGCGAGCACGTATGCGCCGCGCGACAACTCGCGCGCCGGTGCGATCCCGGGCGCGGTCCGATCGATCGTCGGCAGCTTCTGACGGCAGAGCGCCATCAGCACGGGCCCGGTGGTGTGCGTCATCGCGATGCGCCATGCCTCGACGGCTTCGTTCGCGTCACCGGGCCGGATGACGGTCAGATTCGGAATCGCGCGCAGAGCGGTCAGATGCTCGACCGGCTCATGGGTCGGGCCGTCTTCGCCGACTCCGATCGAATCGTGCGTGAAGACGTAAACCACCTGCACGCCCATCAGGGCCGCGAGGCGAATCGAGCCGCGGCAGTAATCGGTAAAGACCAGGAAACTCGATCCGTACGGGACGAACCCGCCGTGCACCGCGATCCCATTGAGGATCGAGCACATTCCGTGCTCGCGAATCCCGAAGTGCAGGTTGCGGCCCGCATAGTTGCGCCGCTCGAAGTCGCCGCCGTCCTTGATGTCGGTGAAAGTCGATTCGTTGAGGTCGGCCGATCCGCCGAACAGGTTCCAGACTTTTTTAGCGATCGCATTCTCGGCCTTGGATGCGGACTCGCGCGTCGCGATAGTGTCGGCGCGCGTGAACACGGGCAACTCCGAGTCCCAGCCCGGCGGCAGACGCCCTTCGATCATCGCCTTGAATTCGGCGGCCTCGGCCGGATGCGCCTCGCGATAGCGATCGAAGCGGCGATTCCATTCGGCTTCGAGTTGCGCGCCCCGCTCGCGGGACTTGCGGAACTCGTTCAGCGCGGCCTCGGGAACGAAAAAGTCCGGTTCGAGCGGCCATCCGTAGTTCTTCTTTGTCAGCTTCACCTCTTCGACGCCGAGCGCCTTGCCGTGTGCCTCGGAAGTGTCCTGACGATTGGGGCTGCCGTACCCGATATGGGTGCGAAGACGAATCAGCGAGGGACGGTTCCTTTCGGCGCATGCGTTTTCGATCGCCTGAGCGATCGCTCTCAGATCGTTCCCGTCTTCGACCGCTTGCGTGTGCCATCCGTAGGCGTCGAACCGGCCGCACACGTTTTCGGAGAATGATATTTCGGTCTTGCCGTCGATCGTGATGTGGTTGTCGTCGTAGAGGTAAACGATATTGCCGAGACCCAGATGACCGGCGATAGAGGCCGCTTCGCTCGAGACGCCTTCCATCAGGTCGCCGTCGCTGGCGATCGCGAAGATCCGATGGTCGAACAATCCGGATCCCTCGCCGGAGCCGTCGCGCTCGAATCGCGACGCCAGATGCTTGGCCGCGATCGCCATCCCCACGCCATTACCGAAGCCCTGGCCGAGCGGGCCGGTGGTGGTCTCGACGCCGGGCGTGTGACCGTACTCAGGATGACCGGGGGTGCGGCTGCCGAGCTGGCGAAAGCGCTTCAACTCTTCCAGCGGCAGATCGTATCCCGTCAGGTACAGCGCCGCGTAGAGGAGCATCGAGCCGTGCCCGGCCGAGAGCACGAAGCGATCGCGTCCGAGCCATCGCGGATTGGCCGGGTTGTAACGCATGAAGCGCGTCCACAGCAGATAGGCCGCGGGCGCCATCCCCATCGGCATCCCCGGATGACCGCTGTTGGCCTTCTGCACCGCATCGATCGCGAGCACGCGGATCGAATTGATGCAGAGCTGTTCCAGTTCGGTTTGGGCAAGATTTACGTCGGTCGCGAGCGCCATCTTTTATCTCCTGACCGGCTTGTCTCCTGACGGCTCTGCGCTCGATACTCACCAATCGGCCGGGTCGTCGCTCTTGGGATCGCCCGCGCGCCGCCGCATCAGGCCGACGGTCTCTTTGGCAGCGCCACGATCGCCCGCGGACAGCGCCTCGCTGAAGCGCGCGGCGATCGCGCGCATCAGCGCGCCCTCATCGGAATCGAGCTGGCTGCCAAGAGCGGCGAGCCGTTCCATCGCATGGCGGATCAACCCGAGCGCTCCCGGCACGTCGCCGCTTGAGCGGCGCGCCACGACCTGCTCGATCTCGGCACGAACCTCGGCAATCACGGGCCGCGCCTTCTCACCGATCACGACTTCGAGCTCGCGAAGACCGCCGGCGAACTTGATGAACAGTTCGTCGGCCCTGTTGTCCGCAGCCACATCGGCAATTGTTCCATTTGTCGCGACGTGCGTTCAAGGACGACCGGAGCACGCGGACAGACTCGTGCGATTTTGACCGCCGCGGTTCTCGACCAGCGTACGCTTTTGATAGAAGATCGTGATGGGGAATATTTCGATGGAAACGGCTGGCAGAAGGCGCCTCGGTAACCGGCGCGTGGTGGTGACCGGGGTTGGTCTGGTCACTCCGCTGGGAACCGGCGTCGACAAGAATTGGGAAGCGCTGAGCGCGGGCCGATCCGGGTATCGGGCCAATCACCCGCTTCAACGCCTCGGAGTTCGGCACGCGGATCGCGGGCGAGGTCAGGGACTTCAACCCTGAGGACTGGATCGAGAAGAAGGACGTCAAGAAGATGGACCTCTTCATCCAGTACGCGGTCGCTTCCGCCGAGCAGGCGATGCGCCAGTCGGGACTCACGATCGATGAGGAAATCGCCGAGCGCGTCGGCGTGCTGATCGGGGTCGGAATCGGCGGCCTGTGTACGATCGAGGAGTATCATCTGATCTTCCTCGAACACGGCCTCAAGCGGGTGTCGCCGTTCTTCATCCCCAAGCTGATCAGCAACCTGGGCGCGGGCAATATCGCGATTCGTTACGGCGCGCGCGGCATCAACCTGTGCACCACCAGCGCGTGCGCTTCGGGCAGCCACGCCGTGGGCGAGGCTTATCGCATGATTCGCGACGGCTACCTCGACGCCGCGATTACCGGCGGCGCTGAGGCGGCGATAACCGCGCTGGGGATCGGCGGGTTCGTCGTGATGCGGGCGCTTTCGACCCGCAACGATCGTCCCGAGGCGGCCAGCCGGCCGTTCGACGCCGAGCGCGACGGCTTCGTGATGTCGGAAGGCGCCGCGGCCCTGATTCTGGAGGAGCGCGACCGCGCGATCGCGCGCGGCGCGGCCATCCTCGCTGAAATCGGCGGCTACGGAACCAACTGCGACGCGTATCACATCACGTCGCCGGCGGTCGGAGGCGAGGGTGCGGCGCGATGCATGCGCGCCTGCCTAGCAGATGGCGGACTCGATCTCACCCTGGTCGACTACATCAACGCGCACGGCACCTCGACGCCGCAGGGCGACCTGGCCGAGACCCAGGCGATCAAAAACGTCTTCGGCGAGGGCGCAGCCAGGATCGCGGTCAGCTCGACCAAGTCGATGACCGGTCATACGCTCGGCGCCGCGGGTGCGATCGAGTCGGTCTTCTGCGTCCTGGCGATCCAGCGGGGACTGATACCGCCGACCATCAACCTCGAGCATCCCGACCCCGAGTGCGATCTCGACTACGTACCCAACCAGGCGCGGCCGGCGAAAATTCGCATCGCGCTGAATAACTCCTTCGGCTTCGGCGGCACCAACACCACGCTGGCCTTCATCCCGCCGGCCTGAGAGTCTGTGGATTTTTCGGCGCGAAGGATGAGTGCATTGGGTAAACCCTCACCCGGCCACCATGGCGCCTCTCGGCGCCGTGGCCGCCCTCTCCCAGGTCAGGGAGAGGGCCTTCGGAACGCCTCTCCCTATCCTGGGAGAGGCCGGCGCGCGCGCGTGAGCGCGAATCCGCGCCGGGTGAGGGTTTAACCGATGCTGAGCTTTGCCGGCTGGCCAAACATTCACGAGCTCTGAGCGGAGTCACCGATGGCCTCGATAATCGCGGGCACCGGACGCGCCACGCCCGAAAAGCTGATTTCCAACCACGACCTCGAACGGCGGATGGACACGTCGGACGAGTGGATCGCCTCGCGCACGGGAATACGCCAGCGCTACCTGATGCGCTCGGGCGAATCGCTGGCCGAAATCGCGGCGCAGGCCAGCCGCAGAGCACTGGCGAAAGCCGGCCTCGACCCCGGCGCGCTCGACGCGATCGTGGTCGGAACCGTATCCTCCGAGTATGCTTTCCCGTCTTTCGCCTGCCAGTTGCAGAATATCCTGGGAGTAAATTCGATTCCCGCCTTCGATGTGGCGGCGGCCTGCTCCGGATTCGTCTACGCGCTCACGGTCGCCGACTTCGCGCTGCGAGCCGGAAGTTTCAACCGCGTGCTGGTGGTGGGAGCGGATGCGATCTCCACGATGGTGGATTGGGCGGACCGCTCTACCGCGGTGCTGTTCGGCGACGGCGCCGGCGCGGTGGTTTTGGCCTCGGAACCGGGACCGCGCGGCATACTCGCCAGCCTGCTGCGATCGTCCGGCGAGTCGTGGGAACTGCTGACGCTGCGCGCGACCGGAGTGCGAAGCCCGATCGACGCCGAGTTGCGGCGATCCAGCGACGACGCGCTCAAGATGCGCGGGCCTGAACTGTTCAAGGTCGCCGTGCGGAGCATGGAGGAGGTGACGCGCGAGGTCGCCGAGCGCGCCGGAGTCCGCCTCGACGAGATCGATCTGATCGTGCCCCATCAGGCGAACGTGCGGATCATCAACGCCGTCGCGCAACGCCTGGGCCTCGACGCGGAGAAGGTCTACGTGAATATCGACCGCTACGGAAACACTTCGGCCGCCTCGGTGCCGATCGCGCTTGATGAAGCCGTCGAGGCCGGCCGAATCAATCGCGGCGAGCTCGTCCTGCTGATCGCCTGCGGCGGCGGCCTGACCTGGGGCGCAAGCCTCATCCGATGGTAAATCGCCCTGGTAAGTCGTGCCGGTAAATTGCGCTGGTGAACCGCGATGGCGAATTGCGCTCTGGTGAGTCGCGCTCCGGTGAATTGCGATCTGGTGAATTGCGATCTGGTGAATCGAACGATCGATTCGAGCGCCGCGCGCTGATCGTGCTCGGCAAGGGCGGCGTCGGCAAGACCAGCGTCAGCGCGGCGCTCGCCCTGACCGCCGCGCGACGCGGCGAGCGCGTGCTCGTGATGGAGACCGATTCGCACGCCCCGATCGCCGCCCTGTTCGGATGCGCGCCGAGCTTCGTACCGGTCGAAGTTGAGGCGGTTGCGAATCTGTACCTGATGGTGCTCGACGGATGCCGTTCGCTGGAGGAATATCTCCGGACGGTGGTGCCGGCGCGCGCCGTTCTGAACGCGGTCTTCGCGAGCCGCCTCTACCAGTATTTCGTTCAGGCGGCGCCCGGACTGCGCGAGCTGATGATGCTCGGCAAGGTCTACTATGAAGTCGAGCAGAACCCGGACAGTCGCACTCGTTGGCCGAGAGTGATCCTCGACGCACCCGCAAGCGGCCAGGCGATTAACCTCCTCAAGATGCCCATGGTGGCGCGTGAAACGTTCGGCGAAAGCATCGTCGGACGCGAGGCGCGGAACATCACCACGATGCTGCGCAACGAGCGTGTGTGTTCGATCATTCTGGTGACCACACCCGATCTGCTGTCGCTCACCGAGACGCTCGAAACGCATGCGGCGCTCACAGCGATGGGCCTCAAGGTCGCCGCCGTGGTTCTGAATCGATCCAACCCGGCCACATTCGATTCGGGCGATCTCGCGCGCTTTGCCGACAACCCCAAGCTCCGCAAGCTCAAGAGCGCCACCCATCTGCGCGAACTCGCCCGCGCCGAACTCGACCGCGCCGCCCGCTCGCGCAGCGCCCTCGCCCAACTAAAGGAGCGCATCCAAAGCCCGGTGATCGAGCTCGGCGAGCATCGCGGTTGCTCGGGGATGGAATTGGTCAGGGCGCTGGCCGCCGAACTAACCGGGCAGAGCGAATCGCCGCGGGTAAATCAGGCTGAAGCTCGGTTCTAGTGGCGTCATGAAAGAGGTCCAACCAGCGACTTGCGTCACAGCGCCGCGAGCGTTTCGCTCGCGTAGCGCGTGCAGTCGCAGGTCGTCATGGAACTGCCCTACTACAGTTGGCCTCGCCCACGGCGAACACATATTCGCACGTAGTGTCGGCTGCGATGATCGACACCGCGGATAAAAATGGAAGCGATCGGTGGCTAGTCTAGTTCCCCAGGCTGCTCTCGATCTTGGCGGCGGTTCTTCGCGCGCGACGCATCTGGCAGATGCCAGCTGCGAAAGCTCTCAAGCCGTCCCAAGAAACCTGGCCACTCCTCGTCACTGAATCGGAAGGCCTTCTTAAACTGGCTCGCGAAGCTGGAATTCGTACGCAGGACTTGGGCGACTCGATCTGCAACATCAAACATCTCGTTCGTTAGCTTCGCGCCGCGCCGGAAAGCTTCCTCGACCTCTGGCTTGGTGCACCTGCCGAAGAACCGGGCTTTCTCGAGGTGATACTCCGCGCGCTTCAACATCTTGGCAGCCATTTGCTTGGTGACTAACTCGGAGGGTTTCCTGAATGTCTTGCCATCGTGGTCGCTGTAGAGGGCCTTTGCCCTCAAGTCCACGACCGTGTGAGCCTTCGTTCGCGAGGACTTCTTCGGGTCCGGAGCAGCCCACGAAGGCACCTCAGGCCGCATATATTCAAGAAGCTCGGGTAAGCCGAGGAATATCTCGGCCTTCTCGAGATGAGACCGCAAGCGTTTACCTAGATGGTCCCAATCTACCGTGCGACCGAACGCTAGAGTTGTCCCGGCCCTCGCCAGCATGGGGAGCTTAGCGAGCTCCTCGCACGCCACGTGGGCCAGCCCGTACGCGCGCGGGTAGCTTTTGTGCTTCATGAGAAGTTTGGCGTCGGCAATGAGTTCTCGAGCGTTCTCCGCCGCGGGCCGGATCCCGTCAACTATCTGATCGGCATTTAGCTTCCTCATGAATCAAACGCTCGGCGCGCGCTGGAGACTACCGCTCTTGTGGTTCAACTTCGCGCACGCGGGAGTCCTGTCGGGATTCCTCTCTAAAGTGGCGCAGCGCTGGGCCGTAATCCTTCAAACTAATAGTCGTGTCATACGAAGTCAGATTAGAGAGCGTTATCCGCACGACGAGGCTTCGGCCTTTCGACAGTTCCCGCATTAGGCGGCGCTCGTCTCCAGAAGCGAAGGCACAGACTGACGACGCAATGGTCCCTCCGGCTACCGGAACGCACAGCGCGGCTGGCAGCGCTTGAAATTTATCAACTCGTACCTCAGTTGAATCCAAGAAATCGTCACCGGCACAAATGACGCCCACCGTTTCGTGGGACTTCACCGATACCTCGCAACTTGCCGAAGGGAACTCGATACTAAATTGGGCGCGAAGTGTGCAGCTTTTCTCATCGGTCATCTCGTCTACGCCACAACTCACTTCCCAAGCGCTAGATGTTTCACTTTGCTTGCTAGTCTCGGCCCCTTGCGTGGCCGGGGCAGGCGTCGCTGCGGGCTGGACATAGATAATCGCGTCCGCAATGATATAATACGCGGATGATTCCATTGATGTCTCGCTCACTTCGACCTCTAGCGCATCCGCGCCGACAGCGCACGCCGCTCGCTTCACAGCCGGCATCACGTCGCTCTCCTCCGTAGACCCGTTTCCAAGCCCCGAAATGACCGAGACCTTTTTGAAATCGGTCAGCGGGTCGCTTCGCAGTACGGGCATCGCACAGTCGGGACCTTTCGCAACCCGGCCGGAGGGCTCAATCTCGGCGACCGTCGCCTGCGGCGGCTGCGCGGTCGCACATCCCGCGACCAGCGCGAGCGCGCAGAGGATTAGGCATTTGCGCCCGCCTCCGAACATGTCTAGCGAGCCGGAGCGCCAAAGCCCAATAGCGTTGTCGCGCCCCTCGATGCTAACCCTAAGCGTCCGCATTAGGGGCCATCCCAGGCAGGCCGGGCTCCAAATTGTCGTGTGTGCAGCTAATCCTATCGCCAGCCTTCTTCACAGCGACTTCCTGAACAGTTTCAGTGTATACGAACAAGCGCGGGCCGCGTTATCAAGACTTGGCATTAGGGAATGTCTGGTAATGTCCATATCGTACAATCGGCGCAGTAGCTCGCGTGCTTCGAGCGTCGGTAAGGACACTGTTGTAAGGCTGCCCTGAAGGCCGGCAGTCCGCTCGACAACGTCTTCAAGGCAAGGCCATTCCTTGTGATCTAACAAGTATCTATTCGCCCTGGGCATATGCACGAACAAGCCTTTCTGTACCCGCAGGAAGCTATTGGCGTGACGCGGAGCATTCACCACCATCAGGCTATCGGGAAACTTCCCAAAGTCGTGAGTCCGCAGCATCAAGACCGCGAATCTTTCGCTCCTTATCGTCATGGTGTCGTCTAAAGCCTCGTAGGCGGCGAAATATGCGGCGACGTAAGGAGACTCTGTCCAGTCGAGCAGACGCGTGGGAACCCCGTGATGCTGAGCCAACGCAAGTTGGTTTAGAGTACGAGCACTTGGAAAAGGAAAATCGTAGGATTCTGACTCCTGTTGCTTAAGAGCAGCTGCGATCAGCTCTGTATGTTCATTGAGATTGGTGTAATCAATCGGGGTGGAGATCCCCAAACGATCAGCAGCCTCAAGGAAAAGGAATACCGCCCGAAGCTCCGCGTGTAGATGCCATCCCAACCAAGAACGAAGGTCCTGTCTGTCGGGTGGGAGAGCCCCTGCAATTTGAGGTGTGAACTCGCGCAGCGTGTTGTCGCGGAAGGCACTAGGAATCAGCTTCCATTCGGCATTCGATTGGCCGCGAAAAATGAACCCGTTGAGCCCGACGTAATTTGCCGCATATTCATGCGTTGTTCTCAACCGACGATGGTGCCTGAAATAATCGAGGAACTCATCGGCCGTCTCGCAAGCCTTGTCTTCTGCGTAACGCACAGGGGTCTCTTCTACCTCAGGCCGGGGCGCGGCGGAGAGCCTTTCGCGTTCGTGTTGCGGCGCGCGTCTGAGATTTTTCTCTGCCGGCCTTCGAAGCCGAACCTCCCAAGAGCCACCTGTCGAATTCTTCAAGCGTGAGATACTCCCCTCGCTTCATCTCCTCGCGGCCTTTTCGAATGGCCTCGAGCTCGCGCTTGGTGGGTGTGTAGACCGGGAGCTTGGCCGCGCGCGCCTCGAATTGCGCCAGCCAGGCGCGCTCCTTCACGTAGCTCCGCAGGGCCTCGCGGAACAGCTCCGAGCGAGTCCGCTGTTCGGCTTTGCACAGGTGGTCCACCTGGCGAGTCATCGCCTTGGGCAGCGAAATGGTAATGGTGTCTCTGCGCATGGTGTCAGTAAATCATAAATTGTAATACCGGGCTGTCAAGGCGTGGCTGCCCGAGGGTAGTGTCTCAGTTTGACGAGCAGAGGGGTCGCCCGCGATTCAGGTTTAATCTGGTTGCGTATGCGAAGCCTGGCGGTTGTCATTCTCGCGCGTCTGGGTTGTCTGGCGCGCGAAGAATCCCGGACTCCGAATTTCGGGATTCCTCGCGCGCGGTAGCCACGCGCGCGGGAATGGCAATCAAGGCTACTTCTACGAACGCACCAAAATGACCTGCCACCGTCGCTCGTCAAACTGAGACACTGCCGGCCAAGCCGCGCACTGGAATCCAGCGCGCGGCGCCATTAGGCTGGAACCGATGCGCGATGCGCAAAAGGACCTCCCATCGCGCGCGGAAGCGAAGCTCGCGCGTGAGCCCTGGATCATCCGCACTTACGCCGGCTTCGGCGATGCGCGCCAGGCTAATCAGCGCTTCCGCGAGAATCTCAGCCACGGACAGCGCGGGCTCTCGATTGCCTTCGACCTACCGACCCAGAATGGCTACGACCCCGACGCGCCCGTGGCTGCGGGCGAGGCCGGCAAGGCCGGGGTCTCGATTTGCCACTGGCGCGACATGGAGGAGCTGTTCGAGGGCATCCCGCTCGCGGAGATCAACACCTCGATGACGATCAACGCGACGGCGCCGTTTATCCTCGCGCTCTACCTGGTGGTCGCGGAGCGGCACGGCGTGCCGTGGAGCGCGCTGCGCGGGACCACGCAGAACGATCTGCTCAAGGAATTCGTCGCGCGCGGCACCTCGATCTTTCAGCCCGAGGTTTCGTTTCGCCTTTCGACCGAGCTTATCAAGTTCGCCGTGACCCGCGTGCCGAACTGGAATCCGATCAACTGCTGCGGCTACCATTATATGGAAAGCGGCGCGGGCCCGGCCGAGGAAATCGGCTACGCCTTCGGCAACGCCCTGATGCTGCTCGACGCGATTCGCCGCGAGCTTGCGCCGGCGGAGTTCGAGCAGACCGTCAGGCGCATCTCGTTCTTCATCAACAGCGGTATCGAGCTGGTCCCCGAGATCTGCAAGATCCGCGGCTACTTCAAGCTGTGGCCGAAAATCTGCCGCGAGGAGTACGGGATCGAGAACGTGCTCTTCCGCGCCGGATGCCAGGTGCGCTCGCTCACTCTGACCGAGCAGCAGCCGGAGTTGAACATGATCCGGATCGCCTACGAGGCGCTGCCGGTCCTGATGTCGGCGGGCGCCCGCGTCAACGCGCTGCAACTGCCCGGCTTTCGCGAAGCGCTGGCGCTGCCCGATCAGGCCGAACAATTGTTGAGCCTCCGCACCCAGCAGATCCTGATGTACGAAACCGAGCTGACCCGCTACGACGACATCTTCGAGGGCAGCAAGGTGATCGAAGACCTGACGCTCAAGACCATGGCCGAGGCCGAGGCGATCGCGCGGCGGTTGCGCGAGGCCGGCTATGCGCGCGCAATCGCGACTATCAGCGCAGAGCTGACGCGGCGGCTCGCCGAGCGGCAGCGGATGCTGGAATCGGGCGAGACCATACAAATAGGCGTGAATTCCTTCCAGGGGGAGATCGGACTTGCGCCGCCGGGACGCACCGCCGACGATTCGGAGGCCCAGGCGGCCGGCGAGAAGGAACGCATCGAATCGCTCAACCGATGGCGCGCGAGCCGCGATCAGGCCGCGGTCGCGCGCGCGCGCGAAACCCTGGAAAAGGCCGCGGCCGCCGGCGAACCCACGATGGAACCGACGATCGATCTGGCGCGGGCCGGGGGCACGGTCGGCGAATGGACCCAATCGCTGGAGCGCGCAACCCACGGACGCTACCTGCCGCCGATCCTCGAATCGGTCAGCGGCGTCGCGGAGCTCAAGATACCGATTGCGAAGCGGCGGATCCGAATCGCGCTCGGCAAGGCGGGACTCGACGGCCATATCAACGCGATCAAGCTGCTCGCGCTCGCGTGCCGACAGGCCGGGATGGAAGTGATACTGGCGGGCTTCAAGCAGACCCCCGCGCAACTGGCCGAGGCTGCGCTTCAGGAAGACGCCGACATCCTCGCGATCAGCAGCATGGCCGGCGCGCACATGACGATCGCGCGCGAGACGCTCAAGTTCCTGCGCGCGCGCGGCGCCTCCGACTTGAAGCTGGTGATGGGCGGGATCATTCCCGACCAGGATCGCCGGCGCCTGCTCGAGCTCGGCGTCAAGGCGCTGTTCACGCCCAAAGATTCCGGGCTCGGCGAGATCGTCGGCAAGTTGATCGAGTTGTGCGACGCATAGCCGTCGGGCGTAACCGCGGCCTCCTCACCTTGGCGCTGGCTTACTTCGCCGCGCTGGGGTGTTTCGCGGCTCCGTCGCGCGCCTTCGCGGCCGAAGCACGTCCCTGGTTATGCCGCGACAAGCCCGCTTTTTCGAGCGAGCGGCCGATGCGCTACGAAGTCAGCGGGCCGGGCGGACGCCGATGGCGGCTCTTCCTGATGCAGTTCAAGTTGGGTACCGCGCATGACGGCTTCGACATTATCGCGTCTCGCGACCTGGGCGCCTCTATCTCTGCGACGCTGCCTGCGGGCCATTACTTCGCCGTCGCGATGCATCTGGCCGCCAACGGCCATTGGATCTGCCATCGGTCGGCACGGCGTTTGGAAGAATCGGGACCGGCTGCGGTCACCAACCTGTGCTTCGGCGAAGAAGACAGCGATACCTGCCAGGTGACGTTGAAGGTCGCCGACGCGCCGATCACGGCGCCGGCGAATAGCGGCGCCGTTTCGAGTCCGCCGCCGTGAAGCGAGAATCCGTTGACAGTAGTCGGAGGATTCTCCGTGGACAAAAATCATTCGACTGATGACGGGCTTTGGCCCTATCGTTCGGAAGCTTCACTCTATCAGGAGGAGCTTCCGATGACATTCTGCGTCTTTGCCTTCGCGTCTGATGGTTGGGTTATGGCGGCAGATCGGGCTGAACTGCGACAGACCGGGGAAGCAGTGACCATCCGCACTCAAGAGATCGGGATGAAGATTTGTTTCGACGACACCGCAAGTGTCGCAGCCTGCTTCTCCGGCGATGCGCCCGCGCGAAGTATCGCCGAAGATATCGTAGAGGCAATTCGGAGCCGAACCTTTGAGCCGGACAAGTACCACGCCAAGGGCGAACTGCAAGAGGCGATCGGGAAAATTACCAATCGAACGCTCAATAGGGAAAACAAACGATGGGGGAAGAGAGTGAACGGACGCTGGGTGCGGACCGTGCTCGCGGTGCTGCCATCTGGAGAAGTCTGGCGGATTGAAGGTACCAGGAGTGTACGTGCGACGCTGCAAGAGCATCGTTACGGCGCGATGTATATCGGCGATGACCCGAACCCGGCAATTTATCTGCTGAAGCGCTACTATCCCTCGTTTGCGTTTGAGGGACGACCAGTCAGCGAATTGGTCTATCTTGTTTCTCATTCTGTGTTGGAGGCGAACTTCTTCAATTCAAATGCAGTCAAGGGCCTCGACATGCTCACGTACAGGAAAAAAGGCGAGGAGGAGCCGGGGGAATTTCATCTATTCGACAAAGACGAACTTGCAGACATTGAAGCGCGATCAATCCGGCTTGCTTCGGAGATCGGAAACAGCTTATTCCGATAGTTGACACAGATATCCTAATGCGCTATATTTGAAGCATGGCAAAGGGACAGAGAAAAGTTGGTTCCGACAAATCGGCGGTTATCGCGGCGCTGCCACGGGCCTGCTCCGACGAAACGGCTGCGTTCGAGTTTTTCGAGGCGCAGCGTTGGGCCGAAACCGGGCCGTCCTGCCCGCGTTGCGGCGATACCGACGTGTACCAGATGAGGGACCGCAAGACGGGCAAGCGCAACAAGCGCTTCCTCTGGATGTGCAAGGGCTGCGTGAAGCAGTACACCGTCCGCGTCGGCACGGTGCTCGAAGAGAGCCTGATCCCATTGCGCCATTGGGCGTTCGGTTTTTGGGCTGCTGCGGTCTCGAAAAAAGGCATCTCGTCCTTACAGGTCAAGCGCCAGACCGGGCTCACCTACAAAAGCGCGCTGTTCATGATGCACCGGATTCGCTTCGCCATGCAGGAAGATTACTCTGCGCAGCCGAAGTTGAGCGGGACCGTTGAAGCCGACGAAGCGTACGTCGGCGGCAAGCCGCGCAACAAGCAGGCGCGCAAAGGGCCAGCGCCCGGCTGCCTGGATCACAAGACCCCGGTCGTTTCCTTGGTTGAACGCGGCGGCAACATTCGGTCGTTCGTGACGGCAGACGTGACTGCGGCCAACGTAGGGCGGATTCTGGCGGAAAACGTCAGCCGCGAGTCGCACCTGATGACGGACAGCGCGCCGATATACGCGCGCACCGGGATTGGAAAGCCATTCGCGCGGCACGGGATGACCGATCACAAAAAGGGCGAATACGCGAAGCCGGACGGCACGTACAGCAACACCGTCGAATCGGCTTTCTCGCTCCTCAAGCGGGCATCTATGGAACTTTCCACAACGTCAGCCGAAAACACCTGCATCGATACGTCGCGGAGTTTGACTTCCGCTGGAACGCGCGCAAGATAGACGACGGCGCACGGACCGCGCTTGCGATTCGCAAGGCGGACGGGAAGCGGCTGCGGTATCGCCAGCCATTGGCGACGCTCCCGCCGACTCCCGCACAGGGGAGGCCATTTTGAAAGTTGTGGCCGGGGAGAGAATCGAACTCTCAAGGCGCGAATTACGCCGAACGCTTCCAGAGCGTCTGCGTTTGCCAGTTCCGCCACCCGGCCATTGTGGCGGGAGAGGACGCGGCAGCGCGCCTCTCCCGCTCGCTGAGAAAGCAAGTTTGTCCGGCTCATGCGTGGTGGGGGCCGGGCCAAAAGCAGCCACAGCCCCCGCCACTTTCGGGTGGCGTACATCGGACCTAACCTCCGATGGGTTGTGCGGGGCTCGGGGCGTTAGCGCGCCCCGAGTCCCATCTGTCAAACTGACTCGTTTTTGCGCCGACTTGCTAGCTTGAAGTGTTAGGTTGTCAACAGTGTCAACAGGTTGTGCATATCTCGGACGCTTGTGCAAAAGAAAGAAAGAAAACTTAAAGTAGGAAAACGGAACGCGCCACCCGGCCCAAAGCCAGAGCTATTCAAGATCGAAGGGAACTGGAAGGACGCAGTGAAGCGGGCGCTCAAGGTGAAGCGCCCGGCTGGCGGCTGGCCGAAGGCGTAAAAAAGGAGGAACAGACGTGACGCATCTAGCGCGCTTATTGGCTGCGGTTCTTCTTGAACGTCATCGTCGGATTTGCCGAGCGTTTAACGTTGGGCAGCCTGAAGCGGTTGGCGATGACATGATACGCGACAGCACCATCGAATACGGCATTCTCTCCGAGAGCGCGGGGCACCCGAACCTAGGACAAGCGATCAGCAATCCCCTGTGGGAAATCGCTGAATGGTGCGTGAGGAACGAGTGGCCCCCGCTCACTTCGCTCGCCGTGAGCAAAGAAACCCACATGCCTAGTGAAGGGTACGACAAAGCCGCGGGCTGTAGTCTAATTCGCTGGCCCGATGAAGTAAGGCGCTGTATCGCGTTTCGCGGCTATCCCGATAGAGTTTAGCAGGGGTAACGACAATCGATGACCTCTTGCGTGCGCATGCGGAATTGCGTCAGGTACATACTCCCGGAGAAGTCCCTTAAGGTTTAGCTCTAAGTCCCGAAATCATTGAGCTTATTGTTTTAACTATGTCGCTAAGACTTTTCAATGCTTTCGGAGTTTCCAGTAGCCACAGGAGGCAAACGGATCAAGGATCGCGTTCGAAAGGGCTCAGGAACATGATCGCTAGTCCGGCTTTCGCGCCCATGCCCCGAACACTAACTCCCCGACGGAGGTCGTGTCCGCTTTGACGCGTTCATCGACCATGCGCCGGTCGAGCGTATCGACGTCGATTTCCTGCTCGGTGGCAACGCCTTGCCGGACTATTCGGGGAAGCATCGCACGGACGATCGCTGCGGCGGGATAGTGCGTCGTCGGGGTCTGGACGATCGCTTCGGCCCGAAGGCCTTCGACGGCAAACCCGGCCCGCGCGAGCGCCGTCGCCAGGCCGAGGCCCATATGGATATCGGCGCCTTCGCGCTTGACCGTCTCCCAGATCCATTCCCGCACACGCTCGTGGAGCGGCAGCGATGCGTGGGCGCCCAGCACGGTCGCCGAGTCATGTTCCTGGAAAATGACGAGCCCGCCGGGGCGCAAAGCGCGAGCAAGCTGACGGAGGGCGTCGACGGGTTCGGGCTGGTACATGAGCACCCGCCTGCCAACGACAGCATCGAACTTGTCCGGTTCAGCGGAGAGCGCATCGAAATTGCCTTCGACGAAGCGGATATTTGGAAAGCCGAGCGCTTGGGCTCGCTCGCGCGCCATCACGAGCGGGCGGGGATCCCGATCCACGCCTACGACCTGTCCGTCCTCGCCTACCAGTTGCGCGAGCATGAACGAGACGTCGCCAGTACCGCAGCCAACGTCCAGCACCCGCATCCCAGAGGCGATCCCCGCATCGACCAGGAGCCGCTGTGTCATCGCATCCCTCTCGTCAACCATGCTTCATCCTCCCTATTTCTCGGGTATCGAGTCGTCGTTCCGATCGACGCCGAACGCTTAAAGGACGGCGACCAATCCGGCATTCAATATTGTAACAGAATATGTTACAATACATTTCAGGAGTCAAACATTTCGCAATACAGACCCCTCCGCTTGCTATTCGGAACCCGAGTTTCGACTATCGGCGCATGAGAAAAGACAGCCGCCTGTCGCGGACCCTCCATGTGCTGCTGCACATGGCGCACCTCGACCATGCTCTAACGTCCGAAGTCATCGCCAGGATGTTCGACACCAATCCCGTCGTGATCCGCCGCATGATGGCGGGACTCCGGAACCGTGGTTACGTCCGGTCCGAGAACGGGCGCGGGGGAGGCTGGACGATCGCCTGCGACCTCAACGCGGTCACCCTGCTCGACATTCATGAGGCTCTCGGCGAGCCCAGGATTCTGTCGTTCGGCAACGACAGCGACCATCCCGAATGCGCGGTCGAGCAGGTCGTGAACGCATCGCTCGACGACGCCTTTACCCGGGCTCGGGCGATCCTGGTGGCACAACTCCACGTGGTGACGCTCGGCCAGCTCGCGCGCGAGTTCGACGCGAAGTGTCGCGAGTCCGGTTGGGATGAAAGAGCAAGCCGGAGCGGTACCGTGAGCGAGAAGAGCGCAGGCGGAAAACTCCTCAGACAGCTCCCAGGTCGTCAGGGCAGCCAGAACAGATCACATACGACAGCGCCGCCTCGGCGCCGCCAATGAATCAACAGTCTCGCACGCACCGCAAGCGACTTGAGAGCCCTGAGCCTAGCTTTTGATGGTGGAATGTTTTCAGAAAAGAATTTAGTGCCGACGAAAAGATCGCCGAGTGGACCGACAGCGACGGCCACCCCGAACGCGTGCTCAGTCGCGACGAAATACTCGACGACATCACGCTGTACTGGCTCACCAACACTGGCGCCTCTTCGTCACGCTTCTACTGGGAAAATAACAACAACAACTTCAGCGCCGCGGCACAGAAGACCAATCAGATCAAAGTGCCGGTGGCCATCACGGTGTTCCCGCGCGAGATCTATCGCGCGCCGGAAAGCCGGTCACGGCAGGCCTATCCGTCGCTGTACTACTTCCATGAAGTCGCCAAGGGCGGTCACTTCGCGGCCTGGGAACAGCCGGAACTCTTCTCCGAGGAGATCCGAGCGGCGTTTAGATCACTGCGGTAACTCATTAGCTTCCCGCCGGTCCTGCCGCCCATGAACTCGCGGCAGGGCGCCGGCCTTGGAGATTCTATCCCCGGCCCTCGAATTCGCACGTAAAGTAGGAATACCAAAACTTGAAGCAGACTCACTGCCTTCATCGAGTCCGACCGTTCCGAGGAATTGAGAGGGAAAAGGCTGGACGCACACCTGGCTTCTAACGCATGCACGCCGGAAAGCAGCTTCGACTGGAACGTATCGAGACCAGCCTCAACCTCGTCCATCAAAACTCCGGAGGGCAGGAGGCGCCTGTCACTGGCGATGAAACGGCGTTGGGCCGAGCGCAGAAAGAAGGGTTCGTAAACACTTCCCGACGAAACTGTGCTCGCGCGCCGCTTGACCACGATCCGCAATCAAAAGTAGTTAATTGAATGACTTCGCATCGAAAAATCCCGTGCCGAGGAACGGCGGCGCTCGGCTCGAACAAAAGTCCGGACGTATTTCTATTTCTGGCGATCCTCTCTCACCCTCAAAGCCTTGTCGATGACGAGTAACCGTAACCGTGCGGTCGCCGCGGCGATGGGCGCTGCTGCAGCGCTTGGCCTGACAGTCGATGATGCGATCGTGCTCCAGGAGTCGAACAAGCTCGCTGTGCGCCTGCTGCCGTGCGACGTTCATGCTCGGGTCGCGGAGGAGCGCATCAAACGCTGGGCGGAGTTCGAAGTCGAGCTTGCTTTACGGTTCGCGGAAACCGGGAGCCCCGTAGCAGCGCTTGAGCCTCGGGTCGCGCCGGGCGTCTACGTGCGTGACGGCTTTGTGGTCACGCTATGGACCTACTACGAACCTGTGCCGTCCCGAGAGTTCGCGCCAGCCGACTACGCGCACGCGCTCGAACGGCTGCATGACTGCATGCGGCAGATCGACTTCCCTACACCGCACTTTACGGATCGAATCACCGACGCCCAGCGGCTGGTCGGAAACCGCGAGCAGACTCCGGATCTCGTTGACGGGGACCGTGAGCTTCTCAGCAACACTTTACGAACCATGAGGAAGGCGATCAGCGACCGCGGCGTACCAGAGCAACTGCTGCACGGCGAGCCACACTCGGGCAACCTGCTCAGGACGAAGAAAGGGCCGCTGTTCATAGACCTCGAGACATGTTGTCGCGGGCCAGTCGAGTTCGACCTCGCTTACGTGCCGGAAGAGGTGAGTGCTCTATACCCGAGCGCTCACCGAGAACTGCTCCGCGAATGCCGGATCCTGATGCTTGCGATGGTCGCGGCGTGGCGCTGGGATCGAAACGACCAATTCCCCAATGGGCGAGAAGAAGCGCGAAAATTCCTCAGCGAGCTCCAGCGAGCACTGTCGCGGGTACCTTTCTCGACCCCGTTGCCGCCCTGGACTGATACCTGAGTCGCCTGGATCCTTCACACCGGCCTCCTCGTTCTCTCCAAGCATCCGAGGTCCTCTCACGCCCTTGGGCGCTCCAATGAACTCGCGCTCAGCCTCAGTCTCCGTCAAGTGCTCGGCAAGCAAATTGCTCATTCGCTTTGATATAGGCTTCGTTACTCGGCACCCGATTGGGATGCCAAAGGCGGGAGCGTCGGAAGTACCGAAGTGCCTCCCTGCGTTGAGGGTTTCGCGATGCCGGGGGCGGGATTCGAACCCACACGGAACTTTCGCTCCAGGGAAATTTTAAGCGGCGAGCGGCCCGATCGACAGGCCGCTCGCCGGTTGACGGTGGGTAAGGACTCGCGACCTTACTTAACCTTGAAGCCCGCCACGTACTGGTCGGGCTGGTTGGGTTCGTTCGGAACGATTTCCTTCAGGACGAACGTGCCGGAAGACACCGAGCCAGAGGCGAAGACAACTTTGTTTACCTTTTCGTTGCCGCCGGGGTTGGTGGAAACTTCAAGGCCGGTGTCCTGGTCGCCCGAGTCATCGAGCGGCCGGAAGAACACCTCGTAGTTCGTGCTCGGCGACGCGCCCACCAACTGCACGGTTAGTTTGCCCGCAGTATCAACCTGATAGGTAGAACCGGTGTCGAGCGGGTCGCTGCCGCAGTCGTTTAGGTCCGGATTGGTCGAATCCGAACAACGCACCAAGTTGGCCGCGGACGCGACCGGCGACGCAGGATGCTGCGTTACTTGGAAGCCTGAGAGAAACTCCACCGTGCCGCTATTGGACACCTCCACGGTTCCCGAGAGCGAATCCGAAGCAGGAAAGGCGCCCCCTTTCGCCAGGAAGTAGGAAGTATTGTTCTTGGCGGCGCTCATCGGCTGGAGGCTGCCCAGCGGCATCGAGGTCCCGTTCTGAGCAACCAGTGCCGCCGTATAGGTGGCGCCGGTTGCGGCCCCTGATATCCTGATTGTCAGATCTCCGAAGTCATTATCGATCTCGGCATGGCCGCTGGACAGCGGATCCGTTCCACATTTGATGCTGCTGACGCTGCTGATAGCGTCCGGCTCCGTGACAGCCGCGCATCGAACCAGCGACGGCTCGAAGTCCTGCCCCGACGGCAGTTGGTTGGGTGAGATCGCCACGCCGCTGACGAAGTCGACGCCCGTGGTGGACATGAGCTCGACATTGCCCGCGCCCGTGACGCCGAATTTGAAGAACCCATCCGCCCTGAAGCTTCCATCTCCGGTCTTGTTGTTGGCCAGGAAGGAGCCGAGTTTGAGCGGTGCGCTGCCATCGACGGCCACGAACATCGCCGTGTAGGTGACGTTGACGCTTGCCTTGGTAGCCGAGACCACCACGTCTCCTACATCGTTGATGGTTACGGAACCTTTTCCGCCCGACTGAAACAGGTCGGTGCCGCATATGGCAACCGGCTGTGCCGGCAGTACCGAGGGCGAGCACGCGATCAGCGCGGTACTGAAGGTGCCCGCCGCGCGCGCCGAGCCTTGCGCCGCCGAAAGTACGAGAATCATCGCCGCCACTATTGCCAGCGATTTCGCGAGCGACTTCGCAAATGTGTTCGATTGTACCGTGATAGACATGGAAAGTTCCTCCTGCATAGACCGCATCAGCGCGGGATTCATCAAGCGAATCAAACCACTGCGCAGCCTTAGTCGAGAATAACCAAATCTCTACTGGCGGTATAGGTGGAATTTTTCGTCGAGCGATCCGCAAGCGATGCGGTGGGTCGGCGAGTGCTTCCGCGACCGAAGCGAAACGGAATCACGGGAGGCTATATCTCCTGTGCAGACCCATCAGGGGCTCGAGGTCGCCCTGGTCTGCGGCCCGGATCGCCTCGATGTACTCGTGCCGGATCGTGCCGCCCTCGGCAATTGTCTCGTCGGCCCAATCGGTCATCTGAGCTGAGTCCACCTTTTTTATGAGGGAACGTCCGGCGCTATCTCTCTCAGGGCACACAACGTTACCGCTCAGCGGGGTCAGTCCAATCTTCCCGGCGCGCCTGGTAGTGGTTGCGGTCAAGAGTCGGTTCGTACCGGAGGAACTTGAAACCGCACTTTTCGAGAACGCGAGCCGAAGGCTGGTTCTCCGGCATCGTAAATGCCTCGATCTGCCGAAGACCAATATCTTTAAAGCCGTGCCGTAGAGAACACTGCACAACCTCGGTCGCGAATCCTCGACCTTGATAGGCCGGATGGATGAAGTAGCTGACCTCGGTTCCCCATTCCGGAGCAGTCGGGTCAATGTTCAGACCTCCCCATCCAATCACCCGGTCCTCCAATTTGTGCACGATCGTCCAGGGAGCGAAGCCATTATCCCGCCGAGCATCAGCATATCGACGAAGCCAACTCTCACAGACAGCGCGAGATTCCGACCAGAACGTGAACTTCATATGATCCCGGTTACCTTGAATCTCGTAGAGAGGATCGACGTCAGAATCCCTGAACTCCCTAAGAACCAGACGAGTGGTACGTAACTCAGACATGAGTGTGCAACCTGGCAGGCTGTTGAGAAAAGCCTCAACAGCCTGCTCCCTCTCTCTTATCTCCCCCAGGACAGGGGGAGAAGGTCAAGGAAAGCAGCCAGTTTTCACGCAGCGTGTTGAGAGCCATGAAATCCATTCTGGTCGTTCGCCGTTTTTCTCAACACGCTGCTAGCAGGGGACCTGGACGCCCACCGGTCCTCGCGGCCTGCGCCAAGCAGGCCGCATAAGTTCAAGTGTCCCTTATAATCGAGACTTAGCCAACGCCAGCGCGGCGACGAGCAACATCATACCCGCAAGGCGATTCACAAGCTTCACGAACCGCGGCTGAACAGCAACCTTACCGAGCTGCGCCGCTAAGATCCCGTATAAGCTTAGTACTACGAACTCCACCGCTATGCTGGTAACGGCAAGGATCAATACCTGCCTCGCGACGCTATGACCTGGGACGATGAACTGCGGGAAGACCGCTACGAAAAAAACGATCACCCCCGGATTTGAAATTTGCAGTAGAAAACCTCCACCGAAGATACGAGCGGACGCGACAGCCGATGGCGCAGAAGGCGCCAGAGACAATCCCGCGCCGGAGCTCATGAAGGTGCGGAGTCCGAGCCAAACGGTGTAACCCGCACCGACCCATGTAATCAGGTCAAATGCGTTCCTCGATCCAATGAGTACCGCGGCCACGCCGGTAGCCGACAATAGAAAGTAAACCGCATTTCCCGCCAGGATTCCGCAGCTAGCCCAAGTCGAGGCGAGCGCTCCTCTGGCCAGGCCCTGCGACAGAACGAATAGAACGGCTGGACCGGGCCGAAAACACTGCACGGTCTCCATCAAGAAGAAAATTGTCCAAACCTTAGCGCTCATGGCCAGGTTCCTAGCCCCCGAGAATGTATCCCGCCGTCACGGCTTCTTCCAGCAGATTGAGCGTACCGATGATATTCGTATCGACAAAGTCCTGTCGGCTGTGAGTGGCGACGTGAGGCTTGTGCAGTGTGGCTGCGTGAAACACTGTCCGTACTCCGAGCATACAACGCCTGACGCAAGAGCGGTCGGTTATCGAGCCGATCTGATCGGTGAACGGACCATCAAGAATATCAAGCCCGAGAACCTTATACCCTAAGTTCCTCAATGTGCGGACCAATGCTTCACCGAGGCGACCGGGACTTCCTGCGACCAAGACTGTCGTGTCGCGTATCTGCCTTTCAGTGGAAACGGAATTGCGATCATCCCTCTCTGCCGATCGGTTTGAAATAGATGATTGTGCCGGTAAGGCCGCCATGGGGTTTCAGGGAGTAGCCAGGGATGACGCCGACGCGGTGATAGCCGAGGCGCTCATAGAGCCCGGCCGCGCCGCCTTCGTCAACGGTGTCGAGAACGAGAAGGGTGCGGCCGCGTTCGGCGGCGATGCGCTCGGCTTCCAGCATCAAGCTTCGCGCGACGCCGCGGCCGCGGCGGCTGACACGGGTCATCAGTTTGGCGATCTCGGCGCGATGCGGCTGATTGGGCGGCGTGGCCAGGTCCAGCGTCACCGTCCCGACCAGACCGTCGCCTTCCCACGCGCCCAGCACCACGCGTCCGCCGGATGCGGCCCGAGCCAGCGAATCCTTCCAGAACTCCGCCGCGACGTCGCGCGCCAGCGGGTACATGAAGCTGACCGAGCCGCCATTCGCCACGACTTCGACCAGGATGTCGGACAGAGCTGCGATGACTTCGGGATTGTCCGTGAGGGCGGCAAGGTGTGTGGCTGGGTTCACGGTTTAGCTCCTGGCGATCGCGACGAGATAGGTGCAGGCACTCGCCGACTCGTTGGCGAATGTAGTGTCCGCAGGCGTCCCGAAGGCGAGGCAGTCGCCGGCCGCGAGTTCGCGCCGCTGGGCGGCCTCTTCGACGACCAGCCTTCCCTTCATCACCCAGACCAACTGCCGGATGCGGGCGTAGGAGGAGGCGGGGAGTCCGACGCGCGCGCCGGCGGGCAGTTCGATGCGGACCAGCTCCACCGGATGATCGGGGCGCTCGAAGATCTGGCGGCGCAGGTAGCCTGTTGCCGGATCGCGCCAGAGCGGCCTGGTCGGCCGCGCGCACCAGCGGTCCGCGAGGTTCTTCGGCGCGCGCCAACAAGGCCCCCAGGGTGAGATCGAACGCGCCCGCCAGGCGCACCAGAATGACGGCCGTGGGGCTGGCCTCGCAACGCTCGATCTTGCTGATCATGGCCCTGGAGACCCCCGAGCGAGCGGCGAGTTCCTCCAGCGTCCAGTCGCGCGCCTCCCGCTCCATACGCAGGCGAGCGGCGATCTGAGCGGCCGGGTCTGAGATAGTAGACCTTGAGGCCGAATCTGAGATAGTAGACATTAATCTACTATAATAGAATTAATCGCGGCCGCAAAGAGGAAGGCCGCAATTGGATGGTGCACGCTCGAAAATGATCCGAAGGGAGAAGCTAAGCTACGTCCGGGCGTGGAGCTCAGAGGTCTCCGTTTTCCGGTGAGCTCCCAAAACGCCGCGCAATTGAAGGTGCGGAGTCCGAGCCAAACGGTGTAACCCGCACCGACCCATGTAATCAGGTTAAATGCGTTCCTCGATCCAATGAGTACATTTCGCGGTGCAGCCTGTACAGCCAGGCGAAGGTGAATGGCGCAGTCCTCTTTGACGGCCTGCTCGCGAGGTATTTGACGTACGCTCTTGAAATATTCTTTGCCTCGGCAGCGTAAAGCTCGCGTCGCACGACGCGAATTATCTGGAGTGTCAGTCAGAGAATTAGGGGATACGGCGCGCCTCGAAAGCGCGCTGGCCTGCGGGGCGTCGGTGTGGGTGAGGTTATTGGATGGAGGCGGCGAGCGGATTCGAACCGCTGCATCGAGGTTTTGCAGACCCTTCCGACGAACCCGAAAAGCCGAAGCCGGACAAGGAATCTTGAGCAATCATGCGGACCTTCCTCGCTGATCCAGTTCTGGCGCTTTCGGCCGGACGCTGTCATTTTCGTCGCCCGCCAGCCTTGACCACGACGCCTGATCGGTGAGATTCTGCCGCCCGCCAACTGCGCCCAGGGGGAAATCGACCAATGTACGGATTGCGGGGGAAATTCTGGTTTCGGCCTTTGGCCGTTCTGCTCGTCGCGGCTTTCTCGCTTTCGAGCTGCTCTCTCTTCGTTCCGTCGAGCTATCAGCCTGTCGCCATCGTTACGTCGGACCCTAGCGCCCAAATCTACGTGGATGGAAATCCTGTCGGAGTGGGGATGGCGACGGCGGAGTTAAAGCGCAATGAAGGTCACGGCATCCTAGCCAAAACCCCCGATGGCCGGGCGAGCACGGGCGTTGTCGGCACGAGGGTTTCCACTACCGGGATTCTCGACATTATTGGGGGCTGCTTCTTTTTGCTCCCCTTCCTCGGCGCATTGTCGTCGGGGTTTTACACCCTCGACACCGACCATGTTGCAATCGCGATTCCGCCCGCGCCGACCAATTCGGACTCAAGCAAGGACAGCAGAAAGTAGCGACAACAGCGGTGATCGCTCTCTTGACGAGCGACTACTCCAACGACGACGACGACCGGCTCGGCACCAGAATCTGTCTGAGCCCTCTACCATCAACTGGGAGAGGGTGGGTGAGAACCTACAGACCGATTCCTATTCTTTCTGTCTGACCCTCACCCCAACCCTCTCCCAGCTCGTGGGCGAGGGCTTACAAACCAGGCGAGTTTGTGTGGGAACTTCCGTCTCAAGACCCCGGGGCCGGGCCATCTCGTCGGAGTCATCGGCTTAGAGCAACCGACGCCAAGACCGGGCCCAGGGAGGTCGGGGAGTTGAGAAATGTGGAGGCGGCGAGCGGATCGAACCGCTGCATCGAGGTTTTGCAGACCTCTCCCTTACCACTTGGGTACGCCGCCCCTGCGCGTGAACCGCTGCGAAGCGTAACTGTTCAACGTACCACGGGTGCGGAAGGGCGGCAATTCGACGGGCCGCGTTCGGTAGCGTCCGAATTTGACGCGCCAATCATTGCGCGAGCAGTGACTTTCGCATCTCCTTGTTCTGGCTGGCGGGATGAAGCCACACATTCATAATCGCGGGGCATAGGGTTGCGTCCTCTACCTCGCCCTGGCTGCGTCCGTTGTAATACACCAGCGTCTTCGCTTCGCTCGGACAGAAAACCACGACCTGGTCGCCGGACATCACACTTGGCATCAGTCGCGTCAGCTCCTGGCGCCAGGCGGCGAACTGCGACGCGTCGCCGAGCTTGAGCCTGCTCATCTCGTCCATCAAGGTTTTAGCCAGAGTGTCGGCGCTGACGCTCTTGCTGGGCTCGACGTCGAGCGCGTGCGGCTGGGCGGGAATGAACCGATCGCCGACGACCCACAAGGTTGCGTCGTAAACGCGGATGCCCCACACTGTCTGACGGCCCCGGCCGAGCGGACGGATTCCGGGCGCCTGCGACTGCACCGGCATAGGCAGCGGCTTGGGAACGAGCGGCGCCGCAGCGAACGCGGACGCCGCCGTGAACATCAGGGCGACGACCGCGGACGCGAGTTGGCGGCACAATCCTGGATATGTTGCCATCGGGCGCGCGGCCGTCACATCTACCTCAGCGATCACCGCAGCTCGGGTGGGCGTTTGTCCTGCGACCACGCGCTTGGCGATCAGCGCGACGGTCGAGCGGGGCAGGAAGCGCGCGAGATTTGCGCGCACGTAGTTGAACCATCCCGAGACCACCGACGGATGCTTGCCGAGCGACTCCAGCGCGATCGCCACGACATTTTCGGGCGCTTCGCCGTGATTGCCGCCGACCTGCTCGCCGGCGACGGCGAAGAACTCGGTCGCGGTCGGTCCGGGTTCGACGGTAATCGCGTCGATTCCCGTGCCTTGCAGCTCGGCCCACAGTCCCTCGCCCAGGAACAGATCGAAGGCCTTGGTCGCGCTGTAGACCGCATGCAGCGGCAGCGGCTGGCGGCCGGCGACCGAGCCGACGATTATCACGGCGCCGCGTTTGCGTTGGACCATCGCGGGAAGAATCCGGCTCGTCAGCACGACCGGCGTCACGCAATTGACCATCACCATATCGCGCAGCCGATCGGTCTGGAGCTTGTCGAAGCGTCCCGCGTAACCGAAGCCCGCGTTGTTGACCAGGATTCCGATCGGCAAGTCGGCGACCGCGTCGGCGAGCTTGTTCGCGCCCTCGGCCGTGGCGAGGTCGACCGCGACGGCGCGGGTCTGGATTCCGTACGCTTTCGAGAGTTCGTCGCCGAGCGCGTTCAGCCGATCTTCACGCCGGGCAGCGAGCACGCACGACAATCCCTGGCGCGCGAAGGCGCGGGCGAACGCGAGGCCGATCCCCGCCGACGCTCCCGTCACCAGCGCCCATTCGCCGTAACGCTCGCGCAAACTCGATCCGTTCGTGCTCATTTCCGACCTCTATCCCGCCGAAGCCTATGCAATCTGCGCGCGGCGGTACATCGTGACCACGGCGGCGCCGCCGAGTCCGAGGTTGTGTTGCAGCGCGACCTTGGCGCCCGCGACCTGGCGCTTGTCGGCCTCGCCGCGCAACTGCCAGTTGAGCTCGGCGCACTGCGCCAATCCGGTCGCGCCCAGCGGATGGCCCTTGGAGATCAGGCCGCCCGACGGATTCACGACCACCTGGCCGCCGTAGGTATTGGCGCCGGCGTCGACGAACTCGCCGCCCTTGCCCTCGGGACAGAGCCCCAGCGCCTCGTAAGTGATCAGCTCGTTGCACGAGAAGCAATCGTGCAGCTCGACCACGTCGACATTCTCGGGCCCCAGCCCGCTCTGCTCGTAGACCTTTTGCGCCGCGGCCTTCGAGAGATCGTAGCCGACCATCTTGATGCAGCTCTTCTCGTCGAAGGTGCTCCTGAAATCGGTCGCCATCGCCATGCCGAGGATCTCGACGGCCTTGTTCTGCAGGCCGTGCTTCTTCACGAACTCCTCGCTCGCGACGATCGCCGCGCCCGAGCCGTCCGAGGTCGGACAGCATTGCAGCTTGGTGAGCGGCTCGTAGACCATCGGCGCGCCGAGGATATCCTCCAATGAGTACTCATCCTGAAACTGCGAGTAGGGGTTGTTCACCGAATGCTTGTGGTTCTTCCAGCCGATCTTGGCGAACTGAAGCGCGGTGGTGCCGTAGCGCTCCATGTGCTCGCGGCCCGCGTTGCCGAACATCTGCGGCGCGGCGGGCGCCGGCTTGAATCCCCGCACCTCGACCATGAGCTGGAAGTGCTTGTCCATCGGGTTGGTGCGATCGGTGTACTTGGCGCCGAGCGAGCCCTTCTCCATCTTCTCGAAGCCGAGCGCGAGCGTGCAGTCGCTGATTCCGCCCTCGACCAGTTGCTTGGCCATGAACAGCGCCGTCGAGCCGGTCGAGCAGTTGTTGTTCACGTTGTAGATCGGGATTCCGGTGAGGCCGAGGCCGTAGACGGCGCGCTCGCCGCAAGTCGACTCGCCGTAGCAATAGCCGACCACCGCCTGCTCGACCTGATCGAACGGGATACCGGCGTCGGCCAGCGCCTTGGTGCCGGATTCCCTGGCCATGTCCGGATAGTCCCACGCCTTCGAGCCCGGCTTCTCGAACTTGGTCATGCCGACGCCGACCACGAAAACCTTGCGACCCATTTTGTATCTCCTGAGAAAAGAGGATTATCCCGCAAACCTAGTTCGAGTCCGCCGAGCTTACAAGCAGGCTGCATTGCCTTTTTCGGGGTTGCGAGCGCCGAGAGCGCAATGCCGTGGGGGGCGCTTTCTCTTTATGGCACCTGATGCCATAATCACCCATGCCGCCGGTGATCTTCGAGGCGCGGGATGTAATAGGCGGCGGGCGCTATCTGCAGGAAGTTCGAATCGCGAGTTTCTCGCCCACGCGCGAGCTGCCGGAGGGCATTCGATATTCTCTTTGCCTCGTGGATCTTCAGAGCGGAGCAGTGGTTTTGTTGTACGACGTTCATCGCGGCAAATCGCATCATCGGCATTGGCGCGGCAAGGAGGTCCGTTACAGGTTCGTCGACGAAGAAGCCTTGCTCGACGATTTCCTGCGTGACGTTGACCTGATTCTGGAGGGCAAGCTTTGAGCAGAGGGCGTCTTAAGGTCGGCATCCGGACCAGCGCTGAGCGCTCCAAGGCGCTTCGTGAAGCGCTGCAGCACGCGGCGCGCGGCGACCGCGCTCCGCAGCAGTCGGAACTCTATTTCGAGAGCGTGGAGGACCTTCGGCAGATCCTGACCGAGAAGCGCCTGGAACTGGTACTCGCGATCAGTCGCCATCGGCCGGCGTCTGTCCACAAACTGGCTGGGCTCCTCGGACGGGACTACAAGAACGTGAGCACGGACATCGCGCTGCTCGAACGGCTCGGCCTGGTAAGGCTGGAAGCGAAGGGCGGCAGGGGCAGAGCACAGGCACCGACAGTCCCGTACGACGAGATTCAGGTGACCATTGATCTGCGTCAGCCGCGCGCGGCACGTGCCGCGTGACGGTCGGAATCGGGAATCTGCCGCATTCGCGGTCACGCCGGCGAAGCAACCCGGGCGAGCGTGATCGCGTGCTCGGGGCAGGCGGCGACGCACAGTCCGCATCCGTGGCAAGCTTGCGCGCGAACCGCGAACGCCTGCCGATTCCGATGAAGCGTCGCCTTCACCCGCGCGGTGAAAGACAACGCGCTTTTGAGCTCAGCGGTCAGCTTGCCAATCTCGAAGACGTCATAGGGGCAAACGCGGACGCAATCTTCCTTGGCCTCGCATCGGCTGCGATCGATCACCGGCGCGAAGACTCCCGCTTCGTGTTTGCAGTCGGCAGCCGCTGAAGTGCTCATCGGGACCGTCGGGAGATCTCGGACATCGCGTCCTCAAGATTCCTCGCCGAAGCGCGCGAAGCAAGTCTGCGCGAAGCAAGTCTGGACGATTGGACCGTCAGTCGGATTTGGACTGGAGAATTTTGACCCGCTCGAGCGCGGACGAGTCGCCCTGAATCGCGGCGCTGCGATAATACTCGAGCGCGGCGGTGGTGTCGCGCGTCACGCCTTGGCCGTGCTCGTAGAGGTAGCCAAGATTGTACTGCGCGTCGGCATTGCCATGCGCCGCAGCCTCGCGATACCAAAACGCCGCCTGGCCGTAATCCTTCGCAACGCCCAGGCCGGTGTCGTAGATTATGCCCAGATTGTACTCGGCCTTGGGCTCGTCCTGGCTGGCAGCCCGCCTGAACCATTGGTTGGCGGTGGCGTAATCGCGATCCACTCCCTTGCCTTTGCAGTAGATGACTCCGAGCCGGGTCTGCGCGTATGCCTCGCCCTGGTCTGACGCCTTTCGATACCATCGCGCGGCCTCGGCGTAGTCGGTGATGCCGCCTTCGCCGTCTTCATACATGATGCCGAGATTCAACTGGGCCTTGGCGTCACCCTGCTCGGCGGCCTTGCGATACCATTTCGCGGCCAGCGAATAACTGCGGATCCCAGGGCTGGATTTCTCGTAGAGATAGCCCAGCGCATTCTCGGCCGGAACGTTGCCCTGCGCGGCGGCTTTCTGCAGCCATGGCAGCGCGCGGGAATAATCCTGGGCGACGTTCCTGCCCTTCCATATACTTCCTGCCCAGCTCGTACTGCGCGCGAGCGTCGTCCTGCGCGGCCGCGCGCCGAAGCCATTTGAGCGCCTCGGTCCGGTTGACGGAGAGGCCCTGCCCCTGGTCGTACATCACGGCGAGATTGTACTCAGCGCCGGGGTCGCCCTTGCTGCCCGCCATCAGGAACCACTTCGCCGCCAGTTTGTAGTCCTGTGCCACGCCCTTGCCGGTGGCATACATGTACCCCAGCCCGACCTGCGCCTGCGGATTACCGGCGGCCGCTCCTTTCTCAAACCAGCGCAGCGCCTGGGCGTAACTCCTGGAGGCATCCTGGCCGCGCAGATATATGTTGCCCAGCGCGGTCTCTGCCGCCGGATCGCCGTCGCGAGCGAGATCGAACAATTCGGGGTAGGGTTTGCCGGTTTGGCCGGAATCAGCGGTGCCGATGCGATCGCGATTCTCCGGCTGCGGCGCGGTCTGGCTCGCCGCAGCGGCGCTGGAAGCCGGCGCGAGATTCGACGGAGCGCGATCGTCGCCCACCGGCTCATGATCGGCCGACGCAAGTTGCTGCGCGTGAGGCTGATCTGCGCCGACGCCCGTCAATTGAGGCCACTGGACCCGCCGGGCAGTCACAGAGTCGAATTGGCCGAACCATTTGTAGGCGACTCTCATCGAGCCGACCGAAAGCACCGCGAGTATCGCGACCGCCGCGATTGCCGAGGAAAGCGGCGCCACGTAGCTCACCACGTTCAGGGCCGCCCAAGCATCGGCACCGATCGACGCCGCGGCGCCGCTCAGCTCCAGCGATACGCCGCCGATCGGAGGCGGCGCCGATTCCGTCACGGCCGACCCGGGCCGCAGCCCGGCCGCCATCGATCGCATCGCGGCGCCGACGGAGGCGGCGTTCGGCGGCCGCTTCTCGGGGCGCTTATGCAGCATGCGGCGGACCAGGCTCAGCAACGCGCCGGGAGCGTCGCCGCGTTCGAACCGGAGCGGCTTGCTCCTGAGGCGTTCGGCGATCGGCGCATCCGAATCTCCCCACGCGGATGGCAGGGAACCGGCCATCATTTCGTAGAGAATCACGCCCAGCGAGTAGAGATCGCCGCGCGGCTCGGGCGGACCGCCGAGCATCTGTTCCGGCGCGACGTAGGCGGCGGTATCGGCCGGCACGCCTTCGCCCGCCATCCGCGACAGATTGATCGTCAGCGGAAAGCCGAGGCCGAAATCGCCCACCTTCACCGAACCTTCCGGCGCAATCATCACGCTGGCGGGAGTCAGGTCGCCGTGGACCACGCCCAGCGAATGCGCGTATTCGAGCGCGTCGCAGATTTGTGTTCCGATTCGCAGCACCTCCGCGATCGGGAGGCGGTGATTTTTCGATATGGAGAGCAGGTCGGCGAGCGAACCGGCGGCGAGGTGCTCGCTCAGCACATAGACCAGCCCGTTCTCCTCGCCCGCTTCGTAGACACCGGTTATATGCGGATGGCCGGCGACTCGCGCGGCCGAGCGCGCTACCTGCATTATCTGCTCGCGCGCCTGGTCGCCCAGCCCGAACGTGGAAATCGCCGCGACCGAGACCTTGCGGCCCAGCCGGTTGTCATCCGCCAGATAGACGCGTTTTGCGCCCGAAGCGCGCAAGCGGCCGATTACCTGGTAGCGGCCCGCGACGAACGATTCCGGTTCGGGCGACTCCGCGTCGTAGCCGGCGGCAGGGAGCTCAGGGAGCCGCGCGCGGCATCCGTGGCAAAACGCTTCACCGGCGCGGTTGCACGAGCCACACCATGGGCAGATCGGGCCGAGCAGGGACCCGCACCTGATGCAAAGCTTTTGATCCTCTGCGTTGTCCGTGCCGCAAGACGCGCAAAACATGCAGGGCTTGCCCCCGGCTTTCGGGCCGACCTCAACCTTATAGATCGTTTTTCCGTTAAGGCAAACCGGCGGCATACAATTACGTAAGCTTTCCGTCACACTGTAGTAACTGTCGGAACTGCCGGACGGGGTGGCTGAGGCCGAATGCTGACAGTCCCGGACTCGATGATTTCGACTCAATTCCGTCATCTTTTATTCAAAACCGAAGGGTTTTCAGCTACTCGAAGCTTGTTTTTGCGGCTCCCGGAAACCAAGGGTGGCCGCATCAGCAGTAACTGTCGAGAGGACGCGACTTGCTACAGAATGTCGCGGCGTGATATCTGAAGCTGGTTCTGAACCGGGGTTCCTGACGCGGCGACACAACCCGCTTCAGCGAAGGGGCGCGTGGCGACGGTATTGGCCCCACGGCCGAGGCCGTAGACGGAAACACTATTACGCCGAAGGAGCACGTAAGCCAATGCAAGATTTTTTGCTGGTCAACCGCGTGGAGGTTTTGTCTCAGGCCGGATGCAGCGCCTGTAACGGCGGTTTCTCGGGCCAATCGACCGGGGAGAAAGCGCTTGTGCTGGCCGTCGGCAATCCGGACCGGGCCTACTTCTTCTGCAGTGGATGCGCCGACAACATCATGGGCCACGTCGTCTCCGAAGACAGCCGCAAGCGTTACGAGTGGGATTGGGCGGTCCCGCTGGTGGCGCAGGGCCAGGGCCGGCAGGCTCATTGACTGACGGCGCAGCGTCACGGCCCGCTCGAATCGTCGATTCGTCCCGATCGCCATCGCGGCGATTCCCGTTGCCGCGAACTCGCCGGCTTTGCGCTGGACGCGCTGTGCGCGGTGGCCGGGCTGTCGTGGATGCGCGCGTGCTATAGTTTCGGGAGTCCGCTTCGTCAACCGCCATCAAGCGAAGGGGAGAAGCGATGATCGATCTCTACACCTGGACCACTCCCAACGGCCGCAAGGCATCCGTGATGCTCGAGGAATGCGGACTCAAGTACAACGTGCATCCGGTGAATATCCGCGAGGGCGAGCAATTCAAGCCCGCGTTCGTCAAGATTTGCCCCAACAGCAAGATACCGGCGATCGTGGACAGCGAGGCCGGGGTCTCGATCTTCGAGTCGGGCGCGATCCTGATCCACCTGGCGGAGAAGACCGGCAAGTTTCTGCCCGCGTCCGGTCCGGGCCGTTCACGAGTCATCCAGTGGCTGATGTGGCAGATGGCGAACGTCGGGCCGATGATCGGCCAGGCCAACCACTTCGCGAACGCTGCCCCGGAAAAGATTCCGTACGCGATCGATCGCTATGTCACCGAATCAGCGCGCTTGGTCAAGGTGATGGACGACGAGCTGGCAAGCAGCGAGTACCTGGCCGGCGACTACTCAATTGCGGATATCGCGACCTATCCGTGGATCGCGGTCGCGTTCCAGTTCATCAAGGGGTTCAAGCCCGACGTGGTCGGTGAAGGCGCAAACGTTGCGCGATGGATCAAAGCGATCGGCGCGCGGCCGGCGGTCCAAAAAGGGATGGCCGTGCCGGCGGCGTAACGCCCTCATTCTAGGCAGCCGCGGGCCCGCGTTGTCGACGCCGCCCCTCGCGATGCTCCGAACGTCACCCGCGACTCCTTCAGGACACTAGCCCGGACCAATCAATCTAACGAAAAAGCTCCGGCTAATTGAAAAGCTCCAGGGTGTTGGCGTTGTCGTTGACGAAGTAGATACCCTTGTTGCCGGGAGCTACCGCCAAGCCGAAGAGCGCGCCGGCACCGTTCGGGATCAGCGTGAAGGTCGCGACTTGGGCGCCGGCCGGCGTGGTCTCGACGATATTACCGTCGTTGGCATTGACCGACAGGATGTCGCCGTTGGGCGCAAGCACCAGCCCGAGCGGCTGGTTGAGGCTGCCGTTGGCAGTGACATCCACTCCGGTGGGCGCGGTCGAGAAGCGGTTGGCCGCCTTCGGGATTGCGGCGATTCGATTGCTGGCCGTGTCGGCAACGTACAGCGTGTCGGTACCGGCGCTATAGGCTACGCCGGTCGGCCCGACGATCAATGCAGCGGGATCGGTCCGCTCCGCGAAACCCGACGCGATTTCGGTGATCGATTCCAACGCGGGGAAGCGCATCAATCCCCTGGCATTCTGCTGTGGAACACTCAGCTCGATTCGTACCACGTCGCCCTGATTGACCACTGCCCCGTTGGCGCTCGTCACGTCGTCGTTGAGCACGTTGGTCACGAACAGGATTGCCTGGCTGCCGCCGTCGACCGTGGCCATATCCCACGGCCCGTTGATGGGGCCGAAGTGCGAGCCCGGCACCGTCTCGACCGGAGTGCCGCTGCTGTTCAGCACGATCAGGCATCCGGCTCCCGCGAAACTGGCGTTAGCGCCGCTGGTGGGAAGGCTCCCGACAATTACCCAGCCCCTGCTCAGGACGGCCAGAGCGGTAGTGAGTCCGACTCCACCGGGGCAAGAGCCCTGCAGCGCACCCGGATTGAGCGTGGCAAAGGTGCTGATCGCGCCGGCCGGAGTGATCTGAACGATCGTCGTGCCCTGGCCCTGGAGGTTGGCAGCGTTGTTGAAGTTACTCACCAGGATATTTCCCTGCGTGAGGCTTCCGATCGTCGTAGGAACCACCGCGACGCCGTACGGATTCACGTCGCCGTTTGCAGGCACGGTCGTGCTGAGCGTGCTGGTCACAGTGAACGGTCCGATAAAGGACTGCGCCATCGCCTGAACGAATGAGGCGGCAAGCAACCCGACCGCCATTCCCAATACGCACACCCATCTTCTAATGCCAAGGTCAAAGCTGTGTTGTTTCATTGTGATGTTTCCCTCTGTGAGCATGGCCACGTCTATTCCTCCGCAAATTGCAGTGCAGACTGCCGCTCGGTCTGAGCGGTCTCCGGGCAATTGAACTCGCGCCGTCGGCAAATGGTTCCCGGTGAAGACGTACCAGCCGTAACATTTCTTCGCCTCGACCTTGTGAGGCGTCACGCGAAAGAATGTTTGATACGCCTGAATTTCATCCATCGCCGTTTCGACTCCGTGATGAGCCCACTCATTGATGTTCAACGACTCTCGGCACTTTGAGCGGGCGATGCGAGACTCGCAGTCCCGACGCCGTGTTCGTAGACAAGTTCTCCACCGGCCTTTCCCTGGTAGAGAAGCCCGCTAACCGCAACGCAAGCCGCCATCAGAAACGCGATCCGCCAGCGAGAAAGTCGCGCTGAAAATTCGATCAGCACGCGCCACCCCGCCAGGATGAGGAATGCATACATCAGGTAGTGTCCGAGCGCCGCGTGGGACAGGTAGCGTCCGGCCCCAGCGTTCGTCGCGAGAATCTGCTGTGCGTCCGGCGACATGGTGTCCCAGAACCGACTGGCTTCTATGTCGCCGGTGAAGTAGGAAAGGACGGCGGCGACCGCCCCGGTAGTCATGAGAGTAAGTGATGTGTTCCTGAGCTTTTGAGCCCAGACCGAAGGCCAGCCCGTCGCGCGGCGGGCGAAAATGATCGCTGCGGCCGCGAAGACTTCCGCTATGGTTCCGAATGCCAGGAGCGCGATCGTGAAATGATCGACGATCGGATGCAGGTGGTACTCGCTGAGCGAGCCTAGCTGGCGCATCAAGAAGATATAGACCCGCAGCATGCTCAGTTGGTCAAGCACTGCAATCGAGCCGGCCGCAGCAAGAAGCGCGATCCCGACTGCCACATTTCTGATCGTCGTGGGTTTCATTCGTCTACCAAGTCTCCCTTCCCGGGTTTGAGGATCTGATCCATCCGACCGTTCCGAGTATTCATTCAACCGCCAGAGGCGCTATCGTAAAGTGATCAATCAAAGGATGTAGATGTGATATGGCGGTGACTGTCTTCCATCTAAGTGTCTTCAAAGCCGGGTTACGTCCGACTCTCTCCCTAAACTGGATTGAACGGAAAACAGTTCCCGTGCGGGAAGAAACTCTGAGCGATTCAAGTGTCCGTCACACTTCAGTCACAGTCTCGATGAGTGATGGCCCGTGGTGGTGAACCTGCCGGTGACACCAGATGGTCAGCGGACTACGTTGCGGGTCGAGACGGAAAAAAAGTCAGACCGACCCAGGACTGGCCGATTTGCCGGACTTCGCTCGATCGGAGGAAGGAGAAGGCCCACGCCCTGCTTAAGTGAACTATGCCCCGAAACGTTTCAGCAACCCAATGCAGGGTTGCATGGAAGGAGAAAGGAGTATCAGGTCGGGAGCTGATCGAAAGCGCGGGCCACTTGTGCCACCGGCAACCTGGTGACCATAACGCAAAAGACTGCGTACCTGTTGGTAGCGGCGATCGAGAAGCCCTTGTACCGATATATGTGGACTCCTTTCACCACCCGGCCGCCCGACGGGAAGTGAAGGACCTCTTCTCGATCTATCTTACACAAAAGCGAACCTTGCGCGCCTTTATACAGCGTGTAGGCAACTGCTTTCCCGTCGGCGCTGTGATCGATCCGGCCACCGGCCGGGGCCAGCCCCAAAGAGGAAAAGTCCCAAATCGGGGCGACGCCAAATTGCTCTATCAAGGCAATGGCCAGGGCGTCAGTCGATCCGGATCCAATATTCGGTGTGAAGTCCTTCTCAGCTTTCAGAAAGGACGCGACCGCAGGATCGAACATCGGGTTTCCAGTGTCCGTCGGGCGAAGGTTGAGAACTAGGATAGCCAGGCACGCAGCCAGCGAGCCGCCAACCGCCATCCATAGGACCGGCCTGCGTAACACCCGGACGCGAGCCTTGGGCTGTGCGCGGTCAATGGCGTCGAGAGCCGCCGATATTCGCTCTCTCAACGCTTTGGGCGCCGCTACGATCGGCAACCCTTTCTGGAGCAGCGCCTTAGTCGCACGTTCGGCGGCCAACCTTTCCCGGCATCCGGCGCAACTTGCGAGGTGAGCCTCGACGGCGCGCAGTTCCTCGGCGCCCAGTTCGTCGTCCAGATGGGCGCTGAGATACTGCTCGATATATTGCCGATGATCCATCTTGATCGCGAAGCTTTCTATCAATCAGGTCCGCGTGCAAGCCTCAGCCCGCGCGTGACGGGCTCCAAAGCGTCGCGCATGAGGGCTCGGCCTCTCGAAATTCGCGAGCGGACCGTCCCTATCGGCACTTCCAGGACCTTGGCCGCGTCCTGGTACTTCAATCCTTCTACGTCCACCAGTATTAGAGCAACCTTGAATTCCTCCGGCAGTGCGTCGAGCGCCTTTTGCAGATGTTCTCCCATATTCCGCTCGACGGCGATGGCCTCCGGATTTACAAAGCTGCCAACGGCCTTCAGGCTTTCGGAGTCGACCGCACGCTCGAAGTCCTCCGCAGTCGCCATGAGCTGCTCGGGTCGCGCCTGAGAACGCCTGGTTCGAAAGACATTGTGAAGGATGGTCAAGAGCCAGGCGCGACAGTTGGTGCCGACACTGAATTGGTGGAAAAAGCGATAGGCTCGCAACATCGCTTCCTGGCAAAGGTCGTTCGCCTCGTCCTCATTGCGGGTCAGGTACAACGCTGCGCTGAATAGGGCGTTCAGATGCGGCAATGCTTCCTGTTCGAACAGGCCTCTTTTTTCCGTATCGCGATCGCCCATTCACAACCTTCTACCGCATGGACATCAAACTGAGGAGACGCGTAAATGGTTCCAGGTTCGGTCGTGACAATCCGCTTCCGAAACATCACTGCGCTGCAAAAAGCACATTTTAGACCCATTTCCTCAGCTTCGTCGGATTGCCTGCCCGGTAAGCACTCAACGCAGCCTTGTACCCGGCAGATCGCTGCAGCGTGCCTGCCGACCAGTTCAGCTATTACCTCTGATCAGGTCGAAATCGTATTGGAACTGCATCAAGAACAAGCTCTTGCCTTTGAATATGCCTCCGGCATACGCGCTGTACTTGTCATTGCTGAGGATCCCTATGTACTGCAGCATTAGCGAATATTTGTCGGTCCACGGCGGAGTGAATACGACATTTGGAAAGAGCTCCCAAGTGTTCCCGTCGGGATTGTAGATCCCGGCGGGGGTGGCTGCCACCGCGCCCCACCACCAGTTCGTGCTCGCGCTGAACAGAAGGTTCTCTTCGTTATGGCGCCACCTTTCCGCGTAGCCGCCGTAAACCATGTCCCTGTTCGGGCTCAGGATCGTGTAGTTGTTCCATTCCAGATTGGTAGTCAGCGCGCCGGTCGTCGTGAGCCAGGGCGCCGCCACATTGTCGATGTCCAAAGCGACAAGGGTATTCAGCGTACTGGAGTAGATCACCGCGCTCGGACGGGAGGGGTTGATCGTGTTGAAAGGTGTGCGATCCTGCCACACCCCTTCGGCCCTGAGTACGAAGGGAATGGTGGTGAGGAAATCGCCAGGCAGGTATATCGGAAAGTTCACCGTCGCGCCGATATCGTTCAACTGCGGATAACGGGACTCGAGAGTTTGCCCGGATGCCGGTGTGCCTTCCACGAAAGTCGTGGGGTTGAGCTGATGGCCATGCCAGTACAATGCTGTGATCTCCGCGTTGTCGACCAAGGTATGAAGACGAAAGCCTCCGACCGAGTCGGCCAAATTGTCCGACGGCAACTGGTAGTCGGCGGACGGCGGGGCAGGATTCGTCACCTGCGGGAAGGCCGGCTGCGCTCCGCGGGGAGTCATGGCCCGAGTGGTGAAAGGATACGGATAGGGATCGAATCTGCCTCCACCCGGAGCGAGAAGATTCACCGCGCCGGCCACCTCGTACTGACCGCTATAGCGCCGATCGGCGTAGTCTACGCTGGTGTACGTCGGCTGCCATGCCGGCGCCCAAACTCCCTCGATGAAGTTGCTGCCGAAGGAACCAATCCTCGGCAGACTCAAAATCGGATGCGCCATCCACGATGGCAGGCGCGATTGCTCCAGGTTGGCAAAAGCGAAATTCCAGCTGAGGTCTTGCGGGTTGATCACATCTCCCACCCGGAACGCTATCGACTCTCCCCAAGTGACGATCTGGCGGCCCAGAAACAAGGTTAGCGGACCGCTGGTGTGCTTCCAGAAGGCATCGCGGACATCGTAGCGGTTATAGAAGTCAGACTGGCTATGGTCGTACGCCAGCGACGGGCCGAGAATGTTATGTGCCTCCCAGGGATAAGGAGGTTCATATACACCCCAAAGGCGGACAAAGAACTTGTCACTTCCGCTCAGGACATAGTTTGTGTCGATCTGGATCCAGTTCCGCTCTACCGACAACGAATTGGCACCATGATGCTCACCAGCCTCACGCCCAAAGTTCGTCAATGCCGCGGAGTTCGCCCACATTCCTGTGGTGTTGCTCAGAAAGCCCGAAACCGACAGCCCGCTGAGCGCATCGGGCACCTTGCGCAGGTCCAGGACCGGCGTGTTGCTCCCCAGCAAGATGGTTCGTCCAAATTGCGAATACCAGCTCTCTGCGCTCTGCCCTTGAGCCAAAGCACTGTCGGGGTTGGCTCGCAAACAGGCCATAATCACCACGCCGGAGATAAGCATCAGGACCAGCGCTTGATGCCTTCCTTGCCGACGATGCATCAATCTCTTAACGTCCAAGCCGTCTGTCCGCGAGCTTTGGCTTGGGGACTGTTCTACTTCACAATCTTCAAAAGCCCTTCGGGGCTCGCGTAACTATTCACGTCGAGATAGCCGTTTTTTGCGCATTCGGAGTTCACGCACGAGCGCAGGGCCGGCGATATACTCAGGTGCTTATCTTTGAAGTTGACCAGAAACGAAGTGTTCGGTCCCGCAACCAGTTCAGCGGCGTCGCCGGCAGTGCCCGGAATGGATTCAGGATATGAGAGAATCAGCTGCGATTTGTACAGATGCCCGTCCGGGTCATACAGGTCAAGCTGCGCGCCACCGAAGTAGTTCTCCTTGTCGACGTAAATGACCCTCTTCCCGTAACAGTATCCCTTGGCAAACTGCGGCAGCCGCTCCATTGAAATGACATAGGCATCGCGCAGTTCCCATTTGCCGGCGGCCGGCTTGGGAAAAGGGACGACGCCTGCCGAGCCCTTATAGTAGTACTTCTCCTCTAACTGCGTTGGTGTACCGGGAGAGTCGAAGGCTTCGGGTGTGGCATGTTCCAGGGCCAGCACCTTTTTCTCGCCCAGGTAATCAATCTTGTACAATTGCGGCAAACCGGGAGGGCCATCGTTCTCGTCATCGATGACGTAGTCGCTGCCGAAGACCGGGGCGCATCTTGCGGCCTGGGAGAGACGCAGCGATCTGCGCAGGTTTGGCACATATTCGTAGAGGTCATCGAGCTGGGTTGGATCGGTTGGAAGCAGGTCAAGCAGGATCGTGTATTTGGACTGCTCGGGCGCGATTTGTTCCGAGTACCTGGCGGAGTAGTAAGGTCCGGCGTCGGGAACAACCTGCGGAAAACCGACGTCGCTCAGAAATGCGAGCTGTGAAAGTACGGCCTTCGTCTCCGATGACTGGGTCATGTTACCTTCGCGGTCCAGTGTATATGAGTAGTTGGGAGCGCCCTGGACGCGCGGTTGATAGCGGTAGTAGGAATTCCAGAAAATCCTTTGGCCGCTCAGGGTCGGATCCCCTTTCAGGGGGTCCGGAAATGGGAGACCTGCCACATATCCCTGCGGGACATACCCGCCGGACGGCAGCCTGACTAGCCGAACCTGGTTGGAAAGCTCTTCGGTGTCCGCCAGGTACTTCCTGGGCAAAGGAATCGAAATCGTCGGACCAACTTCCATGACCACATCGCTCGGCAGACCCCAGAAATCGATCTTCTCAAATAGGGCTATCATTCCCTCCGACATGAATTGCTTATACTGCACCCAGTTGTCGGCAGTTATTCTCGTACCGGCCGGGATGGTGGCGACGGAAGGGTCAGGTTTGCGCGCAGTCTTTGCTTCATCCGCGAGCACGTTACCCCACAGGAGCGCCACGGCGAGAACGACGAGTCCCAGTCTTGCCATTAGCGTTGCCCCTGATGAAGACGCCATCGATCGCCCGCGAATTCCAGCCGATACACCGCCGGCATCGGCATCGCCGCCCAGAACTCGAAGTCTACCGCGGGATCGAAAGCCGCGAGAGCGAGGCTGATCAGATTGCCGTGACTGCCGAATACCAGGGTGCCCGACGAATGGCGCCTGCGCGCATTGTCGAACACTGAGAGTATGCGAGCCTGCGCGACTCGGCCCGATTCCCCACCCGGCAGAGCGTAGTCAAAGTCCTGCCATGAGCGCTGCAGATGTTCTCTCCAGTCGGGCAGGTCGTCGGAGGGCGAGAGCACACGTTCCCGAAGATCGCCGACCAGCTCGATTGCGATTTTCAGCCTGCGAGCAATCGGCTCCACGGTCTGGATCGCGCGCAGGTACGGGCTCGAGACCACCGCGCGAACGCCCGTATCGGCGAGTTGTGCGGCGAGGCTCTCCGCCAATGCGGCAGCATCGCGACAACCGCGCTTCGTCAGGGGCCGCTCGTTCTCAGCGAAATTGCCGACTCCGGGACGGACCGGATCGGCATGCCGTATGAGGATAATTGTCAGCCGCTCGTCGCTCATCGTCCGATCACGTGCGGCCTCATTCTACTCATATCGATTTACCTGTGCAGAGCTTCCTGGCGGCCGCCCGTGCGCACGGTCGCACCGGTGCGGCTCGCGTCGATTTCGATCGCGCCATTCTGATCGGTGCGCAGCACTTCGGAACCGATTTGGCGATATCGATCAACCACTTCGGGGGCCGGGAACCCGAAGCGATTGTGGTACCCATCCGAGATTATAGCGGCCGCAGGATCGACCACGTCGACGAACGCCTCGGTCGAGGAGGTCGCGCTGCCATGATGCGGCGCTTTCAGAACCGTCGAGCGCAGGTCCCGCCCCCCGGCAATCAGCGCACGCTCGCCCTTCGCCTCGAGGTCGCCGGTGAAGAGCACCGAGGTCGGACCGAAGCTCATCTTCAGCACCATCGAGCTGTCGTTGCGGCTGGCTACTACGTCCCGACCCGGGTTGAGACATTGCAGGGCCACGCCGCCTATAGCCCGTGGCGCGAACGATGAATCGACTATCGTGACGCGCGTGCCGGCTTGCGCCAGAGCACCGAGCAGCTCGAGGTAGCTGCGGTCGGGGCTCGCCGCAGAGATCGCCCAGAACTCCTCCGGATGGAAATTGCGCGCGATAAAAGCGAAGCCGCCGAAATGATCGAGCTCGGGATGGCTGAGCGCCAGGTAATCAACGTGCATGATCTTGCGCGACCATAGGTAGGGCGCGACGATCCGTTCACCCGGGTCGAACTCGCCCAACTCGCCACCGCCGTCGATCAGCATCACGCGCGAGCCAGGGAACCGAACGACCGCGCAATCGCCCTGCCCCACCGACACGAACGTGATGCGCAGGTCGGGGTTGAAATAACGATCGCGCGTCCACCACCCCGCGTCGGCCGCGAGCGCAATCGCAAGCAGGACCAGAACGGCAAGCGGCCAGCGCGGCGCTGATGGAGCGGGCCGATGGTCCGGCGCGCGATCGGCTTCGGGGTGGGGCCGGCAGAGCCATAGCGCGAGGAACCCGTAAGCAATTGCGAGCTCCGGAATAGTCGGCGTGAAGATGCGCGTCCATGCCAGCGGCCACGCGACGAACCATCGCGCAAGCCAGGTCCCGGCCGCGAGAAACTGCCCCGCGACCCACAGGATAGTCCGCGCGGCTGGCGGGCATACGAAGCTGGTCGCGCTGGCGGCCAGCCCCAGAATCACGCCCGCGAAACCCATCACCGGAACCACCACCGCATTGGCGACGACCCCGACGATCGCGAACTGGTTGAAGTGATAGGCCGTCAGCGGCGCGGTGCCGAGCATCGCCCAGAAAGACACCGCGCAGTAGCCAAGAATCACCATGGCGGCGCGCCGCCCGATTGAGTCTGGAACCAGCGCCAACCCGCTCACGGCGCGCCTGCGATCCTGCCATCGCGCGAAACGACGCATCCCGAGCACGATCGCGATCACCGAAACGAAAGAGAGCTGAAAGCCGATGTCGGCGGTCGAGCCCGGGATGACGAGGCATATCACCAGCGCGGCCAGCGCCAGGCTCGCCGCAACCTCGCGGGCGCGATCGATCATCACGGCGAACAAGTACGCCAGGACCATCACGAGCGCGCGCGCGGTGGAAACGCGATGGCCCGCGATCGAGGCGTAGGCGGCCACCGTGACCGCGGCTGCGATCGCGGCGAGCTTGTTCGCGTATCCTCTGATCATCAGGATCGGAAAGAGCGCCAGCACCAGCCGCGCCGCCGCGAACGCCGCACCCGCAACCAGGCTCAGGTGCAACCCAGAGATCACGAGCAGATGCGCCATCCCGGTCAGCGCGAAGTCGTCGCGCAAGCCCTCCCCGATTCCGCCCTGGTCGCCGATTATCAGCGCGCGCATCTCTTCGCGTTCGGGACGGTCGAGATTGGCGTCGATAAACGCGCCGATTCGGGCGCGGATTTCCTCGATCGCCGACGCGGGCCAGCGGCGATCGTACCCGATTGATTCGATCGACGAGTCCGCACCGCCGCTCGCGTCCGTCACGACCATCGTGGCCGCAACGCCTTCGCGGGCCTGGTAGGCTTCGTAATCGAACTCGTCGGGGTTGCCGTAGTTGCGCGGGAAACGAATCCGCGACGTGACGCGGACGCTCTCGCCGATTTTGAAACCGGCGGGATAAAGCACCGTCACGCGCACCGTCCCGCTCGCCGGATGCATCGCAGCGGGCGCTTCGGCCGCGCGCTCGACGCCGACGAACAGATGGGTGCGGCCGTGATAGGGCTCGGCCTCGCGGACCAGCCGCCCCTCTATCGTGATGAGCGCTTCGTCCGCAAAGCGCCTGATACTCGGGCCGTCGGGCGCGGGCGCGAGCAACTCGTGCACCGGTATCGTCGAGGCGGCCGCGATTCCCACCAGCGCGATCGCCGTCGCGGCGCCCGGACGTCGCACGAGGAACAGCGCCGTCGCGGCAATCGCGGCGACGATCGCGAAAGGGAGCGGAAGGTAAGCGCCGAGAGTTGCCGAGGCCGTCGCCGGCGACAATCGCAATCGCGACGCAATAGATCGGTGGGATTTGGGCGAGCCGGGCCGACGCCGAACGGAGCAGTCCGGCGCGCGAATTTTGCGCCGCGTCCGTCCCGGACTTCGACGCAATCCAAGTTGTCGGCGCGCGATGCGCGGGCGCCGGAGAGGACGAAGCGGCAGCGATTACCGTACCCTCCCCTTTCGGTGCGAGTACCTCAAGGCAGCGTATAGCTGCGTCATCGCAGTTTTGAAAGAGGCCTGCGCACGAGAACTAGCGCGCGATCGAGCGACTGGGAGCGGGGCCGGGCAGGCCGTCGTAGACCAGCGCGCGGCCGTCCGAATGGAATCTCATCGCGGCCATGAGGCCAACTCGCGCGGATTCCAGCGCTGGGTGGCCGTTGATCGCCTCAACCGCGATTCGCCGACGCATCGCGATCAGCGCCGCGAGCGCCGCGCCGAACGCTTCGTCGTCCAGCTCGCCGATCTCGACCAGCGCGCGGCCGGCCAGGCCCAGCACCACGCGACCGGCCCTGATCGCGATAAGATTGCCGGCCTCGCGCGTGATACCGCATCCGGGAAGCAGGCTTCCGTAGGGATTCGCCGGGTCGGCGGCGCTGAGCGCCAGCGGCCGCTCGCGAGCCGGGTTCAGCGCGCGCGCCGCGCGCAGCATCTCGACCGCTTCGGGCAGCGCGTACTGCTCGCCCGAAAGCGATCGGACGAACCATCCGCGCCGAATCGTGCCGGCGTATTCAAGCCGCCGGCAGCGCAAAGGAAATCTCGCTCCACTTAACCGGCATCGATTCGAGCGCGAGCATCTCCCGCGAGAGAATTCCGTTGCGCGCCAGCAGCAGCATCGCGAGTTCTCTGGCCTCGTCAAAGTCCGATTCGGCGGCGCGCGCGGGACGCGAGAGCGCCGACCATCGCCCCGACAGGCTCGACTTCAGCCGCGCGCGAATCGCCGCATCGTGCTTGCTGACGGGCCGCGCGCGCGCAGGTTCGAGCGCGTGCCTCGCCTCAGGATCGGCGGACAACATCCGCAGCGGCGCGAAGCTGTCGTTGGATACGCGCCCGCCCGCAGCGAGCCGCCATAGAGCGCCGAGCGTGTCGCGCTCGGAGAGTCCGGCCCGATCGGCCACCTGATCGAGGTACTGCGCGCCGCCGGCAACCAGTGCGTCGTGGACAGCCCGCTCTTTGGGATCGGAGATTTCGCCGGCGCTGGCGGGCCACAGCAATGTCTGCCGGCGCGCGAGGAAGGCCACCTTGGCGGGAAACTCGCGCGCTTCGCCGCCCTCGGCTACGCCCGCCCATACGACTCCTCCGCCGAGACATTGCAGGTCGAGATACTCAGGCCGGTATCCGGCGACGCGCGCGGGAAGAATCGCGCTCTCCCATTGATGCGGCTCGAAGCAGAGGCCCGAGAGCTGTTCCAGAACGACCCCCGCGCCCTCCTGACCGGCGGGAAGATCGGCGCCGCCGACGTGATGCCATCTCAGGCGGAAGGCCGCGAACTCGTGATCCTCGCACGGCTCGATCTCGGTGCGGACGCGAGCGAGCGTCATGCGATGGATTTTTTCCAGCACGTAGCGGTCGCACCATTGCTCCGCGTCGGCGCGCGTAAAGTGGCCCCGGAAGATCGCGCCTTTGGCTTCCAGAGCCGCCAGCGCGGCTTCGATCTCGCCCCGCTCGAGCCTCACGCGCGCCGCAAGTTCAGCCGCGGTCACCGGGCCGGAAGTCTTGAGCGCGCGACGGACTATTTCTTCCCGCGCAGCAGTCGGGCGCGATCGCAGTTGAGCCGTCGAAATCGAAATGGCTCGACTCGAACGCGGCCTCGGGATACGCGGCGGCGAAGAGCCCGCGATCTTCCGCGGCGATCAGCACTTCGACCGCTTCGAGATCGAGTCGCGCCCGAATCACCCTGCCATTCCCTTCCAGCGCCGCGAGCATCGCATTCCAATCGCCGCGCACCCGCTCGTCCATCGCCGCGATCGCGAGCGCACCGTGGCTGCGGATCGATTCGTAAAGCTCGTCGGCGTCGCGTGCACGCCGATTCATCGCGGCTCCATCCGCTTCAGCCGCAACGCTCTCGACCGCCTGGGACGACAACAGCTCGGACAAGTCTTCCTTGCGGAAAACATCTTCGGCCATGCCGCGATTCATCGAGACGGTGCGGCTGCGGCGATTACCGCGCTCGCCGTCGTCGAGGAACGAGTAGTCCCAGGCGAGCAGCAAGCGCTGGGCGAACACCGAGGGCGAGATCGCATCGACGAACACCGTCCGCACCGAGCCGGCCTCGATACCGCCGAGCAGATCGAGCATCCCGCGCAGGTCGGTCGATTCTTCGAGACACTCGCGAATCGTCTCGCGCACGATGAAATGGTCGGGAATCTCGATCGCCGGCGGGCGGTTCTCGAAGCAGGCCTGCTGCTGCGGAAAAATCGCCGCGACCAGCTCTTGCGTGCGCAGCCGCTGGATCCAGGCCGGCACCTTGCGCCCCTGACTCGAGCGCATCACGGCCAGCGCGCGGGTCGCGACGTGGCGAAAGCGCACCTCGAACATCGGCCCGGCGATCAGCGCCTGCACCAGCACGTCGGGAGCGGCGCGCGCGCTGAGCATCGCGAAGGTGCCCTCCAGCGCGAAGCTGTGGCGCGAATTCAGCGCCAGCAGCACGCCGTCGTCGGTCGCCGAGGCCTGGATCTCGAAATCGAACGACTGGCAGAGCCGCTTGCGCATCGCCAGACCCAGGCCGCGGTTGAGCCGGATTCCGAGCGGCGAATGGATCACGATCTGCGTGCCGCCCAGCCCGTCGAAGAAGCGCTCGACCACGATCGTATGGTCGTCGGGAATCGCGCCGAGCGCGTCGAGGCCTCGCCGCACGTAAGCGACGGCCTGCGACGCGGCCTGCTCTTCGATCGCGCACTCGCGGCCGAGCCACGCGGCAGCGCCGTCAGGATCGTCGAGCCTCGCGGCGATCTCGCGGCGCAACTCCCAGATCGCGGTCGAAAGCGCGCGCGAGCGGCCGCCCGCTTCGGTCTGCCAGAACGGGAGCGACGGCGCCATCCCGGGCGCGGGCTCGACCATCAGGCGGTTGCGCGAGATGCGCTGAATCTGCCACGGCATCGAGCCGAGCGAGAAGACGTCGCCGCGCGCCGATTCCTGGGCGAAGTCCTCCTCAACGTCGCCGACCTTGCGGCCCTGCGACTCGACCACTACGTCGTAGTTGCCGCTTTCGGGAATCGTACCGCCCGAGGTAATCGCGGCCAGGCGCGCGCCGCGGCGGGCGCGCACGCGGCCGTTCTGGCGATCGAAGAAGATTTTCGGATTCGCGCCGCGAATATTGTTCGCCAGCTCGCCGGCCATCTGTTCGAGCAGATGGCGCAGCGTGGCGGCGTCCATCGCGGCGAAATTATCGGCGCCGCGCAACAGCCGCAGCAGCTCGGGCGCGCCGATCTCGTTCTCTTCCGCCGCGATCGCGACGATTTGCTGCGCCGCAACGTCGAGGCATCCGGTGGGAATCTCCACTTCGTCGAGCCGGCCGGCGCGGATACTTCGCACCGCGGCCGCGCATTCGAGCAGGTCATCCAGCGTCATCGCGAAGAAGCGGCCCTTCGGCGTCGCGCCGAGGCTGTGACCCGAGCGGCCGATGCGCTGAATCGCCGCCGAGATCGATTTCGGCGAATCGATCTGGCACACCAGCTCGACCGCGCCGACATCGATACCGAGCTCGAGTGAAGCGGTCGCGACCAGCGCCTTGAGCTCGCCGCGCTTGAGCCGCTGCTCAGCTTCCAGACGTTCCTTGCGGGCGAGGCTTCCGTGATGGGCCAGCACGGCGTCGGCACCGAGGCGCTTTTGAAGGTTGAGCGCAACTCGCTCGGCCCATCGGCGCGAAAGCGTGAAGACCAGGGTCGTGCGATGCTCGCTGATGAGCTTCGCGATCGCGTCGTACATCGCGTCCCAATGCTGATGAGTCGCCAGCGGTCCCAGCTCCGGCCCCGGCGCGAGAACGCTCAAGTCCATCGCGCGCGCGCGATCGTCGGCGCGGACGATCCGGACCGGGCGTGGATTGCGATTCCCGTTGGGGTCGATTTCGCCGCCGGCCAGAAACTCCGCCAACCGCTCGATTGGATTGAGCGTCGCGGAAAGGCCGATTCGGCTCGGGCGTGGCGCTCCGCTTTGGCGGACCATCCGTTCCAGCCGTTCCAGTGTGAGCGCCAGATGGCAGCCGCGCTTGTTGCCCGCAACGGCGTGGAGCTCATCGACGATCACGTAGCGGACGGCGCGCAGCTTCTCGCGAAAGCGCGGCGAGGTCAGCAGGATATAAAGCGACTCGGGCGTGGTGACCAGGATATGCGGCGGCTTGCGCAGCATCGCGCCGCGCTCTTTGACGCTGGTGTCGCCATGGCGGAGCGCCGCGCGAATCTCGGCGAGCTTGATTCCCGCTTCGGCGGCGACGCGGCGCACGCCGTCGAGCGGCTCGTCGAGGTTGAGCCGGATGTCGTTGGCCAGCGCCTTGAGCGGCGAGACGTAGAGCACCGAGACTTCGTCGCGCAACGCGCCGGATTCGGCTTCGGCGATCAGGCGGTTGATCGCCCACATGAAAGCGGCCAGCGTCTTGCCGCTGCCGGTGGGTGCGCAAAGCAGCACGTCGTGACCGGGCGGAGTTTGCGAGTCGCCGATCACGGGCCATCCGAGGTCCTGCACGCGCGAGGGCGAGGTAAAGCGCCGCTCGAACCAAGTGCAGACCGCAGGATGGAATTGCGCGAGCGCGGACATGAGTTGGGTTATACCACGGCGGATGGATTGACGGATCAGGCGCGAGAGTTATTGCGATGGGAGCAGGCACCCTCACCCGGCGGGCGCAGCGCCCGCCGTCCTCTCCCGCAAAGGAGCGGGCGAGGGTGCGGAAATCGAAGAGCGCTTGTCGGCGTGAGGAGCGGAAACTACAGTTTGTAGCTGTGTCTTCGGCTCGTTCGATAAGATTCTCCTCGGACGCCGGGGAATTCCTGGAACGCGTTCAGCCCTTTCTGCTGAATCGCGAGGCGGAGCACTGCTTGCTGCTTGGCCTCCTCGACGGGCTTCGAGCGGGGCATCAATGGGGTGCCGCGCCGCCGCTTCTGGCGTTGGCCGAGGAGCTCGGCGAAGTTACCGCGGTCGGCGTGATGACGCCGCCTCATAATCTGATTCTTTCGTGGACGGCCGATGACTCCACGATCGACGCGATAGCTCGCGAACTCCACACGATCGGATTGGCGCTGCCGGGCGTCAACGGTTCCGCCGAGATTGCGCTGAAGTTTGCCGAGCAATGGTCGCAACTCTCCGGGCGCGCGTTCCGCGCGCATTTTGCGCAGCGAATCTACCAGTTGAATCGAGTCGTCGAGAAACCCAGGGCTGCCGGCCATCTGCGCGAACCTGCCAGCGCGGATGAGGTGTTGCTGATGAAATGGCGGGCGGCTTTTTCAGTCGAGGCCGAGGGGATGGATGCCGCACAGGCTGAAGAGAGCGCCAAACAACCGACGCGCGGGGCGGCGCGGCTGGTCTTGTGGGAGTTCGAGGGGAAGCTGGTATCGATGGCCGGAACTACGGGACGAACGCCGAACGGTATTCGAGTGGCCTGGGTTTATACGCCGCCGGAAAATCGGCGCAGAGGGTTCGCCGAAGCATGCGTCGCTGCGCTCAGCCAGAAGCAGCTCGATGAGGGCCGGCGATTCTGCTTTCTGTATACGGACCTTGCGAATCCGACGTCGAATCGGATCTATCAGTCAATTGGGTATGAGGCGGTGGCCGATGCTACCGTTTACTTGTTTTCGTAGGATACCCTCACCCGGCGGGCGCTGCCCGCCGCCCTCTCCCTGGTCAGGGAGAGGGTAAGAATCGCTTCGCGAAGATCCCTCGACTACGCTTCGCTTCGCTCGGGATGACGGAAAGGCTTCGCCTCGTTTCCGTCAGTTCAGCTCCTTGCTGCTGTAGTCTAGGATTCTTCTGGCTACTATCAGCATGTTGATTTGTTGGGTACCCTCGAAGATGTCGTTGATTTTCGCGTCACGCATCCACTTCTCTACCAGCTCGCGGCGCGAGTAGCCGGCTGGTCCCATGATTTCTACGGCCTTTTGGGTAATGAGGGTCACCGCGAGGCCCGCCTTGGCCTTGGCCATCGAGGCTTCGAGGTTGTTGTGCTTGCCCATGTCGAGCATCCAGGCGGCGCGCCAGGTGAGCAGGCGCGCGGCCTTCAGGTTGACTTCCATGTCCATGAAGTCGCGCTCGATAGCGGCGAGCTTGTGGGGCGAGATTCCATAGCGGACCGGCACGTTGTGCTGTTTCAAGAAATCCCGCACGTAGTCGAGCGCGGCGCGGCCGACTCCCAGCGCCATCGCGGCGACGATCGGACGGGTCGCGTCGAAGGTCGCCATCACGTCCTTGAAGCCGCCTTCCTTGCGAACCTCGGCCGTTCCGAGCAGATGGTCCATCGGCACGCGGCAGTTGTCGAACATGATCGCGGCGGTGTCGGAGGCGCGAATCCCAAGCTTGTTCTCAACGCGCGTCACGGTCATGCCGGGCGTGTTGTGCTCGACGACGAAGGGCTTGATACCCGCGCGTCCGGCGGTCTTGTCGACCGTCGCCCACACCACCACGAAGCCTTCGGACTTCTCAGCCGCCATCTCGCCGGCAGTGCAGAAGATCTTGGTGCCGTTGATTACCCAGTCGTCGCCCACGCGGGTCGCGGTGGTGGTGACGGCGGCGGAATCGGAGCCGCATCCGGGCTCGGTGATCGCCATCGCGCCCCATTTCGGCTTGCCCTCGCGAAAGCGCTTGAGGAAGCGCTCCTTCTGCTGCGGCGTGCCGGCGGCCATCACGGCCGCGCCACCCAGGCCCGGGTTGGGAATCGACAGGAACAGACCCGCGTCGCCCCAACAAAGCTCCTCGGTGCTCAGAATCGTCAGGAGGTTGCGCAGCGGCCGCGCGGCGCCCTCGCGTTTTCCGTCTGAGGCTTCCCGCCCGGCGCCGACCGAGATGTCGGCGGAGCGCGAGGACGCCCACATCGTCTCCCAGAACTGAGTCGGGGGCTCGTGCTCGCGTTCGTCGTACTCGCGCGAGATCGGGCGCACCATCTGCTCGGCGACCGTGTGGTACATCTGCAGCCGGCCCACTATCTGAGGTTCCAATTCGAAGTCGATCATTGCTCAATCTCCGTCCGGAACTTGGATTTGCTCTATACCGTGGCGAGGCCTTCCAGCGTCGCGAAGCCACGCGCGTTGCGCAGCCACATCTCGACCGGATGCTCCCTGATATAACCGTGGCCGCCCAGCGCCTGCACCGCGTTGTCGGCGATTTTCAACACCGCCGCGGCGGTGTAGTTCTTCGCGAGGTAGCTCTCGGCAAGCGCGTCCTCGCCTTTGTCGAGATGCCACGCCGCTTCCCATACCAGCAGGCGCGACGCGTCGACCTCGATCGCCATGTCGGCAAGCATGAATGCGATCGCCTGCTTGGTGGCGATCGGAACGCCGAATGCCTTGCGCTCTTTAGTGTAATCGCGGGCATAGTCGAACGACGCGCGCGCGACTCCAATCGCCATCGCGGCCAGCGCCACGCGCCACTGGCTCGTGAGTCGGGTGAAGTTGCATCCGCGCTCCCCGCCCAGCCGCGCCTCGGGTCCGAGACCGCATCTCTTGAGCTCGAGCTCGTAGGTCGCCAGCCCCTTGAGTCCCATGTTTTTCTCGCGCTCGCCGATCGCCAGTCCGGACGCGCCGCGCTCGACGATGAATCCGTCGACGCCGGCGAGGCCCGCGTTCGGATTCGAGGCGGCGAAGACCAGCATCGCCGCGGACTCCATTGCCAGCGGCACGAAGCATTTGGCGCCGTCGAGCACGAAGCCGCCGTTGCGAGGCTGCGCGACGGTCGCGAGCGCGTTCAGATCGAAGTCGAATTTGGGCTCCATCACGGCCGCGGTCGCGGCGACGAATTCGGGACGGCTGAGACCCGGCAGGTAGCGTTTCTGCTGGTCGGGGGTGCCCATCTCGACCAGCGGGAAGGCAAACAGGCGGGCAGCCAGTACGTCGATAGCGATCGAGAGGTCTCCGTAGGCAAGCTCTTCCGCGATCACGGCGCCGGTCACCGCTGAGCGCGTATCACCGTCGCCGCCGAACTGTTCCGGAATCGCGCTGCGCACGAGGCCCAACGCCGACGCCTTCGCCACCAGCTCCTTGGGGATCGTGCCTTGCTCGTCGGCGTTGCGAGCGGCCGGCCGGACCTCGTCGCGGGCAAAAGCGCCCACGCTGTCGCGGATCATCTGTTGTTCTTCGCTCAGTTCGAAACTGATCATGCCTGTTATCCTAATAGATTATACCGATAGGTTGAAGGTAATCTAATATCACCATCGAGGCACTCGCGCGACACCCAGCCGGGCCGACTCGTAAGCCGTCTCGACCAATCGCTGGGCGGCCACGCCGGATGCGAAGCTCGGGTCGGGCTCGCATTGGCCCAGCAGCGCCGCCACAAAGATGGCATCTTCGACGGCATAAGGCACGGCCAGCCAGCTACCCAGAGACTCGAGATAAGGATGCTCGGCGAGGGTCCGCTTCTCGAAGCGGTCCAGGATCTCCTCTGGAGAAATGGTCTCCTCGGGGCCGTCGCCGCGTTGGACGACGATCGGACCCAGCGTGTCGTGATCGGTCGCGATGAAGATGTTTTCCGCGAACACCTCGAAATGACGATTGCTGGGCCGGCCGATCATCCGATGCCACACCGAGGTCATCTGGCCGCAGAACCCGGCCTCGAATTCGAGCTGACTCGCGGCGAAGTCCTCTACGCCGGGCGCGCCGTTGAAGTTTCGCTGCGTGCAGAACAGCCGAATCACCCGGCCGAACATCCAGGTGAACAGATCGAAATCATGCACGCTGTGCTCGATCAGGGTTCCACCCGCGGTGAGCAGCGGATCGTTGCGCCATTCGCTGTTGTGGCTGCCGCGGATCGGGAAGTCCTGATCGTCGCGCATCGTGGCGGTGAGCAGCTTGCCGACCGTGGGATCGCTCAGCAGGTCGCGGATCACCGTGTAGACCGGCGAGAAGCGCAACACCAGGCCGACCTGGCTGAGCACGCCGGCCGAATTGAGCTCGTCTTCCATCTGCGCCGCCTCAGCCGAGTTCATCGCGAGCGGCTTCTCGCAGAAGACATGCTTGCCGGCGCGCGACGCGCCCACACACAACTCGCGATGGAACCGCGTTGGAGTGCAGATCCATACCGCGTCGACCGCCGCGTCCTGATAAATGCTCCGGACCGACGGCGCAACCTGCGATCCCGGCCAGTGCGAGGCGATTCGCTCGGCCTGTTTGACCACCTGGTCGTAGATCGCGACCACGCGCACGGAGCCCTCGGAGCTCGCGGCGACCTGCTTGAGCATCAGGGAGTGGGTTTCCCCGATCAGCCCCGCGCCAATCAGCGCGACCTTGACCGGCGGCTTCACTCGCGGCTCCATCAGGACGACTCCGCTTCGCGGTTGATCCGTTCGCGCTCGCGCGCCCGGCGATATTTTTTGCTGTCCGGTTCGACTCGCAACGGCGGTGCGATCGGTTTGCGCACCTTCGCGATCACGCGGCCCGGGGGCGACTTCGTTACCTTGCGCGGCGGCGTCACGAGTCGCTCCCGGCGGCGAAGCCGATGTAACTCAGTTGCAGACCGGTGACGTTTCCGGCGCCGGCGCGGCGCGAAAAATAGCGATCGCAGGCGCATCGCGTGCAAGGCCCGACGCTCGCGATCGCATCGCAATCGAGCCCGCATCGCGCGAGCTGGTCGCGTATCACGCCGCGCAAGTCGATGAAGGCCTTGCCAGCGCGGCCCGCGCGGATATGGCGCGGGGAACTGTCGAAACGATCGGCGAATCGCGCGGCTAACTCCTCATCCACCTCGAAGCAGCACGGACCTATCGACGGACCGAGCGCAGCGCGGATTTTGGCGCGCGACGCGCCGAGCGAAACCATCGCGTCGACACCGGCCTCTGCGATACCGGCCAGAGTGCCGCGCCATCCGGCGTGAAGCGCGGCGGCGACACGGCGCTCCGCGTCAACCATGAGAATCGGAACGCAATCGGCGCTGAGGATCGTCAATACGATTCCCGGCTTCGCGGTCGCCAGACCGTCGCCGTCCAGGCGCGCGCCGCCGTCAGCCTCGCCGACGCATCGCACCTCCGCACCGTGAACCTGGTTCAGCCTCGCGATCGCGGCGCCGGCCGGCATCGATTCACGCGCGATTCGCCAGTTCGCGTCGACCGATGAGGCTTCGTCGCCAACCAAGTAGGATAGATTCAACGTCGCGAACGGTCCTCGGCTGAACGCCGCCGAGACGGCCGAAAAATCCGTGCGCCAGGCCCTCGATCGGCCATCGCGCATGGAGCCGATTGGGAAGCGCGAGCGCGCTCGATTCACTCGATTCGACTGACTGACTCATCGTGCTGATTCAACTTGCTGATTGCGTCTCGATAGCCCGCGACGTTGTTCGGGGACGCCACAATAGCCTATAATGAAATGTTTTGGAATTTCGCGATCTGGAGCCTATATGGACGGCTACCGCTACATGATCGAGCGCAACCGCCTGATGCAAACGCTCGAGCAGGAGCTGGCCAAGCTCGCGGGCCAGCCCGACGAGCAAAGGCAGAGCGAAACCAGGCGCCTGCAAGCCGAATTTGACCGTCGTTTGGCCGAATTGTACGCGGAAGTTGCTACCGAGTTTCCGGGCGAGCGCGCAAAGAAAGCCCGCCCGGATAGCGATCCCCACTGAGGCCGATTCGCTTCAGGCCGGGTAACATCGTGGAGCGCGCAATCAGTATCCGGGGCGCCCGCACCCACAATCTCAAGAACGTCTCGCTCGATATACCGCGCCGCAAGCTGACCGTGGTCACGGGCGTCTCCGGCTCCGGCAAGTCGAGCCTGGTTTTCGACACTCTTTACGCCGAAGGACAGAGGCGGTACGTGCAAAGCCTCTCGACCTACGCGCGGCTTTTCCTCGAACGGATCGATCGGCCGGACGTTCGATTCGATCTCGGCGATTCCGCCTGCGCTGGCCCTGCGCCAGAAGAACAGTATCAAGAACGCGCGTTCGACCGTCGGGACGGTCACGGAGATCGGCGACTACCTCCGCCTCCTGTTCGCGACGGTCGGAGTCACCACCTGCCCGCGATGCGCCATTGAGGTCGCGCGCGACAGCGTCGAAGGCGCGGCGCGGCGCATACTCGCGGCGCCGGGGATGTACATCTTCACCGCGCCGTTCGAGACCGGATCGCGATCGCTGGCTCAGGTCGCCGCGTATCTCACCCAGAACGGATATCATCGCCTGTACCGCGACGAGATGCTGGTCGAAACCGCCGACTTCGCCTCGCTGAACGACGACGGCTCTGCGATCGCCGTCAATCCGCTGATGGTCGTAGTGGATCGGATCGCCGTTACGGCCGGCGGCGGATGGCGAAAGCGCCGAGGCCGGAGTTTGCGAAGCGCGAGTCCGTGAAGCGATCGAAAAGGCATTCTATCTCGGTTCCGGACGCGCTCGCGCCGTCCGCGTCGAGCGCGACGACGGTCATCTGAGAGCGCTCTCGACCTTCGACTTCGATCGCAGGTTCAACTGCTCGCGATGCGGCGCCGGATTTCCCGAGCCCTCGCCGGCGCTGTTCTCGCCCAACAGTCCGCTCGGCGCATGCCCGCAATGCGAAGGATTCGGCCGCACCGCCGAGCTCGATCTGAACAAGGCTATCCCCGATCCGGGCCGCTCGCTTCGCCAGGGGTTGATCGCGCCGTGGCGAACGCCCGCTTATCGCGAGATGCAGGAAACGATGCTGAAGTGCGCGCGCAGAAGGCGCGTGCGCACGAGCGTTCCCTATCGCGAGTTCAGCGACGACGAGCGCGCCTGGTTCATCGACGGCGAGGCGGCCGCGGGCGAAGAGCACGGCGAGCGATGGCCGGGCGTGCGCGGCTTCTTCAGATGGCTCGAGCGGCGGCGCTACAAGACTCACGTCCGGATCCTGCTCGCCCGATATCGAAGGTTCGTCCCCTGCCCTGCGTGCAACGGCTCCAAGCTCAAACCCGAAGCGCTCAACGTGCGCGTGAGCGGTGCGACGATCGCGGAGATTGGGCAACTTCCGGTGCGCGACCTGAGCGCCTGGCTCGACGATCTCGCAAACCGGCCGGAGCTTCGAGCGCGGGCCGAGACTATCCTGCGCGAGCTCAAAAACCGCGCCGGCTATCTCAACGAAGTCGGGCTCGGCTACCTGACTCTCGAACGCCAGGGGCGCACACTCTCGGGCGGCGAGGCGCAGCGTATCCATCTTGCGAGCGCGCTCGGCAGCCGTCTTACCGGCACGATGTACGCGCTCGACGAGCCGACCGTGGGACTCCACGCCGCCGACACCAACCGCCTGCTCGCGGTGCTGCGCCATCTGCGCGATCTCGGCAACACGGTCGTAATCGTCGAGCACGATCCCGTCACGATTACCGGCGCCGATTTCGTGGTCGCGCTGGGCCCCGGCGGAGGGCGCGAGGGCGGCGACATTCTCAGCGCCGGACCGCCCGACGACGCCGGGCTCAACGGCTCACTAGGCACGCCGGGCCGCGTGCTCCTGATGCGAGCGATGGCGCGCGAGCGCCGCTTCATCAAAAGCGAGCCGGGAGTGCAGATTTCAGGCGCGCGCGAGCACAATCTGAAGAACCTCGACGTGTGGATTCCGCTGCGGCGGCTGGTGTGCGTCACCGGCGTGTCGGGCTCCGGGAAATCGACCCTGGTCGAAGACGTGCTGTTCAACAACTGGCTTCGCTATCGCGGCGTCGCGGCGAGCGAGGCCGGCGAATGCGACCGAATCATCGGGTTGGGCCAGATCGGCGACATCGTTCACATGGGACAGGAATTGCCGGCGCGCTCGATGCGCTCCAACCCGGCAACCTACCTCAAGATCTACGACCAGATCCGCGCCCTTTTCGCGCGCAGCCCCGAGGCGCGGCGGATGGGAATCAAGGCGCGTCACTTCTCGTTCAACGTGGCCGGCGGGCGCTGCGAGCGATGCCATGGTACGGGCACGGTTACGATCGAGATGCATTTCATGGCCGACCTCGAAGTCAGATGCGAGGCCTGCGACGGACGCCGCTTCCAGAGCCACATCCTCGCGATCAAGTTCAACCGCAAGAACGTCGATGAGGTGCTCGAACTCACCGTCGACGAGGCGCGCGCTTTCTTCGCGGGCCATGGCGCGATCGTGCGCAAGCTCGATGCGCTCGCAGCGGTCGGACTAGGCTATATCCAGCTCGGGCAGGCGACCTCGACCCTGTCGGGCGGCGAGTCGCAGCGCCTCAAGCTCGCGCGATTCCTGCTGGTCGATCTCGAGCCGACACCGGTCGACTCCGACGGAAAACCCCTGCCCCGGATGTTTCTGCTCGACGAACCGACCACCGGGCTCAGCTCGGCCGATATCAGGCAACTGCTGAAGGTGTTCACGCGCCTGGTCGCCGACGGGAATACCGTGGTCGTGATCGAGCATAACTTGGAATTCATCGCGCACGCCGATTATGCGATCGATCTCGGTCCGGGCGGTGGTGACGAGGGCGGACGGCTGATCGTCGCCGGCTCTCCGATGGCGTTGGCAAGGTGCGATCGATCGCTCACCGGGCGCGAGCTGCGCCGCCTGTTCGGGCTGAACAAGCGCGCCGCGCGCACGGGCGCATCGCTAAGCCCGCGTGCGGCCGCGGGCTCGATCGCACCGGACGCGACAATCTGATGATTTCGCTGATGACTCTGCTGACGATCTGATGAATCCTGAAAGGACTCGCATGAAGCTGACGACCCGAATTGCGGCGCGCTCGGGCGCCGCCGCCCTGGGATTCCTCGACGTTCTGACCGCGGCGGTTCTGCTCGCGATCCTGCTGTGGGCGGCGTGGAAGCAATCGCCGATCTACAACCATCCCGCGCAGCCGGCGGCTCAAGGCGAAAGCGCAGCACCGCCCAACGACGCAGGCGCGCATCATTGAATACGACCGCGCCGCGGCGGTCCGCGGCGCGGCCTCGAAGGGCTCAGAAGGGCGCTGCCCATGCGCGCCAGAGCTTGCCGACACTCACTTCATCGGCAAGCTCAAACGCCGCTTCGCTTAATCGCGGCGTGGCAGGCGGTTGGCGCCACGCCGCATTTTACCACTACGGCCGCTCCGCCTCCGCTGGCGACTCTGAATTGCCGGCCAAAGTCACTGAGACGGTTTGCTTGCAAGTCTTTCCTCCGAGCTTGAACTTTCCAGTGATCGTCAATTGCGCTTGCACGGCCCCGGAGCCCTTACCTTTAGGTCTAAAGGTAATGTTATAGGTGCAGGAGCCGCTGCCACTTAGTTTAGGACTCGCCGTACAAGTGCCGGCCGTCTTCTTGCCTGTCTCGACTTTAAAATCGTCCTTCTGTTTCGTTCCCCCCGTATTACTTTCGGCAACCGTCAACTTGAGCGTGTCGCCGAGGGCGTTGCTGACGGTAAGAGGTAAAGTAGTCGATTGTTTGTCGACGACATCCCCGAACGCGAGGGTACCCGCGGGACTGCTGCTTAAGTATACGTTCACTGGGCACGTTCCAGCCGTTGTTGGCGCGGCGGTTGGCGTGGCCGTTACGGTCGATGTAGGAGTGGGCGTCGCGGTGGCTGTTGCTGTTGCCGTCGCTGTCGCCGTTGCGGTGGCAGTCGGCGTCGCGGTTGCCGTTGCGGTCGGCGTCGCGCCGGACCCCGACGGGCAGAAGGTGATGTTATACGATGGCCCCGTTGTGCCTCCAGAATTGGTGCAGCCGAACAGGGCAGACTCGTCGTCGTAAGGGTAGGTATAGGCGGTGGGGCATGCATTGTGGAACAGAAGGTAGAAATCTCCCGTGGAGGTGCTCGGAGCCGGAGAAGAGACCGGGCCGGTGCTTCCCACAGGAACCTGCTCCCAGTTGATGTTATCAGCTAGACATTGTCCGGGCGTCCAGGACGGGCATCCGCAGACTATGCCCGTATCCGCAATTGTCGATCCGTTGTACGGCGAAAGGTTGTAGAAACTATTACACCCGTAGAGATCGGCCCACGTTGAGTTCGGGGCGCTAGTATTAGTGCAAGTGCCGGGTGATCCGCTGCAGGTGAAGCCCTTCGGGCAGTCGCTGCTTGCTGAGCATTGGCATTGGCTAAATGCGTGGCCCGCTGTAATGTCGCACGTCATCGTTTGCGAACCGCCTGCGTTATACGGGCAATCACTATTCTGTGTACACAGGAACGGAACTTGGCCGGTGCATCCAAGCGCCGTTTGTTGAGCCGAAGTGGCGGAAGTGCAGGCCTGAGTGGGAGCCCAGCAGCCAGCCACTTTACTCGATGAATCCAGATACTGCAGTTGGGAAGGACAAGTGCCAAGCAGGTTGAAAGCGCAGGAGGTGACGGGGTTGCCGGACTGATCAACTGTTGCTACGCCGGCCGGGCCGCACTGCTTAGGTGTCAAAGAAGAATATGCCGGTGAATAGGTGCCCGGAACGGGTACGATCGAATAGCCCACGTTGAAACCGCTGACATAGCTGTTGTCATAAAAGTCCTGCGCGCCGGCGTTATACGTGCCGTTAGGCGGAACCTGAAGCGTGAACTCGCCCAAAAATGCGGGGTTCGTTTGCCCAAAAGGTCCAGCCTTTGAAGGAGTGGGATTGCAATCGAGGTTCCCCGGAGAGCCATTAGTGGCGCCGCAATTTCCGGTCTGACAACTCAAACTGTTGCTCGTCGTGTCTGCCCCGGTGCATTCGGTACGTCCCCAGAAATTGCCGCTCCAAGTAAATACCGACTGGCACTTGCAACCGGAGTCTCCCGACTTGCAAAGTCGATTGAAGGCAGCTCCGCCGGCACAAGTGTTGCTGATGCAATCTGAGTTCTTGGCGCAGGATGCCCCGGTTATTCCGGTTCCTCCCGTCGGCCCGGGCGCTACCGTAGGTCCCTCGGGAACGCAGATTATGGATTGTCCGCCATTCGCCGGAAGTTGCCACGCGGAGCCGGAACTGGGTGCCGGACTGGACAGCGACATAGGCTCGAAGTTTTTGAAATAACACTCACTGATGGTATTGCTGCTTTCATCCTTCAAGACTGTCGGATAACAAACCTGGTTCGCGCCGCAATCTGAGTCCGCAGAACAAGTTTCAGTGCAGAGGCCGTTTACGCAATTTAAATTGGCGGCAGGGTTGCAATCAGAGTCCTGGCTGCACGTTGAAGTTGATTGTAACTGTGGGCCGCTGAGATTCTCGCCGAGATACACGTCGGAACTGCAATTGTTGGTGAATGTCAGCGCGCGATAACCAGCGGGGCAGGTAGTGGCGGCGGCCGGCTGCGCAATCGCGGCACTGTTCGATGAATTCGCGGCGGCGGTTCGCGTCCGGACACCGCCGATGATCCCCACCATTGCAACCGCAGCGATGACCGCTGCAATCGTCCACCTCGTCTTTCCTGACATGACTAAGCGCTCCTCCCGCTGTGGGGCCTTTTAGCAGACTGTTGAGAAAAGGCTGCCTGCGCGGACTTCGTGGAAAGCGCCGCGAAGAGCAACAGGAACGACAACCCGAGCGCCGCGATCGCGATTGGCCGTCGTCGGCGCGTGTCGCACCGCGAATGGGCGTCGGTCAGTGATTGCTCGGTCGATGTGTAGGCCGATGTAGGTTTCTGCTGACGCTCCGTCCCCCCGCATCCTCAACCTCCCCTCGTAACGCAGATGCTTCCTTCTACACCCTATTCGACCGCGAAGGAAGCCTTTGTACAATTATTCATATTTTTAATTGAAAAGTTCGGGGCTGGGAAAAGTTCGGCCTAGAAAAGCTGGGCGCGGAGCCGGGCGAGTATCGGAAGGGGAGGAGGGTCACGGCGCTCTTACCTCGATGTTCTTGAACTCGCCGATCACGCGCGGGTACGCCTGACGGAAGTGAACCACCGCCGGCAGGCCCTGCGGGTCCTTCAGCGAAGTATCGGCGATCAGGACGCTACAGCCGGGCTCCCCGCCTAACGAAGCCGCTCCCTGGGCCGGCGTCCGTCCCGGAAACGCCATCGTCAGTCCCATTAGCTTGTTCTGTACATCGGGTTGCGAACGCAAATAGTACTTGCAGACATTGTCCGCATAGTCAGGCAATACGTAGATAGCCGGACAAGTAGAACCGGCGGCGAGATTGGCGGCTTCTCGATAACCGGATCGATCGATTGTCGAAGCCAATCCGATCGCGTTCTTAAGCGGCACGATAGCTGCCACAACCAGAACGGCGATCAGCGGTAAGCGACCGCCAATCTCCCAAATTCCAAATGAGCTTAGAAAAAGGAAGGGCACGACACAGATGAGGACGTAGCGGTCGACGAACAGCGGCATGACCACCCAGGACAGGATGCTCACGATCAGGATCGGGGCCATCATCCATAGCAGCGCGAATCGGACCGCGGACGGCGCCCGGTTCCAACCTTTGTAGATTCCCCAGACGCCAAGAGCACCTAATACCGGGAACGCACCGCCGCTCGCTCGCTTTAAGAGCCGGACGGTCCACCACACAGATGGACGGCCCCGGTTCAGTTCGATCCAGCCTAAAATGGTGTGGCGCCCGTGCCAGAGACTCTCGAGCGGCTTCGGAAGAAACGGCAAGACGAGCACGAAACCGGCGGCAACTGCCTGCCCGGATCGCAACCAGCGCCGACACTGCGGTTGCTCTGCACGCCATCCGGCTTTCCGGAGAGCATACATCAGCCATACTCCCTCAACCGCAAGCAGAAAAAGCGATGTGACGCTGAACGATACTGCAAGCGTCGTCAGCAAGCCGAGAGCCAGATAGTTGCCAAGTCCAGCGCGCCGACCGGCGCGGAAGAAAAATATAGCTGGCCAACCTCCGCCGCGAGCTGAAAAGCGTACATGCGCGCTTCGCGAGCGGATTGAATCATCAGCGGGTTTACCGCAAAAAGCAGTGCGGTAATGCCGGCGATTGCATCGGGAACTATCGGTGCTGATATTCCCTCCGCCACATCACGGTCCGAGTCGAGCAGCTCCCGTATCGCAAGGAACACCAGAAGGACGGTGCCCGTCCCCAGGATCGCGGATGGAGCGCGCAAGGAAGTTTCGCCGTCGCCGAATGCGACTATCCAGAAGTGCCGCACAATGTCATCCAACGGCGGACTGCCGGGGTTGAACTTGCTGTGAGCGCGGACCACCGCCGCGAGCGTCGATGAACCCGCGGCTGCCCAGGAGGCGCCTTCGTCAGCCGACAGCTCACTGCTGCCAAGCCGGTAAAACCGCAGCCAGCCGCCGACGATTGTCGCTGTCAGAAGAAGAAGCGTACCGGTCAGCGATCGGAGTTGCGCGAACGAAGTTTCGCGTGGCTCAGACCCGCCCACAGTCGCACTCCTCATTCGTGACCAGCGTAACAATTCCCGATCAGCCTAAATGGATTGCGGCGGTCGCGAAACACGACAAGAGCCGCGGAATTCCTGTCTTGCGTACCTGACTCAGATCGTGTTCATTTGGCAGCACCCGATATCTTTCGTGCTTGAGGAGAAGTGATGAGATCGTTGACTGCGCTATCCGTTCCCCGGCGTCTTCGAGTCGCGCTTATTGCCGCTTTCATCGCGACACTGATAGCGCCGACAGTGATATTCGCACAGAGCAGTTCGGAAACACCCGAGAAAAAAGCCCCGCGCGGTAAGATGACCTTCGAACACTCTCTTGCCTTCGATCGGGTCCAGTTGGGAACCTCCAAGACTCTTTCGGTGACGCTATCCGATGCGACTGCCGTCCCTATCGCAATCACCAAGATTTCCATCGCCGGGACCGGATACGCCATCACTTCCAACAACTGTCCCGCCACCCTGGCGGCGAGCGGCGGCAGCTGCGTCGTCTCGGTCACGTTCACCCCGACCAAAGGAAAGAACGCCAAGGGCGTGAAGGTGGACGGGACGCTGACAATCAAGGACAACGCCTCGAATAGTCCGCAGGACGTAGCGTTATCCGCAACCGAGTTCGGCCCCGCGGCGGCCGCGACTCCGACACCGACGCCGACTGCCGTCGGTGCTGCGACGCCGACCCCGGGCAGCGGCACGCCCTTCGCGATCCAGGCTGCCGGCATCTACGTGTTCAACACTGCCAAGGGAGTCGCGTCACCCCAGATAATCCAGTACTCGACCAATACTTCCAGCGGTGCGACCACGCAATCCACGATGGCCGCGGCCGGAACTGGATTGCTTTCGCTCACCTTCACCGCCGACGGCAAGCACTGCTACGGCGTTGATTCGGCGGGAAACGTCTGGGGCTACTCGGTGGGCTCGGGCGGGGCGCTCACCTCGCTCGGCAGTCCGACTGCTCCTCCGACTGGCGCGGCCGCGCCCACATTTCTCCAGACCTATGACAGCAGCGTCCTGTGGGCCGCTCCCGAGGACGTGACCGGCGCTACGTCGGTCGTCGTGCAGCAGTATCCGATCAGCGGCGGAGGAACGCTGGGCACGCCGACGGCGGTGACGCTGTCCGGCAACACTATCACGCCGTTCCCGGAGGGCTCGAACCACCCGGCCGCGGTGTGGGCGCTGTCAGCTTTCAGTCCCGGCTCGCTCTTTACCCTCAACGTCTATCCCGTAAGCGGCAGCGGGATGATCAACGGAACGTCGAGCCAGACCATAAGCGTACCCCAACTGTTCCAGGCGATGACCGGTGGCTTCGCGTATGGCGTCGGTGAAACTTCTGGCGCGCAGACACTGTATACCTTTGGCCTCAGTTCCAACGGCATGTTGACCGCGAATCCGAGCGCTTCCCTGCCGACGGCGACCGGTTGGGAACCTGCCGGTGCGGTGATTCCCGAAATCGGACCCACGCTCAACGTGGTCGACTCCTTGTTCGACTTCCTGGTTTACCCAGTAAACTCCAGCGGAGTGCTGGGAACGAACTTTCCGTCCACGATGCTGTCGGGTTCACCGGAGTTCCCGTACAGCGCGACCTTCAATACTTCTTCTGGAACTGCGACGTATTCCGAGCTCCCGATTCTGTGGGTCCACGCCCCGGGCTCGACCACCGTCAACGAGTTCGCGATCAACTCAAACGGCACGATTGGTGCGTCGTCAGGAAGCGTGACGACCGGCAGCGGCGTAGAACTTCTCGAACCCGAGAAAAGTCCATTTTCCTACGGAATAGATGTGACCTCGGGGATCGTATATGAATACCAGGTCAGCTCGGGCGGAGTATTAACATCGACGGGATCATTTACTCCCACGGTGCCGGGCGGCCAGTCGCTGTTCCCGGACGCCTTTACCTTCGGGACAACTCCTTCGAGCAATCCGGTCGCGCTGTTCGTGTATGCTTTTGGCGAATCGAGCGGTCAATTGACCGGAACTATCCTGGTGTATCCGCTGGCCTCGAACGGGACTGCCGGTGCGACGGCGCTCGACACGATCTCCACGTCGGGCGTGAGCGAGTCGTACGTGGTGTATCAGAACGGACAGGTGCAGCTGCTAGCGTTTGGCGGTGGCTGAGCCCGAGCAGCGCCAAAACCGGCGCGCGACCGCTGCGCGAATTTCGCCAGCCCTCAGGCCAACCTCGGGAGAGCTTGCATCGCTCTCCCGGGGTCGTGCCGCTAATCGAAGATAAGAGCGTTGGCACTCGCGGAGCGCGAGCGCTGATTGGCGCGTGCGAATCGCATCGCGCGCGACGTCGTAAATTTTTTTCTCCCGATCGCGTTTTCCATATTGCCTTATTTCCCGGCGCTCGGATTAAATCTTTTACAGCGATGTTGTCAGCGCCGCTGAAAGATTAGGGAGCCAACATGGCGCTCGAAAAATCTCCTGCCGGAAAAATCGACGGCTTCTTCCTGAGCCTCACTCGCAAGAGCTTCAGCCAGCTCGGGATGGGCGATCAGCAAATCGTTGAATACGTAGCGTCGGTCCTGACCGATTTCATCCGGACCGATCGCTGGCTGGCGATTCGCGACGCCGAGGGCCGGCGGCTCAGCAGCGTGGTCGAGATGCTGCTGGAGCAGCTCGAGCCGGACTCCAGGGCGCGCGTGATCGGCGAGCGGGCGCTGCGCAAGTACGTGGGAGACTACACGCTCTTCATGTCGGGACTGTTCCGCACCCACGTCGAGCGGCACGGCTATCTCAACTACTATCTCGAAGAAGGCAAGCGCTCATACCTTGCCGTATCGACGCTCGATTTATCGCTGTACCGCCCGGACTTTCTGGTCTTTGAGGAGCTGGGCAAGGGGTTCGAGCATTACTCCGGCGCGCTCGATTACATGCGCAAGTGCTTCTTCGTCGCGGACCGCAGTCAGGACCCGTTCGCGGGTTTCTTCAAGCAGATCGAAGGCTGGGTGCGCGTCAATCTGTCCGGAAACTAGCGCTCCGAAACCAGCATCGAGCTCGTCAGACTTCGACGCGGCGCGCGACGATGAGCGGCGACGGCGAACGCCTCGATTTCCATCTCGTGCGCCTCGGCTATGCGCCGTCGCGTCGAGCGGCGCGATTGTTGATCGATCAGGGGCTGGTGCGCGTAAACGGCCGGCCCGGCCCGAAAGGAACGCTGGTCACCTCGGGCGACAGCATCGAGGTTGAAGCCGCGCCCGAGGCCATCCTGATCGCTCCAAATCCCGAAATTCCGCTCGAGGTGCTTTTCGCGGACGACGCGGCATTGGTGATCAACAAGCCGGCCCCGATGCCGTGTCATCCGCTGCGCCCTGGCGAACGCGATACCGTCATGAACGCGGTCGTCGCGCGTTTTCCGGAGGCCGCGCTCGTCGGCGACCAGACGCGCGAGGGCGGCCTGGTTCATCGGCTTGACAACGGCACCTCCGGCGCGCTGATCGTCGCGCGCGAGGCCCGCGCCTTCAGCACGCTGCGCGATGCGATCCGAAGCGGCGCGATCGTCCGGCGTTACGAAGCACTGGTCGCGGGCGAGGTGCGGTCGCCGATGCGGCTCGGCGGTCCGATCGCGCACCATCCGAAAAACCGCCGCAAAATGATCGCCCTGGACGAACACGAATCGCCCAATACGTCTGGAGCGCGCCCGGCCCTCACGATCGTCGAACCGATCTCGCGCCTGGGCGGCTTCACGCTGGTGTCAGTGAGTCCGAAGACCGGAAACCGCCATCAGATTCGCGTTCATCTGGCGGCCTGTGGCTATCCGCTGGCCGGCGACGCGCTCTACGATGGTCCCGTGCTCGCGAAGCTCGCGCCGGGCCGCTTCTGGCTCCATCTGTGCGATCTCGAATTCGATTCGCCCGCCTCCGGTCATGTTCGGGTGCAAGCGCCCCATCCCGCCGATCTCACCGAGTCGCTGAGCGAGCTTCGATCGCAACGCTGACGGTGCACGGCTCGCGGCCGAAATCGCATCCGAGCCGAAATCGCGCCTGACCAGCAACCGGGTCCTGGTCAAAGAGCAGGGTGCTTGCTCGCGTGCATGGCGCGGCTCACAATTTTGCGAAGTGCTGCGAGCTTTGATCGCAGTCGCAGGTTCACGCAGGTTCACGGAGGTTTAGCGATGACTCTCAAAGGACGCATTCTGGTTGCGCTTTTCGCGCTGGCCGTCACGATGGTCTTGCCGGCGATGGTTGCGAGGGCACAGGAGGCGGCGCCGGGTTCGGAAGCGCTCCCCACTCCCGCTTACACCAAGCTGCCGACCGAGAGACTGCAAGTCCCCAGCGTCGACATCGACAGTTCTATCCCGCTCGCGGCGCAACCGATAAGCCCGCAATCGCCTCCCGACATCAGCGTGCCCCCGGCCGAGCAAAAGCGCCTGGAACATTCCAGGCTCTCCACCGGCGTGCTCGTCCATCAATGGTCGCCGACCCAGGAGGTGCCTCCGGAGAGCGTGATTTCCGAGCGCTACGTCGCGACCGGCGATCAAAACGCCCGGACCGTGAGCCTGAAAGAGGCGATTTACCTGGCGCTGCGCAACAATCCGAATATCCAGTCCGCGCAGTTGAACCCTCTGCTCTCGCTCCAGAGCATCCGGCAGAGCGAGGCGGCCTTCGATATCGATCTGACTTCAAAACTCGACGAGGAGAAAACGGTGACACCGTCGACCTCGATACTCCAGACCGGCGGAGCCGCCGCCTACGCGACCAAGGAATACGACTGGAATTTTGCCGCCACCAAATTGTCGGCGCTCACCAATGGCACGATGGCTCTGACCTTCGACAACAACCGCATCTTCACCAACTCGGCGTTTGCCTCGATAAACCCCTCGTACAATCCGTCTGTGACGATCTCGCTGTCGCAGCCGCTGCTGCGGAACTTCGGACTCGACTTCGCGACTATCAGCGTGCGCATGGCTGAGATTAATCAGGAGGCCGCGCAATTCAGCTACGAGCAGAACCTCAACGATTTCGTGCTGCAGGTCGGGAGCGATTACTGGAACGTGGTCCGCGCCGAGGAGAACCTCAACGTCGCGCGCGAGGCCTACAAGCTGGCCGCGGACCTGGTAAGGCAGAACGAGATCAGCGTGAGAGTCGGCACGCTGGCGCCGCTTGACCTGCAGGAAGCCCAGTCCGAAGAGGCGACCGACGCGGCGGGCGTCTACCAGGCCGAGAACGCGCTGCAGGTTGCGCGCGCGACTCTGCGGCAGGACCTGATGCTCAATCCCTCCCACCTCTTCCTGCCCGAGCAGATCGAGCCTTCCGACCGGCCCACCGGTGCGGGCGATATCAGGTCCGATGAAGAACAATCGCTGGAATACGCGATGGAGTACCGGCCGGAGCTGGCCTCGATGCGCCAGCTTATCCGCAGCCTTCTGTTGCAGGTGAGGTTCGCCGAGAATCAGACCCTGCCGCAGCTCAACTTCGGCGGGCAGATCGGTCTCAACTCGACCGCCGGCGCTGCCAAGTGCTCCGAGATTCTCGGTTCCAGCACGATACAACCGAACTGCACGATTCCCACCGTCCCGCCGCTCCCCGGAATCAAGCTCCCGTTCCCGGCCGGTTACGCCGGCGCGCTCAACGACATGTGGTCATTCGAGTTCTACAATTACGCGGTGGCGCTCAGCTTCGAACGCCCGCTTAGCAACGACTCGGCCACGGCCGCGCTCGCGCAGGCCAAGATCACCTACGAGCAGCAGCGCTTGCAGTATCGCGCGCTGATTTCGCAAATCGTGCTGGACGTGGAGACCCAGTTGAGCACGATCAGCGGCGATATCAGAACCGCGCAGGCCGACAAGATCGCGTCGGACTACGCGCGCGAATCGCTGCGTGCGGAGCAGGAGCGCTTCCGGGTCGGGATGGCGACCACCCATGACCTGCTCCAGTACCAGGAGTTGCTGGTGGCGGCGCTCGGCAACGAGGTCAATGCCGACGCAAACCTCGAGGTCGCGAAGCTCGCCGTGCGCCATTCGCAAGGGATGCTGCTGCGCTACTTCAGTGTGAACTTCGAGCCGGTCGACCCGCATCAAGGCCGCTGGTACGCGCAGTTCTGAGCGGCGGGCCAACGCCGGCCGCGCCGCGCGGCTTTACGCGCGGCCGTCGACCGAGATGCGGCGGCTGGCGAAGCGCCAGCGGCCGGCGACTTTGCGCAACTCGTCGTCGTAGTGCCCGACGGCGGCGAGCGCCGTCCTTCCGTCTTTGGAGTGATAGTATATGAAATAGCAACTGCCGATCGCGCGGTCGCCTTGAATTTCGAAATACACACCGGTGACCACGTGACGCGCCTGCGCGCCGACCAGCGACTCCCTGTAGACCTTGACGAACTTGCAGAGCCCCTCGCGCCCGGCGTGCTTTCCGAAGCGGGGACTTTCGAAGATGCCGTCTTCGGTAAAGCAATCGATCCAGTCGTCGTAGCGTCCGCTGTCGATCGTAATCGAGTAGAGCGTATAGAGATCGCGAATCTCTTCCCGGTCTTCCATTGTTCCGCGAGCGATTTCCACGCACCTGCTCCTGGGCTTCGAGTATCGGTCTTCAGATTACACCACATTCGCGCAAGCGGGCGACCTCGTCCCAACTGTAGCCCAGCTCCTCGGTCAATATCAGTTCGGTATGTTCCCCGAGCTCGGGCGCGGCGCCGCGCGGATTGCCCGGCGTCTTGCCGAAGATGACCGGCAGGCCGACTACTTTGGTCATGCCCAGCGCCGGATGCTCGTAGTCGACGATGTATTCATTGGCGATTACCTGCGGGTCGTTGGGCAGGTCGGCGACCGAATTGACGATCCCGAAAATGAAGTCGCCGCCGGCTTTGAGAATCCTGAGCCACTCCTCGCGCGGCTTGCCGGCGAAGGTGCGATCGAGGATTTCAATCAGCGCCAGCCGGTTCTGGCCGCGCACCCGGAGCTCCTTGAATCGCGGGTCATCCGCCAGCTCGCCGAGGCCGAGCGCGACGCAGAAATCCTTCCAGTATCGATCCGATTGCAGCATCGAGAGACACAGCCATTTGCCGTCGCCGCATTGGTAATGGTTCCACAGCGGGTTGAACGCGCCCTCGCGCGGCATCCGCGGCATCTCCCAGCCCATCATCGCGCGTGATGCGACGTTGAGTCCCTGCAGCATCGTCATCGAACCCAGATGGGAGACGTCGATTTCCTGACCCACGCCGTAGCGCTCGCGGGCGAGCAACGCCGTCATTACGCCGAACGCGAGCATGATCGCGCCGCACTGATCGGCGATCCCGCCGGTGATGTAGGTCGGCGGCTGGTCGGGTCCGCCAACCGCGTTCATGATTCCCGAGCGGCCTTGTCCCAGGTAATCGAAGGAGGGGTCGCCGCTCTCGGGTCCTTTGGGACCGTATCCTGACGCGCTCGCATAGATGAGGCGCGGGTTGTGCGCGCTGAGCGCCGGGTAGTCCAGGCCGAGCCGCGCGGCGACACCCTGGCGGAAGTTCTGCACGAACACGTCGCTTTTGGCCGCCAGCTTGTAGACGATCTCGCGCGCGTCGGGTTTCTTCAGGTCCAGCGCCAGGCTCTGCTTGTGGCGGTTGTTCGCTTCAAAATAGAAGTTACGCGCGGCCTTGTAGGTCGAGCCGCCGGCCACCGCGAGAATCCATCGCGCCGGATCGCCGCTCTCGCGCTCCTCGAGCTTGATTACCTCGGCGCCCAGGTCCGCCAGCATCGTGCTGGCAACCGGACCCTGCTGCCAGATGGTCCAATCGATGACTCGAATTCCCTTGAGCGGAGCGTCCATGTCGTAATCCTGGCGAGAGATTGAATTTCAAAGGCGTATATATCACAGGATGCGGCGCGCGAGTGAACAACCTGCGTCGTCAGGTTACGCAATGCCGTCCAAATTTGCCACCCGCGGCATGATAGGTGTCGGTGCTCGATGCCGTCTTAGCAATGACAGGTCGGAGATTCTCGCTCGCCGATTTGTTCGTGGTCGCCGCTCATGGCGACCCGAGAAGCGAACGGTCTACGCTGTTCGCCTATGGCAACTCAAACCGACGTCGAGCGCTATGTCGAGAATTGGCAGGACGAAGTGGACAGCGCTGCCGAGTACCGGGCGATGGCGGCGGGCGAGAGCGATCCCCACATTGCTAAGGTGTACACCAATCTCGCCAAAATGGAGGAGACGCACATCGCATTCTGGGAAGAACGGCTTCGCGGTGCGGGCGCGAGGGTGCCGGCACGGCGACCTTCGTGGCGCAGCCGTGTCCTCGCCTGGATCGCTCGGCGACTAGGCCCGGATGCGGTGCTATCAACTATCGCTGCGAAGGAGGCCGTGGACCAGCACGTTTACGTAAACCAGCCTGAGACCCAGGGCACCCGGATGAGCGCGCAGGAGCGCTGGCATGCCCGGGTCCTGGGACAACTGGTGCGCACACAGCCGGGCGGGCTCAGCGGAAGCTTTCTCGGTCGGATCGAGGGGCGTCACCGCGCGGTTGGTGGCAACGCCCTTCGCGCCGCCGTCCTCGGCGCAAACGACGGGCTGTGCTCCAACCTGAGTTTGGTGATGGGCGTGGCAGGGGCCTCTACTAACGGCCACGCGATCCTGCTTACCGGAGTGGCCGGTCTGCTGGCAGGCGCGTGCTCGATGGCGCTCGGCGAATGGGTGTCAGTTACGAGCGCTCGCGAGCTAGCGCAGCGGGAGATTCGCATCGAATCGAGTGAGTTGGCCGAAGACCCCAAGAGTGAAGGCGAGGAGCTGCAGCTAATCTACGAGGCTAAAGGAATGAGCAGCGGCGAAGCGCAGCGCGTTGTAACGGAACTGATGTCCGATCAGGCCGCCACGCTTGACGCGCTGACACGTGAAGAGCTCGGCATCGATCCGAACGAGCTGGGCGGCTCTGCTCGAGAAGCCGCCATCGCGTCCTTTCTGCTTTTCGGACTGGGCGCGGTCGTGCCAATCGTTCCATTCACGCTGGCCACGGGCAGCGCAGCGATCGCGGCGAGCGTCGCTGTGGGCGGGCTCGCGCTGTTCGCAATCGGCGCCGCTATCACCATCTTCACGGGAGCACCGGTTTGGCGGTCGGGTGGCCGGATGCTCCTGCTGGGCTTGGGCGCGGCTGGGGCGACGTTCGCGATCGGCCACCTGATCGGCGTTGCCCTAAGCTGAACCGGCTGTCGTTTCTCAAAGCCGTGACCGACCGCAAGGTTGAGCCATCCGCAAGTACGAAGATATAGCCGCTTGGTCATTCCGAGGGTCTCTTTCATACCGCGCTCCCCTGGGGCTCGGGTCGCCGATCGTCAGTAAGACCGAGCGGTCGGCGCAGCAGATAGACCAGCGTGGGCTGGAACACTCGGGTCAATAGCGCAATTGAAATAGCTCCGCCGATAACTACGATCGCCAGTGGCCGCTGAGTCTGCGCTCCGATGCGAGTGGAAAGTGCGGCGGGCAAGAGCCCCAGTCCGTCGACCAACGCCGTCATCATCAGTGCGCGGAAGCGTCGGTCGGCGCCCATCACGATTGAATCGACGACGGAGTGTCCCTCCTTCCACAGTTGATGGATGTAAAAGTTCAATAGAATGCCGTCCATGATTGCGATTGCAAAAATCGAGATGAAGCCGACCGCGGCGGAGACGCTAAACGGCGTGCCGGTGACAACCAGTGCGAGCACGCCACCCAGGCAAGCCAGCGGCACCTGTGCCATCAATATGAGCGTATTGATGAACGACAAGGTTGCGGCGTAAAGAACCCCCATGATCACAAGCAGCGCGAATGGAATGACAATCTCCAGGCGTCGGTTGGCTTGCTGGAGCTCGCTGTACTCGCCGACCCAGTCCAGCGAAACACCGTCGGGGAGCCTGATCTGCTCGGGCGACTGCCCTCTTTGCCTCGTCGATGGTGCTCTGCATGTCGCGGCCTCGGACGCTAAATCGTATCGGAACGTAGCGACGGAGACCCTCCCGATAAATGAACGATGCGCCCTCGGCGGTAGTAATATCCGCGACCTGGCCGAGCGGGACGTAGCCGCCGCCCGGGCAGGGCGATTTGAATCTGACGTATGGCCTCGGAGCTCTGCCGGTATTTGGGCTGCCAACGAACCACGAGGTCGAAACGCCGGTCTCCTTCCAGCACCTGCGTGACCGCCTGACCGCCGATCGCGGCTTGCACGGCCGCAGCGACGTCACCCACGTTGAGTCCATAACGTGAGCAAATTTGCCGGTCCGGCTTGATGAGCAGGTTTGGCTGCCCCATTGCGCGATAGACCGCAACGTCAGCGATCCCGCGCACTCCGTCGATTACCTCTCTGGTCTCGTTGGCAACCCGCTCGTCAAGGACGAGGTCGGGGCCATAGACCTTGATGGCGTTGACACCCTTGACGCCCGACAGCGCCTCCTCGATGTTGTCTTCGATATATTGCGAATAGCCAAAACTTGCCTCGGGAAACTTACGCCTGAGCCGGTCATCGATCTCGTCGGTCAGCTTCTGCTTGGTGAGGCCTGGCCGCCACTGCGACTGCGGCTTGAGATCGACGGAAAATTCGATATTGAAGAACCCGGTCGCGTCAGTCCCATCGTCGGGACGGCCGGTCTGTGAGATGACGTCCGTTACCTCGGGAAACGATCTGAACACATCACGGGCGCCCCGTGCCACGTCGTTTGCATGAGAGAGCGAAGTACTGAGCGGCAGCGTCGCTCTCGCCCAGATGTTCCCCTCCTCCAACTTCGGCAGGAACTCGCCACCCAGACGCGGAAACAACGAGAGCCCACCCGCCATGACGAGGACGATTACAGCCAGCGTCAGATAAGGCCATCGTAAAATCCTGATGAAAAGGTTGTGATAGAAGCGATGAAACCCCTCCCAGACTATATTGTGGGTTTCCTTCATCCCCTTGCGAAGCAGAAAGGAACTCAGAACCGGCGTCAGCATTACCGCCAGCACAATCGCGGTGGTCAGCGCAAATGCGTAGGTGTGTGACATGGGAGAGAAGATGACGCCTTCGACCCCGCGCATTGTGAACAACGGCAAGAAAGCGATCAGAAAAATCAGGGTCGAATAGAACATCGGCCCGCCCACTTCCAGGGACGCTCGTTGAATGCATTGAACTTCATTCTCGCCGGGGCGGTTGTCGGTGGTGAGATGGCGATAAATGTTTTCGATCACGATGACGGTGGAATCGATTATGATGCCGAAGTCGACCGCGCCCAGTGAGAGCAGATTCGCAGGTATTCCGGTCAGATACAGCAGGATGAATGCTCCGCACATGGCCAGTGGGATATTGAGGGCGGCGATAACCGCGGTTCGCAGGTTGCCGAGGAAAAAGATCAGTACGAGAAAGACCAGGAGCATTCCGAGTCCAAGGTTCTCGAACACCGTACGCAGCGTGGTATCGACCAACGAGGTACGGTCGTAGTAAGGCACTGCCTTATAGCCCGGCGGCATCATGCCGGAAGCGTTCAGCTCCTGCACCTTCGCTTCCACCCCTTTGAGCGTCTTTAGCGTATCGCCGTATTTGCGCATCAGGACGATGCCCTCGACGACCTCATCGCGGTCGTTCCTTCCGACGATCCCAAGCCGTGGCGCGTAGCCGACGTTAACCTCGGCGACATCACGCACGCGAGCCGGTATGGCGATACTGCTGTTGAGCGTGGCGTTGCTGCTGCCGAGAACGATGTTACGTATGTCATCGAGGGTCGTGATAAAGCCGATCCCGCGAACGTCGAATGCCTGTTGGCCGACCTCGACGTAGTTGCCGCCGACATTGATGTTGGCGTTCGCGATCGCACTGGTCAGCGTCGCCAGCGACAACTGGTAGTGATTGAGCTTCGCGGCATCCACATCCACGTGGTACTGTTTGGTCAAGCCGCCGAAGCCCGACACATCTTCGACCCCCGGCACCGTCTTGAGCTGCTTTTCGAGCACCCAGTCTTCGACCTCCTTTTCCTCAAGCAGGTTATGGTCCGGGCTTTGTACGATATAACGGTAGATCTCGCCGATCGGATTGTCGGGCGATATTGAGGGCGCAAGGTTCTGCGGCAGAGTAACCAAGCCTAGCCGATTGATGGTCTCGACGCGGTCCCAGTAGTAGTCGCTGTCCCAGGTGAAATATAGTTTTACGTCAGACAGTCCGAACAGGGATATTGTCCGCATCGCCTCCAGATTGCGTATTCCGGCCAAGCCGACTTCCAGCGGTATGGTGGCGATCTTCTCGACCTCCTCCGCGCTCAGCCCGAGCGGTTGCGTGATGATTTCGACCCGTGGTTGCACGGGGTCGGGGTAGGCCTCGATGTCCAGTTCGCGAAAGGAATAAAAGCCTGCGATTGCGAGCAAAACGGCCGCGCCGACAACCACCACGCGCTCACCGAGCGCGAGGTTCATCAGGAGTTTGATCATCGCATTTCTCTCAGGAGGTCTGGCCGTGCGCGGCATGCCAGAGGGCGTTCAATCGTAGTGATTCCGTGGTAAGGAATCTGTCGCCTGGCTTGATGCCGCTTACGACGCGGGCGTATCCGTGCTCATTCCAATCGGCGATCTCGACTCGCCGGCGCTCAACGCTGTTCGCACCGGCCACGATGAACGCGTAGTAGGCGTTGTCATCGAAAACCAACGCTGACTGTGGAATCACCAGCGCCAGACCCGGGCTGGTCACGATGCGTACCCGCGCCAGCATTTGCGGCTTAAGCCGCGATCCGGGGTTGCTGACCTGACAGCGCAATTGCAGGGTGTGCGTGTTTGGATCGAGGCTGGGGCTGATTCTCTGAATCGTGCCCTTGAAGACTTCTCCCGGATAGGCGGCGGTAACCGCCTCCAGACTCTGTCCGACCCTCACCCGGGCGAGGTCGTCTTCATAAATGTCCGCGGTGATCCATACCCGTTCCAGCGTGGCCAGAGAGAAAAGCTGGTCGCCGGGATTGACCTGCTGGCCGCGCACCGCGTTCTTGCTCACGATGATTCCGCTGATCGGCGCACGCATCCAGACCGACGCGCTCGGCTCCCGGATCGCGGCGATATCCGCTGGTGAAAAGCCCAGTAGCTCAAGCTTGCGCACGGCGGCGGCCTTCAGGTTCGCCGCCATGCTGAAGCTGCCGGCCGGCATGCCAAAGGCGTCGGTCTGCGTACCGGCGCCGCCGCTTTGGCTCGGCGCTGGAAGTCGCCTCCAGGTACTCCGCCTCGGCCGTCATGAAGTCGGGGCTGTACAGCGACATCACCTGCTCGCCGCGCCGAACCGTGTCCCATTGCGAGGTCCGCAGTTCCTCAATCCGCCCGGTGACCCGCGAGATGATGGTCGATACCAGCCGATCGTCGAACGTCACCTGGCCCACCGCTTCCAGAACGCCGGGAAGCGGCATCTCTTTTACGCGTGCCGATCGACCCTTCCTGGGCTTGAGAAAGGTTGATCACCATCAACTCGCGGCCGTCGGCCTGATGAACCAACGTTGGCAGTTCAGATGGCGGGGACCCGGTAGCGGCCGGACTTAGCCGGGCTGTCACATCCGCTGAGCACGCTCAGCGCCAGCCAAGCCGTGACCAGACCCGATAGGGCCCTGACATGTGCTCTCTTCGTTGCAGCCATGGTAGCTGCGGTAATGTGCTTCATCTTGGTAACGAAACTCCCATCGCCTGCTCCAACGCCACTTCTCCGGCGAAGAACTGATTGGCGTTCTGAAGGTAAGTGATGCGTGCCGCGTAGGCGCTCTGCAACGCCGACGACAATGTAAGGAAGTCGACTTTGCCCGCCTGGTAAGCGACCAATGACACTTTGAAGTCCTTGTCGGCCAAGGGGATCAGCGACCCGCTGTATTCTTGCGCCGACTCGTAGGCGAATTGCGCGGACTGGTACAATTGCGTGACGGTTGCCTCGGTTTGGCTCAGGACAGAATTCATGCTGTAACGAGCGGCCTGCAACGAATGTTGCGCCGAGTGCACGTCCTCGCGCTGATGGATCCAGAAAAATATCGGGAGGTTGAATCCGATGGAGAATGTATTGCCCTGGGTCACGCTGGGAAGCGGCTGCGCGCCGGGTTGCAGGATGTAGTCGAACTCGTATCCGACCGTATAGTCCGGCAGATATTCCATCTCCGCGAGTTTCAGCGCCGTGGTTGAATTCTTCTCCGTCAGCGCGGCTTCGAGTATCTCCTGGCGCGCGTGCGTCGCAGTGTCGACCGCTTTATCCAGCGGGAGCTCCAGCCGTTTCGAGCTGGATCTTCCGGTCAAGGTTCAACGGCGAGGCGGGTCTCCGATAGAGCAGTTGATTCAGTCCCACTCGGTCGTTCGCTCGGTTGGTTTGGTACTGACGCTGCTGCAACTGAGCCTGAGCGAGAGCGAACTCGGCGCCGATGAGATCGGCTTGGGTCGCCTGGTTCGCCGTGTATTGGACCTGGGTTACGTGAACGACCTGCTTCAGGTTGGCGATATTCTCGGCGTTGATTCCAATCAGAGCCTCATCGAGCAGTACCTGGTAGTAGGCGGTCTCGACGCCGGCTCGCAGATCGCGCACCGCCGCCTCATACGTTAAACCCGCAATCTCGGCGGTCCGCTTGGCTTCATCCGCCTGTAGCAGCGCTTTTCCCGGAAACTGGAAACTTTCGCTGAATGAATGGGCGTGCACCGCCGCGTTGAAATCTTTGCTGCTGTCCACGTTCGCGTAGGTGAAGGTCGGGTCCGCCGGCGCATAGTTCTGCAAGATCTGATGTTGAGCGGCGTCCCATTGCTCCTTCGCGGCTCTGACCTGAGGATTCACTTCGATGGCAACCTCCACCAACTGTTCTACCGTCAACGGCTGTTCCCCTGCCGCCCATGCAGTCCCTGTCGAAGTCAACCAAATCGTAAGAAACGCCAACGGCATCGCTCGGTACGAACGCACACTTCCTCCTCGGTTTTTTCGCGGCGACACAAACACACTGACGACGACTGCCGCCCGTCGCTTGGAAGTACAGAAGCGCAACACATCAGCCGCCGTGAGGCAGGGCCGAGATATCGCGCCTGGGTATGTTTGAGCGAACTAGGCGGAAGGAGGAGAGCGACCGTGCGGACTGTCTATCGCGCCCGAATCCGGGAAGCCGAGGCTTGCGATGTTTTGAACCCGGCCGTCGCTATCGGCGTTTGCTGCAAAAACCGCCGAGGGCAAAGGCCCCAGGACGCAGCCGGGCTGGAGTCACAAGTGAGGGCAGATGAAAGTCGAGTGGCCGGCGGTGATTCCAGACTCGTGCCCAGCGGCACGAGCTGCGTGGCAAGTGGGATCAAGATCGGCGCGCGTTCCATCCTGACGCCGGCAAACGGAAGCGCAAGCAACGCCAGCGTCAGCACGAAACAGGCAGATTTGAGAGCCGATTGAGCGTGGGGTATAAGAAGGCATGCGGAGAGCCGCAATTTTTCTGGCAGCGCTGGCTTTCGGCTTCATCTCCTGCAGCCGGGAACCCGACGGCACGGTCACACACCGCGGTCGCGACGGGCGCCCTGATCAATGGGTATACCGCATCGACAAGGACACATTACAAGATTGGCATCGACACCAACGGCGACGGACAGCCGGATGTAGTAAAAACCTACAAGGACAACGAGCTGGTCGAGGTCGAAAGCGATCGGGATTTTAACGGACAAGTCGATCTGGTCCAGGAATACTCGCACGGGGTCCTGACCCGCGAGATCCGCGATGACGATTTCGACGGCAAGCCCGAGAGCATCAAGGAATTCAAGCACGGCAAACTTGCGATCGTGGAGCGCGATCCGCAGGAGCGCGGTTACATCGACATCGTTGAGTACTACGACGACTCCGGCAAGCTGATTCGCCGCGAAGTGCGCCAGAAATAGACTTCGTATGACGATAGCAGCGGACGATGCTTCGATATCTGCTCAATTTTCTCTACCCGCCGCGATGCGCCGCGTGCCAGGTACCGCTGCCGATCGAAGCCGACCGGCGCGTATGCGAACCCTGCCTGATGCGAATCGAGCGGCTCAGCGAGCCGCTGTGCGCGAAGTGCGGGATGCCGTTCGATGAACGCGACCCCGATCGCGGCGGCGTCTGCGCGCGATGCGTCCAATCGCCGCCAAGATTCCGCGTCGCTCGCGCCGCCGCGCGTTATCGCGCGAGCGCCGAAGACGAAGCCGGCACGCTCGCGTCGATAGTCCGCCGCCACAAGTACGGCCTCAACCAGTCGTTGGGGCGCGCGCTCGCGGAGTGTATCGGCCCGGAGTTCCCGCTCCGCAACGCGGACTACGACCTGGTGATCCCCGTCCCGCTCCATCGGGCGCGGCTTAGGTGGCGCGGATTCAACCAGGCGGCCCTGCTCGCGGTCGAGGTCGCCCGGCGGCTCGATTGCCGCCTCGATATGACCAACCTGATCCGGACTAAACCGACCGCTCCCCAGACCGCGCAAGACCTCGAAACGCGCCGCCGCAACGTGCGCCGCGCGTTCGCCGTCAAGCGCCCTGGCGCCTTCGCCGGCCGGCGCGTGCTGCTGGTGGACGACGTCATGACTACCGGAGCGACGGCCGACGAATGCGCCCGCACCCTGTTCGCGGCGGGCGCGCGCGCAGTCGATGTCTTCACTCTGGCGCGCGCGCTATGACCACCGACGAGCGCACCCAATGGGATGAACGCCATCGCGAACGCCACGTTCCGGGCGAGCCCGAGCCGTTCCTGCTCGAGATGCTTTCGATTCTGCCGCGCGGCCTGACGCTCGATGTAGCGGCCGGGACTGGACGCAACAGCCTCGTCCTGGCGCGCGCCGGAATGAAGGTCGTGGCGCTGGATTACTCGGAGGTTGGTTTGCGCACGCTCACCCGCTCCGCGCGCCCGCAGGGACTGCCGATCTGGCCGGTGGTCGCGGACGCGACCAGCTTTCCGCTCGGCGAGCGGCGCTACGACCTGATCGTGAACATCAACTTTCTCGAGCGCGAATTGTTCGAGCCTTTCAAAGCCGCGCTGAAGCCCGGCGGAACCATTCTGGTCGACACCTTCATGGTCGGCCAGACCGCACTCGGCCATCCGCGCGAACCGCGCTTTCTGCTCGGCCGGTACGAGCTGATGGAACTGCTGTCGGGGATGGAGGTCCTGCGCTATCGCGAGGGACTGGTTACTTATCCCAACGGGACCAAGGCCTCGCGCGCATCGGCGGTGGCGATTACCCGGAAGATAACACAAGCGACCTGAAACCATAGAATCGGCGCGAAGTGACAGGCCGGAGGCTGCGCTTCTGAGGAGTTAGGTAGGCTCGGCGAAAAAATCGTCGTCTTGCACGACCTGTTCGCGGGACCAGGGGCACTCTGCTGGGAATACCGCGTTCCAATTGGGCAGTCCTTCCATAACAAGGCCGGCGAGCTTACGGGCACGGGAGTACGCTTTAGCTTTGAACTCGTCGAACCGGGTTTCAAGCACAGTAGAGCGAGCGAGAATGTCACTGACGCGATTTCTATGTTCCGCGACCGTAAGTTTCCATCCGCGCCCTCGTAGGCGTCTCTCGTTTTCGCTCGGTTCATATCGCAGCTTCAACAGATGGCTGAGTAATTGCTCTAAATCGCTTTCGAGTGCGCGCTCGGTGCCGAGGGCCATGTCTTCGAGTTCCTCAGCTATCGCTTCGCAGTGGACAAGATCGAAGCGCCGATTGCGAAGCAGCTGGGCTTGTTCAAGCAGCCATGCCTGAAGGTCGTCTTCAACGCGCGTGGTCTCCACAAAAGGGAGGCCGCCAGAGGTCATTTCGAGCGATTTGCCCACTGTCTCAAAGCTTAACGCTTTATGCGCGAATCGTGCAAACAGGTTCTCCTACACCGACCTGATGATTTCTCGGAAGCTATCCGGATTGTCTCGCTCGTTGAACCGGAACCAATACTCATTCGGGTACAGCGGATTTTTTTCGTTGGACAGCAGGCGCGCCACGCGCGACAATGCAGGGGTAATCGGGAACGGAGCATTGAGAACGGAAATCGCCGTGGCAAAAGTAGAGCTCTACACGACCACCTCCTGCCCGTTTTGCGTGCGCGCCAAGGCCCTGCTTCGGACCAAGGCCGTGCAATTCCAGGAGATCGACGTTACCGATGACGACGCGCTGCGGGAGAAAATGATCGAACTCGCGGGCGGCCGGCGCACCGTGCCCGAAATCTTCATCAACGGCCAACTCGTCGGCGGATACGACGAGTTGCGTGCGTTCGACAAAACAGGCGAGCTGGACCGGATGCTCGCTCAACCCGGATAGCATCGAAGCCGGCAAGCAGGCTCGGCGACGCGACTGCTCCACCAGCCTGCTCGCGGGCGCAGATTCAGTCGCCGCTCGGCGATGCGACCATGCCTTCGTTCATGTGATGCATCGCTTCGCGATCGGTCGAGGACTCGAACTGAATCGCCTCGGCATTCACTGTCATCAGGGTGCCGTCGCTCGATACGTCGCTGTGCGCCTTGATAACTGCGTCGACCGAGTCAGGGTACTTCTGGTTCGCCATGTCCTTCAGCTTCTCGTTCATCTTGTGCGCATCGATGGCGTCGGCGACGTTCTCAGGATTGATCTTTTCGCTGTACGTCAGGTCTCCCAACACTTTGTAGGGCTTGCCTGCCGGAGCGTCGTCGGGCGTGACATAGATATGCGCGATATCCATGTGCGTGGCGAACTGCTGCTGCTTGACCACGTTGGCCTGGCGTTGCGCTTCGATCGCCGCGCAGGCCGAGAGACCAACGCAGACCAAAAGTGCAACCAATTTCGAGAGCTGCGATGAGCGCATAGATAGCCTCACGAATCGAAATTCCTTCTGGGCGCGATTATAGCGCACCCGTGCCTTAAGTCGAACAAATTCAACTCATTCCAGCCGGATTCTCTCTGATCCCGGGGAGTTTCGCCGGATGCGGGGGGTGTCTCGACATTCCCCCAAGATCGCTTCGTGCTGCTAACATCGTTTCGTGACCAGATTCGGCGTCTGCTTCCTGATGGTGTTTGGAGAGCTCGCCTTCGGCGGTACGCTCGCGCTCGCGATACCGCCGTTCTTCAAGATCGAGCGGGGTTTCTACAAGTCGACCGGCACCGTTTACCTGTCCGCCGGGCTGACCAACGCGATTGGTCTGGCGTTCCTGGCCCATCGGGGCAACCATCCCGGTTCGCCGGCGGCATCGTCGCTATGGGCGCTTAGCGCGCTCTGGATGCTGTTCTGCGTGGTGCTCGGCTTGTATCTCTTCACACTCTGGACCGACAACGGCCTCGTGCGGTCGCGTGCATACGCCCTTGCGCTGGGGATCGGGCTGGTTGCAGTTCTTGCCAACGCGCTGACGCTGGAGCCCACGGCCTTCGGGCCTATCGGGTGGGTCGCCTACGGCATGACCGCCGTGATCTCGTCGATGGTGCTGGGGTTCGCCAGCGGCGCAATGATGTTCGGCCATTGGTACCTGATCGATCCGAATCTGCCGGTGGATTACCTGCGTACGCTGGTGCGTGTGCTGGGCTCCGCGCTGGTTGGCGATCTCGTGGTGCTCGGCCTCGCGATTGGCGCGCTGGCGCTTTTCGGCGGTAGCGGCGCTTCGGCCGTGCACGATCTGGCGTCCTCTGACCTGGCGGTCCTGATCTTCCGGCTGCTGGTCGGCCCGGCAGCTTCGATCGTGCTGGTCTGGATGTGCTGGCAGACCCTGAAAATTCCCCAGACCATGGCGGCAACGGGGCTGCTCTATATCACGGTGATGTCGGTTCTGGTCGGCGAGCTGCTGGGACGCTTCATCCTGTTCCGCACCAGCGTCCCGCTGTGAGAAATCACGGCTTCGTCTCCGCGGGCAGACGCGCCAGTATGGCATCGAAGAGTTCGCAGCGCCGGGTCATGCGGCATAGAGCAACTTTCCCTCCTGCCTGGCCGCCGCCGGTATGGAGTTGACGACGCTCTGCCGCGAGTCGAAATACTCTTGGGTGCAGACCACAACGTCGGTGCCCGCACGAGTTCCCCACAAGCGTTCGTATCCCAGCCGGCTTCGGCACCGATCGGCCGGCGCGTCATCCGGCACCACGACCAGCAAATCGTAGTCGCTGTCGGGCCCGGCGTCGCCGCGCGCCTTGGATCCGAACAGGTGAACCGCCCGCGGCTGGTAAGCGTCCACCAGCCGGCGCACGATCTCGGCGAGCACTGAATCACGCTCGAGGATTTCGATTTGCGGACTGATGCCCATTCCTGATTTTCCCGACCGACTGCACTATAGCATAGACCATCACCTTGTTCGCGGCGCCTTTCTGCGGATGCCCAGCCGTGATAGCGATAGAACATGCCCGACGATTTCGACAGCGAGCGCTTTCCGGGCAATTTCTATCAGGGAATAATCGTCCGGCTCGACCGCGCGCGCGGCCGCGGCATGGTGCGCTCGAATCGCGGCCGCGACGTATCGTTCGAGTTCCCGTTCGTCGCCATCGTGGGCGCGGGAATCGGCGGCAAGATGCCGGGTATAGAGATGTTGAAGGAGGGCGACCGGGTGGGATTCGACGTCGGATGGACCTCCGGCGGACTGCGCGTGACGACCATCAAGCCTCTGGAGCAAAGCGACTCGCGGCCGTGAGCCTGCTATTTCCGCCGCGGCTGCATCATCCGCCACATCCTGACGCCGAGCGGGAACATTTCACCGAGGACCTCGAAGCCCGCCCGGGCGTAGTAGGGGACGTTGGCTTCAGTCGCGGTTTCCAGGTAGACGCCCGCAATTGTGCTCCGCTCGGCGGCCACTTCGCGAAGATGGTCCAGCAGGGCGATTCCGAAGTGCCGCCTTTGATAGTCCGGGTCCACCCCGAGCAGACTGAGATAGATATGTGGCTCCTTGGGGCGATGGCGCAGCAGCGTGTCGGCCAGCACGAGTGCGCGCCGCGTGCCGCCCAATCCCACCGCCGATACCAGGCGCGGCGCTTCTCTCAGCCCGGTCAGCACCGTTTCCGCCATCGAGGGCGCCCCTGGTCCTTCGATCACGGCGGCGGCCACGATCGTGTCTTTTTCGACTATCCCGAAGGTGGGATGGCCCAGCCGCCGATTGATACTCATCGCGACCGAGAAGACCTGAGCGATTCGCCTAACACGCTCCACCGGTTGACGGACGAGCGGAAGAAGCGCCCACAGCACGGGGTCGTTGACGAAGGCGCGGCCCAGTGCGGCGGCCGTCTCGGAATACTGATCAGGAAAGATCGGAAAGACTTTGGGGCGTGAATCGTTCAACGAAGATGATCTCCGAATTCCAAATTCTCCCCGCCCTTCACAAGGACGGGAAGTGATTAAGGTCTACCGGCTTAGCACACGCCGGACCGCGTCGCGCCATCCGTCGATCAGCTTGCCGCGTTCATTCGCGCCCATCGTGGACTTGAAGACGCGATCGATCTTGCGAAGTTCCGCCAGGCTATCCTCCGAGCGCCACAGTCCGGTCGCCAGTCCGGCCAGCATCGCGGCGCCGAGCGCCGTGGTCTCGGCGACTTTTGACCGTCTGACCGGCAGGGCCAGCAGGTCGGCCTGGAATTGCATCAGGTAGTCATTTGCCGCTGCGCCGCCGTCGACGCGAAGCTCCTTCATTCGCACGCCGGTGTCGGCCTCCATCGCGAGCAACACTTCGAGCACCTGGTACGCAATACTGTCCAGCGTCGCGCGCACCACGTCCTCGCGCGTGGTGCCGCGAGTGATCCCGAGTATCGCGCCGCGGGCGCCGCTGTCCCAATAGGGCGCGCCGAGCCCGACGAAAGCCGGCACCACGTAAGGATGATCGCGCTGCCTGCTCTTGCGCGCCATCGCCAGAGTTTGCGCGGCCTTGTCGATCAGCCTCATCCCGTCGCGCAACCATTGCACCGCCGCGCCCGCGATAAAGACCGAACCCTCCAGCGCGTAGGCGGGCTCGCCATGCGCGGCCAGCGCGATAGTCGTCAGCAGGCGATTTCGCGATCGGACCGGCGCGGTCCCCGTGTTCATCAGCAGGAACGCTCCGGTGCCGTAGGTCGCCTTGGCCTGGCCCGAATCGAGGGCGCCCTGCCCATAGAGCGCCGACTGCTGATCGCCGATCGCCGCGCCGATCGGTATCGCCCGATCGCCGATCGTCCCGGCCGCCGCTTCGCCCAAAGGCCCGCGCGAGCTTACCGCGCGGGGCAGCATCTGCGCCGGCACGCCGAGCATCTCGAGCATCGCGGCGTCCCATGCTCTGCCCTCGAGGTTGAAGAGCATCGTGCGCGAGGCGTTGGTGTAGTCGGTCACGAAGGTGGCGCCGCGCGACAGTTTGTAGATAAGCCAAGTCTCGATTGTGCCGAAACACAGGTCGCCGCGCGCCGCGCGCGTCCGCAGGCTGGGGCGCTGGTCGAGCAGCCACTTGAGCTTGGTGCCCGAAAAATATGGATCGAGCAGCAGGCCGGTGCGCTCGGTGACTTCAGCTTCGCGATCGCGCAACCGATCGCAAATCTCAGCGCTGCGGCGGCATTGCCATACGATCGCGCGCGCGACGGGCCGGCCGCTTTTGCGTTCCCACACGACGAAGGTCTCGCGCTGATTGGTTATTCCGATCGCGCTCACGTCGCGGGCGCGCACCTTCGCCGCACCGAGCGCTTTTTTGCTCAGGCGGACGACCGATCGGTAGATCTCCTCCGGATCGTGCTCGACCCATCCGGGGCGAGGGTAGTACTGACGGATCTCGCCGTAGGCGCGGCCGCGAATCCGCCCGGCCGAGTCGAGTACGAAGACCGTGGTGCCCGTGGTGCCCTGGTCGATCGCGAGAACCGTATCCGCCATCCGCTGCGTTGCCTCCGTGTTACAGGGTGACGATGAAACCATAGATCAGAGGCGATTCGTAGTGGGACCCGATCACGCTATAATCAGTCCCGGTACGTGGGCACTCTCTCCGGACGAAGTGCCGCGAAAACAGACTTGTCTCGCGTCAGGGGCGTAGCCATGATAGGCGCGCGTCTGGCGCAAGGGGCCGTCGAGGCGTGCATCGGCATGATGAACGATCCCGTCGAGAGCAAGGACGACCTGATCCGGCACATCCGCAGCGGCGCCAAGCCGCGCAAGGATTGGAGGGTCGGCACCGAGTACGAAAAAATCGCAGTCTCGGCTCGCGACGGCCGCGCCCTGCCCTTCTCCGGGCCGGCCGGCGTCGAGCAGGTCCTGCGGCGCCTTGCCGAGCGCTTCGGATGGCAGCCCGACGAGGAGCACGGCCGTATCATCGGGCTCAAGGGCGAGCGGGCCGCGATTACGATCGAGCCGGGCGGGCAAATCGAGCTATCCGGCGAGCAGTGCGAGACTATCCATTGCGCGCATCGCGAATTCACTCAGCACATCGAGCAGTTGGTCGACGTCGGCCACGAGCTGGGCGTAACCCTGCTTGGCCTCGGGATGCAGCCGGTGAGCACAATCGGCGAAATCGAGCTGCTCCCCAAGGACCGTTACGCGATCATGTACCCGTACATGGCGCGCAAGGGGCGGCTCGGCCAGCGCATGATGAAGCAGACGGCCGGCGTGCAATCCAACCTCGACTTCAGCGATGAGCGGGACGCGATGCGCAAGCTGCGCGTCAGCATGGGAGTCGTGCCGCTGGTGTACGCGATGTTCGCCAACTCCCCGCTCAGCGACGGCGACCTGAACGGATACCATAGCTTCAGAGGACATATCTGGACCGATACCGACCCCGATCGATGCGGCGTGCTGAGGTTCGCCTTCGACGCCGACGCGAGTTTCGACGACTACGTTGACTATGCGCTCCAAGTCCCGATGTACTTCCTGATCCGCGACAACCAATACACCGATCTGACGCGTCCGCCCGGTATCACCTTCCGCCAGTACATGGAGCGCGGGTTCGGCCGATATCGTGCGACCGAAGAGGACTGGGCCAACCATCTGACCACTATCTTCACGGAGGTCAGGCTCAAGACCTACCTGGAAGTGCGAACCGCCGACAGCCAGCCACCCTCCCTGATGCTCGCGTTGCCCGCCCTGTTCAAGGGCATCCTGTATGATGATGACTGCCTCGAGGGTGCATGGGACCTCGTCAAGCGTTGGAGCTTCGAGGAGCGTCTGGCGCTGACCGGGGCGGTGAATAAGGCCGGGCTTCAGGCGCGAACCGGCCGCGCCACACTCAAGGACCTGGCACTTGATTTGCTCACTATCGCGACGGCCGGTCTTGCGCGGCAGAGGGCGTTGAACCAGCGCGGCGAGGATGAGACCATCTATTTGGCCCGGTTGCTCGACCTGGTTCGAAGCGGGCACAGTCCCGCGAGCCTCACGATCGAGCGATGGAAGGGCCGCTGGAATTATGACCTGCAACGGCTGGTCAAGGGATGCTCGTACGAAGCCGAGGCTTGGGCCTAGCACGGCGCGAGCATAAGTAGCAGATGGGACTCAATCTGTCGGAACGCTATCTGACTGCGCTCAATGTCCTCCTGATCGCGGGAATCGCATACCTGGCGGCGCTGTCTGTCAACGACATCATTGCCGGCAGGCTGGCGGGCGGAATCAGGGTCGCTCCGGTTCCCGCCCCGGTCGCGCTGGCCCCCGATCGGACCTACAGCCGCGACCATTACAATGAGATCATGACTCGCAACATCTTCACACTGCCCCAGGTCGAGCAAGCGCCGGCGCCGCCCCCACCGATCGATCTGCATCTGAGGCTGCTTGGAACGTCACTCCAAACCCACGACAAACCGTGGGCGATTTTCCTGGACGAGCGTACCAACCAGCAGGATCTCTACCGCCTCGACGACGACATTCCCGACGCCGGCAAGCTGGCGGTGGTCGAAGCGTCGCGGGTTTTCATCGACGTGCAGGGCAAGCGAGTCGAACTGGATATTCCCGCCAACCCGACGCCCGATTCCGGCGGGTCGGGGATCATGACCCAAACGCCGAGAGGACCCATGCCCTTTTCGCGCAGCCTCCATCGCAGGCGTGCGAATCACTTCGTAATGCCGCGCGCAGAGGTCGAAAGCAGCCTGTCGAACATGGTGCCGCTGTTGACCCAGATGCGGGCGTTGCCTGACCCGCAGGACAAGGGGTTCAAGCTGTCCGAGATTCAGCCGGACTCACTGTTCCAGCGGATGGGCCTCAAGGACGGCGATGTGGTCAGCGCGATCAACGGCCAGCCGTTGACGGATCCGGGTCAGGCGCTGCGGTTGCTGAACTCGCTCCGCGATCAGAACTCGGTTGGAATTTCCGTCCTGCGGGGCGGCACTCAGCAGCAGTTCACGTATGAAATTCGCTGAAGATGGAGCTGCGTCAGGCGCGCCGTAGCGAACGCGACGAGGTCCTCGATCTCCTCGCCCACTGGTTCGACGACCGCGATTTCTTCGCGCGCTACAATCTGAGCGACCCGTCCTTCCGCGACGATCTGTGCCTGGTCGCGCTCGACGCCGGGCGTATCGTATCCACGGTTCAAATCTTCGATCGCAAGCTGAATCTCGCCGGGCAGGCCGTCGCGACCGGCGGCATCGGCTCGGTCTACACTCTGGCGGATTACCGCAAGCGCGGCATCGCGGCGGCCCTGATGCGCCTTTCGGTCGACACGATGGAGCGAGAAGGATTCGAGCTCTCGCTGCTGTTTGCCGAGCGGCTCGACTTTTACGCCGGCTTCGGCTGGAGGAGCGTGACGCGGATTTTCAGCCTCCTGCCGAATGCCGCGCAACTGCCTATCGGTGGCGATTTCGCGATCGAGCGCTTCGATCCGGTGCGCGATCTCGCCGAAGTGTCGGCGATTTATTCCTCGTACAGCGGCCGCTTCGACTCGACGGTCGTACGCGACCCCGGCTATTGGCGCGGCAACCTCCTGTACGCGGGAAATCCCGGCGAATACTTCGTGGTCTGCCGCTCGCGCGCGGTACATCACGATGGACAAATCGCCGCCTACGCTCGCGCGATCAGGTTCTACGGCCTTCCCATGATCATGGAGTACGGATATCGGCGCGATAGTGCGGCGGCGATGCTCGCGACGTTCGGTCATATCGCCAACGCCGCCGACAGGCTTCCGAAGCCCTATTTTCTGGGCCGGGGCGGCTCCGACCCGGAAGGCCGCAGCTTCGAATCAGCCGTCCCGGTGACTCACAGCGCTCACGATCCGGACTTGGAGAGCGCGCTCGCCGCCGCCGGATGTCCCCCGCTGCATCACGAGGACAAGTACTACATGTGGCGCATCATCTCGGCGGAGCGTCTCGGACGCCGCTTCGGCCTGCCGCCGGCCGCAGCCGCCGGCAAAGTGATGGCGGCGGTGCGCAATCCCTCCTCGGTCTATTGGACTTCCGATCGCTTCTGAACGCGCAAGTGCAGTCGCACGGCTGCGCTTACATCAGGTCACTCGCTCAGCCACAATAGCGGACGACATGAAACGCATCGGTATATGGCTCGGAGTCGCGCTCGTGGCGCTGCTGGCGATCAACCTAGGACTCCATTTCGGGCAGAAGCGCCACAATCATCTCAATTTCGACATCGCGGAGAAATTTCCACCCGGCCAGCCGTTCGTGCCCGGAGAGATTTACGCCTCGACGCTAGCGGCGATCATGGATCACGAGCTGCACGACGGCTTCGGATGGCGCCCCAACGATTTCTACCTGTGGGGACCTCACGTGATGGCCGACAACAACGCCAACCGCCAGCTCGGAATAATCCTGGCCGTGCGCGAGACCCTGCGCGTGTTCAAGGATCATCTCACCAAAATTTCATCCAACGAGTACGATCCCAATCTGGTGATCGCGGACACCGACTTCCGCAACGACGCGACCCGCTGGATGTTTCCGGCGGCCGAAACGCGATACAAGGACGGCGTACTCCATCTTCAGATGTACCTCGCCGGACTCCACACCACGCCTGAAACTTCGCGCGAGATCAATCAGCGGAACGTGGAACTGGTGCGGCTGTTCCAGTCGTGGGGCGACATGCTCGGCGACGCGCACGCGAACCTCTATCGCACCAAAAAGGACGACGGCAGCCCGATCTATCCGTGGGACACCGACGACTACTTCTACCACGCGCAAGGCTACGCGCATGTCCAGTACTACATGATGCAGGCGGTAAAGCGCGAGTATCACCAGGCACTGACTACCAAGCCGGTACTGGCAGAGCTCTTCGACGAGACTATCGAGCCACTAGGCAAGGCCGCGATGATGAAGCCGTTCATCGTCCTCGACGGCTCGCCCACGGGAATCTTCGCCAACCATCGCAAGTACCTCGATTCATACATCAGCGAAGCCCGCCAAAAGATGTACTCGATTCGCGAGGAACTGTCGCAATAGAGGTGGCGCGACGCCGGAAGCGAGTCACCGACCTGACTTCTGTCTCGGATTCGAGCCCCGATCGTTCTGATGTTAAGCTAGATGATAGGCCCGCTGGAGATTGCCATGCAGGAAATCGGATCGTTTGAGGCCAAGAACAAGTTGAGCGCCCTTCTTGACCAGGTTCAGCACGGAGCGGAAATAGTAATAACCCGCCGCGGGAAGGCCGTCGCCCGGCTCGTGCCGGCGGGACCCGGATTCGATCGCAAGAAGGCAAACCGCGCCGCGGCCGGTCTGCGCGAAGCCAGCAAGGGAGTGACGCTCCGCGGCCTTAAAATCAAAGACCTCATCAACGAAGGGCGTGCGTGAGTTTCGTCGTCGATAGTTCCGTCGCACTGGCCTGGTGCTTCGAGGACGAACACACCCAGTCGATCATGGACCTTCTGGATCGCGTCGCCGTAACCGGCGCCGTCGCTCCTTCCCTGTGGCCCCTGGAAGCTCTGAACGGGCTCCTGATGGCCGAACGCAGAAAGCGCCTGGACAGCAAGCGACGGCAGCGCCTTGCGGGCTTTCTTCGAACCCTGCCCGTCAGGTTGGATACGGAAACCGCCGACCAGGCATGGACGGTCACAGCCCGGCTGGCTGAACGCCACCGGCTCACCTTGTACGACGCCGCCTATCTGGAACTCGCGCAGCGCCGAAACCTGCCGCTCGCCACTCTGGACAAGGACCTCATAAAAGCCGGAAAAGCACTGGGCATGACACTGCTCGGAAGCTGAAGCGGCGCAGCCCGATCTATTCGGGAATCTATAGTCAGAGAGGCAAAACGCAAGTTCCGGTCTAGACGCAATCCTGTGGAGGCTGTGGCAATGCACACTATCGACAAGACCTATCTTCCGTTTAGCAGCGAAGTCGTGCAAAAGCATCTCGCGAAGGCCAGTGGCGGGCACGCCAAAGTAGTTCCTGCCGCCGAAGATTCCGAGAGCGCAAGAGTCGGCGTCCGGTACTATGAAAAGAGCGCCAAGAAGTATCACGAGTTTTCAGAGCAGCATCGCGACGGCGCCAAAGGGATGGCGATTACCGCGATGAGGGAGCCGCGGCAGATTGAAAAGGACGAGCGTTTCTGGACGGCGGGATGCCTTCTCAAAGTACATGGCACAACCGGCGCTCGCACTTGGCGTGCGTTGCTCCAGAAGTGTTTCGGCGACATGGCGCCGGTCGCATCCGCGCAAAAGTGGGATGACCTGCTTCGGGAACCGCTGGAACTCCTACTTGAAGCTCCCATGCCATCGCCACGTGCATACAACTACTGGCTCCGCGACCACGTTCGCGACCGACATATTATTCCATACGTTTTTGACGCCGCACGGACGAACCCTGAAGCCAAGTTGGAAGGCTTCACCCACGCCGATGCGGTGCTGGTCAGCGAAGAGACCGGCTTCGCTGTGATCTTCGAGGCGAAGGTCTGCGCCGACATATCATATGAGATCACGTTCGACCTCATGCGTAATCAGATCGCGCGCTACGTTGACGTCATCCTGGAGCAGCCTACAGAACAGGCGCCGCCGTTGAGCAAGCGTGACCCGAAGAAGACGCTCTTTGCCCTGCTAACTCCCCGCATGTTCAAGGAAAACTGGCGGTCTCGGCTGTACGGCAGGCTGATGCATGAATATTGGGAGCACCCTGAGACACTGCTCGAAGATCTCCCTCACCGTAGAGGCGATCCCAAGCTCGACTGTGTCGCGCTGACGCAGCGGGTAGGCTGGCTCACTTGGGAGGACTGTAATGAGGTACTGCCGGGCGCGTGTCCGTGGCTGCATTCCCAGGCGATGTAGAGTCTCTAGTCCCCGCCACGCGCGATGCCGGCGCTGGTTCGGCGAGCCGCGCACCGGACGCTTCTTTCAAGAACAGCGATATCCGTGGTTGCGGGGGAAGGATTTGAACCTTCGACCTCCGGGTTATGAGCCCGGCGAGCTACCAGACTGCTCCACCCCGCGCGGGCAGTCTATCCGCCGCGTCGAGAGCGGGTCAATACGATTGCGCGTGCGCGCGCTGCGCCGGAGCGAAGTCGAAGACCGATCCGCTTCAGTCGGAGAGAATCCGGATGTTGCAGTCGCGATGGACCTTGCCGAACTCGATCACTTCCTTTTCGAGCGCCGTGGGATTCGGTTTCGGGTCGCCCACCATGTGCTGTTTGGCCGCCTTCGGGTCCATCCCGTCGGCCTCGACACTCTGGCTGTGATCGTCGCAGATTATGAACGCCATCCGGCAAAGTACCTCGCAGTCCCCAAAGTTAGCGCAACGTTAGCCGACCGCGCGCCCTCTGTCACCAGCGCGACCGCGATTGGCCTGGCGTTCGGCTTTCCGCCGCCGGCGGCTTTTGTGGTAACGATCTGAATCATGAGCGGAATTATGCGGGAGCTTTTATCATGAGCCTCAAGGGACAGGCGGCCGCGATCGGAATCGGCGAGCTGAAACCAATCAAGGAGCCCGGCGACCTCACCGCGCTCGCGATGATGGGCACGGTCGCCGCCGAAGCGATCGCCGATGCGGGCCTCGACAAGCGCGACATCGACGGCTTCCTGGTGGGCGTGCCGTTTTCGGACCCCGGCATGATCTATCCGGGCGTCGCCGCCGAAGTGATGGGAATAAATCCGCGGATGCTGAATCAGGTCGATATCGGCGGCGCAAGCGCGGCCGGAATGATCTGGCGCGCCGCGGCTGCGATTCACGCCGGCATGTGCAACGCCGTGCTCTGCCTGATGGCGGACGTCAACAAGGTCGGCGACCAGCGCGTCCCCACGGTTTCCGTGCAGCGCGAGTTCGAGCTGCCGTATGGGAATATCGGGGCCAACTGCGGCTATGCGATGATCGCGCATCGCCACATGCACGAGTACGGCACCACCGCGCGGCAGATGGCGAAAGTCGCCGTCGATCAGCGTCGGAACGCGCTCAAGAATCCGCTCGCGACGTTCAACGACCGGCCGCTTACGATCGACGAGGTGCTGAATTCGCGGATGATCGTCGATCCGCTCCATCTGTATGAGATCGTAAGCCCGGTCAGCGGCGGAGCGGCGGTAGTAGTGGCGTCTGCGGAGATCGCCCGGCGCGCGAAACATCCGCCGGTATGGCTGCTCGGCGCCGGCGAATACTCCAACCATTCGACGATCACCTACGCGCCTTCGCTCACCACTTCGCCGATCAAGCCGGCGGCCGAGGCCGCATTCGCGATGGCGGGTCTCAAGCCCGAAGACATCGACTTCGTCTGCCCCTACGATTGCTACACGATCACGGTGATCGTCACGCTCGAAGACGCCGGATTCTGCAAGAAGGGACAGGGCGGGCCGTTCGTGATGGAGCACGATCTCGCGCTACGACGGCGACTTCCCGTGCAACACGCACGGCGGTCAACTTTCATTCGGGCAGGCGGGTTTGGCCGGCGGGATGAGTCACGTCACGGAGGCAATTCGCCAACTGATGGGACGCGGCGACGGCCGCCAGGTGAAAAACGCCGCGCTCGGTTACGTCAACGGCAACGGCGGAATAATGAGCGAGCAGGCCAGCCTGATTCTGGAGCGCCGATCATGAGCGAATACCTCAAGCCGCTGCCCAAGCCGACTCCGATCAGCCGCCCGTTCTGGGAGGCTGCGAGGCGTCACGAGCTGATGCTCCAACGATGCGCGGCCTGCGGCGCATTCATCCACTATCCGCGCCCGCGATGTCCGCAATGCTTTTCCGAGCGCCTGGAATGGCGCCGCGCGAGCGGCCGCGGGACCGTCTACAGCTATACGATCGTGCGCCGCGCCTCCAGCCGCGCGTTCGCCGACGCTCCCTACGTGCTCGCAATCGTCGAGCTCGCGGAAGGTCCCCGGATGACGACCAATATCGTCGGACCTCCGGACGATGTACGGATCGGGATGCCGGTCGAGGTTTACTTCGACGACGTGACTCCCGAGCACACGCTGGTGAAATTCAAGCCCGCGTGACAGGCTCGCTTGAGTTGCTGCGCGCGATCCGCCCGAGATATTCGGCGCTCGGCTTGACGATGCGCTCCTGCGTCGTCCGATCGACGGCGACGATTCCGAACTTGGGCCCGTAGCCGAGAATCCATTCGAAATTATCCAGCATCGACCAGTAGTAGTAGCCGCGAACGTCGATACCGTCCTTGACACATCGCTCGACGCAGGCGATCGCGCGGCGGATAAATTCGATCCGGCGCGAATCGTCGGTCGCGGCGATTCCGCTTTCGGTCACGTAGACCGGACACTTGGCGATCGCGGCGGTGCGGCGAATCGTCGCCTCGAGCGCCTCGGGATAGAACTCGTAGCCCATCTGCGTGCACTCGGCATTCGCGGGCGGCGGCAACGGTCCTTTCGTCCCGATGAAGCGGCGCGTATAGGTCTGCACGCCGACGAAGTCGTCGCCGCGCGCGGCCTCGGCGAAAATGTCCTGCGATTCGCGCAGCGCCGCGGCGCATCGATCGGCGCCGCCGTCGGCGGCGACCAACTCCTGGAGCGCGAGCGTCATCCCGACCGGGAATTTGCCGCGGCCCGAGTGCAGCGCGTCGTAACCCTCGCGATGCGCGCGCAGGATATTGTCGCGGATCGTCGACTGCGCGCAGAACGGGAACGCCGAGAAGCTCTCGGGCGCGACGCCCATCGCATGCGCCGCTTCGGCGCGCCACTTCGAGTAAAGTATTTTTTCATCCGAAGGGAGCGTGCCCATCTGCTGGCAGAAGGCTGACGGCGTTGAGCTCGTTCAGCGTGCATGCCGCGCCGATCAAGTCGCCCAGGTCATTCGCGATTCGCTCGCAGTAGCGGGCGAAACGCGCAGCAGTCGCGGACGATTCGAATCCTCCGCGCGCCGCGATCCATCGCGGCGACGTGAAGTGATGCAGCGTGACCATCGGGAGCAGGCCGTGCTCGCGGCACGACGCCAGCATCCGGCGGTAATGCTCGATCTCGGCACGCGAGAACTCGCCCTCCTCCGGCTCGACGCGTGCCCATTCGATACCGAAGCGGTACGAGTTGAAGCCCAGGCGCTGAAGAATCGCGAAGTCCTCGGCATAGCGATGGTACTGGTCACAGGCGTCGCCCGACGGCTCGACGAAGAAGGTGCTCTTCACATGTTCGAGCAGCCAGCAGTCGCTGTTGACGTTGCCGCCTTCGACCTGATGCGCGGCGGTCGCGGTACCCCACAGGAATCCATCGGGAAATTTCATAGCGCTCCGATACCAGAGTCGCGCCCCGGCGACAACTCTAAATCAGTTTGTCATAGTCGGCGTGTGAGCCAATCCAATACCAGACGATTGTGTCGCCGTCAGGCATTGCTCCGAGAGCGCGGCAGCCCAGTCCGATTCTGACCGAATAGACTGGGGCTGCAGGATTGACCCGCTTGAAGTGCAGACTCGGGTGATGGGGATCTGCGTTGAATCTTTTGTAGGATTCTCTGGCAAGTCGTCTGGTCACAGCGGGCAGAGAGGAATAGGCCCGCCAGAAGTCTGGTGTGGTGTGAGACTTCAGAGCTTTTCGGGATCCAGCGGCTCGGTGCGGCCCGCGCGGAAGTCCTCAAGCGCGCGGGTCTGTAAGGCGCTTGAGTTTGTCCGGCGTCCCGGCGAAGGCAGCGTCCCAACCCCGCTCGTCCGATTCGATCGCGTCCAGCAACCAGCGAGCGAACTCATCCTGCTCGTGTTCCGGCAGCCGCTGGGCCGCTTTCTCGAATGCTTGCCTCAACAATTCCGTCATGACGCGCCAGCCGAATCCAAGGCCAATCGAACACTAGCAGATTTGGTCAGCCGGGAGAATTGGCACCCCCGCGCATCCCGTCTGCCCGGAGACTCCTTGCCACTCGTAGCAGCGTCGGCGTCTCGCTGGTCGCCGAGTTGTGTAACACTACGATCCGGAAACGTCGCGATGGCACGGCTAAGGAAAGCGGCGCGTATCTGGCGGAATCCCGCGGCGCAGAGGCTTGCCCATCGCGTAACGATCGCGCACGACGCGCCGGTCTTCACGGTCGAGCCCGCTACGCTCTTTCAACGCCAGGCCGCGATCGAGGTCGAGCTCGGCGCCGGCAAGGGCGACTTCATAATCGAGCGGGCGGCCTCGATGCCGGAGCGGAACTTCCTTGCGGTCGAGCTGTCGGGCTCGGTCGCGCGGATGCTTGCCGTGCGGGCGGGGCAAAGCGAATCGCCCAACCTGCGCGTCCTGCGCGCCGACGCGCGAACGGTGGTAAATCTGCTGCTGCCCGACGCGAGCGTCGCCGCGTATCACATCTACTTTCCCGATCCGTGGCCCAAGGAGCGCCACGTCAAGCATCGCCTGTTCACCCCGCATTTCGCGGGCAGCCTGCGGCGCACGCTATCCGATGACGGCGGGCGAGTGTTCGTCGCCACCGACGTCGGCGACTACGCGCGTGACATTTTCGCGATTCTCGAGGCGGCCGGATTAGCACGCGTCGACGAACCCGTACCCGGATCCGATCGCTCCAACTTCGGCCGCAAATATCTCGAAGCCGGCCGACGCGTATTTCACGGCGCGTTCGGCCGCTCGCCGGCCGGCGCTCGAACCTGATCTCCGGCCCGTTGCCGAAGAGCATCTCGGCGCGGCTGCGTCGATTTTTCTTCCCCGGACCTGCGCGCTGTGTACGCCGCTGATTGGCCGGCCTTGCCTTGACCGGGACGAGCGTCTAACCTCGTTGGCAATCCCTTATGCGGCGCTACTTTCTGATTTTGCTGGCCTTTTGTGCGGCCATCGCGGTAGGTTGCAGTCTTAAAAAGACTCCCTCCGTAGAAGACTACTACGCGCAGGGCGATCTGATGTTCGCCCAGGGCAACTACAACAACGCGATCGAGAACTATCAGCATTTGATCGATCAGTTTCCGTTCAGTCCCTACGCCGAGGACGCGGAACTGAAAATCGGCCTCGCTTACTACCGCGAGAAGGAGTACGGCGAGGCGGTGAGCGCGCTCAATGACTTCGAGCGGATGCATCCGACCAACCGGAACCTGCATCTGGCCTCCTATTATCTCGCGATGTCGTACTTCGACCAGATCGGGCGCGCCGACCAAGATCAGAGCGCCACCGTGGCTGCGATGCATCAGTTCGAGGCGCTCGAGCAGCGCTTCCCGGAAAGCTCATTCGCCGAGCTGGCGCACGAACGGATCGCAATTTGCCGGGAGATGCTGGCGCGCAACCAGCTCGTGGTCAGCAACTTCTATTACCAGCGCGCCAACTACCGCGCCGCCGAATCGCGGCTGGCCGAGCTGATGCAGAAGTATCCCGACACGCCGGTCGCTTCCGAGGCATTGTACGAGCTCGGAACCACGCTCAAGAAGGAAGGCAAGAAGTATTCAGCGGCGCAGGCGTTCGCCGCCCTGATCCGCCACTTTCCCGACTCGCCCTACGCGACCCAGGCCGCGAGCGAACTCAAGAGCCTGAACCAGCCGATCGACAACGAAGAAGATCCGCTGCGCCTGGTGCTCGCGGAGAGCGGTTTCGGGCCCGCCGAAAACGACGATCGCGATCGCGTGACGGTCCGGCAACGTGACGGAGAATCCGGCCTCGAGACGCCATCGGCGGACGCCGCGTACGGCCCCGACGGATTGCCGCTCCTGGCTGCGAAACCGGGACAAAGCGCCAAAGCCGCCGCCCCAAGCGGCCCCGTGACGCTGAGGACGATCCGGCTGGGCGCCTCGGATCCGCCGCTTTCGGTGATTTTCGATCTGAGCGGGCCGGTCAAATTCGATCGGCAGATCGAGAACGGATCCGGCTACTCGACGTTGATCGTCACTCTCAAGCAGGCCTCGCCCGACGCCAAACTCGAGCGCCATCTGGTGTTCGACCGATCGATCTTCAAGGACTGCGAGGTGGATAGCGACTCGCAGCAGACGGTCGTGCGGGTCAACACGCTGCCGGTCTCGCGCTTCGCGATCATACCGCTGGAAGAGCCGCCGCGCTTGCTGGTCACGTTCACGCCGCGAGATCGCCAGCTTGACGAGACCCTCACCTCAGGCATGTGAGCCCGGCGCGCGTGCTCACGCGAAGACGTTTTCGAACCTCAGCCCCAGGAACTCCAGCACCACCCGGGCGTAGACCCGAAGGCCCCAGAACAACCCCTCGATCGGCATCCGCTCGTCGTGAGCGTGATACAGCGACCCAAACGGCATCTCGGGTTCCAGCTTCACCGGCGCAAAGCCGTAGCAGACCGCGCCCAGTTGCTTGTAGTACTTGCTGTCGGTCCCGGCCGGAATCATCCAGGGCAACACTCGCGCGCCGGGATCGGCCGCTTCGGTGTGCTTCTTGATCAACCCGAACAGCGGCGTCTGGATACCGAATTCGACCGCGGGCGCGGTCTTGACCATCTCGAGTGCCGGCTCCGGCCCGATAATCGAACGCAGCTCGGCGCAGAAGCTTTCGGGGTTTTCGCCCGGCAGAATTCGTCCATCGAGCACCATCGAGGCCTCGGCAGGAATCACGTTGTGCCTATAGCCGGCGCGAATCATGGTCGGTGACGCGGTATTCGCGATCACCGGCACGAGCATCGCCGGCACGTTCTCGGGCGATATGCCGATGTCCGCGAGCGACGTGCGCATCATGGCCGTCACGTTGAGACGCATCGGCGTGTTCGCGACCTTAAGGATCAGCTCCGCGAGTCTCGTGATCGCGGTGCGGGCCCGCGGCACCGAGCCATGTCCCGGAGCGTCGGTCACAGTGACTTTGACGGTCACGTAACCCTTCTCCGCGACCTGCACGGGGTAGAAGCGATTGCCCCCCACGTAACAGGTGAAGCCGCCCGCCTCGTTGAGCACATAGCCGGCGCCGATCAGATCGGGATGCTGTTCGACCATGAATTTGGCGCCGTGCTCCGAGCCACACTCCTCGTCGGCGACCGCCACCATAATCAGGTCGCGGTTGGGAACCACGCCCGCGCGCTTGATCGCGGTCATGAGCAGAACGTCCATGGCGCACTTGGATTTCATGTCGAGCGCGCCGCGTCCCCAGACGCATCCGTCGGCGATTTCACCGCCGAACGGCGCGCGGCTCCATCCCGGCTCGACCGGCACGACGTTGGTGTGCGACGAGACCATCAGCGGCGCCTTGCCGGCGTCGCGGCCCTTGAGCCGCGCAACCAGATTGGCACGGGTCGGGCGGCTTTCGAGCACGACGGAGCCGATTCCGTAGCTGCTGAACGCCGCGGACAGCCACTCGGTCGCGATCCGCTCGTTGCCGGGCGGATTGCTGGTGTCGAGCCTGACCAGGGCCCGCAGCGTATCCAGCACCTCCTCTCGGGCGCGCTCCCATGGAATTCTCATCGCCGTACCCCCTTTCCTCGCCGGCCCGCTCGTAAAGGCCACGCCGCCATGTTGGCATTTGATAGTCATCTTTCTATACATTTTGTTACCTTGCGCGGTCTCTTTCAAGCCCCTCTGGGCGGACCGTCCGGCGGGCGCGCGGCGCTGCAGGCGGCCGGGCTAAGCCAGATCTGGACCAAGGCCGCCGGGTTGCGGGCGCAATTGCGTCGCGAGAGAATGCTGGCCCATGGATCTCTATCTGGTGCGCCATGCGATCGCCGAGGACCGCGCCGACACCGGCGACGACGATCGCGCACTCACCGAAGCGGGCAAGGCGAAAATGATCCGCGCCACCCAGGGCCTGCGCAAGCTGAAAGTCCGGCCCGATCTCATCCTGAGCAGCCCGCTTCGCCGGGCGCGCGAGACCGCCGAGATACTGGCGCAGGGGCTGAACGGTCCGAAGGTCGAGGTATTGCCCGAGCTGTCTCCGGCAGCAGACCTCAAAACGGTGGCGCCGGCGCTGCGTCCGCACGTGCGGCTGAAGACCGTGATGCTGGTGGGACATCAGCCGTGTCTGAGCGAGTTGGCCTCGATCCTCCTGACCGGCTCGGAAAAACGGCTCTACATGGATTTCAAGAAGGGCGGCGTCGCCTGTATCGAGGCGGAGCTCGCGGACGACACCGCGCGATGCGTGCTCCGATGGCTCGCGACGCCGAAGCTGCTGCGCTCGCTCTAGCGCCCACTCCACGGACCTTTCAATCCCGCCAACAAACTTGCTTGTGAGGGGGGCGCTTCGCCAGATAGATTTTGTATCTTGCCCTGTCTGCTGCGCCTGATGTCTGTGGATAATTGCAAGTGTTGAGACGCGCCGTATACTGCCTGCCAATCGCGGCGGCCGTCTGGATCGTGGCTGCGATCGCCTACGTCCCCGGAACGCGGCAGTTGACGGTATGCGGCGCGCTCGCGCAGGCCGATCCCCACCCGCGCCGGTCGCAGTCGACTCGTCCAAGGGGAACACCGGTTCCGGCGGACAAACTTCTCTCAGCCTCAACCTGCCGCTCACGATTACGCCCGGCCAGTTCATGTTGGCCACGATCGCAATCCAGAGCTTCAACGGCGTCAACGCCAGCGATGCCACGATCACGGTTCCATCAGGATGGACCGAATTGCGCCAGGACTCATCCGGCACCGACCTTCTGATCTCGCTGGCCTACCGGACGGCCCAGATGGGCGACACGTCGGATACCGCGTTCACGTGGAACTTCAGCGACACGTTCACCGGCTCAGGCGGTATCGTCTCGTTCGACAACGTCAACACCAGCGCCCCGTTTGAGGTGAACGAGGTCGATCCCACTCCTGACAGCACCACTTTGACCGCTCCCTCGATCACCACGACCGCCGACAACACCCTGGACCTGCTGGCCTATGGAATAACCGGCGACAATTCACTGACCGAGCCGGATGGATATTCGGAGTCATTCCAAAGCGACGTTTCCGGGAGCGGTCCCGATATTTCAAATGCGTCGCTTCTGATCCCCTCATCGGAAACGGCGACCGGCGATCAAATCGCGACGGCTTCGGTCGCGGGAGACAGCCTCGGGTACCAGATCGGCCTGGCCCCGGCGAGTCCGACCCCGACTCCTACGCCCACACCGACGCCGATGCCTACGCCGACACCGACATCAACGCCGACGCCGACCGTAACTCCTACGCCAACGCCGACACCGACACCTACTCCGACCGCAACCCCGACACCAACGCCAACCCCCACGCCGACACCGACGTCCACTCCAACACCGACTCCAACGCCAACACCGACACCCACTCAGACCCCGACACCGACGCCAACCCCAACTCCGACGCCGACGCCAACTCCGACAGCAACTCCAACGCCAACGCCGACACCCACTCAGACCCCGACACCAACGCCAACCCCAACTCCGACGCCGACGCCAACTCCGACACCGACTCCAACGCCAAAGCCGACGCCCACTCAGACCCCGACACCGACGCCAACCCCAACTCCTACACCGACTCTAACGCCAACACCGACACCCACTCAGACCCCGACACCGACGCCAACCCCAGCTCCGACACCGACTCCAACGCCAACACCGACACCCACTCAGACCCCGACACCGACGTCAACCCCAACTCCGACTCCGACGCCAACTCCGACAGCGACCCCGACTCCGACGCCGACGCCCACTCAGACCCCTACGCCGACGCCAACACCCACCCCGACACCGACATCCACACCCACACCGACAGCGACTCCAACGCCCACTCCGACGGCGACTCGAACTCCGACGGCGACTCCAACTCCGACGCCAACACCGACACCGACACCTACTCCGACAGCGACACCAACATCGACTCCGACCCCTACCCCGACATCAACTCCGACACCGACTGCGACACCCACTCAGATGCCGACGCCCTCGCCAACCTCCACGCCGACCCCGACCTCAAGTCCGACGCCGACTCCGATTCAGGCGATGCCCGGCGGGACACTGATCATCTCTCATGCCGGCCTAGTGTTTGGAAAAGTTGGCACGGACACCGGCCCGTTCACGCGCAAGCTGGTCATCAAGAACTTCGGCAAGGGCACGCTGGTCGGCGTCGTTGATCTGAGCGGTCTGAGCCCGCCCTTGAGCGGGTCGGCGCCCGGCTCGTTCACGCTGGCTCACAGGCAGAAGGCGGAGGTTGTCGTTCACTTCGCACCCACGTCGCCGGCGCGATATACGGGCGCCGTCGCGATTTCGAGTAGCGACCCGAACGCGCCCTTCGTGAGCGTGGCGGTCATCGGCGTAGCGAAGCCGGGCCGGCTGAGGGCGCCAAAATCTTTAACCTTCGGCGAAGTAGCCACCGGCAAGACCAGGAAGCAGACCCTGACGATAGAGAACATCGGTATCGGCGTACTGCACGGCAACGTCGATGGGGGCGGTCTTGCCTCGGGGCCGTTCAGCATCGTCGCGGGCTCGGGCGACTTTACGCTCGAGTACGGCGCGAAGCTGAAGATCGTCGCCCAGTTCGCGCCCGCCGTCAGCGGCTCCGCCGGCGCTGTGCTGACCGTAACGAGCGACGATCCGGCGCGTCTTTCAACATCGATCAAGCTGGACGGCAGAGGCAAGTAGCGTGCTTCGGTTCAGGCCCGCGCGCTGAGACGGCGGCTGTTTCTCACGTCACGATAGACTTGCGGGGCGTCGCCGGCCATTTCGGTTCGAGCCGCCACGACGGCGCCGTGATGCGAGGACAAACCGCAGATCGGGTCGGCCTGCGCCGCGTCGCCGGTGAGCAGGAACGCCTGGCAACGGCATCCGCCGAAATCGATCGTCTTGCGCGGACATTCGCGGCACGGCTCCCGCATCCAGTCGTCTCCGCGAAAAGCGTTGATCGCCGGCGAATCCCGCCAGATCCGGTCCAATGGCAAATCTTTTACGCTCTCGAAACGAAGCCCGGGAATCACCGATGCAGCATGACACGGCATCACCTGTCCCACCGGATTGATACATATATAGCTCCGGCCCCATCCACCCATGCACGGCTTCGGCTCGCCGGTCAGGTAGTCGTTGCGCACGAACGCGATCTCCATCACGCCGCGATAGCGGGCGATCGCTTCACTCACGATTTGCTCCGCGCGCTCGTACTGAGCAATCGTCGGCATCAACTGGCGCCGGTTTTCAAACGCCCATCCGTAGAACTGGGTATTCGCCAGCTCCAGGCGCTGCGCGCCATGCTCTGCAGCAAGCCGAATCAGATCCGGCGCGTGGCCGATATTAAGTCGATGCAGTACGACGTTCAGCGTGAGCGGAATCTCGAGCTTCCCGATCAGCCGGGCGGTTTCCAGTTTGGTTTCATGCGATCGCGATCCGGCTACCAACTCCGCCGTCGCGGGGTCGCTGTCCTGAATACTCAGTTGAATATGGTCGAGACCGCAGTCGCGCAACTTCCGCAATCGGGCTTCGTCGAGCAGGGTGCCGCTCGTTATAAGGTTGGTGTAGAGATCGAGGCTCCGCGCGTGGCTGACCAGCTCGGGCAGGTCGGGACGCAGGACCGGCTCGCCGCCGGAAAGATGAAGCTGGACGACGCCCAGCTCCGCAGCCCCCGAAAGCGTGAGCCGCCATTGATCGGTCGAAAGCTCGCTGCGTGCGCGATGGAAGTCCAGGGGATTCGAGCAATACAGACATCGCAACGGACAGCGATAGGTCAGCTCGGCAACCAGGGTATACGGCCTCGGCGCGATCATTCCAGCAGCCCTCGCATCCGGATGCGGTCGAGAAAAGCGTTCACTTCCGCTTCGACCGCGGCGGGATCGCGGTTGCGAAACTCCTGCGCGACCTGCGCTACGATCGCGCCCACTGGCCGTTTGCCGTCGCACAATCGCACGATCGCGGCGGCGGTCTCGTTGAGCAGGAGCGCGGCTTCCGGAAAGAGCAGCATCTCCTGCCGCGCCAGCCGGTCGAACTTGAGCCGCGCCCTAGCGGCGAGCCGCGGCCTCCATTGCGAATCGCTAGTCATCGCGGTCATCGCGGCGGCCCCACAGCGGCGGCAGCCATCCGGGCGATACGTAGGCGAAGTGGACGGCGTCGAGCAGGCTCCACAGGATATGACACTTGGTAGTCAACGCGGCGGCGGCGCGATCCTGCGCGTCAATCGTCGCGCAATGCGCGACTACGTAGTTCAATCCGTATGCCGAGTCGCGCGGGGCCTCGACCAGGCGGGCGCGGAAATAATCGAGGCCGCGCCGGTCGAGCCATGGATAGAGCGTCTCCAGGACCGCCACCCGGTTCGCCATCAGGGTGGGTGCAAACAGCTCGGTCAGCGAGGAGGCGACCGCCTCCATCAGGGTGCCGGACTGAACCAGATTCAGGTACGCGTCGACCGCGAACCGCGCTCCCGGCAGCACCCAACGCAGGCTCGCCACCTCGTTCCGATCTAGCTGCGCGGCCTCGGCCAGCCGCAGCCATTTGCTCAGTCCGCCTTCGCGATCGGCGGTGCCGTCGTGATCGATAATCCGCGTGATCCAATCGCGGCGGAATTCGGGATCGTCGGCCTTGGCAAGAATCACCGCGTCTTTCCTGGGAATCATCGTTTGGTAATAGAAGCGATTCTCGATCCAGGCTTGGAGCTGGCGCTGGGTGAGCTTCCCTTCGTGCATCAGCACGTGGAAGGGATGCTTGTCGTGGTAGGCAGCCTCGCCGATCGCGCGCAGGCGAGCCTTGAATTGCTCGGGGCTGTCCGCCGGGGGCGCGGCCGTCCGATCCGTTCGATCCGCGATATCTCTTCGTTCGGACACGCTCACAGCACCAGTTCCATCCCGTCTTCCGCGACATCCCATCCGGCCTCGACGACGGCGCGGCGTTCGGGGGAATCCTCATTCAAAATCGGATTGGTATTGTTGATGTGCGTATAGATCTTCCGGATCGTGCGGATCGCGCCGAGGCCGCTGAGCTTCGCGAGACTTCCGCCGCTGCCGCCGATCGGCAGATGACCCATCGCGGCGGCAGTCCTGGTCCCGACGCCGCGCGATTCCATCTCGGTTTCCGACCAGAAGCTTCCGTCAAACAGGACGCAATCGCAGCGCGCGATCGCGGCAATGATTTCGTCGTCCAACTCTCTTATCACGGGAACGTAGAACAGCGACGCGCCGCTGCGGGTGTCGACAATCCGATACGCGAGATTTGAACCGTCGTCCCCGCAGACGGCCGATCTGGCGTAGACCGGTACTTTGCCCTCAACCGCATACGCTTCATACGCAAGGCCGGTTTCAGCGCCGTCGACGCACCTGATCGGTCCCGCCTGCCGATCGCTCACCGGACTCCACGTGATTTTGCCCGGCTGTATCAGGGTCCGGAAAATCGGATTCGATTTGAATACCCAGTCGAAAACCGCCGGCGTGCAGTATAGATGGAGCGGTCCGGTCTCGCGGATCGAGAGCAGACCGGCGGCGTGATCGATTTCCGCGTCGGTCAGGAGAACTGCGTCGATTGAGCTGCGACGCCTGCCGTCTCGCGGAGTTGACGGTGGCAACGAGAGAATCTGGCGTGACAAGTCGGGGCTTGCGTTCAGCAGGCACCAGCGCGTTCCGTTCGCGCTGATCGCTACTGTGGATTGGGTGCGCGCCCTGGCGCGGAGGGTCCCCGATCTGAGCCCCTCGCAGTTATCGCAATTGCAGTTCCATTGAGGGAAACCGCCGCCTGCCGCGGAGCCGAGTACCCGGACCCGCACTGGCTTGGAGCTTTCAGGACGACGCGCGCGCGTCGGGACTTGCGTCCGCTTCGACTCCTGCGCTCGGCCGGCGCGGAAGCCTGGCCGCCGCCATGTCGTCGAGCACCGAGCAGTAGCAGTTGATTTCCGCGTCCATGCGGACCTCTACGAACTCCGGCCTTTCCCAATCACTCATAGGTCGTCTCCTCGACACGGTTGATATAGCACGGCAGTCGGGAATCGCGCCAGCTTTCACCGTTCGCTTGATCGATAGAGCCGCGGGGAGGAGTCTGCATCGATGGCGGCGACGGTACGCGTTCGTAGCCTGATCGTACTCCCGGTCGCCGCGCTGGTGGTCGCAGCAGTCCTGCTACGAGCCGGGCAACCAGCGATCGCGGCGAGCACCACTCCCCCCGTCAGCCGAATAACCGGAACCGTCAAGGATTCGCTCGGGCAGCCGATCGCGGATGCGAGCGTACGGCTCGAAGCGGCCGGTCGAGTCGTCACGCGCTCCACAAGCGACGCGCGCGGAAAGTTCGTCCTGACCATCGAGGGGTTCGGGAGCTATCTGATTAGCGCGGACAAGCGAGGCTTCAGGCGGTCGGTCGAAGCCGTTGTTCTAACCGCGGCCAAGGCGTCCGAGTCCGTCGTCGTTGCGCCGATTGTCCTTACGATGGCGGCAGAGAATCCGCTTACGGTCGCCGTGATGACCACCCGGCTCGATCAGTCGCGCAACGCGCTCTCGCCCGAGACCGGCAGCACAGCGTATCGGTTCGACCAGCAGGCGGTAGCCAGACTGCCTGAGGGAGAAAACACCGAGCTGAGCCGCGTGCTGATCCAGGCGCCGGGCGTCAGCCAGGACGCCTACGGTCAGGGCCAGGAACAGATACATATCCACGGGGAAAACGGCGGCGGCATCCAATACCGGATCAACGGCATATTCCTGCCCGAAGCGGTTTCGAGCTTCGGCGAGATCTTCAGCCCGCGCTTCGCTCGCAGCGTCACTCTGCTCACCGGCGTCCTGCCCGCGCAATTCGGCTTCCGCAACGAGGGCATTATCGACATCCAGACCAGAGACGGATGCACCGACGGCGACGGCAGCGCTGGGTTCTACGGAGGCCAGCGCGGCACGCTCGAGCCGAGTTTCGCGCTCGCCGGATGCGAGGGACGGCTCAGTTACTTCGTGAGCGGATATTACCTGCAAGACGATCTCGGTCTTCAGTCGCCGACGCCGAGTCCGACTCCGAATCACGATCGCGCCAACCAGGGACAAGGCTTCGCGTATCTTTCATATTTCCTTGGCCCGCAGACGCGACTCTCTCTGATCTCGGGAACAGCCGTGAACTATTTCCAGATTCCGCCGGAGCCGGGACTCACGCCGCAGTATCAGCTCGAAGGCGTGAGCGATTATCCGTCCGCGATCGTAAAGGACACCGAGTCGGAGCAGAGTTACTACTCGATTTTGTCGCTCGAGGGCGCGGTCGGCGATCGGCTCAACTATCAGGTCGCGGCCTTCAGCCGCTACTACACCCTCAATTACAATCCCGATCCGATCGGCGATTTGATCTACAACGGCGTCGCCTCGAAGATTTTCCACAGCGGCTTGATCAACGGCCTTCAGGAAGACACCAACTACGCGCTGGATTCGAAAAACTCGGTGCGCGGCGGATTCTACCTGAGCAGCGAGACGATCGAGATCGACGATCACGCAACGGTGTTCCCGGCTGAAAACGGGACGCAGACCAGCACAACTCCATTCGAGGTGGTGGACGACAACAATCAGGTTGTGTGGCTGCTGGGGTTCTATCTGCAGGACGAATGGCGCCCGCTGGACGGGCTTACGATCAACGCGGGCCTCCGATGGGACTGGATGAGCGCGTTCGTGACCCAGAATCAGTTCAGTCCCAGGATTGGATTCGAGTACGAGGTCGGCCCCGGGACCACGCTTCACGGCGGCTACGCCCGCTACTTCAAAGTGCCGCCGTTCGAGTCTGTCGACTTGGAGACGGTCAGTAAATTCGAGAACACCACCAACGCTCCCGACGTCTCCAACGGCAACGACAAGATCCCGGCCGAGCGCGACGACTACTTCGATCTCGGAATCCGCCGGCGATTGCTCGCCGGTCTCGACGCGGGGCTCGACGGGTTTTTCAAATTCGGGCACGACCAACTCGATCTGGCGCAACTGGCCGGGTCGGAGGTCTTCGCACCGCTCAGCTATCGCTACAGCCGCGCGTGGGGATCGGACTTCAGCCTGACCTACCGGCGCGATGCGCTGTCGGCGTACTTCAATTTCTCATATGCGGTCCTGCAAGCCACCAACATCACGGCCGGACAATTTCTGGCCGACAGCGCCGACAAGCTCTCCTACATCGGCAAGCACTATGTCACGCTCGACGACAACCAGATGTTGACCGCTTCGAGCGGCGTCGGCTACCGGCTGGCAGGATTCCTCCTTGCCTTCGACGGCATATGGGGAAGCGGCTATCGCCGCGGCTTCGCCAACTCGGGAGAGCTGCCGCCGGCCCTGCAGATCAACGTGGGCGCGATGCGATCGTTTCGCGCGCCGTGGATCGGCAAAGTGGAGGCCCGCGTTGCGATTGTCAACCTGTTCGACCACAGCTACCTGATTCGCAACGGCACCGGGATCGGCGTGTTCTCGCCGCAGTACGGTCCGCGCCGCGCGGTCTTTGGCGGAATTACGATACCGATTCCGCCGCGGGCTGGCTCGCCGCAACCCTGAAGCTCGCGGGCGCCAAGCGCGACCGTTACGGATGGCCGTTGCTGGCGGGGCGCACTTCGACAGCGTCGAGGTAGTCTGCGAGCGCTTGCACCAGGTGCTGCGCCGCGCCGGCGTCCTGCGCGCGCGCCGCGTCCTCGAGGGCGCGGCCGATATCGCTGATCACGTCGAATCCGAAGCCCGCGCCCTCGCCTTTGATCCGATGCCCTATCGAGCGCAACGCCTGGTAGTCGAGCTCCTCGACCGCGGTCATCAACGCGGCCACGTCTTCGCGCTTGCGAGCGAGAAAGCCGGGGACCAGTTCCGCCAACTCGGGATCGGCCTCGACGACCGGTTTCACGCCGTTGGCTTTGGGCTCAGGGCTCGCCGGCGCCATCGTCAGATCGCAGATCGCGGTGAGCAGCACCGATTTTTTGATCGGCTTGCTCAGATGCGCCGTGCAGCCGGCGTCGAAACTGTTGCAGATGTCTTCTTCCAGGGCCGAGGCGGTCAAAGCGGCGATCGGCGTCGGTGCGCGGCCTTGCTCGCGTTCCCAATTCCGGATCCTGCGCACCGCCGTGTAGCCGTCCATCACCGGCATCTGCACATCCATCAAGACCAGGTCGTACCTGGTACGCATGAACTTGGTAACCGCGACCTGCCCGTTCTCCGCGATCTCCAGCGTGTAGGGCAGATGTTTGAGGTAGGCCTCGATTAGCTGGCGATTGTCCGGAGAGTCTTCGGCGAGCAGGATTTTGAGCGCGCGCGTGGCCGCCTCGGCCGGCCCGTTGGGAGACCGCAGCCGGGCCGCCGACTTCGATCTCTTGCCCATCGCGACCGCGACCGCGCTCAACACCTCGGCACGCTTCAACGGCTTGCAGATGTAGACCTCGACGCCAATCTCGCGCATCGTGGCCAGCGCCTGACCGAGCTCTTCGGAACTGGGCATCAGGATGATCGCCGGGCCGTTTTCGCGCCGCAATTGCCGCGCCACCTCGAAGCCCTCGACCTCGGGCATCCGGCAGTCGAGCAGGATCAGCTTGTAGGGATTCCCGTCGGCACAGGCGCGTTCGGCCTGCGTGAGCGCCTCGCGCCCGCCGCCGGCCTGATCGACCTGTGCGCCAAGGGAGGCCAGCAATTCGCTGAGGACCAGACGGCTGGTGGCGTTGTCGTCGGCGACCAGGATCCGCACGCCTTGAAGGTACTGGAGCATTTTGGCGGCAACCGAACTCTCGGCGGGCGCGGCCCCGAGGCGCGCCACGAAATGGAAGGTGCTGCCCCTGCCGGGCTCGCTGGTCGCCCAGATTCGCCCGCCCATCAGTTGAACCAGCCGCGAGGCGATCGTCAGCCCGAGCCCGCTCCCGCCGTACTTGCGCGTGGTCGATGAATCGGCCTGCGTGAAGCTCTCGAAAATGTCGCTCAGCTTCGCGGACGTAATCCCGATTCCGGTGTCGCGCACGTCGAAGCGCAAGTAAGGGTCGCCATTGTGGCCCGGCTCGTTCTCGACCGTCACCGACACCTCACCCTGCTCGGTGAACTTGATCGCGTTGCCGACCAGATTGATCAGCACCTGGCGCAGGCGCAGCGTATCGCCGACCAGGCGGGTCGGAACTTCCGGCGCGATCCGGGTGGTCAGCTCGAGCCCTTTCTCGTGGGCGCGAGTGCTCAGCGTTTCGGCCACGTGCTCGACCAGTTCCTCGAGGTCGAAGTCGGTCTGTTCGAGATTGAGCCGCCCGCTTTCGATTTTGGCCAGGTCGAGGATGCCGTTGATCAGATTCAACAGCGCGTTGCCATTGCTGGTCATGGTGGTCGTGAATCTTCTCTGCTCGGGCGTAAGTTCGGTCTCGGCGAGCAGGTCGGCCATGCCCAGAATCGCGTTCATCGGCGTGCGGATCTCGTGCGACATGCTGGAGAGGAATTCGGACTTGGCGCGCGAGGCCGCCAGGGCAGCTTCGCGGGCCGCGATCAATTCGTGCTGCACGCGCTTGAGCTCGCTGATGTCGCTGCTGAAGGTCACCGAGCAGGGTTCCCCGTCCAGCTCGACGATCGCGCCGGACATCAGGCAGGTATGCGTGGTGCCGTCGCTGGACTTGATATCGACTTCAATGTTCTCCGCGAAGCCCTGGCTCACCAGCTTGTTAGCGAGCTTGTAGAACTGGTTGGGATCGGCCCACAGGTTGGTGATCAGCGAGGAGTCGGCCAACACCTGTTCGCGCGTATATCCGACCCTCGAGAAGCGAGGGTTGACGTCGATGAAGCGGCCGTCGCGCAGGCTGTTGATGCAGATCGTCTCGGGGCAGGCGTCGAAGATCTTGCGCAGCTTGGTCTCGCTCTGCTTGAGCTGATTCTGGGCGGCCAGCAGGTTGTTCTGGATCTGCTTGAACTCCCCGATGTCGCGCGGGAAGGAAAGCGCGCAGGGCTCGCCGTCCAGATCGACCAGCACCGCGGAGATCAGATGCGGCACCAGCCGGCCGTCCGGCATGCGGATGTTGCCCTCATGGTTGCGAATGAAGCCCTTGTTTTTCAGCTCGGCCTCGATCGCCGACCAGCCTGCGGCGTCGCCTATATTGAGCTCCTCGAGCGAGCGTCCCAGCACCTGCTCGCGCGTGTAGCCGCGTTTCAGAAATGCGTCGTTGACATAGATGTAGCGGTGATCGGAGAGCCGGATCAGGGAGACCGGGTCCAGGTTGGCGTCGAGCAGCTTGCGCTGGCGCGCTTCGCTCTCGCGCAGCTTGCGATTGGTCTCGAACAGCGCGTTGCGCCATCGCGCCCATTGCTTGTTGCCGGCCAGGGTGAGCACCGAGCTGGTGAGCACCGCGAGCCAAAGCTCCGCAATATAGGGAGTGTGCGGCCGCACCAGCATCGTGTCCGCGACCGCGGCAATCATCAGTCCCACGATCGCCGCGGCCTGCCATTCCAGCTCCCACGGCACCAGCGCGCAGGTTGCGGTCAGGACCACCAGGATCGTCACGAACACCGGGACCTGCTGCCCCAGCATCGCGTAGCTCCGCGTCCCGACGCCCACCACGAACAGGCAGAACGACAAGGTCGCGGCTCTCCAATGGCGGGCGAACTCGTCTCTGAGGCTCAACGCCCCCGCCAGCATCAGGGCAGCCAGCTCGAGCATCTCGTACGGCAGGGCCTGGCCGGCTTGCTCGGCGTCGGCCCAGAAGGACTGCACGATGAGGAGGATGACGGTGATAATCGAGATGCCGAAGCCGATTCGCAGCAGGCCGATAACCGGGATGGGATCGACCGCGTCGCCGCCGGCGTGTCCCGCCACGTCCTGTCCGAGCCTCAGCGCGAAGGGCTGCGGCGGCCGCCCGTCGGCGACGCCCGCCCCAGCAGGAGGGTTTCGCGTCTGTCCCGCTTCAGTGCGCATTTGCGAAGCCTTAGAGACTCTTCACTACTAAAAGTAGCAATTCTGACACTAACTGTAAAGATGGCCCCGGCCGCACCGGGACGGGCGGCACGCCGGCACGGCGCGCCACCAGGCCGTCTTGTTTCCGGCTCCGGCGCGGATACACTGGGCGATCCGAACTTGTCCTCCACCGCGCCGCAAGTGCGCGGCGGCTTGCGGAGCAACTCGCCGATGAAAGACAAACTGCTGTTTACGCCGGGGCCCCTGACTACCAGCGCGAGCGTCAAGGAGGCGATGCTGCGCGACCTGGGCTCGCGGGACTTCGAGTTCATCGCGGCGGTCGGCGAGATTCGGCGCAAGCTGCTCGAGCTCGGCGGCGTCGCCGGCCGGGGCTACGAAGCGGTCCTGATGCAGGGCAGCGGCACCTTCGCGATCGAGTCCGTGATCGGCTCCACGGTTCCCCCGCACGGCAAGCTGCTGGTCGCGGCCAACGGAGCCTACGGCAAGCGGATCGCCCAGATCGCCTCGGTCCTCAAGATCGACCGCGCGATCGTGGACTGTCCCGAGAACCGCCCGCTCGATCCGGACGCGATCGCCGCAGCGCTGCGGCAGGATGCTGCGATAACTTGCGTCGCAGCCGTCCATTGCGAGACTTCGACCGGCATCTTCAATCCGATCCGCGAAATCGGCGCAGCGGTCCAGGCTTGCATGCGGAGCTACCTGGTCGACGCGATGAGCAGTTTCGGCGCCGTGCCGCTGAACGTCGAGGAGTGCGGGATCGACTACCTGGTCTCCTCGGCCAACAAATGTATCGAGGGAGTGCCTGGATTCGGGTTTGCGATCGCACGGCGCGCCCCCCTGCTCGGGACCGAAGGCTTTGCGCGCAGCGTGAGCCTCGATTTGCTCGCCCAATGGCGCGGGCTCGAGGCCAACGGGCAGTTTCGCTTCACGCCCCCGACGCACTCGATACTCGCGTTCCGGCGCGCACTTCAAGAGCTGGAGGAAGAGGGCGGCGTCGCAGCGCGGGCCGCGCGATACCAGACGAACTACAGGACCCTCGTCACCGGAATGCGAGCGATGGGCTTCGAGGAATATCTGGCGCCGCAGGACCAGGGATGGATCATCACGTCGTTCCGTTACCCGTGCCATCCGAAGTTCGATTTCGCGCAGCTCTACGCCTTCCTCAACGAAAGAGGCTACGTCATCTACCCCGGAATCGTGAGCGAGGCGCAATGCTTCAGAATCGGCAGTATCGGACGCATTTTCCCGGATTCGATTCGCGCGCTGCTCGCCGCGATCCGCGACGCGATGGCCGCGATGGAAATCGCCCTTCCGATGGCGCGCGGAAGCTGACTCGCGGAACCCGCCGCATGCTCATAGCCCTGATGGGCGCGAACTTGGTAATCTTCATTCGGTCGAATGGAACTCCGGCTGATGGAACTCCGCAAACGTCGCCGCAGGGTCGGGACCGCGATCGCCGTCGTGGTTTTGTGGGCGTCCTTCGCTGCCCCGCCGGCGAGGGCGCAGGAACCATGGCGCGCAGGCGCGAAACCAACCTTTCTGGTCGCGACTCGCGGCCTGACCGACCCAGTCTTCGGGCGGACCGTCATCCTGATGTTGCCGCCGCCCACCAACATTCCTCTGGTCGTCGGGCTCATCATCAACAAGCCGACCGCAGTGCCGGTGCGAAAGCTCTTTCCCGACGCGACCGCGCTGAAGAGCCACACTGAGACGGCCTTCTTCGGCGGTCCGGTCGAGCTCACGGAACCATCGTTGCTGCTGCGCGCGCCGCGCCACGCCGCCGAAGTCACCCCGGTATTCGAGGACATATCGGTGACGATCGATCCGACCTCGGTCGCCGGGCTCCTCAGGGACCCTGAACCCGCTAAAGACCTGCGGGTCTTCCTGGGGCGAGCGCAGTGGACGCCGGGTCAGCTTCACGCGGAGATCCTCGAAGGCTCGTGGTACGTCGTACCGGTGGAGGCCAAGTTCATATTCAGCGCCGATCCCGACAGCATGTGGCGCACGCTCGTTGGCCACGCCGAGCTTCAGGAAGTCGAGGCGACGCCCACGGGCGCCGGCGACATGTTCGCCCTGCTTCGATTCGCCCAGGCGTGGCGCTGAACGCCCAGCCTGACGCGGTGGCGGGGAGTCGTCAGGAAAGTGCGCTGCGAAACCCGCTGAACTCGGCTACTTTTGCCAAGGCCCGATGAGGAGGCTCCTGAACCGGCCATGGAAACCGACGACCTGATGATCATCAGCCCGGCGATCGGCGTTGCCGCCCGTATTCTCTTCACCCTGATTTTTTTCCTCTCGGGCGTGACCCACTTCACGCGGATGAAGTTTTACATCGACTTGATACCGCCGGCGATTCCGTGGCCCGCTTTCTGGGTGAGCATATCGGGGCTCGTCGAACTCTGTGGCGCGGCGATGATTCTTTTCAACTACCGCCCGCGGCTCGGTGGATGGCTCATCGTTGTGTTTCTGGTTCCCGTGACGATCATCGTTCACGGCACGGCGATGATCACTTCACCCGACCCGGTGATGCGCACCGTGAACGGCTCGATGTTTCTCAAGGGGCTGGCGATGACGGGCTGCGCCCTCTTCATCACGCAACTCGGCGTCCGCAACCGCGCCTGAGTGATTTTCCCGCCGCGCCGCTTCCTCGATCAGGGAATCCCGGCAGCGGCGCGCGCCCGGAGGGTCCGGCCGGCGGGGCCGGGCCGGGGCATCACTGACGATTCGAGAGCGCGGACCTAGCCGGGATCGGCGCCGCCCATGCGCGTGTTGGGAATTCCGTCCCAGGCGCTACGTTCGGCCTCCATCGGCGCGAGGGCCACTTCGCACTTCTCGCCGAGCATCATCGCGGCGCGGCGCGCCGGGTCGTAGGCCGGCCAATCGCCGAGCGACTCGCAAGACGGATTCCCGGTGCGGGCGAACGCCAGCCAGGCGTCCTGGGTCTTTTGCGCGAGCGCGTCTGCGGCGGGGCCGCTCCCGAAGAGTCCCCCGAGCAAAACGTGCGTGCCAAACACGAAGCCCAGATCGATCGCGTGGCAGGCGCCGAGCATCGGGATCGGCGACTTCCACGTGAATAGGTAATTGAAGACGCGCGGCTGGTTCTTACCCAGGGTCTCGGCCAGGCGCGCCGCCGGAACGCGGAAGATCCGATCGGTCTCGATCGCCATGAACAGCTCGGATGGCGAAGTCGGCTCGCCGCGGCCGGCTCGCGCGCTCCGATAGGTCTCGACGATCGCGCCCGCTGCCTCGCCGGCCGGGCCACCCATTCGCTTCATGAGGCCGGCCTCGTCGAGTCCCAACACCGCGGGATCAAACGCGCCGAACAGCTTCCATTCCTGAAGAGTCGTGCCGATCAGCATGGCCACTTCCCGTGCGGCGCCTTCCGCGACCGATTCAATTGCCGGGCGCGGGAGCAAGTCCTTGTCCACGACCGGCACGAACGGCAGCGAGCCGAGCTCGGGCACGGCAAGGGCCGACCCCCGTGTCGGCTTCAGGAGCGCTTCAGGTGCAATCTGCCGGAGCGCGTCGGCGTCGGAAGCTTTCAAGCCGACTTTACCCAGCATCCACTCGGCAGCATGGTTGGCGCGTGCGACACTCTTGGCCGCCCACGCCCCGCTTTGCGGAATCGCCTTGTGGAAAAGCCCGCTCGCCGCCGGCATTCCCATCAGCGTTCCCGCACTCATGGCGCCGGCCGACTCGCCGAAGATCGTCACGTTCTCCGGATCGCCGCCGAACTCCGCGATATTGTCGCGGACCCATCGCAGCGCCGCGATCTGATCGAGCATGCCCTCGTTGCCGGTGGACGGAATCCTGCCGTTGGTCAGGTCGGTCAGGCGCATGAAGCCGAACGCCCCGAGCCGGTAGTTGATCGTAACGATCACGACGTTGCCGCGGCGCGCGAGCGTCGTGCCGTAGTAAATCGGGGTCGAGCCGGAACCCAGCACGAACGCACCGCCATGAATCCAGACCATCACGGGACGGCGCGCGCGGTCCAGGCCGGGCGTCCAGACGTTGAGGTAAAGACAGTCCTCGTCGCGCACCTCCTCGAGCGCCCGCGCGCCGGTAAACGCGGCCGTGATTGCAATTGGCAGCGGATTTTGCTGCGCGACGTTGCCAAAGGCTTTGGCCGCCCGCACGCCGCTCCACGGCGCGGGAGGCTCCGGCGCCATCCAGCGGCGCGCGCCGGTCGGCGGAGCCGCAAACGGTATGCCCTTGAAGACCAACAGGCCGTCCTGCTCCTCGCCTTCCAGTTTTCCGTATCGAGTGTTTGTAATTGCCGTCATAATTCGATGCTCCGAGCGCCGTTGATGACTGCAAATGTGCCACGGCAGCGCGCGACTGCACAAGCCGCTCATTCCCGGCCGCGCGACCTGAACGCCTCGATCAGCGCCGGCATCACCGTGGCCCAATCGGCGACGATGCCGAGATTGGCGCGCTCGAAGATCGGCGCCTCCGGATCGTTGTTGATTGCGACCACGGTTTGCGCGCGCTTGATCCCGCAGGTGTGATTCGGCGCGCCGCGCACTCCGATCGCGAAATACAGCCGTGGCTCGATCGCCTTGCCGGTCAGCCCGACCTGCAACTGGCGCGGACACCATCCCGCGTCCGTGACGCGCCGCGTGGCGCACAACCCGGCGCCCAGCACGCGCGCGAACTCCTTCACGCGCTCGACGCCCTCGGGACCGCCGACGCCGGTGCCGATTCCGACCACGACCTCGGCGCCCTCCAGCGGCGCGATCGACCGGTCGAGAATCGAATGGGCCGCGATCAGCTTCGACTTGGACGGCGCGAGGTTCGGGCGCACGATTTCCAGCTCCGCCCGGCGTGACGGATTGGGCTCGGCGAGCTCGATCACGCCCGAGCGCACGGTCGCGACCTGCGGATAGGTCTTCGACAGAATCGGCGCCACGATGTTTCCGCCGAAGGCCGGCTTGAGCGCGACCATCCGCTTCTGCGCGTCCAGCTCGATTCCGATCGCGTCGCCGGTGAGCCCCAGGCCGAGCCGGGCGGCGAAGCGCGGGCCCCAATCGCGGCCGCGCTCGCTCGCGCAAATCAGGAGCCCCCACGGCGATCGTTCGCTTACCAGTTGCGCGATCGCCTCGGCCGCGACTTCCGGCAACCACGCTCCGAGCGACGGATGCTCGATCATCAGGATACGATCGGCGCCATAGCCGGCGAGCGTCGCGGCGTGAGCGCTCAGTGCCGGGGCCGCGCCGACCGCGCACAGCGCGCCGCCCAGGCGCGACGCCAACTGGTCGCCGAGCGAGAGCAATTCGAGCGAGCCGCGCGTCACTTCGGCTTCCAGGTTGGTCTCGCACACCACCCACAGGTCGCGCCCGCGCGCGGGCGTGCGCAATACACTCGCGACCGGACGGCGCGAGCGCTGCCGGCCACGCAACGCGCCCAATCCGTCGAGCGCGGCGAGCAATTCGAGTGCCGCGCGCTCGGGATCGGCGCCGTCGATCTGGCGGCATTGCACTTTGGGATTTTCCATGACGCGCACTTCCTGCACCCAGGTCGGCGAGCCCGCCGAACCGAACTTAGCGGGGTCGGGATCGAGCTCGACCGCGCCGACCGACTCGATCGGCAGCGACTTCGCCCGCTCCGCGTCTTCAGGCTTGACCCGGATAGGCTGCGCTACGCGCTCCGCGCAGGTCAGCATCGCGGGCAGGCCGCACTCGATTTGCTCGAAACCTTCGTCGCTCTCGCGCTCAGCCCGAATCGTGCGCCCGTCGAGCTCGAGCTTGCGCACGCTGGTTATCTGCGCGATACCGAGCAGCTCGGCGATTTCCGGCCCAACCTGTCCGGTCTCTGCGTCGAGCGAATATTTGCCGAGCAGGATCAGATCGAGGCGTTCCCGCTTCAGGCGCATCGCGAGAGCGCGCGCGGTGGCGAGCGTATCGGAGCCGGCGAAAGCGCGGTCGACCAGGTGAATTGCGCGGTCGAGGCCCATCGCGAGCCCCTCAGTCAGCGCGGATTTCGCCTGCGGCGGTCCCATTGTGATCACCAGCGTCTCGGCGCCGAAGCGCCTCTTGAGATCGATCGCGAGCGAGACCGCGCGCAGGTCAAACGCGCTGATCACCGCCGGGCCGTCGCGCCGGATGGTCTTCGTGACGGGATCGAAGTTGGCGTCCTCGACCAGCGGGATTTGCTTGATGCAGACCGCAATTCTGAGCACGCAAGCAGGCTAGTCGAGCCGGTCGCATCGATGCAACACGGCGCACCAGCGGCCGGCTCTGAGAACCTAACCCCTAACCCCTTCCCTCCGAGGGAAGGGGAACCGCTCGCGTCTGGTTCCCCCTTCCCGTTTTCGGGAAGGGGGCCAGGGGGTTAGGTAGCGATCCGGGCCGTCGGCCGTGGCGATTTTTTGATCCGTGGGTTCTCTGGTAGCTTCGCGATGTGACACTTGCGCGGATCAGCCCGAAGGTGGCGTTGCAGGCGCTTGCGACGGCTGCGGCCGTGAGCGCGGCGATGGCCGCCTCGCGTGCGATCGCCGCGCGGCCCGCGCGAATCGTGGCGCTGGCGCCGGCGATCACGGAGACGCTGTTCGCATTGGGCGCCGGGCCGGAGGTGGTCGGCGTGTCCGAGTACTGCGATTACCCCGAGGCTGCGCGGCATCTTCCGACGGTGGGATCGTTTTTGACGCCCAACGTCGAAGCGATCAGCGGGCTCAGGCCGACGCTCGTGATCGGCCTGGAAAGTTCATCGAACGTGCGCGAGGTCCGCGCGATCGAGGCGATGGGTTATCCCACGCTGACGGTGAGCGCCGACACGCTCGACGAGATCCGCACGATGATCCGCAAAATCGGCGAGCGCACCGGGCGGACTCGTCAGGCCGATGAGCTGGTCGCGGAGATCCAGTCGCATGTCGACGCGGTGCAGGCGCGGCTCAAGGACGTCCCGCCGCTCAAGGTGCTGATGCTGGTGGGACATCAGCCGATCGTCGCCGTCGGTCCGGGGACCTATCTGGACGAGCTGCTCAAGCTCGCGGGCGGAATCAATATCGCCGATCGCTCCGCGCAGGCCTGGCCGCGACTGAGTATCGAGTACATAATCGCGAGCGCGCCCGATGTGATCATCGACGGTCAGATGGGCAGCGATCGATCCGCGCCGGGTGGCTTCTGGAGCCGCTACCCGACGATCCCGGCGGTGAGGGACGACCGGATTTTCGGTTACCCCGAGAGCGTGATGCTTCATCCGGGGCCGCGCGTATGGATGGCACTGGATATGCTCGCCGCAGCGATTCATCCCGTCGAGGCCGGCAGTATCAACGCCGCCGTCCCGGAGCGGCGCAACTGATGGCCCTCCCCTCCCCTTCTTCCGATCGGCTCGTGTCGAAGCCACCCGCGGCCAACGGGCTCGATCGCGCGCATCTGACCCGCGCGCGGCTGTTCGCCGTGCTCGGCGCGCTTGCCATCATTCTACTCGCGGTCGTAATTGCCGCCTGTTCGTTTGGCAGCGTGCATATCGATCTGATCCGCGCGTTCACCGATCCCACCGGCGCCGACCACGCGATCTTTTTTGCGGCGCGCCTGCCGCGGGTCCTGATGGCGGCGGTGGTCGGCGCGGCTCTGGCCGTCTCCGGCGCAGCGCTGCAGGCACTGGTGCGCAATCCGCTGGCCGAGGGCGGAATCCTCGGCATCTCGGGCGGCGGCGCATTCGGCGCGATCCTGGCCCTGATCGTCGGCGCGCGCCTGGGCGGCTCGGAGGCGATCGTCCCGCTCTGCGCGTTCGGCGCTTCGCTGCTCTCGACCGTCGCGGTCTACCGCCTCGCGATGGTCGACGGGCGTCTGGAGCCGTTCACGCTGCTGCTGGTGGGCGTGATCTTCAACTCATTCTGGGGTGCCGCGATCATGATCGTGAACGCGATGGTCAACTTTTACGTCGTGCACAGCATCCTGTTCTGGCTGATGGGAAGTTTCGAGGCGCCGACCTGGCGCGAAATTGCGATCGCGGCCGCGCTGGCCGCAATCGGGTTCGCCGCGCTGTTCGCCCGTGCGCGCGACATGAACCTGCTGAGCCTCGGCGACGACGCGGCGACAGAGCTGGGTGTCGACGTCGACCGCTTGCGGCGCGCGATCTTTCTCTGGACTTCGATCATGATCGGCGCGGCGGTTTCGGTCAGCGGCATAATCTCGTTCGTCGGCCTGATCGTTCCGCATGTAATCCGGCTCGCGCTCGGCCCGGACCATCGCCTGCTGCTGCCGGCCGCGTTTATCGGCGGAGCAGCGTTCATGATCGCTGCCGACCTGCTGGCGCGAACGATCATCGCGCCGGCCGAGCTTCCGGTCGGCGCGATTACGGCGCTGTGCGGTGGGCCGTTCTTCGTCTATCTGCTGCGGCGCCACGAGAAAGGCTCGCTATGGTCGTGAATCCGCCGGCGGACGATCCCGAGCGCGGGCTCGCGCTCCGCGCGAGCGGGCTCTCGGCGGGATACGCGGACCGCCAGGTGCTGCGCGAGGTCTCTATCGACGTTGGCTTCGGCGAGCTGGTCGCGATCGTCGGACCCAACGGCGCGGGCAAATCAACGCTGTTGAAACTGCTCGCCGGCACGATCGTTCCATGGCAGGGCTCGATCGATATTCTGGGACGGCCGCTGGCGGACTACGATCGGCGCTCGCTCGCGCGAACTATCGCCGTGGTCGCGCAGGACAATGCGATCGCTTTCCAGTTCACGGTGCTCGAGGCGGTCCTGATGGGCCGCGCGCCGCATCTGGCGCCCTTCAGCTTCGAGAGCCCGCGCGATCTTTCCGTGGCGCGCGCGGCGCTCGAACGGCTCGACTTGTTGCCGCTGGCAGGACGCTACGTGCAGGAGTTATCCGGCGGCGAGCGAAAGCGGGTCGTGCTCGCCAGGGCGCTGGCGCAGGAGCCGAAGATCGCGCTGCTCGACGAGCCGACCGCGTTTCTGGACTTGAAGCACGTCGCGGAAATTTTCGGGATCTTCAGGGAGCTTTGCGCCGCGCGGCGCCTGGCCGTAATCGCCACGCTGCACGATCTCAATGCGGCCGCGCTCTATGCCGATCGCGTGTTGCTGCTCAAGGGCGGCGAGGCCGTCGCCTCGGGCACTCCCGAGCAGGTGTTGACGGCCGCGAACCTCCGCGCGGTCTACGACACCGAAGTCTACGTCGGCCGCAATCCCGCCACCGGCGCCTTGATGGTCCTGCCGGGCTCAACCGACGCATCGCGCCCGCACGGATGAGCGCGCATAGCGCAGATGATTCAACCGAAGATGAACGAGACTGGCGACGCGATATGGTACTTCGCGTACGGCAGCAATATGAATCGCGGCACCTTTGTGGATCGCCGCGGGATGCATCCGATACGGGAGCGAGCGGGTTTTCTGGACGACTATCGGCTTTGCTTCAATATCCCGATCGGACCCGGCGGGCGGGCCGTCGCTAATCTCCAGTCGCAGGCGGGCGCCCGGACCTGGGGGGTGCTGTACCTGATTACGACCGAAGAGTTCGACCGGCTCGACCGCACTGAAGGCGTGCCATCCGGCGTCTACCGGAGAATTCCAGTGAACGTAGGCGTGGACTCCGGCCGACCGATCGCGGCGTTCACCTATCAGTCGGAGCGGATTACCGAGGGCCGCAAGCCCTCCGCGCGTTACATTGGCTTGCTGATCGAGGGCGCCCGCCAGCACGGGCTGCCTGACGACTATCTCGATTTCCTGGGAAGTTTCGAGCTTGCTCCCGACGAGCGATTGGGAGAGCCAAACCAATCATAGAGCTTCGCGTCAGCTTCGCCGCGAGGCTCTGGCGAACAATTCCGTCAACGCTTGAGGAACTATTTCAGTGAAGGAACCATTTGAGGGTAGGGACTATGTCAGTGGAGGAACGATGTTGAGACGGGCAGCAAATGTTTTCGCAGTAGTGCGCGATCGGAATTTCCATCCTGGCCTGGACGCAGATCGCGCGCGCACAGCAAAACCCCGCGGCGATCGCGATGCCGCAGGAATCGGCGCCCATTGCCGCCGATCAGATTCCTCAGAACATCAAGGACGCGATTGCTGCGCCGGGACGCCCCGCGGCCGACAGAAATCTCGACGCGGGCCGCAAGCCCGATCAGATGCTCGCATTTTTTGGAATTCAGCCCGGGATGAAAGTTGCCGACCTGTTCAGCGGCGGAGGATACACGACCGAGCTGCTCTCGCGCGCGGTGGGACCGTCGGGAACCGTCTACGCGCAGAATCCGGTCTTCCCCCCGGCGTATCAAAGAATAAGCCAGGCGTGGAACCTGAGACTCAAAAACCCGGAGCTCAAGAACGTCACTGCGGCGACCAGAAACTTCAGCGCCGCCGACTTGCTCGCGGTGCCACCTGGATCGCTCGACGCCGTCGTCATGAACATGAACTACCACGACCTGGTGTTGCAGCATGTCGATCGCGACAAGGTAAACGCTGTGGTCTATCAGACGCTCAAACCAGGCGGTGTTTACGGAATCGTCGATCACAGCGCCAAAGCGGGCAGCGGCGCGAAGGACGTCAAGCTGCATCGAATCGACGAGGACTTTCTGGTGCGTGAAGTGGAGAATGCGGGCTTCAAGTTGGCCGCCGCCTCCAGCGCGTTGCGTCATCCCGAAGACGATCGAACCTGGGTGACGGCGCCGCAAGCGGCGGGACAACGGCGCGGCACGAGCGACCGCTTCATGCTGAAGTTCGTGAAGCCCTAGCCCTATCGCTAAGGCTCCGCGGCAAGACGACCTCGCCCGGCATTTCAGCGCGGTCGAGGTCGCCAGCAAAAAAACGTCGCCGCCTATCGGGCGCTGATTGTAACGGCCGGGCTCGACCCGGCGTATAGCTTTATGATTGGCAACAGTCCCCGCTCGGACATCAATCCGGCGATTGGCGCGGGGCTGCGCGCGGTTTTCATCCTGCATCCTCACACTTGGGAGCTCGAACACGAGGAGATCGACCTCAAAGATTCTCGAATTGTTTCGCTAACCAGCTTCCTTGGCCTGCTGGATATGTTCTAAACTGTTGTTTTAGATGGGAACCGCTGAACTGACTGCCGATCTTCGCAACGGACTGCCTGCCGACGCGCGACGCAACGGCCGACACACCGCGCGAAGGCGCAAACCGCCTCTGGCGCTTCGCCCGCTTCATCGCGCGTGGCGCCGCATGATCGACGAACTCGACGTGACGCGGATCGCGCTCCCGGTGCGTGGACTTCCCGCCCGGCTCGCAGGACTGGTCGCGTGCCAGATCAGCGACTTCCACGTCGATCGCGACGAAGATGTCGAGCGGCTCGAAGCCGCGGTCGCGGTGATCAACTACAATCGCCCCGAGTTCGTCTTCCTGACCGGCGACTACTTTTCGGGACCGACCACGAAGCGCCGCTACCTGCCGGCGTTTCGGTCTGCGCTGCGCGAGCTGCGCCCGGTCATCGGCACGTTCGCGATAGCGGGTAATCACGACCACTGGGCCGGGGTCACTCAAATCGCGGAGGCTCTGACGGGAGCGGGTGTGCAGGTACTAGCGAACGAAAGCCGGCGGATCGCGGTCCGCGACGGATCGATCGTGGTGGTGGGAGTGGACGACCTGTGGTCGCGCCGGGCGGAACCGGCCCGCGCTTTCGCCCAGGTTGGCAGCGACGACTGCACGATCGTCCTCGCGCACAATCCCGACACTGCGCTGTACCTGCGGCATTTCAACGCCGGGGTGATTCTGTCGGGTCACACCCACGGCGGTGTAGTGCGGATTCCGTTCTACGGATCGCCGATTCGGTCGGTTCTGCGCCTAGGCCATCAGTTTTACGCCGGGCTCAATCGCTACGAGAACTGCTACATCTACACCAACCGCGGGCTGGGTACTTTCTGGGTGAGAATCCGGATTAACTGCCGTCCCGAGGTTTCGCGCTTCCATCTCATGCGACTGGCCGACTCGCCCGCACAGCTCGCAGCCGCACGCAACGGACATAAGGCCATTCATCGATAGCTGCGGCCGGCGCCATCCGCCCGAGTAGCGCGGCCGGCGCATCTGCGCGCGAAAATCGACGCGCCAAATGGGGGGATCAAATTGTGAATGACAAGATAGTCGCAATCGTCGGCGGTTCGGGCTTTATCGGTAGCGCGATCGCGCGGCGGCTCGGATCGATCGCCGGGACCAGGCCGCGAATTCTGACCCGCAATCCCGAAGCGGCGCGCCGCCGCTTCGACCGCGGAACTATCGAATTCACCGGCGAATTCGCGCGCGCCGAGATTGCCGATCCGGCCTCGCTCAGGACCGCGCTCGACGGTGCGCACGCGATCGTGAACGCGATCCAGTTCGACGGTTATCCGATCGAGAATCCTGCGCGCGGAATGACTTTCGAACGCGTCGATTATGCCGGCACGCTCGCCCTGCTCGAGGCCGGCAAGTCGACGTCGGTCGAAAGATTCGTCTATATAAGCGGCGCGGCCGCTGACGAAGCGAGCGGCCATCCGGGGTTTCGCGCCAAGGGGATGGCCGAGCGCGCGATCCGCGAATCCGGAATTCCGTTCACAATCCTGCGTCCGTCGCTGGTCTACGGACCGGGGGACAAGGTCGTCAATGGGTTCGCGCGCGCGCTCAGGTTTGCGCCGGTGTTCCCCGTTCCCGGTACCGGGCGGCAGAAGATTCAGCCGGTGCTGGTCGATGACGTCGCGGCCTGCGTATCGCTGGCGCTCGCCGGACGCGGGGTCAACGGCACGTTCGATGTCGGCGGGCCCAATTTGATGACGTTTGACGATCTCGTCTGGTTGATCATGGAGATTACCGGACGCCGCCGTCCGATCATCCACATACCCGAAACCTTGATGCGCGCGGCGGGCGCGATCGCCGAGAAACTGCCGCGCCCGCTGTTCTCGCGCGACGCCGTGACGTTCGTGACCGCCGACAACGCCTGCGATATTGGGCCGCTCGTGCGCGAGTTCGGTATCCGGCTCACGCCCGCTCGCGAAGGGATGGTCTACCTGTCGCCCGCGCGCCAAAGTGGAGCGACTGACTAAGTATGGCCTGAAATTGCAGAACGGGCCGTCGCAACAGCCGATGTGGTACCACGTCGGGTGTGGGCGCATCGGACTACGACCCGGCTTTCCTCAGCGCGGTCAAAAGGCTGCTCGCCGACGAGGGCGGCTACGCCGACCGTCCGCGCGACCCCGGCGGCGAAACCAGGTTCGGTATCTCCAGGCGTGAGTATCCCGAACTCGATATCAAGAACCTCACCCGCGAGCAGGCGACCGAAATCTACTGGCGCGACTGGTGGCGCAAGTTCGGCTATGGCGCACTGCCGTCACCACTGTCTGCCAAGATGCTCGATCTGGCGGTGAACATTGGACCGTCGGAGGCGGCGCGATGCTTGCGGCGGGCCTTGCGCTCCTGCGGCGTCACGATCGCGGAGAACGGTATCCTCGGGCCCTGGACGCGAACGTCAGCCTCGCGCGCCAATCAGCCCGCGCTGCTCGCCGCGTTGCGCAGCGAAGCGGCCGGCCATTACCGGCTGGTCGCAGCGTCGAAGGGCGAGACCGCAGCCGGCAAAGCTTTCCTGGAAGGATGGCTCAACCGCGCCTACGAGTGAGCCGGCGAGCATCGCAACAAACGTGGGCAACAAACGTGCGAAACAAACGTGCGAAACAAATGTGGCAGAGAGACGAAACATCACTGAAAGGGAGATGATTCACGCATGAATCCTGTCGAGACTTCGCTGGCGGCGGTGGCGATAACCACCCTGCTCATCATCGTCGCGGTGGTAGTGCTGTTCTCGGTGTTCCATCGCAAAATCGACCAGCTCTATAACGCGCTCGCCGATCGCGTTCACGACGTTCGAGACCGCGATCGCCGGGCTGGGCGAGAAGATCGCCGTGATTCATCATGTCGCGGTCGCTCAGGCCGCCCCGGCCACCTCCGCTCCGGCGACAGCTCCCGCTCCCGGCTCATCGGCGTCAGGAAAGAACTGAGGCCCGCTTCCGGGCGATTTCCGCGACATCGGCGCGACATCGGGAATGTTGACGGCGATTCTGACGCTCGCGCGGGCCTGGAAGCCGCTGACGCTCGCGCTCCTGCTCGCCGCGGGCGTTGCTTACCGCGTCGTGCTGATTCATCAGCGCGACGCGGCGCGCGTGGAGGCGGCGAAGCTGACGTCGCAGAACGCGGGGCTGCGGGCGAGCATCCGGGCCTTGAACTCGGCGATCGCGGCGCAGAACGCCGCGCTCGCCGGGCTCAAGGCCAAGGCCGACAGCGTGGCTGCGCTCGCGCGTCAGCGCGAGCGGACCGCCGCGCAGGCCGGGGCCGGCGCGCTCGACGCCGCGGCGCGTAGCGCCGCAGCGATCGAGCGCGCACCCGTGGATTCGCAGTGCGCGGGGGCGATTCGATGGGGCAACGCGCAGGCGGCGGGGCTGGCAGGATGGTGACGCGCCGGGGCGCCGGCGTGGCGTTCGCCGCGGCACTGGCGATGATGGAGGCCTGCGCCGTTGCCCCTTCCAATCCGCCTCCGCGTCCCGTGATGGTCGACGTCGCCGTCCCGACCCCGGTTTATTGCGACGTTCCCAAGCTTCAGAAGCCCGCGCTTGCGCTCGCCGGGCTCAAGCCCGACTCGCCGCCCGCGGACACGATTCGCGCCTACGCGGCCAGCGTCGAGTTGCTCAAAGGCGCGCTGATCGAGCGCGACAAGATCATCGACGGGTGCCGGCGGCCGGCGGGATAGGAACTCAGGCACCCTCACCGCGCACGCGGCGTGCGCCGCCTCTCCCGCGAAAAAGCGGGAGAGGTGAAGAAACCAAGAGCAGTCGCGTATAATCGGGTCGTCGATGAAACTCCGGCTCGGAATACTCGCCTCTCACGGCGGGAGCAACTTGCAGGCGATTCTCGACGCCTGCCGTTCGGGACAACTCCGGGCCGAGGCACGTGTTGCGATCTGCAACAACTCCGACGCTCCGGCGCTGGCGCGCGCGCGACGCGCCGGCGTGCCCGGCTTTCATCTGAGCTCGCATACGCATCCCGACCCCGCGGCTCTCGACGCGGCTATCGCGGCGACGCTCGAACGCCACGGCGTCAATCTGGTTGTGCTGGCCGGCTACATGAAGAAACTCGGACCGATCACGCTCAAGCGCTATCGCGGCCGCGTGCTCAACATCCATCCGGCGCTGTTGCCGAAGTTCGGTGGGCAGGGGCTGTACGGCAGGCGGGTGCATGCGGCGGTGCTGGCCGCGCGTGAGCCGGTATCGGGCGTGACGGTGCATCTGGTGGACGAGGAATACGATCGCGGACCGATCGTCGCGCAGCGCGAGGTCCCGGTGCTCGCTGATGATACCGTCGATACGCTCGGCCAACGGGTGCTGAAGGCCGAACACGAGATCTATGTGGATACGATCGAGCGAATCGCGCTCGGCGAGATCGCGCTTGAGGGTCTCAGCGACTAGAGCACCGTGGGGTAGAGATGAAGAGAGTTCGCCAGTTTCGGACCGAGGCTTGGGTCGCCATTCTTGCGATCGCCACCGCGTTCGGCTCGGCCCAATCCCTGCGCGCCGGCGCCGCCTCGCAATCGGCCGGGCTCAAACCGCAAAATCAATACGGCGGCGAGTACGGAGGCCCGACGTTCTGCGAGCAGCGGCCGTGGCTATGCACCGACAGTTCGACGCCCATCGAGGGGCACTATGTCGGCCATGACGAGCCGTCGCTGCTGTTCTATTCGTCAACGCCCGGCTCCGGCAATTCTGCGACCTACACCCTGACGCTGCCTACAGAGCCTGCGATGCTGCCTGAGCAGAACGGCAGCGGCGGGGTTGACGACTTCGAGTTGTACCCCACGTTCTGGTTCGGGATGGCGATGTGCGATACGCAGTCGTACCCGGAGTTCACGAAGACCTGCACTCCGGACAGCGACGCCAACATCTTCGACAACCCGAGTCCCAAGGCTCCCGACTACATCGGCCGTCATCCGGGCACTGCGTTCATGGAATTGCAATTCTATCCGCCTGGGTGGGTGCCCGAGGAGCAAGGCGGCACCAGTTGCGACGGCACTCACTGGTGCGCCGCGCTCACCATCGACAGCCTGTCCGCCCAGCCCGAAGGCGGCAAGCTCAACAATCCGAAGTGCCTGGAGTCTTTCGGCGAGGAGTACATGAATTTCTCGTTCGTCACGACCGATGGAACGACCGGCCAGGGGGCCGCGCTCGCGGGTTCGCACAGCTCTCATCGCGCCGCCCAGAGCACCAATATCCTGCTGATGAATCGGGGCGATACTGTGACGCTCCAGATGAACGACACCTCCGACGGATTTCAGGTGACGATCGATGATACGACCAGCGGCAACCGCGGTTCGATAGTCGCCAGCCCGGCCAACGGGTTCGCTCAAGTGGTGTTCGCCCCGAATTCAAAATCGTGCACGGTCGTGCCCTACGCGTTCCATCCGATGTACGCGACCTCGGGTCTGCACACTCGTGTCCCGTGGGCTGCTCATTCGTACAACGTCGCGGTCTCGTGGGAGCTGGGCCATTTCGAGTTGTGCAGCGCGGTCGTCAAGCAGGGCGGACGATGCAGGGTCAAGGGCACGAGCGAGAAGCATCGCGACAGCGACGACAACTTCTGCTTCAGCGCCGCCGCGTCCACCAATATCCAGGTCGGTGGATGTCTGGCGGAAGACAACGACTTCGACGGCCCGTCGTACCAGAACGACTGGCCCGGGTCGCTCGCGAGCGCCGACCTCGACAGCCAAGTCCATCCCTCATCCGCGCTGTTGACGAGCCCCCTGTTTGAGAACCAATCGACCGGCGCGATGCAGAATTACGATCAGGTCGCCTTCGAGACCGATATGCCCGTCTTCGAGGCCGGCTTTCACGATGGATGCAGCAAGATCACGGGCATCGGGTGTTTCGATCCGCCACCTGGCGGGGTCTTTTATCCGTTCTATAGCATCGGGACCAGCGGCGGCGGCGCCTGCGTATGGCAATTCGGCGCGGCCAACATCGCCGGCACGACCGACACGTTCGGCGGCTCGGCGCCGGCCGAATTCGGCACCGATCCGCTGCCGCTCTCATACGCCAGCCGGAATTCGATGGGTCGTGCGTCGAGCTTCACTCACTTCGAGGACTTCCGGACCATCCAGCCCGAAAACCCGTGCCCCGCGCCCGCAAATTGAGGGGCTCGGCGAATTTGACGATACCCTTGAGAAGTCCCGCCCGATGCGCTACCAAGAGCAACGGCCTGTTGCTTCGGCGACGCGGGGGAAAGCGTGGCGCCAAACGGGAGGACAGGCCATCACGCCGGCTCGGGTTTTGGGAAGATAGTGGAGGAAGACGAGCATGGATTCGCGAGCGCCGGACGGCCACGGCGGGAAGCCTGAGACGGTATCGCCCACCGCAAATGGCAGCTCGGCGAGTGGGACCGCATCGGCGCACCTGCGGCCGCTCCTGCCCAGAAACACACTGCTCAAGTCGCCGCACTCGTATCGCGGGCGGCTGATCGCGGTGGAGGGAATCGACGGCTCGGGCAAGTCCACGCAACTCGGCCTGCTCGAGCGATGGTTGCGCGCACACGGCCACCCCGTTCATTTCACACAGTGGAACTCCTCGCGGCTGGTGCGCCGCTCGATGCAGCGCGGCAAGCGGAAGAACCTGCTCACCCCGACCACCTTCAGCCTGCTCCACGCGGTCGACTTCGCCGATCGGCTGACCTATCAGATTTTGCCGCCGCTCAAGGCGGGAATGATCGTGCTCGCCGACCGCTACGTATACACGGCGTTCGCGCGCGACGTCGCTCGCGGCGTGCACCCCGAATGGGTCCGCCAGGTCTACGCTTTCGCGCCGCGCCCGGACCTGACCATCTACTTCCGCGTGCCGATCGAAGTGTCGCTGGAGCGCCTGCTGGCCGGCCGGGCCAAGCTCAAGTATCACGAGGCCGGGATGGACGTTGGACTTTCGAGCGACCCGGTCGAGAGCTTTCGCCTGTTCCAGAGCCGGGTGCTCGAGATCTACGGCGCGCTCGCCGACGAGTTCGGGCTGCACACGATCGAAGCAACCGGCGACATTCCGGGGCAGCAGCGGATCGTTCGCCGGATGGTCCAAGAGGTGCTGCGCGACTACCAACAGCCGCGCACACGCGCCAGCCACCATCACAACGCGGAAGCAAAATAGGCATAACGCGGAAGCGAAAATAGATGGCGCGCAAGGGAAACAGCAACTGGTTCGGGGACGGCCTGCCCTATCTCGCGCGCAAGCCGATGCCGGGGCATCTGATCGCGATCGAGGGTACCGACGGCGTCGGCCGCTCGACTCAGATCGCGTTGCTGCGGCCGTGGCTGGAACTGGAGGGCTATGCGGTCAGCGACACCGGATGGATCCGCTCGCCGTTGCTGTCTGAAACGATCAACGAGGCCAAGCAAGGCCATCGCCTCACCGTCACGACCTTCAGCCTGCTCTACGCGGCCGACTTTGCCGATCGGCTCGAGCATGAGATTTTGCCCGCGCTACAAGCCGGATTCATCGTGATCGCGGATCGCTACATGTATACCGCGTTCGCGCGCAACGCCGTGATGGGCGCCGACCCGGCCTGGACGCGCGACCTGTTCGGGATGGCGCTGGTGCCCGATCTGGTGCTCTATCTGCAAGTCGACGTGGATCATCTGGTGCCGCGCGTCGTGCAGGGCAAGGGGATGGACTACTGGGAGTCCGGGATGCATCTCGCGATGGGCTCGGACATCTTCGAGTCGTTTCTGCAATACCAGCGCCGCCTGCTGGGCGAGTACGACCGGCTGGCCGAGGAATGGGGTTTCGTCACGGTCGACGCACGCCGCTCGATCGAGGAGATCCAGAGCGAGTTGCGCTCCCATATCGCGAACTATCTACAGCACGCCGGGCGGGAATCGGACGGTTCGGCTCCCAACGTGCCCGCCGCTCAGGACGGGCATAAGACCTGATCGCCCGTCTCCTACTCCGGCTCTTTCTGACCACCGCGGGAATTTGCTTCAACCACGGACTCACCAGCCTCGGTGGCGACGGATGAGGCCGGAGACTCGGTCACGCAATACTTCTCGACCCATCGTTCGATCCGATGCGACCCCGCTCTCGCTTCGCCGAGGATCTCGCTCGTCGCCGCGTGCTCGACCTCCTGCTCCTTTGCCATCCTTAGCAGGACGAGACTTGCCGGGCGCGGATCACGGACCAGCATGTCGGGATTGGCCAGCGCTTTCGCCGCCATCCGGGCGCATTGGTCGCGATCGTGCAGGCCTCCCAGCCCATCCTGAAGCGATTTCAATACCTTGAGTGGCGAATCGCAATCAGCCACGCCGAGATCCCGCGCGAGCTCGATTCGATAGCGCAGCCGCTTGCTTTCGATTCTGAAGGCGTGAAGATCGGCCGGGTCAGAACTCGCCCCGGCGCGCGCCATAAGATCGCACCATCGATGCCAGGCGCCGGCGATCGATCTGGCGAGCACGTCGGCGGCGCCCTCCCCGCCCCCTCCGTTGGCGCCCGCGCTCTGATCCGGCTCCGGCTCGGCCAGCTTCCCGGCGGCCACCTTTTCGACAGCCACCTTTTCTACATCTTGGGCGAGATTGAACAGCCTGTGATCCGCGAGCTTGCGTCTGGCCCGCCGCACTTCCCGCTCGCGCCGCTCTTTCGCCGCGTTTCGAACCAACTCCCATGCGCGCCGCTCTTGCGGATTTCGGACCCGCTTGAGGCGGTCCTCCAGCATCTCGATCATAACGTCGCAGTCGCGCCACCCGCCGACCGCTCGACGCGCGCGCCGCAACACGCGCACGATCCGGCGAGCCTCGTCGGAGCGAGGTTTCGGGAACATCGTGACCAGCACCTGCTGCAAGCGGCGGCTCGCGACCCGCAGATCGTGAACCGCCTCCGAATCGCTCTCGCCCAGGAGCTTCGGCAGCACGACGACGAACCTGCGCAGCCGCTTGCCCAGAAGATCGCGCAGCGTGGGAGCGCCGGCGGCGGCTTCAGCCGCGGGACTCCCGCTCGCGTTGGGCGATACTTCGCGAGGCGCCGGAAGCGGCAAAGCCGCCTGCACGAGCGTCCCATGCCTTGATGCGGTACTGTTCCTCAACGACGCCAACCTTCCAAATAGACCAAATAGGCCGAACCATCCAGAGAGAAGCACCGACCCGGAGATCGGCGCTACGCCCGGCCCTTAAGCCTATCACAGGATTGGTTTTCCACATCGCAAAGCCCTATGCTCGTCGGCGATTGCAGTGGTCGTAGAGGTAATCCGATGGCAGACGGAAATCGCAAGACGACTGCCGTGCAGGCGCGGAAGTCGTCGCCGCGCACGCTGGCGATCGACATCGGCGGCACCGGAATCAAGGCCATAACCCTCGACGCCAGGGGCAAGGCGATCACGAAACGCAGCCGTATCCCAACGCCCGGGCCGGCCACTCCCAAGGCGGTTCTCGACGTGATCGGGAAGCTCGCCTCAATACAGGGTCGTTTCGACCGGGTTTCGGTGGGTTTTCCCGGAGTCGTCAAGGACGGCGTGGTATACACCGCCGCCAACCTGGGCAGGGGATGGAACAATTTTCGATTCGAGAAGGCGTTGACCAGGCGACTCCGCCATCCGGTGCGGCTGGCCAACGACGCCGATATTCAGGGCCTCGGATGCGTCAAAGGTCGCGGCCTGGAGCTCGTGATCACGCTCGGCACCGGCTTCGGCTCGGTGCTGTTCATCGACGGGCGCCGGATTCACCTGGAGCTCGCCCACCAGCCGTTCCGCAAGGGCAGGACCTACGAAGACGAGCTGGGCGACGCCGCGCTCAGGAAAAAAGGCAAGCGGAAATGGAACAAACGCCTGGGCGAGGCGATCGAGGATCTGAAAAACACTTTCAACTACGATCGGCTCTACATCGGCGGCGGGAATTCGAAGTTCATCGGCTTAAAGCTTCCGCCCGACGCTAGAATGGTCAGCAACCTCGAAGGCCTGCTGGGCGGAATCGCGCTCTGGCGCAAAGCGGCCGGTGCCAACCGTGCGTGAACGCCGGCAGACCGGCTAAGACAACTGCGCCCTGCGCCGGCGCAGGAGGATCGCCGTGCCCGACGACACTCCAAGCGCCATCACGATGTAGACGAGGCCGAAGACCATCTGTCCGCTGCTGGAAGGCCGCGGGTTCTTCACGCTGAACATCACCAGATTGAGAGCGACGTAGGCTGCGTAGGCGTATGCCATCGCAAGCGCGTATCGCCTCATCCGCCAGATGCCCGCCGCATAGACCAGCAGGAAAATCCCGAACAGCGGCCCGAGGATCGCGTTGGGTGCACCGCTCAGACGCGTACCGAAAAACACCAGGCCCGTATCGCCACCCTCCAATCTGAACGGCTTCAGGAAATCGGTGATCGCGAGGATCGCGAACAGCATCGCAACCGTGCTCAGCAAGGCGCCACGTCCTGATTGATTCAATTTCCCCTCCCCGGCCCGAGCTCCGCGGCGAGCCGCATGCCTCTCTAATCGCACGAGTCCGGAGCCGGTTCAACCGCCGCGGCGCGGCCTGGGGACGGGCGTGGCCGGCCCGACGCCGGCGGCGGCTCGACCCGGGTAAATTTCAGGCCTGCGACCGGATTTTCGGCCCTACAATAAGTTACTATTCAATTACTAGTAGCTACTCCAGGAGGCTTGACATTTCGTCGCCTTCTTTCTACATAGTGTACTAATTTCGTTACTAACCAGATGCGACTCTATGTCATATTCATTAGCCAGCGGTAACCTGGAGCGGGCGGGGAATGGAGGACGCGGCCTCGAGATAGCCCGGCCGCACGCGCAGGCGGCCCCCGCCCGCCATCAAACGCCCGCCATTTGGACCCGTGCCGCCGGGCCGGGCTCTGCACGGCAGTAGCTTCGTATCGCAGGAGGATCGCCGATGATGCAGGAACCGAAATCGTCAATGCGCTACGAGGCGGCCGCCGCGGCTGTGGTAGCGCGGGGCGCTTCACGCGCGCCCGCGCGAAAAGCAAAAGAGCCCGTGGTCAAGGATCGGAGCCGCACCTTCGGCGACGTGATCCGCGAACGCCGCCGCCAGCTAGACCTCACCCAGGAGGAAGTAGCGCGCCAGATCAAAACTTCCATTCCCTATGTCGGCCATCTGGAGGCCGACAAGCGCCGCCCGTCCGAAAGCGTCGTAGCGCGCCTGGCGGACGTGCTGGGACTCGATGGCCGCGAGTTGTTCTTCCTCGCCAATCCCGGCGCCAAGGCCCTGCTCGAAGTACACCAACACAATGGAAATTCGAGCTGGGAGGAATTCCGCCACGACGAGCACCTGCTGCGGGCCTTCGGCGTCACGCCGCTGGAGCTGGAGATGCTCTCGCAGGTGGCGCTGATGGGCGAGGTGCGCAGCGTGCGCGACTTCGTCTACATCCTCAACACCGTCCGGCAGGCACTCTCACGATAACCCCGCGACGCGCGGCGCCCGGAGGACCTGGCGAAAGGAATCGCCGGGCGCCCGGCCGCATCCGCGCAGGCAACCAGGCGGGAGGAGAAATTTCCATGAAGGGCAAGCGTCCGTTCCTTCCCGATTCCGAAATCCGCGCCGGCGATCGGCGCAGGATGTGGGAAGAGTTCAGCAACGACACGGAGTTGCTGAAAACCTACAACGTGAAGCACCACGAGATGGAGTCGCTCAAGCAGGCGGCGTTGCTCGGCACCCTGCTCAACAAAAGCGACTTCGTCTTCATGCTCAACATCATCCGCCGCAAACGCCTTTAGCGCGCTTCGGGCCGCCGCTTCCCAACCATCGCGTCAGGCTTCACGCCAGCCCCAGGCGAACGAACTGGTCGCCGGGCGCTTCGATCTCTTCGAGCGCGGCGCGAAGCTCGTCGGCGGCATTCTTCTCGGCGCCGGTGCCCGCCAGGTTGCGATCCTCGAGCGGATCGTCGTCGAGCCGATAGAGATGGTTCCCGCTGAATTTGCCCATCGCCCAGTAGGGAATCAGGTCGCCTTGCTGGAACGGCTGGCGGATGACGGGAATCCGGGAACCCGGCATCCGGTCCAGCACGGCTCGATCGTCCGGAGCCGGCAGGCGGAGATCGGGCACCTGATGGACCGGCATCGTGGACCATCGATTGGACCACATGCTGAGCGGCGCGTTGGCTCCGCCCGGAGCGCGAGCGTATTTCAGCGCCGCATCGATGAGATGCACCTCGCGTCCCCACACCCCGGCGAGCGCCCATTCGCGGATCGACTTCGATGCGCGCCTGATCAGCGGGACCAGCGAGCGGCCGTGCGTGCGATGCGCGAGCGTCACGCCGAAGAGCTCGGCGAGCGTGGCGCAGAGATCGACGTTGGTGGTGAGCCCCTCGACCTGACCCGCCGCCACCCCCGGCCACGCGATCATCAAGGGAGTGTGGCCGAGCGGTTCATAGAGCGGCACCTGGGGCTTGCCCCAGATGTCCTTCTCGCCCAGGTAGTGGCCGTGATCGGTGCATATGATGACGGCGCTGTTGGCGTAGAATCCGCCGCGTTCGATCGCGTCCAGCAGTTTGCCCAGCCACGCATCGATCATCGTCAGCTTGGCGCCGTAGCTGGCGCGTACCTGCCGGGCCTGACGCTCGCTCAGCACGCCCTTGCTGGTCGCGCCGCTGATGTACGGCGGCCAGATCAGATGCGCTCCGTTCCACTCGGGATCGTACATCGAGGCGTACGGTTCGGGAGTGTCGAACGGCTCGTGCGGGTCGAATTCGTCCACGAAGAGCATGAAGCGCTCGTGCGCGGGCGCCGACTCGGCGAGCCATCGCGACGCAGCCGCCATCGTGCGCGGGCCCGGAAAGTCCGACTCGCCGCGAAAATATCCGCGCGAGTCATCGTAGGGAGTGTGGCCGCGGCCGAACGACGGAGCACCGAGCCAGCTTGGATCGGGCCGCGTCTTCCACGGGTCGTTTTCATGGCCGCGCTGGTAGTCCCAGGCGCTGAAATCGGTGTGGTAGTTCTCGCCGCCGACCTCGAACAGATGGGGATGGTCCGAGACCAGCTTGGTGGTGACGCCCGCCGCGCGGAGATAGCCGGTCAGCGGCCGTTCCCAGATCTCGATCGAACCCCACGGCTTCCACAAGAAGTCCAGCGCGCCGCACAGGATGTCGTGGCGCGCGGGTATGCATGGCAACGAGCCTGAGTAGTGCCGATCGAAGCGAACCGCGCGACGCGCGAACGCGTCGAGGTTCGGGGTCGCGAATTCGCGCCCGCCATAGGCGCCCAGCATGTGGCGATTGAGGCTGTCGAGCAGGACTACGATCGCATTCTTCGGAAATGGGGCCGCCGACAGGTCCGGGCTCATCAACGATGGACTCTATCGAGGCGTTGCCGGCCCCGCAAACAACCGACGGCCTATTCAGGCGCCACGGAAGTTTCCGCTGCTCCGAGCCGTCCCCTTGGAGGGTCCACCCGAAGAGGGTCCGCCCGACGAAGGTTTCGGTGGCTTCGATCGGCCGGTCTTAAGCTGCCTCTGCAATCTGTCTACCGTCTCGCTGAACGATTGATTCCGCTTGTAAGCCTGGGAAGCCTTCATGTCGTTGAGCACGGTTTCATACCGGGCGCGCCCGACATTGCGAATCATGATTCCGACCAACTCAGCGATTTGAGTGTGCTTTACCGCCATCGCGATTACTCTCCATTGTTACTCGTGTTACTTGAATTGCGAAGCGCCGCGGGTAAACTCGGGGTCCCCCAATCGAGAGCCCCAGTTCTCACCGCCCTCCGCGCCGCCCCCACCCGCCGCTTGCGGTCCCGTCCGAAATTGGGACTGGCCGCAATTCCGTGTCCTGATGCCAAGTCTGATTTCCCCCTCTCGATCGCATCGAAGGGGTCTGGTGCAAGACCCTTGCCGCGACACAAGAGTGGCACATAATCACAGATTGGCGGTCTCCGCAATCCATCGCCGCTCTCGGCGTGTGGGCATCCGTACGATGCCGCTGGAGTATAAGACGTATCAGGAACACCAAGTGTTCAACTCGTGTGCAGGATTTTTGGTTCCGAAATGACGGGAATTCCCGCAGATGTGAGAGATGCCGCTGATTTCCTGTTGCAGATGGCCGCGGCTGTGGTATAGCTCCCGCGTCGTGGCGTGCATTCCTGATCGGATCGAGAGGAGTCTGGGCCGGGCGCTGGGGCGATGGCTTCTCCCCGTGCTCGCGACGCTGCCCGTGACCTTTTGGTCGGGTATCGCGATCGCGACCATAACCCAGGGCGATTTTTCGTTTTACGGGACTCTCACCAGCACATGGGGCGGGCGATGGGGGGAAGGTTCAGCGCCCGGCGGCACGGCTTCGACGGGCAACGGCGCAGCGCCGCCGGATACCAACATTACGAGCGCCGGTAGCGCGCCGAGCGCAACCGGAGGCGCCTACGATTTCAATCACTGGGATCTGATCGAAGCACGCCAGGGACTCAACGTCACCACCGACGACCACATAGTCAAAAACTTCAAGCTGCTGGGGCGAATCGACACTCTGGTCCTTCAGGACGCAGACTTCTACGCAAACTACGAGACGTGGTACGACGCCTTTCCCGACTTAAAACCCGCGGGGCGCGCTGAGCCCGGCCGCGACTGGCCTGACTTCAGCTCTGCGGACAGGACCGACCAGTTTACCCGCAACGAGCTCGACGAATATTACACCGATCTCAACTTCACCGACGCGTTCTCGATGAGGGTGGGCAAGCAGCAAGTCGTCTGGAGCGAAGCCGACGCGCTTTCCGGCACCGAGATCACCAATCCTTCGGATTACCGCTTCGGCAATATCGACAACAGCACGCGCGTGAATCTGATGATGGTCAAGTTCGATTACATCCTCCCCGACTTCCTGAAAACCGCCAACAATGCGTTCGAAGCCTTCTGGATTCCCGGCGATTTCGAGGGCGCGCTCAAAGCTCAGATCGTCGACGCCCGCAATCCCTGGATTCCGCCGGTTGGGCTCGGCAATCTCACCCTGTACAACCAGAACGGCCAGCCCTTCCGCGAGGGGACCCTGATGGATCAGGGCGCAACGCCGCTTTACCTCCTGCCTCACACCGCGGCGCTGTCGCGGCTCGCAACTATCGCGGGAACGGACGATTTCTTCGGCGATCTCAACGTCAAGTATTCGTCGAACGTGACAGACAGATCGATCGACAACAGCGAGTTCGGCGGGCGCTATTCAACGCTGATTCCGATCGGCAACGGATTGCAGGCCAGCGCAATATGGCTGTACGAGGCACGCTCGAACAAGCTGAGCACCTGTGCGACCTGCACCGAACCAGCGCCCTTCAGCAAGATCTCGCCGGGAATATTCATCGCGCTCAGCCCCCAGCCGTACGGAATATCGGGCTTCGGGACTTCGGTCTACGACTTCGGCCCGCCGCGGATCAAGAACAATCTCGGCACGATCAGGCTGCTGCTACGCAATGAGTGGGTGCGCCAGAACTTCTTCGGCCTGACCGGCACCTACTACGACAAAGATCTCAGCGACGTGGTCTATCGCTACGATTTCTTTTACGCTCCCAAGGTGATCGGCGGCGGAGCCGGGTTCACCGCTCCGGGTTCGAGTCCGCTCGGCTCGAGCATTACCCAAGGTCAGCCGAAATGGGGCGAGAGCACCCGGTGGATACTCGCGACCGATCGGCCGACCTATATTCCGTGGCTGTCGAAACAGCATACGTTCCTGGTCGCGCAGTACACCTTGACCTGGAACCCTGACTCGCCGCCCAAGACGCGCGCCTTCAGCAGCCTGTTCTTCCTTGCGGCGAACAACTGGATGCTGGACGGGCGGCTGACCACCCTCAACGTCTGGGCGTGGGAGCCCGACGATGCCGTCGGATTTGTCAGCTCCACCAATTCGTACCGCTATTCGTCTAATATCCTGTTTGGCGTCAATGCGATCTGGTTCCTCGGCCGCACCGGCCTGAACGACGGCCTCGGCGGAGTCTTGAGCCGCGCGCAGAGGACCAACGAGCTTTCATTCCAGTTCACTTACGAGCTCTGAGCCCCGGCCTCGGCTTGCGACTGGCGCGGGCGATTTGGCGCCGATCGGGAGTCCGCGGCGACCTGAACCATCGCGTCCATCGGCTTAGCTCCCCAAGCAGAAAGCCGCCGCGTAACCGGTAGATCCGGCCGCGTCCTCGTTTTCGCACTTCGAGCAGCCCGGCTCGCTCCAGCACGCCGAGATGACGGGTCACGGTCGGCCATCGGCAGGCGAATCGCTCCGCGATCTGCAGCGAGTTCATCGAGCCGCCGCGAAAATGCAGCACCAGCAGAATCTGCCGGCGAGTCGGATGGGCCAAGGCGGCGAAGACCGCGTCCTCGCACATGTCCCAGCCTCTCGCCCGGCCGCTCGGCCCGCGACATCGATACCGGCCCGGCCCTATGGTGCGATGATCTCGAAATGCGGGAACTCAGTGGCCGGACGGCCGTCGCGCGCCTCGCACATCTGTTCCATCGGCTCCCACAACGCGAGGACCTCCGGCGACTTGTGCGCGCGCTCGAAGCCGCCGGACTTCCAGGCGAAGATCTCCGCGATCTCGCAGCCCTTGCCGCCGAGGCTGCGCAACACCAGCCGCGGAGTTTTCGCGACCAACCCGAGCCGGTCGAGCGTGCTCCAATGCTTGCGCAGCAGCTTGCGGAATTCCGGTTCCATTCCGTTCCTGACCCGATAGCTGCAGATCACCACCGCGGTTTTTCCTGCCATCGTACGCCTCCGGCCTTGATCGTATCGCTCACACATTACTTAGCATGTTCGCTAAGTAAATGGCCAGAACGCCAGCGGTAACATCGCCCCTGGAGAGCCCCTTGCGCGGCGTTTTCGCCGGGACCGTCCGTTCGGCTATTCTCTCCGCGATGCCAACGGAAAATACGTCGCCGATCAACGTCAACGGCCGCGCGTATCGGAGGCCCGGCGCCCCGGTCGTCGCAATCTGCCTGGACGGCACGGGCAAAGCCTACTTCGACGCCGCCGCCTCCGTGATGCCGAATCTGCGGGGAATCATCGCCCGCGGCGCGATCGGCGAGGTCCAATCGGTCGTGCCCACGCTGACGAATCCGAACAACGTCGCGATCGTGACCGGCGTGCCGCCCCGAGCCAACGGCATCTGCGGCAACTACTATTACGACGCGGAGCGCGGCGCCGAGGTGATGATGAACGACCCGGCGTACCTCCGCTGTCCCACGATCCTTTCGGCCTTCAGCCGCGCCGGGCTCTCGGTCGCCGTCGTGACCACCAAGGACAAGCTGCGCCGCCTGCTGGGCAAGGACATGAGCGGGGTCTGTATCTCGATCGAGCGCGCGGAGCAGGCCACGGTGGAAGAGAACGGTATCGCGGATGTAATCGCGATGGTCGGCCGGCCCGCACCCGGCATCTACGACCCCGAGATCAGTATCTACTGTCTCGAAGCCGGCGTCCGTCTGCTCGAGCGCGGCAAGATCGATCTGCTGTATCTGAGCACCACCGACTTCGTCCAGCACAAGAACCCGCCGGGCAGCCCCGACGCCAACGCCTTCTTCGCCCGCGTAGACGAATTCCTGGGCCGGCTCGATCGGATGGGCGTGATTCTGGGCGCCACCGCCGATCACGGCATGAACGACAAGGTGAATCCCGACGGGTCACCTAAGGTCCGCTTCATCGAGAGCATCCTGAGAAAAGAAGGATTCGCCGAAGCGCGGGTGATCCTGCCGATCACCGACCCTTACGTCGCCCATCACGGCGCGCTTGGATCGTACGCGACTGTATACCTCGACCGCGATCACGTTGCCGCTGCGGCCGCGGCGCTCGCGCGCGTCGATGGAATCGAAATGGTGCTCGCTCGCGAGCAGGCTGCGGAGCGCTTTCAGCTTCCGTCCGACCGAATCGGCGATCTGGTTCTGCTCTCGGATCGATCGACGGTGCTCGGACGAACCGCCGACTGGCATGACCTGTCGCAGGTGAGAAGCGGCCTGCGCTCGCATGGCGGTCTCCATGAGCGCGCGGTGCCCCTGGTATGCAACCGGATGCTCAAGCCCGAGTACGCCCGCCGCCTGGAGTCGGGCGCGGCGAACAATTACGACCTGCTCGATTTTCTCTGCAACGGCACCGAGGCTTAGCCGCTCATGCGCGAATACGGCAGCATCATCGGGGGCGAACAGAAACCCGGCGCGTCGTGGATCGAAGTGCGCAACCCGTTCACCGGCGATCTGGTCGGGCGCGTCGCCGCCGCCGATCGCGCCACCACGCTCGCGGTCGTGGCCCGGACCCGCGCGGCGAAGATTGCGCTCTCGCGCCACGAGCGGCACGATCTTCTGAACCGGATCGCGGCCCGGCTCGAGAGCGACGCCGGCGCGGTGAGCCGGCTTATCACGGACGAAGCGGGACTCTGCCTCAAGGACACCAAGTACGAGGTCGCGCGCGCCGGCGACGTGCTGCGCTTCGCGGCGATCCAGACGCTGCTCGACGACTCCGAAGTTTTTCCGTGCGACGTCTCCAAATCCGGCCGCCCGCGCCGGATTTATACGATGCGCCAGCCGCTGTCGCTGATCGCGGCGATCACTCCGTTCAATCATCCGCTGAACCAGGTGGTTCACAAGATCGCGCCGGCTATCGCGACCAACAACACCACCGTGCTCAAGCCCTCGCTGCTCACTCCGATGGCGGCCTACTACATCGTGCAGCTTGCGCTTGAGTGCGGGATGCCCCCCGACATGATCAATGTGATCTCCGGTCCCACGCAGGAGGTAGCCGAGCCGCTGGTCGCGAGCGAGTCGGTCGACATGGTCACGTTCACCGGCAGCGCCGCGGTGGGCAAACGGATCCTGTCGATCGCGGGCTACAAACGGGTGGTGCTGGAATTGGGCGGCAGCTCCGCGATGCTGGTGCTGGCGGACGCCGACCCGATCCTCGCCGCCGACATCGCGATCGTTGGCATCTTCAGGAACAGCGGCCAGCGATGCACCGCGATTCGCCGCTTGCTGGTCCACGAGTCGATCGCGGATCAGTTCGCCCGCTCGCTCGCGGAAAAAACCGCCGCACTCCGTTATGGTGACCCCTACGATCCGGCCACCGACGTCGGAACTGTGATCAGCGAAGCGACGGCGCGCGAGATCGAGACTCGCGTCGCAGATTCCCTCGCGCGCGGCGCGAAGCTCCTGGTCGGCAATCGCCGCGCGGGCGCGGTCTACGCGCCGACCGTCCTGGATTTCGTCCGCAACGATCATTCGCTGGTCGCATGCGAGACCTTCGGGCCGGTGGCGCCGATCATCCGCTTCACGACCCTCGATGAAGCAATCGGAATCGCCAATGACACGCCGTTCGGCCTCTCCGGCGCGGTGGTCTCGAATCATTGGCCTTCGATCCAGCGCGTGATCACGGAGCTCGAGACCGGCACGGTCAACGTGAACGAGGCGCCGAGCTACCGGCTCGAATGGTCACCGTTCGGCGGAATTAAATCATCGGGCCTCGGCTACAAAGAAGGCGTGATCGACGCGATGAAGAGCATGACCTACGTGAAGACCTATTCGCTGCCGTGGGACCAGCCGTGACGCGCGCCAGCCTTGCCCGCGCGGTTTTCGATGGGTTAGAGTCCCGCCAACGCTGTGCGGGGGAGTAGCCGCGTGGTCGGTCGACTTGTTGCGCGAATTGTAATCTTTCTGATCGTCGCGATCGCGAGCGCAGTCTGCGTGCCGGGCGCGCGCCGTGCGATCGCACAAGCGCCCCCGGAGGGCGCCTCGGTCCGCCAGCTTCCCAGTCCGTCGCCGCATTGGGGATTCTTCTACAGCCTCGCGGCGCTCGGATCGTTCTCGCCCTCGACCGTGACCATAATCGACGGCGACACACGCAAGGTGCTCGGTACGCTCGACGGCGGCCTCGGCAGCGGCTTTGCCGCGGCTCCCGACCATCGCGAATACTACATGGCCGACACGTTCTACTCGCGCGGCTCGCGCGGCGATCGCACCGATGTCGTGACGCTCTACGACGGCAAGACCCTCAATCCCACCGGCGAAGTGGTCATCCCGGCCAAGCGCCAGCTCACCGCACAGGACAACATCACCACCAGCGTCACGCCCGACGGGCAGATGCTGCTGGTCGCCAACATGACGCCGGCCACTACGGCCACCGTGGTCGATCTCAGAAGCCGCAAGGCGCTCGGCGAAATCGAGATGACCGGATGCACCGAAGTCCTCGTCACTGGCAACCGCCGGTTCGTCTCGCTATGCGGCGACGGCTCGATGATGACCACCGACTTCGACGACAGCGGAAAAGCGACCGCGCAGAAGCGCATGCCGCAACCCTTCTTCGATCCCGACAAGGATCCCGTATACGCGATTCCAGCCGTAATCGGCACCCAAGCGTATTTCCTGAGTTACGGCGGAACGGTTTACCCGGTCGATCTCTCCACCGACCCCGCCACGCCCGGCAAGCCGTGGCCGCTGCTGACGCCCGCCGAAGCCGCGAAGCAATGGAAACCCGGCGGCGTCCAGCAACTCGCCGTCAACCGCGGCAAGGGCCTGCTGTACGTCCTGATGCATCAGGGCGGCGAGTGGACTCACAAGGAGCCGGGCAAAGATGTCTGGGTTTATGATGTCCAGGCCCGTAAGCGCGTTCGCAAGCTTCTGCTGGAGCGCCCGGTCGACGCGATCATGACCACCCAGGATGACAAGCCGCTGCTGTTCGCCCAGATGCAGAGCGCACCGCCGCTCACGTTGGGCTACGTGCAGGTCTACTCGGCTTCCAGCGGCAAGCTGCTGGGCACGGTCGAGCCCAACCTGGCGATCTTCGAGCATATCTACGGAATGTAGGATTTCGCGCTTAGGCGCGCGAACCGCCGCACGGCGCCGCGAACACGACGATGCATATCGATCCCACAATCGGCTACCTGCTCGCGGCGACGCTCGCGCTGATTTTCGGCGCGTCGGGATTTCTCAAGCTGCGCGACCCGGAGTTGTTCGCCGCCTCGGTCGCGAACTATGACTTGCTGCCGCGATGGGCTGAGCGCCCGTTTGCCTGGACGCTGCCGATCGTCGAGATCGCTGCGGCAGTCGGCGTCCTGTTTCCATCGACGCGGGCGCTAGCTGCGACGGCGCTGGCCCCGCTCCTGGCCGTCTTCAGCGCCGCGATCGCGATCAATCTGGCTCGCGGGCGCGCCGATATCGATTGCGGATGCTTCGGCCCCGCGCTCCCCCAGGAGCTGAGCGGATGGCTCGTGGCGCGCAACCTGGCGCTGATGATCGTCGCGGCCGCGGCCGCGATACCGGCCAGCGCTCGTCAGATTGAATGGCTCGACCTGGTCACGATTGTGATGGGAACCGCGACCTGCGCGGTCCTCTACCTCAGCGCCAACTACGCGATCGGCAACCTAGCGGGGACGCGCGAGCTCGAGATGCTCTGATGCGAGATGCCTTATGATGGAGGCCATCCTCATATCGCAGGCCGCGCTGTGGGTCATGCTGCTCGTGATGGCGGGTTTGCAGCTCGCGCTGCTGCGCCAGATCGGGGTGATTCACGAACGGATCGCGCCGATGGGCGCGCTCAATTTCGACAAGGGGCCCAAGGAGGGCGAGAGCGCTCCGCTCTTTGAGCTTATCGATCTTCACCGGCGGCGGATCAAAATCGGCGGCGCGAGCCCCGACGGCAGGAGCATCCTGCTCTTCTTCCTCTCGCCGACCTGCCCGGTATGCAAGAAGATGCTGCCGATTCTCAGATCGATCGCCCGTGCCGAGTCGCGATGGCTCGATGTCGTGCTGGCGAGCGACGGTGAGCCGGCCGAGCACGAACGATTTGTGGCCTCGCAGCATCTCGACGATTTTACCTACCTGCTTTCCGAGCAACTCGGCGTTACTTACCGCGTCGGCAAACTTCCCTACGCGGTGCTTATCGACGGCGACGGCGTCGTGCGCGCCAAGGGATTGATCAATACTCGCGAGCATCTCGAGAGCCTGATCGAAGCGAAGGAACTCGGGGTCGCGTCGATTCAGGATTACCTGCAAGAGCGCCGGCCCGAATCACAGCCGGCGCGGCCGTCAATTCAGGATCGAAAGGTGGCGGGCGATGGATAAAATGACGGATAAGTTGATAGAGGAGCTGAGCCGCAAGATAGCCGGGCGGAGTTCGCGGCGAAGCGTGCTGGGTCTGCTCGCCAGGGCCGTGCTCGGCGCCGCGATGTTTCCGCTGCTGCCCGTGCGCCGGCTCACGGCCGCCGCCGACGCCGCCGAGGCGCACGGCAAGGACGGCGACCCGCTGAACTGCGACTACTGGCGCTACTGCGGCTTCGACGGGTTCCTGTGCAGTTGCTGCGGCGGCAGCGTCACCGAATGCGCTCCCGGCTCGATCCTGTCTCCGACTTCGTGGGTCGGCACGTGCAAGAGCCCAATCGACGACAAGGAGTACATCATCGCCTATCGCGATTGCTGCGGTAAGGACTTTTGCAACCGATGCTTCTGCCAGAACAACAAAGGCGACCTTCCCATCTACCGAACTCAACTCGATAACTCGGTCTATTGGTGCTTCGGCACGCAGAGTTATTTCGTCCACTGCACCACGGCGGTGAAACTGGGAGCCAAGACTTGAAGCGCCTGTTCGTAGCGATGCTGCTCCTGTCGGCACTCCAGGGCAGCGCGCGCGCCGACGGCAGCGCGATCTATTCCTCTCATTGCGTGGTCTGTCATCAAGCCAACGGTCGGGGCGTGGCGGCCGTCTACCCGCCGCTGGCCGATTCGATCGGAGAGTACGTGCGCGTTGCGCAGGGACGCGAGTATCTCGTGCACGTGGTCTCGTTCGGGATGATGGGAGCGATTTCCGCCCAGGGGAAGACCTATCACGGCTTCATGCAGGCGTGGCCGCAGCTCTCCGACGAAGATGTCGCCCAGGTGCTGAATCACGTCCTGACGACCTTCAACGCGAAGCTGCTGCCGAAGGGCTTTGAGCCGTTAACCGCCGGCGAAGTCAAGCGATACCGCGCGGCCAGGCACTCGATTTCCGACGTCCGTAAGGAGCGCGACGCGCTGATCAAGACCCTTCAGGGTGCAGACGGGGCTGCGCACAACACGCCGGGCGCATGAGATTGGTTCTGGCGGCATTCGCATTCTCGCTTGTGGCGGGCGCGCGGGCGTTCGCAGCGTCGCCGACCGAGCTTTATACGCTCAACTGCTGGGGATGCCATCTGCCACACGCCGAGGGCATCCCCGGCAGCGTTCCGCGCCTGGCCCATTCGATGGGCTACTTTCTGCACGTGCCGGAGGGCCGCGCTTATCTCGCACAGGTCCCCGGCGTCGCCAATTCTCCGCTCAGCGATCAGCAAATCGCCGATGTCCTCAACTGGCTGCTCATCACCTTCAACAAGAACGAGCTGCCCAGCGACTTCAAACCCTATACGGCGATCGAAATTCGCCAGTTGCGACCGCATCCGATGGTCAAGATCCTCGACACGCGCCGCGAACTTGCAAAGCGGCTGGCGGCGCTCAGCTTGAACGTCGCGGCGATGCAGTAGTAGCGGCTCGCCCGCGACGATTCTCCACAAGGCGCTCGTCAAATTTAGGCTTGCCTGTGCATAGCTCTGCTTTCATGGCTTGAGACATGCGCAGCCTGCATGTTTTGATCTTTTGGCGAGGGGGCGGGAAGCGTCACGCTGCGGAGAGGCGTTATGGTGCGGTGGTGGTTGTTATCGGGGTGCGCGATCTGGCTGGCGGTGTTGGGGAGTGCGCCGTCATTTGGGCAAGCCCGCCCCCTCGCATCAAACCTCGTACTCGCCCAGAATTTCCATGCCGACGACGATAGTCGGGATTTCGACGACGAAACACCACAAGCCGAGGACACGCCCGAAGCCGAGCACGCCTCCCCAGCGCGGGAGACATCTGACACTCAGGCCTCGCCCGACGATCCGGATGGGTCTTACCAGAGCGACTCGGCGGATTCCGAAGAATCGCCCGCGCCTCGGAAACCAGGCATCGTCCGCAGCTCGACGACCGCGGCCGGCTCGCCGCACTCATCGCAACCGGCGATTGCGCAGCGGATGCCGGCTCCGCTGCGACCGCCGATCATTCGGGAATCGCGCGACGACTCCGACTCTTCGGCCGGCTCATCAGATGATCAGTATGATTCCGACGCGGATGATTCGACGGATACCGACCAGGCGCCCGCGCCGCGAAAACCTGCCGTCGCAAGCAGCTTGACGGCAGCCCCGATCTCGGCGCACACGCTGCAATCGCCGATCGCGCAGCACACACCCGTGCTGCTGGCGTCGCCGATCATTCAGAAGTCCGACAAGTTGCAGGGCTTGCAGGATCTGGGAGACGACTCAGCCGCAGCGGATGATCGCGATGAATCCGACGGGGATGACGCGGACCAGCGAGAGTCGTCCGAAGATACCGAGGAGTCTCCCGCGCCTCGGAGAGCGCCGCTTGCTCGAAGTTCGACCGCAACCCGGAGTTCGACGCGCCCTCAGCAATCGGCAAGCGTGCAAGAGTCGGCAAGTGCCAAAGGATTGTCGCCGACGCGGACCTCGATGGTTGTTCAGAAGTCGGGCGCGGACAAAAACCCGCTCGCCACCGGGAACCGGGCTGCCGATCAGATTTCGATGGTTCCGCGAAACACGGGGACCGCGTGGAACCTCCCGATCGGTAGCTCTAACGCAACCCGGAAGGCGCCGGGCGCTCAGAGTTCACCCGCCATACAGAGCTCCGTGACCGCACCCTCGGAGTTTTACGATTTCAATTACAGTGGGCGAAAAACCGTCGAGATGAACAATGGCATCGTGTACGCCGGCGGCTTTCTTGACCCGAACGGAAAAGGCCAGTACGCAGAGGGATCGCTATGGGTAACCGGGATTACCGAGGTCGCCGCATTTTGCAGCTATAACCTTAATACCAAGACGTCGTCGAGTAAGTATTCCATTTTCGGCAACGGATCGGGCGCGGAGATGCTCGATTGGACGCTCTCCGCCGGTCCCAGCGTTTGTCCGCGCTCGTTCACCGACATGACGCGCTTCGCGCTGCCAAGCTCCTTCCTTGGCAAGGTGAAAGTAATCGACTTCAACCTGGGCGGTTCGCAACGCCCCGGCGCCGGATCGTATGAGTAGCGCTGCGCGGATCTCGCGAGCTGCCGCCGTATTTGTGCGGACACCGGTGAAGTCGTCACATCCGCGGCGGAATCAGATCGACGCCGAGCGTGTTCTTGAACACCTCGAACAGCTTGTCGATCTCCCATGGGCGGTCGCTCATCAGCACGCGCTCCGGAACGATATGCGTGTAGCGCGTGATTCGATACCCCGAGGCGCCAAAGACCTGACCGGTCACGTACGCGGCCTCGTCGCTGGCCAGGAACACCACGATCGGCGCGATGTTGGCGGGATCGCGGGGCGTTCCTTCGGCGGTCTCACTCGCCGGCAGTCCCGCGCCAGGCATCCGGCCGGCCGGAATGGTATCGGTCATTCGAGTCGCCGCTCCGGGCATGATCGCGTTGCAGGTGATGTTGTACTTGCCGAGCGCGTTGGCCGAGCTGTACGTCAGGCCGACGATTCCCGCCTTGGCTGCGGCGTAGTTCGGCTGTCCCGGACTGCCGAGCGCCGACTGCGATGAGAAGTTGATGATCCGCCCATACTTGCGCTCGCGCATATGCGCCGACGCCGGCCGGATCGTGCAGTAATGCCCCTTGAGGTGGACGCGGATTACATCGTCCCATTCCTGCTCGCTCATATTGAAGATCATCCGGTCGCGCAAGATTCCCGCGACGTTCACCAGAATGTCGAGCTTGCCGAACTCCTTGATCGCCTGATTGACGAGGCTCTCCCCGCCGGCCACGTTTGAGATATCGTCGCGATTGACGACCGCTTTGCCGCCCGCGGCCTTGATCTCGCGAACCACATCGTCCGCCGGCGACGACTGCTCCTTTTCTCCGGCCACTGTTACGCCGACGTTGTTGACCACCACCGCCGCCCCTTGAGCGGCGAGCGCCTTTGCGACGCCGCGGCCGATGCCGCGCCCCGCACCCGTCACGACTGCTGATTTACCGTCGAGCTTGCCCATGGTTGTAAATTCTCCCGTGCTGAATTCTCACCGTCTGCCGCGATGCGCGCGATCGGCTGCAACTCAATCGCGTTATAGCGCAAATTGCCGCGCTCGCGACAGCACAAGCGCTGACCGGTCAGGGATCGGGCTGGGCCTCGGAGGTGAGTGGAAATTCCCTTATCTCGCCCGCTGGAGTCATCCGCTCGATTTTTCCCGCTCGTTCCGTGAACCAGATATTTCCGTCCGCGCCGGCCGCGATGAAAGACGGGCGAACGCCGGGCGGGAGCTTCTGCTCGACGATCGCGCCGGCGGTCGTCACGCGGAAGAGCCGCGCGCCGGCATCGGCGGTGGCCCAGATGTTACCGTCAGGACCCGCAGCGATCCGGTCGGCGCTCCGTACGTTCGGGAGCGGAAACTCGCTGACTTCTCCCGCGCTCGTGATTCGTCCGATACTCTTGCCCGTGAATTCGGTGAACCACAGGTTTCCGTCGGGCCCGGCGATAATTTCCTCGGGCTTCGACTCGGGCGTCGGCACGGCGAATTCCGAGACCAGGCCCTGCGTCGTGATGCGGCCGATCTTCGCGGCCCGTTCTTCGGCAAACCAGAGATTTCCGTCGGCTCCGGAAGCGATCCCGGCCGGACGGCTGTTGGAATCAGGCAACGGGAACTCGGTGATCGATCCGTAGAGTGTCACGCGCCCGATCTTGCCCAGCTTGATCTCGGTGAACCACATATTGCCGTCGGGGCCGGCGACGATCCGGGCGGGCCCGCTCCTCGGCGCCGCGAGTGGGAACCCACGGACCTCGCCGTCGGGCGCGATCCATCCGACCTCGTTGCGCATCGAATCGGTGAACCAGATTCGGCCGTCGCTGCCTGCGGCGAGACGCGCCACGAAGCTCGGCGGCGGAAGCGGAAACTCCTTCAAGTCGCCGTCGACAGAGAAGCGTCCGATTTGGTTGCTGAAGGGCTCGCTGAACCAGAGATTGCCGTCGTGCCCCAGGATCAGATCAAGCGGAGGATTGCGTTTCGGCCCCGGCACGACCGGCTCCGCGCCGGCCTGCGGGTTCGCGCGCTGCGGCGGCTGCGTCGCGCACGCACACGCAAGAACGACCATCGCCGCGTAGAGCGGAGCGCCCTTCCTACCCCTCGCCCGCGCTTTCGCGGGAGAGGGCAAGCGGCGCGATCCAATCGCTCCGCATCCTTGTCGTATCGCGCGCCGCGCGGGTGAGGGTTCAGACAGCGTCCTAATTCTTCGGAAAGACCTCGGCCGTTCCCAAGAGGCCGCGTCACGCTCCCTCAAGGCTACCGAAAGACGGAAATCCACACTTTTTGTGTCGACCGGTTATCTCACGACCTGATTGGCGCGCAGGCCCGCGATCTCCGCGCCGGAGAAGCCGCAGTCGGTGAGAATCTGGTCGGTATTTTCGCCGAGTTCCGGCGCGTGCCGCCAGAGCTCCGGCGCCGTAGCGGAGAAGCGCGCGGGAGATCGCACGGCGCGCACGCGCCCGGCCTTGGGATGCTCGTACTCGAAGAAAGTCTGGTTGGCTTCGAACTGGGGATCGCTCCAGATTGTGTCGTAATCATTGACCGGCGCGCACGGCACGTCAGCGGCCTCGATCAACTTAAGCCAATCTGCCGAGGGCCGGCTCGGGAAAAGTTCGATCAGCCCCTTGATTCCGCGCCGCAGCCGCTCGCTGCGCGGCTCGTTGCCCTCGAACCACTCGGGATGGCCGGCGGCCGCGAACAGGCGCTGCCACTGATCGTCCCGCAGCGCGGCGATCGTGATGAAGCCGTCGGCGGTCTGGAACGGTTCGAGCGTGCCCATCGAGGGCAGCGTGCCGGGCTTGTCGGGCATGAAGGTCCGATTCGCCATCGTGTCAGGCATCAGGAAATACGCCACCGCGTCCATCATCGCGAGTTCGATGTGCTGCCCCGCCCCGCCGCCTTTGACCGCCAGCAGGGCGCCCATGATCGAGTACGCCGCGGTCAGCGACGTGACCTTGTCGGCGATGATGTTCTTGACGGCGCGCGGGCGCCCCTGCGTCCGTTGCGAAGCCATCACGCCCGCCAGCCCCTGGATAATCGGATCGTAGGCGGGCTTGTTCGCGTAAGGACCGGTGAAGCCATATCCGGCGATCGAGCAATAGACGAGCTGCGGATTGCGCGCGCTGGCAGCCGCATAGCCGATTCCGAGCTTGTCGACCACTCCGGGGCGGAAGTTCTGCACCACCGCGTCCGACCGCTCGGCCATCCTGAGAAACACTTCGCTTGCGCCGGGGCGTTTCAAGTCGAGCAGAAGCGCGCGCTTGTTGCGATTGTAATTGATCACGCTGACGCCGACGCCGTTGCGGGAATCGGCGGTCACGTAGCGCGAAACGTCGCCTTCAGGCGGCTCGATCTTGATGACGTCGGCGCCGAGGTCGCCGAGCATCATGGTGCAGAACGGCCCGGATACGACGAGGCTCAGGTCGAGAACGCGGATACCCTTGAGTGGTCCCATATGTCGATGTGCTTATAGCGCACAACCGCCGCCCAGGGACAGACGCGGTCGCTATCGCGCGCCGGCTGGCCGAGCGTGTCTCGAATTTACGAGCTTGTCTGGAATTGTCAGAAGCGATCAGGAAAACTCGACCCGGGTGTCCCGATGCATCAAATCAAGTCGTTCGGTGTGATTCAGACCTCGAAAGTGATTGGCGCGCTTTACTTCGTCCTTGGGCTCTTTTCTGCGCTGATCGCGGCGATCTTCGCCGTCGTCGCGGGCGGAGGATCAGGCCTGCTGTTCGCAATTGCCTTGCCGTTTCTCTACGGCCTCGTCGGCTTCGCCGGCGCCGCAGCTATGTGCGGGCTGTACAACTGGGTCGCGAAATATCTGGGCGGAATCGAAATCGAAGTCACGCCCTGACAGAGGCCTTTGCCCAAGCGGCAGAAAAGAGAATCGCTCCGCGTAGATCCATCGCGGAGTTTACCCTGAGAGCTTGTGAGTAAATTGCCACTCAAATGTGCACAGCGACGCCTTGTGTCCCTCGCCCGCGTTGCCGCGCGAGCATGCCCTGAGCCGCGAAGGGAGGGCAAGCCGCGCGGTCGAAAGTCAGTTCCTTTGGGTTTTCCGCGCGGCGCGGGTGAGGGTTCCTACAGAGTCTTAGTCATGTATTACTTTCTGTATGACCCTCACCCTCGC
>CAVVMA010000007.1:0-173587 GCA_963749215.1 uncultured delta proteobacterium | reverse complement strand
TGGTTTTCCAACGATCTTGGCGATCGACCTCGGCACCGCCAACACCCTGATTTACGTCAAGGGCGAGGGTATCGTCTGCAACGAACCTTCGGTGGTCGCGGTGCAGAAGGACTCGCGCGGCTCGCGCCGCGTGCTGGCGATCGGCGCCGAGGCCAAAAAGATGCTGGGGCGAACGCCGGGCTCGATCGTCGCCATTCGACCGCTCAAGGACGGCGTGATCGCCGACTTCGAGATTACCGAGAACATGCTCCGCTACTTCATCCAGAAGATTCACAACCGCAAGACGCTGGTGCGGCCGCGAATCGTGATTTGCGTGCCGTTCGGGATCACTGCGGTCGAGAAGCGGGCGGTGCGCGAGTCCGCCGAATCGGCCGGCGCGCGCGAGGTCTACCTGATCGAGGAGCCGATGGCGGCCGCGATCGGCGCCGGCCTGCCGATCACCGAGCCGACCGGCAACATGATCGTCGATATCGGCGGCGGCACCACCGAAGTCGCGGTCATCTCGCTGGCGGGCGTGGTCTTCTCGCGCTCGGTCAGGGTGGCCGGCGACAAGATGGACGAGGCGATCATCCAGCACATCAAGCGCAAGTACAATCTGCTGATCGGCGAACGCACCGCCGAGCTGATCAAGATCACAATTGGGTCGGCCTACCCTGGCGACGAGATCCAGACCATGGAGATCAAGGGGCGCGACCTGGTGGCGGGCGTGCCCAAGACCATCGAGATCACCGACGAGGAGATCCGCGAGGCCTTGATGGAGCCGGTGCATCAGGTGGTCGAGTCGGTGCGAATCGCGCTGGAACGCACGCCGCCCGAGCTGGCCTCGGATATCGTCGACAAGGGAATCGTGCTCGCCGGCGGCGGCGCGCTGCTGCGCAATCTCGACGTGCTGCTCCGCGAGGAAACGGGCCTGCCGGTGACGCTCGCCGACGACCCGCTCACGGCGGTGGTGATGGGCGCAGGCAAGGTGCTCGACGAGTTATCGCTGCTCCGCGACGTGACGGTCGACTGATCGAGCAGGCCCGCGCGGCTATAATAGAGCTTCACTCCCAGGCGGGATTACAAGCGGGTGAAAAGCTCCTTTCTGTGGCGCAACCGCATCGTGCTGACCGGCGGCGCGTTGCTGTTGTTGTCGCTCCATCTGCTTTCCACCAGCGTTCACTCATGGGACCGCGGCGCTGCTCCTGAAGCGTTCGTGATGGAGGCCCTGCGGCCTGTTCAGCTCGGCGTTGCACGCCTGGCGGACGGCGCGATCCACTTCTTTCGCGGCTACATCGACCTGGTCGGCGTCCAGCAGGAGAACCAGGAGCTCAAGGCCCAAATCGCACGGCTCAGCGCCGAGCGCGCCCAGGCCGGAGAGTTCAAGGTGGAAAACCAGCGCCTCACCGAGCTGCTCGCTTTGAAGAACGCGGCCAAGGACCAGCTCGAGCTGGATACGGTCACAGCCGAGGTCATCGGCAGCGATGCGACCGGGCTTTCGCGCACGCTGATCGTCGACCGCGGCGCCGACTCCGGACTCGAGCCCGGCATGGCGGTGATTGCCCATGAGGGCGCCGTCGGCAAGATAATCGCCGCCAGTCCCCATGCTTCACGCGTCCTGCTGATCGACGACCATAATTCCGCGCTCGACGCGTTCGACCAGCGCACGCAGGCCAGAGGGATCGTCGCCGGAGTGCCGGACGACGGCTTGATCATGAAATACGTCGACCGCTCGGACGATCTGAAGCCCGGCGACCCGGTGGTGACCTCGGGGCTGGACGGGATCTTCCCGCACGGCATGCTGGTGGGCTACGTGAGCGCCGTGCATCGCGAGGGTCCGGGATTGTTCCTCAGTGTCGACGTGAGCGCGGCGGTCAATTTCAGGCATCTGGACCGCGTGCTGATATTTACGCAGCAGCCACCCAAGGTCACCGAGCCGCCGCAGAGCTGATGCGCCCGTGCGCTTGCTAGCCCTGTTTGTCCTGGCCACCTTCGTCGCCCTGGCGATTCAGACGATCCTGCCCCTATGGTTCCCGATTCGAGGTTTCATCCCCCACCTGGTTCTTATCCTGTCGGTAGACCTGGGTCTGAGGCATCCCAGCGCGTCGGCGGCTCTGATGGCGTTCGCGATGGGCTTCGCGACCGACGCTCTTTCGGGTTCGCAGGTCGGCCTGAATGCGTTCACGGTAACGCTGGTCTTCCTGGTGTCGTATGAGATCGCGGGGCGCCTGCTCGCGACCAGCGACCTGGTTGGCGCGATCACGGTATTCGCCGGCACGCTCATCAACGCGCTGGGCGCATTCATGCTGGCGTCAAATCCGATGACGTGGAGCCAGATCGAAGGCGAGGTCGGCCGGCGAATACTGCTCCAGGCGTTGATTACGGCCGCGCTCGCGCCACCAGTGTTTTGGCTCCTGAGATCGGGCAAATCGGCGCTCGGATTGCCTCTCCGCACCGCCCGCGAGTAGGTGCCCTTGTCAGGCGGGGACATACCGCTTGACGGCGATGTCCCTGGAGCGCTGCCGCGTTTTCGCTACGTCGTAAGCAAGCTGCATGCGGAGAAGATGGTTCATGTCGGGGCCGAAGGCCTTTTCGATGCGCAGGGCCATTTCCGGCGTGAGCGCCGCCTTGCTGTGGAGGAGGTCTGAGAGAGTGGCACGCCGCACTCCCAAAATCTCCGCAGCCTTCGACACATTGAGGCCGAGGGCCTCGATCACCTCGGTTCTAATCAGGTCACCCGGATGGAGCGGGTTCTTCATGGGCATTGCGGGCTCCTAATGGTAGTCGATCAAGTCGATGTCGCCGGCGGTGTTCGTCTCTTCGTGATAGCGGAAAATCAAGCGCCAGTTTCCAGTGACGGTCAAGCTCCAGAAGCCTCTCAGGTCGCCTTTGAGCGGATGAAGCTTCCATCCCGGAAAGCGGCTGACCTGGTAGAGATCGGCGGCGGTTTCGAGGGCGAACACAAGCTTGCCCAGCTTATCGGCCATCGCCGGCGGCACCCCCTTGGTGTTGCCGTCTTCATAGAGATGCCGCAGCCCCTTATGGCGAAAGCGGGCAAGCTGCATGTCCCTCCTTCACCATTTTAGTGTGTACGGTTGCACCGTACACGTCAAGGGGCGAGTGGAACTTTGGTGAGTTAACTCGATAGAAGCAATGCGCTGAACGTCGGCTTTATCGGCGGACTCCCTGCTCTCCCGCGTTTTTCAATCCGGTCGAGATGGAGTAGAGTGCCTCGACCACCTTGGCCCGCAGTTGGTTCCATGTCTCCTTCCAGCCGACATCCGGATAGTACTGGATGCCGAGTGCTTGGAGCTCCTCAAACTTGTTAAAACGGGTTTTCGAATGTTGTGCGGCGGCTCGCAGGTTATTGGTCGCCCGAAGGATATCGATCGCCTTCTTCGCACCCTGATATTCGGGCGGATCGAGCTGCTTTCGAAGCACTTCTTCAAGTTGGCCGAGAGTCTGGTCACCGCGAAACTCCTTCGGAGCGAACAGGGCCGGATCGATCTTGAAGTGCTTGAAAGTATCAGCGAGCGCGCTCAGTCCCTTCTCGAACTGCTCACTGGTCGAGCAATCAGTCTCAAGGGCCACAACATTGGCCGCTTCCGGGAAGCTGGTCAGATGCTTACCCTTGTCGAAGCGGAGGCGCCAAACGAGGTCCAGATAGTCTACCGCTCGCGTAAGAGCCGGCGAAACGTATGGCGGCGGGAGACTTTCCGGAACCCAGTTCTGACGATCCTTTCCCAACACTCGTTCTGGCCGGGCACACATCTTGAGGGCGTCCCAACCTCTGTGCGGCCCTTGTCGCATTTCGCCTCCGTCAGTTGTCTGTGCAAGCCGCCCGTTTCCTCGACCTTCGGATGCGTGAGATGAGAGCACAGCAAGCCGTTGTCGGGCAGATCGCATCCGAGGCAGAGCGGTGCAGAAGTCGGCGCCAGAGATTCAGGCCGACCGTGCCAACGTGAGCGTCGTCGCCGATGTGCGAGGCTGCGCAGAACAGGTCTCGCCCCTCCCGCACCTGGTATTCACAGTTCTTGGTTTCGGCGCTGGTCTGCAAGAACTCGTAGTCGGCGATACCGATCCGGACAGTCTGTCTTGGCGGTGACAGGTCGACTGAACCATCGCGCAGACCCTGCTCGATCCGATAAACAGCCCACCGCAGCAAGGGTCTGGTGAGGCCTGCATCGTAGCGCTCATGCTCTGTTAGCCACCGAATGCGCGCGTCGTCAGTGATCTCGACGATGATCGTAGAAACGGGTGCGGCTCCCGAACTGTCGGTGAAAACCGCAAAGCGACACGGTAGGTAGTACCGGTCTGGTGCAGCGCTCGCAATCAGCGCTGCCGATCCGTTGTGTCGCTCGCACTTGACAACGTACTTGGGAGGGAACATGCGCGTGCCACGCCGCGGAAAATAGTCTATGCTTGATTCGCGCCATCTCACAATCGTCCGTACCACTTCAGGGAACCGGTCTTCGCTAAACACGGGTCTTTCTGGTCAGAACCGGAGGCTGGTTCCTGATCTGGCTGCCTCGCCGCAAGTGGCAGCTGAGACGCAGCAGATCGGCGCTCGGATTGCCTCTGCGAAACGCGCGCGAGTAGACTGATTTGTAGAGGCCTGCACCTTGGCTTGGTTTCTCCGTCGCCGTAAAAGCAACGCTGCTCCGAAGCTTGAACCCCGGCTCATCGCGCTTTTCGCGCTGATGATGGCGGTGCTGTCGGTGTTGACGGCCCGCCTCTACTATCTTCAGGTCATCAAGAGCCCGGAGATGACCGAGCTGGCCGATCGCAACCGGATTCGCACCCTGCGAGTGCCGGCGCCGCGCGGAATCGTTTTCGACCGGCGCCATCGCCCGCTCGTCGACACCCATCCGACCTTCGACGCCGTGATGGTGCCCGAAGACGTCAAAGATCTCTCCGCCACGATCGAGCGGCTCGAAACGCTGTTCGGCGGCGATCATATTGCCGACAAGATCTCGCAGGCCGAAGATGACGAGCGTCCCGCCTTCGATCCGATCACCGTCGACGAGCGGCTTACGTGGCCGCAAGTCGTCGCGCTGGAAACCCATCAGCTCGAGCTTCCGGGCGTGAGCCTGCAAGTCACTCCGCGGCGCCATTATCTCTACGGGAGCCTCGCCGCCCATGTGCTCGGATACGTCGGCGAGACGACCGAGCAGGATTTGCGCAAAATGGCCGGCTATCACATGGGCGACGAGATCGGGAAATTCGGGCTGGAGCGCGGATGGGAGCCCTATCTGCGCGGCGCCAGCGGCGGCCAGGAGATCGAAGTTGACGCGGTCGGGCGGCGGCTGCGCCTGCTCAAGGAAAATCCCGACCATCCCGGCCAGAGCGTCGTGCTCACGATCGATCTCGATCTCCAGCAGGCCGCCGAGCAGGCCCTTGGCGATCACGCCGGAGCGCTGGTCGCGCTCGATCCCAACAGCGGCGAGATCCTCGCGATGGCGAGCCATCCGACCTTCGATCCCAACCTGTTCGGCGTCAACGGAATCAGCGGCCCGGCCTGGCGCAAGCTGATGGCCGACCCGGACCATCCGTTGCAGGACCGCGTGATCCAGGGCACTTACCCCCCGGGCTCGACGTTCAAGCTGGTCGACACGATCGCCGGGATGGAGGAGGGCACGCTCAAGAACGAAACCGGCTATTTCTGCCCGGGCGGCATCTGGTACGGGCACCGCGAGTATCGATGCTGGCGCAAGCAGGGACACGGCGGCCTCACGCTGCATCGCGCGATCGTCGAGTCATGCGACGTGTATTTCTACAATGTCGGGATCCATCTCGGGATCGACCGGCTCGCCAAATGGGCGCATCTGCTCGGCTTCGGCCAGCCCACCGGAATCGAGCTCGACAATGAGAAGGGCGGCGTGGTTCCGTCCTCGGCCTGGAAACGCAAGCGTTTCCACGAGCGATGGTATCCGGCGGAAACGCTGTCGGTCGCGATCGGGCAGGGCTACGTGAACGTGACGCCGCTGGAGCTGGCGCAACTCGCCGCCGAAATCGGCAACGGCGGCATCCGCTACAAGCCCCACATCGTCAAGCTGGTCGAGGGACTCGACGGCGGCGTCGCCAAGTCGTACGACCCCGAGATCGAGGCGAAGGTCAACATCGACCCGGACATTCTCACTACCGTCCGCGACGCGATGGCCGACGTGGTCAACGGTGCGGGAGGCACCGCGCACAAGGCCCAGCTCAAGGGTATCGTCGTATGCGGCAAAACCGGCACCGCGCAGGTGATGAAGGAGGCCGAAGGCGTCCGCGTGGCGGAGGACAAGCAACCCGAGCGGTTGCGCGATCACGCGTGGTTTATCGCATTCGCGCCCAAGGACCATCCGCGGATCGCGGTCGCGTGCCTGATCGAGCACGGCGGCCATGGCGGATCTGCGGCGGCGCCGCCGGTTCATGACGTGATGCAGAAATTCTTCGAGCTCTATCCCGCGCCGGAGCAGCAAGCGGCTCCCGATATGACCAGCAATCGGGTGCCCGATATGACCGGGGCGTCCGGCGCGCGGCTGGTCGCGAGCAAGGAGGACCGTCCCTAGAATGGCTACGAAGACGGCCCCGATCAGATGGCTCTGATGGCGGGCCTCGACCGCCGGATCATCTACCACTTCGACTGGACGCTGCTGGCGCTGGTTCTCGGTGTGCTCGGGATCGGGATGCTGAGCGTGCTCAGCGCCTCCTATGGCGGTCCTCACAGCAGTTTCCATTCCCTGGTGGTCCGGCAGTTGATGTGGATCGCGGCCGGGCTGGTGGTGATGCTGATCGCCGCGTTGGTCGATTACCGCGCGCTCTCGACGTACGCCTACCCGATCTACCTCCTCGCACTCGCGCTGTTGGGTGCGCTCTCGGTTGTCGGCCATTCGACGATGGGCGCGCGGCGATGGATCGCGCTGGGCTACTTCCATCTCGAACCTTCGGAGGTGGTCAAGCTTGCCCTCGTGCTCGTGATGGTTCGTTATCTGCGTGAGGAACCGCCCAAGGGCGGAATCAAGCTGCTCCAGTTGATCGTGCCGGCCGTTTTGGTGCTGATACCGGTCGGCCTGGTGCTCAAGGAACCCGACCTCGGGACCGCGCTGATAATGCTCGCGCTCGCCGCCACCCTGATTTTCGCCGGCGGGCTCAACCTGCGTGCGTTGCTCTTGCTGGTGCTGGTAGGCATGCTCGCCGCGCCGGTTGGATGGCATTACCTGAAGCCGTATCAACGCCAGCGGCTGGTGAGCTTCCTCAATCCGCAATCCGATCCGCTCGGCGCGGGCTATCACGTTATCCAGTCGGAGATCGCGATCGGCTCGGGCGGCGAATGGGGCAAGGGCTTTCTGAAGGGCACGCAATCGCGGCTGAATTTTCTGCCCGAGCAGTCGACCGACTTCATCTTTTCGGTGTTCGCCGAGGAGTGGGGCTTCGCGGGCTCGCTCGTGCTGATCGGGCTCTACACCGCGCTGATTGCGCGCGGCGTATGGATCGCGCGGCACGCGCGCGACCGCTTCGGCGCGTTGCTCGCGATCGGGCTCGCCGCGCTGGTCTTCTGGCAGGTGGCGATCAATATCGCGATGGCGTGCGGCATCCTGCCGGTAGTGGGATTGACCCTGCCGCTGGTGAGCTACGGCGGCTCGTCGCTGATCGCAATGATGGCCGCGATGGGCGTCCTGATCAGCATCAACACCCGCCGCTATTTGTTCTGAGCGTCCCGCCAAAGCTCCAAACCGAAGCCGGTTGGAGACCCCAGGCAGCCGTAAGGAGTTGTGTTCTCGCCGCAGGAGGGAACTGCGCGGTTGAAACGTTGATTGGGGAAGGCCGATACTGACCGCGAACACTCTGGGTAGACACGGCCGTGTTTGTAGAAGAGCGTCACCATAATTCCGTTGACCGCCCCGCCTGGTACGCGGACCAAGGTGGAGCTGAAGTCGTAGCGAAAAAGAGCGCTGCCCAGCGCAAAGCCGCAGGGCTCTACCTCACCCCGCTGGCAGTAGCCGACTTCATGGCTGCCCAAGTCAGCGCCGGCCAAAGGTCCGTGCGCATCCTCGATCCCGCGGCAGGCTCCGGAACTCTGCTCTGTGCAGTTGTAGAACGGCTGGCGGTCGCCGGCACTCGGCTTCAGGAGGCGGACTTAACTGCCTATGAGACCGACAATGACTTACAGAGTGTCCTCTCGGATGTGCTGGGGAATCTCAAGCGATGGGCGGTGAAACGCCGGGTTACGGTGTGCGCGAGAGTTGAAAAGCGGGATTTTGTTTCAGCCAACTCGGAGGTTCTTAGAACCACCGACCATTTGTTCCATGCACAGAAGGTACCGCCGTTCGACCTTGTTATCGCGAATCCTCCTTATTTCAAGATTCCTCGCTCCGACTCGCGTGCCCGAGCCGCGACATCCGTCGTTCATGGTCAGCCGAACATCTATGCTCTCTTCATGGCAGCCGGCGCGGCCCTTTTGCGCGATGGCGGAGAGTTTCTCTTCATAACACCACGCAGTTTCACGTCAGGGCCTTACTTTCGACTTTTCCGGGAAACATTTTTCGCTAGCGTCCGCCCTACGCGCGTGCACGTGTTCAGCTCTCGCCGCGAGGCCTTCGGTCGCGATTCCGTGTTGCAGGAAAACATTGTACTGAAGGGCGTTCGAGACCACGGTTGGCAGGCTCGTGATGGTGGCCTCGAGTTATGCATCTCGAGCAGCGTCGGGATAGCCGACCTTGATAATTCAATCCGTCGATCGCTGCCGCTCGAAGATGCCCTCGGAAGGCCCGGCACTGACAGGGTGCTAAAGCTGCCGATTCTTGAGGACGAAGATGCCGCCGTCCGGCTCGTCGATTCCTGGAGCGGGTCTCTTCACGATTACGGCATGAATATTTCGACGGGTCCGGTCGTGCCCTTTCGGGCAACAGAGTTTCTGGACGAAGCCGGTGTACCAGCCGATAGTTATGCTCCTCTCATCTGGATGAACCACGTTCACGCGATGCGGATTTCATTTCCCAATAGTCTCCGAAAACCGCAGTACATCAGACGGAGCGCCGGCGAAAGGTCTCTGCTGTTGTCCAACCGGAACTACGTTCTGCTCCGTCGTTTCAGCGCCAAGGAAGAGCCCCGCAGGTTGGTGGCGTCGCCGTGGCTCAGGCGTTCTTATTCCTGCCCACTACTGGGAATTGAAAATCACCTGAACTACATCCATCGGCCTGGTGGAGAATTGGCGGAAGACGAGGCGGTTGGACTGGCGGCGCTTCTCAACAGCGAGTTGCTGGACACGTACTTCAGGGTGTCGAGCGGCAATACACAGGTGAGCGCAACCGAGCTGCGGGCAATGCCTCTGCCGGCACGCGACACAATCCTGATGATCGGTCGGCGCGCTAGAGCGATAAGCGGCTGCGGTGAAAGCCTGGAGGAGATCGTCGGAGAGGCTCTCGGGACCCGCAAGTGAAAAGGTCAGAGAGGGTCGCGGAAGCCCAGGCCATCCTCAAGGGCCTCGGTCTGCCGCGGTCTCAACAAAACCAGATTTCCGCTTTGACCTTGCTGGCTCTGTGCGGTGTCCGGATAAACGACCCGTGGAATCGGGCGAAGCGAGAAGGCCGGACCGTAACGAAAGGCGTCATGGATTTCATCCGTGACAAATACAAGATCAGCTACGCGCCAAACACACGCGAAACGGTTCGCCGCCAGGTGCTGCATCAATTCGTTCTTGCCGGGGTCGCCGAATACAATCCGTTCGATCTGGAGTCGCCGACGAACAGTCCCCGCGCCGACCCTAGAGGAGATTACCGCCCTTTTCTCGGTTGCACCCTTCACAGAGGAGTTGGATGTTTCGGGCGCTGTTGCTACCATTCATGGATAGCGAAATAATGTGGTCGAACTCCAGACGGACCTGACTCCGGCAGCGAACGCAGCGGCCGCCATCGCGCTGCCACACGAAGGTCTTGATGTGGTCGGGAATGGGTACCCTCGCGGTCGAGCCGCGCTCGCTGGTCACAGCCAGGCGCGGCTGTGGCCCTCCTCACCTTCCTCTGGCTCTGCTCAGCGCGGTCGAGTATGAGCACCCGCACGTCATCCGCCGAAAGCCCTTCGTCTTCCAAGTAGGTGTCGCCACGGAATACCCACCACCGTTTGCGGGAAGCCGCCTCATGCATCACCGCCATCGGAACGTGCTGCTGCCTTGCCAACAACTCCTTATAGCTGGCGTCGTTCATCGGTTCGAGGAGCCTGATGTTGCCGGACACGAAGCGCCATTTCTTCGAGAAAAATCCTTCGCGGATGAACCCCGCCTTATGATCCCGTCTGAACAAGCCCCGCCTCCTACCTCGCTGGATTACGTCGGGGGCCTCGGTCGGCGGGCGGGCGTCCATAGGCGTGGGCGCAGTTTTTACAGAAGATTTTCAATGCAGGAATCCGTATCCACAAAGGGTATTCGATCAACGCGCTGCGTGCCAGACGGCAATAAGACCGGAGAGCGCACCGATTAGCCCTATGACCAAAGGGGCGAATTGCACGAGCCATTGCCGACGAGCAGCTTGCTCTTTTCGAACCTCGTCTCTCAGCCGCTTCAACACCTCAGGCTTATATTTGATGAGCCTCTGGTCATGGCGGCGCGGCCTGTGAGTGTTGGCTTCGTCGGTCGCCGGCCTAGGTATAAAAAGCCGCTCAGCTTTCCCTACGACTCGTCCCTGCTCGGCAAGAAAACGGTCCTCCTCCAGGTCCCAGAACGCCTCGGCCTGCTCGTACTCGATTTGGTCTCGTTCAGCCCGATCGCGAGCCTTCGCAACCAGCGAGTTATATTTCTGCTCCAGTCTCTTCTTGGCGCGTTGGTACCAGAACCAGTCTGACATCTTCATGGTGACCCTCCCCTACGCGCTGGCTGCGCTGAAGATCGAGAATCTATCCTGTCCGCCGCGATCGCGCAGTATCGCGGGCGCAACGGTTCCTATTCCGGGCCGCCATTCCGCGCTCCCGGCGCGGCGTCCGGGGACACGCCGTCGTCAGGCTCCTCGTCCGAATCCCCTTTCCGCTGTCGCATGGAAGAACCGTCCCACCTCGTTTTTGGCGGCGGCCGCTCAAAAGGAGCCCGTAGGAAAGTTAAGATCTTCCCCATCTCCCGGCGGGTGCTGACATCGCGCCCCAGCATCCTCGGAAGTGTGGATCGCCGAACTCCCGGAGCATCTTATCCACTACAATGGCGACAGGTTCCTCGGCCCTCGCGATCGATCGCGAGACTGAGCGCGACAATCCGGCGGCGTTCCTACCAGCACAGGTAGCCGCCGTCGACTGCGACTACCGAGCCGGTCACGTAACTCGACGCGGGGCAGGCGAGAAAGATCACCGCGCCGCGGATTTCGTCGGGCCTGCCGAGACGGCCCATCGGCGTGAGCGCTTCCATCCGCTCGCGATTACCCGGCTTCGCGATTCCGGCTTCGGTCGCCTCGGTCGGAATCCATCCGGGCGCGATCGCGTTGACCGCAATTCCGTGCGGCGCCCATTCGATCGCGAGCTGGCGCGTCAGGTTGGCAAGCGCGGCCTTGCTGGCGGTGTAGGCCGAGAGCCGATAAACCGCGCTGCCGACGTGGGCGAGAATCGAAGTGATGTTGATGATTCGGCCGGGCCGCTTGCGCTCGATCAAGCGGCGCGCGACCCGCTGCGAGAGCATCATGGGCGCGGTCAGGTTGAGGCTGAGCGCCGCGTCCCAATCCTGGCGCGAGTATTTCTCAGCCCGACCGGTCGGCGCGATGCCGGCGTTGTTTACCAGGATATCGATCTCGCCGAGCTCGGCGGAAGTTTGTGCAACGACGCGATCGAGCTCGGCCTCGACCGTTATATCGGCGGCGATCGGCATGGCCTTCACACCGTAGTCGCGCGAGAGTTCGCCGGCGATCGATTTGAGCCGGTCGGCGCGCCGCGCGACGAGTGCGACATCGGCGCCGGCGATCGCGAGCGCGCGGGCGCATTCCAGGCCCAGACCCGACGACGCACCGGTGACTATCGCGACACGCCCGCGAAGCGAGAACAACGCTTCGAGCGAGTCCATTCCGCATCAGTCGCCGAACGCCTCGCCAGCCGCTTCAGCCGCCGCGGCCAACGCGCGGTCGATGTCGGCGCGAGTCACGCCATAGTGGGTGACGGCGCGGAAACTGGTCGCGCCGCGCGGGCCGATCAGAACGCCGCGATCCTCCATCGCCTTGGCGAAGCGCCGCGCCGACGACGCGTCGCCATCGATGCCGAAAATTACCATGTTGGTGGGCCGCGCGACGGTTCGGACCTTCAGGCCCGCGATAAGCGCGAGGCCGCGCGCCAGCGCGCGGGCGTTTTGATGGTCCTCCGCGAGCCGGTCGATCATCGTTTCCAGCGCGATGATTCCGGGCGCGGCGATTATCCCGGCCTGACGCATCCCGCCGCCCAGCAGCTTGCGCGCACGCCGCGCGCGTTCGACAAAGGCGCGGCTGCCGCACAGCAAGGAACCGACCGGACAGGCGAGGCCCTTCGACAGGCAGAAGGAGACCGAATCCGCCAGCGCGGCGAGCTTTGCCGCGATGGTCTCGAGCGCGAGCGCGGCGTTGAAGATCCGCGCGCCGTCGAGATGAACCGCAAACCCGCGGCTGCGTGCGGCTTCGGCCACCTGCTCCGTATGCGAAAGGCTGACGGCCACGCCGCCGCATCGGTTGTGCGTGTTCTCCAGCGCGACCATCGCGGGCTCGGCGTAATGCGGATCGTCCGGCGTATCCAGCTCGCGAGCCAGTTCCTCCAGGTCGAACTCGCCCTGCTCGGTGTTGCGGACCGGGCTGAGCACGATACCGCCCAGCGCGGAAGCGCCGCCGGCTTCGTAAACATTGGTATGCGCTTGCGAGCCGACGATCGCCTTGGTGCCGCGCGGGCAATGGACCAGCATCGCGATCAGGTTGCCCATCGTTCCGCTCGCCACCAGCATCGACGCTTCCTTGCCGAGCATCGCGGCCGCCATTTGCTCGAGCCGGTTGACGGTCGGGTCCTCGCCGTAGACGTCGTCGCCGAGCTCCGCGCGCGCGATCGCCTCGCGCATCGCGGGCGTCGGCAGCGTCACGGTGTCACTGCGCAGGTCGATCATTGACGTCTTTTCCTACACCTCTCCCTGACCAGGGAGAGGCCGGCGAGCGCCTCGCTCGCCGGGTGAGGGTGTTGCTGACCTTCATGTCATCAGAAGCGGCGTCACTTGGGATACAGCGGCGTGACGTTGCCGTTCGAGACATCGACCAGTTGAATCGCGTTCTCGGTGGTATCTGAAAGATAGAGCGCGCGGCCGTCTTTGCTGATCGCAAGGCCAGAGCCGATATGGCCGTTGACCAGGGTCAGAGTCGATACGGTCGCGTCGGCGAGGTTGAGCTTGCGAATCGCGTGATTGTCGGCGTCGGCGATGTAGAGCGTGGTCCCGTAGATCGCCAGCGCCTCCGGATGATCGAACGCAGCCGCTGTGCCCTTGCCGTCGTCCTTGCCTTCGGCACCGCTGCCCGCGATCGTCGAGGCCACGTTGCCCGACAGATCGATCTTCCGGATGAGGTTGTTGGCGGTGTCCGACACATAGACGAACTTGCCGTCGGTGGCGATTCCGCGCGGCCGGTTGAATTTGGATTTGGCCGGAGGGCCGTCGTCCTTGCCCTCGCCGTCCGGCGATTGCCCGCCGATTGTCGTCACGCCCAGGTCGCCAAGCGAGAGCTTGCGGATCATGCTGTTGCCGGTATCGGCGATGTAGATTGTTCCCTTGCCGTCCGTGCATAGCTGGGTCGGCAGGTTGAAATGCGCCTCCGCGCCGTGCCCATCTTCGGTGCCCGAGGTGTTCGCCGTGCCGACGGGGGTGGTGACCGCTTTGGTTGCCAGAACGATCTTGCGCAGGTCGGAGTTGCTGGTGTCGGTGACCCACAGCGCGCCGTCCGCGATCGTGAGTGCGTCGGGGCTGTTGAACAGCGCGTGCGGCCCGACGCCGTCGGTGCTGCCCTCCTTGAACAACTGCCCGGCGACGAGCGAGATGGCGCCGCTGAAATCGATTCTCACGATGGTGTTGTTGCGGCTGTTGACGACGTAGACCGCGGTCCCGTCGCTATCCACGCCCGCGGGAAAATCGAGCCGCGGCCCGCTCGGCGCCGGAGCGCCGGGCTCCTGGGCCGCGATTGGCGCCGCGAACGATAGCGCTACAATCAGCGCACCTATTGGCAGTGCCGCTGCCAGAACTGTCGCCGGGAGACCCGGCCAACTTTTCGCGGGCGAACTGTTTCGGATCGGCATGCTTGCCTCGCGCGCCGCTTCACGGCCGCTTCACGGAAAGATTGCCTTCACGATCTCGTCGATCGCGCGCTTGCTGTCGGCCTCGTCGGTGAGCGACCAGGTGACGGCCACCGTGGCGGCGCGCCGCGGCGAGATTCCCTGGCTGACCAGCTCGCCCGCGTAGATCAAGAGCCGCGTCGAGACGCCTTCTTCCAGCCCTGAAGCCTTCAGGTGGCGGACTTTCTCGCCGAGCTGGGCCAGCCGCGTCGCGAGCTCGCGATCAGCGCTGGCCTCGTGCTCGATAATATCCACTTCCTTTTCGGCGGGCGGATAGGTGAACTCGATCGTCACGAAGCGCTGGCGCGTCGAGTGCTTCAGGTTCTTCTGGATACTCTGGTAACCGGGATTGTACGAGATCACGAGCAGGAAGCCCGGATGGGCCTCCAGCGTTTCGCCGCGCTTTTCCACCGGCAGGATTCGGCGATGGTCCGAGAGCGGATGGATCAGCACGGTGGTATCCTTGCGCGCCTCGACCACTTCGTCGAGATAACAAATCGCACCGTTGCGCACCGCCTGGGTCAGCGGCCCGTCCACCCAGACCGTTTCGTCGGCCTGGATCAAGAAAGCGGCCGACCAGATCGCTGCCGGTCAAATCTTCGTGACACGCGACCGTGATCAATTCATGCGGGCCGTCGGGCAGCGCGGAAAGCTGATGCGCCATGTGCTCGACGAAGCGGGTCTTGCCGCATCCGGTCGGTCCCTTCAGCAGCACCGGCAGCCGCGCCCGGTAGGCGGCGGAAAAAATCTCGACCTCGTCGCCGATCGGCAGGTAATAGGGCGCGTCGGCCGGGTTTAAGTGTTTGACTTCGGGCCCTTCATGAGCGCCCTGCATCCGGCTGTCGAATTTCTTGAGCTTCATTAGATCGCCTTTTGGAATCGCCTTTTGCGCGGACGGCCCCGCAGGGGTCACGCGGATTCTAGGAGACGTTCCGGTCTGCCTTCAAGGCAGATGAAATCGCTGCTCGATTCAATTTAGTGGCGCGGCACGTAGGTCGAGCCCTCGCGGCTGTCCTTGACCTCGCATCCGCGCGCCTCAATCTGCTTGCGAAGCTCGTCGGCCAGGGCGAAGTTGCGTTCCTTGCGCGCCTTCGCACGCTCCTCGATAAGCCGGCTCACCTCGGGCGGAAACTCGGACGCGGTCTGGGCGAGCGCGAGCTTGCTTTCCAGATCGAGCCCCATCACCGCGTCGAACTTCTTGAGCGTCTGCCACACGCGCTTGTCGTCGCGCCGGTAAGCTTCGCCGATCATCTCGAGCACGACCGCCAGCGCCTGCGGCGTGTTCAGATCGTCGTTGATCGCGGCTCTGAAGCGCTCCTCGAAATCGCCCGTCCATGAACTGTCGGCCTGATCGGCCGACTGTCCGCGCGAGTTGCGCGCGAATTCGTAGAGATACTCCAGACTGGTCTGCGCGGCGCGGATGGTCTCGTCGCTGAAGACCACCTCGGAGCGATACTTCGCGCCGAAGCAGAACAGCCGAAACGCCATCGGATCGATATTCGCGGCGATCAAGTCCTCCAGCAGCGGAAATTTGCCGGCGCTCTTGCTGATCTTCACGCCTTCCTTGCCGACCAGAAAAGCGTGGTGAACGAAGTAGCGCACGAACGGCTTGCCGGTCGCGCTCTCGGACTGCGCGATCTCGTTCTCGTGATGGATCGGAATATGATCGGTGCCGCCCGAATGGATATCGATGGTCTCGCCGAGATACTTCATCGCCATCGCGGAGCATTCGATATGCCATCCCGGATAGCCCCGTCCCCACGGGCTCGGCCACTGCATCGCATGGGAGGGCTGGTTGAGCATCCAGAGCGCGAAGTCGTGCGGGCTTTTCTTGTCGGGAGAATGTTCCAGGCGCTGGGCGGCATGCTGATCGTCGAGGCTCTGGCGCGAGAGCCGGCCGATTCGGTTCGGGCCGCGATATTTCTCGAACGTCGAAATAGACTCCGCTCTTCGCGACGTAGGCGAATCCGCGCTCGATGATACGCCCGATCAGCGCCTGCATCTCGGCGATATGATCGGTCGCGCGGCAGAGCAGCTCGCCGGGCGGCAACTTGATATTCAGCCGCTCGCAGTCGCGCCGGTACATCGCGAGATAGAAATCGGCGACCTCGCGCGGGGTCTTGCCCTCGGCGCGCGCGGTCTTTTCGATCTTGTCCTCGCCCGCGTCCTCGTCCGAGGTCATGTGGCCGACATCGGTGACGTTCATGACGTGGCGGACGGCGTAGCCGTTGAACTCCAGCGCGCGCCGGAGCGTATCGACGAACAGGGCCGCGCGCATATTGCCGAGATGCTGCGGCAGATAGACGGTCGGCCCGCATGAGTAGTAGCTCACCAAAGCGGGGTCGAGCGGCCGGAATTCCTCGATCTTCCGGCTCAGCGTATTGTAGATGTAAAAGGGCTTCACGTCGGCGACCGATTCAAGTTATCCCGCCGCCGCAAGTTCAGACAAGCGCCGCCTGCCGGCAGTACGCCGGTAATCTGTCATTTAAAAAGGGCCCTCTGCGATTGTCATTCTCGCGCGTGGCTGCCGCGCGAAGAATCCCGGACTTCGGTCACGCGTTCGTGACCCGGTTTAGAGCGCGCGAGAGGGCCTGTTCATGATGTATACGAAGTAGGTCCAGCCGCGCATGGAAGCAGAGCAGCGGAGCAGAGCCGGGATTCTTCGCGCGGCAGCCACGCGCGAGAATGACACCCGCGAGCTACGGACACACGACCATATGTCGTGATGAATCGGTGCCAGACGACGGTAAGAGGTTTACGCTGTGAAGATAGAAAATGTCCGCGCGGTCAAGGCCAAGTTAAGCCGGCTGATCGCCGAACTCCCGAAAACGGGGTCGGTCGTGATAACCAAAAACGGCAAAGCATGTGCCGCGTTGATGCCGGTTACCGAGGACACCGATCTGGAGGCCATTGCCTTGTCTCAGAACAAACGCTTCTGGCGTATGTTCGACGCCGCCTGCGAACGCGCCGAAAAAGAGGGCTGGGTCGCGCTGGAAGACCTCGATTGACACAGTCCGAGTGCGCGATCGCCTCTCTGACCGCAAACCCCTGCAAGGCGAGCCGATGGCTCGCGATGCCCCTCTAACGCGTGCGATAGGTGGTGCTCGTGCGACGCCGGATGTCCGTGACGTGGACCGTGTGCTGCTCGGCGTATGCGTCGAAAAAGATGCGCCAGTCGCCCAAACGCCTGCGAAAGCTGCGGGCCTCGCCCTTGAGTTTCAAGACGTCGCCCGCGAATGGATTCACCGCCATCTCATCGATGGCGCGCAACAGCCGGGCGCGGTCGCGCTCTGGTATGCTGGCGAGATTTCGTTGCGCGCGGTCCGCGGTGATCACCTGCCAGGGAAGCGTGGAGCTCATTGAGCGTATAGTACTCGCCGCGGCGGATTTCCTCCCGACCCTTGCGAATCGCTTCGAGTTCCGCCCTGGTGGGCGTGTAGATGGGCAGGCTGCGCGCGGTGCCGAAATAGACTCTCAGCGCCTCGCGCATCAGTTCGCTCTTGGTGCGGTGCTCGCGCCGGCAGGCTTTCTCGATCTGGCGGGTCATCGCGTTAGGCAGGGAAAGAGTAATCGTGTCGCGCATTGTGGTTCATTGTAAGACAGGGAGCAGATCGGTCAAGTCCTGGCGTGTGAATGCCGCTAGACCCACGACCAGCAGACGCTACCGCGAGGCGAGGACCTGGGCGAGGTGGAGCGTTTCCAGCGGCATCGCGCGGCGGTGGGCGCCGCCGGCGAGATGCATCGGGCATCCGCAGTCGTGGTTTCGATTACCCGAACGGGACTCTACCTCAGATTTGGCGGCGGCAAATGGACCAAGGAATTGCTTTAAGTAACGACAGAGGTGGCCAGATGGCTGCCAACGTGGCAGTCTATGCCCATGCCCGACTACAGCTTGTTCGGAGACGAGCACGTCCGCCGGTACGAGGCGACCGGCGGTAAGATTGGCCACGATTGGAACAACACCAGTTGTCTGGTGCTGCACACGATCGGGCGGAAATCCGGCGAGACGAAAAAGTTCCCGCTGATCTACGGGCGCGACGGCAACAACTATCTGGTTGTCGCTTCGAAAGGTGGCGCGCCCGACCATCCTGGGTGGTACAAAAACCTGCTCGCCCATCCCGATGTAAAGATCCAGGTGTGGGACAAAGTGATTCCGGTCCGGGCGCGGCCTGCGACGGCCGAAGAAAAGAAGCGCTTGTGGCCGATCATGACGGCGCAGTGGCCCGAGTATGACAAGTACCAGGCCGGAACAAAACGCGACATCCCCGTGGTGCTGCTCACGCCGCGCTAACGGCTTGACGAGGGTGTCCGCTCTCTCAGCCGCGAGCGCCCGAGCGATCTTGGCCCCGAACCCGGCTTGTCCGCGAGTTGCAAATCCGTTTCCTCCGTCGATACTGGCGCGGAACGTCGTTGCTCGCTTCAGCCGCGCGCCGCCCGGGAGACAGCTAAGCCGTTTCGCTTGAGCTTGGACGCGAGTCCGGTTTGGGGAAATCCGGACAGTACCCTGCCGGGCGTCGGCTTGCGTGTAGTCTCTATTGAGACTACGCTAATTCCGTGGCGAAGCGCAAAGCGATCTTCGCGCCGGATGCGGCAAGGCAATTCAAACAGCTCAGCGCTGCGGAACGGTCGCGGCTCAAAGAAGCGATCAAGGAATCGCTCGCGGAGGATGACGCCACCGCCGCCAGCAGGAATCGCTTCCCGCTTCGGCGACCCTCCGAACGCGCCAGCTTTGAGTTTCGGGCGGGGGAGCTTCGAGTCTTCTATCGGGTGGTCGATAACGAAGTCAGAATCGTTCTGATAGGCCGGAAGAAACGCAACCAGCTTTTGGTCGACCGTAAGAGGTTTACCCTGTGAAGATAGAAAATGTCCGCGCGGTCAAGGCCAGGCTGAGCCGATTGATCTCCGAACTGCCGAAAACGGGGTCGGTGGTGATAACCAAAAACGGCAAAGCCTGTGCCGCGCTGATGGCGGTCACCGAGGACACCGACCTGGAGGTTCTGGCGTTGTCCCAGAACAAGCGCTTCTGGCGTATGTTCGATGCCGCCTACGAACGCGCCGAAAAGGAGGGCTGGGTCGATCTGGAAGACCTCGATTGACGTGGTTGCGAGCCGCGGTAGTGGTCAAGTTTGAAATCGCGACGACTTTGAAAATGTTGACTTCTGACGGCGGTTCAGGGATGCGACAGCTTCTCGAAAGCGATCATCACGCGGTCCAGTTGAAGGAGAATCGCGCCAGCCGATTGAGTCTCGGCATCGATCAGATCAAGCAGCGGCTTTTGCAAAAGCGCATTGATGGAGTCGTATCGTGCGCGATCGATTGCGCCGATTGACTCGTATTCTTGTTCCAACAGACGGAAGCAATTGACGAGAGAACAATAGATCGCGGGTTTCGCAGGAATCAGCGTTTCACAATTCGCGATCAGTTCAAGCAGATTTACGCGAGAAAGACCCTGCCGTATCAAGTCCTTTATTCTTTCCTGAGTCGTCGGCATCCGCCCTCCGGATGAAATCCCCCAAAGTGAACAGACTTTCACAACGCACGCCGTAGCTTTTGATCTCCTCCTTGCCGCCGTCGCCCTCATCGCGATCTACCATGAGAACGACTCTCGATACCTGGAGGCCGGCTTCGCGGGCACGCACAATCGCGCTAATAGTCGATTCGCCCGTGGTGAGTACATCGTCAACAATCAACGCTCGATCCCCGCGCCGCGTGCATCCCGCGATCAGGTCGCCAACGCCGTGCGTTTTTGGCTCTTTCCTGATGACGAAGGCCCGGACTATTGCGCCCGTGTTACGATAAATGTGATCCGAAACAGAGGTCGCAATCGGGTAGGCCCCGATTTCCAGTCCGCCAACCGCGTCAAATTTATCTGTACCGAGTAAATTGCAGATAAGTGCCGCAGTCAGAGAGCGCCCCTCAGGGAAGGAGAGCGCCTGTTTAGAATCCACATAGTAGCGACTCATTCTCCCAGACGACAGCCGAAAGCGCGGCGCGTCCGCAACGAGAAATGATGTCTCGTAAAGGATTTCTAGTAACCTGCTCTTCTCGGCAACCATATTGTCCTCCACCTCTTCCCAATGCGTAGCAGGTTTCATTAGGAAAGCTTATGGTTGCAATATTTGTCGATCTGGATAGCCGTTGCAACTATTTTTGCGAGAATTGTCAAGCGCTTGTTGATAGTCGCAATTAGCGGCGAATATTCCAATCTACAAGAAAACTCGCTTGCGTTCAATCCCCGAGCGCCGCGATTTTCTCGACGCTCCAGAGATGATCCGATACACCCCCGCCTGCATCGCAGGACTGACCCTGAGCGTTTGATGCTGACGCGCGTAGTTGTAATACATGAAATGCAGCGCCACTTGATGCTCGTGGTTTTCGACCTTCTTTGAAAAGGCGTTGGTCAGGCGAGTATGCCCTGCGATTGCCCATCCTGATGGTCAGATTCGAGCGTTCAACGTAGCTTGTGGATATGTGTTCTGGATCGGGATCGCCCAAAATCACGTCGCGCTTGGTTCCGAGACAGACTGGCGGACTGTAGCGCGTCTCGCCTTCTGGAACCTTCCCGTAGATTTTGATCAGCAGCGCGCAGTCGATTGCATCCTTGATAGTGAACCCGCTCCCAAAGGCGTGCGGAACCGCAGCCAAGTAAGCCGGATGCCCGTCCGCATCAGTTCGCTCTTCGTGCGATGCTCGCGCCGGCAGGCTTTCTCGATCTCGCGGGTCATCGCGTTGGGCAGGGAAAGAGTAATCGTGTCGCGCATTGTGGTTCATTGTAAGACAGCCGGACAATCCGTCAAGTACCGGCGTGCGAATGCCGCCAGACTCACGATAAGCAAACGCTACCGCGAGGCGAGCACTTGGGCGAGGTGGAGGCGTTTCCAGCGGCATCCCGCGGCGATGGGCGCCGCCGGCGATGATGCATCAGGCATCCGCAGTCGTTGGCGACCAGCACTTGGGCGCCGCTCTCCGCGATGCGATCGAGCTTGTCTTCGAGCATCGCGGTTGAGATGTGCGGGAACTTGACCGAGAACAGCCCGCCGAAGCCGCAACATTCCTCGCGGTCGCGCAGCTCGCAGAGCTTGATGCCGCGCACCGCGCTCAGCAGGCGCATCGGCTCGTCGCGAGCGCCCAGCTCGCGCAGCAGATGACACGACGGATGGTACGCGACGGCGCGCTCGAAGCGCGCGCCCGGATCCTTGACCTTCAACTCATTGACCAGGAACTGGGAGAACTCGAACACCCGCGGCGCCAGGGCCTCCGCCTTGCGCCTCAAAGACGGATCATCCGCCAGCAGGTCGCGGTAGAAGATTTTGACCATCGTGGCGCACGAGCCGGACGGGATTACGATCGGCAGGCCCGGATCGAAACTGTCGAGGAAGCGGCGCGCCAGGTCCAGCGCTTCGCGGCGCAGTCCCTCGTTGAACGCCACCTGCCCGCAGCAGAATGCGCCGCGGGCCGCGCGTACGCGCACGCCGTGGCGTTCGAGGACCGTGGCCGCCGCGACCGCAACCTCGGGGAAAAACTCCTCCGCCAGGCAGGTCGCAAAGAGCTGGACTTCATCCATCGCGCGGCCGGGCCGGTATCACCGGATCACTATCACGTGGAGCTCGCGCGGGCCGTGAACGCCCATCACGATCCGCTTCTCGATGTCCGCGGTGCGGCTCGGCCCGCTGATGAGCGTGAGTCGCCGCTCGGCGACGCCTGCCGGGCCGATTTTATCGAACAGCGCCGCAAGGTCGGGCACGATTCGATCCGCGCGCAGGATAACGACGCTCATCGGCGGGAGCAGCGTCAGCGAACCGGGCCGCGCTGGCATCGGCTGCGACCGCCAGCGTGCCGGTCGAGGCGATTCCATAGTCCGCCTCGGCGAGACCGAGATCGCATCGCGCGATACGGTCGCGGACCGCCGCGCGCTCGCCGTCGCCGACGCCCTCGGCGCGGACGGTCTCGATCGCGATTCCGGCTTGCGCGAGGCGGTTCAAGAGCGAATCGAGGTCGATAGTGATTCCACGGCCCGCCGCGACGCTGCGGACGTTCGCGGAGCGACAGACGGCGGCGAGACTCGCGGCTGGCTTCGGCTTCCGAATCGGCGATGATTGCGTGCCCGCTCAAGCGCTCGAGCTCGCGCGCGAAGCGCGATATCAGATCGCCTTCGATCGATGGAACGTCCGATTGGGTGCGTGGCGCCGGGTTCATCACGGACGCGGCTTGGGAAAGTCGCGGCTCTGGGTCCAGTTGCTGAACGGCGGCGGCATCTTGCGGATGTAGCCGTCGCGGCCGAACGGCTTGAGCGCGAGCGCGGCGACTTTGCCGGCGAATCGAATCAGCCGCGGATAGCGCGCGAGGCGGGCGAACATCTTGGCGCCCGATCGCGCCCGCTCGATCTCCGGCGGCCATTTGATCGGCGTCGGTCGCCCTCGCTCTCCTTCCATCGCAGGTGCAGCAGGATACGCGGGATATCGATCTTGACCGGGCAGACGTCGCGACAGGCGCCGCACAGCGTCGAGGCGAACGGCAGATAGGCCGCGGCGCTGCCGAACAGACTGGGGCTGACGATCGAGCCGATCGGCCCGCCGTAGGTCGCGCCGTAAGCGTGGCCGCCGATTCGCCGATAGACCGGGCATACGTTGAGGCACGCGCCGCATCGAAGGCAATAGAGCGCCTCGCGCAACACCGGGTCGGCGAGCATCGCGCGCCGTCCGTTGTCGAGGATCACGACGTGCATCTCGCGCGGGCCGTCGAGCTCGCCCGGCCGCCGCGGACCGGTCAGCAGGCTGGTGTAGGTGGTGAGCTTCTGTCCGGTCGCGGTGCGCGCCAGGATTTCGAGGAAGTGGCTCAAGTCGGCGAGCTTCGCGATGACCTTCTCGATTCCCATCACGGCGACGAAGGTCTCGGGCATCGAGGAACAAAGCCGCCCGTTGCCCTCGTTCTCGACCATCACCAGCGTTCCGGTCTCCGCGATCGCGAAGTTGACGCCGGCCACTCCCAGCTCGGCGGTCAGGAACGCTTCGCGCAGGCGCTCGCGCGCGACTGCGGTGAGCGCCTCGGGCTCCGGAGTGTAGGGAATTCCGAACTTGTCGGCGAACAGCCGGCCGATGTCCTCTTTGGAGAGATGGATCGCGGGCGTGATGATATGCGAGGGACGCTCGCCGCGCAGTTGGACGATATATTCGCCGAGGTCGGTTTCGATCACCTCGATGCCCGCGCTTTCGAGCACGGGATTGAGCTCGATCTCCTCGGTGGTCATCGACTTGCCCTTGACTATCCGCCTGGCCCCGCACGCGCGCGCGATCCTGAGGATATAATCGCGCGCCTCCGCGGCGTTCGCGGCGAAGAAGACCTTGCATCCGGCGGCTTCCAGCCGCTCTTTGAGCCGGGCCAGGAGCTCGTCGAGACGGCCGATCGCATCTTCCTTGATTTGGCGCGCGCGGTCGCGCTCGGCTTCGTAGGGCGGGAACTCGGCGACCACTTCGGCGAGATGTTCGAGATGGCGCGCGCTGGCGTTTTCGAGCTTGCGACGCAGCTCGCGATCTTTTACCGCCGCGCGGCTGGCCGCGAAGAAATCGAACGATCCGGAGGCCATCGCAGGGTCAATTGATTCGCGCCACCTGGCGCGTCAGGCGCATCACGGCTTCGCGCGCCGCGTCGGCGCCGGGATGCTCGGAGGCCTGCGAGAGGAAACTCTGGAAATCGTCGAGCGCGGCCTGGAAACATTCGAGCCGCTCGTAGAGCGCGCCGCGCTCGGCCAGGTCGTCGGCCGAGCGCGGATCGAGCAGCAGGATCCGATCGAGCGCGGAAAGCGCGCGCGGCCAATCCGACGCGGTGGAGTAGATCTCCTTCAGATTGCGCAGCATCCGGGCCAGGATGTGGCGCGCGCCGACCGCCTTGATCATCGCGGGATGGACCTCGACGGGCTGGTTGTAGAGCTCCGCCAGCCGCGCGCGAATCTCGTCGAGGCCGAGGATCGTCCCGCCGCAGAACGGATCGATTATCATCTCGCCGCGCTCGTCGACCGCCTTGACCAGAAAATGAGTCGGAAACGAGACCCCGTAGAGGTTGATTCCGAGCCGTCGCCCGACTTCGAGGTAGACCACCGACAGCGTGATCGGAATGCCGAGCCGGCGGTCGAGCACTTCGTTGAGAAACGAGTTGCGCGGGTCGCTGTATTGGTCGCGGTTGCCCTCGAAGCCCTTCTCCGCGAACAGGAAGTGCGAGAGCAACTGCACCCGCTCGACGGTGTCGGCGCCGGCGTGCACCGCCGGCTCCGCTTCACGAGCCAGCGCGGCCAGCCGGTCGGTATACTTCTCAACGTCGAGGTCGGGATATTCTTCCTTGGCGATCAGCAGCGCACCGCGCGCCAGCGGAACCGGCTCGCGCGCCGCGATCGTCGCGAATTGATTCCGTGCGTCGTTCATAGTCGAGTGGTCCATCATGAAGCGGGCCATAATGAGTGTCCGATCTGTGCCGCCCGTTTGGCAAGCGCGCGCAATCATCCATTTTGGCTGAGTGCAGCCTTGATTTCGCGGACGACTTCCGTATCGGCTTCGAGCGAAGCGCGCCGATCGAGCGCGTCGCGCGCCGCGCATCCGCCCAGCCGGCCGAGCGCCCATGCCGCGTGCGCGCGCACGATGCCTTCGGGCTCCGATTCCAGCGCGCGGACCAGCGGCGCGACCGCGTCGCGATTGCCGCTGTTGCCGAGCGCCACGCAGACGTTGCGCAGAAGCCCACGGCGTTTCGCGCGCCTGACGGCGCTCTTGCCGTAACGCCGCCGGAACCCCTCGTCGTCGAGCGCCAGCAGCTCCGGAAGCCTGGGCGCGAGCTCCTCCGCACATCCGGCCGCATGCGAATCGTTCCACGGGCAGACTTGCTGGCAAATGTCGCAGCCGAAGATCCAGTTGCCAAGCCTGGGCCGCAACTCGGGGTCGATCGCGCCGCGATTCTCTATCGTGAGGTAGCTGATACATCGGCGCGGCTCCATCAGGAAGCCGCCGGCGAGCGCGTCGGTCGGGCACAGGTCGAGGCATCGGGTGCATGTGCCGCAATGATCGCGAGATGGCTCGCGGTTCGGCTCCAATTCGATATCGGTGAAGATTTCGCTCAGGAAGAAATATGAGCCGTGTTCGCGATTGAGCAGATTGGTGTTTTTGCCGAACCAGCCCAGGCCCGATTCGGCGGCCCATTCGCGCTCGAACACCGGGCCGGTATCGACGTAGCAGCGGGTCACCGCGCCCGGCCGCATCGCAGCGATCAGTCCGGCGATCGATCGGGTCTTCTTGAGCACGCGGTCGTGATAGTCCACGCCGAGCGCGTAGGCCGCGATTCGTCCGCGCAGTTCCGCGCGCCAGTCGACCGCAGGGGCCGCGGGCGGATCGTACGGGTAGCCGAGACTCACCACCGAGCGCAGCCGGGAATCGAGGATCCGCGGATCGAATCGCCGCTCGGGATCCCGCGCGAGATATGTCATGTCGGCGTGGCGCTCCGCGCCGAGCCATCGATGGTAGAACTCCTCGCGGTGATCGAGCCGGCGCAAGCGCGCGAATCCGACCAGCACGAAACCCTCGCGCCGGGCCGCTTCGACAATCGCTCGCTCGATAGTGGCTCGATCCGCGTTCACTGCGTTCCGATTATGCCATCGCGCCTGCCCATGCGCTGCCTTGACTGAGCGGTCAGGCGTCATTAGCTTCTGGATCGGGACGCCCGGCGTGTTGTCGGCGCTCCCTTCCTGGAGGTCAGGTACAAATGGCAGAGGAACTGCACGAACAGGCCCCGAACGGCCACGAGCACGCCCCGAACAGTGCGTTGCCGGCCGATGCGCCCGTGAAGCTCACGCCCAAGGCGCTCGAAGTCGTGAAAGCGATGCACGCGAAGGACAAGCTCGGCGTGGAGGTCGGGCTCCGAATCGGCGTGACCGGCGGCGGATGCTCCGGTTTTCAGTACGCGCTCAGCTTCGATTCGCACAAGGACGGCGACATCGTGACGGTCCTGGACGGCGTCAAGGTTTTCGTCGACGAATTGTCGCAGCCATATATCGGCGGAACCACGCTGGACTTTGTCGAAGGTCTGCACAACGCCGGCTTCCGGTTCGATAATCCTCGCGCCAGCCACACCTGCGGATGCGGGTCGTCTTTCAGCGCCTGACGAAGGGCCACACGCCGGCCCTGCTTCCGAAATAAGGAGCATTTGCTCTCCGGCCTGATATTCAGGCTCTCGCCGGCTCGGCGCCGCTTCATGCGCGAGCTCGCCGGTCCCGGACTTAAGAAATTCAACCAGCGGCTCGCCGACGCGGGCGTGCCGCGCGCCGTGAAGTTGATTTCGACTCTCAACGGCGCCAACGCCGACTTCATGGCCTACGCGCTGTCGCCGGACGGACCGCTGTCGGATTGCCGCGCGGTATCGAATCCGGGCTCGGTCGAGGCGTGCCTCGCCGACCTGCTGATCTACTCGGTGAGTCTCTTCGCGCGCGACGAGTTGATCCGCGACGCGAGCGAGCTGATTGCGCTGCTCGCGCGGATTCTCGACCTCGCCCCGACCCGCGTGATGCTCAAGCGCGACCAGCTCCGCAAGGCGCCGCGCTCCGCCGAATGGATGGTCTACACCTGGCTGGTCGGCAATCTGACCGGCGCGCAGCCGAAGTACGACCCGCAGCTTGAGCGCGGCTTCGGTTATCAGTACCTATCGTACATCGGGCAGTACCGGGCGATAGTCGAGCGCGAGTTGAACCGGGCCGACCCCGGATAAACATCGTCACGCCGGCGCGGCGCAATTCAAATGAAAGACCTCGAAGGCAAGGGAATAATCGTGACCGGCGCGAGCCGCGGAATCGGCCGCGGGATCGCACTGGAAGCGGCGCGCCGCGGCGCCAACATCTGTTTCAATTACCTCAAGAGCGAAGCGCCCGCGCAGGCGCTGAAAAGCGAGCTCGAGGCGCTCGGCGTCAAGGCGCTCGCGTTCAAGGTCGACGCCGGCGATTTGAAGAGCGTCCGCGAAATGGTGAACGCGGCCAAGAAGGAATTCGGCAAGATCGACGGCCTGGTCAACAACGCCGGACTCACGCGCGACAAGCTGATCGTGATGATGACCGAAGACGACTGGGCAGAAGTCATTCGGACCAATCTGACCGGCACATATAACTTCGCCCGCGCCGCGGTCTTCATGATGATGAAGGCCAAAGCCGGCGCGATCCTCAATATCACGTCGGTGAGCGGAATCGTCGGGATGGCCGGGCAGGTCAACTATTCGGCCTCGAAGGCGGGAGTGATCGGGCTCACCAAGGCGCTGGCCAAGGAGGTGGGACGGCTGGGCGTGCGCGTCAACGCGATGGCGCTGGGCTTTGTCGAGACCGACATGACGGCCGCGATGCCGCAGGAGAATCGCGACGCGGCGCTCAATATGATTCCGCTCGGCCGCTTCGGGGTGGTGGCCGACGTGGCGCCGGTCGCCGCCTTCCTGCTCTCCGACGCGGCCGCCTATATCACCGGCGCCGTCATCCAGGTGGACGGCGGGCTGGCGATGTAACGCGGTCGCGACGGCCCTCGACTTTGACCCGCGACGCGGAACCGTTTGCCGCTTGTCAACCGCGAATCGCCTTGAAAGGTTTCTGCCCCGACGTGATAATCAGTCAGTTGTGCCCGCGATGAGTGAACAGAGCGCCTCTTTTTTCTTCGAGAACGACGTGCCGCAGGCCTCCAGGGAACTGGCCGAGTTGCGGACCGCCGGCGGCTACCAGCCGCCCTTCGAGGTCGTTCGCCGCCGGGTGATCGACGACTACCACGAAGGCAAGATGACGATCGACGCAACGGTGGTGATCCAGGTCGGCGACGTCGAGGACACCGAGGCGGCGCGCGGAGTCGGTGTGTTTCATGCGCTCGATCTCGCCCTGCGCAAAGCCCTGCTCAAGTACTTTCCCTTCCTCGAAGCGGTGCGCGTGACCGAGACCTACATGCACGGCAGCGGCGAATCGACCGAGTCCGAAGTGATGTCGATCAAGAAATTTTCGGACGGCCGCATCACCTGGGCGACGCTTGCCAAGTCGGCCAACACGGTCGAGGCCGGCTGGCAGTCGCTGGTCGACGGCTACGAATGGCGCATCCATAGCGAGCAACTCAAGCTCGCGCACTCCGCGCATAACCCCCGCCTTGTCGAGGCGCTGAAAGTGGATCATCCCGCCGGCGCAGCGGGAATCGCATCGCCGGGAAAGCTCGCCATCCTGATCGACGGCGCGTGCGACATGTGCCGCACCGGCGCTGAAGCCGTCCGCCGCTACGACCGGAGCATGGTGATCGAGATCTTCGACCTGCAGAACCCGGCGCATCGCGAGCGCTTTGCGCAATTCCAGCTCGACGAGCTGCTCGAAGAGCTGCACGCGGTCGACGATCAAGGGCGGGTCTATCGCGGCGCGCGCGCGATCAACGAGGTGCTGCGCCGCCAGCGCGGGCTGGCCGGACTGCTCGCGTATGCCTGGTACCTTCCCGGCTTTGCCCGGCTGGCCGACTGGCAGTACAAGCGGGTGGCCGCAAACCGCTACGAGCGCGAGGCTCACAGCCGGCTCAAAGCCCGCTCCTAACCGAATTCGCGGCGCGGCGCCACTCATGGCTTAAGCCACGACCAACCAAAATGTCTGGTCGCGATGGGGGCTCGAAGTAACATGAAGCACTCTTGGGAAAAAATCCGCCTCGGCGTGATCGCGAGGTTGAGTGCAGTCGCGTTCGCGCTGTCGAGTTTCATATTCTTCAGCGTTTTCAGTGCCGCGCCGTGCGCCTATAGCGCGACCCCCACCGCAACGCGCCTGGCTAAGGACGATCGCACCGACGCCGTCACGGCATATTCCGCCGCGGGCGACGGCGATGTCTCCCCGCTGGCCCCCCCTACCGGCCTCGCCTCGCCCCAATCTGTGGCCATTGACGCGAGTGGGAACATTTACGCCACCAACTCCTACACCAACACCATCACCGTTTACGCCAAGGGGAGCAACGGCGATGCCGCTCCCATCGCCATCATCGGCGGGAGCAACACCGGCCTGCGCTACCCAGCAGGGATCGCGGTGGGTTCCAGCGGCAAAATCTATGTGGCGGACCGCGGCGACCTCGGGGCGATCCGCCAGACCGCGAGCGTGTTTGTCTATTCGGCGGGGAGCAACGGCAACGTCGCCCCCGTCGCCACCATCAGCGGGAGCGACACCGGCCTGTTCCTCCCATATGGCATCGCGGTGGATTCCAGCGGCAAAATCTATGTGACGGACTACTTCGTGCAGAGCGTGTTTGTCTATTCGCCGGGGAGCAACGGCAACGTTACCCCCATCGCCACCATCAGCGGGCTCAGCACCGGCCTGTTCTTCCCGCTCGGCGTCGCGGTGGATTCCAGCGGCAAAATCTATGTGGCGGAGTGCCCTGCCTGTGCAGCAGGAGTCGGCACCGGGGGCGTGTCTGTCTATCCGGCGCTGGGAAGCCGCACCGGGCTGCTCAACGAGGCCCCCACAGCCACCGTAAGCGGTCCACTCACAGAACTGTATTCGCCTGCGTTCACCGGTATCCGGCCGGTGGCTGCGGCGCCGCCGCCGCGTCACGCCGAAGAAGAAGTGCGAGTTCGACGTCGAATTCGCGCCGACCGCTCGCGGCGCCGTGAGCGGTGAAACGGTTGACGCCACCTACAAGGGCACCAGTCCCGCGGCGGCTGTGGAAAGGCGACGGCGCTGCCGTGGTTACGGCGCCGAAGTCGGAGTCGTTTGCCGCCGTCGATGCGGGCAAGGTCGGCAAGCCCAAGGACATCGAGTCTCTCGAATTCGAGTACGGTCCCGGTGACGCTGGGAGCGGCGACGCTGGGAGCGCCTGATTCTGCTTCCTTCACCATTGCCGGCGACGGATGCTCGGGCCAACTGCTGGCGCCGAAGGGCAAGTGCACGATCGCGGTTAAGTTCGCGCCGCCGCGTACGGCGAGCGGCGCGCAGACCTCAACGCTTTCCTCGGAGACCTCCCGTAAAGCTTACAGAGCGATTTCCGGTCACGCCTGCGCGCGATCGAGCAATTCGCGGGCGGCGCGGCGCATCCGGTCGGTAATCTCGGCGCCGCCGAGCATCCGCGCGATCTCCTCGGCGCGTTCGGCCGCCTTGAGCGCGTTGACGCGGCTGCGGGTTGCGCCGCGACGCTCCTCCTTTTCCACCACAAAATGAGTGTCCGCGAAGGCCGCGATCTGGGGCAGATGCGTGATGCAGAGCACCTGATGGTAGCGCGAGAGCAATTTGAGCTTGCGGCCGACCGCCTCGGCGATCGCTCCGCCGATTCCGGCGTCAACCTCGTCGAAAATCAGCGTCGCAACGCCGCGCCGTCGCGCCTCCAGGGTCTTGAGCGCCAGCATGATCCGTGAAAGCTCGCCGCCCGAAGCGATCTTGACCAGCGCCATCGGCGGCTGGCCCAGGTTGGGCGATAGATAAAACTCGACCGTATCGGAGCCGCCCGGTCCAAGCGCCATACCCCGATGAACGAAACCGGCGTCGCGCTCGGCCATGGTCTCGATATGCGCGTCGAAGACCGGACTGCGCATCCCCAGCGTCTTCAGCTCGGTTTCCATCTCGCGCTTGAGCTCCAAAGCGGCGCGACGACGACGCGCGCTGAGCTTTTTCGCCAGATCGCCGAGCGCGTCGAGGGCGGCCGCAAGCTCGGCCTCGGCGCGCCCCTTGTTCTCCTCGACGCTTTCGAGCTCCGCGATCTCGGCGCGCGAGCGCGCGAGCGTTTCCAGCGCGCTCTCGATCGTGCCGCCGTACTTGCGCTTGAGGCGGTTGAGCTCCGCCAGCCGGTTCTCGATCTGTTCGAGCCGCGCCGGATCGGCCTCGATTCGTTCGGCATACGAGCGCAGCCCGTGCGCAGCCTCTTCGAGGCTCAAGCGGGCCGACGTGATCAGCTCGATTTGCTCGTTGAGCTTGCGATCGATCGCGGCCGCCTCGCCGAGCCGGGTCTGCACGCGCGCGATCAGATCGAGCGCGGCGTCCTGCGCCCCGTAGAGCATCTCCTGCGCCTCGTTCGCAGCGGCCGCGAGCCTGGCCGCGTTGGCGAGCACGGCGCGGGAAGCGGCGAGAGCTTCATCTTCGGCGGGCGAAATCGCCGCGCGCTCGAGTTCCGCCAGCTTGAAACGGGCCAGCTCCAGCAGATCGGCGCGCTCGCGTGCGCGGCGCGATAGTTCCTCTACTCGCGCACGAATCGCAGCCGCCCGCTCGTACGCCGCGCCGTATTCCTCGAGTTCCGCTTCGAGCCCGGCGTAGCGGTCGAGGATCTGCCGATGGGTTTCCGCGCGCAGCAGCGATTGCTGCTCGTGCTGGCCGTAAATCTGAACCAGGGCGGCGCCGATTTTCGCCAGGCTGTTCACCGTCGCCAGCTCGTCGTTGATTACGACGCGCGAGCGGCCGCCCTCCGCGATCACGCGCCGAACGAGCATTTCCTCCTGATCCCCTCCGCTGCGCCGATCGTCGCCGCGATGCAGTTGTTCCACATCGCGCGGGAATTCGGCGTCGCCCTCCAAATCGAACCGGGCCTCGACCGCGGCTTCCCGCTGGTCGGCCCGGATCAACTCCGCAGAGGCGCGCGCGCCGAGCAGCATCGCCAGCGCGCTCATGATGATCGTCTTGCCGGCCCCGGTCTCGCCGGAGAGCACGTTGAGACCGGGGCCGAACTGGAGCGCCGCCTCCTCGATAATCGCGAAGTCGCGGATTCGCAGCTCGAGCAGCATCGCCGCTTATCCCCAGCGCAGCTTGTCGCGCCAGATCTCGAAGTACGGATGGGTCGAGCGGATCAGCGCCACCGCGCTCGCGCTCTTGCGGACCTTAACCGCGTCGTCGGGAACGAGCGGAACCCTCTGCTGCCCGTCGAGTGTGAGCGCGGCCGCGAGCTTGCTGATGACGCGGATCTCGAGCTCGAAGGTGTCGGGCAGCACCACCGGCCGGTTGCTGAGCGTATGCGGGCAGATGGGCGCGAGCACGATCACCTCGAGCGTCGGAAACACGATCGGACCTCCGGCGCTCAGCGCGTAGGCGGTCGAACCGGTGGGCGTGGCGACGATCAACCCGTCCGCGCGATAAAAGCAGAACGGCTTGTGGTCGGCGACCACTTCGATTTCGAGCATCGTGCCCATCTCGCGTTTGTTGATCACGACGTCGTTGAACGCCCGCAGGGCGTCGCCACTTGCCGCTTTGCGGCCGCGGCCGCCGCGCATCACCGACGCCTCCAGCATGATGCGGCGGTCGACTTCGTAATCGCCGGCCAGCACGCGCTCCAGCGAGCCGCGCGCTTCCTCGATCGTCGCCTGGGTCAGGAAGCCGAGTCCTCCCAGGTTGATGCCGAGAATCGGGGTCTCACGCTCGCCGATCAGGCGCGCGATCGCGAGCAGCGTGCCGTCGCCGCCGAGCACCACGATCAGTTCCGCGCGCCGGGCGAGGTCTTCGATCGCCAGCGGCGTCGCATCGATCTCGCGGGCTGCGTCCTCTTCAGCCAGCACGGCCAGACCCAGCGAGGCAATCCAGGCGGCAAGCTCGCGTGCGATCGCCGTCGCTTTGGGACTGTCACGCTTGACGATCAGGCCGACGTTCTTTATGGGATGGTTCGCCACGATTCGTCTATCCGATACTTCGCCGAAGCGTTATTGATCCCGCGCGTCGCCGCCACTATCCGGCGCGGCTTTGCCCGGGCCGGTGACGACATTGCTGCGCGGGACGTAGATGATCGCGACCGCATTGATGTAGTAGCCGGTCATGTTTTCAGAAGTCTGGGCCTTGCTGGCCTTGATCAGCAGCGCGTCCGCGCCGGTCGCGCACGCCGCTCGCATCACGGCCGGCATCACGTCGCTCTCGACGCCAAACCGGTTTCCGAGCCCCTCGATAATCGAGACCTGGCGAAAATCGGTGAGCGGCTCGTCCCGCAGGACTGGCATCGTGCAGTCGGGACCCTTCGCGGGCCGGCCGGAGGGTTCGATCTCGGTGACGGTCGCTTGAGGCGGCAGCGCGACCACCTGCTGGCATCCGAGCGCGAGCGCCGCGGCGATCACGAGAACGGCCGGTTTTGGCATCCCTAAGCAATAGCCGCGCGCGCCGGATGCTCGCAAGCCGGTCGCGTTCTGCCCCCCTCGCTTTCGGGGCGTCGCTTCTATATGAATTTCGAAATGCCGACCACCAGCGCAAAGCCCGCCGCACGACCGCTACTGGGCGCGCACGTGTCGATCGCGGGCGGAGTCCATGAGGCGCCGGCGCGCGGGCGGCAGATCGGATGCGACTGTATCCAGATTTTCACCAAGTCGTCGCGCCAATGGGCGGCGAAACCTTACGGCAACGAGGAAGTCGAGGCCTTCAAGCGCAACCAGAAGGAGCACGCGATTCAGACCGTAATCGCGCACGATTCCTACCTGCTCAATCTCGGCGCTCCCGACTTAAAGCTCCGCGAACGCTCCGCGAAAGGACTTATCGACGAGCTGGAGCGATGCGAAGCGCTGGACGTGCCGTACCTGGTGGCGCATCCGGGCGCGCATGTCGGCGCCGGTGAGGAAGCCGGAATCGCCACGATCGCGCGCTCGATAGACGAGGCGCACAAGGCCTGCGCCGGATTCAAGGTAAAGCTCGCGCTGGAGATCACCGCCGGGCAGGGAAGCGTGCTGGGATGCTCGTTCGAGCAGATGGGGCAAATCTTCGACGCGGTGAAAGAACACGAGCGGCTGAGGCTCTGCTTCGACACCGAGCATGCCTTTGCCGCCGGCTACGATCTCCGCGATGCCGCCGGCTACGAGCGGGCCTTCGCCGAGCTGGACAAGCATATCGGGCTTAAGCGGCTCGCCGCATTTCACCTTAACGATTCGCTCAAGCCGTTTCACTCGCGCGTCGATCGCCACGAACATATCGGCAAGGGGCACCTCGGCGTTGAAGCATTCCGGCGCCTGCTCAACGATCCGCGATTCTTCGGGCTGCCGATGTGCCTGGAAACCGAACCGGGCGCCGAGATGCAGGACATCTCGAACGACCTGGCGACGCTGCGCGGTCTTTTGAAGAAATAGAGCTTCTGGAAAAATAGCAACGATGGCCAAGCGGATTCTCACCGGCGATCGGCCGACCGGGCCCCTTCATCTGGGTCACTACGTCGGGTCGCTGCAGAACCGCGTGCAGCTACAGAATGAGTACGACACCTACGTTCTGATCGCAGACGTTCAGGCGCTGACCGACAACTTCGAGCATCCCGAGACCCTGGGCGACAACCTGTTCGAGGTCGCGCTCGACTATCTCGCGGCCGGGCTCGATCCGGACAAGGCGAAGATCGTCGTTCAATCGATGGTGCCGGAGCTGGCCGAGCTGACGATTTATTTCATGAACCTGGTCACGGTCGCGACGCTCGAGCGCAATCCGACCGTCAAGGACGAAATCAAGCAGCGCAACTTCGGCCGCAATATCCCGGTCGGGTTCTGGTCGTATCCGATCTCGCAGGCCGCCGACATCACGATCTTCAAGGCGGATTTGGTGCCGGTCGGCGAGGACCAGCTTCCGATGATCGAGCAGGCGCGCGAGATCGTGCGGCGCTTCAACTCGCTCTACGGCAAGGTCCTGGTCGAACCCAAGGCGATGCTCGGTCAGGTGGCGCGTCTGCCGGGCACCGACGGCGGCGCGAAGATGTCGAAGTCGCTCAAGAATTGCATCAACCTGGGCGACTCGTCGGAGACCGTGCGCAAGCGGGTGATGTCGATGTTCACCGATCCGACCCGGATTCATCCGACTGACCCCGGCCACGTCGAAGGCAATCCGGTCTTTGTGTATCACGACGCGTTCAACCCCGATAAGGCGGCGATCGACGAGCTCAAGGAGCGCTATCGCAAGGGCACGGTCGGCGACGTCGAGGTCAAGCAGCGGCTCTTCGAAGCGCTCGAAGCCTTCCTCGCGCCGATTCGCGAGCGGCGCGCTGCCTTCGCCGCGAAGCCGGCACAGGTGCGCGAAATCGTGATCGAGGGAACGCGCAAAGGACGCGCGACCGCGCAGACCACGATGGAACAGGTGCGCCACGCGATGAAGCTGGACTATTCCTTCAAGCGCGGCTGAGCGGGCGTATCAGCGGCAGCTCCGTTCCCCTTTCTGACCGCGCAAGCGTCAGATTTCCCCACTGGCGGTCCAAACCGGCGTTCCGGCTTGCGCCGGGCCCGCGCCCGCCGCATCCTTGGCGACATGAATACGACGGAGCGCCGCCCGGTTTTGAAACTCGGCGTGGTGGACTTCGGTGTCGAGACCGCCACGCTCCCCAACGATGTCACCGTCGATCTGCCGGTCGTGCGTCATCCGGGCGCCGCCGCGATCGTGGCGCTCTACGACGACGGCACGGTCGCCACGATGCGCCAGTATCGCCACGCGATCGGTGACTACCTGCGCGAGATCCCGGCGGGATGCCGCAACTCCGGCGAGACCCCGCGCCAGTGCGCCGAACGGGAGCTGGCCGAGGAGGCCGGACTCGCCGCCCGTGATTGGCGCCACTTGGGCTCGATAGTCACGATCCCGGGCTTCTGTGATGAGCGAATCGAGCTGTTCCTGGCGCGCGAGCTATCCGAGGTGCCGCGCAATCTCGATCACGACGAGGTAATCGGTATCGTCGAGCGGGTGCCGCTCGCCGACACCCTCGCAATGATCCGGCGCGGCGAGATTATCGACGCCAAGACGATCTGCGCGCTGCATCATGCCGCCGCTTTCCTGCGGGAACGCTGAAGATCGCAATTGACACCGCCGCGCGGCCATCGCGGCCCTTGCGCGAGGCCCTCTGGAATAATCGGTGCCCCACGCAGGCACGACGCGCGCGGCGGATTTATGAGTTGGGAGTCTCGGGCCGGCTACGCCACGACCACTTCGTCGGGAAAGAGAAAAGTGGTGGAGCCATCGTTGAATTGCACCAGGTACATCCGCCGGCCGAGGTTCTCGATCTCGCGGACGATGCGCGGCTCCTCGTTGAAGTGACTGTGCCCTTCGTGGTCGCGCACCGGCTTAAGCAATCGGCATCGCCTGCCCGCTAAATGTTCAGTTTGCGCGTCCATAGCACGTCTTCTTTCATCAGCTTGACTGACCATCTTCCCACCCCACCCCCACTGCAATCGCCATACCTGAAATTTAGACGATCCAGCAGCCAACCCAATTCGCGAATCCAGCAGCACAAGACTATCTGAGACTAGCACATTGCATATTACGGGAATTTGAAATTTCACCCACTGTCCGCAAAATGCGTTCTCTACGATACACCGGTCGCGTTAATGATACCCTGTATCGTGCAAACGGGAATCCCTGCACCGCCGGTTCCCCGGATGGCGGATTGCGCCCCGTCTGTTAACATTTCCTCCGATTCCGGGACGCCATCATGCCGACGCTGTATCCGCTACTGATGGGCCGCCAGGTGATGCTCGCGACCGAGCATTACCTGTCCGCTTCTGCCGGCGCGCGAATCTTCGCCCGCGGCGGCAACGCAATCGACGCCGCGGTGGCGGCGATTTTCGTCGAGGGCGTGGTCAATCCACACATGCATACGATCGGCGGCGAGGCGCCGATGCTGATCCATTCGGCGGCCGAGCGCCGCGTGATCGCGATCAACGGCAACATGAAAGCGCCGGCGCGCGCGACTATCGCCCACTACAAGTCGCTCGGCCTCGATCTGATTCCCGGCGATGGCCTGCTCGCCGCGGGAGTGCCGGCCGCTTTCGGTGCGCTGGTTTGCGCGCTCTCGAAATTCGGCACTCGCGCCCTGGCCGAGGTGCTCGAACCGGCGCTGGCGCTTGCCGAAGACGGATTCCCGGTCCACGTCGGGCTGGCCGGCGACGGCGCCCCCATCGCCGGCACTCCCGCGATGAGTCGCGGCGCGTCGATTCGTTCCAACGCGCAGCGCTTCCGCGAGTCCTGGCCGTCGAGCGCGCGAGTCTACCTGCCGGACGGTGAACCGCCCGCGCCCGGCGCCGTAATCAGGAATCCGGCGCTCGCGCGATTCTTCCGCCGCCTGCTCGACGCGGAAGCTGCGGCGCGAAATCGCAGCCGCGAGGATGGACTGGAAGCAGCGCGCGAGCGTTTCTATTGCGGCGACATCGCGCGCGAGATCGTCGCATGGTCGGAGGCCAACGGCGGATTGCTGGCGCATGAGGACCTCGCCGGCTTCACGACCAGGATCGAGCAGCCGGTCCACACCGATTATCGCGGTATCGAGGTGTTCAAATGCCCGCCCTGGTCGCAGGGTCCGGTCTTCCTGCAGCAACTGCGGATCCTCGAGGGCGCCGATCTGCGCGCGATGGGACACAACTCGGCGGACTACATCCACTTCGTTACCGAGGCGGCCAAGCTCGCGTTCGCCGATCGCGAGGCCTGGTACGCCGATCCGGATTTTGCCGAGATGCCGATCGATTCGCTGCTGTCGCCGCGCTACGCCGCGATGCGCCGCGAGCTGATCGATCGGCAGCACGCCTCGATGGAGCATCGGCCCGGCGATCCGGTCAACATGCGCGCGCTGGCCGCCAACGCGGTCGAGCCGCGTGCATGGGGTTCCGGCACGATTCACGTCGCCGCAGCCGATCGCTCGGGCAACCTGATCGCGATCACTGCGAGCGGCGGATGGATTCCCAGCTCGCCCGTGATCGACGCGCTGGGCTTTCCGCTTGGAACCCGGATGCAAACCTTCTACCTCGACGAGCGGCATCCCAACGCGCTGATGCCCGGCAAGCGCCCGCGCACTACGCTCTCGCCGTCGGTCGCGACGCGCGCCGGAGAGCCATACCTGGCTTTCGGCACCGAGGGCGGCGACCAGCAGGATCAATGGACGCTTCAGTTCTTCCTCAATGTCGTCGAGTTCGGAATGAACTTGCAGGAGGCGATCGAAGCGCCCAAGTTTTCGAGCGCACATTTTCCCTCCACCTTTTTCCCGCACGCCGCACATCCGGGAGTGCTGCGAGTCGAGAGCCGAATCGACGAGAGCGTGTGCGCCGAGCTCTCAGCCCGCGGCCACAAGGTCAGGCCACGGCCACCCTGGAGTGAGGGCCGCGTGCTCGCGGTGGAAATCGATCGTGCCCGCGATATCGTACTCGGCGGCGCCGACCCGCGCGGCCAATTGTCAGTCGTCCTCGCCGCGCAAGCGATCGGATGGTAGCGCAACGCGATGCTTTCGTGCGCCTTACTTAAGCATTGGCGGGCGGCAGGTGTGCGGCGAAGCGCAACCTGATGTAGTCGGCGGTCCATCGCCCGCGGCTGTCGCATAGCACTGGCCGCAGTAATGCGATCGCCTCGTCGCGGGCGACGGGACGATCGTTTGCCGGCAGTGCGGCGAAGAAATTCTGCGCGAAGGTATCGAGCCACGGCCCGATGTCGGCCGGCAACGGTGTCGGCCGCGGAATCAGCTCGATATAGTCCACAGTAAACCCGGCCGCTTCGAGCTTCTCGCGATAGTCGTCCACCGTGGGGAAGTACCACGGGATCGCGGATGCGCCGTCGATACCGCGGCGCGCGAGCACCGCCATCAGGGCGACGGTCACCGCCGCGACGCAGCCATGCCCGCCGAATTCCCCGACGAACCGCCCGCCGGGCTTGAGTGCGCGCCTGACCCCCGCGATTACCGCGTCCGCGTCGCGCATCCAGTGCATCGCGGCGTTCGAGAAGACCGCATCGAACTCCGGTGGGAAATCCAGCGACTCGCCGCGCATCAGGCGCGTGTCCAGCCCGCGTTTCTTCGACGCCGCAACCATGTCGGGCGCGCCGTCGACCCCTACGGCGCTGGCGCCTGCCGCGATGAGCTTTTCGGTCAGCACGCCGTCGCCGCATCCGAGGTCAAGTATTCGCTCACCACACCTGGGCGCGAGCAACTCCAGAACCGGCGCTCCCAGGTCGCTGACGAAGCGCGCGTTCTGTGCGTACGAATCGGCCTTCCAGATCTGTTTGACTTTTGAGGTCATGACATCATCAAAATTATGCGCGCCCGGATCACCATGCCAGTCAGGACAGTGCAAATTCCCAGGCTAATCGTCTCGGCAACTTCCAGCGGCGTGGGCAAGACCACCGTCGCGGTCGGACTGATCGGTGCGCTCCGCGCGCGCGGTCTCAAAGTGGCCGCCTTCAAGTGCGGACCCGACTACCTTGACCCGAGCTATCATGCGCGCGCGTCGGCGGGCATCTCGCACAATCTGGACGGATGGATGATGGGCCAGGACGCGACGCTGGCGACCTTCGCGCGCGGCGCGCGGACCGCGGACATCGCGGTGATCGAGGGAATGATGGGCCTGTTCGACGCCGCGACGCCGACCAGCGACGAAGGTTCCACCGCCGAGATCGCAAAGTGGCTCGCGGCGCCGGTGATCCTCGTGGTCGACGCCTCCGGGATGGCGCGGACGGTTGCGGCCGTCGCGCACGGCTTCGCCGCCTTCGACCCGAATCTTCGCCTCGCGGGCCTGATATGCAATCGGGTCGGCAGCCGCGGCCATCTCGACCTTCTGCGCCAGGCCTGCGCCGACCCGCTGAGTCCACCGGTCCTGGGCGGATTTCCCGTCCACGACGAGCACGCATTCCCGGAGCGTCACTTGGGGTTGCTGACTGCGGACGAGAAGAGCGTGCCCGCTGCTTCGATCGCCGCGTGGGGAGAGCTCGCCGCTGAATGGTTCGACCTCGATTTGATCATGAAGATCGCGGGCTCTGCGCCGCCACTCGATGACGTCGAAGCTCCGGCCAGCGCCGCGACGGCGCGAGTGAGGATCGGCGTCGCCTTCGACGCGGCGTTCCACTTTTACTATGAGGACAATCTCCGCCGGCTCGAAGCGTTGGGCGCCGACCTGATCCGCTTCGCACCGACGCGCGACGCGAAGCTGCCCGCGGTCGACGGACTGTACTTCGGCGGCGGCTATCCCGAGGCGGTTGCGGATCAGCTCGCCGGCAACGCGACGATGATCGAGGCGATTCGCGCGTTCGCCCGAATCGGCGGTCCGATCTATGCGGAATGCGGCGGCCTGATGTACCTGTCGCGCGGAATCAGAACGCTGGAGGGCCGGTTGTTCCCGACGGTCGGATTGATCCCGGCCGAAACCGTCATGTCCGATCGTTTGCAGGCGCTCGGCTACGTCGAAGTCGAGACCCGACAGCGCTCTGTCCTCGGCCCGGCCAGGCTGCGCTTTCGGGGCCATCAGTTCCGCTACTCGAACCTCGAAGGTCGTGCCCGCCGATGTAAAGCGGATTTACGAGGTGCGGCCGCGATGGGGCCGGCCGCCATTCGACGAGGGCTACTCGATTGGCAACCTGCTCGCCTCCTACGTTCACGCGCACTGGGCCTCGAATCCGCGCGCCGCCGAAGGGATTCGTGCGTTCGTGCGCCGAGTTCAAATCCGGCTAAAATAGCTGCGATGAAGAACGACGCCGGCCATCGAATCGATTTGCCCGACGCGCCGCTGGCGCTGGAGGGGTCGAGCGTGCTCCATCAGATGTTCCACATCCGATGGACCGCGTGGAAATCGCTCGACGCCGCGCGCCGCGAGCGCCTGGTGCTGGAGGCGTCGGCAGCGCTCGTGCCGATGGAGCGAATGGAGGCGGGCCAGAGCGCGTTGTTCTGCGAGATCGGTCACAAGGGCGACCTGATCCTGGTTCACTTCCGGCGCGACTTCGATCAGCTCGCGGCGATTCAGCTCAAAATCGCGAACCTCGGACTCTACGAGTTCCTCGAGCCGGCCAGCTCGTATCTGTCGGTCGTCGAGCTTGGACTGTACGAGGCGACGGTCACGCTGCATGCGCGGCTCGCCGAAAAAGGAATCCGCCCGCATTCAACCGAATGGCAGCAGGCCGTCGAGGTGGAGCTGCAAAATCAGCGTCACAAGATGGCCGAGCGGCTTTGGCCGACGATCCCGGCACGGCGCTACGTGTGCTTCTACCCGATGAGCAAGAAACGCGACGAGCAGAAGAACTGGTACCGGCTCCCGATGGAAGAACGGCGGCGCCTGATGCACGACCACGGCCTAATCGGACGCAGGTACGCGGGACAGGTGACGCAGATCATTTCGGCCTCGACCGGCCTGGACGATTGGGAATGGGGCGTCGACCTGTTCGCCGACGATCCGATGGTGTTCAAGCGGCTGATTTACGAGATGCGCTTCGACGAGGCGAGCGCCGACTACGCCCTGTTCGGTCCGTTCTTCGTCGGGATTCGCGTAACGCCGGCGGGTCTCGGCGATCTGCTGGCGGGCAAGCTCGCGGTCTGACCGAGACCAAGAAGCAGCCATCCTTATCCGCGCAGGGCACTGGGCCCTCGGCCCTCGCGGGGGCAACTGCGCCTGTGGTATTGAACGACATCGGAATGACCTCAGCTTTGCCGACCTTGACCTTGGACTCCCTCATTGCGCAAGCGGCGAAATTTGCAAAATTAGAGAGCACCCACAATGAGCCGACGCTTTTCGGCGTAGATAATGGAAAGACAGTCGGTACGTACCTCGAACACAAGTTCATCGATCATCTCAAGCTGAAATACAGTGTCGGCGAGAGTAATTCTGCCGTCGGCATCGATCTGCCGAGCCTCGAAGTTGATATCAAAGTTACCAGTATCACTCAGCCCCAGTCGTCTTGTCCATTCAAATCGGCTCGACAGAAGATTTTCGGGCTTGGATATCATCTCATCGTGTTTGTCTATGAGAAGACCGACAACGCCGCTAGGAAAACAGCCCGTCTCGGCATCAAGCACACGATCTTCGTGGACAAGAGCCGATCTGCTGATTACCAGATGACACGCGGGATTAGGGAGATCATCGAACGTGACGGCAACGCCGACGACGTGGTTGCCTTCATACAGGACAAGAACCTGCCAGTTGATGAGATCGAGGCCCGAAACATCGCCAAGGAAGTTCTGAAAAATAAGCCGGTGCAAGGCTATCTCACGATTTCCAACGCCCTACAATGGCGACTCCAGTACGGCAGGGTCATCGTTGAGGCGGGCAAGGTCAATGGCGTCCGCAGGGTGCGCTAACCGTGGCCTATCGATCCAAGACGACCAGGCAGGCTGAGTTCGGTGATTTCCAAACACCGGCGGCCCTAGCACAACAAGTCTGCGAACTGCTCGCCGGCAAAGGGTTGCGGCCCGCTTCGATGATTGAACCAACCTGCGGCATTGGCAATTTTCTGTTCGCAGCCCTCGACCGATTCGTCGGTGTTGAGCACGCGATCGGTTTCGACCTCAATGAGGACTACTTGAATCGCGTGCGCGAGGAGCTTGTTCACAAACCCTACGCGGGAAAGGTCCGTCTCAAGCACACTGATTTCTTCGAGGCAGATTGGCCGAAGATCATTCGCGGTCTCCCTGAACCGGTGCTGGTAATCGGCAACCTGCCGTGGGTAACGAACGCCGCGCTCGGCTCGCTAGGAAGCTCGAACCTGCCGGCGAAATCGAACTTTCAGAATCATCGCGGCATGGACGCGATCACCGGCAAGAGCAACTTCGATATCTCGGAATGGATGACGCTGCGCATTCTTGAGGGCTGTCGAGGACGTGACACCACAGTCGCTTTGCTCTGCAAGACGGCTGTCGCACGGAAGGTCTTGGCTCATGCCTGGAAAACCGGAATTGGGCTCGCGCAGTCTGACATCTACTCGATTTGCGCCTTGGATCACTTTGGAGCCTCGGTGGATGCGTGTCTTTTTGTCTGCCGAGTGTCATCCGCGACAAGTTACGATGCGTCGCTCTACCCAAGCTTGGAAGCGGCTGCGCCCGTTTCCGCTATCGGATACCGCGATCATCGGGTCATTGCAGACACTTCCCTATTTGAACGCTGGAAGCATCTTGCGGGGCCGAGGACGCCAGTAACGTATCGATGGCGTTCAGGCATAAAGCACGATTGCGCCCCCGTCCTGGAACTCGAAAAAGCGGGCTCCCTTTACGTGAACGGATTAGGCGAAACGGTCGACCTCGAAGACGCTCATGTCTATCCGATGCTGAAGAGTTCCGACATTGCGAATCCTAAAGCAGCCGCTCCCACAAAGTGGATGCTCGTCACTCAGTGTTCGGTCGGTGACAATACCCGCGCGATCGAGCGAGGCGCACCGAAAACATGGAAGTATCTATCGCGCCACGCACGCTTGCTCGACGGTCGCGCCAGTGCGATCTACAAAAGGCGTCCCCGGTTTGCGATTTTCGGCGTAGGACCATATTCGTTCGCACTTTGGAAGGTCGCGATTTCCGGCTTTTACAAAACTCTTACGTTTAGGGCCATCGGTCCCGTTCGCGGCAAGCCAGTCGTGCTCGATGACACCGGCTATTTTCTAGCATGCGAGAATGAAGAAGAGGCCTGCGCTGTGGCCGCGCTCTTGAATGGCGAAATGGCGCAGGAGTTCTACCGGGCTTTTGTATTCTGGGATGCTAAGCGCCCGATTACGGCCGATCTGCTTCAACGTCTCGACCTGGCGGCACTTGCCCGCGCCTCGAACAGCCCCGGCATAAGATCCACCTGCAGGCCCACCCTTTTCTGATTCCGGCCTGTCACGGACAGCAATGCTTACGAAATCGGGGTTGTCATCGTCTCAGCATTGGCATCATCGCTCAACAGAGCAGGAGGAGGTTTCGGAGCGCCATCCCCGACCGTAACCTTTTTCCACTGGGGCAGTTTATATGGTAAGACGCGATGGCCCGCGGGGAACCAGCATTGAAGGCGCCGGACAATGAGGCGCGGCTCGCGATCGAAGCCGCGCAGAAGGATCCGCGCCGCTTCGCCGAGCTTTACGAGCAAAACTTCGAGCGCGTCTATGCGTTCATCGGCAGCCGGGTCCGCGATCGCAACGAAGCCGAGGACCTGACTTCCGAGGTCTTTCATCGCGCGCTCAAGAATCTCCCGCGATTCGAATGGCGCGGCGTTTCGTTTGCCGCCTGGCTTTTCAAAATCGCCGCCAACGCGATCGTCGACCGATCCAAACGCGCCGCGAAGAGTCGCGAGCCTGTCGAGCTCGAGGATCCGCCCGGCGACACGCTCGAAGGCGGCCACGATCGCGCCAGGCTCTTTCGGCTCGTCGCGGGGCTGCCGGCGGAACAGCGCCGCGTGATCGAGCTGCGCTTTGCGGCTCAGAAGACGATTCGTGAAGTCGCGCATGAACTCGGCCGCAGCGAGGGCGCCGTCAAGCAGCTTCAATTGCGCGGCCTGCAAAATCTGCGGGCGCGCTTGAGTAAGGCAAATGGCTAAGCGAGACGAACAACTCAACGAAGCGGTGGAGGCTATGATGGCCGGTCCCGACGCGCCGCTTCCCCGCTTGAGTCCCCAGCTCACCGAACTGCTTCGTATCGCCGCCAGTTTGCGCGGCCTGCCCAGCGCGGAGTTCAAGCAGCGGCTCAAGGCCGACCTGACCGGCACGTCCAAAGGCGCCGCGGCCAGGGCCGGCCGAGCGCCTCGTAAGGCAGCCACGCCTCGCAGGGTGAAACCGATCCCGCAGGGCTACCGGACCGCGACTACCTGCCTGGTCGTGCGGGAAGCGCCGCGCGCGATCGAGTTTTACCAGCGCGCGTTTGGCGCGACCGAGCTGATGCGCCACGCGGATCCCGGCGGCCATATCGTGCACGCGGAGATCATGATCGGTGATACGCGGATTGCGATCGCCGACGAGGCGCCGGAATACAACTTGAGTCCGCAAGCGCTCGGCGGTTCCCCGGCGATCGTCCAGCTCTACGTCGACGACGTGGACGCCTTCGCCGATCGCGCCGTCGCCGCGGGCGCCAAGGTGATTTTCCCGATCAACGATCAGTTCTACGGCGACCGCTCCGGCCGCCTGGCCGACCCGTTTGGACACCTCTGGATTGTCGCGACGCACGTTGAAGACGTCTCGCCCGCGGAGATGAACCGGCGCATGCAGGCGTACGCGCGGGAACAAGCCGCCGGCGCCTCAGCCGCGAAACCATCCACTGCGACTGAACCGGTCGTGCAGGAATTTCACAGCATCACGCCGTTTCTGATCGTCGACGAGGTGCCCAAGGTTGTCGACTTCCTGAAGGAAGCGTTCGAGGCAGTGGAGACGCTGCGCACCGTCGGTGGCGATCCGCCTCACATGCACGCCGAGGTCAAGGTCGGCGACTCGATGGTCATGCTGGGCGAGGGGGCCGGAAAATTCGAACCGATGCCGACGGCCTTTCACCTTTACGTGAAGGACTCGGACGCGGTTTACAAGCGCGCGCTCCGGGCCGGCGCGTCCTCGCTACACGGGCCGACCGACCAGGACTATGGCGACCGCGAGGCCAGTGTGAAGGATCCGTTCGGCAATCACTGGTATATCGGCACGCACAAGCAAGGCGGGTCGTATGTTCCCGCCGGCCTTCGCAGCGTGACGCCCTATCTTCATCCCAAGGGAACGCAGAAAGTGATCGATTTCCTTAAGCGGGTTTTCGACGCGAACGAAGTGTTCCGCGCGGAGGGCCCCGACGGCACGATTCATCACGCCAAGATCCGGATCGGCGACTCGATGCTCGAGATGGGTGAAGCGCAAGGTCCGTATCAGCCGATGCCGCCCGCGATCTATTTGAACGTGGGCGATGTCGACGTGACTTACCGCCGCGCGCTCCGGGCCCGCGCGACATCGGTGCAGGAGCCGGCGGATCAACGGTACGGCGACCGCAACGCTGGCGTGAAGGATCCGTTCGGCAACGTCTGGTTCATCGCGAAGCATCTGGAGAAACCCCTGGAAGATAAACCGCGAGCCAAAGAGGAACCTGCGATGGAAACCAATCCAACTCCGCACAGCGTGATGCCGTTCATCTATATAAAAGCTCCGGACAAGGCCGCCGCCTTCTACGCCAAAGTGCTCGGAGCGACGGAAATGATGCGCCTTAAGCAGCCCGGTGGAGTCGTGAGCCACGTCCAGATCAAGGTCGGTGAGTCGCTATTCATGATCCGCGATCCGGGCACACCGGACCTGGCTGACTATCGGAAGAAGGGTTACGCGATCAGCGCGAAGGATCTCGGCGGCACGCCGGTGCATCTGTACCTCTACGTTGAGGACGCCGACGCGGTCTTCCAAAAAGCGCTGGAGGCCGGCTCGAAGGTCGTCAATCCGATCTCAGACACGGAGTGGGGCGACCGATGCGGCGGAATTCAGGATCCATTCGGGCAGATCTGGTACCTCGCAACGCCGCTGAAGAGATTCCGCGCGAGCCATCAAGAGCAGGAGGACTCATGAGCTCCGCGGTGCAGAAATCAATCGTCCAGGCTCAACCCCTCATAGCTGTGCGGAATGTAAGAGCGAGCAGTCGCTGGTACGCGGAACTGCTTGGGGCAGACTCGCTCCCGGAGCATAGCCACCGTGACGTGTACGACCGGATGTCCTCGTCCGGTCACCTGATTCTTCAGCTCCACGCCTGGGACGAAGAGAAGCACCCAAACCTCGTCAACGCGGATGCCGCGCCGCCCGGGCACGGGGTCTTACTTTGGTTCCAGGTCGACGACTTTGACTCGGTCGTGGAGCGTGCGCGCGCATTGCGGACCGAGATCGTCGAAGAACCTCACGTCAACCCGGGGCCCCAACATAGAGAAATGTGGCTCCGCGACCCCGACGGTTATTTGGTGGTGATTGCGGGTCCAGATGGCGAGTCCAGTCCGTAACCTCTGCGCCAGCAGCGCGGCTAAAGGGATCGGTTGGAAGCGCGTGAACCGAGAGTACGCCGTGAAAAGACCAGGGAGGGTGTTTCGATGTCGCTTACGCAGAGTCAGATCGAGAAGAAGCTCGGCAATGAGAATCTCGACGAGTTGCTGGACTTGTGGCGGACCGAGCAAGGCGCCGAGAAGCGCCGCGACCTCGAGCTGATGGCGGCGGCGATTCCTTTTTCCAAAGACGCGACTCTTCGTGTTCTAGATTTGTGTTGCGGCCCTGGGGACGTTGGGCGAGCCGTTCGCGCGCGTTATCCTAAGGCACAGATCGATTGCCTCGATCGCGACGTCTTCCTGATCTCGATCTGCTTATCGACGAATCGGCGCGAAGGCGTTTCAGGTCAGAGTTTCGTGCGCGACTTGTGGGACGCTGATTGGTGCAGGGGCCTGGAGCACGGCTACGATGTGGTCGCGACAGCGAACGCACTTCATTGGCTCGACGCGCGACGCGTCTTTGAATTATCCAAAGATGTGTTCCGACTGCTCCGCCCCGGCGGGGTGTTTTTGTTCGTCGAGCCCGCCTGCAGCGAGACGACGTTCGCCGCCGGATTCGCCGAATGGAAGTCGCGGCAGCCGAGCCGTTACAGCCGGGAGAACTGGGAACGGTTCTGGAGCCGGGCGAACGAAATTCTTGGTTACGATCACACCAAGCTCCTGGGCTCGCGAGATTCGCATTTGATAGGCGACGGCCTGCCGGTATCGGGTTGGGTCCGGGTTTTGAGAGACGCAGGTTTCGAGTCCATCGATGTGCTGCTCCGAGACGCCGACGAGGTGATGCTTGCTGCTGCCAAACCTTGACGCTCGGCCCCGGTCAACCCATGTCTTCTCGTCGCTACCTTCCGCTTATGCCCTTTGCGAGCGTCCGCGCCACGTTTCAGGAGCGTCAACGAGCCCTCCCCGAAGGAACGAGTATGCCCATGGCTCGTACAGATGGGCTCCGGCCGCGCCGGCTGGTACGGCTATGATTGGGTGGACAACAACGGCCGTCCCAGTGCGACGGAGATTATTCCTGCTGAAGGGACAATCGCGTTAGAAATGCGCATCAGAACGACACCTCAGAAAAGCAGGAGGAGGCGCCAATCATGGCAGTGAGAGCAATTCCCGAAGGCCAAGAGGCCGCCGTCCCTTATCTCTGCGTACTGGACGCTCCGAAGATGATCGAGTTCTACAAGCGCGCGTTCGCCGCGACCGAGGTTAGCCGGCTGGCCGGACCCGACGGGCGGATCGGACACGCCGAAATCAGGATCGGCAAGGCGCTGATCATGCTGTCCGACGAGCATCCGGAGATGGGAATAGTCAGTCCGAAGGCGCTTGGCAGCGTGCGGTCGCCAGTGGCTATTCATCTGTACGTCGAGGATGTGGACGCGCTGTACAAGCACGCGCTTGAGGCCGGCGCGACCTCGATCCGGGAACCCGCGGATCAGTTCTATGGCGACCGGAACGCCCAATTGAAGGATCCCTCCGGCCACCTTTGGTACCTCTCGACGCACAAGGAAGATGTGTCGCCGGCCGAGATGACCCGGCGCTTCGAAGCGCTTACCAAGCAGCCGCACAAATGAGCTCCGCTGCGGCTGAACCGGAAGCGCGTGCGGGGCCGCGGCGGGCGGCGCTGGCTTTCATCTTCATCACGGTCGTGCTCGACATGCTGGCGCTCGGCATGATCGTGCCGGTCCTGCCGAAGCTGGTCCAGGACTTCCTCAACGGCGACACCGCACGCGCCGCCGAGATCTACGGCCTGTTCGGCGCGGTCTGGGCGCTGATGCAATTCCTGTTCTCGCCGGTGCTGGGCATGCTCTCCGATCGTTACGGCCGCCGGCCGGTGATTCTGATCTCCAACTTCGGCCTGGGGCTGGACTACGTCGTGATGGCGCTGGCGCCGACCGTCTGGTGGCTGTTCGTCGGCCGCGTGATCTCGGGGATCACGTCGGCGAGCGGAGCGGCCGCCGGCGCGTATATCGCCGACGTGGCGCCGCCCGACCAGCGCGCCGCCGGTTTCGGGATGCTGAGTGCGGCGTTCGGCCTGGGCTTCGTGCTCGGACCCGCGCTGGGCGGCATTCTCGGCAATATCGATCCGCGACTTCCGTTCTGGGTCGCGGCCGGATTGAGCCTGCTCAACGCGATGTACGGTCTGTTCGTGCTGCCCGAATCGCTGCCACGGAATCGGCGCGAGCGCTTTGCGTGGCGGCGCGCCAATCCGATCGGCTCCCTGAAGCTGCTCCGATCGCACGCTGAGCTGCTCGGACTCGGGGTGGTCAGCTTCGCCGCCAACGTCGCTCACGAGGCGCTGCCCACCACCTTTGTGCTGTACGCGATGTATCGCTACGGATGGAATGAGCGCACGGTCGGGCTGGCGATAGCAGCGGTGGGAGTGTGCTCGGCGGTGGTCGGAGCCGGCCTCGTTCCGCCGGTCGTGAGGCGCTTCGGGGAGCGGCGCGTGCTGCTCGCCGGGCTCCTGTTCGGAGTGATGGGATTCTCGATCTACGGTCTGGCGGCGACCGCGATCGTCTTCTGGATTGGCGTTCCGGTCAACGCGCTGTGGGGGCTCTCGGGACCGCCGATGCAGGGCTTGATGACGCGCCGCGTGAGCGAATCAGAGCAGGGCCAGCTCCAGGGCGCGCTCAGCAGCCTTCGCGGTATTGCGTTCATGATCGGCCCGATCCTGTTCACCACCGTCTTCGCGAGCTTCATCGGCCCGCGGCGCGATTGGCATTTGCCCGGCGCGCCGTATCTGCTGGCTGCGATGCTGCTCGGCTTCTCGATGCTGGTGGCGTGGCGCGTCACGCAATCCGGATCGGGCGAGCCGTCGGACGCGAATCGACTCGAGTCCGGGGATTTCGCAACGCGCGCTGGCGGAAAAAGGTATCAGCTCGGGATGACCACCCTTCGTGCGGCGCTGTGGTGACGGCCGTCCTGTTCGTTCTCGCGACTGCCGACCTGGCTCATCTGGACAACGCCGGCCCGCCGCATTCGTTCGTCCAGTTGCCGGGGCACGAACCCGCGACGCTCTATCTTCCGCCGGGAAATACCTTTCAGTGTTCTCCCGCCGCCGCCGGTCGCGCGCCCCCCGCGGTCGTGCTGGTCCACGGCTTCATGTCGGATCGCCAGATGATGAGCGTGCTCGCGCGCCGGATCACGGAGAACGGCTACGCGGTTCTCGCCATCGACGTTCGCGGCCACGGCGAGAATCGCAACCCGTTCTTCGAGCGATTTCCCCACCGGCTCCGCGCTTCGCGCGGACGTCAAGCCGGCGGTCGACTTCCTGCGCGACTACCAATTCGTCGACGGCGTCGCGGATCGTCGTGATCGGGCATTCGATGGGCGCCGGCGCGGTGCTCGATTACGCCACCCACGATCCGAACCTCAGCGGCGCCGTAATGATCTCCGGCGGATGGAGTCTCGGACCGGAGCGGCCGAAGAACGCGCTGTTCATTTTCGCCGAGAACGATCCGAAGGATGCGATCCAGGACACCTCGACCGCGCTCGCGGCGCATCTGGCGGGCGTGCCGATCAAATCCAGCTCGGACAAGCTCTACGGCGGCTTTGCCGGCGAGCGACGCGGTCGAAGCGCTGCGCAGTCCCGGGCGTCGATCATATCCGGATCCTCTATTCGGAGGAGGCTGCGACCACGATCGTCAGATGGCTCGACGGCGCCTTTGGCACCAACCGCACCGGCGATATCGGGATGGCCGACCCGCGGCTGGGCGCTTCGCTGATCGCGTCTGGTGCTCTTTCTGATCCTGCTGGTGCCGCTCGGGCTGATCTGCGGGATCGATCGCGCCGCAATGGCCCGAGCGCGTGCCGCCGGCGCGGCCGGATGGATCGGAATTCCTGGTGGTCGCCGCCGTGATGATGCGAGCGATGCCTCTGGCAGCGATGATCCCAGCCCGCCTCGTTCGTGCCGTTCGTGGTCGGAGACATTCAGACCTCGTGGTTGGCCGTCGCAGGCCTGATCGCGATCGTCGTACTTACGCTCTCCGGCACGCTCAACCTGCGCCTGATTTGCGATCGCATCGGCTCTACGATCGTTCGCCGGCGCGATCGGTTTCGCGGCGGTTTACGTCTGCATGGTCGCGCTGTCCGTCACGTTCCATCGCTTGTCGCTGACGCCCGAACGATTGCTCGCCGGCGCCGCGGTAGTAGTCCTGACGCTGCCGTTCTGGCTTGGATTCGAGTTTCTGGTTCGTCGCGGCGGCTCGACAATTTCGACCGTGCTCGCGGTTATCGGCCGCGCCGTGATTTTGCTGCTGATGGGACTGGGGGTCAGCCTTCAGGATCCTGCCGGCGGTGATGATGCTGGTTCTGCCCAGCCTGGCGCTGGTATTCGTGATGATCGAGATCTTCGCCGCCTCGGCCTACAGCTCCTCGCACAACCTGATCCTGATCGCGCTGGTGGAAGCGTCGTGGTTCGCGTGGATGATGGCGGCTACCAACCCGATCACCTTCATGTTTTAGATGACGGTGAGATTCCGATCGCTCGTCGCAATCCGATCGACCGTTTGCGCGAGATCTGCCTCGCCCTCCCGGAAGCCACCGAAAAGGAAGCCTGGGGAGAAGCGACCTTCAGGGTGGGCGGCAAGATGTTCGCGATGACCGACGACAATCATCACAACTCGGGCCACGTGTCGGTCTGGTGCAAGGCGCCGCTGATGGTCCAGGAGATTCTCGTGAGCTCCGATCCGGAGCGCTTCTTTGTTCCGCCCTACGTGGGGCACAAGGGATGGGTCGGCGTGCGACTCGACGTCAAGGTCGACTGGGGCGAGCTCGCGAGCATCGTGGCCGACAGCTATCGCATGACCGCGCCGAAGCGGCTTTCGGCGCGATCCATGGCAAGTGGTCAAGGCGCCGCGATGGCGAGCCCGAAGCCGCGGCGCTCGCGGGCCGGCGGAATTCCCGGCCGAACGGCCGGCCGGCGTCGAGGAAAATGAAGGCGCATCCGGCGGCTGCGTGCTACAAATTGAGTAGCACCCGCCAATGCCCAGGAAGCGGCAACCGAATCGGCACCAGCCCAAGCGGCCGAAGATTCCCAAGCCGGTCTTCGCGTCACCGTTCAAAGCGTTAAAGAAACTGCTCAAGGAGCGGGAGCACGCCGCGCCCCGCGACCTACCCGCCACGCCCCGAGCTAGCCCGGCGACGATCGAGCGTCCGGAGCCCGACGACGCAGCGCTGCTGCGACAGGCCCTTGAAGGCGTGCGACCGCTCGACGGCGCGGGCAGGACCAGAATTCCGCTCGACCCGGCCGTGAAGCGCGCCATCGTGAGCGAGGATTCCGAAGTACTGGCGCAGCTCTCCGATCTGGTTTCCGGGCAGGCGCCGTTCGATATCACCGAAACCGACGAATACGTCGAGGGCGCTCGCGCCGGTATCGATCCCAGGCTGGTCACTCGGCTTCGGCGCGGCAAGTTCGCCGTGCAGGGTCATATCGACCTGCACGGCAAGATTCAGAGCGCGGCCAAGGAGACGCTCTCGGCTTTCATCTCCGATTCGGTGCGCAAGGGGATGCGGATGGTGCTCGTGGTCCACGGGCGTGGCCATCGCTCGCCGGGAGGCCATCCGGTGTTGAAGCACGCGACCGTCGGTTGGCTTTCGCAAAGCGCGCTGGCGGGATACGTGCTGGCGTTCGCGACCGCACGGCAATCCGACGGCGGCGCGGGCGCGACCTACGTCCTGTTGCGCCGCGAGCGCCATCGCAGCCCGTTCGAGGTCCTGCGCGGCGCGAAGCCCCGGCGACCGCAGTGCCGATCAACTATCCCCGGCCGGCGCCATGCGCCGCCACGTGAGCGGCGTAACGCAGAGCTGCGGTGATTTGCTCGCGGGAGAGTCGATACTCCGACTCGAGATCTTCAGCGGAAGCTCCGGCGGCCAAGCCCCCAAGGACCGTCGCAACATCGATTCGCGTCCCAGCGAGGCAGGGCTTCCCGAAACGGATTCCCGGATCCATCGAAATGCCTGGGAACACTTCCATGCTTGCGCCTCCTACCCCCGCGAACCTAACACAGATTCAGCGCTGTGTCGCATTTTGTCCGATCGGATCGGGTCCGGTTTTCTTTCAAGCGGCCAACGCTTGGTCGGTCGGCACCGACTGGCCGTGAGAAAAAAAACGGGGCCCCGACTGGAGCCCCGTCGTCAAGCCTGTCAATCGCGAGCGGTGATTAGATCTTGGCCTGGAGAAAGAAGGCGATCACGAACGCGTACAGCGTCAACGCTTCCATAAAGGCCAGACCGATAATCATCGGCACGAAGAGCTGATTGGCGCTGTTGGGATTGCGCCCGATCGATTCCATCGCCGAGGCGGTCGCGCGTCCCTGGCCGATCGCACTGCCGAAGGCTGCGACACCGATACCGATATTCGCGGCGAGCGCGATAAGTCCGCCGCGAATTCCGCCGCCGACGGCCTGAGTCGCCGCCTCTTGCGCCATCGCCATCAGCGGCGTGGCCAGCAGCAGCGCTGTCGCCGAACCTGCTATCATCCCGATCCGTCGAACCATCGAACCATACCTCCTTCTGTCCTCGCGCTGCCGGCCCAGCCCCATCGCACTCAGCCTCTGTCCTCCTCTACCACCCATCGCGTGTGCCAAGTCGCAGGTCGCGGGAGTTGCGAACCAATTCCCTAGTGTTCCTCCATCTGGGCAAGCCTTACATAGCTCATCGAGAGGACCATGAAAATCACCGCCTGAATGACGCAGACGATCGCGCCGAGCGCGTAGAAAGCGACCGGAAACCCCACGTAAGTCAGGCTGGTGAAGATTCCCAGCACCGTATGATCGGCGAACATGTTGGCGTACAGACGAACGCCGAGCGAAAAGGGCCGGAACAGGTTGTCGGCCAGCTCGATCGGAAGCATCAGTGGGGCCAGAAACAGGACCGGACCGAGATAGCTTCGCAGATAGCCGAAAAACCCCTTCGCCTTGAACCCCTGGTAAATGTAGAAGCAAAAGCAAGTCGCGCCCAGCGCGAAGGTCAGGTCCGAATCCCCCGTCGGCGGTTCCATCCCGGGAATAAGGCCGAAGAAATTGCAGCGCCAGGATGAAGATGAAGAGCGTGCCGAAGAACGGGACGAAATCGCGGTAGCCGTGACTGCCGAGCACGGCCTCGGTAAAACTGTCGAGCTGCTCGACCAGAAACTCGGCGACCGAACGCAGCGTAAAGCCCTGGTCGGGGACGATTGGATCCGCGGCGCGCATCAACGCGGCCCGCGCAAACCAGGCGAAGATCAGCAGCAGACCCATCACGATCCAGGTGCCGACCAGCACCTCGGGGATCACTCCACCGCCGATGAGTTCGAGAAAATTAACCGCTTGTCCCACGATGCGACCCGGTCACTCCGATCCCGGCGCCCGTTCTGCCGAACGCATCGAAGCCCGCCACGTTTCAATAGAGATAGCGAGCAACTGAGTCAATACTCCGGCGCCGAACCCGAGCGCATCGACGCGCACGTGCTCGAAGATCAGGTAGACCAGCCCGACCACCAGCAGCAGCTTGAGCGGAATCGCGAGCACTCCCGCGCGATGCGCCATCGCGCCGCCGCCCGAGGCGGCGATCACGGCGCGGCCGAGCGTCGCCAGGACATAGAGATTCGCGATTACCACTGCACCGCCAAGCAGGCATCCGACGCCCGCGGCGGCATCGTCCAGGAGAGCCAGGGCCAGCGCCGTGATCGCGACCAGAATCAGATTGGTGCGCTGAATCGCCGGAATGGAAGGAATCGCGGACCTCATTTTTTCAAATCGCTCTGGAAGTTCTTTACTTCTCTTACGAGATTGTAGCCACCGGCAAACAGGCCAAGCAGGAACATGACGAGCGTGAACTTCGGATCGGTGCCGAAGTAGACATCGATGTAATGGCCCAGGATCGGACCCACGATTAGCGGCGATACGACCTCGCTGCCGATCGCGGAGTATTTCAACATCTTGGCCGGGCTGAGAGCCATGGGCGTCGAATAGGAGTCTACGCCAGGCTCAACAGCGATTCGCGGGCGGCCGCAATCGTCTGATCCAGGTCCGCGTCGCTATGCGCGAGCGAGATGAACATCGCTTCGAACTGCGAGGGCGGCAGATAGATGCTCCGCTCGATCATCGCCTGGAAGAATCGAGCGAACTTTGCCAGGTCGGAGCGGCGCGCGTCGTCGGCATTGGAAACTCGCTCGACGCCCAAAAACATCGTGAGCAGCGAACCGGCACGATTGACGCATCCGGTTTGGCGAGACTCCTTCAAAGCGGCGAGCAGACCTGCTTCGAGCCGCGCGCCAGCGGCCTCGAGCCGTTCGTAAGTACCCGGTTTTTCGAGCATCTCAAGCGTGGTCAGCCCGGCGCGAACCGAGACCGGATTGCCGGAAAGCGTGCCGGCTTGATAGACCGGCCCGGTCGGCGCGAGCCGATCCATTATTTCGGCGCTGCCTGCGACCGCGCCGATCGGCATCCCACCGCCAATTACCTTGCCCAACATCATCAGGTCGGGCTCTGCGCCGAACATTTCCGAAGCGGCGCCGAAGCGCAGGCGAAACCCAGTGATGACTTCATCGCAGATCAGCAATGCGCCGTGGCGATGCGCCAAGTTGCCGAGATCTCTCAGGAAATTCGGCGCGGGTAGCGCGACGCCCATGTTCGCTGCGACCGGCTCGACGATCACCGCGGCGATTTCGCCGGGCGCCGCCGCGAACTCGCGCTCGACGCGCTCGATTGAATTGTAGGGCGCAACGACCGTCAGCGCGGCGAACTCTGTGGGCACCCCCGCGCTGTCCGGCACGCCCAGCGTCATCGCACCGGAGCCGGCCCGGACCAGGAGCGGGTCGCTGTGTCCATGATAGCATCCGTCGAACTTCATTATCTTTGAACGCTTCGTGAACGCGCGCGCCAGCCTAAGAGCAGTCATGCCGGCCTCGGTGCCCGAGCTCACGAGCCGAACCCTGCGCGCGACTGCGATCGCCGCGCTGATCTTTTCGGCCAGTTCGACTTCGAGCGCAGTCGGCGCTCCGTAGCTGAGTCCTTTCGCCGCCTGTTCGGCCACGGCCGAGGTTACGCGCGGGTCCGCGTGACCGAGGATCGCCGGCCCCCAGGAACCGACGTAATCGATGAAGCGATTGCCGTCGCTGTCGAAGATGCAGGCACCCGATGCGCGCTCGATGAACAGCGGCGCGCCGCCGACCGCGCTCCAGGCTCGCACCGGTGAGTTCACCGCACCGGGAATTTTTCTGATCGCGCGCTCGAACAGCGCGGCAGAATTTTTCTTCGCGATCATTTCTCCCAACTTGATCAGTTTGCTCGCCGACATCGCGAGCGATCGGATTCAATTCACGCGCGAACCCGGTGCGTCGCTTGCGCGATCTGAAATTTCAGACGGTCGCGATGGCTTCAGGAGCCAGCGTGCCCGATCGAGGCGGATTGTCGTGAAATTGAAAATCAAGGAAGAAATTTACCGTTCATGAATTTGGCAAATAAATCGCACGCTTGGCGAAATCGCGCGAGCAGCGCTTGAGCGATCGCACAAAAGAGCTTATCAACTTGACTTCGCTACAGAGATCGATGCTAGCACGCGAAGAAAATTTTCGCGCGCGAATGAATTGGGGGTTCAATGGTCGCAATCGTTGCTCGTGGGCTTTCGGTTCCGCTTCTTCCGTTCAGCCATGATCGCAGCAACCCGGTTCGGTGATCGGAAAAGTTGATAGGCGGTGGAAACGGTTGCTGCACATATCGTCTGTTACGAATGAAAACGGTCTTATCCACAGGTGTTGACAACATTGTGTATTGATCGCGCACGGAGGTTGCAAATCGGTCAGACAGAACTTTCGGCGAGAAGCCGGAGTGGAGGGTACAAATGAACGGGTTGTGGCAGAAGGCGGCGGATCGTCTTCGTAACGAAATGGGTCAGGTCGGGTACGAAACCTGGATCGGTCCACTTAATTTTCTGGGACTGCATGGAAAGACTGCAACGATTTCAGCTCCGAACAAATTCTTCCGCGACTGGGTCAACGAACGCTATCTCGAGGTCCTGCGCCAATCGCTCTCGGCCGAGGCCGGCGAGACTCTCGACGTCAAGCTCACGCTCGGAGAACGCGCCCGTGAGGCGACGGAGCGTCAAGCCGCCAAACAGGCCCCGTCGACGCTGCCGGCGGCTGCACCCGCTACGCATGGCCGCCCCGAACGCCACCCGCAATTAAACCCGCGTTATACATTCAACGAGTTTGTGATCGGTTCCTCAAACCAGTTCGCTCACGCGGCGGCACTCGCGGTCGCGAATCAACCGGGCGAGAAATACAACCCGTTTTTCATCTATGGCGGAGTGGGACTTGGCAAGACGCATCTTGCCACCGCTATCGGGCATCTTCTGTGGTCCGGCAGCGAGCGTCAGCGCAAGGTCCTCTTCATGCCCGCCGAGGTCTTCATGAACGAGCTGATCGGCTCGCTCCGGCGGGACAAGATGGGCGAGTTCAGGGAAAAGTTTCGCCGGGTCGACGCGCTCATCCTCGACGACGTTCAATTCCTGGCCGGACGCGAGCGCACCCAGGAGGAATTCTTTCACACCTTCAACTCGCTCCACACCGATCGCCATCAGATCGTGCTGACTTCCGACAAGGTGCCGCGTGAGATCCCTGAACTGGAGGAGCGGCTGCGCAACCGCTTCGAGTCGGGGCTAATCGCGGACATCGCGCCGCCCGATCTTGAGACTCGCGTCGCGATTCTCCAGAAAAAAGGGGTGCTTGAGAATATCAGTCTGTCGGCGGACGTCGCGCTGTACATCGCACAGAACGTCTCCTCGAATGTCCGCGAGCTGGAGGGATGTATGACCCGGCTGGCCGCGCTGGCTTCGATTCACAAATCCGAAATCACGGTTGACTTCACCCGCCAGGCGCTCCGCGACCTGATCTGCGATCAGCAAATCAAGCCCGATATCGACCTGATTCAGAGAACCGTGAGCGATTTCTTCCACATCAGGCTGACCGATCTGAAGTCGAAGAAGCGCACGCAGCACATCGCTTTCTGCCGCCAGGTTGCGATGTACCTCTGCCGCAAGCTGACCGACAGTTCTTTTCCCAACATCGGCGGCCACTTCGGGCGCGACCACTCGACGGTGATCCACGCCTACAACCTGATCTCGCGCAGAGTGACCAACGATTCGGCCTTCCGGCTGTCGATAGACAAGATCGAACGCGCTCTCACCGGAACGCGGAACGGATCGTCGAGAGGAACGAACGGCGCCTATTAGAGGCTGTGCGCAAGCTGGGCACAATATCAGACCTATCGACAGGGATCGGCACGGCGGCGCGACGGCGCGATCCACGTGCGGTTTCTGCCGACAGTCTTGTGCGCGAAGCTTCTCTTGTTTTTTCGGGCATTTGGCGCGAGCATGAACAATTCCACAGCGCCTACTGATCCGACTGGCTTTATTTAAAGATCAAAAGAGAAAAGAAGTAGCAGGAGCACAAAGTTCGTGGAGTTGGTTATCGATCGCAGTTCGCTCGTGAACGGACTTTCCCTGGTTCAGGGAATTGTCGAGCGCCGCAATACCGTGCCGATTCTCGGCCACGTCCTGATGGAGTCGACTGCCGGCGGACTCCAGCTTGCCGCGACCGACCTCGAAGTCGGAATTCGCACCACGATTGGATGCAAATCCGGCAAAGATGGCAGCATCACACTCAACGCGCGCAAGCTGTTCGAGATAGTTCGCGAGGCGGCCGGCGACGAGGTCCAACTCAAATCGCTCGACAACGATTGGGTGGAAATCAAATGCGGGCGTGCGCGGTTCAAAATGATGGGGCTCGATCCGCGTCAGTTTCCCGCGATGCCACGCCAGGGGGAGCAAAAGGGTCAGGCCGCCGGCAAGCCGGTGAAGGCGGACTTCAACGTGGCCGCGAAAGTTCTTAAAGATATGATCGACATGACGCTCTTCGCAGTCAGCCCCGACGAGACCCGCTACAATCTGAGCGGCGTATTCGTCGAGGCGCCCGAGCCCGGGATGGCCGTAATGGTAGCGACTGACGGCCATCGCTTGTCGATGATCCGCCGCGAGGTCAAGGATTTTTCAGCCCATGGCGGAGTGATTATTCCGCGCAAGGGAGTCGGCGAGCTTCGCAAGTTGCTCGATCAGGAGGGCGACTCGGAGGCGAAGCTCACGTTTGACGGCCAACTTGCCTGGCTTAAGCGCGGCGCGACGGAAATCTCGATGCGCCTGGTAGAGGGAGAATTCCCCGACTATCGCGGCGTAATCCCGAAGCATAGCCGCTACGAAGTCGCGGTGAAACGCGACGAGATCCTCGCTGCCGTGAGACGAGTCGCGATTTTCTCCAACGAGCGATTCCACGGGGTGAAACTGGCGTTCTCGACCGGCTCGCTAACCGTGTCATCGACGAGTCCCGATCTGGGCGAAGCCAGCGATACCATCGACGTGGACTTCAAGGGCGAGGACGTATCGATCGGCTTCAACGCGTCGTACGTCACCCAGGCGCTGGGCGTAATTCCTCCCGAAAAAAGCGAGGTCGTGTTGGGCGTCACCGACGAGGTAAGCCCGGGCGTAATCACGCTCCCGGCCGATTCGGGGTTCACTTATGTCGTCATGCCGATGCGATTGTAAAGTCCGGGCAGTCGCCGGCGAGGTGGTGAATCGGAGCCGATTTTGCGCGGAAAACCGGGCGCCGATCACCCTCTGCCTGGAAAATCTCACCGGTTTTTAGCGGACTGTAGCTTTCGTGGCATTCCGAGCGAGGGGAATTTCGCTTGCGCGATCCTCTGGAAATGTGGGAAGTAGCAAGAGCCGCTAAAGTGCCAGGGACGGGCAATTGGCGATGCTCATAGCGACGGAGGACAAAAGAGCTTCGATGAAGCCACGCTCGGGTAGTTTGCGTTCCGCGACGAGCGTGACCCTCGCAGCCTTGGTCTGCGTCGCTACGGTGATGGGCTGTGCCAACCAGCCGAAACGGGAGGTTGGATGGTGCGCGCTCGGCGGCGCTGCTATCGGGACCGTGGTGGGTGGCGCGCTCGGCATCGGAATTGGCGGCTACAAGGGACTCGCCAACTGCTGCCATCACGATAGCGAGACCACTGCGGTAATTTCCGACACCATGGGAGTCGCAGGTGGTTTCCTGATAGGCGGGGTCATCGGCCACTACTACTGCGACCCGGTTGTCGAGGCTCCTCCGCCTCCACCGGCGTCGGCTGGCGTACCGGCCACACCGCGACCGGGCAACGCGACCGCCTCCAAGTAGTCTCAGCGGCCGCCCGCGTACTCGATCAGACTAATTTCGCTAACTGATTTCGCCCGTTGGGTTCGCTGGTTCGGGATTTGGCTGCGGCGGATCGTTGCGAGACTTGTGCTGGCGGTCCGGCCCGACGCTCAGCAAAACCTGCTTGTTGCGCACATCGTGATCGTCTTCCCAGGGGAAAGTTGCCTCGATCACGACGGTGGTCGCCGGCATGCCAATCGTCTCGATGTCGCGCCGGCGCGCGACCACCCATCGCACGCCGCCTGTCTTGATCGCGACCTTCAGCGCGGCGGGATCGTCGTACAGCGGCACCGGTTTGGTGTTGTCCATATAGAAGAGCGGGCCCTCGGTGCGAAAGAAGGCCAGCTCCGCCATATCGCCGTGCAGCGTGCGGCTTATCAGCTCACCGAACGGCTTCTCGCCCCGATACCGATCGGCAGCCGGCATCGCGAAAATGTACAGGTACGTCATCGAGAGATACGCGACTATCCCGACGGAGGTCGCGATCGCGCGCGGGACGAAAGTTCCTGAGCGCATACACAACTGCGGCCGCGCACGCGATCCAGAAAAGGCAGAAGAGCGCGTGATCGGGCGTCGCTGGATAGACCTGCCACCTGGCGGGACGCATCCAGGCGGGCAACAGCAGCACGGCGCCCGCCGCGAGGATCGCGGCCAGCACGTAATACCCCAACTTCAGTAACCGGTCCGCGATGGGCGAGATTTGGTCCTGGCGCTGGACCAGCAGCCGTGCGATCAGCATCGCACCGGCCGGCAGAATCGGCAGGATGTAGTAGCTCCGGCGGGAACCCGAGAGCGTAAAAAAGACGAAGGTCGCCCAGAAGTAGATCAGCGCGAACCGGTCAACTTCCGGATGGTCCCGGCGTCGATGGGCCTGCGTCAGCGCGGCGGGAAGCAGTGCCGACCACGGCGCCATCAGGGCGAAGATCACGTAGACGTACAGGTAGACGGGGCCGCGATGGTCAAACGGATCGAAGAAGCGCTGCACGTTTTCGCGATACACCATGTAGAAACCCGCGCCCGAGCGCATCTTCGCCGATGAAATTGCAAACGGCACGGCGTAGACGGCGCCGGCCAGCGCGATCGCGGGAACCGACTTCCAGTTGAAGAACCATCGGTTGCGCGAGACCAGCCACTGCACGCGTTGCGAAAACGATCCGATCGACAGCCCGTCGTAGAATTGATGCCAGCCTTCAGCAAGGCACGAGTACGCGCCGATCACCACCAGGGGTAGCACGAAGCCCAGCAAGCCCTTGGTGAGCGATGTGAGCGCCATCAGGAGCCATAGCGGTGCGACCCACCATCCGCTGCCGGCTCGCTCGCGCATCGAAACAAACAGCAGCAACGCGGCCAACTCGCCGGTGATCGTCTCGACGTCCGCCGACGCGGTGCGGGAGAAAAAGACGAAGCTCATACAGGTCGCGAGAATCAGGCCTGACAGCGCTGCGGTGCGCCATCCGTAGAGCCGGCGCGCCAGCAGGATCAGAAGTCCCACGGCAGCCAGGCCCGCGATTGCGCACGGAATCCGCGCCGCGGCCTCGTTCAACGAGCCGGTCAGATCGGCCGCCCAGAGCACCAGCCAATACGATGGCAGGGGCTTGTCGTAATAGAGCCGTCCGTCGATCGTCGGCCAGAAGTAGTTTCCGGTCAGGCGCATCTCGCGCGCGATTTCGGCCCATCGGAATTCCGAGGACCAAAGCGCGCGCGCCCCGAGGCGGGCGAAAAACAGTATTGCCGCAAGGACCATCACGCCGGCGGCTCGCATCCGCCCCGCATCGGCAGAGTCGCGCGCCGCCCCGGCCGCGCCGGCGTCATCGTGGACGTCGCTCATCGGTGGAAATTGTAGCCGCGTGCGCCGCCCGCCGCGACCGCGAATCTAGCGGTTCTGGATCTCAAGCTCGCATGTCGCACTCTGAGGGCTCAGCAGGACGATCTTGTCCCAATCGTGTTTGCCCTGTGACCAATTGCGGATTGTTGCCCGATCAGAGTCGTCGAGGTCGCCGTAGGCGATGCGATCAATGAGAACCAGCCACCACTCGGGATACTTTTTCCGAACACTGGCGATCTTGCGAGTCTTTTCCCGGATGCAGATTTCAAGATTCTTCTGCAACTCGGGAATAAGCCACCCACCTTCGTCGCGGTCCCAGCATCCGCCCATGACGAAGCAGTGTTTTTGAACGCTGCCCGCACGGTCTAACCATATCCAGAGGTTGTCGCTTATCGGAATCCTGGCACCCACCTCCTTCCCTGCCAGAAACGCTTCAAGGCGTCGGAGCAGGGCCATCCGAAGCGGCTTTCCCAAGGTCAGAGGCCGTCGGAACCAGAAAGTGACGAACCAACTCGTCCCTGCGACTGGAGGACCTAAAGAAATCAGGAGCTTGCCGAGCTTCTCCCCCAGCGGAATCGCGACCTCCTCTAGCCCGCGATTCCGTGATCCGATTACTTCGTTCTGGTTGAGCCTACGAACCTCAACTGCGATTCTTCCGTCCACGAGAAAGTCAGGAGGCGAATTAGGGTAGGGTTCATAAACGACGACGCCGAGTTTCTTAGCGCAAAGGTACCGAGAGGCTATCTTCTCTTCGAGGTTCATGGCGGCTTCCGTTTGAGGTCTCTTGGATCCATCAAATCACCCCGGCACTATAGTCATTCTGAGCGCAGCGAAGAATCTCATGCCACAGCGATTCGCGGCGACGACAGAGTGAAAACTCTGCGTAGGCAATTGCGGAGCCAAGCACTGCACCACCTTCCACCGACGCGCGTGGCGAGTAGCCTCTGCGCGTGCTAGCGTCGAAACTGCCCCTCGGCGAGTCCCGCTTGGCGATCTCCAGAGGGCACAGCACGAGAAATTCATGAGTCACGAATCCGGGCACGACCAGGCGCGCAAGCCGAATCGGCTCATCAACGAACAGAGTCCGTACCTCCGGCAGCACGCCTACAACCCGGTCGATTGGTATGCCTGGGGCGAAGAAGCGCTCGCGCGTGCCAAAGCCGAGAACAAGCCCATTCTGCTCTCGATCGGCTACTCGGCCTGTCATTGGTGCCACGTGATGGAGCGCGAATCGTTCGAGAATGAAGCGATCGCGCGTCTGATGAACGAACACTTCGTCTCGATCAAGGTCGATCGCGAGGAGCGTCCCGACCTCGATCAAATCTACATGGACGCCGTGCAGTTGATCAGCGGGCGCGGCGGATGGCCGCTTACGATGTTCCTCACCCCGGACGGCAAGCCGTTCTTCGGGGGCACTTACTATCCTCCCGAGGATCGGCACGGGATGCCGGGGTTTCCCCGGGTGCTGCTCGGCGTGGCGCAGGCCTTTGAAAAGCAGGCGCACGAGGTTCAGCACAACGTCGAGAAGCTGACCGCCGCGCTCGGAGCGATGGCCGATTACACGCCCGCCGGCGGCGATCTCAAGCGCGGATTGCCGCAAGCTGCGGCGCGCGCACTCGGCGAGCATTACGACAGCGTCAACGGCGGCATCGGCCGCGCGCCGAAGTTCCCCAACACTTTCGTCTTTTCGCTGTTCCTCCGCGTCAGCCAGTCGGAAACAGATTTCGGACTCGCCGAAATGGTTCGTCATACGCTCACCAGGATGGCCAAGGGCGGCATCTACGATCAGATCGGCGGTGGATTCCATCGCTACAGCGTGGACGATCGATGGCTGGTCCCGCACTTCGAGAAGATGCTCTACGACAACGCACAGCTCGCGCGGCTCTACCTGGACGCCGGCCGCGCATTGAACGAGCCCGAGTTCCTGCGAGTCGCGGGCGAGATCCTCGACTACGTGCTGCGCGAGATGACCAGTCCCGAGGGCGGCTTCTATTCCACCCAGGACGCCGACAGCGAAGGTGAAGAGGGCAAGTTCTTCGTCTGGACGCCCGCCGAAGTCAGTCGCATCCTCGGCGCCGATCTGGCGAAGATCGCGTGCCGATACTTCGATATCACCGACGAGGGCAACTTCGAGGGACAGAACATCCTGCATCGCACGATCGAGCCCGGCGAGGCGGCGCGAATGTTCCAGAAGTCCGAGGACCAGATTACCGAGGCGATCGCCGAGATTCGCCGCAAGCTGTTCGAGGCGCGCGAGCATCGCGTCAAGCCGGGCCGCGACGACAAGATCCTCGCGGCGTGGAACGGGATGATGATCGGCGCCTTTGCCGAGGGCCATCGCGCACTCGGCGAGCCGCGCTACCTGGAAGCCGCGCGCCGCGCATCCCGATTCGTGATGACCCGGATGTGGGACGGCCGCGCGCTCAAGCGCTCGATCAAGGATGGCGTCGCGCGCTTCAACGCATACCTCGAGGATTACGGCCTGATGGTCAACGGGCTGATAGATACCTACGAGTCCTCGCTCGACCCGGACTACCTTGCCCAGGCGCGCCGCCTGACCGACGCAATCCTCGAGCGCTTTCTCGACCGCGAAAAGGGCGGCTTCTTTTTCACCTCCGACGACCACGAGGTGCTGATCGCGCGCAACAAGCCGGTGTTCGACGGCTCGACGCCCTCGGGCAACAGCGCGGCCGTGATGGCGCTGCTCAGGATGCACGCCTACACCGGTGAGGCGCGTTACTTCGCCGAAGCCGAGCGCGCCATAAGGCTCTTCAAGGACTTGATCGAGCAGCAGCCGTTCTCCTTCGCGAACATGCTCGAGGCGATCGATCTCTACGAGCGCGGGCCGACCGAGCTCGTCGCGATCGGCAAGCGCGCGGAGCCGGAGTTCACCCGCTGGACGGAACGGATCGGGCTCCATTACCTTCCCAACCGCGCGCTGTTCTGGATCGCTCCGCAAGAACCATCCGGCGCCGGCTTTCTTCCGGAGCAGGCACGCGGCAAGGCGCAGATCGACGGCAAGCTTACGACTTACATCTGTCGCGATCGGACCTGCTCGCCGCCGATTACCTCGATCGAAGAAGTCGAGGCGGAATTGCGGGAGTAGTCGATGGCGTCTGGAGTTCCATCAATCGGGCGGCGCGGCGGCAAGCTCCAGCGCTGAAACGGGCGCCGATGGGTGAGCGAGCAGAGGCTTCCCCGGCCGCAACGGGCAGCGCGGCGTTCGAGCCGATAGTCCTGAATCGCCGCTCGACTGGCGCGCGTTTCCCGCTCAAGGTTGTGGCGCTGAATCTGCAAAACCGCGGACGCGTCGAAGAGGTCGCCGCGTGCCTCCAGCGCCCGCCGCTTCACGGCGCCGGCGTGATTCTGCTCAGCGAAGTGGCGTGGCGTACGCGATGGTCGGGCCGTCGCGAGGTCGCCGCCGAGTTGGCCTCGATTCTCGGGATGAGCTCGGTCTTCACCCCGTCGTGGGGCTTCAAGGCCTCGCGCGGCGGTCCCGTCGTGTGTCTCGTGGGCTGCGCCATTCTTTCCGCCCAGCCGCTGATCGACGTCACCACCGCGCCGATCTCACCGGTGCCGGAGAGCCACATCCGCCGACATCGCATCGATCGTCCGGCCGGAATCATCGCCTCGATCGTGATTGGCGGTCGCGAGGTCAAGGTCGGTGTCGTGCATCTCAATCGCAGCGGCTCGCCGCAATTCCGGGCGCGGCAAATGGACGATTATCTCTCCGCTCTTCCGCCCGACGGCCCGGCGGTGATCGGCGGCGACTTCAACACCACTACGATCGCATGGAGCCCTCTCGCGTTCGCAAAGGTGCCGCCACTGATGATGACTCAGCCGCGGAGGTTTCGCGATCCCATACGCTACGAGCCGCTATTTGCGCGGCTCGGCGAGGCGGGCTTCGCGATCGACGGCGCGAACCTTCCGCTGAAGCCGACTTTCACGTTCACCCGCTTCACTCCGCCCGCGATGCGGCCCAAGCTCGACTGGCTCGCGGTGCGCGGACTACACGCCGTGCCCGGCTCCGCCGCGGTAGTCACGCCGCGTGCGTCATTCCTCGCCCGGCGCTTTTCCGATCACGACTTTATCGTCTGCAAAGTAACGATCTGACAATCAGGGGAAAGGAAATGCCTGCAACGCCACCCTTCAATGGACTCGGGATGCATCTCGGCAACCTTGCGCGCCTGTCGCGGGCCGAAACGCGCTCGATCAGCCCCGAGAATCCGACCGGTGAGAAGGGTAAAGGCGCGATGGCGGCGCCGGAGCCGGGCCGGGGGCCGGCGCGCGACCTCGGCCGCGGCTGGAAGGTCTCGCCGTATATCACGGTCGCGCCGGGCGAGACCCGCGTGCTCGCCGAGATCAACGGTTCGGGCGCGATTCAGCAAATCTGGATGACTCCGACCGGGCATTGGCGGCACAGCATCCTGCGCTTTTACTGGGACGGCTCGAAGACGCCCTCGGTCGAAACGCCGATCGGCGATTTCTTCGCTTGCGGATGGAACCAGTACGGGCAGGTATCGTCGCTCGCGGTCTGCGTTAATCCCCGCAGCGGCTTGAATAGCTACTGGGAGATGCCGTTTCGCAAGCATTGCCGAATCACGATTAGCAACATCTCCGACGACGCGATGGTCTTGTTCTACCAAATCAACTACACACTCACCCAGGTACCGCGCGACGCCGCTTACTTCCATGCCCAGTTCCGCCGCGTCAATCCGCTACCCTACAAGCAGGTCTACACGATCCTCGACGGCGTTACGGGCCAGGGTCATTACGCCGGCAGCTACATGGCGTGGGGCGTGAACAACGCCGGATGGTGGGGCGAGGGTGAGATCAAGTTCTATATCGACGGCGACTTGGACTTTCCCACGGTCTGCGGCACCGGGACGGAAGATTACTTTTGCGGCTCATACGACTTCGACCTCGGCAAGGAGCAGGGCGGCTATCGCGAGTTCACCACGCCCTACGCCGGGCTGGCGCAGGTAATCCGGCCCGACGGGCTCTACAACTCGCAAACCCGGTTCGGGATGTATCGATGGCATATCATGGATCCGGTCCGGTTCCGGCGCGATTTGAAGGTCACGATCCAGGCGCTGGGATGGCGCGGCGACCCGCGCCGCGGCGCGGCCTACCTGCCGCTCCAGGACGACATCGCCTCGGTCGCCTACTGGTATCAGACCCTCCCGACGGCGCCGTTCCCATCGCTGCCGGATAAGGATTATCTGCAGATCATATAGCGCCAGAGCAGGCTATTGAGAAAGAGGGAGACACTACGCGCGGCCGCCCCAGAGTGGCTATTGTAGCGCCGGCCTCCGTGCCGGCTTTCCTTATGCCCACAGCTTCGGAGCGGCGAGCGGGCCGCGGGCGCGCTCGTAGGCGTCTGCGACCTTGAGGACGCCCGCTTCGTCGAACGGGCGCCCGATTATCTGCATCGAGAGCGGCAATCCTTGCGCGGAAAGCCCGGTCGGAATCGCCAGAGCGGGCTGGCCGGTCGCATTGAAGGGCGACGTGAACCGGAGGATCGCCTGGACCGTGTCCATGCTGGGGCCCTCGTCGACGCGTATCGTTGCCGCGCCGATTGGTGGCGCTGGAATCGCACTGCCCGGCGCGACCAGGACGTTGCGGCCTTCCAGCGCGCGTAACGCGTCGGCCAGAATCGCCGCGCGCGCCCGCTGCATCCGCACATAGCTGGTAGCCGGGATGCCCATCCCCATCTCCAGGAGCGAGCGCACGTCGGCGCCGTAGTCGTGCGGCCGCGTGCGCATCCAGTTCTCGTGATACTCCAGCGCTTCGGCGAGCATCACGACCGTGGTCGCGACACTGGCGGTTTCGATCGCGGGCGCCGATACCTCCTCGACCACGGCGCCCATCGCGGCGAGCTGCTTCAGAGCCGCGTTGAAAGATCGCGTGACATCGTTGCTGAGCCCGTAGTTGAGTTCGCGAATGACGCCGATGCGCGCGCCGGCGATGTCTTTGCCGAGCGAGGCAGTATAGTCCGGCACCGGGTTGCGGCTCGAAGTCGAGTCGTCGGGATCGTGGCCTGCGATTATACCGAGCATAATCGCGGCGTCGCGAACCGTTCGCGCGATCGGGCCGACGTGGTCGAGCGTGGACGCGAGCGGGATCACGCCGTAGCGGCTCACCCTGCTCCAGGTCGGCTTGAACCCGACGCATCCGCACAGTGCGGCCGGAATCCGGATCGAGCCGCCGGTGTCTGTGCCGACGGTTGCTGCGGCCATTCGGGCGACGATCGCGGCTGCGGAGCCGCCGCTCGAACCGCCGGGAATCCGATCGAGGTCGTACGGATTGCGCACCGTGCCCCAGTGCGGATTCGTGCAGGACAGGCCATAGGCGAATTCATGCAGGTTGAGCTTGCCAAGCAGCACTGCGCCGGCCTCGGCCAGCCGCTTCCATACGGTCGAATCGTGATCGGGAACGAAGTCGGCAAGAATCTTCGATCCCGCCGTGGTCCGGATTCCTTTGGTGTAGAGCAGGTCCTTTATCGCGACCGGCACGCCATGAAACGGGCCGCGCCATTTGCCGGCCGAAATTTCCGCTTCGGCCGTCTTGGCCGAGGCGCGCGCGGCTTCGGCGGTAACGGTGATGTACACGCCGAGCCGCCCGCCGAGCGCACCGATTCGGTTCAGGTAGGTGTCGGTCAGCTCGACCGGCGAGATCTCGCGAGCGTGCAGTTTGGTCGCGAGCGCCACAACGTCGAGATCGAGCAGGTCATCAGACGCGCTCATGACCTGCCGCCTCGCACGCGCGTGGCTTCGGCTTCGAGGTTGGGGTAGCTGAACGGAGGCTCGATCGCGTCGAGCTTGAGCGTCGCGCCCAGATGATGCGTCGTGGTCAGCAGCGCACCGGCGCCGTTGGCGATCGCGCCGGCGCCTTCGTCTGACAAATCATAGTCGTAGATTTCCTTCGCGATCAGTTTCATCGTCTCGGGTCGAAGCATTCCCATCGGTCTACTCCTGGATCACCAAATCGTTACGCGTCCGCGAAGACTCTCAGCAGCTTCCGCACGCACGCGGCGTAGTCTTCACCGATCGGATTGGGCACGATTATCGGTGTCTCGGCGCCGGCGGCGCGATACTCGGCCAGCCGCTCGAGGCATCGCGAGGCCGGGCCGACCAGCGCCAGCGCGTCGATCATCGGCTCGCTAAGCGCGGCCCCCATCGCGGCGGGGTCGCGCCGCGCGGCGGCCTCGATAACTCGTGCGGCCTCGGTCTCGAAACCGCTTTTCGCGAGCAGCCGATTGTAGAACGGGAGCGCGGCGTAAAACGAAAGCCCGCGCCGCGCGGCTTCGATCGCGCGCCCGCGATCGTCGTGCAAAAAGACCGGCAATCCCATCGTGATCGCGATATCCGCGGGTTTGCGGCCGTGGCGGACGGCCTGGTCGCGCGCGGCAACAATCGATCGGCGCATCCGCTCGGGCGGACATAGGTACAGCATCAGGCCGTCCGCGATCTCGCCGCCAAGGCGCGCAGTTTCCATCGCGAGTGCGGCGAAGTAGATCGGGATTGGCTTGGCGGGCCTGCGAAAGCGCAGGCCGAAGCCGGGAATCGGCTCGCCGCTGAGCGCCGTGCGCACGCCGGCAACATAGTTGCGCAGCTTGTCGCGCGCATTGCCCATCTCGATTCCAAGCGCTTGCAAAGCCGGGCGATGGCTCACGCCGAGCCCCAGGATAAAACGGCCGTCGGACGCTTCCTGCACCATCGCGGCGCCGGCGGCGCACAGTGTCGGCTGCCGGAGATAGATGTTGACGATCCAGGTGCCGATCGTGACGCGGCGGGTGGCGGCCGCGATCGCATGGCAGCACATCAGCGCATCGTTGTTCGCCTCGGGAACGAAGACGCCGCTGAGGCCGGCGTCCTCGGCCTCGCGCGCGAGCTGCACGAAGTCGCGGACGGGGATTCCGGAGAACGGAGATAGTGTGACCCCGCGTGCGTTCATATCGACTCCTGTCGGGCGCTCTATGGTAGCGCAGTAGGGAGCGAGACGGTTAGTGGTGCTACGCCCTCACCCGCGCGCGACCTGCGTTAGCAAGTCGCGGCGCGACCTCTCCCGGCTTGCGCCTGCGGGTGGGCCGCAGGCGCGGGAGAGGTGAGGAGACGGTGGCGAGGGTCGTTATTTCACTATGCCGCGGATCCTCAGATCAGCGATTCGTGCAGCGTCGTAGCCTAGACACTGCGACAGGATCTCGTCTGTGTGCTGGCCGAGTAATGGCGCGGCGCGTTCTACCTTGGGAACGGTGGCCGAGAACTTTGCGAGGATGCCGGACTGGATCACGCGGCCGTATCCGGGATGCTCGACCTCCGCTATCAGTTCGTTGGCTGCTACCTGCGGATCGTCGAAAAGCTCGCTTATCTTTCGGACCGGGGCCGCGGGGATTCCTGCCTCGCGGAGCGATCGTATCGCCTCGGTGCGGTCCAGGTTTGCGAAATGCGCTTCCAGCGCCGCTGCGAGCGAGCCGTTGGGCGGTTCGCGCGACGCGGCATCATAGGGCAAGATTACGACGGCGCCGCGTAGCGCGGAGAGTGCGTCCCAATCGCGCGGCTGGGCGATCGCGATACGGATCCAGCCGCCGTCGCGACATCGATAGCATCGCGAGAGCGCCGACCCGCCGCGATACTCGGCGTCGCCGTTCTCCATGTCGGGGCGCCCGTCGTAGAAGATGAACTCGCCGGCCTGGAAAGCCATCGCGGCTTGCAGCAGCGATGCTTCGCACATCTGTCCGCGCCCGGTGATCTGGCGCGCGCGGAGCGCGAGCACGCATCCAAGCGCGGACAACATTGCGGCGCCGTAGTCGCAGATCGCGCAGGTGAGGTACACGGGATGGCCGCGATGGCCACCCTGCGCCGCCATCACGCCCGAGCGCGCCTGAAGCAACGGATCGAACGCGGGCTGGTCGTGCTCGGGGCCGCGATTTCCGAACCCGGTCACCGACATATAGATGATTCGCGGGTTGAGCGCCGCGAGCGTAGCGTAGTCGAGCCCAAAGCGGCGCATCCGGCCCGGACGCATATTCTCCACCACGATATCGGTCCTAAGGGCCAGCTCGCGCACGATTTCGCGGCCGGCCTCTGCGCGGAGATCGAGCGCGAGTCCGCGCTTGCCCTGGTTCCATCCGAGGAAGCCGAAACCGAAATGTCGAAACGCGTCACCCTCGAGGCTCTCGATCTTGACAACGTCGGCGCCCAACTGGGCGAGGATCATGGGGCCGTACGACCCGGCGATATAGCTGGTGAAATCGAGCACCAGCACGCCCGCGAGCGGCCCGCGCTCTCGCGATCCGATTCGCGTAGCGCCGGGCGGCTGCGACTCGTGCGCGCGCTCGGGATTCGCGTCTGCGGGCAATTGGATTGCGCCACATGTCGGCGATTCGATCATCGGCGCCGGTCCCGAGTAATCGCCCGGCGTGTCGTGCAGCGTGACCGGCACGCCGATCTGAACAGTGGGTCCGAGGCCGGGGTCAACGATCTTGCGGCGCATGCCGACCGCTCGAACCTGGACGTGATCGATAAATTCCCGGCGCGCCAGTACGGGCGCGCACGGAACGTCGGCTTGCTGCAGGATTCGCCGCCATTCGTCGCGCGGGCGCGCGCGAATTATCGGCGCGATGATGTCCTTCAGCGTTTGCCAGTGCTCGACCGGTATTCCCCACAGCGCGGCCTCGAAGCGCGGGTCGGCGACCAGGTCGGGACGATCGATTGCGAGCGCGAACTTGTTCCAGAAGGTCGCGTTTCCGCACGCCACGAATAGGTAAGCGCCGTCGCCGGCCTGGTAGAGCCGATAGCACGGGATTGGTCCGAGCGGATCGTTGGCGGCGCGTGCGTAGAGTGCGGTCGCCTTCTGGTGCCGCATGATCGAGCCGGTCTGGAGTGAGAAGGCGCCGGCCAGCAGCGACACTTCGATCGACTGGCCCTCGCCGTCGCCGCGCGCGACCAGGGCCGCCGCCGCCGCTATCGCGCCCATCGCTCCGGCGGAATAGCTGGCCGCGGGAAAAGTCAGCGGCACGGGATTTCCACTTCGCGCCCATTGACTGCCGGCGATACCCCCGCGCGCCTGCACGAGATCGTCGGATGCGTCATCGTCGGCGTCGGGCCCGCGGCTCCCGAGCGGCGGCATGCTCAGCAGCAGCGCGCGCCGATTGACGCTTCGCACCGACTCGTAGTCGAGCCTGAGCGCAATCGCGCGTCGCGGAGTGTAGCCCGCAATAACGATATCGGCCCATCGAATCAGATCGCGAACCTGCTCGCGGGCTGTTGGCGCGCCATCCTCGAGATCGATAAACACCGACCGCTTGCTGCGATTCAGCACGTGGAAGTGCGGCGCGCCCCGACCCGATGCGCCCGCGGATGGTTCCACCTTGATCGCATGCGCGCCCTGCTCAGCGAGCAGCATCGCCGCATAGGCGACGCCCAGATGGGAGCTGAATTCGACCAGCCTGACATTTTCGAGCGCTTTCATCTTTTCGGTCGCAGGCGATTATCCGAAAGCGCAGTGCATGAATTCAATCTCTCACAATCCTGGGTTAACCGTCCGGCAACATCGGTCTTCTAATGGTGCAGCGTGGAGGGGTCTTTCTCCGGCTGTCGGCGAAGGAGCAGCCAGGCGGGGATGCTCCATTTACGATGAAGCTCTACCTCATTCGTCACGCGACGGCCGTCGAGTCCGCGCAAGCGGGAGAGGAGGAACCCCAGCTAAGTGAGAAGGGGCGATCGCGGATGGTTCACACGGTCGCCGGCCTCAAGCGCTTGAATACTCAGCCGGAGCTGATTCTCACCAGCCCGCTAAAGTGTGCGGTCGAGACCGCGGCGATAGTGGCGGAAGGTCTCGGCAACATTCGCGTCGAGACGCTCGCGGAATTGGCGCCCGGCGCGGAACTGAACGCGCTAATCGCCGCGGTACGGACTCACTTGGCGATGAACGAATTGGCGCTCGTGGGCCATCAGCCGGGCCTGGGCCATCTGGCCTCGTTCCTTCTCACAGGCGCCCAGAACGCATGCGACGTCGCGCTGAGGAAGGGTGGGGTTGCACTTCTGTCGGGCGATTTCGCCGAGCCAACCGCGCGATTCACTCTGGATTGGCTGTTGCCGCCCAAGATCTTGCGCCGCCTTTGAAATCGTCGCGGGCTTCGATCGTAATTGGGCGCAACTGGCCAACCGTGATCGAGAAGTTTCGAGCGAATCAGCTTCGAGCGAATCTGGCCCCGAAGATCAGAACCGAGACCGTGACACCCAGAAACAACGCTAGTGCGGCCATCAAGGGCATAATTCACCTCCTACGGCGCATCGTTAACCGCGATCAGTTTTCATCGGTGCGCGAAGCGAGTCCAGACCAGCGCGGGTCTGCGACGGGAGTGTTAACAAAAATGAAACATCGCGTTTCACGTGCGGCAATCTATGGGCATCAGTGTGATATCGAGAGTATGATTTGTAGTAGTGCCTACGGGCGGCCTTGAAGGCGCAGCGATCGTCGGCTGGTTGCGGGGTCCGATGTGGTGGCGAGAGACGGTTACAGCGATAATCATCAATCCCGGCGGCCTCGCCCATTGTGGCAGTCCGATCAACGCCCAACGCTGAATGGTTCCGATCGCAGAGCGCCTGATGAGCGTGAGGCGGCCAATGGAATTGGCTCGGCGGGGAACGGCTTGGCGATTGGCCTGAAGGCCCCCAGCATGCGACTTGCCGCGATAGATATAGGCTCCAACTCCGTTCACATGGTCGTGGCCGACGTGACCCGCGGAGGCCACCTGGTGGTGGTCGACCGGGTTAAGGAATTGGTCCGTCTGGGGCGGCGCGTTTTCCTGACCGGCCGGCTCACGGCCGAGTCGATGGATATCGCAGCGCGCGCGCTGAAGCACTTCCAGCAGGTGGCGCAGGTGCGGCGCGTCAAGCGCCTGAGAGTGGTCGCGACCAGCGCGGTCCGCGAAGCGGCCAATCGGAGCATTTTTCTGAAGCGGATCAGGAGCGAGACCGGGCTCGCGGTTGAGGTGATCAGCGGCCAGGAAGAGGCGCGGCTCATTTTCAATGCGGCGCGCTATGCGCTGGGACTCGACGGCGGACCTCATCTGCTGCTCGACGTGGGCGGCGGCAGCGTCGAGCTGGTACTGGTGCGCGAGGGCCGGCCGTTGTGGCTGAGGAGCTTTCCGCTCGGAGCCGCGCGGCTGACGGAGCGCTTTCTCACCACCGATCCGCCTCGCGAGTCGCAGGTCTCGGCGCTTACCGCCCATCTGAAACGCCAGTTGGCGGAAGTGCTCGACAACGCGCGGCGGCTCGGAGTCACCCGCACGATCGGAACGTCGGGGACGGTGAATTCGCTGATCGCGATGACGCGCGCGGCGCGCGGCGAGGAGCTCGGGAGGCTCCACTGCGCCAGCGTCGCCGCGGCCGAGATCGGCGACCTGAAAAACCGCGTGCTCAAGTGCGACGCGTCCGAACGCGCCGAGCTTCCGGGCGCCGACGCCAAGCGGGTCGACCTGATGCCGGCGTCGGTGATTCTGGTCGACTTCGTCCTGTCGCGCACGAATTCGCCCGAGCTGGTGGCGTGCTCATGGGCGCTGCGCGAAGGGGTGCTGCTCGAGCTTGCCGGCCTGACCCCCGATCGCGGCGCGGCCGACGCCCGCCGTCGTTCCGTGGAGGCGTTGGCGGCGCGCTTCTCCGGCGGCAATGTGCACGGACGGCAGACCGCGCGCCTGGCGCTTCAGATTTACGACGGATGCGCGGATTCGCTCGCGCTGGCTCCCGAAGCCCGCGAGCTGCTCGAATACGCCGCGCTTCTCCACGACATCGGTCACGCGATCGATCACGATCGCCATCACCATCACACCTACTACCTGATCAAAAACGGCGACTTGTTCGGCTTCGATCCGATCGAGGTGGAAGTCATCGCGCTCGCCGCGCGGTCGCATCGAAAGCAATCGGCGAAGCTCGATTCGCCGGAGCTCGACGTGCTGTCGCGCGAGAAGCGGCGGACGGTGCGCGGGCTCGCGGCGATATTGCGGGTCGCCGACGCGCTCGACCGCAGCCATTCCAACGTGGTCCGCAGCGTGGCGATCAGACAGGAATCGGGAGGATTGGTCTTCGCGGTGGACTCGGGCGCCGCCGACGCGGCCCTGGAACTGTGGACCTCTCAGCGCCGCGCCGATCTCCTGGCCAGGTTGCTCGATCGGAAGGTCATTCTCCGGCCCTCCGGCGCGTCGGCGGAAGACGCGGCGGGCGCGCGCGACCTCGGCAAACATCTGCGCAACGGCAACGGACCTCACCCGGCCGGAAAGAACGGGGCGAGCCGGATCACTGGAAAGAGCCGGGCGACCGGATCGATCCGCGAATCGATCCGTCACGCCCACAACCACCGCGCATAGTGGGCCAGCAGTTTCGGGTTGCCTCAGGATGCGAGCTACTGCCGTTTCTGATCGGCCTGCCGCTCGGACTGTCGCGTAAACAAGCGAAGGACCTGCTCCGGTTTCGGGCGGTGACGGTGCAACGCAAGTCGCCGGTCCGGAGCGCTACCGCCAACGATATCCGGCACGATACCCGGTTGGAGCCGGGCGACCTCGTGACCATCGCCGCACGCAAGCCGCCGCGCGACGTGGCGCTCGAGCGCCACGGCCTCAGAATCGTCCATCTTGACGATGCGATCGTCGTGGTCGAGAAACCCGCCGGGTTGCTTTCGATGGGCTCGGAACGGGAGAAGGAGCGAACCGTGCATCGCATCCTCAATGAACATTTGAAGGCGCTCGCGAAATCCTCGCTGCAACAGGCCTTTATCGTCCATCGGCTCGACCGCGAGACTTCCGGACTGATGCTGTTCGCAAGAAATGAATCCACCCAGGCGACTCTTCAGCAGAGCTGGAAGCAGGTTACGAAGAAATATCTCGCCGTGGTCGAAGGCGCACCCTCCAACGCGAAAGGAACGCTGAGAGACAAGCTTGTGGAGATCAAGTCACTGACGGTTCATCGGGTCGATAAGGGTGGCGAGTTGGCGATCACGCACTATCGCGTACTTGAGATGCAGGGGAACAAATCGCTGCTCGAACTAACGCTCGAGACCGGTCGCAAGCACCAGATCCGCGTTCAGCTGGCTGCGCTGGGCCATCCGGTTGTCGGCGATCGGAAATATGGCGCGAGCAGCGATCCCGCGCGGCGGCTCGCGCTGCATTCGTGCGCGCTGGAATTGCGCCATCCGGTTTCCGGCGCACCGATGGAGTTTCGCAGCGCCCTGCCAGGCCGGCTCAGCGCGCTGATCGAGCGCCGCTAAACGGCCTGGAGTTGCGCGGCGGGCTGGGCAGCGGAGCCCTCGTGCCGCAACAGCACGAAGAGTCTAACCCGGGTTTCGAGCTCCTGAAACGCGTGGCGACACGCGCCCTTCTTTTTCGCCGCGCTGTCGCGAGCGGCCCCGGGATCGGTAATCGTCCAATGGGCGAGAATCGGGCGTCCGGGAAAGGAGCCCTTGAGCTCCGCGGCGGGCGTGTCGCAGACGCTGATCACGAAATCCATCTGGGGCGCACCGGCGATGGAAAACTCCTGGCAGCCCTTGCTCCTCAGTCCTTCGGTCGAAAGACGGGACGCCGTCAGGAGTTCAATCGTGAGCGGATCTACCTGGCCGCCGGGGTTGAGGCCGGCGCTGAAGGCGCGAAACCGGTCCTTGCCCCAATGACGCAGGACCGCCTCCGCAATGATGCTGCGGTTGGAGTTTTCCGTATCGATGAAGAGTACGTTGAAAGCTTTGTCGCTAATCATTTGTGGTCCATGGTTGTTCGGCGGACGTTAGGCTCAGAGTCTTTCGTCGCAGAATTCATCGCGCGCAACCTGGAAGGGACGCAATCCTCTAAACCTTCAGTGAACTACCGGGGAACGTCCCTCGATGTCTGGCGCGGTCCTAGTTTACGGCCGAGAATCGATGACCGGCGGTATCTGCTTACCAGAGAGGTCGCCGCTCATCCAACAATACGGGCCGATACTCTATCAACAGGCGTACGGCGGTTTCCAGAGTAAGGGGCCGGGGCGCGAAAATATGCAGCAAATCCGCGGCTTTTTCGGGAGCCAAGGGCCGAATTAACCTCGCCACAACGTCCACTTAACCCCGCTGTAACCTTGGCTTGTTAGTTTGCTATGAGGCGCACGTCCGCGCTCCGAAACCGGAGCGCGCCGACAGGGGACGATATCTACAGGAGACAACATGGTGATAAAGAAGATTGCCTTCACGATCGCACTGGTGGCGGCGGTTTTTGCAGGAGCACGCGACGCCCGCTGCCAGCTCCTGATCAATGGCGCCGGCGCGACATTTCCGTATCCGATCTATTCGCAGTGGTTCGACCAATACGCCAAGGACAATCCGAATGTACATTTCAACTACCAATCGATCGGATCGGGCGGCGGAATCAAGCAACTGCTGAACAAGACCGTCGACTTCGGCGCCAGCGACGCTCCGATGAACGATCAGCAGCTCAGCCAGGCGTCTGTGAAAGTGATGCACTTCCCGACCGTACTGGGCGCGATCGTTATTACCTACAACGTCCCGGGCTTGACGGATTCGCTCCGGCTGACCGGCCCGGTAATCGCGGACATCTTCCTCGGCAAGATCACCAAATGGAACGACCAAGCGATCGCGACGCTGAATCCGTCGGCGAAGCTGCCGGATACCGACATCGTGGTATGCCATCGCTCCGACGGCAGCGGCACGAGCTACGTCTTCACCGACTATCTCTCCAAGGTCAGCCCCGAGTGGAGCAAGAGCGTAGGCAAGGCTACTGCCGTCAAATGGCCAGCCGGTCTCGGCGGTAAGGGTAATGAGGGTGTCACTGCGCTTGTGCAGCAAACCCCTGGAGCGATCGGATATATCGAGCTGGTCTACGCGGTGCAGACCAAGGCGCCTTACGCGGAGCTCAAGAGCCACGATGGAGACTGGGTCAAGCCGAGCGTCCAGAGCGTGACGGCGGCCGCTGCCGGCGACGCGGCCAACATTCCGGCGGACTTCCGCGTCTCGATCACCGACGCGCCCGGCCCCAACGCCTATCCGATCTCGTCGTTCACATACTTGCTCGTCTACCAGCAGCAGGCCGATGCCGCCAAGGGAAAGGCGATCAAGGAGTTCATCAAGTGGATGCTGAGCAACGGGCAGCAGTACGCGCCGGCGCTGTCGTACGCGCCGCTGCCCTCGCCGGTGGTTAGCGCCGAGCTCGCTCAACTCGACAAGGTTGCGGTCTCCGGCGACTGAGCGCAGCTGTAGCGAGAATCACATACGAATCCTGAGGCATTCCAGGCCGAAGGCATTCCGGATAGAGAGCGGGATAGCGGATAAATCGCCTCGCACGTAGATTGTCGATACCTCGCATGGAGGCACCGACTGTGAACAGCAGGATCATGGTCGCCTGCGTGATATCCGCTCTCGCGCTCTCGCTACTTCGCTCCGGCGCACCCGTAACTGCGGGCGAGCGCACAATAAGTCCCGGGACTCCGTCGGCCGCTCACGCGTTGCATCTCCTGACCAAGGCGAGACGCATCTACAAGATGAGCTCGCAAAGCTACACCGCGACAAATCCAACCCTGGATCGCTACTACATGCACAAGGTCTCTGAAGTCGATCGTCTGGTCGAGCGGCTAAGGCGGGGTCGCGCCGTATCGCTGGATGCGGTGGACGATGCCCTCGATAGCCAGGAGGCCCGCCTGCTTGGCGGTCATCCGATGCCGATTGTCAACGACCAACGCTTGTAAGTCTTCTCGCTCACACCCGGCGCTTTTTCTGTCCTCCGCCCTTCCCAATGGAGGGCTACCTGCGTGGCATTTCTCGCCGGCCAGATCGCGACTTTTGCTCCCACCGAATTTACTGTGCCGACACTGCCGCGTAATTCGCCCGTAATCTTGCTCGCCTAGTCTGCGACCGCGCCGCGAGCCCGGACTCTGCGAGTGCGTCCGACAGTGTGTGTATGGGGAGGAGGCTGTCGATCGGACGGTCGCTGCAATACGGGCAAACCACGCGCGGCGCGGGACAAGGCCAGCTCAAGAAGAGTTGGGGGAGGAAAGAAATGACTATGACCAGATCGAAAGTGACTTCGGTTCTGTCGGCGGTCGTGCTCTGCGCGGCAATGGCGGCGCTGGGCGCGGGTTGCGCCACCATGTGGCCGGCTGCGGCTCCCGCGTCAGGGACCGCCGCCCAGGCCGAAGCACCCCATGTCTGGGACTGCGGACTGGTGAGTTCGGGCTCGCCGAGCAAGTACGTGTGCGACGGCAAGGTCTACACGACTTTCCAGCTCGCGAAGATCCGCCTGGATGAAATCAAGAAGTATGAATCGGGAAAGTAAGGCGGCGACGCAAACCTCGATCACACGACCATACAACGGAGGAGACTACCCGGTGAGATCCAGAAGGCTAATGATTGCGGCCGCGGCGATACTTGGCGCGGTGATGCTTACCGCCATCCGGCCCGCGCTCGCACAGGACAATCCAAAACCGAAAACCATGACGCTATGGGTCGACTCGAAGACCGGCCAGCTATTTATCCGCCCCGGCAAGGGCCGCACGGCGTTTATCATTCCGGCCGCAGGCTTGGGCGCCAGCGAGATCGAACAGCAAGTCGATCAGAAAGTCGAACAAAAGACGCAGGCTCTCGAACAGAGTCAGCAGCAGATAAGCGCTGAGCTCGCCAAGACCACGCAACAGACTCAGGAAGTCTCGACGGAGATGGCCGAAGTCAGGCCTGCATGGCAGGACTACATCGACAACTTCAAAAACAAGGTCCGTTTCGGCACGCTGGTGTATGCGGATTACCGTTTCTATTCGCACACCGGCTTCGGTCCGCAGGAGCTTACCCAGATCAACGCACCGGGACCCGGCAACGCCGATTTCAACAGCTTCGACGTATCGCGCGCGTATCTCAACTTCTACTTCAATCCTACCGACGACTGGACGGTTCGCGTGACGCCCAATCTCTACAGGCAGAACGCCGGCGGCACCTCGGCCGACACTAACTCGAAAAACAGCTCGGTCTCCAGCAACGTGAATGACCAGCTCGCCGTTCGAATCAAGTACGCCTACCTGCAGTACAGCAAGGCTTTCGACCGAGTCGAGCCTATGAAGGGCGATACGATCACGATCGGACAGGCGCCGAATCCGCTGGTTGCATGGGAGGAAGATCTCTACGGCTTCCGCTATGTCAATCTGACGCCCTGGAACTATCTCAGTTTGTCTTCAACCCAACAGGGCCTCTCGATGCAGGGCCCGGTCAAGTTCAACGGGCTGCAATATGTTGATTACGATCTCGGGGTATACAACGACGCCAACTTTCATCAGATGGAGGAGACCAACACCAAGCAGACGATGGCGCGCTTGACGGTCTACCCATTGGGTGCGCAGTGGCGCTTTGACGGGCTCGGGCTAACGGGATTTTACGACTACGGCTACAGCAACGTCGCACCCGACGAGACCACCACCAGCACCGAGTCCAAGCATGTGTTGCGCATCGCCGCGCTGCTCCATTACACGGCCGAGCAATGGGGACTGGCGGGTGAATGGGACGTGGGTGAGAACGCTTTCACCACCGGGAACCTGTGGTCGAGCAGCGGACCATTGTCCAGCTCCAAGACGTTCGCGAACTACTCAGCCATGTCGGCCGCGTTTCAAAACAACGGCAGGTCCTTCCAGCAGGGATTCGACTTCTTCGGGCACGTGCACATCCCCGACTCGCCGTTTACGGCCTTCGGCATGTTCGAGCTTATGCAGCCGAATACCAAGGTCGACGTGAACCCCAATGACTTTCAGCGTTTCGTAGTGGGTGTCAATTATCAGTACAATGAGTTTCTCCGCTTCTCACTTGTGAACCAGAACCTGCTCTACTATCACGACCAGTTTACGGTTGCCGGCTCGGAAGTGAAGCATTTCGGCGGCCCCGACACGGATGTAACGGACGCGGTGCCGCGCGACAATCATATGTTCATGCTTGCGGCTGAGTTCAGTTACTAGAGTCCTCCACCCCGGCCGGGCGGGCGCAGGTGCTCCCCCCACCTCCCCGCCCGGCCGTCCTACTATTGTAAGGTAGAAAGGGCTCGGCCGGACGCTCGATCGACGGCCGCCTTCGCCACCGAGTAACCGTACAGCGAGTTGGCATACTCCGCGTCATCCTCGGTGTAGTGACGCTCGGCATCCTCGAGTTCCACGATATCGCCGAGGCCGATCTGGTAGCGTTTTTCGGCCAGTTCCAGCTCAACCCGCGAGGCCGCCAAGGTCTTAGCGGCGCGGTCGATTCGTTCCAACGAGGCCTGCCAATTCAGAAAGGCAGTCTTCACGTCGAGCACGATACGCTGGCGCCGATCTTGGATCTCGTGCTCGAGGGCGCGTTGCTGGAGTCTCGCCTCGGCGACCTGATGGTCGGTCAGAAAGCCGTTGAAGATCGGCCATGTCAGCACGATGCCGGCGCTGAAATTGCTCACTACCGGCAACCCCGTTCCCATCCCGGCGTAGCCGCCGACCGCGCTCAAGGTCGGGAAATAGTCACTGCGATACTGAGTAATCTGTGCGCCCATCGCTCGCGCCTCGTCTTCGACGGCCTTGAGGTCCGGCCGCATAGCGAAGGCGGTCTTCAAAAGGGCTTCCGGAGTGTCCTGGATTTGCGAGTAGGTCAGCACTTCGGCAGGCTCGTAGTCCGGCGCGCTTTCACCGGCGCCGAGCGCGTTATCCAGCGCAACCTTGGCGTCGTCGCGCGCATTGCGGGCATCGACGAGATGGAGCTGGGCCCGCTCCACCTCGGCTTGCGTGATGTATACATCAAGTTGAGGTCTGAGCCCCGCCTTGACCTTCACTTCGGCCTCATGGTTGTGGAACCCGCGTTGCTCGAGGGCTTTTTCGAAGACCCTGACCATCTGCCCGGCCTCGAGCAACTGGAAATAGCATTCCGATATCTCGAATATCAGATCCATATCAGTGAGCTCTTCCTGCGCGGCCGCCGCCTCGGCTTCGAACCTGCGCTGGGCGACGTAGCCGCGCCGGCGGCCGAGATCGAAGAGAAATTGCGAAACCTCAATTCCGCCGAGATAATTGTCCGACGTCTCGGAGCTCTGCGAGAAGTCGTTGGCCCGCAGATTGTGATTCGTGCCGCTGATCCGCGGAAAGGCGCCGTCGACGTTGTAGTAATTTGTGTTGCCGATCCCGTTGTCGGTAGTGCGCAGGTATTCCGCGATGCCGAAGACCTGCGGAGCAAGGTAAGAGCGTGCCTGGGCCGTCCGCTCTGTCGCTGCGCGAGTCTCGTCCGAGGCCTGCTGCGCCTTGGGATGATTGCTGAGCGCAATTGAAATCGCCTGGCTGAGCGTCAGCCTGGTTCCCGGCGGAATCGGCAGGCGTGCGGACGATTCGGTTGAGGGCTGCACAGAAGGAGTGGCAGAGGATGACGGCATCAGGGCAATAGGGTGATCATCCTGACCGGCGAAATGACTCGCGGACTGATGCACCGGGATGGCGCCGGACGCCCTCAAATCGGCCGCCGGCGCAGCAGCGAACAGGAAACCGGCAATGAACAGAGCCTGGCGATAGGTCATGGCTTCTCACCTCTTGGGTAATCGGGCGACGGAACGAGAAGCGCGCTCAGTCGGTGGATGCGGCCGAGGCGGCATCGCCCTCGCCACCATCGTGGTTGGCGCCCGCGATTACGTAGTCGATCGCCTCACCATTGCGCAGTACGTTGCTGTAGGTACTGACGACAAGATCGTCGCCTCTCAGTCCGGAAGTGATCTCTACATAGCGTCCATCGTCGATGCCGGTCGTGACCGATGTTTGGGCCAGACGGCCGTTGTCGACCGTGAGCACCTCGGCCTTTTCGCCGGCGCTATGGACCGCTCCGGCCGGTAAGCGAAGAGCGTCGGGATGGCGCACCAACTGAAGCCTGACGTGCGCATACATCCTGGGGTATAGCGCGCCGTCCGGATTGGCGATGTCTATTTCAGTCAACATCGTGCGTGTGGCAAGGTCCAGCGAGCTTGCATAGCGGGTCACCGACCCGGTGAACTCGCGATGTGGCAATTCGTCGAAGCTCAGGACGGCCGGAGTGCCGCGGCGAATCAGCGGGCAGGAGCCTTCCGGCACGTAGACATAAACGCGGAGCTGGTCGATCTTTGCAATCGTCAGTACGGGGCCGCCTCCAGCGCGGTGGCCCTCCGCGCCTTCAGTTGCGCCGGGGCTGATCTGCGCCGAGCTCTCGCCGTTGCTGCCTTCGCCGGCGCCAGCGGCGATGAGCGCGCCCGGGTCCGCGAACCGGCCGGTGACGATTCCGTCGAACGGAGCGATAATTTTCGTGTAGCCGACCATCGTCTCGAGCGTTTGGACCTCGGCGGCGGCCTGCTGATAGTTCGCGAACGCCATGTCAACGTCCTGCTGCGCTACCAGCCGCGGATCGGAATGCTGAACCTGCTTGAGGCGATCGTAGGTGATGTGCTGAATCTCGAGCCCCGCGCGGGCGCGGGCCAGGTTGGAGCGGAGCTCGGGCACCTCGATTTCCGCGAGCACTTGCCCCGCCTTGATCCGGTCGCCCTTGTCGACGCTGATCGATTTCAGATAGCCACTGACCTTCGCGTGCAGCGCGGCTTCGTAAAAGCCGACCAGGTCGCCGGGCAACTCGATCAACTGGGTCATGTCCGCACGCTGCGGATGCACCACCAGCACCCTGGTTAGCGCGGCGGGCGTTGACTCGGCGTGCCGATCGCAACCGGTCGTGGGCAGAGCCGCTGCGATCGCGAAACAGGTAGCCGCGAAAGTCGCAAGCCTCACTGGCCGGTTCCTTCGCGGGCGCTCGGCTGCCGGCGCGCGTATAGCAACTCGTACACGCAGGGCACGAGTATCAGCGTGAGTACGGTTGACACCGTCAGGCCGCCGACGGCGGCGCGCGCGAGCGGCGCCGAGGCCTCCGAGCCTGCGCCCAACGTGAGCGCGATCGGCATCAGGCCCGCGATCGTCGCCAGCGCGGTCATCAGGATCGGGCGCATCCTGACGCGCGCGGACTCGACCACCGCGCGGCGCAACTCCTGTCCCTGGCGGCGCCGCTCGTTGGCGAAGTCGACCAGTAGGATCGAATTGGAAACCACGATTCCAACCATCACGATAATTCCCATGAAGGATTCGATGTTGAGCGTCGTGCCGGTCAGCCACAGCGTCCAGACCACCCCGATCAGTCCCATCGGGACGGCGAACATGATGATGAACGGGTCCATGAACGACCGGAACTGCGCGACCATCACCAGGTAGAGCAGCATCACCGCCAGGCTCAGTCCGAACCCGAAGCTCGAGAACGACGAGTGCATCGTGGCCACCGCGCCGCGATAGCTGACCGCCACGTCGGCGGGCAGATCCAGCGCACTGAGCGTTTTCTGAATGGTGGCCTGCGCGCCGCCGAGGTCGCTGCCTTTGGGCGACACCAGCAGGTCCACCACCCTGCGGATGCGGTAGTGGTCGGCCTCGGAGGGATTTTGATGCGGAACCACCGACGCGACCTCGCGCAGGAGCAGGCTCTGCGCAGGGGCGGCTTCGCTCTCGTGGCCGCGGAGCGGGATGTCCTCGAGAGCTTCGGTCGAATCATAGCCTTTAGCGGACTGCGGATATTCGGCGGTGAGGAAGTAGTCATTATTATCCTTGTGGTCTATCCAGATCGACGGCGCGATATACATATTGGAGTCGAGCGCCGTAATCACATCGGATACCACTTCCTTCTGAGTCAAGCCGAGCCGCGCCGCCTTGACCCGGTCGACGTTGATCTGCAGGGTCGGATAGTCGGGCTCCTGGGGGATGAAGGTCTGGGAGACTTCGGGCAGGCCGCCGATCAGCTCGCGTGCCTGGTTTGCGGTCCGGTAGAGTTCATCGAACTCCCTGCCGCTGAACTGGACGTCGATCGGCGCCATCGCCCCGAAGTTCAGGACCGCGTCGATAATGCTGCCTGACGAGAACAGCGTCCGCGCGTCGGGCACCTCGCGAGGAAGGAGCTCCTGAAGCCTCGCGACGTAGTACCAGGTCGAGTGGCTGCGGCCGGGCTTCAGCTCGACCTGCAGGAAGCCGGAGTCCTCGGCCGAGTTGGACGAGTAGATCGCCGAGAGGCTGGGCGCGAGACCGATGTTCGACACCACCATGTCGAGTTCGCGGGCGGGGATCACTTCGCGGACCACCGCTTCTATTCGGCGCGCCAGCGCGGTTGTGAGCTCCAGGCGGGTGCCGGCCGGAGCGCGGAAGTTGATCGTGAAAATCCCGGCGTCGGTGCGCGGAAACAACTCGCTGCCGAGCAGCGGAAATATCGCCATGCTGCCCGCGAACAAAACGGTCACCGCCCCGATCACCATCGCCTTGTGATTCAGCGAGCGGTCGAGCAATCGCTCGTAGCGCAGGGCCAGGCGATCGTAGGCCCGGATGAAGGGCGCGAATACGCCGTGCCCGGTGCCCTCCTCCTCCGCGCGCGCTTCTTCCGCGGTCAGGAACCGCGCGCAGTAGATCGGAATCACGCTCATCGCCATCAGATAGGAGGCTGCCATTGACAGTACGACCGCCAGAGCCAGGGCGCTGAAGAGGTACTTGGCCACTCCGAAGAGGAACATCACAGGGAAAAACACGATGCAGGTGGTGACCGTGGAAGCCAGCACCGCGAGCGCGACCTCCTCGGCGCCGTCTCTGGCGGCCTGCGCCGGCGCTTTGCCCAGGACCAGATGGCGGTTGATATTCTCGAGTACCACCACCGAGTCGTCGACCAGACGCCCGATCGCCAGCGCGAAGCCCCCGAGCGTCATGATGTTGATCGTGTTGCCGCTCATGTAGAGGCCAAAGGCGCCGGCCAGTATCGAAAGCGGAATCGAGAGGAAGATCGCGAGCGTCGACCTGAAGCTGCCGAGGAAGATGAGGATCATCAGGGAGGCCAGCACCGATCCCGAGATCGCTTCGTGCTCCAAACTTTCCACCGCCTGCAGCACGTAAGTCGATTGGTCGAAGATGGTCTTGAGCTTCATCCCCGGCGGCAGCGCGAAGAGCCTGGGCAGCATCGCCTTGACGCCGTCTACGACCGAAACGGTGTTCGCGCCAACCTGTCGCAGCACCGGGATGTAAACCGACGGTTGCCCGTTGATCAGCACGCGGTTGTACTGGATCTGCGACGAGTCGCTGACCCGTGCCACATCGCCGAGCAGGACCGGGGCCTGACCGCCTCCGATCTTGACCGGGACCTGGCCGATGTCGCCGACCTTCGGGATCATGCTGTTTGAATAGATGTAATAGTCCTTCGAGCCGATTTTGACGTCGCCCGCCGGCATGATCAGATTGGACTGATTGATGGCCTGCACCACGTCCATCAGTGACAGGTCGCGCGCCCGCAGGGCCTGCGGATCTACGTAGGCCATCATCTGCCGGAACTTGCCGCCGAACGGAATCGGCACGGAGGCTCCCGGCACGGTCGCAAGCTGGTTGCGGACGTTGTAGCGCGCCTGGTCCTCGAGCTGAGTCTCGGTATAGCCCGGGCCTTCCAGCGTCACGAGCACGACCGGCAACGAGGACGCGTCGTACTGCAAGACCAGCGGCGGAAGCGTCCCAGGCGGCATGATGCCAAGGTCCGCCATCGCCAGCGTGCCCATCTGCGCCGCCGCCGCCTCGACGTTGGTGCCGGGCTGAAAGAAGACCTTGATTATGCTCACGCCCGACAGCGAACGCGACTCGATATGCTCGATGTTGCTGCCGAGAGTGAAGAACCGCTCGTAGCGAAACGTGATGTTGTCTTCCATGTCGAGCGGCGGCATCCCCTGGTAGAAGGTCGCCACCACTACGGCGGGTATCTTGATGTCGGGGAAAACGTCCACCGGCATCTGCGCGAATGCCGTGACGCCCAGAATCACGGTGATCAGCGCACCGACGATTATCGCGTATGGATTACGCAGTGAGAAACTTGGCACGCGACGAAAACCTCGAACCGGCTTGGCCGCGCACGGACCGCGGCGAAGGTTGTCCTGTCTGTCGAAGCGCTCCGGAATACTATCCGGAACGTGCGAGGAACCCGGACTGAATCGAGGTCAGGAGGCGTCGTCGTCGCCGCTGGGCCGCGATGCGGCGGCACGCGGCCGCAACAGGAGCCGATCCGGCAGGACCGAACCGGCGAGGTCTGATACCGCTGCCGCGAAGGCGGGTGCCGCAACGGGAATCACCGCCGGATGCGCAAGCGCGAGTGCGCTTGCTTCAGCGCGAGCCGACTGTTCCCGCGCTGTTTCGTTCACTTCGAGCGTGGCATGGCGGCGAAAATCGCGGCGCGCCTGGGCAAACTGGTGGCTTGCGGTGACGCCGTTGGAGCTGACGGCGGGGGGTATCAGGCAGAGTCCCACCGATAGAAGGCAGAGTCCCGCGGCCAGAACCAAAACGACGGTGGGACGCTGTGCGAAAGGGGCCATCACGCTTCAATAGCAACGATAATCAGGTGAACACCGGTGTTCAAGCTTGCAAAGAAGCTACGGAGAGAACACCGGGTTGAACATGTTTATCTCGGGTGCTTCGCCAACCTGGTCCCAGGCTTCGGTGTTGAGCACTTTTTCGGCCTTCATCTGGTCGGTGGTCTGCTGAGCCTGCCGGATCTCGCGATAACGCAGGTGAGCGGCCTCGTCGCCGGCGTACATGCATCCGCACACGTACGGATCCGCGTACCAATAGAGGGTACCGCGCTTGTCGTCGTGCGAGCGGACCAGCTTGAGCGGCTCAAGCGCAGCCATCTCGCTTCGCTTCGCGGCGGTATCCGCCGGTAGCCGCCGGAAGCCGGCCTGTTCGAGTAGAGGTTCGACCTGTTCGGCGGTCTCGCGATGCTCCGCCGTCACGTTTTCCTGCCACAGCCCGCATCCGGTCTGCGCGATAGCTGCGATCAGAAAGGTGACACTGGTTAACAGGCGCGATCTCGATCGTGCATCTCTTCGCAAAATCCGCGCGTGCATCGAACTCTTCCCCTCGGACCAACCTCATTAGCCGATCACATAAAACTATGCCACAGGTCGGCGCGGTGAAGCATCCGCCGCGAGGCCAGGATCAGCCCTTGACCCCTCGGGCCGGACCGTCGTTGGATAAGTGAGATGATACGAGCCGCGATAATGAGTGCGTTTCGCCGCGTTGACCTGGCGCGCGCGGCCCGGATGGCGGCGCTGGTTGTGCTGGCGGCCGCTCTCGTCTCGCTCGCGCAGATTCCTGCACGGGCCCAATCTAGCACCGTCGATACCGCGACCAGCCGGCGGCTGACCGACTATCTCCGCAAGCATCGGCTGCCGCTGGTAGGCGCGCAGATTACCAGGGGCGACGACGGCGGAACGCAGGTGATGCTCTTCGGATACGTCGCGACTTCATTCGGCAAAGGCGACGCGGAGGCCAAGACCCGCAAGTTCATGAAGCCCGGCGCGCAGATCATCAACCGAATCGAGATTCGTCCCGAGATCCTTCACCTCAAGCCCAAAACGACGAACGCCGGTCCGTGACCGGACGTGATAGGATCGATGGTGAAGTGGCCGACCAGGTAATCGCCCTCAAAGAGACTCGGCGCCGCCGGACGAGCGCAACTTCAGGGTCAAGTACGCCGAGGTCCTGAACCCGGCGCAGCTCGAAGCAGTCAGGCATCGCGAGGGCCCGCTGCTGGTGATCGCCGGGGCGGGCTCGGGCAAGACCCGCACGCTGATTTACCGGGTCGCGCGCCTGATCGAGAGCGGCGTTGCGCCCGGAGCGATTCTGCTGCTGACTTTCACCCGCCGCGCCGCGCAGGAGATGCTGCGCCGGGCGGAGCACCTGGTCGGCGATCGCTCGCGGCGCGGTCGCCGGCGGCACCTTCCATTCGTTCGCCAATCTGACGCTGCGCCGCTATGGCGCTCCGATCGGAATTCAGCCCAATTTCACGATCCTCGACCGCTCCGACATGGAGGACGTAATCAACCTGATACGGACGCGGATGGGCCTGGCGTCGCGCGAGCGGCGCTTCCCGAAAAAACGCGCGCTGGCCGAGGTCATCAGCATGGCGCGCAACAAAAGCCGCGCGCTCGACGCCGAAATCGAGGCCGACTTTCCCCATCTCCGCGAGCACCGCGGCGATATCGTTAGGCTCGCCGCCGGCTACGAAGCCTACAAACGCGAGCGCGCTCTGCTCGACTACGACGACCTGCTCTATCGGCTGGCTGAGCTGCTCCGCACCGGCGAACCCATCCGCCGCCGTCTCTCTGATACCTATCGCTACATAATGATCGACGAATATCAGGACACCAACCTGATCCAGGCCGAGCTGGTCAAGCTGCTCGCGGCGACCCATCAGAACGTGATGGCGGTGGGCGACGACGCCCAGTCGATTTATTCGTTTCGGGGCGCGAATTTCCGCAACATCATGGAGTTCCCGGCGCTTTTCCCCGGCACTAAAGTGGTGAAGCTCGAAGAGAATTACCGTTCGCTGCAAGGCATCCTCGACGTTGCCAACGAAGTCATCTCGCTTGCGCAGGAGAAGTACACCAAGGTGCTGTTCACCCGGCGCGAGGGCGGCTTCCGCCCGCTATTGGTGCGCGCGCAGGACGAACATACCCAGTCGCGATTCGTGGCCCAGCGCATCCTGGAACTGCGCGAAGAGGGCGTTGCCCTAAACGAGCTCGCCGTCCTGTTCCGGTCGAGCTTTCACTCGTTTGACCTGGAGCTCGAGCTGCAACGCCGCGATATCCCGTTCATCAAGCGCGGCGGTTTCAAGTTCATCGAGACCGCCCACGTCAAGGACGTGCTGGCCCATCTGCGCGTGATCGCGAATCCGGCCGACGCGGTTTCATGGCTGCGCATCCTGATGCTGCTGCGGGGTGTCGGCCCGCGCCGCGCCGAACGCCTGGCCCAGACGGTGATCGATTCCCCCGATCCCGCCAAGGCGGTTGCCGCGGCTGCGAAGGCGGCGGGTAAGGGTGAGTCGGAGCTGGGCCGGCTTTCCGCGTTGCTCGCGGAATTACTCGCGCCGGCGCGCCCGGCCGAGCAGCTCGCGATCGTGCTCAACTACTATCTTCCACTGATGCGCGAGGCGTATCCCGACGACTACCCCAAACGCGAGCGCGACCTCGAGCATCTCCAGGCGATCACCGAGCGCTACCGGAGTCTCCAGTCGATGCTCGCCGACATGGCGCTCGAGCCGCCGAACGATTCGATCGGCGACATCCTCGCGACCGATCCCGACGAAGGCTACGTCACGCTCAGCACAATCCATTCGGCCAAGGGTCTCGAGTGGAAGGTGGTGTTCCTGATTTGGGCCGCGGACGGACGCTTTCCGGGACCGCAGAGCGCGTCGCCCGAGGACCTGGAGGAGGAGCGTCGGCTGATGTATGTCGCGGGCACCCGCGCCCGCGACGAACTGTATATTTCGTATCCGATGTATATGTTCGACCGCGCGATGGGACACGTGATGGGACGGGTGTCCCGATTCCTGGAAGGGCGTCGGGCCCGACGTGCTGCCCACTGCGGTTCTGGAAGAAGCTGCCGAAGAACCGGTTGACAGCGAAGGAAGTTGATATGGACGTATCGTTTGGCTCTCCCCTGCATCGCGCGATTCGCCCGGCCGCACCATCGACCGCCGGATCGAAGCGGATAGTCGTGCCGCTGTACGCCGCGCTTGCGATCGTGATCGTCATTGTCGCGGCCCCGGCCGCAATCCAGGCCCAGCCGGTTGTGAGGGAAGTCGGCCGCAGCAGCGGCCGGAATTTCGGCCTGAGCAACGGCCAAGTCGTCGCGACGGTCGGGTCGCATCCGATCACGGAAGGCGAAGTTGAGGCGCGCATCAAGTCGCAGCTCGCCGCGATGGAGAGCCAGGTCTACGAGCTCAAGCGCAAGACCATCGAGGCGATCGCCGACGATTACGCGCTCCAGCAGGCCGCGGGAGAATCGCACATCAGCGTCGCGGAATATATCAAGCGCCAGGGTGGTGCGAGCACCGTCAGCGACGAAGACGCGCAGAAGTTTTACGACCAGCACAAGGCGCAGTATCACCAGCAGCCCTACGATCAGGTCAGGGCCTCGATTCTCAATACCATCCTCGCCCAACGCGAGAATGCGCACCGCCAGGAAATCTTGGCCAAGCTCCGCTCGCGCGACCCGCTCAAGATCATGATCCAGCCGCCGCGGGTCGAGCTGGAAGTCGCAGATCATCCGGAGCGAGGCCCCGCCGACGCGCCGATCACGCTCGCCGAGTTTGCCGACTTTCAATGTCCGTTCTGCGGCCGAGTGGCGCCGACGCTCGCCGGATTGCGCCAGAAATACGGTGACAAGCTCAAGATCGTGTTCTTCGATTTCCCGCTGCCGTTTCACGCTCACGCGATGGACGCCGCCAAGGCCGCGCGATGCGCGGCTGACCAGAACAAGTTCTGGGAGTACCACGACGCGCTGTTTGCCAACCAGGCGAAGCTAACGCCGGCGGATCTCAAGGCCACCGCGGCCAGGCTCGGTCTCGACGGCGCGAAGTTCGCGGCGTGCTTCGACGGCGGCGGCCATCAGGACGCGATCCAGCGCGACGAGGCCCAGGGGCATCAGGTCGGCGTGACGGGAACGCCGGCGTTCTTTATCGACGGCCGTCCGTTCACGGGAGCACAGCCGCAGAGCGAATTCGAAGGCATCATCGACGACGAGCTCTCGCGCTCCCGGCAAAGCCAGGCCCGCGCGTCGGTGCCGTTTCCGTGAGGGCGACCCTCAAGTGGTCCTGCGCACTTCGAATTTCGCGTAGCCCGGCGGCGGCTGGTCCATCTTCATGGGCAGGGAGACCTCGCGCAGAATCGGCACCTTTTCCGTGATCGTGCCCGACGCGGGCGCGTCGCGCGGCACCGTTATTACGTCGGTGCCGACGAAACGGACCACGGTCGGCAAAATCTTGCCCGTGTCCAGATAGCGCGTGTGGCTCGTCTCGAAAAGCGTGTCGAACTTGAAGAGCTTGGAGCCGGCGCGAATCAGGTAGCGATTGTCCCCCATCGGCCGCACCAGCATCGCCTCGCTGATCACGTAGATGTGCCCAGGCGTCGGTCGCATCAGGCCCGGCAGCAGCGGATTCACGCCGAGCCAGAACGGGATGATCACGCGGCGGCCTTCCGGCCAATCGGAGAGGCTGACCGCGGCCTCGCGATCGTTGTCGCCCAGCGTAAAGTCGCGCCCGTCGAAATCCTTCAGGATCTGACGGCTGAGCTCATCCTGGGGCGGCGTGGTGATCTCGCCGGTCAGTCCGAAATCGAGCGCGCGATCGGGCGAGCACCCCGACGTTGCGAGTATCGCCAGGAAGCAGGCCGCGGCGAGCCGAATCGATACGCGCGCGAGTCTCATCGCACTTCGAACCTGGCGTAGCTCCTGGGGATCGCGCCGGCGAGTGTCCATTTCATCGGCAGCGACACCTCCTTCAGCACCGCAACCTCGACCGTCTTTCCGTCGCCCCGCGCAAACGGGCGCATCCCCGTGAACTGGACGATCATCGGGAGCATCTTGCCCGCCGAACGAAAATGAGTGCGGGTCGTGACCAGCACGGTCTCCTTCTTGATTAACGTGCTGCCGGCCTCGATCAGCCATTCGTCGGGATTAGCGAGCGTCTTCACCAGCACGGCTTCGCTGACGACGTAGTAATCGCCCTCCCTGGGTTGCATCACGCCGGGCACCAGGATGTTCGTGCCGAGCCAGAACGGCAGCCGCAGCACGCGATTCTTCGGTCCCTCGGCCGGGGTCAGATTCGCGATCTTGTCGTTGTCGCCCAGCGCGAAGCTCTGTCCGCGGAAGTTCAGCTCGATTTGCTCCGCGCGCGCGTACGGCGATGACGGCGGCGGAGCTGACCGGGCGATTGCATCCGCCGAGCGCAATCGCCATCAACGCCGCCGCCAATCGAATACCGGACCGCTTCATTAGCAGGGTGTTGAAAGAGTCTTTACATGGGGAGCAAATAGGCTACGCTCGTTATGCACACCCAGTGAAAGGTGGCTTCGGTCTTTGGTCTTCTCAGTCTTCTCCCCTTCCACGGGGGACGAGAGCTACGGGGAGCAGGCCTTGAAAATCCTTCTTCAAAGTCCTGTTCAAGGAGCGCCTCGATTGCAAGCTGCTCACGAAGATACTAACTCTGATCTGGTGAGAGCGCATTCGCCCCCTAACGGGCGGCCCGCCAGGAAGCCGCGGAACGGGGAGGCCGAAACCGTAAGAGTCACCATACTCGGTGCGGGTGATGCGTTCGCGAGCTGCGGCAGCAGTCCTGCCTGCTACATCATTGAGGGCGTCGGCAAGACCATCCTGATGGAGGCGGGGCCGTCGCTGCTTCCCGTGCTCAAGCGGGCGGGCTTCTCTCCGGCCGATCTCGATCTTGTCCTGATCAGTCATCTTCACGGCGACCACTTCGGCGGGCTGCCGTTTCTGATCCTGGACTACATGTGGGAGACCCTGCTCAGAAAGCCCCTGACCATCGCCGGGCCCCGGCGGCTCGAGCAGCGCACCTGGACGCTCTTCGAGAACATGTTTTACAACTTTCCGGAAGAGAGGGTTGCGCGCCTGCTCGAGTTCGAAGTGCTCGCGCCGGCCCAAAGCCGCGACTTCGGGGGGGTTGAGGTCGCCACGCTTCGCACGCCGCACACCAAGCCCGACATCTCGCTGGCGTTCCGAATCACGCTCGGCGGCAAGACCATCGTATTTTCCGGCGACACCGGATGGACCGACGAGCTGATCCCGTTCTGCGATGGGGCCGACCTCTTCATCTGCGAATGCACCTATTTCGAGAGCACCCAACTGAACTTTCATCTCAACTATCCGCTGATCGCCAAGCATCGCAAGCAATTCAACGTCGGCCGGATGGTGCTGACCCACATCGGCCGCGAAGTCTACGAACACAAGTCGGACGTGAAGATCGAGATGGCGTTCGACGGGATGGAGATCGAAGTCTGACGCCGCCGGTGACGCGCCGATGGGTATAGCCGAGGGCAAGCGCGCGCTGGTGGTCGGGGTGGCCAACGACAAGAGCCTTGCCTGGGCGATCGCGCGCGAGCTTTGCGCGCAAGGCGCCTCGGTCGCGATGACCTACCAGGGCGAGGTGCTCGAGAAGCGCGTGCGCCCGCTGGCCGAACAGATCCGGGCAGCCGTGATCGGCGAGCTCGACGTGACCCGCGACGACCAGATCGCGGCGGTCTTCGCCGCGGTGAAGGAGCTGTGGGGCGGGCTCGACATGCTGGTCCACGCGGTCGCCTTCGCCGAGCGCGAGGACCTGCGCGATCGCTTCCTGAACGTCAACCGCGCCAACTTCGCGCGCTCGCTCGAGATCAGCGCCTACTCGCTGGTCGCGCTGGCGCGCGCGGCAGAGCCCCTGATGGAGCCGCGCGGCGGCGGCTCGATCCTCACCCTCAGCTATCTCGGCGCGGTCCGCGCGGTGCCGAATTACAACGTGATGGGAGTGGCCAAAGCCGCTCTGGAAGCCTGCGTGCGCTATCTGGCGCTCGACCTCGGCGCGAAGAATATCCGGGTCAACGCGCTCAGCGCCGCGCCGGCCCGCACGCTCTCCTCTGCGGCGATTCGCGGCTTTCACGATATGGCGCACGAGGTCGAAGCGCGCTCGCCGATGCGCCGCGCCATGAATCCGGAAGACGTCGGCAAGATGGCCGCGGCGATGCTGAGCGATCTCGCCGGCGGCGTCACCGGGCAGACCGTGTACGTGGACATGGGATATAGTATCGTTGGCCTGTGAGTCATTGGGGCGGTGCGTTTCACGCAGGGAGTCACGATGCCGATCGTTCCCGTTCCGCAACTCTCCGACAATTTCGCCTACCTGGTGATCGATGAAGCCGCCAAGCTGTGCGGCGTAGTCGACTGCGCCGAGGCGGACAAAGTGCTCGCCGAGGTCTCCGCCCGGGGACTCGATCTGGTCGCCGCGCTGTCGACCCATTGGCACTTCGACCACGTCGGCGGCAATCAGGATCTGCTCAAGGCGAAGCCCGCAATCAGGGTCTACGGCGCGCGCGCAGAAGGCGGCCGAATTCCCGGCCTTACCGACCCGCTCGATGACGGCGGCAAGGTCAAAATCGGCTCGCTCGAAGCCCGCGTGATCGGAATCCCGGCTCACACCAGCGGTCATATCGCGTACTATTTTCCGCAGCTCAAGGCCGTGTTCACCGGCGACACGATGTTTATCGCGGGATGCGGCCGCGTGTTCGAGGGCAAGGCCGCCACGATGGTCGAATCGCTGCGCAAACTGGCGGCGCTGCCCGACGACACCCGCGTTTTCTGCGGCCACGAATACACCGAGAAGAACCTGCGCTTCGCGCTCACGCTCGAACCGAACAATCGGGACATCAAGGACAAGCACGAGTGGGCGATCAAGATGCGCTCGGAGGGCAAATGGACGGTGCCCTCGACGATCGGCGAAGAGAAGCGGATCAACCCGTTCCTGCGAATCGACAGCGCCGAGCTTCGCGCGAGCCTCAAGCGCAAGGATCCGTCGCTCGCCGACGATCCGGTCGCGATCTTCGCCAAGGCGCGGGAACTCAAGGACCATTTCTGACGATTATGGCGCGAAGGAGGAAACGGCTATGAAAACGACACGTGGAACGCTGGGCCGCCGCGAGTTTATCAAGCGCGGCGCGCTCGCCGGTTTGGGCGTCGGGTTGATGTCGTTCGCACGGAAAGCGGTCGCGGCGATACCGACCCCGGGTGTCAGGCGCTACCGCGAGCTGGGCCGCACCGGGATGCGCATCTCGGACATCTCCTTCGGTTCGAGCGGGCTTGGCGCCGGCCAGGAGGATGTCGTCCTCAAGGCCCTGGACGGCGGAATCAATTACTTCGATACCGCCAACGACTACAGCGGCGGCGATTCGGAGAGCACCATCGGCAGGGCGCTTCGTGGCAAGCGCGATAAGGTGTTTATCGCCTCAAAGGTCTGGGCCAGCCCCGACGATAGCAGGCAAGCGATCATGCAGGAGCTCGAAGGAAGCCTGCGTCGCCTGCAGACCGATCACGTCGACGTGTACTTCAACCATGCGGTCAACGATCTGGCGCGGCTGCAAAACCCCGAATGGTACGAGTTCGCCGCCGAGGCAAAGAAACAGGGCAAGATCCGCTTCACCGGAGTCTCGGGCCACGCCGGCCGGCTCGCCGAATGTCTGGACTATGCGATCGACACGGGACACTTCGACGTCATCCTGGGCGCGTACAACTTCGGCCATGACCCGCGCTTTTACCAGCGCTTCCTGCGCAACTTCGACGTGATCGCGGTGCAGCCCGAATTGCCCCGCCTGATTCAAAAGGCCAAGGCCAAGGGGATGGGCTACATCGCGATGAAGACCTTGATGGGCGCCCGGCTCAACGACCTGCGCCGCTTCGAGGGCGATGGCGCGACCTTCTCGCAGGCCGCGTTCCGCTGGGTATTGTCGAACCCCGACGTCGACGGGCTGGTTGTCACGATGAAGAACGGCGCGCTTGATCGACGAGTATCTGGGCGCGTCGGGCTCGCGCGCGTCGGCCGAAGTCGACGGCCCGCTGCTGGCGCGTTACATGCAGCTCAACGGATCGTCGCATTGCCGCCAGGGCTGCGATACGTGCGAGAGCGCATGTCCTGCCGGCGTGCCGATCGCCGAGGTCCTGCGGACCCGGATGTATGCGCGCGACTATGGCGACCTGCGCCTGGCGCGGGACCAGTACGCGGCGCTGGGTGCGGGCGCGTCGGCGTGCCTGAGCTGCGCGCATCACGCCTGCGCCGGCGCCTGCCCGCACGGGGTGCAGACCCAGGACCTGCTCGGCCCCACTCATCTGATGCTCTCGTGACCGGCGGCCCGGTTTGACTCTGGCGCAGCTTGACTCATCTGTAGAGTTATTCTACTCTCTGTTACATCCAGGGGGAGGAGGCAAGCCGCAGGTGCAGCGCAACGGAATTCTGGAGCAGCTACGCTCCGACGACAAGCTGATGGCCGCACACCGCATTACCGAGGAAGAGCTGAATTTCCTCGCCAAGGTGGATATGTTCGGGAGTCTGACGAGCGTGACCGACATCCTCTTCATTCTCAAGAACATCCGAACGGCCAACCCCTCATAGTCTCCGGCGGTTTCGGCCTGCCGCCTTGCGACGCTCGCGTTTTTCGACCGTGGAAAACCGCGCGGAAAACCGCGCGCCCGCTTTCACCCGTCCCCGACATCTCTTTCCAGGCCCCGCTAGTTGCTGGCCAAGTTGGGGCTCTTCGTTGTAGTTATCCTTCCCGTACTCTCTGACTTTCGTGTCGCGCGATTTTCGTGCCGTGATTATCGTGTCGAATGACTGATTTCGTTCCCGGCCTTCCACCATCGGCGCGGCCTCGGCGCGGCAAGCCGGCGGACACCCGGGCTCGCCTGGTGGCGGCGGCGGCCCAGGTCTTCAACCGCGACGGCTACTATGGGACCGACTCGAACCGCATCGCCCGCGCGGCCGGATATGCTCCCGCGACGTTCTATAAGCACTTTCCCGACAAGCGCGCGATTTTCCTGGCCGCGTACGAAGCCTGGGTCACTGCCGAGTGGGCTTCGATCGCGGATTCGCTCCGGAAGGAGCGGAGCGCCGAGGAAACCGCCGCCGATCTGGTCAGTCTTTCGTTGAGCCATCATCGCCGCTGGCGCGGGCTTCGAAGCAGCCTGCGGGCGCTGGTCGCGCAGGACGCGGTGGTACGGAGCTTCTATCGCGCGCAGCGGCGCCGTCAGCTCGGGATATTGGCGGCGCTTGTGCGCCCGGAGCGCCGCGATCGCAGCGGAGAAGAAGACGCGATTTTGCTGTTCACGATGGAGCGGGTCTGCGACGCGCTCGCCGAGGGCGAAGTAGCCGCGCTGGGGCTGAGCGTGGAATCGACCCTCGTGCAGTTGCGTGAAATCGTCCTGCGCCATATCCGGGGCAGCATCTAGGGTTGGCCTCGAGCGAGGCTTTGGGCTATTCGATTCGGGAAGAGAGTCGTCGTCGGGAACTATTCGGGCAATCATCCGCCTCTCGTCAACGATTGGCATTCAGTCACAAAAGGAAGGTGAATCCGTGGGCAGACTTGATAAGAAAGTGGCAGTAATCACCGGTGCGGCGAGCGGAATCGGCCGATCCACAGCGATCCGGTTCGCCGGCGAGGGCGCGTCGGTAGTAATCGCCGACCTCAATCGCGAAGGCGGCGAGTCGGTGGTGCGCGATTGCAAGGAAAACGGCGGCAACGCGGTCTTCCAGCACACCGATGTATCGCAGGAAGCCGCGATCCAGGCCGCTGTCGCGCGCGCCGTGAAGGAATTCGGCCGGCTCGACATCATCTACAACAATGCCGGACTCGGCGGAGCCGTGGGTCCAATCGAGCAGATCACGGTCGAGAACTGGGATCGGACGATGGGAGTGCTGTTGCGCGCGGTTTTCCTCGGGATCAAGCATGCGGCGCCCGAGATGCGAAAGGTCGGCGGCGGATCGATTATCTCGACCGCCTCAGTGTCGGGGCTGCGCGGAAGCCCGCCGGGCGTTCACGCCTACTGCGCGGCCAAAGCGGGAGTAATCAATCTGACCCGCTCGGCGGCGATGGAACTTGCCAAGGATAAGATCAGGGTGAACTGCATCTGTCCCGGCGGGATCAATACGCCACTCATCTCGAATCGGGTGCCGGGCGGCGAGGAGGTCTTGGGCCAGATGATGGCGCATTTCCAGCCGATTCAGCGCGCGGGACGGCCGGACGATATCGCGGCGATGGCCCTATTCCTGGCCAGCGACGATTCCGAATGGGTCACCGGTCAGGCGATGGTCGTCGATGGTGGGCTGACAGCGGGATTGGGCGGTCCGCTTCAGAGCGGTGCGGCGGCGTCGACGCAGCAGCAAAACGGTCCACTGGGCGGACGGGATGGATGGTCCGGGCCATCATTTGAGAAATAAGGCAGTGGCGCTTGCGCGCCGATCGCGGCTGCTCGGTCGATGAATGTACGAAGGAAGGCGAGGGGGCACGGAGTTTCGGCAGGGTCTCAGTCAGACTTGACTGCCACAGCAGGAGGACTTCCTCGGCCCCCTCGCCAACGGTTTAAAGATTGCCCGCTGGAGCCGGATTCGACCGGCGCTTGCGGATCACGCGATATAAAAGTACCCCTTGCACATCCTCGCACGCTTACCTCCTACAGACACTTGAAACCGAAAAACGGCTACTTCCACCCGTTTGCAAGGAAGGCGCACAACAACCCCGCAGTACAAATACAGAAACAGGAAAGCACGATCAACGCCGACCCCTCTCAACCGTCCACAGGCAGTCGCGATCGGCGCGAGGCGTTGGCGCCGGGATTGCGCCTGATGCGGACACTTGAGACGCTGAATCCGGGTCGGAAAGCCGCGTGGCGAGCCGCGCTGCGGCCGACTTTTTGCCTGCCCCGATAGCCGAGGAAGTTGTGACATCGAATGACCGAACCCCCGTAGAGGCCGTATCGCCGCCCGCAAGCTTAGGTATCGCCGCCAATAATGGCGCCGCCTCGCCGGACACTTTCGCGCGACCGCCCGAACGCCTTCCGTTCAGCACCAAGATCCTCTACGGGACGCCCAACCTCGCCGGCGCCGCGCTGATCATTCCTATCCTGATAAACATGCCGAAGTTCTATGCCGACGTGGTGATGGTGCCGCTTGGCTTCCTGGCGATCGCGATCGCGCTGGCACGTTCGCTCGACGCGATCAGCGATCCTGTGGTGGGCTGGTTCTCCGATCGCACGCGCACGCGATGGGGACGCCGGCGCCCCTATATTTTCGTCGGCGCGCCGCTGTGTGCGGTGGCCTTTTGGGCCCTGATGAGCCCGCCGGCGCATCTTCAGGGCCGCGAAGCGGGTCTGTGGTTCGGGGTCTCGTTCATCCTGTTCTTCATTTTCCACACGCTCTTTATCCTGCCCTACTACGCGCTGGGACCGGAGTTGACCCTCGATTACAACGACCGCTCCAGCCTGTTCGGGATCCGCGAGGCATTCACCATCCTGGGAACGATCATCGCGGCCGGGGCGCCCGGCCTTCTGATGCACGGGCTCGGATGGACCGATCGGCAGGTATTCTCGCGCCTCGGAATCACGTTTGCGATCGCGCTGGTCACCCTCTTTTGGATGCTCGCGGCGCGGGTGCGCGAGCGCCCGGAGTTCGCGACTCGGGAGGCCAATCCGCTCGTGCCCGGCGTGCGGCGGGCGCTGAGGAACCGGCCGTTCTCCATCCTGCTGGGGACCTATGCCGTCGGCAGCATCTCCGGCCTGATCCCGGCCACGCTGTTACCCTTCTACAACGCCTACGTGATTCAACCGAAAAATCCGACCCTGTGGTTGTCGGTTCTGCTGCTGGGCTACTTCGGCGTGGGCTTTCTATGTCTTCCGCTGTGGCTCGCGGCGGCGCGCCGCTTCGGCAAGCTCCCGACCTGGCTGGCGAGCTTCGGGGTGGGCGTAAGCGGCGGCAGCGCGATGTTCTTCCTCGGCAAGGGAGACATCCATGTTCTGATGGCGCTCATCTGCTGGTCGGGGGCGGGTTTCGGAGCCGGCCTGTTTCTGGGCCCTTCGATGCAAGCCGACGTGATCGACTACGACGAATTTCACACCGGCCGGCGCCGCGAGGCCCAGTACGGCGCCTTCTGGAGCATCCTGCCCAAGTTCATCGCGATTCCGAGCGCCGCGATCCCGATCGCGATCCTCGCCTCGCTGGGCTACGTGCCGAACGCGGCGCAGCCGCCGCAGGTCCTGCTGGCGATCAGGGCGATCTTCGCGCTGGGACCGGCCTCGTGCTCGATCTTGTCGTTCCTGATCGCGATGAGATACCCAATCAGCGAGAAAATCCATCGTGCGATACGAGAGGGAATCGATCGTCACAGCCGCGGCGAGAAGGCGATCGATCCGCTGACCGGCCGCGAGGTGCCGCCGCCCAATGCGCGCGAGGTCGAGGAGGACACCGGCTGGTTCCTCGACAATTTTTCGCGGGGCGAGCTGAGGCGCTACGTGGAGCGGGGCGCCGCCGCCCCGGTGCGTGACGTGCGGATCGCAGCCATCGCGTCGATCGCGATATGCGTGGGCGCGGCGATCCTGGCGCTGAACCGGCTCGGCGATAGCGGAGGCCCGGGCGCGATCGCCTCGCTGAGCGTGGTGGTGTCGGGTTTCGCGCTGGCGATCTTCGTGTTCCATCTCATGCGCTTCGCCCCGGCCCGGCAACTGGCCTCGGGCACGATCTCCGAGCAGGTCGTGCGCGCGCACCTGAGCGAATCCTACTCGGCGTGAGGCGGTATCCGGCCGCGCGTGCGTCAGGCCGGCCGCGGATGTTGCTGCGTCAGGCAGTGGATCGCGCCCAGACCCCATACCAGATCGGTTGACGGAATCCCGACCACGCGCCGTTGCGGAAACAGGCGGACGAGCGTGGCCGCCGCGATCGAATCGGCCTCGCAGTCGAACTCTGGCATCACGACGCCGCCATTTGCGAGGTAGAAATTCGCGTACGAGGCGGGCAGCCGCGTGTCCTCGCAATACACCGCGCGCGGCATCGGGAGCGTTTCGATCCTGAACGGACGCCCGTCCTGATCGCGCATCGCGCGCAGCCGCTTGAGGTTGTCTGCGAGCGCGGCATGATTCGCGTCCGCCGGATCGTCCTCGACGACGGTCACGATCGTGTCGGGCGCGACGAAGCGCGCCAGGTCGTCGACGTGGCCGTCGGTATCGTCGCCGGCGATCCCGTCGCCGAGCCACAGCACGTTGGTCGCGCCGAGGTAGGTCTTCAGATAGTCCTCGATTTGCGCACGGTTGAGATCCGGATTGCGATTCGGATTGAGCAGGCACGACTCGGTTGTCAGGATCGAGCCCGCGCCGTTGGGCTCGATCGAGCCGCCTTCCAGCACGATTGCGGGCTCGACCACCTCGAAGCCATAACGCTCCGCAAGGCGGCGCGGCACCACGTCGTCGAGGTCGAAGGCGCCGTACTTTTCGCCCCACGAATTGAATTTCCAGTCGAGCGCGAGCTGGCCTGGACCGCCGCCGCGCGCATCGGCACCGGTCGCAGTCTCGATGCGGTTCACGAAGATCGGGCCGTGATCGCGAATCCATGCGTCGTTGGTCGGAATCACGACAATTTCGACCCGATCCATCCGGGACGATCGCGCGGCCTCACGCACCATCGCGCGAACCTGATCGATCTCGTGCTCCGCGTTGACGAGAATTCGCACCGGCTCGAACTCGGCGATCGCGGCTGCGATCCGCGCGCAGATGGGAGGAATCAGCTCGAACTTGCCCGGCCACGTTTCGCGATTGTGCGGCCATACCAGATAGGTCGCGAGATGGGGCTGCCATTCGCCGGGCATCCGGTAGCCACGCATCAGTTCGCGATGCTCCTGCGGGATTCCTTGGGCGGTCGGCATGCGGTGTGTGACCGGGAAGCTCAGGTGCGGAAGCGGCGGATCAGATCGCCGTAAGCGTCGATTCGACGGTCGCGCAGGAATGGCCAGTTGCGGCGCGTCTCCTCGATCTTCGCAAGATCGCATTCGACCAGCAGCGTCTCTTCGACGCTGGCGCTGGCGCGCGCGATCACCTCGCCGAACGGATCGGCGACGAACGAGCCGCCCCAGAACTCGAGCCCGTCCTCCACGCCGACCCGGTTCACCGCGGCGACGAAAATGCCGTTGGCGATCGCGTGGCCGCGCTGAATCGTCTCCCACGCGGCGTGCTGGCGTTTGCGGACTTCCGCAACCTCGTCGCGATGCCATCCGATAGCGGTCGGATAGAACAGCACTTGCGCGCCGCCGAGCGCGGTCAGCCGCGCGGCCTCGGGGAACCATTGATCCCAGCAGATCAGCGCGCCGACCCGGGCGTAGGCGGTCGGATGCGTGGCGAAATCGAGATCGCCGGGGGTGAAGTAGAATTTCTCGTAGTAGCGTGGATCGTCCGGGATATGCATCTTGCGGTAGCGCCCGGCGATTTTGCCGTCCGCGTCGATTATCACCGCGGTGTTGTGATACACCCCGGCCGCGCGCCGCTCGAAAATCGATGCGACGATCGCGACTTTGCGCGCAGCGGCGACGGCCCCCAGCGCCTCGCTGGTGGGTCCGGGAATCGGCTCCGCGAGGTCGAAGAAGCCCACGTCTTCGGACTGGCACGGGTAGCGCGAACGGAAAAGCTCCTGCAGGCATGCGATCTGAGCGCCGTTGTGAGCGGCCTCTTCGATTCGGGCAATCGCGCGCTCGAGGTTGAGCTGCGGATCCTCGGCGCAACTCATCTGGATCAATCCGAGCCTGACTTTCTCCTGCCGTTGGGACATTGTTTATTGAGATAGCAACCGCCGCCCCGCCGCGCCACCGCTGCCCGCGACGTTCAAGGCTCGCTTAGCGGGTGCGGGTTGCATCGCGGGCGATGTGATAATCTAATAGCCCAGCTTCGAACAGTATCGACGGAGGAATTGCCGGCCGCTGATAGCCGGGTCCTGCGCAAGGGAAGATCGCGAACCCCGCCAGGTCCGGAAGGAAGCAACGGTACCGATCAACTCCCTGTGCCGCAGGGGTGCCTGGCTATCATTCGACCGGCGACCCTCTCGTCGTGTAAATCATTCCTCGATGGCCTCCGAACCGACCTCTCATCTGGTCCTCGCGCGAAAGTGGCGCCCCGAGCGCTTCGACGACCTGGTCGGCCAGGAGCACGTGACCCGCACGCTGGTCCAGGCGCTCAAGACCGGCCGGATCGCGCACGCCTTCCTCTTCGCCGGGATTCGCGGCGTCGGCAAGACGACGGCCGCGCGAATCATGGCGCGATGCCTCAACTGCGAACGCGGCCCGACGCCCGATCCGTGCGGCGAATGTGCGGCCTGCGTCGAGATTCGCGCCGGACGCGCGCTCGACGTGGTCGAGATCGACGGCGCGACCTATCGCAAAATCGACGATGCCCGCGCGATTATCGAAAACCTGAGCTACCGCCCGGCGCGCGACCGTTTCAAGATCTACATCATCGACGAAGCCCATCAACTCACCGACCAGGCCTTCAACGCGCTGCTCAAAACGCTCGAGGAGCCGCCCGCCCACGTCAAGTTCATCCTGGCGACCACCGAGCCGAGCAAGATGCCCGAGACGATTCTGTCGCGGCTCCAGCGCTACGACTTCCGGCGGATTCCGTTCAAGACGATCGTGGCGCGTCTCACCGACCTTGCGGCGCGCGAGAAAATCGACGCGGAAGAGGGCGCGCTGCGGCTGCTCGCGCGTGAAGCGGGCGGCAGCATGCGCGACGCCGAGCGGATGCTCGAAACCGCGATTGCGATCGCGCCCTCAGGCGGGCGCGTGGCCGAGGCCGAGGTGGCGGCGACGCTGGGAGTCGCAAGCCGCACGACCGTCTACGCGACTATCGAGGCGGTTCTCGGCAAGGACGCGTCGTCGGCGCTCGCAAAGGTCCGCGAGCTGCACGCGCGTGGCGCGAACCTGGAATCGCTCGGACGCGACATCCTGGAGGCGCTGCGCAACCTCGCGATCGCCAAACTGCCCGCCGGCGGAGCCGACACTCCGCTGAGCGACCTGCCCGATCACGAAGCCGCCGAAATCAGGCGGCTCGCCGACGGCGCCGGCAGCCGCGATCTGATGAGGCTGTTCCGCCTGATGGCCGAGACCCAGGAGGAACTGCTCCGTTCGCCGTATCCCGACCTGATAATCGAGATGGCGATCGTCAGGATGGCGACGCTGGCGCCGGTGATCGACGCCGACGAGCTGATGCGCGCGATCGGCGCGCTCGAAGCGGCGCCGGGGTCCGGCTCGCGCGAAGCGCCCTCCGGTGGCGCGCCGTCCGGCGGCGCGGCAGCCGGAGCCCGGCGGCTCAAGGTCGAGGGCGAGGTCAAGGCGCAGGCGCCGCGCAAGGCCGCCGCCGACGGCGCGTCACGCGATGATCAATCGCGCTACGCGCAACCACGCTCCGCCAGCGCCGCGGGCAGTATCGGAACAGACGCGGCGACCGCATCCGCAGAAATTTCGCCCGCGGCTGACCTCCCTGAGCTGCGCGAATATATCCGCTCGCGGCGGGCGGCGCTGGCGGGCTTCATGGAACAGGGCGCGATGCTCTCGCTCGACGGCGACATTCTGAGGATAGCGCCGCGCAGCGATATCTACGTGCGTTATCTCGGTGACAATCTCGGCGTGCTCGCCGAGCTTGCCAGCGCGATGTATGGCCGTCCGATACAGGCTTCGATGGGCGCGAATGGCGGCGGCGCGGCCGCGCCCACTGCGGCGGCTATCGCGGCTCCGCCCGCGCCCGCGAGGGCCGAGGCCAGTGTGCCGTCGTCACGCGAGGCCGCTCCGGCCGGCGCCACGCGTCCCGACAGCGCGGCGCGCAACGAAGCGCGTCAGGCACTGTACGCCGATCCGCTCGTGCGCCGAATCTTCGATGAGCTCGGCGCGCGGCTGGTCGAGGTCCGCGATACTCCAAGTGCCGTCGCGCCGCGCGCGGCCTCCGATCCAAAAAAAAGCTGAGCACCCGGCCTGTGGCCGGGCGAAACGAAAAAGGAGTCAGTCCCGTGGCAAATTTCGACCTCTCCGCTCTGATGCAACAGGCGCAGGCGCTGCAAGGGCGGCTCAAGCAGATGCAGGACGAGGCGGCTGCCAAGACCGTCGAAGCGCAGGCCGGCGGCGGGATGGTCAAAGTTGTCGTGGACGGCTCGATGCGGCTGCGCAAGATCGAAGTCGATCCCGCGCTGCTCGCCTCGAACGATCGTGCGATGATCCAGGATTTGATCGTGGTCGCGATCAACGACGGCCTGCGGCGCGCGCAAGACCTGATGACCGGAGAGATGGGCAAGCTCGCGGGACCACTGGCCGGATTGAAGCTGCCCGGAATGGGCGAAGATTGAATCGCGGACAGCCGGAGCCATGGCGGAAAACATAAAGCGCCAGGACGGCCTGCCGCCCGCGATGACGCGGCTGGTGCGCGAGCTTTCCCGGCTGCCCGGAATCGGCGAGAAGACCGCCTCGCGCCTGGCGTTCAACCTGCTCAACCGCCCGCGCGAAGAAGTGATCGCGCTGGCCGAGGCGCTGCTCGAGATGAAGGAGCGGATCGTGCTTTGCGCGAGCTGCTTCGGATTGTCCGACGCTCCGCAATGCAAGATCTGCGAGGACTCCGCGCGCGAGCACTACGTGATTTGCGTGGTCGAGGGGCCGGCGGACCTGATGGCGATCGAGCGGTCGCGCGCCTTCGGCGGCGTCTACCATGTGCTGCACGGCGCGCTCGCCCCGCTCGACGGAATCGGCCCCGATGACCTGAAGATCAAGGAGTTGCTCGCGCGGCTGAACGGATCGGGCGCGATCAGCGAAGTCATAATCGCGACCAACGCGACCGTCGAGGGCGAGGCCACTGCACTATACCTGGCCAAGCTGCTGAAGCCCGCGGGCGTCAAGGTATCACGCCTGGCACGCGGCCTACCCGCCGGCGGCGACCTCGAATACAGCGACTCCGCAACGCTGCACAGCGCGCTAAGCAACCGCCGCGACCTGTGAAGGCAATCTTCTTCCGGCCCTCTCCCGCTCAGTCGCGGGAGAGGACGGCGGGTGCATCGCCCGCCGGGTGAGGGTGCTGCCGGCCGCCGCGCGGTTGCGATTGCGGCCCGAGATTCCCGCATGGTATGTATGACAATTGAAGAGTAGATGTCAGACATGAGTTCGGCGGCGAATCGGCGCAAGGCTGTGACTGTGCGGGTGCCCGAACGCTTGCTTCGCAAATTGATGCGGACGCGCAAGTGCAGGACCCAATCGGAACTAATCAACTCACTCCTGTCTGAGGAAGCGGAACGAGAGCGGTCGTGGCGCGCGGTCCGTGCGACGATCGGTAAGGGGCGCCGGTCCGAGTTCGATGATCGCCTTCTTTGACTCGAACGTTCACATCGACCTCATCCTGCGAAGAGTTGGCTGGCCGGCGATAGAGCGGGCGATCGGAGCTGCGCCGGTTCGGCTCTCTCCGATCGTCGCGAGCGAGTTACTGCGCGGTGCGACCGGCCGGGCGGCGCGCACAGTCGAGGACCTGATTGCCCGGACCATTCCGCTCGAGCCTCCATCGTGGCGCCGATGCTGGCTTGAGGCGGGCCGGCTTCTCCCAAGAATTTTTCCCAGCCACGAGGAACTTGGCATAGCCCGCCTTCAAAATGATTGCCTGCTGGCATTGACGGCGCGATACACAGGGGCTTCGTTCCTGACGGCTGATGCGCACTTCGTGTCGATTCGCAGACATGTGCAATTCGACCTGAGAATGCTGGCGGCGCGGATCGCAGGATGAGCATCCACTTCGGCTAGACCGCGATTGCCAAATGAAAATCGACTTTGGCAAAACTGCCGGCGACTACGCCGCTTATCGCGCCGGATTCCCTGACGTCCTTTTCGAGCGGCTGGCCGCCTTCGGAATCGGCCGGCGCGGTGAGCGCGTCCTCGACCTCGGAACCGGAACCGGCACGCTGGGCCGGGGCTTCGCGCGCCGCGGATGCGAAGTGACCGGGCTCGATCCTTCGACCGAGCTTCTCGAGCAGGCGAGAGCGATCGATCGAACAGCCGGACTCGACACGACCTACCTTGTCGGACGGGCCGAGGACACCACCTTTCGCGATCGGAGCTTCGACGTGGTTGGGGCCGGGCAATGCTGGCACTGGTTCGATCGGCCGCGTGCCGCGTCGGAGGCGCGGCGAATCCTGGTCGCGCAGGGGCGGCTGGTGATCGCGTACTTCGACTGGATTCCGCTTCCCGGCAACGTGGTCGAGGCGACCGAGAAGTTGATCGAGCGTCACAACCCCGCCTGGAAGTTCGGCGGCGGGAACGGAATCCATGCCCAATTCCTTCGCGATGTCGCGGTCGCCGGCTTCCGCGATAGCGAAACTTTCTCGGTCGACCTCGACGTTCCTTACAGCCACGAGGCGTGGCGCGGGCGGATTCGTGCCAGCGCCGGCGTGGGCGCGAGCTTGACCGCCGATCGCGTCGCCGAGATCGATCTCGCGCTGGAAAGCCTGCTGCGCGAGCGATTCTCTGCCGACCCGCTAAACGTGTTCCATCGCGTCTTCGCGATCATCTGCCGCGCCCCCTGAGAGACCCACGTCTTCAGCGTCGCCCTCCGTCAGCCGGGACCGTCGGCGCTTTTCCCCTTCCCGTCAGAACGCACCCGCTGCGGCGAGTTGATTGCGTTGTCGCTGATCGTCAACCATCCGCTGCGCGTTCCCGTGAGCTGCGGACTGAAAGTCAGGTCCACGTAGCAGGTCGAGCCCGGAGGCAGCGCGTCGACGCAGTTCGTATCAGTCACGGTGAAGTCGCCGTCGGCCACGACACTTGAGAGCAAAACGGGCAACCGGTCGCGATTTGTGACAGCCACCGGCTCGCGCGCGCTGGTCGCGCCAATCTCCTCGGGCGGGAACCTGAGCTCAGCGGGCGGATGCAGACGCGGCATCTCGCTCAAGGGCATCGCGCACGGATTGTTATCGAGCACCTGGTTGAAATCCGCGAACGAGCTGAATCCCGGATAGTCAAGCTCGAGTAGATTCACATACTCGGTAGCAGACCAACCCCCGAAGATGTCGGTAGTACCGGGGATTGTGCCTCCACCGAATTGCCAGGTACATCCGTTGTCCGAGGGCGCGCCGATCGTGCCGGTAGTAAAGATCGGATAGAACAGCGCACCATCGGGCGGGTTCGTGCATCCCGCGCTGGTACTTTCGTCGCAGGTACTCTCCAGGCCGGGGAGGTTGGCCTCGAAGGCGGCCTGCTGGTAATTGCGCAACAGCGCGCCGGGCGGCGACGAGAGCGGGCTCGTGATCCGAATCGGCTGCGGATGCATCCTGCGGTCGGCGGCCGGATTCGGTCCCGTGCCGGGCCAGTCGAGCAGGTAGGAATACGAATCGAACTGGTTGCCGGGGCTGCCGGGCGGGAACGACTGGCCGATCTCTACCACAAACCCGAGGTTGTATGAATGTACCGCCCACGGCACGCGCGTGTGCCGGCCGGCCGTGCTGTACATCGGATGAAACGAATACGGCTGCGAAGTGCAGGTCGAGCTGTCGGGATCGAACCTGATCTGGGAAAAGCCATTGGCGACGCCGGCAGTCATCGAGCCGCGCTCACCGGTGGTTAAATCGACCACGATCGCCTGGAAGCCCTGGCTGGTGTCGTGCATCAGGAGGCTTACGGTGTCGCCGGGGTTCATCGCGAGGTAGGAATTCGGGTCGGCGCGGGCCGCGCCGGCGCCGAGCGGACCGGCGGCCAGATCCGAAACACCGCTGCGGGTGACGTGAGCCGCATTCACGCTCTCCAGCCCGACCTTGCTCACGCAGTCGGGGTTGTTCGCGACGCCGTGGTTCTGATCGTAGCCGACGCTGAAGATGGCCAGGGTGGCGTCCCAGTGCAGGTTGTCGAGGCTGAATGGTGTACCCGGGGGATAGAATTGCAACTCCATGTAGGCTGTGCCCGGGTGCTTGCCGATATAGTCGGGCGCGGCCGGATCGGGGTTGTCGTAGATGTTGGCGTCGCTGTCGGGGACGCAGGGCGTGGCGGTCTCGGGCGCCGATTGCGAGTCGCACAGCGCCATCCCGAACCAGAAGGACTCGAAGAGCTGTGAATTGACCACCGCGCCGGGCGCGAGCCGGCCGCCGCTCTCCGGCGGATCTTTCGGCAGCGTGATCAGGTAGGCGAGACTGTTGCCGGAACCCGGTGCGTCCGAATAGAAAACCAGCGACGGTTCGTCCAGGCCGTGGGCCTGCGGAACCACGCTGTCGGTGCAGCGATCATGATCGGCGAGACAGATTGTGCTCTGCACGCCGAAGGCGGCTGCGGGCGCCGTCCGCGTCAGGAGGAGAAACGCAGCCGACGCCCGCAGAAAACGCTTGTCGCGTCCGCACCCGTACCCGCCCCAACCCATCGCAGACACCCCCTTCGTGTCTACACATAGTTAGAGAAACACTACGCCTAGGCAAGGCTCGGAACGTGCGGAGAGAGACAGGGACGAAACGAAGTTGATCTAGCGCGTCGGCGCCGGAACAGGATGAACCAGGCGCAGCACCCGATTCATCACCGGCCGCGATTCGGCGCGCGGCATCGCGAGCCGATCGGCGATGATGCGGAAGACGTCGGGGCTGATCGCCATCCCGACGTGGCTGCCCATCACTTCGGTATGCTCGATCATCGCGGAACCGCTGCGATCGATACAGCTCTCCCAGTGGACGATCCCGTCGGTGCGCGAATAGACCACCGTGACCGGCACGGTTTGTGTGCGGCGCCGGGCGAGCTCCAGGCCGCACGAGCACGATTCGGTGAGGCAGCCCTCGCGCCGGCCCCTGAGCATGGCCATCGAGTCGGCCACCACGCGCACCGCTCTGTGGCACGATTCGCGCGGGGCATTGATCGGCGAGCCGAGCGTTATGACCCGCTCGATCCGCTCCGGATCGCGCCAGGCGAGTTCGCGGGCGTAGACACCGCCGAGGCTCTGTCCGACTACCACCACCGGCGAGCCTTCGCGATCCGAGATCTCACGCAACCTGGCGGTGAGTTGCTCGATGGTCGCGCGCGGACACCGGGCATTTTGCCAGATGCCGCCGAACTCGGTGCGATGACCGAGCCATCCGCAGAAACTCGCCAGCGGTCTGAGCGAAACGTCTCCGGCCATAAAGCCGGGAATCATCATCACGGTCTTTCCGTCGCCGTTCGTGCATCGCGGCCAGGGATGGCGCAGAGCGCGAAACGGGAAGGCGAGCAGTTCGAGCGGAACCCGCAACTCGCCGAGAATGTCGAAGACGCCGGGCCGCCTGGGGCGCGACTCGGACGGGGGTGGACCAATCACCTGACTTTGAATCACGCGGTGTCACCAGCGTGCAACAATGTTGCAGTTTGTTCGTAACCGGCCATCGACACGTCGGCGCCGGAAGCCCGCACCCGGCGCCAGTTCCCTCCTGCCTGCGTATACAAGCGTCATATAACAAACGAGTTCACGAATTGACAAGTCCCATAAAACTCTTGGAAGAACTTTGTTACCAAGACGCGAAGCAAGGCTTGATGGGAATTGAACGCCTTGCGGGCGGTTTCGTCTAACTGCTGATTTAGTTTCGCCGGAAAACGGAGACCTGTTGAGAAAACATCGAGGGCTTGTACGGTAAGCCAACGGGCGCAGGGGCTCCCTGAAGAGTCATCTTAACCCAAATAAAGCTAATGAAGCTGGCGTAAACTTGATTTTCAGCCAATTTCGAGATAGTTCTGCCCGTCACCATCGCAGCACGATCTGGCCGTTCGTTGGCCACTCGCGACCACAAAATATGGGTCGGTGCGGAGATCATCGGGGCCGGTAGAGCTGTATTTCGGGGACATGGATCGAGACGGAAAGATGGCGGCGGGAGGCATGCGTGAGGCAGGTGTCGCGCCCCTTGGCGCGGCGATCGAGCGCGTAGCGCGACTGCGACATTTGCGTCCGCTCGCGATCGCTGTCTCGATAGCCGCGCTAATCGCCGGTGTGGCAGGCGGAGCGGGCGAGCCGTCACCGTTGTTCGTGGCCACCAACGCGATGGCGCAGGCGCGCGCTCACGCGACCGCGACGTTGCTTCCCAACGGCAAGGTTTTTTTCGCGGGAGGTCAAGATCCCAACGGCGTCGCGCAGTCGGGCGTCGAGGTCTACGATCCGGCGAGCGGCCAGTTCACGTTCGTGGGCCTGATGTCGTCCGCCCGTAGGTTGCATACCGCGACACTCATGGACAATGGCAACGTGTTGATCGCGGGTGGCATCGACAACAAGGGCAACGTGCTGAACTCGGCCGAGATCTTTGATCCCGTTTCCCAGACCCTGACTCTGCTGGCCAGCGCGATACACGATAGCCGCGCGTCGCACAGCGCGACGATGCTGGACAATGGACAGGTTCTGATCGCGGGTGGGCAGGACGCGACCGCGATCGTGAACACCGCCGAGATTTATGATCCCACCCAAGCGCAGTTCATCTGCGTGGGCGGTGTGAGCGCGACTCCTCCGCTCTGCAGCCCCAGCATGAATGACAGCCGGATGGGCCACACGGCGACCTTGCTCGGCGACGGCTCGGTGCTGGTTGTCGGCGGCGAGGACAACAGCGGGCTCTTAACCAACTCCTCCGAGCGGTTCATGCCCGCAGACCCGACCAACGCGGGCTCCGGGGTCTTCAAGTCCGGAGGGCTGATGAGCGATGTCCGCTTCGGCCACACCGCGGCACTGCTCAACGATGGTACGGTGCTGATCGCCGGCGGCAACGACGGATTCGACGTAGTTCCGACCGCCGAAATCTATAACCCCACGACCAGCCAGTTCGCCCTGACCGGCAGTTCGGGTTCGGGCGCCACGATCATGACGACGCCGCGGGCGAATCACACGGCGACCCTTTTAAGCGACGGTACGGTGGCGCTCGTGGGAGGCGTCGACAATTCGGGCAACTCGCTCGCCAGCGCCGATATCTACGATCCCGGCAATGGGACTTTCAGCGCGCTTGCAACCCGGATGAGCCAGGCCCGTGCCTTTCACACCGCCAATCTGCTCGCCAGCGGGCTGGTGCTGATTGCAGGCGGAGTCCCGCAAGCCGGGGGCCCGCTTGCCGTCAACGAAGCCGAGCTGCTCGCTCCGACTCCGGGTTTCTTCGTGCCCAACGGCGCGATGGTAACGGCGCGTCAATTCCACACCGCCTCGACCGTGTACACGGGATTGACGATCGTGGCCGGAGGTCAGAACGCCCTCGGCCCGCTGGCCAGCACCGAGGTCTACGACGGCACAGTCTTCAGGCCCGGGCCGAACCTGTCGACCCAGCGATCGTTCCACACTGCCACGCTGTTTCCCGAGTTTCTCAACGGCGGCTGTGCGTGCAACGATCAGCGGGTGCTGTTCGCAGGCGGCGTCGATGCCGCCGGGAACGTCCACGCCGACGCCGACCTGTACGACACCTTTGCCAACACCATCTTGCAGGGCGTACTGGGAGGTTTCTCGCTCAACCAGATGTCGCATCCGAGGCTCGGCCACACCTCGACGGTCCTGCTGATCACCGGGATGGCGCTCTATGCGGGCGGAATGACTTCGAACGGAAGCGTGCTCAACAACGCCGACATCTTCAATCCCTCCAACGGCATCTTCAGTGCGTCGGCCGGCACGATGGCGTCGTCGCGCGTGTTTCATACCGCGACGCAATTGCTCGACGGACCGGTACTGCTTGCCGGCGGACGCGACACCAACGGCAACATCCTCAACAGCGCCGAAAGCTACAATCCGGTCGCAGATGCCTTCACTAGTCTGTCCGCAACCATGACGGATGCGCGTGAATTTCATACCGCCACGCTGCTGAACAGCGGGCAGGTGCTGATCGCCGGCGGCGTCGACAACAACGGTGCGACCCCCACCGCCGAACTCTTCAATCCCTCGACGCTTACCTTCACCGCAGTTGGCCGGATGGCGGTGGCTCGCTACTTCCATTCTGCGGTCCTGCTGCCCGACGGAGAAGTGCTGATAGCGGGCGGTGAGGGCAACAACAACCTGGTGGTCAACGAAGCGGAGATCTACAGTCCGGAGACGGCTTCCTTTAGGCCGGCCGCCGGCTTGATGCTGAGCCCGCGCTTCGGGCAGGCGGCGACGATGCTGCTGAACGGGATGGTGCTGTTCTCGGGCGGCGCGGACGACAGCTTCAACGTCACAAGCTCGTCCGAGCTCTACGACCCGCCGAGCGGTCCGGCCCCGGCGGGCGCTCTGGTCTCGGTTTCTAAGCTCGCGAAAGCGGCGGCCAGCCCCGGTTCTCTGGTCAACGCCGGAGACGTTCAAGTGACCAATTTGAGCGGGAGCGCGGAGGGTTTCTCCGAAGTGACGATAGCCTCGAGTCAGGCGGCGATTTTCTCGCGCCTGACGTTGAGCGGTCAGGTCGTCGGCAAATCACCTCATCGGCAGGTCGAGACTGCGATGGTCAAGAAACCCGGCGCTACGCAGACCTTCATTTTCAGGAACCCGCTGACCGTGCCGCCCGGCGGCGCCGTGAAGTTCACCCTTACCGGTACGCTCGGTTCGCTGCGCAAGGCTGGCGCCACGCCCAGCCGGCCCGTACGTTCGATCCAGACGCTGACCGCTCTCGGCGTGTCCACGGTTTCCAGACCGATGCAGGTGCAGGGGCTCCCGACCGGGTTCGGCGTGGTGACTCTGCGCTAGGCGGGGAGTATCGACTCACCTGATTCCCCGGGCGCGGGGGGCGGCAAGTTGGGACGGCAGCAGGCCAAAGTCATGTGGCACGCTGATCGGCCCATCGCCCGATCGTTGCTCGGCGTTCTGACGCTCGCCGTTCTCATGGTGGTTGCGCTGGTCGCGTTCGTCCGCCCGATCACTGGTGCGGCGACGCTGACTTCCGCCAGCCCTCAGCTATACGTCGCGCAAAACGCGACCTTCACCAGCCTCGGCAGCCTGGTGGACGATCGCTACGGTCCGACCGCGACGCTGCTCGGCAACGGCGACGTGCTGGTGGCCGGCGGGCTGGACCTCAACGGCGTCGCGATCGCGCAAGCCGAGCTATACGACCCGTCCAGCGCGACCTTCGCCGCGGCCGCCGCGATGATCTCTCCACGCATACAGCATACTGCGACGCTGCTCGGAACCGGCGATGTCCTGTTCGCCGGCGGCCTCGATTCCGGCGGCAATCCGCTGAGCGCCGCTGAGCTTTACGATGCGTCCTCCGCGAGCTTCGGCCAGACCGGCGCGATGGCCCATGCGCGCAGCGGTCATTCTGCGACTGAATTGCAGGACGGCACCGTGCTTATCGCCGGAGGAATTGGAGCCGCCGGCCCGGTAGCCGCCGCCGAGATCTACAGCGCGCAAGCCGGGGGTTTTTCCCAGGCTGGGGCAATGATCACGCCTCGCTCCGGTCACACGGCCACGCTGCTCGGCGACGGCTCAGTGCTGATCACCGGCGGTATCGACGCCGGCGGCAATCCGATCGGCGCAGCCGAACTCTATGACCCCGCGAGCGCAAGCTTCTCTTCCGCCGGCTCGATGATTACCGCACGCACGGGCCACACCGCGACCTTGCTCAACGACGGCACCGTCCTGATCGTCGGCGGCACCGACAGCAACGGCAGCGCGATTTTCGGGGCCGAGAGCTACGATCCCGCTGGGGGCAACTTCAGCGCCGGCGCGAGCATGATCACCGCGCGCTCGATGCACACCGCCACGTTGCTGGACGACGGTACAGTATTGATCGCGGGCGGAATCGACGCCGCCGACAACGCGCTCGCGAGCGCCGAACTCTACGATCCGGTGCAGACGGTGTTTACCGCCGACGGCGCGATGAGCTCGCCGCACGTGTATCATGCCGCTTCGATTCTGGGCAGCGGCGACGTCATAATCGCGGGGGGAACCGAGCAGCCGCTTCCTCCGCCTGCCACTCCCACCCCCGTTGCGACTCCGACTCCTTCGTCTTCGCCAACCGCCAGCCCTATAGCGACCGCGTCGCCGTCGCCGGCGTCGGTAGCGCTCAGCTTCGGTCCGGCGCATCTGAAGTTTCCCAAACAAATCCTGATTGGCAGCAATGCAGGCACCAGCGCGCCAATGATGGTCTCGATCTCAAATCCCAGGACAAAGAAAAAGGCTCCCGTCGCTCTCGAGGGATACATGATGATGGGTGACTTCGCCGTCAACAGTCATAAGACCACTTGCGCGGCGATCCTGGCGTCGGGCGCCACCTGCAAGGTGGCGGTGACCTTCACGCCAACCAAGACCGGAAAACGAACCGGCTCGTTGGCCGTCGCCACCAACGCGACCAAGGGGAAGCCGATAGTCGTGGCGCTCAGCGGGATGGGCAAGCTCGGCGCACTGACGTATTCCGCCGCGACCGTGAACTTCGGCTCGCTCGCGGTCAATCACGTGACCTTCAAGACTGTCAGGTTCACAAATAGCAACCCGGTACCAGTCACAGTCACCAGCATCCAGGTGACCAGAGACACCAACGAGTTCAAACCGCTGATCGCGGCCAACGGTTGTGTCGGTACGATTCCAGCCAGGAGCCATTGCGCGCTCGAAGTTGCGTTTATCCCGACACAGCGCGGCGTGTACTCCTCGACCCTCGTGATCACCGACGATGCCGCCGGCAGCCCGCAGAAAATCAAGCTGAGGGGAGTCGCCCAGTAGTCCGGAGACCCCACGCACGGTCTGCGCTGCGGCCGCCGGTGTGATAGGAAAATCGCATGGCGGCGGCCGGCGACAAGTACGTTCTCGCGATCGACATGGGCTCCGGCAGCGCCAAGGCGGTGCTGGTGTCGAATCGGGCCGAGATCGCCGCATCGGGTATGCGGCCGATCCGGACCATGTTCCTTCCCGGCGGCGGCGCGGAGCAGGATCCCGCCGAATGGTGGAGTGCCGTGACCGGCGCCGCCGGCGCCGCACTCGCCGAGGCGGCGATTCCGCCAGCGCAAGTCGTCGCGATCGCCTGCACCACGCAATGGAGCGTTACGGTTCCCGTCGACGCTGAAGGCAACGCGCTCGGCAACGCGATCTCGTGGATGGACACGCGCGGCGGGCGGTACAACCGCGCCGTCGTAGACGGATGGCCGAGGATCAAGGGCTACGGCCTGTCCAAGCTCGTCAGGTGGATCAGGCTGACGGGCGGCGCGCCGGTGCAGTCGGGGATGGACGGTCTCGGTCATCTGCTCTTTCTCAAGCATGAGCGCCCGGAGGTCTATGCGCGCACCCGCGTGTTCCTGGAGCCGATGGATTACCTCAATCTGCGGCTCAGCGGCCGGTTCGCGGCGTCCTATGGAACGATCTTCCCATACTGGCTGACCGACAATCGGAATCCGCGCGATATCCGCTACGTGCCGGAACTGTTGCGCCTGGCCGGCATGGATCGCGCCAAGCTGCCGGATTTGCTTCCGGTCGACGCCGTGCTCGGCCCGATCAAGGCGCAAGTCGCGGATCAGCTCGGGCTGCGGCTCGAAACCAAAGTGGTAATGGGATCCTGCGACGGCCATTCCGCGGCGATCGGCGCCGGCGCGGTTGCCGACTATGAAGGATATTTCTACATCGGGACGACTTCGTGGATGAGCTGTCACGTGCCGGCGAAGAAGGCCGACCCCCTCCATATGATCTCGACCATGCCGGCCGCGCTGCCCGGCCGCTACGTGGTCACGGCCGAGCAGGGCACGGCCGGCCGCTGCCTCGAGTTCGTGAAGGAGCTTTTTTTCCCCGATGGAACCGCGCCGGCCGGCGAGGCTTATGAAGCCTTGAACCGGCTCGCCGCGAGCGTCGCGCCGGGAAGCGACGGGCTCATCTTTACGCCCTGGATCAACGGCGTGCTGGCGCCTTCGGAGGATCCCGCCACGCGCAGCGCGTTCTTCAATCAAAAAGCCGCCACCACGCGAGGGCATTATGTGCGCGCCGTGATGGAGGGCGTCGCCTTCAATCAACGCTGGCTCAAGGGACATGTCGAGAAATTCATCGGCCGGCGCTTTGCGCATCTGAACTTTATCGGCGGCGGCGCGCAGTCGGACCTGTGGTGCCAGATTCAGGCCGACATCCTGGGATGCCCGGTGCGGCAGGTCGCCAACCCGCGCAACGCCAACGCAGTCGGCGCCGCGATGGCGGCGTTTGCGGCGCTCGGCGAGATCAGGATCGAGGACATACCCGCGCTGGTAAAGATCGCGGCAGTCTACAATCCGATCGCGGCCAACCGCGCGGTTTACGATCGGCAGTACAAGGAGTTCATACAGTTCTACAAACAGAACAGGGCGATCTACCGGCGCCTCAATGCGTAAGCGGAGGATTTGTGCGGTTCAGGATGTGAATACAACTAAAGCCAGGAGGCTTCGCCTCGATTGACACTACAGGTAAGGAGCTATACTTACATGTTAATGCCGCGAACCAGAAAAATTCGACGGGAAAACCCGAGTCGGCGCAGCGGCTCGCCGTTCACTCTCTACCTTCGACGGGATCAGGCGGCGCGCCTGGAGCGTCTCGCTCGCGGCCGGCACGTTGCCAAGAGCGAACTGGTCCGGGTGGCGATCGACCGCTTGCTCGCCGAGCTCGAGAAGGGACATTCGGCCAAGCCAATTGGGTTGGATTCCTGACGATGGCCGCACGTCGCGCAAGGGGCCGGAAGCCCAGCCGAGGGCGACCTCCGGTGGTGAGGTCGGCCGGCTCCCGGCAGATGCAGCTCTTCAAGTCCAACGGTCACGGATTCAGCGACCCTGCCTTCTCCGAGAACCGCTCCGAGGCAATCCATCGCTGGGCGCCGTGGATTGCAGGGTTCTCGGCGCGATTCGTGTCGGAAGCAGTCCAAAAGTACTTGCCGCACGGAGGGGTTGTGATGGACCCCTTCGCGGGCGTTGGAACGACGATCGTAGAAACAATTCGACGAGGCCGAGGTTTCCGCGCGCTAGGGTTCGAGACGAATCCTTATGCCGCGTTTGCTGCGCAGACGAAGATCGCCGCAGTGAAGGTAAATCCTCGCGAGTTACACGCCGCGATCCAACGCTTCGGGAAGGAAGCCGGAAACACACAGCCGCTGGAGCCGCCGCCGGGGTTCCGCAGCAGAGTACCTTTTTTCAGCCCTCGGGTGGAGAAACAGGTGCTTCAAGTCCTGGCCTGGATTCGAGATTTGGAGTCGCTCCCGCTCCGCGAGCTGTTTCGCCTCGCCTTTGCGGCGGTGATGGTGAAATTCTCGAACTACACTTATGAACCCAGCCTCGGTACGCGACGAGGCGCCGGAAAGCCCGACGTGCGCGACGCGCCAGTAGTGGCGGTGTTGCAAGCAAAGCTGATCGAGATGCTTCGGGATATCGAGACCTTCCAGTCCGAGTGCCCTTTGCCCGGCGAGGCAACCGTGCACCTGGGTTCGTGGTCCACAGCAAGCCGGCTGTTGCAAGAGCGGTCGATCGATCTCGTAATCACCTCCCCGCCGTACGCGAACAATTATCACTACCTGCGCAACACCCGCCCGCAGCTTTGGTGGCTGGGCTTCGTGACCTCAACCGGCGCGCTCAGGGAAATCGAGCAAAGCAACTTCGGCAAGTTCTGGCAGACCGTTCGAGAGCAGCCCGAAATTCCGCTGAGCTTCAACTTCCCGGTTCTGGAAAGCTTGCTTGACAAGATTCGTCGCACCAGACATCAGCGCCGGGTTTACGATGGACAGGGATGGGCGAACTATCTGGCGACTTATTTCAACGACTCGTTCGATTTCCTCAAAGCTCTTTCCACGTACCTCGCCCCGGGCGGTCGAGCGCTTGTGGTGATCGGCAATTCGGTCGTCCAGGGCCATGAGGTCAGGACGGACGAAGTGTGGGCTGACATAGCTCGGAGCAACGCGGTCGGGCTGCGCGTTCAAAGTATCGACGTCGTACGGAAAAAGAGGGTGGGTAACAGCATCATCAATTCGTCGGTACGAAACGGCGCTGCCCGTGGGGTAAAGCTCTACGAAGCGATCCTGACACTGGAGCAGCCGAAAGTCTCGCAGCACGCACTATCGGGACTCGAAGCGTAGCCAATGCTGCTTGAGTTCCCAACGCGCGAGGAATTCCCGCACGCCGGCCACAATCTCCGATTCGCTGCGCAGGTTCGCCTTCAGACCACCCGCCAATCGCCGGCCGGGATGAAGAACGTCCCACGCTGAGCGCTGTTGGCCCTTACGTCCTCCGCCTGGATGGTGGATGCCAAAGCCGTCGAGAGCGCTGTTCCAGATTGGAGAAAACGCCTCGATCAGCAACTGCTCGCCGAGCGGGATCCAGATGTCGTCCACCACAAGGTAACGACACCAGAAGTCCGGGAGTTCGAGGTTCTTGGCCTCATCGATCGACTTCGCGTGTTCACGGAGCCTCTTGTAGAGAGCGGCGCCTTGGCGCGCGCCAAGCTCGAATCCGCCTTTCCGTGCGCCTTCCGGTACGGCCTTACCCACATAGATCGGAGCGCCGAATTTGCCGCCTCGGTTGAGGGTCGCTACCTTCTCATAGAGACCGAACTTGCCCGTATAGTAGATGGCGTAGATTCCGGCGCCGACGAACGACTCCGATGGCGCCAGAGGTAGGCACGGCTTTTCGAGCAACGCTCGTCCGATGCCGCGCGCGAGAGAAAGTTTATCAAGGGGATTGAACGGAGCGTCCGACATCGGTAGCCAACAGTTCCCGGCCCGCGGAGGCACGCTAGCGCTAGCGTTACCGCGTTGTCAAAACCCGATCGGCTCAAAGAACCGAATCAAGCACGCTTTCGCAATGGCAACCTCGATGAGCGCGCCGATCCTCGATTCGGCGATATTCGGGCGCTTCACGATGCTAACCCTCCGCTTGTGATTGTGAGCGCCTACGCCTAATAGGATGAGGCTGTGACGGCGGTGACTTGATCATGAACGAACCCAACGATCCCCTAATCGTGCGGCATGAGGCGCCGCTGGGATGGCTTGTGCTCAACCGGCCGCAGGTGCGTAACGCTCTCAACCTTGCGAGCTGGAATCGAATCGCCGAGGGCGTCGCCGAGCTGGACGCCGATCCCCAGGTGCGCGTGATCATCATGCGCGGCGCCACTTCCGAGGCCTTCATCTCGGGCGCGGACATATCCGAGTTCCCGGGCCTCAGGGCCGACGCCGCTCAGGCCCGCAGTTACCGCGACGCACCGAATCGCGCGCTCGGCGCGATGGTTGACTGCGGCAAGCCGATCATCGCGATGATCTCGGGCTTGTGCGTCGGCGGCGGAGTTCAGGTCGCGCTCGGGTGCGATATCCGCTTCGCCGCTCGCGGCACGCGCCTGGGCGTTCCGGCGGCCCGGCTGGGACTCGCCTACCCGCTGGAGGGCGTGCTGGCGCTGATCGGCGTGGTGGGTCCCGCCAACGCGCGCGACATCCTGCTTTCGGCGCGGCTGTTCGACGCCGAAGAAGCTCACGCGATGGGCCTCGTCAACCGCGTGCTCGATCCCGCCGAGCTGGAGGAATCGACCCGAAGCTACGCGCTCAAGATGGCGTCGAATGCGCCCCTGACGCTGGCTGCCGCCAAAGCTACGATCCGCGAGGCGCTCAAGGATCCCGACCAGCGCAACGCGAAGCTGGTTTCGGAGCTGATCGCGCGATGCTTCGACAGCGAGGATTACAGCGAAGGCGTCCGCGCCTTTCTCGAAAAGCGCCAGCCGAAATTCTCCGGCCGCTAGCCGCCGTACCGAGACTGTCTTTGGGCCCGCGACGCCGCGACGGCGCTGCATGCAGCGGCGGCGTTGCGTTCCACCGTGGTGGAAAGCCCAGGCTTTTCGGCCTGGCCGCGATGGCATCGCGATTGCGTCTTGCGTGGCGCGCGTATGAACGATTGACTCGAAAACACGGCGAGGTTTCAAACTCGACCTGCCAGTGTCAAGCTGAAGGACTTGCCGCCTGAGGGTACGGAAATGGAAGTAAACCAGACCGTCGCGACCGATGAGCTCTACTTCAATCCCTGGGATCCTGATTTTCGCGCCAATCCTTATCCGCATTACAAGGCGCTGTACGCCACTGCGCCCCGCAAGATCGAGAGCTTCTTTCCGATCGCGCTGATCGCCCGCTATGCCGACGTGTCGGCGGTGCTGCGCGATCACCAGCACTTCTCGAGCGTCCAGATCGAGCGCCCCGAGCTCGAGGATCCGGATGATCCGTTCGGCAAGGGAAGGTTGCGCACGATGCTGTTCTCCGACCCGCCGGACCATTCGCGCCTGCGCCGCCTGGTGAGTCGCGACTTTACTCCCAAGCGCATCCGCGAGCTGGAACCGCGCATCCGGGAGATCACGCGCACCCTGCTCGACAAGGTGCAAGCGCGCGGCGAGTTCGAGGTGATGGCCGATTTGGCCAACGCGCTGCCGGTGATGGTGATCGGGGAGATGCTCGGCGTGCCCCCGGAGAAGTACGAAATTTTCAAGGAGTGGTCGGATACGATCATCGCCGGCGACAACGCGCTGCCGGGGTCGCGTCAGGCGCCCGAGCTCATGCGCGCGCGCCAGGCGCTTATCGATTACTTCGCCGAGGAGACCGAGAAGCGCCGCCGCAATCCGGGACCCGATCTCGTGAGCGCCCTTGTGGCCCATCACGACGCCGAGACTTTGGGCGCGGACGAGTTGCTGGGGTTCCTCATCCTGCTGCTGCTGGCCGGCAACGAGACCACCACCAACCTGATCGGGAACGGCCTGCATGCGCTCGGCCGAAATCCCGGCCAGCTCGAGCGGCTGAGGAAAGAGCCGGCGCTGATGCCGCGCGCGATCGAGGAGATGCTGCGCTACGACGGCCCGGTGCAATCGACGGTGCGCCGCCCCGTGGCGCGGCTCGAGATCGGCGGCACGCCCGTCGATCCCGACACCGTCGCGTTCATCCTGCTGGCCGCCGCGAATCGCGATCCGGCGCACTTCGACGATCCGGATCGCTTCGACATCACACGTGACCCCAACGATCACCTCGCGTTCGGTGAAGGGATCCACTTCTGCATCGGCGCGCCGCTGGCGCGCCTGGAAGGCGCGATCGCGATCGGCTCGGTGCTCGAGCGCTTCCCGCGCATCCGGCTGGCCGACCCCGAGGCGCCGTGCGGTTACAAGGGCTCGTTTTTTCTGCGCGGCCTTGGCTCGCTGAAGATGGCGATCGAATAGCGGTTGCGAGACCGAAGGTTTCGCCGACGCAAGGAAGCGATCAACGAATGGTCCAGCCGCAACCGCAAGCTCCAGCGCCCGAGGACGAAATCCTCAAGCTGCCGGGCCTCCAGCGCCGCTTGATCGTGTTCGGCAAGCTGCCGCCTTTCACGCGCCGGCAATGGCGGGTGTTCGGAATTGCCGCGACGGCCGGCTTCTTCGACAATTACGATCGCGCGCTGTTGAGCCTGGCGCTCAAGCAGATCCAGCGCGGTCTCGGTATCGCCGAGGCGAGACTGGGGGCGCTGCTCTCGACGATTCGGCTCGGCTACCTGCTGTCGCTGCTGATCACCCCTTGCGCAGACGTTTTCGGCCGGCGCCGGATGCTGCTCTATACGATCGTCGCATACACGCTGTTCACCGGCTGCAGCGCGCTCGCGCCGAACGCGACGACCTTTGTTATTTTCCAGATCCTGGCCAGAGCATTCGCGGGCGCCGAAGGTACGGTCGCGCTCGTCATTCTGACGGAGGAAGTGGACGCCGGAGTGCGCGGATGGGCGATCGGCTATCTGGGCGCGTTGAGCGCGGTCGGTTACGGGCTGGCGGCCGCGGTCTTCGGCACGGTCAATGTGATCCCGTTCGGATGGCGCGGGCTGTACGCGCTCGCGCTGATCCCGCTGCTGGTGATCATTCCGCTCCGGCGCATGCTGCCCGAGAGCCGCCGCTTCGAGCGCGAGGACAGCGCCGGTGAGCGGCCGACCAATATTCTGCAGCCGATGGCCGCTTTGTTCAGGGCGTATCCGAAGCGGCTTTCGATGATGATCGCGTGTGCTTTTCTCGGCAACATGGGCGGAAACTCATCGGGCATCTTCCTGCCCAAATATCTGCAGGAAGCGCATCACTGGAGGCCGGCGCAGATCAGTATGCTGTTCATCTGCGGCGGCCTGTTCGGAATCATGGGCAATATCGTCGCCGGACGCCTGAGCGACCGCTTCGGCCGCCGCGTGATGGGCGCGACGTTCATGTTCCTGGCGGCGCTGTTCGCATTCTGGATTTTCAGCGCCCCAGGCTGGTCGGTAGTCCCGGCCTGGATCCTGCAGGTCTTTTTCGACACCGCCTCGGGCACGATTATGGGCGCCTACAGCGCCGAATTGTTTCCGACCTCCTATCGTTCGACTGCCGGCAGCACGCTGGCCGTGGCCGGCACGACCGGCGGCGCGCTTGGTTTGCTGATGGAGGGCGTGCTCTACGGAGCCACCGGCTCGCATTGGAGCGCGATCCGCGCGCTGATGGTTTTCTGGATGATTGCGCCGATCATCGTCATAACTTTCTTCCCCGAAACCGCCGGCCGCGAACTGGAAGAGATCTCCCCCGAGGCCGCCGTTCCCGCCGCCGCCTACGATTGAAAGTTCACCGGCACGAAGCCGGTGCGCATCCGAACCTTTATGCCTCTCCCGCGCCTGCGATTTGATCGCAGGCGCAAGCCGGGAGAGGCCGTGGCGCGACTTGCCCGAGCAAGTCGCTCGCGGGTGAGGGGGCTGCGTCCCGACCGCTCCGTCGCACGGCCGGGCGTGAGGCCGTCAAATCGCGAACCTACAGGCGGTAGCCGGGCGCTTTAACCCCGTCTCCACATGGGATATTTGTCTCTTGTCGCGCAGCCGCAGACTTGTATGATGCGGCTGGCGCGCTTTTTCTGATTGATGGGACTTAAGGAAAATCTGGAGCGAATCCGCGACCTTTCGCGGCAGGCGGAAGTCGGCGGCGGCGAGGAGCGGCTCAAGCGCCAGCGCGAAGCGGGCCGCATGACGGCGCGCGAGCGAATCGAGTTCCTGCTCGACGCCGGTACGTTCGTCGAGCTCGACAAGTTCAAGACTCATCGATGCACCGACTTCGGGATGGACAAGAAGAAGATTCCCGGCGACGGCGTAGTGACCGGCTACGGAACGATCGACGGCCGCCAGGTCTGTATCTTCTCGCAGGATTTCACAGTGATTGGCGGCAGCCTGTCGGGCGCGTACGCCGAGAAGGTCGTGAAGGTGATGGACCTGTCGATGAAGACCGGCTGCCCGATGATCGGTCTCAACGACGGCGGCGGCGCGCGGATTCAGGAAGGCGTGGTTTCGCTGGCCGGCTACGCGGACATCTTTCTGCGCAACGTGCTCTCCTCGGGCGTGGTTCCGCAGATCTCGGCGATCATGGGACCGTGCGCCGGCGGCGGAGTCTACTCGCCCGCGATGACGGACTTTATCGTCATGGTGCGCGACACTTCGTACATGTTCATCACCGGTCCCGATGTGGTCAAAAACGCGACCCACGAGGAAGTCACGATGCAGCAACTGGGCGGCGCCGACACTCATGCCAACCGCTCCGGCGTGTGTCATCTCGAAGCCACCGACGACGAGAACGCGCTGCTCATGATCCGCGAGTTGCTTTCCTACATGCCCTCGAACAATGCCGAGGACCCGCCGTTTCACGCCGACGGCGACGATCCGAACCGCCGCGACGAGCAGCTCGATTCGCTCGTCCCTGAAAATCCCAAAAAACCCTACGACATGCGCGACATAATTTTGCGGGTGGTGGACGGCGGGCATTTTTTCGAAATCCAGAAGGACTTCGCGCAGAATATCATCGTCGGGTTCGCGCGGATGGGCGGGTATTCGGTCGGGATCGTGGGCAACCAACCCGCGCATCTCGGGGGAGCCCTCGATATCGACGCGTCGGTCAAGGCGGCGCGCTTCGTCCGCTTCTGCGACTGCTTCAATATCCCGCTGGTGACGTTCGTCGATGTGCCGGGTTTCCTGCCCGGCACCGCGCAGGAGTACGGCGGGATTATCCGCCACGGCGCGAAGCTGCTGTATGCGTTCTGCGAGGCGACCGTGCCCAAGGTCACGGTGATCACGCGCAAGGCGTACGGCGGTGCGTACGACGTGATGTCTTCCAAGCACATCCGCGGCGATTTCAACTTCGCCTATCCAACCGCCGAGATCGCCGTGATGGCGCCCGAGCCGGCGGTCAATATCGTCTATCGCGGCGAGCTCGAGCGCGCCAAGGACGCCGTCGCCGAGCGCGAACGGCTGGTCGCCGATTATCGCAGCACGTTCGCAAATCCGTTCAAGGCCGCGGAGCTTGGCTACGTCGATGAAGTGATCGTGCCGCGCGACACGCGTCCGCGGGTGATCGGCTCGCTCAAGGCGCTCGAGAACAAACGCGATCGCAATCCGCCGCGCAAGCACGGCAACATCCCGCTGTGACGGCGCAGTCATATCCGGTGCCGGCTCCGAAACCCGTATGTTCAGACGGATCCTGATCGCCAATCGCGGCGAAATCGCGGTGCGAGTAATCCGGGCGTGCCGAGAGCTCGGAATCGAATCGGTCGCGATATTTTCGGAGGCCGACCGCGCCGCGCTCCACGTCCGTCAGGCGGACTTCGCGATGCCGGTCGGGCCGGCGCCGGCCGCGCAGAGCTATCTCGTCACCGAACGAATCATCGAGGCCGCCAAGTCCAGCGGCGCCGACGCGGTCCATCCGGGCTATGGGTTCTTTTCGGAGAATGCCGGCTTCGCCCGCGCGGTCGAGCGCGCCGGACTATGCTGGATCGGACCGCCGGCCGACGCGATCGAAAAGATGGGCGACAAGGTCGAGGCGCGCAAGCTGATGGCTGCCGCGGGCGTGCCGGTCGTGCCCGGTTCGCCCGGCACGCTCGAGACCGAAGCGCAGGTGCGCGCGCTCGCCAAACAGATCGGTTATCCGATCATGGTGAAGGCGGCGGCAGGCGGCGGCGGCAAGGGACTGCGCCTGGTCCGCGACGAAAAGGAACTGCCCTCGGTCGTTCGCGCGGTCGCCAGCGAGGCCAAGTCGTCGTTCGGCGACGGCCGCTTTTACGTCGAGAAATTCGTCGACCGCCCGCGCCATATCGAGCTGCAGGTGTTCGCCGATAAGCACGGCTCGACGGTCCATCTGTTCGAGCGCGAATGCTCCATCCAGCGGCGCCATCAAAAGGTGGCCGAGGAATCGCCTTCGGTGTTCGTCACGCCCGAGATGCGCGCGAAGATGGGCGAGGTTGCGGTCAAGGCTGCCAAGGCCGTCAACTATACCAACGCCGGCACGATAGAATTTCTGGTCGACGCCGAGCGCAACTTCTACTTTCTCGAAATGAACACGCGTATCCAGGTCGAGCATCCGGTGACCGAGCTGGTCACGGGTCTCGATCTGGTCAAGGCGCAAATTCAGGTTGCGGCGGGGTTGCCGCTGCCGTTCAAGCAGTCGGATCTCGCGCAGAAGGGATGGGCGATCGAGTGCCGCGTCTACGCCGAAGATCCGGCCAACGGCTTCGTGCCGGCGCCGGGCCGTATCACGGCGCTGAGGTTTCCCGACGGCCCCGGAGTGCGCAACGACGCGGGCGTCTATCAGGGCGCCGAGGTGCCGGTGTTTTACGACCCGATCATCTCGAAGCTCGCGGTGTGGGGGCGCGATCGCGCGGAGGCGATCGATCGGATGCGTCGCGCGCTCGCGGAGTTCGTAATCGCGGGCGATCTGACCACCAATCTGGACTTCCATCGATGGCTCGTGAGCCATCCGAGATTCATCGCAGGAGATTTCGACACCGGCTTCATCGGGCAGGAGTTCAAACCGGGTGCACAGCCGGCGGCGACCGACAATATCAGGCTGGCGGCGATCTTCGCGGCGGCCGCAGCCACACAGCAGGCCGCCAACCATCGTGGCACGCCGGCCGCATCGGGAGCATCACCTGCCGCGCGTGGCAATGCGTGGAAGATGCTCGGCCGTCTCGATGTATTGAGGCGCTGATGACCGAAGTTCCCTCAGGGCTAGGAGCAACTCTTGAGCCCTCTCCCGCTGGACGCGAGAGGGTTGGGGTGAGGGTCCGACCGGAAGAAAAACTTAAAGTCCTCTGCCGGACCCTCACCCATACCCTCTCCCAGACAATGGGAGAGGGCTCAGAAGCTGCGCTCGACTCTTACTCGCAGCTCGCGTTGCGAGCTTAGTTCCAAATGCGTTACCTCGCCACGTTCGAAGGTACGGAGCACGAGCTCGAAGTCGAAGAGCTCGAGGGCGGCCGATGCCTGGTCCGGTTCGGTGAGCAGCAATTCGAGGCCGACGTCAGTAAAGTCGGGCCGGCGTCCTTTTCGGTGCTGGTCGGCGGGCGATCGTTCGATTTCGAGCTGCATCAGGAAGGCGGCCAGATTCTGGTCGCCTCGCGCGACGGATCGAGCCGGCTGAGCCTGACCGATCGCTCGCGCCGCGCTTCTTCCGCCGGCAAGGCGCGTGCGGCAAGTGGCCGCGCGGAGCTCAAGGCGATGATGCCGGGACGGGTCGTCAACGTGCTGGTCGCCGCCGGCGACGAAGTCGAGGCCGGCCAGGGCGTGCTTATAATCGAGGCGATGAAGATGGAGAATGAGCTCAAGGCCCCGAAGGCGGGAAAAGTGGTAGAAGTTAAGGTGACGGCGGGCCAGACGGTCGAGAAAGGAGAGCTGCTGCTGGTCATAGAGTAGTAATCAGGTATCAACGGATAGGAATCAGCGGGAATCAACGAGCTGGATTCAGGATGTCCGACAACGGCCACGACATCAGCGAGGCACGCAAGCGATGGGAGCAGCGCAAGCTCGATCCCGCGCTCAAGAAGGGCGGCGAACGGCGCGAGCGCTTCGCCACCAGCTCCGCGATCGAGGTGGAGCGCCTCTACGATCCGTCCAACACCGCCGACCCCGACTACCTCGCCGAGCTGGGCTTTCCGGGCGAGTATCCCTTTACGCGCGGCGTGCAGCCGACGATGTATCGCGGGCGGCTGTGGACGATGCGCCAGTACGCGGGGTTCGGCACGGCCCGCGAATCGAACCGCCGCTACCGCTATCTATTCGAGCAGGGACAAACCGGGCTCTCGGTCGCGTTCGATCTGCCGACCCAGATGGGCCGCGACTCGGACCATCCGCTGGCGGCAGGAGAAGTCGGGCGCGTGGGCGTTTCGATTTGCTCGCTGGCCGACATGGAGACGCTGCTCGACGGACTCCCGCTCGAAAAGATTTCCACCTCGATGACGATCAACGCCACGGCGTCGATCCTGCTGGCGCTCTATCTGGTCGTCGCGGAGAAGCGCGGCGTGGCATGGACGGCGCTCAACGGCACGATCCAGAACGACGTGCTCAAGGAATACGTGGCGCGCGGCACCTACATCTATCCGCCGCGCGGCTCGATGCGGATCATCACCGACATCTTCAGCTTCGCGACGCGCGAGGTCCCGAACTGGAACACGATCTCGATTTCCGGCTACCACATCCGCGAAGCCGGCTCGACCGCCGCGCAGGAGCTGGCCTTTACGCTCGCCGACGGGATCGCGTACGTGGAGGCTGCGGTCAAGGCCGGGCTCGAGATCGACGCGTTCGCCAGCCGGCTTTCGTTCTTCTTCAACGTGCACAACAACTTTTTTGAGGAGATCGCCAAGTTCCGCGCGGCGCGCCGGCTGTGGGCGCGGATTATGAAAGAGCGCTTCAGCGCGAAAGACGAGCGCTCGATGATGCTGCGGTTCCACGCGCAGACCGCCGGCTCGACCCTGACCGCGCAGCAGGTCGACAACAACGTCGTGCGCGTCACGGTGCAGGCGCTGGCGGCGGTGCTCGGCGGTGCGCAGTCGCTGCATACCAATTCCAAAGACGAAGCGCTGGCGCTGCCGACCGAAGCGTCGGCGCTGCTCGCGTTGCGCACCCAGCAGGTTATCGCGCACGAGTCCGACGTCGCCGACACCATCGATCCGCTCGGCGGCTCCTATTACGTCGAGACGCTGACCCGCGAGATTGAGCGCAAGGCCAATGAATATCTGACCCGGATCGACGACCTCGGCGGGGCCGTCGCGGCGATCGAGCGCGGCTACATGCAGCGCGAGATTCAGAACGCCGCCTTCATCTACCAGCGGCAGATTGAGACCAAAGAGCGGACTATCGTTGGAGTCAACCAGTTCACCGCCAACGACGAAACTCCACCGGATATCCTGACGGTCAACCCCGAAATCGAAGCCGAGCAGAAGCAGCGCCTCGGGCGATTGCGCGCCGAACGTTCCGCCCGCGACGCGCAGGCGGCCCTGGCCCGCGTCGAGGCCGCGGCGAAGGACGGCGGCAACCTGATGCCGCCGATCGTCGATGCGGTCCGCGCCTACGCGACGCTGGGCGAGATCGCCGACGCGATGCGCCGCGTGTTCGGCGAGTATCATCCCGCCGGCGAGTTCTGACTACGCGTGCGCCGAACCCTGCATTGTGACAGGCGCGTGACACGAAATTCGCGCCTGGAACGGCGCGCATCATTGCTCTGCCGCCGCACGTTCTTCATTATAGGAAGCTGAATTTTGGCCGAAGCGGAGAACTGAAGAGATGGGGCCGATTGCGAAGGGAATCTTTCTCACCAAGGGCGTGGGCAAGCATCGCGAGAAGCTCAGCTCGTTCGAGCTGGCGCTGCGCAGCGCCGGTATCGCCGAGTTCAACATTGTGCGCGTCAGCTCGATCTTTCCTCCCAACTGCAAGGTGATCTCGATCCAGGAAGGACTCAAGCGCCTGACGCCCGGACAGGTCGTGTACGCCGTGATGTACGACAACGCGACCAACGAGCCCCATCGCCTGGTCGCGGCCTCGGTCGGGCTCGCGATTCCTGCCAACCCCAGCCAGTACGGCTATCTCTCGGAGCATCACAGCTTCGGCGAAACCGATCAGAAGGCCGGCGATTACGCCGAGGACCTGGCGGCGACGATGCTCGCGACGATCCTGGGCGTCGATTTCGATCCCAACGCGAGCTACGACGAGCGCAAGGACATCTGGCGGATGTCCGACAAGATCGTGCAGACCCGCAACGTCACGCAATCGGCGATCGGCGATCGCGACGGGCTGTGGACCACGGTCGTGGCCGCCGCAGTCTTCGTCGATCTTCCCGACGGCAAATAGGCGCGGCCGCGAGATTTGAGTCGCCCGCCGCGCGGGACTAGCTTGTAGGCATGGCTACCGAAATTCTCTACTGCGTGCCCTGAGGCTACAAACCACGCGCGGCCAGTCTGGCCGCCTCTTTGGAATCACGCTTCGGGGAAAGCGTTAGAATAACGCCGGGCCGCAGCGGCCAGTTCGAACGTCCTGGTCGACGGCCGCCTGATCTTCTCCAAATCGGAAGTCGGGCGTTTTCCCGTTGAAGCTGAAGTCGAGGAGCGTTTCGCGGCGCTCAAGGCCGGCAACGATCTGCCGCCGATCGAAAACAAGGGCGGCGTACTTCGCAGGGTAGTCGGCAAGCTGTTCCGTTGACCCGGCGACTCTGCGCCTGCCGATCGCTATCGCTTCGTATGCAGGGGCTTGCGCAGTCCAACGGAGCCGGGCGGTAGAGACGGCACGCGCTCCTCACGGGTGCATGTCGAAAATTTCCTTGAAGCCGCTCTTTTCGTGCGGGCCGATTATCAGCATCTCCAGGATTCCGATCCCTTCGCGATTGCCGAGCCGCGCGCGGGACACGGCCTGGATATGCTGAAACAGCGGGCTGCGCTCGTCGGCTTCCGACAGCTTGAACGATTCGTAGGTCGAGACGTCGGCGCCGACGTACATTCCGTGGCCCCACTTGGGATGCAGATAGCCGAGGGCCTGCATGTAGAAGTTGTAGAGCGTCTCGAGCTCCACCCGATGCTCCTGCGCCGCATCGCCGCGTAAGATGATTTGTGCGCGCCTGGCGTGGCGCGTCCCCGGGCGATAGTCCACGCTCCAGTCGACCGACGCGATCGGCTCGATTTCCGCGTCGAGAGCGGCGCGGCCGGCCGCGCCGAACTGATGCCATCGCGTGCCGTTCGCGCTTTCGTTCACGTCGAAGTGCGTGCAGTAATCCTCGAAGTTGACGGGCGACCAGAGCCAGAAGAATTGCGGCCCGGTCGGGTCCGGCACTCCCGCCGGCTCGCGCTCGCCCACGCCGCGGATTCCCCACGATCGATCGCGCGAGCCCCAGGTCCGCGAGGGCGCCGCCTCGAAGCGGCGGCCCGCCACCGTCATGGCGCCCGAGTAGCCGCCGTGCTGCGTGAAGCGCGTCAAGTCCATCACGGTTCGCGGACCCGAACGCCGCGTGAAGCGCGGTTCTTCGATTGGTTTCGCGCGAGCCTCGAAAACCAGGTCGGCGCTCAAGGCTTCGTGATCGACCCGGAGCCGCAGGGCGCGCATCGGCCGCACCACCTCGATCGCAATCGGGCCGACGCGCGTGTCGAGCCGGTCGGCGCCCAGCACCCGCGAGGCGCGAACGCAATGCTGCACGCCGTCCACGATCGCGCAGAAGGCCGCGTCCATGATTCCCAGGTTCGGATAGACCCCCATCGCGACCGCGAAATACGGCTCGCCCTCGCGCCAGTAGCCGTTGAAGAAGAAGCGATCGTAAAAGTTGCGATCGCCGGTGAAGACCTGCTGCACCGGCTCCGGCGTCTGATGAATCGGATAGTCGTCGCCCGAGGTAATCATCGGTTATTCGCCCCAGCCGAAAGTCACGAGGCCTGCATCTGCTTGATCTCTTCGAGCAGGACCTTCTCGTGTCCCTGCGGATTCACCTTCGCATAGACCTTGCGGACCGCGCCTTTCGGATCGATCACAAAGCTCGTCCGTTCCCAGTACTTCATGCCGTTCCACTCGCCTTGCCCGACCCCGCACGCCTTGATCAGCTCGGCCTTGGGGTCGGCGAGCAGATCGATCGTAAAGGCGAACTTGTTGCAGAAGCTTTTGTGCGAGGTCACGTCGTCCTGGCTGACGCCGACCACGCCGATCGCGGCGGCGTCGAAATCCGACTTGCTCGCGGTGAACGACTTGCCCTGAATCGTGCAGCCCGGCGTATCATCCTTTGGATAAAAGTAGACGACCAGCCACTTGCCGGCGAAATCGCCGAGCTTCACCATTTTGCCGTCCTGGTTCTGAAGCGAGAAATTCGGAAACGGCTTTCCTGTTTCGAGCATGGAGTCACCTCGTCCTTCTGAAGACCTTCGCGTGGTATTCTACGTTCGCGATACGCGCAGCGTAAACCGATACGCGCGCGATCGCAAAACAGCCGGAGCTTCCAATGCGCAGAGCCTTGATCATCGCCGGTGCCGCACTCCTGATAGTCGTCGCGATCTTGGGATACGCCGTCCTTAATCTCAACCGCATCATCAGCGAAAACAAGGGTCGCGTGCTGGTTAAAATCAGCGAAGCGATCGGCCGCCAGGTCGAGGTCGGCGACGTTAAGGCGAGCCTCGGATGGGGCGTGGTGCTGGACATCACCGGGCTCAAGATCGCGGACGCTCCGGCTTTCTCGCAGTCGCAGATAATCGAGGCGTCCGAGGTCTACGGCGAGGCCGAGCTGCTCGCGCTTTTGGGCGGCCATCTGCACCTGCGCCGGCTGGTGTTCAAAGGCCCGCAGGTGCGAATCGTCCGCGATCCGGGCGGAAAGCTCAACTTGAGCGCGCTCGGAAAGAAGCCTGAAAGCAGCGTGCCGACCCTCAACCGCCCGGCCACCGGGAAGCCCGGCGAGAAAATACCGACCGAGCAGGGCGGCACGGCTTCCGGCCCATCGATCGCGGAGAGCGAACCTGCGCAGGGTGAAACCACGCAGAGCAAGGGTTCGGGCAACCTCGGCGCCTTGGAACGGTTCGCCGTCAATACGTTCAATATCCAGAACGGGACGGTCTCCTTCAGCGACCTGAGCATGGGCGGCGAGCCGCTTCAGATCACGGCGATCGACTTCGACGTGAACCATTTCAGCGCCGGCGAGCCTTTCGACATCGCGGGCAAGATGGCCGTCCTCGACAGCGATCAGAACGTGACGGTTTCGGGCGAGGTCGGTCCGCTGGTGAGCGGCGGCAAGCTCGACTTTGGCGCCTTGCCGCTGGAGCTGGAAGCCACGGTCGGTCCCTTGCTTTTGGAGCGAATGCGGCAATCCCCGATCGTCCAGCGGCTCATACCGCTGCCGCTGGCGATATCGGATTTTTTCAAGCTCGAGGCCAAGGTCAGCGGCGTGCCGGATTCGCTCAAGATCGCGCTCACTACCGACTTGAGCTCTCCCCAAGTGATTTACCAGGGAGTGCTGGACAAACCCGCCGGCGTTCCGTTCGACATCTCCGTTTCGGTGTCTCGAGACCACGGGATCGTGGCTGTCGAGCAGACCAAGGTCTTGCTCGCAGGCCTCGAGCTGAAACTGGCGAATCTGCATTTCGATCAGCAAATCGCGCAGGCCCGAATTGACACCAATCGCTTCGACCTCGGGCCGGTCGTCAAGACGATACCCGCAGTCGCGAGATACGGCGCGGCGGGCGATGCCGAAGTTCACGTCGACTTGAAAGTCGCGCTACCGCACCCTGTGCTCGTCGCATCGCCTGGCGGCGCCAAGCCCGGCTCGCGCAACCTGCAACTCAAGATTGTGGGCCCGCATCTGGAGGCGAATGGAACAGTCGCGCTTTCGGGAGTGACAATCAGCCCCGAAGGCGGCGCGCTTCCTGCGCTCGCCAATCTGAACGGCAATGTCCGCCTGAGCGGCAATGGCGCCGTGATCGAGCCGACCAGTTTCGATCTCGGTTCGGGGCACGCGAAGCTCCAGGCCAATGTCGCCTCGTTTGACCCGCTCAGGGGGAGCTTGCAGTTCAGCGACGACCTGCTGCGGCTTGCCGAGGTCGTTCCTTCGCGCAAGTCCGACAATCCCGAAGAGCTTCGTCAGCTATCGGCGAGCGGAACCTTCGGCGGAACATTGGCGGCGCCGGAGGTGAGCGCCGACGCCAGGTCGGGCGCGGGCACGGTCTCCAACGTCGAGTACCAGGACCTGGCGTTGACGGCCTCGTATGCGGACCAGCGAGTCGATATCCGGTCGGTAAAGTTCAATGCGTTCGGCGGCACGATCGCCGCGTCTGCCGTCGCCACGATGACCAAGGCGCGCCCGTTCGAGGCCACGCTCAACCTCGACAATATCGATCTGGAAAAAGCGCTCGCCTCGCAGAAAGCCAAGGCGGCCGGCACGGTTCGCGGCTCACTGAGCGGACGGATTCAGGTCTCGGGCCGCGGCGCTACCGCCGCGCAAATCAAGCCGACGCTTCGCGGCGGAGGGAAAGCGGCGATTCAGAACGGCAAGCTGGTCGGCGTCAATGTCGCTGCGCTGGCGATGAAGAAGACGAAGCAAATTCCCGGCGTGGGCGACCTCGTGAGCCCCGACGTGATCGCGCGCCATCCGGAGCTGTTCGCCTCGCCCGACACCGACATCCGGCAAGCCAGCCTGACCTTCACGATTGAGGGGCCCCGGATCGTCTCGCACGATATCGCCGTCGAGTCCCCCGACTACAGGATCCTCGGCGACGGAAGTTTCGACGCCGACAAGAACATCGACCTGAAGGTCAGGCTGATCATCGCCAAGGAGCTCAGCGGCGAGCTCGAAGCGAACAAGAAGGCCGTCGCGCTGCTGGCGGACAAGAACGGCGAGATCGAGATTCCCGTTCAGATCGTCGGCACGCTGCCCAAGCCGGAGGTTCTTCCCGATATCCAGGCGATGATAGAGACCGCAGCCCAGGGCGAGTTTCAGAAGAAAGCCGGCAAGCTGCTCGGCGGCGTCCTGGGCAAGAAGGGCACGGGCGGCCTCGGCGGGCTACTCAACGGCGGTTCGGGCTCGCCGCTGGAGAAGCTGTTTCACTAGCGGGAAGCAGCGCCGCGACGGGGCGTCAGCGCGAGCGCCGTCACTTGTCCAGGCCTACTTTTTTCAGCAACTCGATGAAGCGCGGTTCGGAGCGCAGCGGGTCGAGGATCTTGTCCATCTTGAGCCAGATCAGCCATTGCGAGCGCACCTCGTAGGACTTCTCCAGCCCGTCGAGGGCGCGCTGCTTATCGCCGAGACCGACATAGATTATCGCCGTGCACCATGGCGAGACGAACCGGTGCGAAGACGCCTGGTTCAACTCCGCGATGATCGCCTGCGCTTTGTCGCGCTCGCCTGACACCGCATAGGCATAACCCAGCCAGCCCGCGACGAACGGCGGCGAGCCCATCGACCGGGCCTTTTGCAGTTCTGGGATCGCTTCGCCGGCCTTCCCCGCCTGCACGTCGATCCATCCGAGTACCCATTGAGACATGAAGAAGTTTGGATCCAGATCCAGTGCCTTGCGGACCTGCTCCCTCGCCTCCTCGTACTTTGCCTGCCAGATGAGCGCTGCTGCCATGTCGAGCGGGATCACAGGGGAGAGAGGATCGAGTTCGGTCGCCCGCTTCGACTCAGCCACGGCGTCATCGAGTCTCCCGTGAAGCGACAGAATCAGACTGTGCTGATCGTGAGAGTAGGCGTAGCTGGGATTGAGCGCGATCGCTCGGTGAAACTCGGTCTCGGCTCCATCCCAATCGAAGTCGTAGCTGACCTTGATAAGCGCCAGCGACGTGTGAGCCTCGGCGAGGGTGTCATCCAACTGCAAGGCTTTTTCGACTGCCGCCTTCGCCTTCGGCATCACTTCGTTGGCGGGAGAATACCAGTCGTCAGCCCAGTCGTAGGCGTCGGCCACTCCCGAATAAGCCGGCGCGAAGTCCGGATCTACCTTGATCGCCTGGTCGAATTGCTCCAGCGCTTTTCCTACTCTTTCTTCGCTCGGTTCGCTCCAGAAGTAGCGGCCCTTGAGATAGGCATCGTGTGCTTGAGGATTGACGGGGCGGGCATTGGCGAAGCGCGCCTGCTCATCCGGCGTCAACTCGATATTGATCTGGCGTGCGATTGCCGAAGCCACTTCGTCCTGCAAAGCCAGCACGTCGCGCGTGTTGCGCTCATAGCTGTCCGCCCAGAGATGTTTGTCATCCGGCGCATCGATCAACTGCGCGGTGATCCGCACTTTGTCGCCGACGCGCAGGACCGAGCCTTCCACCACCGCATCGACGTTCAGCAGCCGCGCGATCTCGGGCAACGGCTTGCGGTGCTCGCCCTTGAACTGCATCACGGAGGTGCGGGAGATCACGCGCAGGGCGCTGATCTTCGCCAGGTCGGTGGTCAGCTCCTCGGTCATGCCATCGGCGAAATACTCCTGCGCGGGATCGCCCGAAAAGTTCTCCAGTGGAAGTACGGCGATCGAACGGATGACGCGCGCCTTGGTGGCGAGCCGAAGGGCCGAGCTCGGAGCGAGTGACTTCCGTTCCGCGATGCCTAAGGCGAGCGCTGCGATGAGCAGTACGGCTACGCTTGCCACGAGTGCGCGACGTCCTCCGCTGACACGCTGGGTCGAGAGTGGCACCGTAGGCGCAGGCTGCGCGAGCGCGCCCGGCTCGTCGCGCTGATAGAGCAACTCGCACGCGGCGACCGGCGTGCTGAGTCCCTTCAAGCGCATCGCGCCCAGGTCGCGGAAGTTGAACGATTGACGTCCGGCGAGCAGACCAGCGACCAAACTGCTGCACAGGATCTGTCCGGCTGCGGCGTTCTCGCACAGCCGGCGCGCCACCACCACCGCGGTCCCGAAGTAGTCGCTTTCCTTCCTAATCGCCTCGCCGACGTGCAGCCCGACTCGAAGCGAGAGCCGCTCGCCCGGCGCGCGCCGCGCCGCCTCCTGCATCGTGATCGCGCAGCGCACCGCGTCGGCCGCCGACGGGAAGGCGACCATCAGTCCGTCGCCGAGCCACTTCACTTCCTGTCCGCCGCTGGCGCTGACCGCATCAGAGAGCAGCTTGTGATGGGTCTCGAAAATGCGATGGGCGCTGTCGTCGCCGGTGCGTGACAGAAGCTCGGTCGAATTCACCAGATCGGTGAACAGCAAAGTCACCGTGCCGCTGCGAGTCATGGCTGGTTTGGAGACAATGGCGTCACTTTTTCCAAGCCGACTTTTTTCAGCAGATCGATGAAGCGCGGGTCAGAGCGCACCGGGTCGTAGAGATTGTCCACCTTGAGCCACCTCAGGACGACCCCGTCCCGCTCCTCGTAGGCCTTCGCGAGCCATTCAAAAGCCCGATCCTTGTCGCCGAGTCCGAGGTAAATGATCGCTATGCAGCCCGGCGGCGGGTACGGCAGGCGCGACAACTCATCGATCAATTTTAGCGCCTCGTCGCGCCTGCCCGAGGCCGCATACGCGTAACCCAGGTTGGCGATTAGCGTCGGAAAGGATCTCAGGGCGGGCGCCTTCTGTAGTTCGAGTATCGCGTCTGCCGGTCGGCCTCGCGTATTCTCCATAGAACCCAGGGCAAAATGCGCGAACTCGAAGTTCGGGTCCATCTCCAGAACTTTGCGGTCCTGTTCTGCGGCCTTTTCGTATTGTCCCCGTAGAACGAAGGTCAAACCTACTTGGACGGCGAACGTGAGATTGAGCGGATCGAGTTCCGAAGCCCGCTTCAGCTCGGCCTCGGCTTGCTCGAACCGGCCCTCCATCGTTAGAAAGAAACCGTAGCCGCTATGAGCCTGCGCGCTACTCGGGGCGATCGCTATCGCTCGCTGGAATTCCGCCTCCGCACCCGGCCAGTCGAAGTCGTATCGATATTTGACGGTCGCAAGCACGTAGTGAGCGCCGCCGTCAGCGTCGCCTAGCTCCAATGCCTTCTCGGCTGCCTCCCTTGCCTTCGGCATCGCCTCCTTACTGGGAAGGAAAAACGAGCTGGCACTGTAACCCCTTCCCAGGCCAACGTAAGCCCCCGGGAACTGTGGGTCCGCCTTGAGCGGCTTGGGAGAAGTAGTCCATCGCCCTTCTGGTGTCATCCGGCGTGTACTTGTCCAGGTAGTAGTTGCCCTTGAGAACGGCGTCGTGCGCCTCGGGATTGACGGGCCGGGCAGTGGCGAAGCGCGCCTGCTCATCCGGCGTCAGCTCGATATTGATCTCGCGCGCGATTGCCGAAGCCAATTCGTCCTGCAAAGCCAGCACATCGCGAGAGCTACGCTCGAAGCTCTTGGCCCATAGATGTTTGTCGGCTGGCGCATCGATCAACTGCGCCGTGATCCGCACCCGGTCGCCCGAACGCACCACGGAGCCTTCCACCACCGCATCGACATTGAGCAGCTTGGCGATTTCGGGGAGCGACTCGCGGTGTTCGCCTTTGAACTTCATCACCGAAGTACGCGAGATGACTCGCAGCGCGCTGATCGTCGCAAGGTCGGTGGTCAACTCGTCGGTCATGCCGTCGGCGAAATACTCCTGTGCGGGATCGCCCGAGAAATTGTCGAGCGGCAGGACAGCGATCGAACGGATGACCCGCGCCTGCGGAGCGGGTTGTGGGGCAGGAGTCGGAGGAGCCGGCAGTCTCCATCTCGCGACGCCATAGCCGAGCCCCGCGATGAGCAGCGCGGCAACGCCGGCCGCGAGCGCGCGACCCGTCAATCGGGCCTCGGTACGCGGCTGCTCAGGAAGCGCCGCCACCCCCATGGCGTAGACGCGGATCGGCCGCGCGACATTCTTGAGCTGCTTCTCGCCCAGGTCTTTGACCTGCATCTCGGGCTGGTTGCGAATTTCGTCATACACACGCGCTGAGATGTAGATGCCGCCGGGAGGAGCCAGCGCATGGATCCGCGAGGCGACATTCACGCCGTCGCCATGCACATTGTTGTCGGAGAAGAGCACGTCGCCGACGTGAATCCCGATGCGCAGACGCAACTCGGGGTCGTCTTCGAGAGTGGTTTGCAGCTCGCGGGCGCAGTTGACCGCGTCGACGGCGCTGTGGAAGCTCGACAGCGTGCCGTCGCCGATCTCGCCGAGCATCCGGCCATTGAACTTCGGCAGCAGGCTGCGCAAGAGCGCGCGATGCGCGGCCAGCGCGCGAACCCCCTTTTGCTCGTCGCGGCCCATGATCGCGGTGTAGCCCACGATGTCGCTGAACATGATCGCGGCAAGCTCGCGAGTCGGATTTGTCGGCGCGTCGGATGAAGTTGCCACTGAGGTTCCCGCCCTTACCGGCAGTCTAGTCCTGATTCGGCCGCACGCCAGTGGGCGCCGGTTCCTCAACCAGGTCGGCAGCTTCAGAGATTGAGCTGCACCACCGTGGCGCCGGCGCCGCCGCGACGGGGGTCGGCCTCGTGGAAGGCCGCGCAATATGGCGACGTGCCCAGGTACTCGTGCACGGCCTTCTTGAGCGCGCCCGAGCCGATTCCATGCACCACCCGCACTTCGGAGCGATTGGTCAGGTAGGCCTGGTCGAGGAACTCTTCGAGCTTGCGCAGCGCCTCCGCTGCGCGCATCCCGATCAGGATCAGCTCCTCGCGTTCGGGGTGCTCGGCTGTTGTCACGCTCACTTTCGGAGCGCGCGTGGCCGGCGCCTGATAGGCCGCGCGGCGCAATCGCTCGGGTGCGACCTCGATTCGCATCCCGCCGCGAGCGATCACTGCCTTGCCCGCTTCCAGCACCATCAACTCGCCGCGGATCTGGCCCAGCTCGACTTCATCGCCAACCTTGAGCGGCTCCTGCTCTGCGGGATGCGACGGCGGCGGCGGCGCGGGCGCAATCTCTTCGAGCCTGCTCTGCGCCTCGGAGACGAAGCGGCTCAGATCGCGCTGCGATTTCGTGGTCGCCTTGAGTTCCTCCAGCAGCGCCCCGCCCTCGCGGCGGAGCTGCTCGATCAGGCCGGCTGATTCGGCGCGGATCCGGGCGCGGTCGGCGGCGAGCTTGTGACGCGCCTGCTCGGCCTGTTCCGCCGCGCTGCGATTCGCCTCTTCCAACGCGGCTTCGCGTTCCCTGAGCTCGTCGATTCGGCGCCGGAGTTCGGCTCGCTCTGCCTCCAGCCGCTGGAGCGCCTGTTCGAGATCGACGCTGCCAGCCGGCCGCGCTTCTTCGGCGGCGCTGATGATCTCGGCGGGCAGTCCAAGCCGCCGCGCGACGGCGAGTCCGTAGCTCTGCCCGATGGTATGCGGCTTGAGGCGGTAGAGCGGCGCCAGGCGCTCGGGATCGAAGTCAACCGCCGCGGCCTCGAATCCCGCGCGGGAGTAGGCGTGCAACTTGACCGCGGTCGAATGCGTCGCGATCGCGATCAGGCATCGGCGGCTGGCAAGGTAGTTCATCAGGCCGATCGTCAGCGCCGCGCCCTCCGCCGGATCAGTTCCGGCACCGGGCTCGTCGAGGATTATCAGTGCGGGCTCGGCCAGCGATCGGATGATCTCCGAGAGATTCACGATATGAGCGGCGAAGCTCGACAGATTGGCCTCGATCGACTGCTGGTCGCCGATATCGGCGAACACGCTGCGGAACACGGTCACGCGGCTCGCGCGATCCGCCGGGATGAGCATCCCCGCCTGCGCCATCAGCGCGAACAGGCCGACGGTCTTGAGCGCGACCGTTTTGCCGCCGGTGTTGGGGCCCGAGATCACGATTCCGCGCTGTCCGGCGGGAATTTTTACATCGATCGGCGTCACGCCGCGTCCGCTCTGAATCAGGAGCGGATGACGCGCGTCGAGCAGCTCCAGCGCGCCGTCGGTGATCTCCGGCTCGATCGCGTCCATGCGCTCGGCAAAGATCGCGCGGGCGTTCAGCGCGTCGAGCGCGACCATCGCTTCGAACGTGATCGCAAGCTCGCGCGAATAGCCGCGGACCATCGCGGTCAGATGCGCCAGGATGCGCCGCTCCTCGGCTTCCGCTTCGCGCTCGAGCATCATCAGGCGGTTGTTGAGCTCGACCGCCCACATCGGCTCGACGAACAGCGTTTCGCCCGAGATCGAGCGATCCTGCACGATACCTTCCAGACGCTCGGCGTAGTTGAGCTTGAGCGGCAGGACGAAGCGGCGGTTGCGCACGGTCACGACATTGTCCGAGACGAACGGTTCCATCCCGCCCGCGTTGAGCGTGCGCACCAGGCGCGCCTCCAGCTCGACGCGCTCCTCGCGCAGGCGATTGCGCAGCTTTTTCAAGGCGGGACTGGCGTCGTCGAGCAGGCCGCCCTCGTCGTCGAGCGTGCGGAGCAGCGCGTCGGCCAGCTCCTTGGGTGCGATCAGGCTGTGCGCGAGGGTTGCGAGGTTCGGCAACGGCTCGATCCGCGAGTGCATGAACGCTTCGACCTGGCGGGCCGAGAGCACGAAGGCGCGCACCGCGACCAGGGCGGGGCCGTCGAGCACCGAGTTCTCGCGCGCTGCGACCAGCAGGAACCGGCGCTGATCGACGAACTGCTGAAGCGGGAGCGACCCGGCGTGCGAGCGCAGCTCGACCAGCTCGGCGGTGAGCCGGATGCGCGCGCGCACTTCATTCGCGTCGGTCGACGGTCTCAGCTCGCCGATCACCGCGCGCCCCGGCTCGGAGGCGGCGTGAGCCGCCACCAGGCCGAGCACCTTGTCGAACTCCAGCGCCCTCAGATCGCGTTCGCGCATCGTGGATAATCGGCCCGGGCCGGATTTCGCACCGGGCGGCTCCGTCAGGCTAATATCTAGCGAATCCACCCCTGACGGAAGAAGCCACGATGGAGCGAATCGAATCGCGGATCAATACTTCGAGCGCCGAGTTCCGGCACAATCGCACGGCGGCCGAGGCGGCGGTGAAGCGGCTGCGCACGGACATCGATCGGATTCGCGCCGGTGGATCGGAGGAAGCGCGCCAACGCCACCTCGAACGCGGCAAGCTGCCGGCGCGCGATCGTATCAAGCGGCTGCTCGATCCGCAGAGCCCCTTCCTGGAGCTTTCCATTCTGGCCGGCTGGGGGATGTACGAAGACCAGCCGCCGGCGGCCGGAATTGTCACCGGAATCGGGCGCGTGCACGGGCGCGAGGTGATGGTGGTCGCGAACGACGCGACCGTCAAGGGCGGCACATATTATCCGATAACCGTCCGCAAGCATCTGCGCGCCCAGGAGATCGCGATGGACAACCGGCTGCCGTGCGTGTACCTGGTCGATTCGGGCGGCGCGTTCCTGCCGCTCCAGGCCGAGGTCTTTCCCGATCGCGATCACTTTGGCAGGATTTTCTACAATCAGGCGCGGATGTCGGCGGGCGGTATTTCGCAGATCGCGGTCGTGATGGGCTCGTGTACCGCGGGCGGCGCCTACGTTCCCGCGATGTGCGACGAGAACGTGATCGTGCGCAACCAGGGAACGATCTTCCTCGGCGGTCCGCCGCTGGTCCGCGCCGCGACCGGCGAGGAAGTCAGCGCCGAGGAGCTGGGCGGCGGCGACGTTCACACCCGGCTGTCCGGCGTCAGCGACTATCTGGCCGACGACGACGGGCACGCGCTCGAGATCACCCGATCGATCCTGAACAATCTCGGGCCGCGCGCCTCTGCAAGCGCGCCACCTCGCGAAGAACCCGAGAATCCACACTACGATCCCGCCGAGCTCTACGGGATCATCCCGGCCGACACGCGCAAGCCCTATGACGTGCGCGAGGTGATCGCGCGCCTCGTTGACGGTAGCCGGATGCACGAGTTCAAGGCGCGCTATGCGACCACGCTCGTCACCGGCTTCGCGCGAATCCACGGCTACCCGATCGGAATCGTCGCCAACAACGGGGTGTTGTTCAGCGAATCGGCGCTCAAGGCGACCCACTTCATCGAACTTTGCTGCGCGCGCCGTATCCCGCTGCTGTTTCTCCAGAACATCACCGGCTTCATGGTCGGCAAGCGCTACGAGCAGGGCGGCATCGCCAAGGACGGCGCGAAGATGGTCAATGCGGTTGCCAACGCGCAGGTGCCCAAATTCACCGTAATAATCGGCGCGAGCAACGGCGCGGGGAACTACGGGATGTGCGGGCGAGCCTATTCGCCGCGCCTGCTTTTCATGTGGCCGAACGCGAGAATCTCGGTGATGGGCGGCGAGCAGGCGGCCAACACGCTCCTGACGGTGAAGCTCGATCAACTCAAGCGCGCCGGCCAGACCATGAGCGAGAGCGAGCAGGCGGAGTTCATGCGCCCGACGCTGGAAAAATACGAGCGCGAGTCCAGTTGCTACTATTCGAGCGCACGGCTATGGGACGATGGTGTGCTCGATCCCGTCGAGACCCGCGCCGCGCTCGCGCTCGGAATCGCGGCCTCGATGAACGCGCCGATCCCGGAGTCCGCCGGATTCGGCGTGTTCCGGATGTGAGGAGCAAGGAGAAAGACATGTCCGATGAAGTGAAGCAGCAGGAGTCGTCGTCAAGTGGGCCGCTTGGAGATTTGTATCCGTATCGCAGGCGCTTCCAGAACTATCCCGCGCTGCCGGGCAAGGGGCGAAAGCGCACCGACATCCTGAAGGAGCTCAAGACGATCGCCGAAGAGGAGGATGCGGTCTGGCGGACCGGCAAGATATCGGGAACCTACTACCACGGCGGCAAGGACCACTACGCGTTCCTCAACCGCGTGTTCGCGCTCTTCTCTCATGTCAACCTCCTCCAACGCGACATCTGTCCGAGCGGCACCAAGTTCGAGTCGGAGATCATCGCAATGACGGCGCGGATGCTCCACGGCGACGTCGCCAGAGCCCTCAATCCGCAAGACCAGGTTTGCGGCGCGATCACTTCGGGCGGAACGGAGAGCATCATCCTGCCGATCCTCGCCTATCGCGACAGGGCCCGCGCCGAGAAGGGAATCACCGAGCCCGAGATGGTCGTGCCGGACACGATTCACCCCGCCTTCAGCAAGGGCGCACACTATTTCGGGGTCAAATTGATTCGAGTGCCGATCGGCGAGGACTATCTCGCCAACGTCGAGGCGATGCGCCGCCAGATCACGAAGAACACCATCGCGATCGCCGGCTCCGCGGCGAACTATCCGCACGGGCTGATCGATCCGATCGAAAAGTTGTCGGAGCTCGCGCTCGAAGCCGGCGTCGGCCTGCACGTCGACAGTTGCTTCGGCGGCTTCATCCTGCCGTGGATCGAAAAGCTCGGCTACCCGATTCCAGCGTTCGACTTTCGCCTGCCCGGCGTTACCTCGATGTCGTGCGACACGCACAAATGGGGATTCGGACTGAAGGGCGCGTCGGTGGTTCTCTATCGCAACAAGGCCCTGCGCCGTGCCCAGTATTTCTCGACCACCGAATGGCAGGGCGGACTGTACGCCTCGCCCACGATCGCCGGCAGCCGCTCGGCCGGGATCACCGCTTCGACCTGGGCTGCGATGGTCACGATGGGCGAGAGCGGATACTTGAAGGCTGCGCGCCGGATCATGAACGCGGCCGACGCGATCAAGGCCGGCGTCAGGCAGATTCCGGAGCTGACGATCATCGGCGATCCGACCTACTGTATCGCGTTCACGTCGGATGCCGTGGACATCTACCATGTCGCCGACTTGATGGCTTCGCGCGGATGGCGGCTCAACGGGCTGCAGCGTCCGCCCGGCTTTCACATGTGCGTCACGCTGCCGCAGACCGGGCCGGGCCTCGCCGAGCGGTTCGTGGAGGATTTGGCTCAGGGCGTCGCCTACGCGAAAACTCCGCCTGCGACTCCGCCGCGCAGCGGTGCCGTCTACGGCGGCGGTTCGAGCGGGCTGGACCCGTCGATAATCAACGAGTTCATGCTCGCCTGGCTCGACGCCACCTGCGAATTCCAGGAAGGCTAGCCCTACGAGTCTCACTTGATGAGTCTCATTTTCATTTGCAGCCAGTAGCAGTCTTCGTCGCGCGGCGAGATGCGTAGGGGAAAATTTCGCTTTGACGCGCACCATTGGGCAGCGTTTCGCAATTCGGGTTCTCTGGATAACAAAGCCGCGTTAACTGCTTGTCAACTGGCAGGTGATCATGCGACTATCTGCCCGTTAAACGTTTCTCGATCTGCTACGTTTCTCGAGATGCCTTACCGGAGGGGGGCAGTGACACCCATCTCTCAATTCGCCGCAGCGGAATCTAATGGCGATGCGCCGCACCCCCTGATCGGCGGCCACCCTGCGATTGTCAAGCTGCGTGCCCTGGTTGAGCGCGTCGCACCGACCGACGCGACCGTGCTGATCACCGGCGAGAGCGGCACCGGCAAGGAAGTGGTTGCGCGGATGATTCACGCGGCCTCGCCGCGGCACGAACGGGCGTTTGTCCCGGTCAACTGCGCTGCGATTCCGAGCGAACTGGTCGAGTCCGAAATGTTCGGCCACGAGCGCGGCGCTTTCACCAGCGCGGCTGCACCCCGGCAGGGTCTCTTCAGCACGGCAGACGGTGGCACGATCTTCCTCGACGAGATTAACGAGCTCGGACTCCAGGTGCAGGCCAAGCTGCTGCGCGTGCTCGAAGACCGCATGGTCCGCCCGGTAGGCTCCGATCGCGCGGCCCGGGTCGACGCGCGCGTGATCGCTGCCAGCAACAAGGATCTGGCCGCACAGGTCGGCAGGGGCTTGTTTCGCGAGGATCTGTTCTATCGCCTGCAGGTCGTGCCGATCGTCATCCCGCCGCTGCGCGAGCGCCGCCACGACATCCCGACCTTGACCGAGCACTTTCTCCTCCTCGCCGGCCTCCGCTTCGGCCACAGCTTCGCGATCAGCCGCGAGGCGATGGTGCATATGTGGTCGTACGACTGGCCGGGAAACGTGCGCGAGCTCGAGAACGTCGTCGAGCGGGTCGCGATCCTGTGCGATGACCCGACCATCGACGTGAAGCATCTGCCGGCCAACCTGGTCGCTTGCACCGGAATCCAGGAGCCGGAGGTTTCGCTCATGGACGGCGCGGTCAATCTTAACGCGATGGTGCGCGAGATGGAGGGCCGTCTGATCAACCAGGCCCTGTGCCAGACCGGCGGTAACAAGCAGGCCGCGGCGCGCCTGCTCGGTCTCAAGCGCACGACCTTCGCGGCCAAGCTCAGGCGATGCGGTGTGGTCGCGCCGCCGGAACATCCGCGCGGGGCCACATCGAACGGGGCCAAGCCGAAGGACGATGTCGGGCATTGAGTCAGGCGGCGAGAAGACTGCGCGCATCATGGTGGTCGACGACGACGCCGACACGCTGGCGATCCTGTCGCATCATTTGAGGCGCGAGGGGTTTGTCGCGATCCAGGCCAACTCGGGCGCCAACTGCCTGCGGATGGTGCGCGAAAACGAAGTCGACATCATCCTGCTCGACCTGATGATGCCGGAGATGGACGGATTCGACGTCTGCCGCGCACTCAAGGCGCAAGCCGCCACCGCGGACATCCCGATTATCATGGTCAGCGCGCGCGACGATATCGACGCGCGCGCCGAGGCGATGCGCCTTGGGGTGGACGGCTTTCTCGCCAAGCCGGTCACGCGCCTGCAACTGGTAAATACGATCGCCGCGCAACTCGAAATGATCGCCGGCGCCCGTGCCACCGACGCGGCGCTGACCCGCCTCCAAAAGAAGCAGTAGCAGTCCGGCCGGCCTGCAATCCCTGGGCTGCGGTTGGAGATTGCGTTCCGCGCCCGCCTTTCGTAGAGATATTGATTCGACCTGCGCTCGGTCTTCGATTCACTACGGGAAGATACGGGAAGAGGAGTTGCCCTATGGAAGGCACGGCGGCCAATTCGCCCAGCAATCTGGTCGGAGCGCTCAGTTACCTGCTCTTCTTCGTCACCGGGGTAATATTTCTTTACCTCGAGCCCTACGACAAAGATGAGTACGTGCGCTTTCACGCCCGCCAGTCGATCGCGTTTTCAGTCGCGTGGTTTGCAGCGAACATAATCCTCGGTCTTGGCGCCGGAATTCTTCGTCCACTGGCGGGCCTGTTCGGACTGATCCAGTTCGTCGTCAACCTCGGTTTCTTCGGGGTGTGGCTGTTCCTGATGTTCAAGGCCTACTCGGGTGAGAAGTACAAGCTGCCAGTGCTGTCCGAGTGGGTCGAAAGCGCGGGACTGTAAAGCTACGCCTCGCCAACGGCGATCCGAATGAAGACGCGAATCGCGGTCTGGCTGGCCCTCGCACTTCTAACCTTGTGCGGTCGGTCACTCGCTGAGGACTCGACCCCCGGCCTCACGGCCGCGAATTCGCCGGACTCGGCGGCCGAAGATTTCAACCGGGAGATCTATTACAGGAACAAGCTTGAGATCTCCTTTGATACAGGCTGTCTCTTCTATAACACCCCTCTCATTCTAGGTCCCATTCTCGGCGACGCATTTAAGCGCAAACCGTTCCTGCCCAATTACACTATTGTCCCTCTGATTTATTCTCTCCGATGGCAGCCCTACGGCATAAGAGGCCGATCGTTTTGGCGCGGCAATACCGATTTTACCTTCGGCGGGTCGTACAACCTGATTACCCAGGGGCCGGAGTCGTACTACGCGGCGCTGATCGCGGGATTGCGCTACAATTTTGTCCAGCCCGAGTGGAGGGTCGTGCCCTACGTTGAATTGCGCGGCGGCCTGGGACTCACCAACGCCAAGCAACCCTACGAGGTGGCGCACCACGAGCCGTCGATCGGTCAAGGACAGGATTTCACCTTTACTTTCATAATGGGTAGCGGAGTGAGATACAACTTCAGTCCCCGCTACAGCGTTTCGACGGGCATTGCGTATATGCATATATCGAATGCCTATCTGTCCGAGCCCAAGTACTATAACCATGGCGTCAACGTGCTGGGACCAGCCGTGGGACTCAACTTCGCGCTTTAGACGGCAGGCATGATATAACTGACGCGGACAATCGGGCGAGGTGAAAAGGTGATAGCGACGAGTCCATTCGGCAAAACCGGACATCAGAGCACGCGCGTGATTTTCGGTGCGGCCGCCCTGGGCGGGATGAAACAGGACCGGGCCGAAAAGATCCTGGAAATCCTGGTCGAATACGGCATCAACCATATCGATACCGCGGCTTCATACGGCGATTCGGAGCTGAGGATCGGCCCCTGGATGCGCGAGCATCGCCGGCGCTTCTTCCTCGCCAGCAAGACCGGCGATCGCACTTACGAGACGGCGCGCGCCAGTCTCCATCGCTCGCTCGAGCGGCTGCGCACCGACCATCTGGATTTGATCCAGTTGCACAATCTCGTCGACGAGCACGAATGGGCTACGGCGCTCGGGCCGGGTGGAGCGCTCGAAGCGCTGGTGGAGGCGCGTTCGCAGGGGCTGGTACGTTTCATCGGGGTGACCGGTCATGGGACGCGCGTCGCTGCGATGCATCTCCGGAGCCTGGAGCGGTTCGCTTTCGACTCGGTGCTGTTTCCCTACAACTTCACGATGATGGGTATCAGCCAGTACGCCGCCGATGTCGAGGCGCTGCTGAAGGTATGCGATACGCGCGGCGTTGCGGCCCAGACGATCAAATCGGTTGCGCGGCGGCGATGGCAAAACGGCGGCGAGCGCAAATTCAGTTGGTACGAGCCGCTGCGCGATCGCGGCGCGATCCGCAGGGGCGTCCACTTCGTGCTGAGCCGGCCCGGACTGTTCCTGAACACCTCGAGCGACGCGACCATCCTGCGCGACATCCTCGACCCGGCCGGCGAAAAGGCACAGCCGCCTGCCCGTGCCGAGCTCGAGGCCGACGTTGAGCACTACGCGATGCAGCCGCTGTTCATTCCGGGCGTTTCGGACACGATCTAGGAGGCTCACGCCAGGGAGGCTCAAGATGTCGAACGCGGCGGCCAATTCTCCAAAACGTTTGGCCGGTAAAGTCGCGCTGATCGCCGGCGGCGGCGCCGACGGGCCCCCTCGTGAGGGCGAGAAGATCTCGATCGGCAACGGCCGCGCGACGGCGATTCTGTGCGCGCGCGAAGGCGCGACGGTCGTGGTCGCGGATCTTTCGCTCGCGCTCGCCAAAGAGACCGCGGACTTCATCCGCGCCGAGGGCCACGTGGCCGAAGCGGTCGAGACCGACGTCAGCAAGGAGGAATCCTGCCGCGCCGCGGTGCAGGCGGCGATCGGCTTCTTCGGCAAGCTTCATCTGCTGGTCAACAATGTCGGCATCGCGATCGGCGGCGGCCTGACCCAGACCACCACCGAACAATTCGACCGGATGGTGCAGGTCAACCTGCGCGGCCAGTTCCTGATGATGAGGTACGCAGTGCCCGAGATCGCCAAGGCCGGCGGCGGAGCGATCGTAAACGTATCGTCGCTGGCGGCGCTGCGGAGCAACCGGATGGTTTCCTACGAGGCGACCAAAGCGGCGCTGCTGGGACTCTCGCGGTCGGCCGCGATGTCGCACGCGCGCGACAAGATCCGGGTCAACACGATTCTGCCCGGCCTGATCAACTCTTCGATGGTTCGACGGCTGAGCGGCGATCGCGAGGCGCTGGTGGCGCCGCGAATCCCGATGCGCCGGCAGGGAACGCCGTGGGAGGTCGCGAGCGCGATCGTTTTTCTGCTCTCCGACGAGGCCTCATATATCACCGGCACGGAGCTGATCGTCGACGGCGGCCTCAGCGCGAGCTGACGACGTTTGGTGGTACCCTGACTTGAAATCAGAATAGGACACCTGTCTGCCTTGCTGTCATTCCCGCGCGTCTGCATTGTCTGGCGCGTGAGGAATCCCGGCTCCGGGACCCTTCGCGCGGCATCGCCCCCGGCGCATGCCACGCGCGAGGGTGACAGGATTAGGACACCACCAAGGGTTTGAGCCGCTTCGCCAAGTGCGCGTAGAATTACTCGCGTAGAATTGCCCTGACGAATACTATGCCAATCGACTACATCCCACGGACGCGCGAACTGTATAGCGACTACTCGCACTATCGATGGGTCGTCAACGATACGATCCCATGGACGCCGCTTGTGAAGCCGATCGCGCGATGCAAGCTCGCCTTGATGACCTCCGGCGGAATCATGTATCGCGATCAGCCGCGGTTCCATCGCGAGGACGCCTCCTACCGGCGAATCCCGAAGGATGCACGGCAGTCCGATCTCGATGTGTGGCACTTCGGCTATCCGACCGCCGACGCCGCAGCCGACGCGAACTGCGTCTTTCCACTCGAACGCCTGCGAGAATTCGAGGCCGAAGGCGTAATCGGCGAACTGTCCGATCCGGCCTTCAGCTTCATGGGCGGAATCTACTCGGCGCGCAAGGTGCGCGATGAGCTGGCGCCGAAAATCGTCGCCGAATTGCGCGCCGCCAACGTCGAGGCCTTCTACCTGGTGCCCGCCTGACCCGTCTGCCATCAGTCCGTTGGACTGATAGCAAGAGTGGTCGAAGAAGCCGGAATCCCCACGCTCACGATGACATCAGCGCTGGACATCACGCAGGCCGTAAAACCGCCGCGCTCCGTCTTTGTCAACTTCCCGCTTGGGCATCAAACGGGCAAGCCGCATCAACCGGACTTGCAGCGCCAGATAGTCTGCGACGCGCTACGCGCGTTCGAGACTATCGCACGCCCGGGCGAAATCGTGGAGCTGCCCTACGTATGGGATGCGAACGATCAGAGTTGGGAGCAAACCGACTACACGCCCGGCTTCATGCCGCCGCGTCCAAGCCGCGAAGTCGCCGACCAGATCGAAGCCGAGCGCATCGCGAAGTACCGCAAGCGATAGCGTGGAGCTTGGAGCATTACAAAGCTCTCCGGTTTCACGGTCCCGGCATGCACCCGGCATGCGGTAACCTCGTGGCCCGGTACGCCGCATACCGGAAAAAGTGAGGCCGAGACGCCGCGCGATTGACGTGGTAACATGCGCGGCAGAGGTGCAGGGAAATGCCCTTGACTGTAGCCGAGGCTCAGCTTTACGCGATTCATGAGCTTGAGCACAAAAGGGAACGCCTGCGACGCAAGCCAAATTCTCTCGATTGTCAGCGAGTGCGCCGCGACATTGAAGACCTAGAGAAATTGATCGTGGGGTTGCGGGCATTTGAAGGCTTCCTAGCGCGGTACGACTGCCACGACAATTTCGGTTGGCCAGAGCGAGAGATTGATAGCGGGAAATTCCTTCCCTCGAACATTGGGACGAGGAAGACCGGCTATCACAACTGACCCTTCGCCGATTTTTGTCGCGCGGCAAAGCTGCCAACGCAAGCCCGGAAAATTCAGCGCGGGCCCGCGGCGTCCCGTAACTCGATTGGCAGACTGGCTTTCTGTATCTCGCCGCATCCTTCCTTGAACTTCCAAAGGACGCGACAAGCGGTCTTGAAATACTCGTTACACTCGCCGCACTCAGCGATGTCCAGAACAAAAGCAACTTTACAATGATAGAGGGCGGCCTTTTCCGGCGTCGCCAAGCGCGAACGCAACGCTTCGACTGCCGCCCTATTTTGATCGTCATTCGGTTTGCTCTCCCAATTGCGCAAGTGCTTCGCGAGCGTATTGTGACGAGCGCAGCCGTAGTCGAATTCTCCCGCTCGCCCAATTACGCTGTCAGTGAGGTCTGCGAACGCATCAAAGAACCGATCATCTAAGGCCATGTTTGTTATTCCTTTTCCATCTCAGAGCCCTGTAACATGCGAAACCGCTTCGCGGGCGTGCCGTACCGCTCCCTCAACATCGCGTTGATTCAATGTCGTTTGCATGATCGCGTCGAGCGTTTCAGTCCCACGTCGTCTCAGAAACTCGGTGAACATCTGCTTTGCTTCGCTCGGCCTACCCGCCTTATCGAGAACGCAGCCGAAGTCGTAAAGGTAAATGGAAAGAGGAAAGACAGCACACGCCTTGGCGGCTGCTCGGCACGCCTCTTCCCTGTATTGTGGTTGAGAGTTTGCGAGTATGAGAAACCGCTCAGCACGACCCATCATACACACCGCGATAATGCTTCGCTTGAACGAAGCGATCAGGTCTTCCCGCATGACATATTCCCCGCCTTCGGCTTTTGTCAGCGAGCGCAACATGGCCTGACATTCGTTCTGTTCCTCCTCGGTTAGGTCTACGGGGTCGACAGAAGCCATTTTCGCTTTGCTGCCAAAGGGCCACCATCTCATAGGAAGCACCTCCTCGATGCAAAGGGCGGGTCTGCGTACTACGTCGGAGACCGCACGAAAGTCATGGCTTGGACATGCCCCACTCCATGATCGAGCCGAAGACGAAGCCCGCCCCAAAGCCGTTGTATAGCCAATCGCGCCCAAATACTTGAGGGCCGAAATAATATACAGCGAAGGCTATTACCGTTACGCCGAAAGCTGCCGGATAGCCCCTTCTCAGCCAGGACACAGCAGCAAACGCAAGGGCTAAAGTAACGGCTACAAACGTCCATTGCTCGATCGTGTGAGATTTCGCTCCGTTGCCTGCCTCGGTCGCGACATTCGCGAGGGCCGCACGTGGGAGTCCATCGTGTTGAGAGGTCTATTACCTCGGCGTCTGCGGATCAACTGTAACGCGCCCCGCATTCACCCCGCTCAAGTCCGAAGCGGCGGATCAGGCGATGGACCGCGTAACGCGGAGTATCCAGTTGCGCCACGGCTTTGGTGTTGCCCTGCGTCTCCCGCCCGGCCATGAGAAGGGCAAACCGCATCAACCCGATTTGCAGCGCAGCATCGTCCGCGACGCGATGCGCGCGTTCGAGACTATCGCGCGTCCGGAGCGAAATCGTGGAGCTGCCCTACGTATGGGATCCGAACGATCGAACGTGGGAGGAGACCGACTACACCCCGGGCTTCATGCCCGCGCGTCCGAGCCGTGGAGCCGCCGACCAGATCGAAGCAGCACGCATCGCGGGGTACCGCAAGCGATAGCCTGGAGCGTGGAGCGTTACAAAGCTCTCCGATTTCGGGCGGTGCTTAGCGGCAGCCGATGTAACGTGAATAGGCGGACACTAGAGGATCGGTATAGAAGACACTACGCCGCTGCGGCGCGCATCGCGCGCCCTACGAATCGGCGCAACCCGTGCCCTCATTTCTTCTAGCTTCTCAAGTTTCTGGCCGAACGACAGCGCGGCAAGGCTCCTCCGACCTTCGGCCTTCCGAACAAGAATGTCGGATATATCAGAATACCTGCTATGGTTTGAACGATTCATCGAAGTCCGGCACGCCCATCTGAGCGCAAAACTACAGCTTGGTTCAACCCTTCCGCGTCAAGGTCGTTCGCGACTGGAAGAAACTGCACCGGCCAACTCCTTCTTTGCGGGTTCTGCCGTCGATATACAAGGAATCCCGAGACCCTTCGCGCGTCAGGCAAAAGGACGCGCGAGGGTGACAGAGGACGACGGCCATTGCTCTCGGCGCCCGGCGGCTTGAGCACGGGCGAGCGTTATCCGCAGGTCGATCCCGAGGTGTGCAATGGACAAGCGCCAGCAGGCTGTTGAGAAAAGCCTCAACAGCCTGCTCCCTCTCTCTATCTCCCCCGGGACAGGGGAGAAGATCAAGGAAAGCAGCCGTTTTCACGCAGGGTGTTGAGAGCCATGAAATCCACTTTGGTCGTTCGCCGCTTTTCTCAACACCCTGCTAGGGAAGGCTGCTAATGGTCCAAGCGCGAGGTCGGAATGTGCCCGAGGCGCACGGATTTCTTACGGAATGGGACAAGCAGCGTCATTTCAACGATCATCGGCACGAGTTTCTCAACCTGCAATCCGCCGATGAATACGAGGCGCGCGGAATCGCGTTCCTTCACGGACCGACTAACGCTACAATGTTAGAGCAAGTGCGAAGGGACGGTGATCGCGTGCGTTTCGACCAAAGCACACAGGAATTCGGCGTTTGTGATCAGGACGGCCATATCCGTACATATTTCGTAGCCGATCCGGCCTTCCACGGCAAAACAGACAATCTCACCTATTTTTATTGGACGTGCGCCCAATGAACTACCAGTGTCCCGTTTGTGGCTATCCGAAACTGGAGCGTGAGCCGCGCAACTTTGTTATTTGCCCATGTTGCGGAACCGAATTTGGTTATCACGATGCTACTGTGAGCCATGAGGACTTGCGCGACAGATGGATGGCTAATGGCGCTCGATGGTGGAGTCCATCCGATCCGATGCCGGCCGGCTGGAATGCTGATGCGCAGCTTTTGAAAGCGGGATTTTTAAAAATTACAACCCCGGCAAGCATGAGGTGAAGATATGGATAAGAGAAAAAACTGAGCGCCTCAGGAATGGAAAGAAGTTTGCGAGTTTTCCGCTGATGATAAAAGTAAATCCCTTAGCCTCACGCCCCGTTTCGTTGAATTAAGCGTCCGTTCTTACGTGCTTCGGCTTCCTGCCGCCAGTCACCTTGACGAGCGCGCGCAAGGCACGATCGAACGCGCCCGTGTCGGCGTGCTTTAGTTCTTCGCGCGCCTCCGCGATTCGCTTTTGCTGATCACGCTGAAGCGATATAGGTACAGTCTACATACAGGCAGAGAAGGAGAGACTCATGATGCGGGGAATTCATTGGCTGTCACTCATCACGGTCCTGGCGTTGATCGAATACATGATATTGGGCGTGATGGTCGGGCAGGCGCGCGGCCGTTACAACGTCGCCGCGCCCGCCACGACCGGCGATCCGATGTTCGAACGCTACTTCCGCGTGCATCAGAACACGCTCGAATCGCTGATCGTCTTTCTGCCGGCGCTATGGATTTGCGGCGTCGCTCTGAGCAGAAAAGGAGCGGCGCTGCTTGGGCTGTTGTACATTATCGCGCGAGTGGTCTATGCGCGTGGCTACCTTGCCGACCCGGCCAAGCGCTCGACAGGCGCGATTATGACCGCCGCCGCCAGCGGACTGCTCATTCTCGGCAGCCTGGTCGGCATCATCATCCACTGGTAGCCGTCCCGCGCTACCATCGATGGGCGAGGCCGGGGAGGATCGCGTCGGGGTCGCCCGCGAAAAACGCCCGGATCGCTGCGCACGCTTCCTCGGGCGTCGCGGTCACGCTCAGGCATCGAAAGTCGTCCGCCAGCACGGTTCATGTTCTGTAGCCAGCTATCGAGGATGACCCGCCATTGCGGACCGACCAGGACCAGCGGACGCTCGGCGAACATCCGCAGCGACAGCTTCTGCCACGCAAACGTCATCTCGGCCAGCGTGCCCATCCCGCCGCCCATCGCGACCCATCCGTCGGCGCGATCGACCACCGCCACGCGATCGGGCGGCGCGCATATTTACGCCCCTTAGCCAACGGATTACAGTCGGGGTCTCAACGCATCACTCACGCATCAGGGAGTACAGGCATGGCGGAAGAACGCAAAGGCGCCGTAACGATGAGAGGCAATCCGATGACGCTGCTCGGGCCGGAGCTCAAACCCGGACAGAAGGCCCCGAGCTTTACGGCGGTCGGAAAAGGTCTCGCTCAGGTCGCGCTCGACCAGTTCAAGGGCAAAGTGAAAATTCTCTCGGCAGTGCCGTCGGTCGATACGCCGGTCTGCGATGTCGAGACGCGCCGCTTCAATGAAGAGGCCGCGAAGCTTCCCGGCGACGTGCAAATCGTGACCATCTCGATGGATCTGCCGTTCGCGCAGGCGCGATGGTGCGGCGCGGCGGGCGTCGACAAGGTCACGATGCTCAGCGACTATCAGAAGGGCGACTTCGGCGAGAAGTACGGCGCGATGATCAAGGAGCTCCATCTGCTGGCGCGCGCCGTCTTCGTGGTCGACAAGAACGACACCGTCACCCACGTCGAATACGTCAAGGAAGTGGCCAATCAGCCCGACTACGAAGCCGTGCTCGCGGCGGCGCGGAAAGCCGCGGCCGCCTGAAGGCCCGGCGACGCGATAGCGGCCGGCCCGCTACCATGTCGGTTACGAAGGCTTCCGCAAATAGGCACGCGTTCGCGTCGCCCCTGCGGCGCGGCGTCTACGAGGCGATCTTTCGCCGCCGCGATATGCGGGAGTTCCTTCCCGACCCGGTTCCGGATGATGTGCTGGCGCGCGTGCTGATCGCGGCCCATCACGCGGCCAGCGTCGGCTTCACCCAGCCGTGGGACTTCGTCGTCATCCGCGACCTCGAACGCCGCCGCGAAGTCCGGCGCGTCTTCGATCAGGAACGCGAGCGCAATGCCGCGCAGTTCACCGGCGCGCGGCGCGAGAAATTTCTCTCGCTGAAGCTCGAGGGAATTCTCGAAGCCCCGCTCAACCTGATCGTTACGTGCGAGCCCGACCGCTTCGGTCCCGGCGTGCTGGGCAAAGTCAGCATCGACGAGGTCGAGGTCTACTCCGCCTGTCTGGCGGTCGAGAACCTATGGCTGGCCGCGCGCGCCGAGGGGCTCGGCGTCGGATGGGTCAGCATCGTTCGCAACGACGCGCTGCGGAAAATCTTTGCGATTCCCGAGAGCGTCATTCCGGTCGCCTACCTGTGCATCGGTTTCGTGAAGGAATTTCCCGAGCGTCCGATACTGGAGAGCGCGGAATGGGCCAAGCGGCTGCCGCCGCGCACGCTGCTGCATTTCGATTCCTGGCTCGCGCGCGACGGCCGCGCCGATCCGCTGGTCAAAACGATCGAGGACGCCGCGATCTGGCACGAGACCTTCCCGGACGATTCGCCGCCGGATCGCTGATCGCAGATGAGCCTGCTCGACGAGACGCTCGCGGCGATTAGTCCCTGTGGCGAGGATGCATCCAACGCCGCCCTGGCGCGGCTCAATTCGCTGACCAAGCCGCTGGGCAGCCTCGGCCGCCTTGAGGAGATCGTCCGCCGCTACGCCGCGATTCGCCGCGACCCTGCCGCCCGATGGGGAACTGGAACGATCGCGGTGTTCGTCGCCGATCACGGCGTCGCCGACGAGGGCGTCAGCGCCTATCCCAAGGCGGTCACGGTCCAGATGCTCCGCAATATCGCGCAGGGCGGCGCCGCGATAAGCGTGCTCGCGCGCCATTTCGGGTTCGGGCTGGAAGTGATCAACGTCGGCGTCGAGACCGACACCAGCGCGGAGCCGATGCCGGGCGTGAGCTACCGGCGGATCGGCGCCGGAACGCGAAACTTCCTGCGCGGGCCCGCGATGTCGGCGGCCGAGTCGGTCCGCGCGATCGAGGCCGGAATCGAAGTGGCGCGCGGCGCGGCGCGGTCGGGCGCGACGATGCTCGGGATCGGCGAGATGGGAATCGCCAACAGCACCTCGGCCGCCGCGCTGCTGTCGGCCGCTACCGGCATGCCGCCCGATCGTATCGCCGGCCGCGGCACCGGCCTGGATGACGCCCGGCTTCGCCACAAGGTCGAAGTGATCAACAGTGCGCTCGCTCTTCACCGCCAGGTGCTGCGCGATCCGCTCGCGCGGCTCGCCGCGCTCGGCGGCTTCGAGATTGCCGCGATGGTGGGCGTGTGCCTGGGCGGCGCGGCCCATCACGTGCCGATCGTGGTCGACGGATTTATCGCGACCGCGGCCGCGGCAACTGCCGCCGAGCTTCATCCCGCTCTTAGCGAGGCCCTTTTCTTCGCGCATCGCTCGGCCGAGGGCGGTCATTCGTTGGCTCTGGAGCACCTGAACGCGCGGCCGATTCTCGACCTCGACATGCGGCTTGGCGAGGGCACCGGCGCGGCGCTCGCGATGTCTACGATCAGGGCGGCGCTCGAGTTGTTCCACAATATGGCGACGTTCGCCGGCGCCGGCGTCTCGCAAAAAATCAAGTGAGTGAACAGGCCACGCCCGACGAGCGCGGAGATCGCGGGCTGGCGCTCGCTCGACGAGCTGCGCCTCGCGCTCGCGTTTCTGACCATCCTGCCGATCGGCCCGCGCCGCGCCGTTGCGCCCGAATCAATCGCCGAATCGTTGGCCTGGTTTCCGATTTGCGGCTTCATGATTGGCGCCGCGCTGGCGGCCGCAGATTCGTTGCTGGGCTTCGTGTTCGGCCTGCCGCTCAGATCGATTCTGACCGTGCTCTCGATTGCGGCGCTGACCGGCGCCGTCCATCTCGACGGTCTCGCCGACACGGCGGACGCGCTGGGCGCGGAGCGCAATCGCCAGCGCGCGCTCGAAATCATGCGCGACAGCGCGATCGGCAGCTTCGGCGCGATCGCGTTGTTCTTCGTGCTGGCGCTCAAGGTGGTCGCGCTCGCCGGCCTCGTGGAGGGCCATCGCCGGAGCGCGGCGCTATACCTGGCGCCAGGGCTCGCGCGATGGGCGATGGTCGCGGTCAGCCGCGGACTCGATTACCTGCGCTCGGAGGGCGCGGGCTCCGCGCTTCTCCAGGCCGGCGCAGAGAGCAGCTTCGCGTTCGCCTCGCTCACGACGCTCGCCGCCGTCCTGCTCGCGCCGTCGCGCCGGATGCTCGGCGCGTGCGCCGCGGCCGCGATCGTGACGCTCGCGTTGCGATCGTTCTATCGCCGATGGCTCGGCGGCGTGACCGGCGATTTGATCGGCGCGGCGGGCGAGATTGTGGAAGCGATCGTGCTGGTGGTGATGGCGGCTACCTGACTCGCAGCGGCAGGCCCGCGACCATCAGGATCACCTCGCCGGCTGCTTTCGCTACTTTCTGATTCGTCCAGCCGAGCAGATCTCGAAAACGCCGCGCCGCCGGATTGTCGGGCACGATTCCCGCGCCGACTTCGTCGGTCACGATCACGCTCGCATACGAGGCTTCGCGCAGCACCCGCGCCAGCGAGTCCGCTTCGGCCAGCGGCGCGCTGTCATTCGAATAGGTCGCCATCAGGTTCGATACCCAGAGCGTGAGGCAATCGAGCACGACGACATCGGCGCGGCCTTCGAGCCCGGCCAGCGCGGCGACGACGTTGAGCGGCTCCTCGACGGTCTCGAACTCCGCCGGACGACTCGCGCGATGGTGCTCGATGCGCGCGCGCATCTCGTCATCGAGCGCCTGTGCCGTGGCGACGAATACGCGGCGGGAACCGCGATGCGCGAGCGCGCGCTCGATCGCGTATCCACTCTTGCCGCTGCGCGCCCCGCCGGTAACCAGCGTTATCGATCCCATCGGAATTTCCCCATCCGCGGCTCGGAGCTTGATCCAGCGGGCCCTTGCACTACCCGCGAGTGTGATCGCTTTCGGGCGCGAATGGAATCGGATATCGTGCGCGGCTGCAAGCCGATGGACCGACCGGGAGGGGCACAGATGAATATAACTGACCTGACCCCCTGGAGTGCTGACTGGGCGTGGGGACTGCCCTTGATCGTCCTGAATGTGGTCATACATGTATCTGGCCTCTCTCTTATCAACGACAGAGTCGTCCGGGTCATGAGCGGTGCTGGGGAGCGCCGCCGCGTCACACCAAGGTTCGCAGTGGTCATGAGTGTCGTAACCTTGTTGGTTACCATTTTGCACGCAACCGAGGGGTTCATTTGGGCCGTCGCGTACCGGCTCTTGGGCGCCATGCCGGACAAAAGGTCCGCGATGCTCTACTCGCTCAGCGCGTTGACCAGTTACGGCCACGCGGACCTGTTTCTGCAATCTCACTGGCAGATGATGGGCGCTCTGGAGGCGCTCAACGGGATGCTGCTGTTCGGCCTGACCACCGCCTTTCTATTCGCCATTATCCAAAGCGTATGGCCGCTGGGAAGGCAGCGGCAGCGGGAACTTTAGACCCAAAACGGAAGTCACGGGTCAATGCGTCATGAGGAGTCTGTATCCCGAGATCGCGCCTTACGAGCATGGGATGTTGGAGGTCGGTGACGGCAACCGCCTCTACTGGGAGACCTGCGGCAATCCACGCGGCAAGCCCGGAGTCGTCCTGCACGGTGGTCCCGGTTCGGGATGCACGACGTGGCACCGCAGGCTTTTCAATCCGAACGCCTATCGCCTGGTGCTGTTCGATCAGCGCGGCTGTGGACGGAGCACGCCACACGCAAGCGCGCCTGAAACGGACCTGGCGAGCAACAATGCGTTAAACCTGATCGCGGACATCGAACTGCTGCGCAAACACCTTGGCATCGATCGATGGCTGGTGTTGGGCGGATCATGGGGCAGCACACTGGCGCTCGCCTACGCCGAAAGGTATCCCCGACGGGTCACGGAGATCATTTTGTGGGGCGTCACGACCGGACGCCGCAAGGAGTTTGACTGGTGGTTCCGCGGCGGCGCGGCGGTCCTGTTCCCGGAGCAGTGGGAGCGTCTGCGCGATACTGTGCCGGCCGCCGAACGAGATGGCGATATCGTCGAGGCATACTATCGGCTGCTGCACGATCCCGATCCCGTGGTTCGCGGGCAAGCCGCGCTAGCATGGTGTACGTGGGAGTCCGCGACACCCGCCTGGCCCCCTACTCATGCGCTGTCGCCCCGATTCACCGATCCCGCCTTTGCGATGGCATTCGCGCGCATCGTGACCCACTACGTCCGCCATAACGCGTGGCTCGAGGACGGAATCCTGCTTCGCAACGCCGGCTCTCTGGCCGACATCCCCGGAATCATGGTGAATGGACGCTTTGACTTTCAAGCCCCGGTAGGCTGGGCGTGGGACCTCAAGCGCGCGTGGCCACGCGCCACGCTCGTGATCGTCGACGACGCCGGCCACGACGCCTCGAACGCATCCATCACCCGCGAACTAATCCGCGCAACCGGCCAATTCGCCGCCCAGTAACCGATCGATGAGTGATCACTTTCGCGATACGACACCACGCTTTAGGAACTCCGTTCTCTCATCGCGACGCACTCCAGAATCCCTCTCCCGCGATGACGCGGGAGAGGGCGAGCCGCGCAGTCGGATTGACTCTGCGTCCTCGATGCTTTCTGCGCGGCGCGGGTGAGGGTTCCGACCGAGTCCTGAGTAGGAATGAAGCCATGAAGGCCGCATTGAAACCCGGAAGACCACAAGTGCGCCAACCTGTATCATTGACTCGTGGGGGACACACGGATTCTTGAAGGTGGGGACGGGCGATGGCGGCCAAAGGGAAAAGAACCGGCGACCTCCGGTTTGACGAGATCGGCTACTGGAGCGAGATCAAGCTGGACATCGTCAGGGACTACGCTCAAGCATACGCCAGGATTCTCGCCACAAAGCAGTTCCAGTTTTCGTACATCGATGGATTCGCTGGCGCCGGGTTTCACGTCTCTCGTGGCAGCAGGGAACTCGTGCTGGGTAGTCCCCTCAACGCCATGGCGATCACACCTCCGTTCGACGAATACTTCCTCGTCGACCTTGATGGCGATAGGGCGGATCAACTGCGCTCGTTGCCGGAGGTGAGGAACCACGCGGAGGTTCACGTGATCCATGGCGACTGTAACCGGGTGCTTCTGGAGCAGGTGTTTCCAAAGGTGAAGTATGAGGACTACCGGCGGGCGCTTTGCGTTCTCGACCCGTACGGCCTGCACCTCAACTGGGAGGTGATTGAGACTGCCGGGAAGATGAAGTCCATCGAGATATTCCTGAACTTCCCGATCATGGACATGAACCGAAATGCACTCTGGCTGAGGCCCGAACGCGTCACTGCCGAAGGGAAGCGCCGTATGACGGCATACTGGGGCGACGACTCGTGGAAGCGGGCCGCCTACAGACAGCAGGGAACTCTCTTCGGGGAGCAACAGGACTTCAAGCTGGGCAACACACATGTCGTCGAGGCGTTCACTGAACGACTGAAATCGATTGCCGGCTTCGAGTTCGTTCCGAAACCACTCCCGATGCTAAACTCGACGAACGCAATCGTGTACTACCTCTTCTTCGCGAGCCACCAGCCTGTTGCCTCGAGGATCGTTCAAGACATCCTCGATAAGTACAGGAACAGGAAGCGAGGGTAGGAAAATGGCGAAGTCCGCGATCGAGTGGACCGAGTCCACCTGGAATCCCGTCACGGGCTGCACAAAGATTAGCCCAGGCTGCACCCACTGCTATGCAGAGCGGATGGCTGAGCGCCTCCAGGCGATGGGTCAGGGAAATTACCGCAACGGGTTCCGACTGACGTTGCAGACGCACATGCTCGAATTGCCGCTGCGTTGGAAAAAGCCGCAGACGATCTTCGTGAACTCGATGAGCGACCTGTTCCACAAGGGCGTGCCCCTCGATTACATCCAACGAGTCTTTGATGTGATGCGGCGGGCCCACTGGCATCGTTTCCAGATACTGACGAAGCGCGCCGATCGGCTCGCCGAACTCGACGGCGAACTGAAATGGGCCTCGAACATCTGGATGGGAGTGAGCGTCGAGAGCGACAAGTATCGGCCGCGAATCGATGACCTTCGCCGTACCGGCGCGGCCATCAAGTTCCTGTCGCTCGAGCCTCTGTTGGGACCGCTCCACGATCTCGATTTGCGAGATATCCATTGGGTCATCGTCGGAGGAGAGTCGGGGCCGGGGGCGCGACCGATGAACCCGGACTGGGCAACGGATTTGCGCGACCAATGCCGCAGAGCTCGGGTCCCATTCTTTTTCAAACAATGGGGCGGCAGGAACAAGAAGAGGACAGGGCGCGTCCTGATGGGCAGGACCTGGGACGAGATGCCCAGCCGATCTATCGCGTTCGGCTAGCCTCGCGCTACGACGCGATCAAGAAGCTCCGCCGCACGTCTCAAGGGAAATTAGGCGACCATTTCCCGGCGGCCACGCATCGCTGACGAAATCCCGCCGGCTGTTCATTTCAGGCCCGTTGCAATCCCCCTCCAGGGGGTTCCCCGCGACCGCTTCGGGACCACATTTTCGTGCGCGGCTAGACCGGCTACATTTTTCCTCGACAGACTTGACTACGCGCGCCGCGCGGACTACTGAATCTTCAACCCGGTGCTCGGGAAGCCGGTTGAAATCCGGCGCTGCCCCGCAACTGTGTGGGGGGACAACGGCCCATCGTGCCACCGCATCTGCGGGAAGGCGGGCCCGCGGAAGAACCCCAAGCCAGGAGACCGACCGGGAATTTAAGCCGTCGGCCTTCCGCGGGGAGGGTGGCTTCGGGCGCGGCTCGATCGCCGACGCGGGTCGAGGCCCAGGACCCGGCCACTGACGCTCGCCAGGACCGGCGCACACGAGGGTGTGTGCATGAAGCGAGCACGAGTTCCGTCGGTCCGTTTCATTTCCTTCCTGCTGGTCGTTTCGATCACCTTGTCGATCATCCCGGCCGCCGCGCCGGATGCGGCCACGGCTGACTCCGGCGCGAGCGCCGCCGCCGCGGCTCAGCCGGCAAGCTCACCGAGTCCGCAGGCATCTCCGGTGACGCAGCTCCCGCCGATCGTGGTGACCGCGACGCGCGTCGAGCAGCCGATCGATGAGATCGGCACCACGGTCACGGTCGTCGACCAGAGCCAGATCCAAGCGCAGAAGATCGGTCAGGTGAACGACGTGTTGAAACAGGTGCCCGGCGTCCAGGTGAACCAGGATGGATCGCCCGGCACGATCAGCGAGGTCTTCATCCGGGGCGCGTCGCCCGACCAGACGCTGTTGCTGATCGACGGAGTCGAGGTCAATACAGGCTCCAGCGGCGGCTTCGATCTGGCCAATCTGACCACCGATAATCTCGACCGGATCGAAGTGCTGCGCGGCGCGGGCGGCTCGCTCTACGGCTCGGATGCGATCGCGGGCGTGATCAACTTCATCTCGAAGGAGGGCCAGGGGCCTCCGCAATTCAGTCTGCTGTCCGAGGGCGGCAACCGCGCCACGCAGCGCCAGGCGGAGACCTTCAGCGGGTCGGAGGGAAATCTCGGCTACTCGGGCGCGCTTTCATATTTCTCGACCACCGGCTTTCGTCCAATCAACGACAGCTCCGACAATCTCTCGGGATCGCTGCGCCTCGACTACCATCTGGACGACGACACCGTCGTGCGTGGCTTCGCGCGCTATACCCGAGCGAACGTCAGCCTGGTCAATTACTCCAACTTCATCGAGCCGCTCGATCCCGGCGCGCATCAGCGCACCGAGTTCATGCTTTTCAAGGGCGAGATCGAGCGCCGGTTCGGCGATCGGCTCACGGTGCGCCTTAGCGGATCGTTCGTGCGCAACGAGGTCCGGCTCAACAACTATCCCAACCCCGGCTATCAGGCGCTCGAATCCTCCGACATCCCGGAGGAGACTCGCGGCGCGAATCTCGAGGCGGTCTATACCTGGCTCAAGGGCGTCCGTACGGTGGCCGGCTTCGATTTCAAGGATCGATGGGTCCGGTCGAGCGACAATTTTTCCGAAGGCACCTTTGTGTCGGACACGGCTTTCCACGCGCGGCGCCAGGAGTATGCGGGTTATGTGGAGCAGGAGGCCAGCCTGTTCGACGGCCATCTGCTGGGTACGGGCGGATTCCGGGTCGACGGCAACAGCGACTTCGGACAAGAAGTCAGTCCGGCGTGGTCGGTCGCGATTCCGATCGCCCAAGCAGGCGCCACGCTGCGCGGCAGCTACAGCGAAGGGTTTCGCGCGCCCAGCTTCGATGAGTTGTACTATCCGGACTTTGGAAATCCGAACCTCGGCCCGGAAATTTCCAGCGAATACGACGGCGGCGTCACCAAGACCTTTGGGGAGGCGGCCGCTCTCACCACGACCTATTTTTCGCGCCGCGTTCACGACCTGATCGTCGCGGTGCCCTGCGCCTCATCTCCCGGATGCGTGACGGCCGCCAATGCGCAGCGAGTCGATGTGCAAGGTGTCGAGCTGGTGCCGAGCCTGCGCGTCACGCACGATCTTACGTTCAGCGGCAATTTCACCTATCTCGACGAGACCCATGCATCGCAGCCGGCGGCGTCGGACGTGAGGCCCACCAGGGTGCCCAAGTATTCGGCCACGGCGCTCGCGCAATACATCCACGACGGCTTTTTCAGGTCGGGCGACACCACGATTGCGAGCCTGGCCTACACGTTCGTCGGCGATCGCGACGACATCAATCCGATCACCGACGACATCCAGAACCACGACGCCTACGACCTGTTCAACGCGGTCGTGTCATACTCGCCGGGAATCCAATGGGGCGGAATCCATAACGAGCAGGTCTACACCCGCGTGCAAAACCTGTTCGACCGCAACTACTCGGAGTCCTTCGGCTTCAAGGCGCCGCCGATCAATTTCGTCGCGGGCGTGCAGCTCGAGTTCTGAACGGCGGGAACGGCAGATGGCGAAAAGCCTGATGGTGATGGGCACGGCGTCTGACGTCGGCAAGAGCGTAGTGGTAGCCGCGCTCGGCCGCGCGTTCGCGCGAGCCGGCGTGCGCGTCGCGCCATTCAAGTCGCAGAACATGTCGAACAATTCGGCGGTGTGCGCCGGTGGCGGCGAGATCGGACGCGCGCAGGCGATGCAGGCCGAAGCGTGCGGGCTGGCGCCCAGGCTCGACATGAATCCGATTCTGCTCAAGCCCGAGACCGAGACCGGATGCCAGGTCGTCATTCGCGGCCGCGCCCGGTTTCACATGGGCGTGCACGACTACGAGCGTTATCGGCGCGAGGCGTGGCCCGAAATCGTGGCGAGCTACACGGCGCTCGCGGAAAAATTCGATCTGATCGTCATCGAGGGCGCCGGCGGCGCCGCCGAAATCAACCTGAAAGATCGCGACATCGTGAACTGGGCGGTCGCGGAGTTGGCCGGCGCGCCGGTCGTGCTGGTCGCGGACATCGACAAGGGCGGCGTGTTCGCCTCTCTGGTCGGGACCGTCGAGTTGATCCGGCCGTCCGAGCGCGAGCGCGTGCGCGGGATGCTGATCAACAAGTTTCGCGGGGACGTGAGACTGCTCGACAGCGGGCTTCGCTTCCTCGAAGACCGCACGGGAATCCCGGTCCTCGGCGTGCTTCCCCATATCAACGCTCTGCGCCTGCCCGACGAGGATGCAGCACGACTCGACTACCTCGCGCCGCGCGCGAGCGATGCGCCGGTCACGATCGGCGTCGTGCATTTGCCGCGGATCTCGAACTACACCGACTTCGAGCCGCTGGAGCATGAGCCTGAAGTGGCCGTGCATTACCTGACTGATCCCTTGAGCGCGCCCGCGCTCGACGTGTTGATCGTGCCGGGAACCAAGAGCACGGTTTCCGACTTGAGTTGGCTCAGGCGCGCCGGATGGGAAAACGCGATCGTCCGCCATCTGCGCGGCGGCGGCCGGGTGGTCGGGATTTGCGGCGGCTTCCAGATGCTGGGGCGTCGCATCCTCGATCCGCACGGAGTCGAGAGCAAAATCGCCGAGTCGATTGGGCTCGGTCTGCTCGACCTCGAGACCGTGTTCGAGCGCGACAAGGTCACTGCCCAGGTCGAGGGCTGCGAGATCTCGTCCGGGCTGAAGATTCGCGGCTATGAGATTCATGCCGGACGCGCGATCCGCGCGGGCGAGGCGCTGCTTCGAATCACGAAACGCGACGGCATCGAGCTCGCCGAGCTCGAAGGATGCAAGTCGTCGGACGGCCGCGTGATCGGCACGTCGGTACATGGTCTCTTCGACTCCGCCAACTTCCGCCGCCGCTTCATCGAGGAGATTCGCTCGGCAAAAGGACTTAAGCCGCTTCGGGCCGCGCCGGCTCCCGATTATCGCGAAGCCAGGACCGCCGAATACGATCGGCTCGCCGATATTCTGATCGCCCACTGCGATTTTGTGCAAATCGCGTCGATCGCCGGGATTCGCATTTGAGTGTGGCATTTCATCTTCCGACCGTCGCGATTGCAGCCGCGGTCGTGCTGGATCTCGCGCTTGGCGATCCGGTCTGGATGCCTCATCCCGTGCGGATGATCGGATGTGCGGTCGCGCGCGGCGAGCGCGCGCTCTATACAGGCGCGCGTGGCGCCGACTTGATTGCCGGATCGATTTTGGCGCTGGGCGTGGTCGTGCTCGCGGCGCTCGGCGCCTGGATCCTGATCGCATCGGGAGAACGATTCGGCGCGATGGCCGGGACGATCGTCGCAATCGTCGTGGCGTGGACCACGCTTGCGCTCCGCGGGCTCGACAACGCCGCGTTGGAAGTCGAGAAAAGCCTGGCGCTTGAAGACGACGCGGCGGCGCGCCTCGCGCTGCCGGCGTTGGCCGGCCGCGATCCCGAGCCGCTGGATCGCGCCGGAATTATCCGCGCCACGGTCGAGTCGGTGGCCGAGAACTGTTCCGACGGCTTCGTCGCGCCGCTGCTGTATCTCTTTGCCGCCGGCCCGGCGGGCGCGATCGCTTACAAGGCGATCAACACGATGGACTCGATGATCGGCCATCGCGACGAGCGCCATCTTCATTTTGGGCGATTTGCCGCCAAAATGGATGATGCGGCCAACCTGCTGCCGGCGCGGCTAGTGGCGTTATGTATCACGATCGCGGCAGCGCTCCATTTCGGCCGCGGCGGCGCCGCGTTTGCGGCGTGGCGCCGCGACGCCGCGAAGCATCCGAGCCCGAACGCCGGCCACCCCGAAGCCGCGATCGCCGGAGCGCTCGGAATCCAGCTCGGCGGAGGCGCGTTCTACGGCGGCGAGTTCCAGGCGCATCCGACTTTCGGCGACCGCGAGCGCGAGCTCTCGCCGAGTGACGTCGCGGCGGCGCGCACCCTGATGCGCACCGCATCGCTGCTCGCGTTCGTCGCTTTCGCGCTCGCACGAATGGCGCTTCGCCGACTTTGGTGAAGACGAACACGAGGGCGCGGGAGAGGCGAGCAAGAAAATCTGCGCGCAGCAATTTGACGGGTTGCACGGCGCGGCTCTACGGCTTGCGCTGCTCGGCGGCGAAGACTCGATCGAAGATCGCGCGGATCCGCTCGCGGCGCTGGGTCAATTCCGCGAGCAATCGCGCCGCGCCGTCGGGGCCGTCGTAGCCCATCCGGCGCGCAACCGGCGCGAGCTTGGCGGGCGCGGTCGGAAGCGCCCAGGCCGGCTGGTCGTTTTCGATTCTGAGCCGGTTCTCCAACCTCGAGAGAAAGCGGTAGCCGTCGATCAACGTGCGCGACTCCGCCTCGGCCATCAGGCCGCATTGCGGTAACGCACGCAGCAGGTCGGCCGTGCTGCGGCGCCTTAGCTGCTCGAAGCGCCTGCCATGCCGCAGCGCCATCATCTGCGCGATGAAGTCAACATCGGCCAGTCCTCCGCGTCCCTGCTTGATATTGAGCCGGCCCGGATTTTCGGCGCCGATCTCATGTTCCATCCGCGCGCGCATCGCGGCGATCTTGCCGACTTCGTGCGTGCTCAACCCGCGGCTGAAGACGAACTCCTGGCGCGCCGCCTCAACTTCGCGCGCCAGCGCCTCATCGCCGGCGATCACGCGCGCGCGCACCAGCGCCTGCCGCTCCCACACTGCCGAACTCTGGCGATGGTACTCGATGAAGCCCGGCAGCGACGCGACCAACGGTCCCGCGTTGCCCGATGGGCGCAGCCGCAGATCGATCTTATACGCGTAACCCTCCATCGTGCGCGCTTCGAGCGCGCCGATCAGCTTCTGGACGATTCGGGCGGCGGCCTCGGGCGCATTCGCGGCGTCCTCACCCTCGCATCGGTAGACGAAGATTAGGTCGAGGTCGGAATTGTAGCTCATCTCGGCCGCGCCCAGCCGGCCCATCGCGATCGTGCACAGCCGCAGCGCCGCCGGAATGTTCGTATGCACCGTGGCTTGCGTTTGCGCGATCGTCATCGCGGCGCGCACTACGGTTTCGGCCAGCGCCGTCAGCTCGGCCTCCAGGTCCTGGATCTCTAGCGCGCCGGCGAGGTCGGCGATCGCGATGCGCAGGAACTCCTGATGGCGAAACGCGCGCAGCGCGTCGAGGCGGCTTTCCAGATCGGTGCAGGCGGCCAGCGACCCGCGCAGCTCCGCGTCGAGCTCGCCGGCCTCGCGCCGGGGCCGGGCGAGGTCGGAGCGAACCAGAGTGTCGAGCATGTCGGGATGGCGAATGAAGATCGTGGAGAGGTAGCTGCTCGAAGCAAACAGCCGGAGCAGGACGCGGCGCGTGCCGGGATGCTGTTCCAGGAGCGACAGAAACGAAGTCCGCGCCCCGACCGAGGCGATGAACGCCACCAGGTTCTGCATCGCCAGATCCGGATCGGCAAGGCCGCTCATCTCGTCGAGCAGGCGCGGGCCGAGGCGATCGAGCAGCTCGCGCCGGCGCGGACTCGCCGAAGCGCGCGGCGTTCCGGCCGCGAGCAGCGTCAGATGGGCCGCACTTTCCTCCGGCGCCGCAAAGCCGAGTGCCTTGAGCGGCGCGCCGGCCTTTTTGGGATCCGCCGCCGCCTGCCAGGCGGCGACCGCGGCGGCTGAAGCGACCGGCAAGGCGCTGGCCGCTCCGCCCGCCAACAGCTCGTTGAATAGCTCTGCAGCGCGCAGGCGATGGTGTCCGAGCGCAGTCTGAAAGTCCGTCGCAGAGCTCTCGCCCTTGCCGAATCCCATCCGGGCGGCCAGCGCGCGAATGCCGGCCTCGCCGATCGGGAGGCTATGCGTCTGGAGTCCGGCGACGACTTGCAGCTTGTGCTCCACGTCGCGAAGGAAGAGGTACGCCTCGGCCATCTCGGCAGCGCGGCTTGATTCCAGATAGCCCAGAGCGTCGAGGCGGGTGAGACTCTCGATGGTCCGGCCTTCACGCAGGCGCCGGTCGCGCCCGCCGTACACGAGCGTGAGCGCCTGCACGATGAATTCGATCTCGCGAATTCCGCCGTAGCCGAGCTTGATATTGCGATGGACCGCGTCGTGCGAGCGCAGTTCCTGCTCGATCTGATGCTTCATCGCGCGCAACTCGTTGAGCGTCTCGAAATCGAGGTAGCGCCGGTAGATGAAATGTTCGAGCTCCGAAATCAGCCGGCGGCCCAGCTCCGGGTTGCCCGCCGCCGGCCGCGCCCGCAGCAACGCCGCGCGCTCCCAGGTCTCGCCGAAACTCTGATAGAAGCCGAGCGCACCATTGATCGAGGTAACCAGCGGCGCGTTTTTGCCGCCGGGCCTGAGCCGCAAGTCGACCCGGAAACAATTCGTGGAAAGCAGCTCGGTCAGCAGTTCGCCCAGCCGCGCGGCAGGCTCCTGTGCGGTACGCGGATCGGGCGAATCGAAAAGGTAAACGAGGTCGAGGTCCGAGCTCAGGTTCAACTCGTCCACCCCGAGCTTGCCCATCGCGAGCACGCAGAAATCGCCGGCGGCCTGCGCGCGCGCCGCCATGATTTGCATCGCGAGCCGAAGCGAGCCGGCGATACAAAGGTCCGCCAGCCGCGACATCAGGCGCATCGTGCCCGCCACACCGGACTTGCCAACCAGGTCGGCGATCGCGATCCGGATGAAGTTGGCGCGCTTGAAATCCTTGAGCACGGCCGCCGCCTGCTTGCGATCGTCGATGCCCTCGACCTCCAGCGCCATCGCTTCCAGCAACGTGCTCTCGCTCGCCTCGCGCGCGGCGGCAAAGAAGTCGAGCCATCGGTCCCCCATCGCGCTCAATCCGGTCGCAATCGGCTCCGAGCTGCCGAGGCAAAAGACCAGGTCGCCGGCCACGGCGCGATCGGACAGGGCGCGCTTGACCAGAGCCGGCGACTGGCCGGCGAGCTCGAGCAGGAACGCGAGCGCAAGCCGCTCGTCGGGGGCGCGCTCGACCACGAGTTTGGCCGCCGCCGTGCCGTGACGCTCGCTTCCGAGCCGGGCCACCAGGCGTTTGGCCACGCCGGCGAGCCCGGGGGCAAGCTTCCATTCGACAGGCATCGATAGGGAGAATATCAAACGGTCTGGTACAAGGCTCCGAGCGCCTGCGGCGTAGGCGCGGCCGGCCGATCAGTGGTAGATTCCGCTCCGACCACCAAGGAGTGTAACCGATGATCGTTCTCTATACGACCGAGCGGGATTACCCATGGGGCACGCTCCGATCGACGCACGCGAGCAAGGTCAAGATCGTCCTCGAAGAGAAGCGCATCCCGTACCGAATCGAAAATCTTCACGCCGGGATGCTCTGGAAGAAGCCGCCCGAGATTCTCGCGCGCCATCCGTTGGGCAAGGTGCCCTATATCGAGGACGGCGGCCTCACGATTTACGACTCGACGGTGATCAACGAATACCTCGAAGACAAGTACGGGCCGCCGCGCCTGCTTCCCGCCGACCCGGCGGCACGCGCGCGAGTCAGGGAGCTGGAGCAGTTCGCGGACGAGGCGCTGCTGGCGGGCAATCTGCCGGGAATCTGGATGCCGTACTGGAGCGAGCCCGCCAAGCGCGACAATCAATGGATGGACAAGGCACGCGAGGGGCTGCGCACGCGCGACCTTCCCTATATCGAAAAGGCGCTGGGCGAATCCGGATCGGGCGGCAACCTGTGCGGCGAATTCTCGATTGCCGACGTGCCGATGATGGTGCTCGCGATGGTGCTGGAAGTCGACGCTCCGGCGTTTCTTGGGGAGTTTCCGCGACTCGATCGATACCTCAACGCGCTGCGCGGGCGTAAGAGCTATCGCGCGATCAGCCCCCGCACGAAGGTGGCTGAGGCCAGCTCGCTTACGTGATCGCGGCGTCAGCGCGCTGAGTGGAAGCCGGTTCAACCACACGATGCCGATCGATCTGCGCCTTGATTCGGCCGAAGTGCCGCTGCTCGTCGATCTGTACGAGCTCACGATGGCGGCCAGCTATTTCGAGCACGGGTTCAACGACCCCGCCACCTTCAGCCTCGCGTTGCGCCGATTGCCCGAGAACCGGGGCTTCATGGTCGCGGCCGGGATCGAACGGCTGCTCGAATTGCTCGAGCAGTTCGGCTTCGATTCGGGCGCGATCGAGTACCTCGATTCGTTGCGGCTTTTTCGTCCCGCGTTTCTCGAGTTTCTGTCGCGGCTGCGCTTCACGGGCAGCGTGCGCGCGATGCCGGAAGGGACGATCTTTTTCGCCGAGGAGCCGGTCGCCGAATTCAGCGGGCCGCTGATCGAGACCCAGCTCGTCGAGACGATCGCGCTCAACCAGATCGCGTTCGCCTCGACGATCGCCGCCAAGGCCGCCCGCAGCTACGCAGTGGCAGGCGGGCGGCGGCTTATCGACTTCGGCCTGCGCCGCGCGCAGGGTGCCGACGCGGGGCTCATCGCGGCGCGCTCCAGCTATCTCGCCGGGTTCGACGGCTCCTCCAACGTGCTGGCGGGCAAGCGTTACGGGATCCCGGTCTACGGCACGATGGCGCACAGTTACGTGATGGCGCATGAGCGGGAGATCGAATCGTTCGAGAATTTCGCCCGCAGCTTTCCCCAGCTCAGCACGCTGCTGGCCGACACCTACGACACGGTTCGCGGCGTGCAGAACGCCGCCAAGGCCGGCCTCAAGCTCAAGGAGCAGGGTGTGCGCCTGCAGGCGGTCCGGCTCGACAGCGGCGAGCCGGCAGACTTAAGCCGCCGCGCGCGCGAGATCCTCGATCGGGCCGGGCTCAAGGACACGGCAATTTTCGCCAGCGGCAACCTGGACGAGTACCGGATCGCGGAGCTGGTCAGAGCCGGCGCGCCGATCGACGCGTTCGGAGTCGGCTCCGCGATGGTGGTGAGCGCCGATGCGCCCTCGGCCGACTTCACCTTCAAGCTGGTGGAGTACAAGGACCGCCCGCGGCTCAAGACTTCGGCGGGCAAGCTCTCGATCCCGGGCCGCAAGCAGGTCTTTCGCGCCCTAAATCAATCGGGCGAATTTTACTCCGACCTGATCGGATTGTCGGATGAGCGCGCCGCGACCGCGGGGCGGGAGTTCCGGCCCCCGCCGGCTGCGGTGAACGAGTTGCTCGCGCTCCAGTTCGAGGGCGGCCGCCGCGTTCAGCCGCGGCCGTCGCTGCGCGAGTCGCGCGAGCGCTTTATCCAATCGATTGCGAAACTCGACCCGCGCTACAAGGTGCTGCGCAATGCCGCCGCCTTCCCGGTCCGAATCAGCGCCGCGCTCAATGCCACCCTGCTGAGCGAGAAAGTCCGCGCCGAGCATCGGCAGGATTAGTTCTGCGCTGCCGGTGTCCGGGGTTGTGGCGGTTCCAGTGCCCGCGCTGCCGCCATCAGGCATTGCTCGGTGGTCGGCCAATCGATGCACTGGTCGGTCACCGACACGCCGTATCTGAGCTTCGACCGATCGCTACTGAGCGGCTGGTTTCCCGCCTCGATGTTGCTCTCGAGCATCACGCCCATGATCGCGCGGCTGCCCGAACGGATCTGACCGACGATCGTGGCGAGTACCGCGGGCTGTTTCGTGTAATCCTTATTGGTCTGAGCGTGCGAGCAGTCAACGATCACGCGCGGCTCGAGGTCGGCCTTCAGCAGCAGCGCGACGCAATCCTGGATGCTGCGTTCGTCGTAGTTGGGCGAACGGCCGCCGCGCAACACCACGTGCGTGTCGGGATTCCCGGCGGTGCGGATAATCGAGGTGATCCCGTCCTGGTTGATGCCGAGAAAGGAGTGCGGATGGCGCGCCGACTCGATCGCATTGACCGCGCTCAGCAGATTGCCGTCGGTGGTGTTCTTGAACCCGACCGGCATCGAGAGCCCGCTGGCCATCTCGCGATGGGTCTGCGACTCGGTGGTGCGCGCGCCAATCGCAGTCCAGGAAACCAGGTCCGCGATGTATTGCGGCGTGATCGGATCGAGCAGCTCGGTGCCGGTCGGCAGGCCAAGTCCGTTGATTTCGAGCAGGAGCCGGCGGGCGATGCGCAGCCCGTCCTGCATGTTGCAGCTCTCGTCCATGTAAGGGTCGTTGATCAGCCCCTTCCATCCGATGGTGGTGCGCGGCTTCTCGAAGTAGACCCGCATCACGATGAACAGCCGATCGGCCAGGCGCGCGCGGAGCTTGACCAGGCGTCCGGCGTAATCGAGGGCGGCGGCGGGATCGTGAATCGAGCAAGGGCCGACAATCAGGAGGAGCCGCGAATCGCGCCCGCTGATTATGTCGCGAATCGCGGCGCGCGCGTCGATCACGGTCTGCGCGGCGGCCTCGCCGGCAGGGAACTGCTCCTTGAGCAGCCGTG
>CAVVMA010000006.1:0-75960 GCA_963749215.1 uncultured delta proteobacterium | reverse complement strand
GACCATGGCCGGGATGGAGCAGAACATACAACAGGACTTGGCGTTCGCGCCTGAGCAGGCCGATCTCGCTGCCGCTGCTCGGCAAGCTGCACGGATGGGTGGTCACGGTCGATCACAAACGTCTGGGCCTGATGTATATCGGCGGCGGTCTGGTGTTCCTGGTGGTCGCGGGATTACAGGCGCTCACGATTCGGTTGCAACGCGATCCCGGAAGCCGGGTGAGTCGCTCCCCAAACCTTCAACCGGTTGCTCACGGTGCACGGCACCGCGATGGTCTTCCTGGTCGGGATGCCGATTCTGACCGGATTCCTGAACTACCTCGTGCCGCTGATGATCGGCGCTCGGGATCTGCCTTCCCGCGCCTCAACGCATTCGGCTTCTGGTTGTGGCTTTTCGGCAGCCTGCTGCTCTACTTCAGCTATATCGGCGGCGAAGGTTTGTACGGCGCCGGCAGCGCACCCGACATCGGATGGTTCGCCTACGCGCCGCTCAACGAGCGCGCATTCTCGCCCGGCAACGGCATCGACTACTGGATCCTGAGCATCTTCCTGACCAGCGTCGGCTCGACTGCCGCCGCGATCAACATCATCACGACGGCCTTCTCGATGCGATGCGAAGGCATGACGCTCTCCAAGATGCCGGTGATGGTGTGGCTCGGGATCGTGACGTTCTTTGATGCTGGTCGCGCTGCCGCCGCTGGCGGCCGCGCAGGCGATGCTGCTGCTCGATCGTTTTCTCGGCGCGCATTTTTTCGACACCCAGGCCGGCGGGTCGGCGGTCCTGTGGCGGCACTTCTTCTGGATCTTCGGCCATCCCGAGGTTTTATATATTGGTGTTGCCGGCCTTTGGCTTTGCCTCTGAGATTATCCCGGTATTCTCGCGCAAGGTGATTTTGGCTACGAGGTGATGGTCGTCGCGTCGTGCGCGATCGGCTTCATCAGCCTGAGCGTGTGGGCGCATCACATGTTCGCGGTCGGCATGACGCCGGCGGGCAACACCTTCTTCGCGACCTCGACGATGCTGATCGCAGTCCGACCGGGATCAAGATCTTCAACTGGCTCGCCACGATGTGGGGCGGCAAGATCCGTCTCAAAATGCCGATGCTGTTCTCGATCGGCTTTCTGTTTCAGTTCCTGATCGCGGGCTTGACCGGGATCATGCTGGCGGTTGCGCCGTTCGATTGGCAGCTCACCGACACCTACTTCGTGGTCGCGCACTTTCATTACGTGCTGGTCGGCTCGATCGTCTTCATGATCTTTGCCGCGATCTACTACTGGTTCCCCAAGGCGACCGGCCGGATGCTGAGCGAGCGGCTGGGCCGATGGCACTTCTGGCTGTTCCTGATCGGCTTCCACATGACGTTCGACCCGTTGCATTTCGCCGGCCTGCGGGGCATGTCGCGGCGCATCTACACCTACCAGCCGGGCCGCGGGCTCGAGACGCTCAATTTGATCGCGTCGATCGGGGCGATCCTGCAGGGCCTCGGCGTGCTGATGCTCGTCATCAACGTGATCGTCTCGCTCAAATCGGGCGCTGTGGCGGGCAACGATCCGTGGGACGCGTGGACGCTCGAACGGGCTGATGACTTCGCCACCGCCCGAGTACAACTTCGCGACGGCGCCCGTCGTCCAGAGCCGCCGGCCCCTGTGGGACTTGAAGCATCCCGAGGATCCCGACTGGAAGTACGAATGAACCGGAACGCCAGCAAATGACTTCCGTTGCCGCAGCTGCTCAGCCCGTGCCGTGGACTTTGCCTCCGCGCGGACGGGTCGGAATGTTGGGCCTGATCCTGACCGAGAGCGCGTTCTTCCCGATCTCTCGTAGTCGCTTACATCTTTTATATCGGCAAACTCAAACCGGCCCCACCCGCGCGACGTGCTCGAAGTGCCGATCGCGAACACGGTCTGCCTGCTTTCGAGCAGTATCACGATCGCGCTCGCCGTCCGCGCGCTGCGCAACGGCTCGACCAGGGCATTCGGCCTGTGGGGGGTGATCACGCTCGCGCTGGGGATCGAGTTCCTCAGCGGTACCGGGATGGAATGGCGCCGCCTGATCTACCATCGCGGCTTGACCATCAGCACCAATCTGTTTGGCACCACTTACTACTCGCTGGTCGGCCTGCACGCGATCACGTCACGGTCGGCCTCATCCTCATCTTGTTGTCTCTGATCCTGACCGCGCTCGGCCATGTGGACCAGCGCCATGCCGAGCGAACTGAAATGCTCTCATGGTACTGGCACTTCGTTGACGCGGTGTGGGTGGTCGTATTCCTCACCGTATACGTAGTCGGCCGCTGAAGTGACTGCGATGGAAGTCAAAGCCGAGAACCCCAGAACCCCGCGCAGCAGGCTTAATGCGGCGCAGATGCCGGGCTGACCGCATGGCCGATGATCATGGCGATGGGATTGACGCTGGGGTTCGCGGGACTTCTTACGACCGCTGTGGTGAGCGCAGTCGGTGTTGTGCTCGCGATCGCCGGCGCGGTCGGATGGTTTCGCGAAGTGCTGCCCGTCGAGCATCGCGAGCCGGTCGCGGTAACGGCCGCCGACACCGTTGGCGCCGGTTGGCGTGGCAGTCGCGAGGCTCAAGGTCGGCGAGGAGGCGACCGCGCGCGCCTGCCGCTCGAAATCTACCCCTACTCGGCGGGAATCAAAGGCGGAATCGCCGGCGGTTTCGTCATGGCAATCCTCGCGGGGCTGGAGGGAATTATCGCGCACGGCAGTCCGTGGTACACGATGCAACATTCTCGCGGCGACGATGAACGCCGATATGGCGCGCGCCGACCTGGCAACTCTGTGCATGTTCAACGGACAGGCGTTCGTGCAGGCGCTCTTGATTCACGCGGTGCTGTCGCTGCTGATGGGCCTGCTGTACGGGATCATGCTTCCGATGTTTCCCATATCCCCCGCGCTGGTGGGCGGCCTGATCGCCCCGCTGCTTTGGACGAGCGTCATCTGGGCCTCGCTTAAAGCGATCAACCCGCTGCTCGACGCCCGAATCGAATGGGGCGGATTCATCATCTGCCAGATAGCGTTCGGCCTGATGGCGGGCCTGGTAACCGCGCGCTATGAGCGCATCGCGACGTTCCAGCATCTGCCGTTCGCAGTGCGCAGCGGTATCGAGGCTCCCGGAGTCGGTATCCGCGAGGGCCACGAATGACAGCGATGCGACGATGCTGGCTGGCGGCCGCGGGCTCTGGCTCGCCGCTGCGATCGCCGCCCGGCGGCTGCGATTGGATGCCGGGCCACCCGCTGCCCGCCGATCGGCCGGTTGCGCCTTCCAAGGTGAAGGACTTCGCGCTGCTCTACGGTGAAAACTGCGCCGGCTGTCATGGCCGCGACGGCACCCTGGGCGCCGCCCTGGCCCTGAACAATCCGGTTTACCTCGCGCTGGTCAATGAGGTCTCGATGCGCAAGGTGATCGCGCGCGGCGTTCCGGGCACCGCGATGCCTCCGTTCGCGGCCAGCGACGGCGGCTCTCTGACCGACAAGCAAATCGACCGCGTGATTGCCGGGATGCGCGCGCGATGGGCTCAACCGGACGTGCTCGAAGGGGCGCCACCCTACTCCGACCAGCATGCCGGCGATGCAGCCCAAGGCGCAAAAACGTACTCGGAGTATTGCGAATCGTGTCATGGTCCGGGCGGCAAGGGCGGCGACCAAACCGGATCATTGTGGATAGGGCCTACCTGGCGCTGGTGAGCGATCAGGCCTTGCGCACGCTTATCATCGCGGGCCGCCCGGACCTGGGCCATCCGGATTGGCGTAGCTACGTGCCGGGCCGGCCGCTCAGCGCGCAGCAGGTCTCGGACCTTGTTGCCTGGCTGGCCGCAAAGCGCCAAACGGTCACCGTGGATTCGCGCTGACCGGCCGTGATGAAAGAGAAACCGATGGAACAGAAGGCAAAATCGACCGGACCGCTCCAAGCACCCGCGCCGGTGGCGGAGACTTCGCGACGTGGTTTCCTGCTCCGCGTCGGCGTGTTGATAAACGCAATCGCCGTGGCCGTGCTCGCAATTCCGATTCTCGCCTACGTGGCCTCGCCGATGCGCCGCGTCAAGTGGCTGAGCTGGATCTCACTGGGCCCGCTGGGCGACTTCCCGGAAAATCAGACCCGGCTTGCGACCTACGTCAACCCGTCCGCGAGACCGTGGGACGGCGACACGACCAGGATTCCGTGCTGGGTGCGACGGGTTACGGGAGAATCGTTCCAGGTGTTCGCGATCAACTGCACCCATCTCGGCTGCCCCGTGCGATGGTTCAGCGAGGCGGGATTGTTCATGTGCCCCTGCCACGGCGGGGTCTTCTATGCCGACGGCAGCCACGCCTCGGGACCGCCGCCGCGCGGCCTGTATCAATACGAGTACAAGGTCGAGCGCGGCGAACTGTGGATTAGCGCCGGCGAGCTGCCGACGCTTGGGAATCCGCACGCGTAGTTCGATACCGTGCCAACCCCGCTCAAAACCATCGGACGCTGGCTGGACGACCGCCTCAACGTGGGCGGGACGATCGCGGACGTCGCGGCGCATCCCGTGCCGCGCAGTTCGGCAAGCTGGTGGTACGTCTTCGGCAGCGCGACGCTGGTGGTCTTCGTCATCCAGCTCGTGACCGGAGTGTGCCTGTCGACCGTGTACGCGCCTTCCGCCGCGGGCGCGTGGAAAAGCCTGCTCTATCTGAACTACCAGCAGCCGCTCGGATGGTATCTGCGCGCTGCACGGATGGGGCTCGAATTTCATGGTCGCCCTGATGATCGTGCACATGGTGCAGGTCTTTCTCTTCGGCGCCTACAAGTATCCGCGCGAGCTGACCTGGCTGGCCGGCGTGGTCCTGCTGCTGTGTACGCTTGGGATGGCCTTCACCGGGCAGATCATGCGGTTCGATCAGGACGCGTACTGGGGTCTCGGGATCGGCGCGTCGATCATCGGCCGCACGCCGCTGATCGGCTACAAGCTCGTAGACCTGGTGCTGGGCGGGCCGATTATCGCCGGTGAGACGCTCTCGCGTTTCTTTACGCTGCACGTGTTCGTGATCCCGGGCCTGCTGATGGGTTTCGTTGCGCTGCATCTCTTCCTGGTGCTCAGACTTGGGATCAACGAATGGCCGATGCCGGGGCGGCTGGTGAAGCGCGACACTTATCTCCGCCAATATCACGCGCTGGTCGAACGCGACGGCGAACCGTTCGTCCCGCACGCGCTGGAGAAGGACCTCGTGTTCGCCGGGTTGATTATCCTGAGCCTGCTGGTGGTCGCGGCGATCGAGGGCCCGATCGGTCCCAACGGCGAGCCCGATCCGACTATCATACAGACTGTTCCCCGCCCGGATTTCTTTTTCCTGTGGCTGTTCTCGCTGTTTGCGCTGCTGCCGCCATGGACCGAGACCTTCCTGATGCTGACGGGTCCGCCGGCCGCGATCGCCGCCCTGCTCGCCCTGCCGTTTCTCGGCGACCGGCGAGAAGAGTTATCGCCGCCGCCCGATCTCGGTGATCATCCTGATCATGGTGTTGGTGGCCGTGGGCACGCTGACCTGGCTCGGGACATTCTCGCCTTGGTCGCCGGTGATGGATGCGTGGAGCGCGGCGCCGATCCCGGTCTCGTATATCAAGGGACGCACGCCGCTGGAGCTGCAGGGAGCGCTGCTGATCCAGAGCAAACAATGCCGCAACTGCCATTCGTTGGGCGGCGCGGGCGGGATGCGCGGGCCGGCGCTCGACAACACCGCCACGCGCCTCACGACCGATCAGATGGTCCGGCAGATTTTGCAGGGCGGCGGCAACATGCCCGCTTATGGGAAAAACCTGAGCCCGCCGCAGGTGACTGCGATCGTGGCTTTCCTGGCAACGATGCATCCGGCGAGCCAGCCGCCGGCTCGCGACGCCGCCCAGCCGGCGGTCGCCCCGCCGGACGCACCCTCGGACACCTCACAGGATCGGCCATGAGACCGATCGCGGAGGCCGCACTCGCATCGTGGGCCGTTCCGACCGACGTGGTTTTCGCTGCGCTCGTCGCGGCCGCCATCTATACGCGGGGCTTCGTCAGGCTGCATCGACGGATGCCGGAACGCTTTCCGCGCTGGCGGCTTGGAGCATTCCTCGCCGGACTCGCGGCGATTCTGCTTGCGATCGCGTCGCCGCTGGCCGCATTCGACGACCTGCTGCTGCAGGTCCACATGATTCAGCACATGATCCTGATGTTTGTGGCACCGCCGCTCCTGCTGCTCGGCGCGCCCGCAATCCCGATGCTGCGCGGACTGCCCGCCGCGATCGCGAAGCCCGCGCTCGGACCGCCGATCGGATCGAAGGTCATCCGCCGGCTCGGCCGCGCAATCACCCATCCCGTGACCTGCTGGCTCGCGATGGCCGTCGCGTTCTGGGGATGGCACGCGCCGGGTCCGTTTCAGTTGGCGCTGCGATCGGAGGATTGGCACGCGATCGAGCACGGATGCTTCCTCGGCGCGGCGCTGCTGTTCTGGTGGCCGGTGGTGCAACCGTGGCCGAGCACTCCACATTGGCCGCGATGGACGATGGTCCCCTATCTTCTGCTCGCCGACGTGCAGAACACGATTCTCTCGGCAATCCTCGCTTTCTCCGACCGGTTGATTTATCCGATCTACGCGGCGGCCCCGAGGCTCGGCGGGATCACACCACTGGACGATCAGATTGCGGCCGGAGTGATCATGTGGGTGCCCGGCTCGCTCTTCTTTCTGATTCCCGCCGCCGCGATCATTTTCCGTCTGCTCTCGCCCGAGCGCGTGGGCCCTCCACTTATCAGCCGGGGCGAAATCGCGGCGTCGCTGCGAACCTCCAGAACCGGATGACGCGACTTCAGGCCCGGCGCGAGATCCCGCCCATCCGCAACCGAAGTCTTTCAAAGATCCGTGCGCACACGACGAGGCCGTGAACTGCGGCTAATCGCGCATAGCTTCTGTCCGCCGTGAGGGGCGAGGCTGTCATGCGGTTCCAGTTCCGGCGAGCGTCGTACATCTCGAGCGCGATGTCAGACAGCATCGCTGACAAGGCGGTCCGTTCCGATGGCTCGCGGTCGACCCTGCCACCCGTTTTGCGCAAAACCTTCTTTATCAAGGCGGGCAGCGAAGCGCGAGCGGGGTGTTCAACGATAACCTCGCCGGCGAAAACCAGCGGGATCTCTTTTTTGTATACTCTTTGCCCCCATTCCCAATCGCCATTGCTTTTCAGGCGCGGATCGAACAGTCCCGCTGCTTCAAAAACTTTCCGCGGGGCAAAAACGTTGGCCGTCGCGGCGAAATGTTTCTCGGCCACGTAGGTCTGCTGGCGGAGATTGTTAATCGTATCGTAGAGCTCGACGACACCCGGCATCGCCGGATTCAGATACGTGATTTGAACGTGCCCGCCAACTACGGCCGGCCGTCGAAGGCAGGCAAGCATCGCCACTCCCTTCTCGATCCAGTCGGAGCGCGGAACACAATCCGCATCGGTGAAGGCGAAAATCTGTCCCCTCGCAGCGCTGATACCTTTGTTGCGCGCCGCGTACGAGCCGGGCTTCGGTTCGCGGTAAAGCTTGACCGCCGGGAAGCGCGACAAGTCGAGCGCGCCGTCCTCAACCGAGTTGTCGACCACGATCACCTCGTAACAACCGGCCGGGTAGGTCTGCCGAGACAGGGCCGTCAGGCAGTCCGGCAAGGTCGCGTGATGCTCGAAGAAAGGGACTATCACCGACACCAACGGCACCATCCACATCTACTCCGGCCGGCGCGCTTCACCACAGCGAGGCGAGATCGTAGTCCGCCAGCAGGCCGATCCGCTCGATCGTGATGTCGGCCTGCGGGTATTTCGCGACTTCCGCCTGATCGCGCGCATAGTGCCCTTGCACCGGGAAGACGGTCGTGACGCGCGCGCCCCACGCCTTCTTGACCGCCGAAAGGATTCGTACTTTGTCGTCGATGAAAACGTAGTGATCGGCGGGGTAGCGTTCCATCACGTCGTCCAGCTCATGTTCCTTGTGGATATAGACGAGGACGTTGCGCCGAAAGGTCTCCATCAGGCCGGAGCGCTCAATCTTGAGCGGCTGGAATACCACGTCGCCGTCCGAAACGATCGCCGTTTGGCCGAACTGCTGGCATCGTTCCACCGTATCGAGCGAATCGGGAAACAACCGCGTCGCGAACGGATAGTTTACCAGGAATGACGAGACCGCCAGGATGCGAAAGTCGCGCGGATATTCGATCCGGTAGCGCTGGCAGCGCTCCCAGGTAGTCGGCGTAACCGAGCTGCACGCGCAGCTCCTCGAACAAGGCCTGATAGCGCTGCTGTCCGTCGCGCCCGACGTGCTGTTCAAGATGGCGCATCAGGTCGGCGGTTATCCGATCGTTGTCGAGCAGCGTATTATCGACGTCAAACAAGAACGCGACCTTCGCCATGCCGGCCACCTGCCATTTTCGTGATTCGGCGCATGATTATCGGTCGAACCGCGCCCGCGCTCAAGGACCCGACTCGCAGAGTCCGCTAGTATTGAACCGCAATGGCGTCGAGGCTGGGACGATCGCGGGAGTATGTTCTACGGTAAGGAGGCAACGATGATCAACGGATCCTGTCTATGCGGCGCGGTGAGATTCGAGGTCAGCGGACCATTGAGCGACCTCGTCCTCGATCACTGTTCGCGATGCCGGAAGGCGACCGGCTCCGCCTTCGGAGCGGAGATCATGTGCGGGGCTGCGGACTTTCGCTGGCTCTCGGGTGAATCTCTGGTCAAAACCTACATCGCCCCGGTGCGAGAGAAACCGCCGGGGTATCGCCGCGATTTCTGCCTGGTGTGCGGGAGCATGGTGCCCAGCGTGATGGGCGAGCGGGTCTGCCTGCCGGCAGGCGCGCTCGACGGCGATCCCGGCATTCGACCGGCACAGCACATCTTCGTCGGCTGCAAGGCTCCCTGGTTCGAAATCACCGACGCGGCTCCGCAGTTCGCGCGGCATCCGATCTGATTAGCCGGGCTGGGTCATCCCGATGCTCTGGGCGATCACGTCGTACTTCAATCCGGCCGGCTTCAGGAGCCGGCTGGCCAACTACCGAACGTTCAGAAAGCATCTCGCGGTCCCGCTGGTCGCGGTAGAGCTGTCGTTCAACGGAAGTTTCGAGCTGCAACCCGGCGACGCGGACGTTCTCGTGCAACTCGCCGGCGGCGATATCATGTGGCAGAAGGAGCGCCTTCTCAATATCGCATTGCGCCACCTGCCGCCCGATTGCGACGCGGTCGCCTGGCTCGATTGCGACGTCCTGTTCCCGGATGACCAATGGTCCCGGCAAGCGCGCGATGCGTTGAGCAGTTTCTCGCTCGTGCATCTCTTCAGCGAACGGTGCCATCTGGCGCAGGGCGCGACGCGTGACGCGTGCGGATGGGGCCCCGTCGAGTTGCGCATTCCCGGGGTCGGATACAAGCTCGTGACCGGCCAGTTGAAGCCGGATGTCCTCCGCGTGGCAGGCACGCTTTTGCTTGGCGGTCCCACCTACGGCCTCGCGTGGGCGGCCCGCCGAACCCTGCTCGACAAGCATGGACTGTATGACGGCAATATTGTGGGAGGTGGAGATCGCGCGACCGCCTGTGCCGCGTTGGGAAGACTCGACTGCTGCGTCGAAGCCCACCGCATGGGCAGCCGCGAAGAAGAGTACTACCGTAACTGGGGTGTACCGTTCTTTGCCGACGTGCGAAACCGGGTCGGGTACATCGAGGGGCGCATCTTTCATCTCTGGCATGGCGACATGAAAGCGCGCCATTATGCCCGACGCCACTGTCTGGCGGAACTCGGTTTCGACCCCTTCACCGATATCGCCCTCGGCGCCGGCGGCTGCTGGCGATGGGCCACGAAAAAGCCCGCCCTGCACGAGTATCTGAGAAGCTTTTTCGCGTCGCGGCATGAGGACGGCCCTCCCACGATGCAGGAACAGTCCTGAGACGACACGGCGGCGTTCCGATGCTGTGGGCGATCACCTCATACTTCAATCCGGTGGGCTATAAGAGCCGATTGGCGAACTATCGCACGTTCAGGAAATTCCTGACGGCCCCGCTCGTCGCGGTGGAGTTGTCGTTCACCGGGAGCTTCGAGCTGCAACCCGGCGACGCGGACATTCTGGTGCAACTCGTCGGAGGCGATGTAATGTGGCAAAAGGAGCGCCTTCTGAATGCCGCGATGCGCCACCTGCCGCCCGAGTGCGACGCGGTCGCGTGGGTCGATTGCGACATCATTTTCGCCACCGATGATTGGGCGGAGCGCACCCGTGTCGCGCTTAACGAGTTCGCGATGGTCCAGCTCTTCGGCGAGCGCTGCAACCTCGCGCGAGATGCCGTCGTCGCTTCGCCGGCTCCGCCCGCGGTTGACTTTGTCGCTCAGTCAATCGGTTTGAAGATCGCGACCGGACGGGCGCAGCCGGACGACCTTCGCGTCGCGGGCGCATCATGGACCCGCGGCGCGACCACGGGACTTGCCTGGGCGAGCCGCAGAACCTTGCTTGGAAAGCACCGGCTCTACGATTCCTGCATTCTTGGCAACGGCGATCGGGCCATGGTATGCGCCGCGATCGGACGCCCGGACTATGGCGCGAGCGCTTTGCAGATGAATGCCGGGCAGATGAAACACTACGCCGCCTGGGCCGAGCCCTTTTTTGCTGATGTGGGCGGGCGTGTCGGGTATATCGACGGGCGCGTTTTTCATCTCTGGCATGGAGCCTGGCAGGACCGGAAGCATGCACAGCGGCACGCCGGCCTCAAGAGTTTTGCGTTTGATCCTTCCGTGGATATCACCACGGGCAGCGACGGCTGCTGGCGATGGAGTTCCGATAAACCCAAGCTACACGAGTATGTGAGAAGCTACTTCGCGTCGCGGCAAGAGGACGGCCCTCCCGCGATGCAGGAGCAATCCTGAGGCGATAGGGCTCCGATGCTGTGGGCGATTACGTCGTACTTCAATCCGGCCGGCTTCAGGAGCCGGCCGGCCAACTACCGAACGTTCAGAAAGCATCTCGCGGCCCCGCTCGTCGCGGTGGAGTTGTCGTTCACCGGGAGCTTCGAGCTGCAACCCGGCGACGCGGACATTCTGGTGCAACTCGTCGGAGGCGACGTACTGTGGCAAAAGGAGCGCCTCTTGAACGTCGCGCTGCATCATCTCCCGCCCGAGTGCGACGCGGTCGCGTGGGTGGACTGCGATGTGGTCTTCGCCGTGGACGACTGGCACGAGCGCGCCCGCGCGGCACTGGAGCACTTCCCTCTCGTCCAGCTTTTCAGCGAGCGCTGCAACCTCGCACGATCGGCGAACATAGGCTCGGCGGCTTCGGACGTGATCGAGTCGGTCTCTCAGTCGCTTGGATTCAAGATTGCCACCGGTCGGGCGCAGCCGGATGATCTGCGTGTCGCCGGCGGCACCTGGACCCGGGGCGCATCGGCCGGAATAGCGTGGGCGGGACGAAGGGCGCTGCTCGACCGGTGCGGATTGTATGACGCGGGTATCGTGGGAGGCGGCGATCGAGCGGTAGTCTGCGCCGCGATGGGCAAGTTCGACTACGGTGTCCACGCCGCGCAGATGAACGGTCGCCAGGAAGAATACTACCGCGCCTGGGCCGAACTGTTCTTCGCCGACGTGCAAGCCCAGGTCGGATACCTCGACGGGCGCGTTTTTCATCTTTGGCATGGAGAGTGGCAAGACCGGAAGACCGTACTGCGGCACGAGTGTTTGAAGAGCTTCCACTTCGATCCGTTCACCGACATCGCCCTCGGCGCCAGCGGCTGCTGGCGATGGAATTCCGACAAGCCCGGGCTGCACGAGTATGTGAGAACCTACTTCGTGTCGCGGAACGAGGACGGCGTTCCCGCGATGCTGCAGAAATCCTGAGGCGATAGAGCTCCGATGCTGTGGGTTGGACTACCAGTGGTTGAGATTCAGCCATGTGAAGGCGTCGGTAAGATCGACCGCCTGCGCGAAATTGATTAGGTCGACCACTCTTCCCACCGCATCCAGAGCGATCGCGTCGCCGGGCTTGAAGATCGGCGCGAGACGGAAATATCGCGGGCCGAGAAGCTGCTTGCACTCGAAATCGGCGACGCCGACGCTGCCGTCGATCATTATGTTGATCAGCGGCTGGACCCATTGAGCGTCTCCCCAATCGAGTTGGCCTCGTGAGGTATCGATATATTGCAGCGCTGTTCCGGTTCCGACCGAGAGCGTCATGATCTCATCGAGACCTGCCGCCCGCTCTTGGGGTTGGTTTCTGCCGTCCAGCGCCTGCGCCAGCGCCGCCATGGCGGGGTTGTTCGCGACCACGCCGCCGTCTACATAGCCGTTGTAAGAAGGAAAGTAGGTTGGAGCGGCGCTGGTCTCCATCGCGACATCGACTATCAGCGCGTCCGCGTCGCTGTCGGCGCCGGGAAAATTATGAAAGAACTTCGGATTCCAGGTTCGCTGCGCCGGATCGGTCGCGTTGTTGTCGAGCTGGAAGGAAGCGATCAGCACCCGCCTTGCGAGATCGCCGAGCTTCTTCGCGCCGAAGGTTTCGTTCAGAACATTCTTCAGTTCCTGGTTGTGGTACTCCGCTCCCGCGAGCCCGCCGAGATCGGTAACGCTGCGCGTCCACGAGGAATCGAAGATCGACTTTCCGTTGACCACATACAGATCGCGCATCTGGGCCGGAGTCATACGGTCAGCCAGTCCGAGCGCAATGATTCCGCCGGTGGAAGTTCCCGCGTAAAGCGTGACCGCGCCCGGATTGTCAGCCAGCAGGTTCGGGTAGCCTTGCTGGAGGCGGTCCAGGAGCACCGCCGTCAGCACGCCCCGGATTCCGCCGCCATCCAGCGCCAGGATGCGAAAATTCGCCATGAGATTGTTCTTCTCTGATTTAGCTTATCGCGGATCGCCCAATGCCGGCTGAACGCTTGGTGAGCCGTCCGGCACTTTAACCCGTGACCCTCTAGTCAAAAGTTCGAATCGCTGCCCGCCCGCGATCATCCGCTAGTGTCCAACAAGAAATGCCCAGCCGGCGTCTTCCTACGCCTTCTCTTTCACCGTCAGCTTGCCCGTGAGGTTCAGGTCTGCGATGGCCTGCTCCAGTTCGCGAACGAACTGAGCAGCCTGGGTGGCGTCCATTTCGGCCACGCACTCGATAGTCAGCCGATGGTCGGCGACCGACCGGATCTTCGGGATCAGCCGGCTGCCGATCCTGTTCCAGAGTTCCGCTGGAACGGTCCCGCTCACCACGACCGTCCGCTTGCCCTCGGTTGGAGCGACCGCTCCGCCGTCCGAGGAAGGCCGCGAGCGCGACTCCTCGACCGCCTCGGAGACCGCCGCGGTAGCGCCTGTGCTTGGAGATTCAGAAGAGTCGCGGAGAGACTTCGCCCTGCCCTGGCGAAGGAGGTACACATCGGGCTCGAAACTCACCTCGTCGGACGAGATCGTCTCCATAAACCAAAGGCGCGTGTAGCCGCCGTCGGGCTGTAGACCCGACGCTAGACCGAAATCGCCCTTCGCGACGAAGTCCGGAACCTTGCGCTTGAGGTACTCGTCGGGACTGATCACACGGTCGAGCGATCCGTCGAGGAGCGCCTGCCGCAGGCTCTTGAGCGGCCACGCGCCGGATTGCTTGAAAGCCTCCGGCCAGTGCCGTTCGAGGTACCCCACACCCGGAGACTCGTTCAGAAGCGACTCTCGCCGCAAGGCTCCGAGAATTCTGTCGCAAAGCGAGGCCGCGCCGCTCGAATGTCCGGCTCCGAGATCGACCGCCTTGATTCCATCGCGCTCTCTCGGGTCGGACAGGACGGCGTAGCGGTAGCTCCCCCATACCTCTTCACCGGCCTCGTCCTCTGCCGTTTTGGCCTTGGCGAGAACCTGCTTCAGCTCTGAGGTCTCGAACTCCGCTCCGAGAACACCCTGCTCGATGTCCTGCCTGACGCGATGCCAGGCGAGCCATTCTTCGACCCGGTCGCGAAGCTCGCGGCCCGGTTTCCGCACGCACCAGATCAACGAGGCTGGGTACAAGCGAGGCGACTTTCCGTGATTCTTCGTCCAGTCTGACAGCTTGGCCCGCAGCTCCCCGTCGCCCGACCACGCGTCGTCCGGATCGACGATCACAAGGTTCAGTCGCGGGATATCTTCGACCTCGGCGCCATCCTTCGGAAACGGCTTCTGAAGGTAGAGCGCCGCACCGGCTCTGAACTCGGCGCCAACGAGTTTCTCGGTCGCGTCCCTGACCTCGCGGTCGCCGAGCGACGCGCGCCGATCGTAAACGACCTTTTCCAGTTTGGGTTTCAGCCCGAAGCGATAGCCGTCCGAACCCGTCTTCCGGATGTAGAAAGCTTTGCCTTCGAGGGCGTTTGCCGCGCTGTCTATCGAGGTCGTCTCGATGCCCGGCTCACCGAGCGCGAACATCAACTCAGGCATGTGCGCGGCCTGATCAGTCTGACCGCCGGACGACTCAAACAAGATGACAGTGCCAACCCGCCGATGAATGTCCCTGAGCGGGCCTTTCGCGAGATCGGCATCGAGCGCCGCCGCCTTGTTATGCTCGCCGGCGATATCGCTGTTGATCGCCGGGTCGAGGCGCACCTCACCCAATTGCCCCAGGACGACCGAGCGAAACTCGCGCGCGTCGAGCGGCGCCGAGCCCAGTGTGATCATAGGCTCCGTACGCGCGAGTCGATGCTCCCTCGTGAACGCTATCGAGACCCACTGCGCGAACATCGCCAGCGTTCCTCGCGTCTGCTGGAACTGCGAGAGCGAGCGCCATTTTCGTTGAAATACCGTCAGCGTCGCGGGATGGAACGGATAGCAGGTCTCGAAGCGGGTCCTCAGATATTCGCGCGCGCTCGCCTCGGTTACGGCCCGGTCAACCGCGGTCCATTCGGGCGGAAGTTGCGCGCGGCGCTCGAAGCACCAATCCGCGTAGGCCATCGCAACCGCCTTTCGGGTCGCTTCCTTTCCCACCTGGTCGAAAAGCCGCCGCCGCACGACCTCGCCGATTTCGGCTTCGTCGTTGACGAGCAGCTCCTTCGCAACCCGCCGCACGACCTTGGTGATTCGGTCCTGCCAGGCCATGTCGGTTTCGGTCATCTCGACCTGGCTGCGCGGCAGGCTTATCACGCAGGCGCTTCCACGAGTCGCCGTCATCGCGACCGTCAGGTTCTGGATGAACGCGTAGAAGGAATCCGCGAGCTTGCGATGGCGGTTGAAAAAGTTGAGCACTTCGTCGAACAGGATCAGCACCGAGCCGCCGGCCTTCTCGATCACCCTTCCGATGGCTTCGGTGCCGGGCGGAGTGTCCTTCGCGGAGCTTCCGAGCGCCGCGACTCCGATGTCGCCGGCAAGCTGCCGCGCGATATCTATCCACGGCGTCTCGCGCGTCTCGCTCGGGTCCCATGCGTTGCCGACGAAGACCGCGACGCGAGCGTCAGGAAGTTTTCCGAGTCCCAGCGTCCGCAGCAGCTCCGCCTGTATTGATGGGTCGATGGACCGCGTGTTTTTGACCGCATGATAAAGCGCCGTGAGCGTATGGGTCTTGCCGCCGCCGAATTGCGTGATCAGCGTCAGCACGGGTGCAGCGTTCACGGTCTCGCCGTTCAGCCGGCGCAGCACCATCCCCATGTGCTCACGGAGCGCGGCGGTAAAACAGGTGCGGGCGAAAAAGTCGATCGGATTCTTGTAATCGTCGGGTGCCGCGCCACTCACGACCTGCTCAAGATGAATCGCGAACTCGTCCGGATTGAACGAGCGCCCTTCGCGGACTTCGGTGCGCGGCTGAACGACCTTATACCAGGGCTCCATCACGGGATGTCCCTCGGCTTGAAGACGGTTATTCCGTCAATGTCATCGAAGTCGCTGTCGTGGCTCGCGATGCAACTGATTCCATACTCTCGCGCCGCGGCTACCAGCATCGAATCGTTGGTCAAGAGACCGTGTTGCCTTCTGATCTCGTGCGCTCGCCGCGCGCGCGGCTCATCCAGGGGAATGATTGCCAAATTTAGATCGCCAAAGATTGTCTCCGTAAGCTCCCAATAGCGCCGCAGTTTCTTCACCGCCTCACGTTTGCGCTTCAACGAGCTTGCCGACTGCTTGGCGATGACGCCTGTCCCGACCGCTTCAAGCAGCATGAGCCGATGGCAAACTTCGTTGATAGCCTCGATGGTGGTCATTCCGGAGACTCTTTCCCGGACGCAGCGGTCGAGGAGCCGCATGCATTGCCGGGAAGTCTGGTTGAGCGCATTGATGAATACATTCGCGTCCACCAGGACGTTGCTCCCGTCAGGAAGGTCCAACAGGTCGCGGACAGCCACGTTCAAAGGTGCTCGATCTCAGGGTCTTCCGCGGCCCACTTGATCGTTTCGCCGTCGAGTTCGAGATCCCACTGAAACCGCTCAAGTGCTTCGAGGCCGCGGGAGATGCGAGCATTTCGGCCCTTCTTCGTGAAATGGGACCGTTTCAGCGCCGTAAGCCTGGGATTCTCGCGCACATGGCCGGACGGTTTCGGCGCTGTCTTTGCCGAAACCGACTTGCCGATTGAGAATGCCACTCCCGACACCACCTTGTCGGATGTGAACGACTCTCCCGAGCGCCGCTTTTTCTTCGCGTCGGGGGTCAGGTGCTCTTTTGCTCGGCTGCGATTCATCTTTCGCCTCACTTCGGCATCGCCAAGAGCATAGCATCAAGCAGGCGTTTTTCGTCGCTGTCCTTCGGATATAGAGCCGACAGGGCGTTCGCAAGGCGGACGAACTCGTCGGGGTTGGCGCAGCGCTTCTTCGATCGCGGGTCTCTTCTCTCTCGGGCAGGGCACTTCGCGCTGCGCCGGGTCCATCCGATTCGGCGCTTGCCGGGTGATGAGGCCGAACGACGCCTTCACGTCCGCGATCCAGCAAGTCTTGGGCTCGAAGCCATGCTTTTCTCGCACGTATTGCCGGATGTCCTTAGTATGTTGCCATGTGCCCGTTCCCCGCCTGTGAAATGGCAGCGCTAGAGCATATCATCGATACCGGCGGTTTCATCGCGTCGCCTCATCGTCGCGTTGCCTCAGTTTGACAACCAACCTGCCCCCCGCGTAGTCTATTAATCGCCAGCGTAAGTCCTGAGTCACCTCGCCCGTGGATTCGGGCACTCAAAGAGGCCTCAGGGAGCTGGCGTTTTTCTTTTTAGCGTACGCAATTCGACTGATACTCCGCCCTTCCTCAGTTCGTTCAAGTATCGCCACTCTTTGTGTGCGTACGCGGCGTAGATCGATCCGATCACGAAGTCGGCAGCCTGAAGCTGCGGACTTCTCGCGGAATCGCTTGAGTTTACAGCAACCGTACACGACAGCTCGTCGTTAGCCATCAAGAGTTGCACGTACTCGGCGAGCGTCTCGGTCGCCCGGCGGTTGCAGGCATCGATCATGAGATGAATCTTCCTGCCCTTGGCGGCGGTCGAGAATAGTCCGCCTTTCTCCAGGGCCAGTCTCACCGCGTAGTTGTATCGGACTTCCTCGCGCCGGCGTGCCAGCGTCGCGTTGATCCACGCTTGGTCGATCACGCAGCCGGAGACCCCGGCAATCTGGGAAGCTTCGCGCACAATTTGGCGAATCACGGCGATCCTGACCTTTTCGCTGCTCTGCGACCACTTCAGCTCGTGCGGCGGGGCGTGCCGGCCAAGTGATTTTCGCCGCGCTCTTTTGATCGCGCGCTTGAGCGCGTCACGCGACTTGAGATGAAGAATGCCGATCGCAAAGACGGGCGTGCTGCCGGCCGCCGCTCCGAGGTCGCCGCTTTCGTCGAGAAACAGGAAATCACCCGGCAACCCCAACTCCGACTACTCCACGGATTCTTTCGACTAGCCAGTCGTTACTTGAGGGTTCGGTTCAACGCGAATTTCGGACGGACACGCGCTGCGAAGCGCTCGCTCGGGTCGGCCTAGGGTCCAGAGATGGTCCTTTTAGCCGCTTCACTCGCCACGTCTACCACGATGTCTCGCAGAGCCGACCCCAAGGCACCCGGAATCTTGGCGAGAAAGCCCTTGACGCGGATGGCGGCGGCTTGCGTGCGCGGAACATCTCGCGTTATGTCGTCGATGTCGGCCTCTAATGCCGCCTTCTCGGTCGCGCTCAGCCTCTGCTCGCGCTCGATCAACTCCTTCACTGCCAGAAGTTTCTGCTCCGTCCAGGGATACGGCTTGCCGCAATTGCGGCAGAAGTTAGGCGGCGGGAAGTCGGCGTAAATCGTGCCTCGATACGGCCCTCGAATCTCTTGCTGGCATTCGGCACATGCTGTGATCGTCTTTTGTCCACACGTATCGCAAAACGGCTCGCCGCCATCCGGCATCATCTGCGTGTAAGCATTGGTCACATGCCCGACTGAGGCATACCTGTGCAACATCGTATCCGGCCATTCGATCTCCCTCACCTCGGCATCGCGAGCAGCATAGCCTCGCTTGGATCCCACGCATTGCCGACGAAGACCGCGACGCGAGCGTCAGGAAGTTTTCCGAGTCCCAGCGTACGCAACAGATCCGCCTGTATTGGTGGGTCGATAGACGGAGCGTTTTTGACCGCATGATAAAGCGCCGTGAGCGTGTGGGTCTTGCCGCCACCGAATTGAGTGATCAGCGTCAGCACGGGTGCAGCGTTCACGGTCTCGCCGTTCAGCCGGCGCAGCACCATCCCCATGTGCTCCCGGAGCGCGGCGGTAAAACAGGTGCGGGCGAAAAAGTCGATCGGATTCTTGTAATCGTCGGGTGCCGCGCCACTCACGACCTGCTCAAGATGAATCGCGAACTCGTCGGGATTGAACGAGCGCCCTTCGCGAACCTCAGATCGAGGCTGAACGATTTTGTACCAAGGCTCCATGAATCTAGTCGCGATCAATCGAGATCGTGTGAGAGCATCGGAGATCGGCTTGTTCTAGGCCCACTGGCCACTCGCCCGACAGGTTGGTATATCGGAATACACGGGGGTGTCGCTATGCTTGAGAACATGCCGGATGTCGAGGAACGGGCCGAGGAGAAAGATCCACCGGCGTACGAACTTCCGAAGACCGATCCGGAATTCGGAGATGCCGAAGTGGACGATCACGATTTGCCGAAAGACCAGGAGGAGGAACCCCAACAGGCCCAAAGTTGATATAGTTCACGGTCTCTTACCCGTCGGCGAAACTTGGCTCTGCTGGTCCTGCTTCGCCAACGCAGAAGCGCCGACTTGTAGGCTGTGCGCAGTCGCGTTCAGTAGCGGAAAGAGTAGAAGCGCGCCCGCTACGATAAGCGCCCAGTAAGCTTGGCGGACTCTGCGCGCCTTCTTTCGACCGGCCGCAATGTACGACTGCCTAACCTCGTACATTGTAAGAATGCGAAATCTCTTAAGTTTGTCAGTGTCGCTGAGGCAGTCCTCGTGAAACCATTCCCTCGGGCTATACCATAGTATCCGCTCAAGCGATAAGGTCCTGAGGCCAAGACCGGCTGCGATGAGGGCAACGAGAGCGGCCAGGAACAAGAAGACCATCGCCCCGGGGTCCACTGCACGGTTCAGCTCCGAAAACTGAGACACGAGCAGTGCGATAATCGCCCCAGCATATCCAGCGATACTTGTAGCCTTCGAGTCGTAACTGCGAAACCGCTCAATCGACTCTTCCACGAGAGCTAGGCCGAAGGCGTACAATTCATCGGTCGTGGTCGTCGGTCCGTACGAAACCAATCGACGACCCACCTCCGCATTGTTGAGTTGATTGTCGAGGTTCGTTTTCTGCTTGGAAGCTTCCATTGTGCTTCGCCTCCTTGGGCGCAACAATTCACCGACCCCGCTGGCGATGGCCGCTACTGTGCAGACCGCAATCGAGAGAGCGATAATGATGAACAGGAGCGAGACGAGGGTGAAGGCAATCGCCAGGAAGCCGAGTCCGATGGATCGAGCGAATTCCATACCTGAGTCTCAGTCTCTCTTTTCTCGGAGCAACTATTTTGGCGTGGCCAAGAGCATAGCATCGAGCAGGCGTTTTTCGTCACTGTCCTTCGGATACAGAGCCGAGAGGGCGTTGGCGAGGCGCAGGAAGTCGGGGCCGCGCTCGGTCTCGGCCTTGAGCATCGTGCGGAGTGCGTTGGCCTTGCCGGCCGCCTGGAGCAGCATCGCGATATGCACGCGGTCGAGCGTCGTGGTTCCCGGTGCGACGGTCACCGGCTTGTCGGCACCAGGCTTGCCCTTCCCTTCGGCTGCGCTCAGGGCATGCTTTCCCCGTCCGGGGCGAGGCTGCGGTTCAGCCTCGCGGCCGGCGAGCAGCGAGTATTGGATTGGCCCGCTTTTCCCGCGCTCGATCACTTCGGCGGCGCCGGAGGCGCCGTCCTCGCCGAGAAGATGCTCCGCGCGCTCGCGCACGGGCAGCAGGCGGACAACGCCCTTCTCGGTTGCGATGATCCGGTCCTCCCAGCTTTCGAGATGGATTCCCAGCGGCTGCGCGAAGCGGCGGACCACGTCGTAGATGAGGCTCAGACCCTTCTTTGTTTTTCCGGTGGTTTGCTCGTCCTCGTCATCACTGGCACTTTCGCCGTCGTCTGATCCCTGTGCGGAGTCGCCGTTTGCTGCCGTGGATTGGATGGTCCACAGAAACAGCGCCGTCAGCCGGGCGTCCTCTTCGAGCGCACCGGCGGCGCCATTGCGGGCTCGGGCCTCAGCCGTGCCGAGAACTTGCCCGAGCGCCGTGCGGCCGACGGTTTCCCAGACGTAGGCGAGAAAGCCGCGCTCATATGGCTCCGTCGCTTCCGGCTTGCCGCCGAGGGGGATTTCGCGGCCTTCCGCGTCTTCCACTCGGCGATAGCGGCTGTAAACTTCCATCGCGGGTCCAATGCATGCGAACACGAGATCAGCGCCGCGAACCCCTTCCGCTGACAGCCGTTCCATCCAATCGCCGATTCGGTTCGGAAGTTCGCGGAGCACATCGCCCCAGTCACCGATGTCGGCGTTTTCGGGGCGCGGCCGGCAGACGAGGTGAACGCTGGTTGATAGAGCGGCGGATTCGCGAGCACGGAGTCTGGCCCCCATTTCCGTGGATATTGGCCATGAACCGGTGATGACCCAGCCTCCATTAACCATTCCCGACAATAGCGCTTCCCACCCTTCGGTCGTTTTGTGGGCGAAGACAACCGCTCCGACGCCACGCTCGTTCAGTACTCGGCGGCTCTCTGAGAACGCCGCCGCCATTCTTCGCTCGAAAAATCCCCGATCTTTTGGCCGATCCTCGAAAGACCTCGTCTCGTCTTGGACTATCTCTTTTGTTTTCGGCGTCAGAGAGGTTTCGGGTTCGAGAGACTTTCGGATGAGCGGGGTGTCCGGGAGGGCACGTTTAAGCCATACGAAGAAGAAGTCCGAAAGGTCTGAGTACGGAATCGCGTCGTAATATGGCGGATCGGTGAACCAGATGCTTGCAGCTTCATCCGGTAGCGGGATCGTGCAGGCGTCCGAATTGTGAACCTGCCCAGTTGCTATTGCCCACGCGGGGCCTTGAATTTCCTTGGCTATCCCAAGACGATCGGTGAAACTGCCAGTTGAATCGGAAATAAGGCACGCCTCGGCGAAATCCCAAGTTATTGGTAGGGCCTGTCTCGCGAAAACGTGTTCGACTTTCTCCTGGTCCTTCTGAGGTCGCCAAGTAGCGAGAGACGCATTGCGATCCACAACCCCGTCCAATGCTAAACCCAAAATCTCCTTTACGGAGCTGCTAGCGGGCAGCTCACGAATGGTCCTCGCCAAACGGACCAGGCCCAGCTTCTGGCGGGCGGTGAAGAGGTCGCCGAACTGCATCATTCCGTAATTCTGGACCGAGAACGCGCGGCCTGCACCGGAGCCACCACCTGCCGGCGTCGGCTCGTCGGGAATCACGCTTAACCCGTCCGGATTCTTCTCATTCGCAAACTTCGCAACCGCCTTCTGCGCTTTCCACACCGCTTCGTAATCGCGATCGGTACCGACCCGATACTGCCGCCCCGCCTTGTCATCCTTCAGAGTCACCACCGCGAGCAAGCGCGCCCCGCCGATGCGATCGTGTTTCGCATTAAAGATCACGTCGGCGCCGCCGTGCTGCTTACGCACTTGGGCCTGAACACGATCCCGAGACAGCACTCCCCCGGAAACGCGTTTCTCCGCACACGCGACGCACGTCGCCTTGGCGCGAGTGACGGTTCTCGCTGGAACGTCTTTTTCGTTCTTCGGCGTGAAGATCTCGAACTCGACATACGGGGGTTTGCCCTTGAGCCGTTTCACGCGATAACGAAGCGCACGAAGCCGGCTGGGCTTCTTGCACAGCCAGAAGGAAGTTACAAGCGGAATCTCCGCCCCACAGTTAGGTGATTCGCATCGGACAGTTCGTGCCCAGAGGTATGCGATCGGAGAAGAACCGTCGGAGTCGGGCGGATAAAACTCGGCAAGCTCCTTTTCAGCCTGCTTCTTTATCTCGGCGCCGACGCGGCGAAGCTCATCGGCCAGCTTCGGCCCGTGACGCGGGATGTCTTCGAGCATCACCTTGAGAATCAGGCACGCGACCGGGTTGAGGTCGCTCGCGAACGCATCGCATCCGAGTCGCAGCGCTTCCAGCGGAATCGATCCTCCGCCTGCGAACGGATCGACCACCAGCGGCGGCTCTTCGCCATGCGCCGCTTTGACGAGACCGCGCCCGGCTTCGAGATAGCGCGGGTTCGATGCGAGGTCCCAATTCGAGAAGTCGCCGATGAATCTCAGGATCGCCTTGCGCAGGCTCAGATCGTCCGCTCCCGGAGCGCCCTGGACTTTGCTGAGCAGCACGCGCGCCTCGTCCTTGAAATCCTCGGGACAATTGGGATCGCACGGATCGGGAAGCAACAGAGCGAGCAGCATCGCGCGGCAAGCCGCGAGCGGCCGGCGCGCCCACCACAGATGCAGCGTGCTCGGATGCCCGTGGCGGATGGACTTCTCCCGCGCCGAATGGCGGCTCACCACCGCAATCGGAAAATCCACCTCCGCCAGCCGCTTACATTCCTTGGGAATCATTCCCTGTCTTTCCCGAGGGCAACAGCCAATCCTGCGCAAACCACACCCATCCAAAAGGCGAGATGCTCCAGGTATGTCCAGTATCTTCCCGGCATTAGGCATGGCCACACGAAGGGACCCGTACTCGTGTTCCAAAAATCCTGGATGTCGTGAAACTGTGGGATGCTGCTGGCAACGACGCCCCCTGCGAACCCTGCGGCGCAGATGCAGGCGATTGCACCGAAGATCCAGCGACGATGCACGTTGAATTTGGCATCTTTTGACGAGATCGCCGCCGCAAATGCCGTTGCGACGCCAGTGTAGAGGCCAATGTGCATCTTCGTGTATTCGAACAAAAGCTTTAGTTGTTCTAAGCCCCAGTCTGGGTTTGGCTGGTTTATTAGTGCCATCGGAATGTCCTTCCTCCTTTCCGCTCGCAAGAGTTTCGAACTCCGGGCTTCCGGAATGACTGCCCACGACCGCAAGCGAAAATCCACCCCCGCCAGCCGTTGTCATTCTTTCGGAACCATTCACCTCGGCTCCGTCTTGTGCAGTTCCAGGCTGGAGCTATCTCCCGCGCATTCTCAGGATCCTTTCGAGGATCCGATCGCAAACCAACGCGAATCCGAACGATATCAGCACTATGCTCAGAAATGGCTTGGCCTGTGTGTGTGGATACTCGAGCTGAAAAACCGCAAGCAGAATCAGCGCCCACACAATCGTAAGTAAAACCACGCGGGAAGTTTGTTTCAGCATTCCGTCCTGCCCTCAAGCCGGCTCTCCTACAGATGATGCATCGGTTCTGGAAGAATCACGATCCCGAAGGGATCACGTCCGCATAAGCTTTTTTTACACCCGGCACGTTGTCATTCGCATCTAAGATCAGACTGAGAAGCGCCAGACGGATTGGAGCGAACACCTCCGGTCCTTTGGGCGGGGCCTGTTGCAGCTTCAAGGTGTAGGCAGCGACGACTTCATCCATCGCTGATGGATTGGCGCGTGACAGGTCGGCAAATAGAATCGGTTGCCCGGGCGCAGTGCTTTCAAGTGTCTGTTGAACGGTTGAAATCAGGATAGGTCCGGGATTGCCGAGCTTCGCCCAGAAGTTGTCTGATTTCGGCAGGGTGCCGCGAGCGAAGACCAATAAGTCGGAAGCAAGTACAAAATTATAGTTTGCCAGGCTGGGCTTTGAGCCTGAAGACTTGGAAGGAATGCAAAAAAGATTTGTCCGCGACTTGGGCGCTGCCAGCCCCGAAGCCTGCAAGGAATGAACGCTCGCCGCGATCGCATCCAGCAACGCCTGGTAGCGCGTCGCTTCAATGCCGGTGGATGTACTTGTCGCGACATCAGCGCCGAACAAGACATAGGTGTAAACCGCAAAGCCACGAGGTTCTCCAGCTCGTTGAGGAAGCAGGTAGTATCTCTGTTGCGTGACGTCGACGAGCGAGATGCCCCTTGGTCGCGCCTCCGCTGCGCCTGCTCCCGCGCCCGCGACGGCCCAGTTCGAGCCCCCTCCTCCTGCACCTGCGCTCGCCTCTGCGCCCCCTGCTGCTAGGCCCCCAAATCGGTTCTCGGCTGAGCCTCCTCCCCCGCCCACTACCGGGTACGTTACTCCGTCCCCTGCGGCCCCTCCAGTTGCGTTCCCGCTAGCGGTCAATGCTGCGCCCCCTTCCCCACATGACCACAAAAAGAGGCCGAAGGAGACCAGTAGAAGATGAAGTGTAATCCGTCTTCTATCGAACCAGCTCGCTTCTGAAACTCGCAGTGCTTTCCGATGGCAGTCTTTCATACAGCCCCCTCACGAATTGGAAAGATGCAGCCCGTTTGAATGCACTTGCTACTTTCGATGACCGGAAGGAACGCTTTCATTGATCGAGTGTCAGTGATTTCAGCGACAGAGCGTAGTGGTCGATCTTCCTGATCGCGTCCCATTCCAATTGTGCCGGGTCTCTGATCGTCATGAGCTTCGGCCCCTCGGGTTGCTTACAGCGTGTAACAGCATAGAGCCAGTAACAATCGCGGCGGTCCTCTGCCGTTCGCTTCTCGTTGGGAGTGAGTGCGATCACGCCCTCAGTTCCGCCGATGCCCTTGACCTCGATCAGCCGCAGTTCGCCGGACTTCGAGTCGAGGCTGCGCAGGTCGTAGCCCAGGTCCTGCTCGCTGATGTCTTCGACCGTGCGGCCTTGCGCGCGTTCGTATTCCATCGCGACGCGCATCGCGATCGCTTCGGTCTCCGGGTCGGGCCGCAGGTTGCGCACCTCGGGGCGGTCGCGCTCGGGATGCGGCAGCACGAGCACGCTGGTCATCCGCTCGACTCCCTGGAGGCTGAGCGAGCGCTGGCGTTCCATCTCTTCACGGCGGCGCTCGCGCCGGCGGATTAGTTCGTCGTGCCGAATCTCGGCCTGCTTGAGATTGCCGGCCGCGCCCTCGACTCCGCGATCGGCATCTTCCTGAAGCTTCGCGATCCGCTGGTCCTCCCGGAAGATCAACTCGGTCAGAGAAAGTTCGATGTGCTGCCTGATGCGATCGATTTCCGCGACGCGTTCGTTGCGAACTTCCTCCAGGAAGGGCGTAAGTGCGTGCTCGTTGAGCCATCCCGGCGGCTCGGACGCTTCCGCAACGGCTGGCAGCGCGTCCGGCGTGGGAGCAGGCGTCAGATTACCCAGCAGGCCGGGATCGCGCTGGCTCATCGCGCCGTTTTCGCGGATCTCGACCGCGAACAGGCGCTCGTGGATTACGTCCCCGAGGCCGTCCGCGACCCTGGCGCGGTAGAAGTCGATTCGCGCGGGCTGCGCGGTTTCTAGCGAATAGAAGCAGGCGCCGCCCGCGAGCGAATCGCGCGCCTTGTCGAGTGTGTGGCGGCGCAGCGCCTCGAACAGCGGATGGCCCGGCGTGACCCATTCGAGGTTGTTCTTGTCGGCGATCGTCCGTTCGGTCGAAAAGCGCGGATAGCGGTTGAGGAGGCGGTCCAGCCGCCAAGTGGGCTCGGTCTCGTAGCGTCGGAGCGTTGCCGGCGTCGGTCCGGGCTCGAATGCATGGGCTAGCGAGGGAATCGCGCGCAGGCCAAACGGCACGTGTGGCGCCGCATTGGCGATGAAGCGCGCGATCGTCTCGGGCACGACGCGGCGCTCCTGCGCCCGCGCGCGCCGCTCGACCAGCATCTCAAGGTTGAGCTTCTTGGTGGCGAGCCCTTCAAGCGCGTTCTGGCAGATCGCCCGGAAGCGATCCTCGCTTACCGGCGTGAGCAGGCGTTGTTCGAGGTCATCCTCGCCCATCTTGCCGGCGTAGTAGTCGCGCAGCACGCGTTCGATCTGGGCCGCAGGCAGGATCTCTCCCACCACATTGAAGACCGCGTCGTCGTCGAGCGCCTTGCGGATCTCGCTCAGTTTGGCGAGCAGCTTTTCGAGGATGTAGCCTTCCACCGTGTTGGTCGCGACGAAATTGAAGATGAGGCAATCGTGAAGCTGGCCGTAGCGATGGATACGGCCCATTCGCTGCTCCAGCCGGTTCGGGTTCCACGGAATGTCGTAGTTGAACAGGACGTGGCAGCATTGGAGATTGATTCCCTCGCCGGCCGCTTCGGTGGCGACGAGCACCTGAATCGCGCCGTCGCGGAATTGCTGCTCGACCCCGAGCCGTGAGTTGGGTTCATCGCGAGAGCCGATCTGCATCCCGCCATGGATAAATCCGACTTTGAAGCCCCATTTGCGGAGATTCTCGACCAGATAGTCGAGCGTGTCTTTGAACTCGCTGAAGATGAGCAGGCGCTCGTCAGGCGTGTCGAAGAATCCCTGTTCCTTGAGGACCGCACGGAGCTTGGCAAGCTTGGCCTCCGATTCGGACTCCTCGAGCTGCTTGGCACGTTCGGCAAGTTCCTTGAGGCGAGCGACTTCTTCATTGACCTGAGCGGGATTCTGCGAGAGCGTGACGGCCTCGATAAGTCCTTCGAAGTGTTCGCGCTGCTCCTCGTCCATTTCGTCGAGGTCTTCAGGGTCGGGCAGGTCTCCCGCGGTGAGCGCGATCAGCCGGGCCCGCTTCAGATTTTCGGTCAGACGCCCGGCGCGGTTTTCGAGCGACTGTCTGAGCGCGCGAGCACTGGAAGCGAACCTGCGTTGATAGAGCGCCATCAGGAAGCCGACGGCGCGAGCCCTCGGGTCGTCACCCTGCGCAGCGGCCCTCGCCGACTGCTCCTTAACGAAGGAGGTGACGGTCCGATACAGGTTGTATTCCTCGCCATCCATCCCGAAGCTGGCGGTCCGCGTGTCACGCTTGGTGAATATCTTGCGAGACTGCCACGAGCCGTCCGGTTGGCGTTCCGGAAAGTAGACCATCGCCTCCTTCGTGCGGCGTAGATAGAACGGCGCGGAGCGCTGGTTCATCGCTTCGCGAATCGACTTCACGTCCGCGTAGGCGTCCGGGTCGAGAAGCTGGAGGAAGCGGCTGAAGTTCTCGGGGTCGCCCTTATGCGGCGTCGCCGTGAGCAGAAGAATGTGGTCGGAATGGTCGCGCAGCAGCTCGCCCAGAGCGTAGCGGGCGGTCTTCCGGCTCGGCGGCGTCCAGGACATCCGATGCGCCTCGTCCACGATCACGAGGTCCCATTGGCCCTGTTGCAGGCCGGCGAGGATCGATTCGCGCTTGGCGAGGTCAAGCGAAGTGATCACCTGGTTGTTTTCGAGCCACTGGTTAATGCCGAACTGCTCGCGAATGATGGAACCCTTCAGGACGGTGAACTTCTCGTCGAACTTTTCCCTCAGCTCGCGCTGCCATTGAAATGTCAGGTTGGCCGGGCAGACGATCAAGGCGCGATGAACCAGCCCGCGAAGCTTCAATTCTCGCAGAAGCAGCCCAGCCATGATCGTCTTGCCGGCGCCCGCGTCGTCGGCGAGCAGGAATCGGACTCGGGCCAGCTTGAGCAAATAGTCGTAGACGGCTTCGAGCTGATGCGGCAGCGGATCGACGCGCGAGATCGAAAGGCCGAAGTACGGATCGAACTCGTAGGCGATACCGAGCGCGTACGCCTGGAGGCCAAGCTTGAGAAGTTCGCCATCGCCGGCGTAGGAGCAGACAGCGTCATGGATAGCGAGACCGGCGATCTCGGCCGCGTTCAGGATTACGCTTCGGAAACGCTCGGTCTTGGTGCCGACGAGGCCGAGGGTCCACGTGTCGGCACCAGCCGGCGTCACCGTCTCGACACGCATCGGCTCGTTGAATTGCGAGCCGACGAGGATCTGCTTCGGCTTTACGGGCATCCCCCCGGACATGTTGATTACCGGCTACCGGAGGGTAGGACGGACACGGGCGAACTTGCAAGGAAGAGAGCAGCGGGTCGCTCGTGGGGGAAGAGGCGGAGACTCCAGACTTCAAATCACTTCGCTGGCAATCGCGGAGCTCATGAGCCCTCCGGGAAGGGAGGAACCGTCACAGAACCGCCACACGGGCCGGTTGTGCGGGGCCGGCGAGACTCGAAAATGGCGCTGTTTGTTGGGTTCTGTTTGGTGAGCCGTCCGGGACTTGAACCCGGGACCCTCTGATTAAAAGTCAGATGCTCTACCGGCCTGAGCTAACGGCTCACCGAGACAATTCAGGAAACAGGAATGTTTGCAGGCTTTCCCGCTCATTGGAAGCTCTGACTGTGCCGAAATGTGCACATCACGAGCGCCTGCTCCAAATAATGAGATCAATCTTCCTGACTTAGCGTTTCGACCAACACTTCTCGACAGCCGGCAAGCTTGCAGTCGCCGGTCAGGAAGATATCGGCCTTGGCCTGGATTGCCGGATCGCGTCAGGCGTTGTAAATCCGTAGCTCGCGCGCAAGCTTGTAGCTCGATCGACCACTTCGGCCGAAACCTCGACGAGCTCGATTCGAGATGCGCCGAAGAATCGATCGTAGGTCGCAAGAAGCTCCTTGTCATTCCCTCGGAGCGGCCTGATTCGGCACTCCAGCGATGAAAGACGCGACGTCAGGAATCGAGATCGCAGGTCAGACCGTTCGCGAAGCAGCCGCCGGACGATTGTCTCGTGAAATGGGCTTGCCGCCTCGACCAGGTAGATTATTGAGCACGCATCAAGGCTCACCGATCACTCCACGAACCGCGCTCGTCGCGGAGTTCGCGATCGATCTCCGCCTTGGACCGCGATCCAGGACCCAGCCCGGCGATCAGATCGAAAATGTCCTGCGCGCTGGGCTCGGGCAATTGGCGGATGAGGACCTCTACCTCGCCGCGAACTCCTGACACGGGCTCTGCGAGCTCTATGTGGCGAGGATCCGAAAGCTTCCCTCGGGCTACAATGCTTCGGTTCATGATTCCACCCTCATCCTAGGCCAGGCAAACTTCGCTTTCCAAGGCGTTGGCAATACGTTTCCACGCTGTCCGCTCAAAGAACGATGCAACGAAATTCGGTAGCGATCAACCTCCCCGTCCGCGTTGCTGAAGTGCACGCCTGCTGATGGGCAGTGCGGCCACGCGCGGCCGTGGCGGACTCGCTCCGCCCGGACGTTCGCGACGGTGTCGCCGTGTCCAGGTTTGGCACCGCGATGCAACGAACGGGCAGATTTACCGTCGCATATCCGACAATTTGTAGGATTATGAGAAATATTTTCTGCCGCGCGACATCGTCGCGACGTTATCCTGTGGCATGCCAACGCGCGTCCAGGCATGCCCAGCCATACCGGCCGCCGGGCTGTTGCACCTGAGCTTTGATGGTTTCTACGCCGCAACGCTTGTCCATACTTGACAATTTCCGGCTTTCCCGTCATAAATACACCGCACTACAAGTTGTAGTGAGAAAGTAACTAACAGTATGTGTCACCGTGTAGGAGGGGTAGGAAGATGGGTTTAGGACAAATTTCATTGAATCGGCCGCTCGACGACGAGGGTTTCGCGCAGGCGCTGCCGCCGGAGCATTCCGACCAGCAGGGCGGCGAGTGGCTGGAAATATCGAGCCTGGCGGCGGGCACCACCCGGCTCGGGGCCATGATCGGACGATGCGAGCCGATGCGCGAGCTGTTCAGGACGGTCGGGCGGCTCGGACCGCACAAGTCGACGGTCCTTATCCAGGGCGAGTCCGGCACCGGCAAAGAGCTGGTAGCGCGCGCGCTCCATCTGCTGGGCGCGGCGCCCAAGGGCCCGTTCATCACCTTTAATTGCTCCAACCTGGTCGACACGCTGGCGGAGTCGCAGCTCTTCGGACATATGAGGGGCGCGTTCACCGACGCCAGAGAGACCTCGCTCGGCTACTTCCGCTCGGCGGACGGCGGCACGCTTTTCCTCGACGAGATCGGCGAGCTGCCGCTTCGGCTCCAGGCCAAGTTGCTGCGCGTGGTCGAGACCCGCGAGGTCCAGCCGGTCGGATCGGCGCAGAGCCACCTGGTCGACATCCGGTTGACGGCCGCGACCAACTGCGATCTGCGCGCGATGGTCAAGGCGGGCCAGTTCCGCGACGATCTGTATTACCGGCTCAATACGAGCCTGATCGTGATTCCGCCGCTGCGCGAACGCTCGATCGATATCGAGGCCCTGGTCGCCCATTACGTCGAGCATTACAACACGCTGCTCGGCAAGCAGGTGCGATACATCACGCGCCGCGCGCTGAAGGCGCTGCTGCGCTACGACTGGCCCGGCAACGTCCGCGAATTGTCGCACGTGGTCGAGAGCGCGATGCTGCTGACCGACAGCGATCGGGTGGATCTCGGCAACATGCCCGCCTATCTGGTCAAGGGTACGGCCGGCACCGGCCAGACCACCGACCTTCGCGCCGTCAGCACCGGACGCCTGGGCGGCGCGCAGACCACGACGCTCGCCGAGGAACCGGCGCCGGTCTCGCTGGACCAGGCGGTGAGCGAGGCGGCCAAGGAAGCGCTGGTGCGCGCGCTCCAGAGATCGGAGGGCAACTGTATCCGCGCCGCGCGCCTGTTGGGCGTTTCACGCTACACAGTGTACCGGATGATCAGCCGCTTCGGCCTGACTGAAGTCCGGCCCAATCGCAGCGTGCGCTGATCGGGCGCATCCGGCGCAGGCTTTTGCGCGGCAGCGCGCGCCCGGAATTCCGCCAACCTGAGCGGTCTCCGGGCGCCGCGGCCGCGCGCCGACGCCGTTTTGGGCGCGTCTCCAGCGCCTGATTCGTCACACCTGCAATCTTCACCGTGCTCGGTTGTCGCAACTTTGCACGTTTGCTAACCTCCCCTTTCGATGAATCGGGGAACCAACCCGCCGGGCGCGTTCGCCGGCGCCAGCGCCGGTTCAGGCCCGACGCGGGCGGGCTTCGATTGGCCCTGAATGAAAGCGCTGAAGGCAACTTAAAGGCGGGTAACCCTACATCGAGTTAGCTCATGACGGGCGAGCGTGCGGACAGGACGGGCCCCAGATGTTCTGGAGAATCTCAACCGGGAGGTCGTTGATGGAGCCGAACACGGAAGTAAACAGCTATTTGGTGGTCAACCGGGTCGAAGTTCTGGACCACGCGGGTTGTTCCGCCTGCGGGCGCGGATTTTCAACCGACCCGATGGGGGAAAAGGCCCTCGTCCTGACCCTGGGTAACGCCGAGCGGACCTACTTTTTTTGCTCGTCCTGCGGCGATAACATCGTGAGCAGGGTCGAGTCGGAAGAGGCGCGCAAGCGCTATCTATGGGACTGGACGGTGCCGCTGAGAAACGGCCATAGACCCCACTGACCGCAGGGCCGGCAAGGTCCGGGCTCCTAGGGCAAATGAACCGGAGGGCTCTTCTGCCACGCGAGTCCACTAATGCGATGCTGCACCGGCTGGTGAGCCGACGCCCGTCGGAGTGTTTCCTGCTGGGCAAAGGATATCGGCTGCAATCCCCGCGCTGCAGCCTGTGCGCCAGGGAACTCGACCTGCCCGATCGCAACAGCGAGACTTTCCTGCTCGCCGCGCCGATGGCTAACGCCAAACCGTCGATACCGGTCAACGGGGCCAGCACCTGGCTGTTCTTCGGCACCAAGGTGCTGGTCGCGGCGGTAAGCAAGCGCCTGGCCCCGATGCTGGACGCGTCGGTGGCCTTCTTCGGCGACAAGGTGCTGGTCGCGATGGCCAGGATACACGGCGCGGACCGCGGGCCGCTCGTCTTTTGCAGAGACTGCGGCGCGAGCGTGCTCGAGAAGGTCAATCCGCCGAGCCGCGACTTTTATGGATGGGACTGGCTGGCGGATCTCAAGCCCCGCAAGGAGCCTCCGCTGGCGCGCCTGAGACGGCTGCTGCCGATCGGACAGTCGGAGCGAGCCCTCGCGGCCGAGATCCTGTTCGGCGGGGCCAAGCTCCGGCCCAAGTAGCGATCGATAGGACTTGCGCCGCCCTCACCCGCGCCGCGCTTCTCGCGCGGCTTGCCCTCTCCCGGAGGGAGAGGGATAAAAGTTTCGCCATGCCGCCTCTTGCCCTCTCGCTCCGGGAGAGGGCAAGCCCGCTTCGGGCGCGGGTGAGGGCGCATGCCACCAGAGCGAGGGGCGAAACGCGAAAGCCCGATGTCGCCGGAATCGCGGGGTCGAGTCGCAGCTCGCGCAGGACCTCTGGAACGGTCTTTCGCGAAAAATCTTTCAATCGGTCAGCAGTTCGTCCAGCGCTCGAGCGAGCTCGGCAACGCTGCTGACGTCGTAGTCCGGCACTTCGAGCCACGATCGCGGTCTTTGCGCGGCATGCCGTCCGGTCACGAACCGTATCGTGGCCATCCCCAGCATCCGCGCCGGCGCGATGTCGTTGTCGATCCGGTCGCCGACCATCACGCAGGAAGCCGGCTCGACGGACAACGCCTCACAAGCGTGGATGAACACTCGCGGGTCGGGCTTGTACAGGCCGGTCGTGCCGCTGACTTCGCGATAGCGGAACAGGCCCGCCAATCCCGCTTCTCTCAATACCTCGATCGCTGAATGTGGCTGATTCGCCGCCAGGCCGAGCAGCAGGCCGCGACCAGCGAGACTGCTCAGGAGATCGCGAATACCGTCGCGGAGCTGAAAGACGCCGCGTTCCCTTCGGTTGGCCATGAAGGTGCGCCACACCCGCCCGGCGGTCTCCCGATTCTCACCGCAAAGCCGCCATACGATCGCCTGATAGGCATTGGGCGCGAAGCTTTCCACAGCCCGGCGACCTGCTTCGGCCCAGGCTGCGTCATCGACCGCGATACCTTCGGCGCGAACGCAGCGGAGAATGTCGGCGTCGATGCGGCCTTCGCGCTCGATTTCGGTGTCGATTGGTCCGCCGACATCGAACAGGACCGCCGTCAGTCGCATCGTGTTGTCACGGCCAGCCTGTCACTTTCGGGAGCCGCGTGAATCTTAAGCTCGTGCCGCGCCCGTCAAAGCCTCGGGCGGCGCGAATGATGAACCGCGTTCAGGCAAGAATGTTGAAAAAAGCAAGCCGCCGAGATGTATTTTGATCTTGCAATTTGTCGGGCGACGGCAGGATATTAGGGTGGGCCGAGGGGGCGCCGATCTTGGTCAGCCCGGCGTAAGTGCCCGGTGACTTTGATGGTCGTCTTGCAGGAGGACTTCCGCGCGCCCCCTCGCCCATTCTTGCCGGCCTGGCTCGGACCCCACGCCGCAGCCACGCCAGATCTTCTCCGGCCGATGTTTTCGATCGCCGGTTGAATTGCGTTCAGTTCTCATCGATCGCTGTCCGTTTCAGTTCCTCCGCTCAGGCGGATAGCGCTTGATCCGCTTCGGACAGCAGCGAGCGTGATTTCGCCCCTTCGGTAGCAATTCCAGCGAGCAGGATTTGCAGTACGCCGTCGACATACTCGCGGGGCGGGTCCATGTGATGGCCGAGAATCTGCTTCAGCAGAAAGTAGCTCCTGATGAAATCGAACAGCAGCCGGCCGAACGTGCGGGCGTTCAGATCGGGCCGGACCTCGCCGGTGCTCTTGAACGCCTCGATCCATCGCGCGCTGAACGTCGTAGAGGCGCTCGAGAACCTGGATATACACGAGCTCCGCCTCGGAGCCCGAGAGCAGCGCCTGGACGTGAAGAAACCGCACCAGTTCGCCGTTTGCCTCCATCAGGTCGAGCGATCGGTTCACCACCTGTCGAAGCGCGTCGGCCAGAGGCACACCTTGCGGGATTGTCAATCCCGCCTCGATTCCGGCGATCAATTGGGTCTCCGCCAAAATCGCGTTGAGGATCTGCTCCTTGGTCTCGAAGTGGTAGTAGAGCAGGCCCTTGGTGGCCTGGAGCTCGAGCGCGATGTCGTCCATGGTAGCGCCGCGATAGCCCTTTTCGGCGAAAACTTTGAGCCCTGCCTTCAAGATCTCTTCCCGCTTCTGCGCTCTGCGCCGGTCCCTCAGCACTGCGGGCGCCGGCCTTGCGATTACATTTCGCTCAATCACGATTCTACCCTACAGTATGTTTAATACCATACAGTAGGGAAAACAAGAACATAAATTTATAGAGGTTTGCTTAACCGGCAGCACCGTTGTCCGCCGTGGTTTAAGGCACGCTTTAGTGGGTAAAAGAGGGAGTCCCGGGGGTTCCGCCAAACTGTCATGGACCACTGGGCGTCCCTTAATGCCCCGCCCGGACCATGGCGTCGGTGGTAAAAAAGTCGCGATGCACCGCGCCCATGTTGATGTACCAGCATTCGCGCTCTGGCGTCTCGTGTCCGGGCAGATAGCAGGTGGTCGCGATTCCGGTCTGGACATCGACACTGGAAGCCGCCACCACGAACTGGCGCTTGAACGGATATATCGCGATCCGCGCGTCGGGCACGGGCCGATCGCGATAAGTCAGCCAGTAAATCTGGGTCTTCCAGAGCTCGCCGCGCCAGTCGTAGCTGTCGACGTAGGGGTTGAACCACGCCTCGGCGTCGACATAGATGATCGTCTTCGATTGCAGCACGCCGGTGATTCGTTCCGGCCGCGGCGTGGCTTCGACTATGAACAAGTGACGCATCTCCCAGTCCTCCGGGCATGACGTCACGTGGCCATCGGTCGGGCATACTTGCGCAGGCGCATGGACCGCATGAACGGAGGCGAGCATGTCGCGCGCGCCGAGAAATTTGTAGTTGTACTCCTGCGGCTTGGCCGCGAAGCCGCCCGAATGGTCGGCGTCCCAGGTGCTTAGCCCCGGCGAGGAAGTCAGGATTACCTCGTTGAGGCGGCGAACGCGCCGGCTCCCCGACAGGTAGACCCAGGCGTCGTCGCCGTGGCCGGCATCCCAGTAGCGAAAACGCAGCCCGCCAGTGCCCTTGTCCTCGGCGGGCGCGATCAGCGGGTACGCCGCGGCGCGCCGCCAGACGCCCGTTTTGCTGAAATCGGGATCGGCGGGCAGCGGCTCGACTTCGGTACGCCCAAGGTTGGAATACCCCGCCAGGTGCCCGATCTCCGCAAACAGCAAATCGCTGGCAGGCCCGCCGGGATTGAAGGTGTCTACGTGACATTCGAAGAAACGCAGGTCGAAGTCGTCGGTCGTGATCGGGCGGAACTGCGTGTTCCACATGATCTTGGTTGCGACGTCGGCGTCGTTGGGATCGACCAGCGGGAACGGCGCTCCCGCGACGTACCCCTCGAGGCTGCGATGGTCGGCCGACAGCCGCACCTGCGCCGAGTACTTCTCGGTGGCATCGAAGTAGGGCGGCGGCAGATCGATACGCTGCGGCGCTACGATATCCATCTCCATGCCCTTGGTCGCCGCTACATACGTCCCGGGGCTCACGAGGTCCTTTATCCGCGCCGCGTTCGCCGGCGTAATACGGTCTCCCGGGTTCACCTGCGAAAGCGCCCGCACCGGAAGTGTCAGGCAAATCCCCACGGACAGCGCGAATGTCAGTCGCCCCAAAGGCGCACGCATCTGGTAAAACCTCCTCGGCGTGAGGACGCCGTCTCCTGCCCACCCTCCCCTTGTCCGATTGGGTAAGCCTCGTGTTTATACCCTTTTGATTCGCGATCGGCGAGCGCTGCTGCGCAGCTCCGTTCGACAATCGACTGCCGCCTGTTCTACGATCCGTAACACGGGAGGAAGGACATAACGTCGGCAGTTTCCGCGCAGGACAACCCGTCGAATCCGATCGTCGAGACCGCCCACGGCAAAGTACGCGGCGAGAGCGTCAACGGCGTCAGCGTTTTCAGAGGAATTCCGTACGGAGCCTCGACCGCCGGCCGCAATCGTTTCATGCCGCCCGTCGAGCCGATGCGTTGGGCGGGCGTGCGCGACGCACTCAGCTACGGCGCCAGCGCGCCGCAGAATCCGTCTACGATGCGTGGCGCGGTCGATCCGCGAAGCGGCTTCGCGTCGTTCGGCGATGCGGACGGCATCGCGGAGAGCGAGGACTGCCTGGTCCTGAACGTCTGGACGCGCGGGTTGGGCGACGGCCGCAAGCGCCCGGTGATGTTCTGGTGCCATGGCGGCGGCTTCGCGGCTAGTTCCGGCTCGCCGTTGATCTATAGCGGAACCAATCTCGCGCGCCGCGGCGATGTGGTGGTCGTGACGGTCAATCATCGTCTCGGCGCGCTCGGATATACATTCCTTGCGAGCGTCGGGGGCGACCAGTTCGCTTCGTCGAGCAATGTCGGGATGCTCGACCTGGTCGCGGCGCTCAAATGGGTGCGAGACAACATCGAGCGGTTCGGCGGCGATCCGGGTAACGTGATGATCTTCGGAGAATCCGGCGGCGGGCAGAAGGTCTCGACCTTGCTTGCGATGCCGGCGGCCAAGGGCCTGTTTCATCGGGCGGTGATCCAGAGCGGCCCGGGCTTCCGCATGAACGAGGCCGAGCACGCCGGGAAAGTCGCGGCGATGTTCCTCGATGAGTTGGGTTTGGACCGCGGGGAAGTCCAGACCGCGCCGGTCGAAAAAATTCTGGCCGCGCAGACCGCCGTCGAGAAGAAGCTCGGCCGTCACATGCCCGGTTTCATTCAGGGCTTCGCACCGGTGGTCGACGGAGTCACGCTCCGGCACCATCCGTTCGATCCCGTCGCACCCGATATCTCCGCCGACGTACCGGTAATCATCGGCTACAACCGCACCGAGATGACCCTGTTCGTAGCCGCGATTCGTGGCGCCTTCTCGCTCGACGAAGACACCCTGCATCGCCGCGCCGGGTACTTCCTCGGCGCCGACGCCGATCGCGTGATCGAGGTCTTCCGCGCCGAGAATCCCGGCGCGACGCCTTCCGAGTTGATGTTCCTGATCGGAACCGAGTTTCCCACCGCCGCCTTTTCGAGAAAAATCGCGCAGCGCAAGAACGCGCTGGGCAAGGCCCCGGCGTACCTGTACCGATTCGATTGGGAAACCCCGATCATGGGCGGCCTGCTCAAGTCACCGCACGCGTTGGAGATTCCGTTCGTGTTCGACAACGCCGGCGAGCCACTGGCGCCAAGGCTCACGCCGGAGGGTCCGGAGGTCCGCGCGCTGGCGGCCTCGATGAGCGAGCGGTGGATCGCTTTTGCGCGCAACGGCGATCCCAACCCCGGCGCAGCTCCCCGCTGGTTGCCATACAAGGCACCTGAGCGCGCGACCATGATTTTCAACCGCCAGTGCAGGGTCGAAAATGATCCCGCTCCTGCGGCGCGCGCAGCGATCGACGGCATCCTGTTCGGGCGCGACGCGGGCTGAGCGGAAGAGTCGCGGGACACCCGCGCGCGCGCCCCAAATGCGAGAGCGGCTGCGACGCGCTAGCGCCGCAGCCGCCCTCGGAGTCACAGGGAGGAAGATTTCCTTACGGCGCAGCTTTGGTCATCGCCTGTACCGTACAGAACTGCTTGTCGACCGCGCCCATGTTGATGTACCAGCATTCGCGCTCAGGCGTGTGCTGCCCGGGCAGATAGCACATCGAGGCATAGCCGGCCTGCACGTCGTACGAGGCCGCGCCGACGATGAACTCGCGCTTGAAGGGGTAGATCGCCACTCGCGCGTCCGGCACTGGCCGGTCGCGATAGGCGTTCCAATAGATGTGCGTGCGCCACAGTTGCCCGCGTTGGTCGTAGGTGTCGACGTAGGGCTCGAACCACACTTCCGAGTCGAGATAGACGACCGTCTTCGCGTCGAGAGCGCCGCCGGCCTGCCCGATACTGCGCCTGGGCGTCGCCTCAATCACGTACATGTGGCGCACCTCCCAGTTTTCCGGGCACGCCGACGCACCTCCGTCGTAGGGACAGGTCACTTCGGGTGAGTGTAACGCATGCACGCACGCGAGCATCTCCTTCTCGCCCAGAAACTTGTAGTCGTATTCCTCGGTCTTGGGATTGAAGCCCGAATAGTGGTCGGGGTCGTAGGTCTGCGCGTCTTCGGCGGTGCTCATCATCGCTTCGTTGAGGCGGCGCAGGCGGCGCGAACCCGGAACCCACTGCCAGCTATCGTCGCCCCGATTCGGATTGGCGTACCTGAAACGGATGAATCCCGAGCCGCGATCGTTCTCCGGCGCGATTATCGGATAGAGCGCGAACAGCCACAGCCGGTCGCTGATCTTGTAATCCGGATCGATCGGAATCGGCTCCACTTCAGTCCGTCCCACCAGGTTGTAACCGGCGTAATGGCCGACTTCGATGTTCTCGATGATCCGCTGCGGATGGCCGGGCGAAATGTACTCGCTCTGGCAATCGAAAAAGCGCAGGTCGTAGTCGTCGCTCTGGATCGGGCGAAACACGTTGTTCCACGCGAGCTTGGTGGCGACGTACGGATCGTTCACGTCAATCAACGGAAAGGGCTGACCGGCGGCATAGCCGACCAGGCTGCGATGGTCGCTGCTGAGCCGGACCTGCGCCGAGTACTTCTCGGTTGCTTCCTTGTACGGCGGCGGCCAATCGATCCGATCGCTCGGCACGATATTCAACCGCATATCGTGCTTGACCATGTAGAAGACCCCAGGCGACACCATGTCCTTCACCTTGTCCGCGTTCTGCGCGGTGATGACGTTGCCGGGCTTCACTTCGGCGCCCGCTGGGACCGCGATCACCGTCGCGAACAGCGCAACGATCGCGGCCAAGCTCAAACTTGATCTTAGGTGCTTACGCATACCTGCGCTCCCTGTCCCGCTGAACCGGGCGATGGCAGCCCCGGTGCGGGGTTGAATTAACATATTGTGAAACGTCAGCGTGACTTCAAGCCCCAAACTAACCATTAGACCGGTCGCATCTTTTCGTCAATACTTCTGATGGCCACCATTCCACAACCCTAGAGATGTCGCGGCAAAATGCCCACAATAAGGAAACACGTCAATGGCGCCGGAAGTTCCAATCGATGGGGAATGCGAGGCCCGCTTTCAGCCGGTAAGGAGAGCGTTTGCCGCGAACTTCGAGACTGCGGGCGAAGTCGGCGCCGCGGTTGCCGTGACCCTCGACGGTCGCCTGGTGGTCGATCTCTGGGGCGGACATATGGACAAGGAACGCGCTCGCCGATGGGACCGCGATACCCTTGTCAACGTCTACTCGTCCACCAAGGGAATCACGGCGATTTGTGCGCATCGCCTGGTGGATCAGGGAAAGCTCGACCTCGACGCGCCAGTAGCAAAGTACTGGCCCGAGTTCGCTCAGGCCGGCAAGCAGAATTTGCCGATGCGCTGGCTCCTGAGCCATCGCGCAGGGCTCCCGGCGGTAAGTGCTGCGCTGGAGCCCGACGCGATCTTCGACTGGGAGCGGATGACCTCGCTGCTGGCGGCCCAGACACCCTGGTGGGAACCGGGCACGCAGCACGGCTATCACGCATTTACCTTCGGATGGCTGGTGGGCGAAGTCGTGCGCCGCGTCAGCGGCAAGAGCGTCGGCGCTTTCCTGCGCGACGAACTGGCCGCGCCCCTTGGCCTGGACTGCCATATCGGGCTTGACGTGAAGGACGACCGGCGGGTCGCGACGATAATCGCCGAACCGCCCTCGCCTGCCGGCACGTTCGACATCTTCGCCGAGATCGCGCGCAATCCGGAAACGCTGACCGCGAAGGCGATCAATAATCCACCCACTATTATGCTCGCGGAGACCACGAACTCGCGCCAATGGCGCGCCGCCGAAATTCCCGCAGCGAACTGCCATACAACGGCGCGCGCGCTTGCCCGGCTGTACGGCGCGCTGGCGCGCGGCGGAGAGATTGACGGAATCCGCGTGCTCAGTCCTGCGTCGATCGAACGATGCTACACCGAGCAATCGAGCGGTCCCGACGCAGTCCTGATGTTTCCGACGCGATGGTCGCTCGGGTTTGGCCTTTCGCAGCCGCACGCCGCGCTCGGGCCGAATCCGCACGCGTTCGGCCATTCCGGCGCGGGCGGCTCGCTCGGGGCGGCGGACCCCGACGGGCGGATAGGCTTCGGCTACACGATGAATCAGCGCCGGCACTCGATCCTGATCGATCCACGCGCGCTCCAGCTACTCGACGCGGTGTACAAGTGTCTCTAGCAGGGGTCGAGAAAATCTTTCCCGAGAAAATCTTTCGGTGGTTGCGGAATCGACTGCGAGCACTTCGAACATGCTGCTAAGATGCGGCGATAGGAGACCATTCGTATGAAGCTGATTCACGCCGCCTTCGAGCCGGCCGACGACGGCCCCCATCCGGCCATAATCGCGTTCCACGGATGGGGCGCGAACGCGCTCGACCTGCTCGGCATCGCGCCCTATGTCGCAGACGGGCAGTTCGCGATGTTCTGTCCGCAGGGACCGGTCGAGGTCCCGATCGGCCCGCTGCGGGGCTACGGATGGTACCAGATCACGATGGGAGCGATGCCCGACGCGGCCCAAGTGCAGCGCGCCGCCGATCAAGCCGACGATTTCGTCGCCGCCGCGCTGGAGCGTTATCCGATCGACCGGCGCAAGCTGGTGCTGCTCGGTTTCAGTCAGGGCGGCTCGATGGCCTACAGCCTGGCGCTCCGAAACCCCGAGCGCTTCGCCGCGATAGTCGCAATTTCATCCTGGTTTCCCGCCCAGATGGCGCCGCGAATCGCCGCGAACGAAGCGCTGGCGCAATTGCCCGTGCTCGTTCAGCACGGCCGCGCCGACGACATGATCGATATCGCCCGCGCCCGCGAATCGGTGGAAGCGTTGCGCAGCCTCAAGGTGCCGGCCACGTTTCGGGAATACGACTGTGGCCACGAGATCACCGCGGAGGGCCTCAGCGATCTCTCCAGATTTCTCACCGACAAGGTCCTGAGCCCGATCATCCGGCTCTGATCTGCGTCCTCGCGCATGCCCCGCTCGCCGCAATCGAAGAGGCCGCGCGAATCGAGGCTGGCAAGCCTCGCCGATAGCGACCGCAGCTTGCCGGCGCTGATTCGGGCCGAGAAGCTCGGTGTGCATGCGCGCGAGCTCGGGATGGACTGGCGCGACGTTCACGCGGTGCTCGCCAAGGTGCGCGAGGAGCTGGACGAAACCGAGGCCGCGCTGGAGCGAGGTGACCCTAAAGCCGCGGCCGAAGAGATTGGTGACATGATGCTCGCGATTGCCAACGCGCCGCGCTTCGTCGATCGCGGCGCCGAGGAGACGCTCGACCGCGCGTGCGAGAAGTTCGTCGCGCGCTTCCAGCAGGTCGAGCGGCTGGCGACCGAACGCAAACTCGATTTGCGGCGCCTCGACGACGCCGCGATCGACCAGCTATGGAACGAAGCCAAGAAGAGCCCATGACCCTGCGCCCGACCGGCGTGCTCGAGATACCGCGCGCCTTCCTGCGGATTCGCTACAACGGCTCGCAGCATCCCGGAACTTTCCGTGTCGCCGGGTTGAAGACCGGTGCAAATTGCCAGCGCTTCGTCTACGAGTTGCTGAGACATTTCGGCCGCGAGATTCCGGAGTTTCGATCCAGCGAGCTCTGGCGCGACCGTAAGTACACTATTGCGGTGCAGACGCCGGCCCCAATGGACATCATGTTGTTCAATCGATCGGCCGACCCCCGGGGCGCGCACCTCGGTCTCTACCTCGGCGCCGGCAAAGTCATTCATCTGTCGAAAGCGGTGGGCTATCCGGCGATTTGGCGAATCGGCGAGTTTGCCCAATACGAGCGATATCGCACATTCATCGGCGCGAAGAAACTCAGATTTCAACCCGAAAGGACTGGAGAAGCATCATGATCAAGCTCGTCTATGTGATTCGCAGGCGCGACGACATCCCGGCAAAGGAATTCCATACCTACTGGCTGGAAAAACACGGCCCGCTGGTCCGCAGCGTCGCCAAGGTGTTGCGCGCCCGCAAGTACCTCCAGAGCCACACGATTGAGGCGGGCGCGCAAATCGCCGAGTCGCGCGGGATGGGCGACGGCTACGACGGCATCACGGAAGTATGGTGGGACAGCCTGGAAGACCTTGCCGCCGCGACCGCCACCATCGAGGGCCGCGAAGCGGGCCGGCGGCTAATCGAGGACGAAGCGAAGTTCATCGACTTCAAGCGCTCGTCCATTTTTCTCACCGAGGAGCACGCGATCTTCGATTTTTCGGCGGACGAAAAGCCGTAACGTGAGATATTGAGCCGCGTTGCGCGCGCTGTTACTCTGCTCAAGTTATGCCGCATATTCCGGTACACCCGTCAGCCGAGAAGCGCCAACGCCAGAACCTCAAACGATACGAGCGGAATCGCGCGATCAAGAGCCACGTTCACAGCGCGCTCAAGAGCGCCGGCGACGCCGTGGCGGGCAAAGATGCCGCTCTTGCAGTCACAGAGCTGAAGCAAGCGACCAAGGCGCTGTTCAAGGCGGTGACCAAAGGCACGATCCACCGCAACACCGCCTCGCGAAAGATCTCTCGTCTCGCCAAGCGCCTCCATCGCGCCCACGCGGCCGCTAAAGCGTAGCGGCTGGCGCGAGTTCCGTTCGCTTGGGATCCGCGATCTTTCTCTGCGCGCGCAGTTTGTGGAAGCAGTCACCCTCATCTGCGCGGGCCGCATCGGCCCGCTTGTCTTCTCGCGCAACTGAGCGGGAGAAGGTCTTCAGAGCGCCGGCGCCGGCGGTTACAGCGCCTTGATAAATCGCACGATCATCTCGGCGAGCGCATCAGGACGTTCCAGCGGCAAATGATGATGCGCGCCCGCTATCACCTGTAGCCGGGCGAACGGATTCGACTCCAGCGCGCGATGCGCGCCCTCGGCGGTCATGATCTTGCTCAATCCGCCGCGGATCAGAAGCAGCGGGACGCGTGCGGAGCGAATCGCGGCGAGCACTTCGATGCCGTCGCCGCCGAAAAAACTTTCGCGATCGAACTTCATCGTGTAGCGGCCGTCTTCGGTTCGGCCGAGGCTGTGCTCCGCGATTCTACCGAGGATCGCCGGAGCGATCGCGCCTTCCGACGGCATCAGGCGAAACCGCGCTTTGGCGGTCTCGAGGTCGGCGTAGGCTACGGTCGGCAAGGCTTTCAGGCGTCGCAGAAAGTTATCGCGTCCGCGGCTCGAAGTCACTGCGACGTCGATCGCGACCGCGGCGCGCGCGCGCTCCGGATAGCTCTGGGCGAACGCGAGCACCGACACTCCGCCCATGCTGTGGCCGATGACAACCGGGCGCTCCAGCCGGCGCTCCGCGATGAAGCGCGCCAGGTCGCCGGCGTAGTCCGCCGGAGAATAGGCCGGCGGCCGCACCCATTCGCTGTCGCCGTGACCGCGCTGGTCGATCGCGATAATATGAAACCGGCGCGGCATCAGCGCCGCGAAGGGCTCCCACCACCACACGTTGGCCGAGTTGCCGTGGAGCAGCACCAGTGTCTCGGCGCCGCCGGGATTCCATTCCAGGTAATGAAGGCTGGGCGATCCCGCCAGGAAATGCTGCTCGGGACTACTCACGGCAAGCCGGCAAGGAAATCGCCGAGCGCCGCGACCAACCCCGATGGGTTGTCGAGCATCACGTGATGGAACGAATTGCCGATCTCGATCACGCGGCCGTCGCGCAGGCGCTCCGCCATCCGGCGCGCCACGCCGCTATCGAGCATCGGGCTCTCGCTTACCTTGACGATCAGCGCAGGACATCTGATTTCCGCCAGCAACTCCCACACGTCGAGCGGCTCGCGGATCATCGTGCGGCGATCGAGCTTGTGGGTCCATCTGCCGTCGCCGTTGGAGCGAAAGGTCTCGCGCGCTACGTGTTGGATAATTTCGGGAGCGGCTTTGGTTTCGCGCGGCAACAGCCTGAAGCCTGCGCAGGCCTCGTCGAGCGAATCGAAAAATCTCGGCGGCCGATCGGCGTAGCTGCGCAGGAAATCCACCGCGCGCTGCGAATAGTCCGGCGTGCTGTCGACCACCACCAGCGCGCGAATCGCGGCGGCCTGCGATGCGGCATAGAGAATCGCGTTGTGCCCGCCCATCGAATGGCCCACGACCACCGGTGCGCCGAGACCCCATCCTGAGATCACCGCCTGCAGGTCGGCGACGTAATGGCGGGAACCGTAAGCCCAGTCCTGAGTCCATCCGCTATCGCCGTGTCCGCGCTGATCCAGCGCGAGCGCGTGATATCGGTCGGCGAACGACGGCGCCGCAAAATCCCACCAATGGGCGTGCGCCGACCCGCCGTGCAGGAACAGAATTGGCGGATTGCCCTCGCCGCCGTAGTCGAGGCAGTTCAACTCGACCCCGGCGGCCTTCAATCTGCGCGTCTTCATGTCTTTTTCAGCGTCGGCAAGTTCCTTTCGGGCATAGCTTGGATGATCATAGCTTGGATGATCATAGCTTGGATGATCTCGACGATGCGCGCGATCGGGGCGGCCACGCCGATGCTTTGCAGACGTTGGCTTTGCAGATCCCGGCTTTGCATATTCGGGCTTTCATGCCACCATCTAATGCGTTGTGCTAATCGGCTGGACGCGGGAATGGCGCCTCTTGAGTGCGGCCGCGATGGTGTTGCTCGGGCTGACACTGCTCAGGCCCGCGCCGGCGCGCAGCCAGGATTCGGAACGCGCCAAGGCGCAGGCCCTGGTTGACGCCGCGATTAAGATGACCCAGGGGGACCAGGCGGTCAAGCTGCTCTGGCAGGCGACCGATATCGATCCCACTTTCAGCGACGCTTACCTGTATCTGGGCCTGTACTACAACTCGCGTGAGGACTTCGGCAAAGTCGTCGACGTCTATAAGAAGCTCGTCAAGTATCAGCCGAAGGGTGACGCCGCAACCAGCGCATATCTGAATATCGGCGAGGCCTACCTGTCGTTCAAGCCGCCGCGATACGACGACGCGCTACCCTACTATCGCAAGGCCTACGAGCTCGCTCCTACCTCGTCGCTGGCCGCGCTTCGGATCGGCGAGATCATGGCGAACGAGGGAAATCGCACCGAGGCGGCGCGGTTCCTGAAGCAGGCCAGCGCCGACACCGCCAAGGACTCTGCGATCGCCGCCGAAGCGCAAAAGCTGCTCGCCCAGATCGGCGGCCCGCTTTAGCGGAGTTAGTTGAAGAGGTCGAGCATGACCCGTGAACTGTGGCCGATTCTCGGCGTCTGACGTTCGCGCAATACGGTCGTTCGCGCGGTACCGCGTCACCTTCCAAGCGACGGAGACGCTCGATCTCCCAGGCTACCCCGGCTCGACCCTGCGCGGGGCGTTGGGCCATGCGTTCCGCGCGGTCCGCTACCAAATGGTCCGCCACGGGGCGACTTTCGGGTTAGGGAAGTGTCGGATGCGATGCTGACGGCGGCGGGTATCTTCGCGTCCGGTTGAGTCTGCTGATGGTATGGCCGTATAGTGGGTTGGTATGGCCCGAACATCGATCAAATCAACCTACGCTCTGGATGTCGAGACGATCCGCAAGCTCGACCGGGTGGCCGCCCGATGGAAGGTCTCGAAATCGGAAGTTTTGCGCCGTGCGATTGAGGTCGTCGCTCGCGATCAGCTCGGCGACGTGCCGTCCCCCTTGCAGGCGCTGAACGAACTGCAGAAGAGCGTGAAGCTCACCAGGCAACGGACTGACCAGTGGTCGCGCAAGGTCCGCAACGAGCGCGCAAAGACCTCGGCTCGTCACGAATGGCGCAAGCGATAATTCATCTCGATACGAGTTTTCTGATCCGGGCGTTGAACGCGAATTCCGGCGAAGACAGGCAGTTGCGCCGCTGGATGGCGGATGACCTCAGGCTCGGCATGAGTGCCATCGGATGGGCCGAGTTTCTCTGCGGCCCTCTGGACCAGCGGCAGCTTGCGCTGGCCGCGGCGATTGTCGGGGAGCCGGAGCCTTTCGTTGTGCAGGATTCGATTCAGACCGCGGCGCTGTTCAACCATTCGGGACGGCGCCGGGGCTCGCTTTTGGACTGCATGATCGCCGCGACTGCGATCAGAGTGGGTGCCGGCCTCGCGACCGCGAATCGCGATGACTTCCGGCGCTTCCCCGGCCTGCGCCTCGAATAACGCATGTCGGCCACGGCGCAACTCTGGCTTGGGAAAATATCGAATCGGCGAGATCATGGCGAACGAAGGAAATCGCACCGAGGCGGCGCGCTATCTGAAGCAGGCCAGCTCCGATACCGCCAAGGACTCTGCGATCGCCGCCGAAGCGCAAAAGCTGCTCGCCCAGATCGGCGGCCCGCTTTAGCGCCGCTACGGAGGCGGTGGCAGAGGCCGATCGCCCATGTCCGGCTGTCCCATGAATCCGGACTGACCCATGCTGCGACGCCTCATGCCCGCGTGTTCAAGCCGGAAGTACCGCTCGAAGTCCTTCTGCTGTTCGGGCGTCAGTATCGAGTTGATCTTGTCGGAGGCCTGGCTCAGTAATTCGAGGCGCTGGCGCTCCGATTCGCGGCGTAACGCTTCCATCCTGGACCGCGTCTCGTCGAGCACCTGAACGATTTGATCGTGCTGCACCGGCGTGAGCTTGAGGACCCGGTCCATCCGCTCCATCAACCCTCCGGGCGGGAGGCGTATCCAGCGGTAGCGATAGGCGAGCGTGCTGGCGGCGAACCCGATCAACAGGCCCGCCAGCACGGCGAGCGCGACGAACAGCCGATCGAATCTAGCGAGCAAAGTCGTTCAGCGAAACCAGCGTCTCCTCCGGTCCGGCCAAATCGCTGGTCGTGTCGGAAGAATTGCTGAGCGCTTCTTCGAGCGTCGGTCGCGGCATCGCCGCCGAAAGATAGGCGGCAAATCCGGCCGCAGCGATCGCTGCGACCATCGCACACATCGCTCGCAATCCACGCCGCGAATTTCCGGCCCGCCTGACTACGGACGCGGGCCGAATCGCGCGCGGATGCGAGGGCGTCGCGCGTTGCGCCGGAACCCGGTCGGCATACAGCAACGGGGCGGTCATCGCGAAAACCCGAAATGCGCGATCGCATCCGGCGCAGCCCTCCAGATGGGCCACGAAGGTCGCACGGAGCTCGGGCTCCAGCGTCTTGCGCCAGAAGGCGGCAAATCCGTTTCTGGCCTCAAAGCAGTTCATTTGCGCCCCTGCGTCCGCGCGCCGCGAGAATCCGCTCGGCCTGTTTGCGCATCGCCTGGCGAGCGCGAAACGCGCGAATCTTCACCTTGGCTGTGCTCCATCCGACGACCTTCGCGATCTCGGCGACACTCATTTCCTCGCTCTCCCTCAGGATGAGGACCGTGCGATCCTCCGGCTTGAGCGAGTCGAGCAGTTGATGCGCCAAATCGTAAGCTTCGCGCCGGCTCTCCGCCGCGCCGACGATTTCTTCCGGCGTGGCCGTGGACACCAACTCGGCCCAGTTGCACACCGCCGGCGAGCTGAAATCCGCGACCGATTCCTCCGGATGGCGCCGGCGTCGGCGCAACTCGTCGTAGCAGACGTTGACCACTATTGCGCGCAGCCAGCCGCCGAAAGTCTCTTCGAGGCGGTAGCTCTTGAGGCCCGTGAACGCCTTGATGAAGCTTTCCTGCGAGAGGTCGCGGACCACCTCGGGATCGGAGAAGAAGCGCCGGCACAGCCGCTCGACGCGCTGCCGATGGCGCGAAGCCAGTTCGGCAAAAGCGGCATGCCGTCCGCTCAGCACCTCAACGACCAACTGTTCGTCGTTTGAGGCCGGGGCGGCGCTCGGCTCGAAGCTCTCTGCCAGGGCAGCGTCCATCTCTTTAGCTGAATACGTATCAGGCGGCGGCGGGTTACGCTTCATCCTGGCGCTCTACGTGGCAAGATACCGCCCAAATTCCGGCCAAGGGCTGAATTGCTCCTAAAGAAAGAGCCTAGCGCGAGGAGGGTGGAAGTGGAAGCCGCGCGCGCTCAAGGTCCTCCGGCGTGTCGAGGTCCATCACGATCCCGGGATCGTCGGCCTCCCAGTAGGCCACCCGGGCGGGATCGGCATTGACCACCGCGCGCGCTCCCTGGTCCAGCGGCGCACCCATAAGCTCGCGGAAGACCGAGCGAGCAAAGATCACCGGATGGCCGCGGCGGGCGCGGAAACGCGCGATCACGATCGGCTTGCCGGAGCGCTCGTACTCCGCGATCAATCCCGCGAAGGTGGCCGTGCGGACCGCCGGATGGTCCACCAGATGAACCATGACGGCAGCGGTTCCCGAGCCGACCTGCGCGAGGCCGGTCTTCAGCGAAGACAACTGGCCACGCGCATAGTCGGGATTCTCGATTACGACGATCCGGGGATCGTCCGGAATCGCGCCCCGCACTCGCTCGGCATGCGCGCCCAGGACAATCACTAGGCGCGAAACCGATTCGAGCATCGCGGCGCTCAAGCGATCGAGAAAGGTGCGCCCGTCGATTTTCAGCAGCGGCTTGGGATATCCCATCCGGCGAGACTCGCCGGCCGCGAGCAAAATGCCCTCGATATTGCGCGACGCGGTTCCCATCGCTGTTCGTCCGTCGCCATCTCACGATGACGGCTTCAGACGGCCAAGCTTGACGCCCAGCGAAAATCGGTCGCGCACGCCGAGCCTGCGCTCGCGAATCATCTCGGCGACGATCGCCAGCGCGATCTCTTCGGGCGTTTCGGCGCCGAGATCCAGACCGAGCGGCGCGTGCACGCGATCGAGCAGCTCCGGCGCGACGCCCTCGCCCGCAAGCCGCTCGAGCGTCGCCTTGACCCGCCGGCGCGAACCGATCATTCCAATGAACCCGCCGATAAACCCGCCCGGCCTTCTCAGCAGAGCGCGAAGGGTCTCCTCGTCGAACGCGTGTCCGCGCGTCACTGCGACGATGTAGCAGTAGGAGTCGAGCTTCAATGATTCGATCGCGGCCCCGAACGGCTTGACGATAATTTCGTCGGCGGTCGGGAACCGTTCGCGGTTCGCGAACGAGGCGCGATCGTCGATCACGGTCACTCTGAAGCCGAGCAGCTTGCCGAGCGTCGCCAGCGGCTGCGCGATATGACCGGCGCCTGCGATTATCAGCCTGAGCGCGCCGGCGACCGGATCGACGAATATCCGCGACGCACCGTTGCGTTCGACGTGCGTCACAGGCGTCAGCGCGCCCGCGTCGAACTCGAACAGCCGCGGTATCCCCTCGCGGGCGTGCTCGACAAGCTGAGCGAGGGCCGCGGGCGGGATTTCAACCTGCATCGCGGGACCGCCCTCGGCGCACGGCTCGATCCCGGGCTCGATCAAGGACCGCGCACCGGCGTTCGCCGCCGCCCGTTCGCCGCCGCCGATCAGCGTCAGCAGCGCCGCCGGCGCATTGCGGGCCGCCGCTTCGGCCAACCGCCGCGCCATCGGCAGATCGCCGCGGGGCGACCACAGGTCGATGTACACGTCCATGATCCCGCCGCAGGTGCCGACTTCAGCCTGATCGAAGTCGCCGGTCAGGTCGACCTCGGCCAGCCGCGCACCCTCACCTTCTCGAAGTAATACTTCAGCTTTGCGGAAGACCTCGGCCTCGCCGCAGCCGCCGCCGATCGTGCCAAATTGCCCGTCGTCGCGGACGATCATCTTCGCGCCGATTTCGCGCGGAGCCGATCCGCGCACGTTGATCACGGTCGCGAGGGCGAAGCGTTTGCCGCGCTCCAGCGTGCGCACAGCCTCTGACCAGATTTGCTCGGAGCCCGCCATCGATAGCTTCCTCACTCGAAGGTATCAGAACCGGCGAAGGTATCAGAAGCCGCGAAGGGGTAGTGATCTAATTTTGCGATGCACGCAGGCGTGACTGGTCGGCTGTGGTCGGTCGCTGAGTTTTCGATGCCGCAACCGGGTTACGGCCCGCATAACGCCACCATGATACGCTATGGTCGATGAATAGGAGCGGCGACTACGACACGATTGGACGCGGCTACGCGCTCAATCGGAGGGCCGATCCGCGGGTTGCCCGGCAGATCCTGGACGGCTTGGGCGACGCTGCGACGGTGGTGAACGTAGGCGCAGGCACTGGCTCGTATGAGCCCCGTCACCTCGCGGTGACGGCTGTTGAGCCCTCGATCGAAATGATCCGGCAGCGCCCACCTGGTGCAGCGCCGGTGGTGCGCGCAATTGCCGAGCAGCTTCCGTTCGCGGACCATTCCTTTGACGCCTCGCTCGCCGTTCTGACGATCCATCACTGGCGTGATCTGCCCGGCGGGCTGGCTGAGATGCGGCGCGTGGCTCGGCGGCGGGTCGTGATTCTGACTTGGGACGCAGCAGCAGGCGATTCGTTCTGGCTCACGGCGTATTACTTTCCCCAAATCACGGCTTTCGATTCCACTCGTTTTGGCCCGATAGATGAGCTGGCGGATGCTCTAGGCCGCGCAAAGGTGATTCCGGTGCCGGTTCCGCGCGACTGCCAGGATGGCTTCCTGGCCGCTTTTTGGGCGAGGCCCGAGGAGTACCTCGATCCGCGTCGCCGTGCGGCAATGTCCGGTTTTGCGCAAATTCCCCAGGAGGCTATCGAAAGCGACCTCGAGCGGTTGGCGCGCGATCTTCGAGCCGGCGCTTGGGACCGGCGATTCGGGGAGCTGCGCACCCGAGAGAGCCTTGATGTCGGCTATCGCCTCCTTATCGCGGACGTTACCACGTACACGATTCGCTAGCCGGGTGGTTCCCCAGCCCTGCCCCGCTATCCGGACGCCGGGCGTTCACTCGCCGACTTTGCCGAGTTGATCCAGCAGGGCGTTGGCGTGCTTGAAGTAACTCATCGCATGGCCGTAGTCGCGCGCCTTCAGCGCTTGCTCGCCGTTGGCGTCATCCTGCTGGGCCTCGAGGTACAATTTGCGCTCTTCGGACCCGACCGGGCCCTCGTCGCGAACGTGCGCGACCCGCAGACCAACCTGCCGCTCGAGCCGCACCAAGTCATCCGGCGGCGCGGGATCGCCGGCGCGCGCCGGCACTGAGAAGGCCATCAAGACGATCGCGGCCGCCGACGCGATCGCTATCCAGATCGGGATGCGCGTCAAGCCCGTCATGAAGCCGATGATCGGACGGGGCCCGAACCTTTTGCAACCGCTCAATCGCGGTACGGCGTCAGGGCGGCGTCAGAGCTGCGATTGCTTGGCGTCCGCCTCTACGTGATGGCAGCCGCGCGGATGGATCATGTGAGCCAGCTCGTAGCGAGCCAGCATCCGGTAAAGCGTCGAGCGCGAAATCTTCAGGATCTCGGCGGCGCGGCGGCGGTTGCCGCTGGTCTCTTCCAGCGAGCGCAACAGCGTGTGCTTGATTACTTCGTCCAGCGACTGGCCCCGCGCCAGCGCCGGCTCGCGGTCGGGCAGCACCAGCGGCGGCTCGGGCTGTGCGCGGTGTGGCTCCTCTGCAGGCGCGGCGCGCTCGATTAGATTGATCGTATCGTGGCCGGCCGTCTTGCGCAGGTACTCGGGTAGATGGGCCACATCGATCCGGTCGCGCTCCGCCAGCATCACGGCACTCTCGATAGCGTTGGCGAACTCGCGCACGTTGCCGGGCCATTCGCAGCCCAGCAGCAGATCGAGCGCGCGGCGCGACAGGTATCTGACCTCTTTGCCGAGGAGGCGGTTGGAATGCTCGATGAAGTGCGCCGCCATCGCGTCGATCGCATCCCGGCGCCGGCGCAGAGGCGGAATCGTAATCGCCGTGGCGTTGAGCCGATAGTACAGATCGTCGCGAAACTGGCCGGCCCGCATCATGTCGCGCAGGTCGCGGTTGGTCGCGGCCGTGATCCGGACGTCGACCTGATAGGTCCGCGGCGAGCCGATCGGCTGCACCTCCTTGCTCTCGACCACCCGCAGCAGCTTGGGCTGGAGCCGCAGCGGCAACTCGCCAATCTCGTCGAGAAACAGCGTGCCGCCGGCGGCCGAACGGAAATAGCCGAGCGAATCCTCGCGCGCGTCCGTGAATGCGCCGCGAACGTGTCCGAACAACTGCGACTCGGCCAGCGTCTCGACCAGATTCGAGCAGTTGAACGTGACGAACGGGCCCTTGGGCGCCACGCCCGCCAGATGCAGCGCGCGCGCCACCACCTCCTTGCCGGTGCCGGAGTCACCTTGGATAAGGACCGTCGACTTGTATGGGCCCAGGCGCGCGATGGTCCGCGCGACTTCGCGCATGTGCGCCGATCGAACCACCATCCCGGCCACGTAGGAGCTGCCGGAGCCCAACTCGTCAAGATCGATCCACTCCTGATCCGGCCGGTCCGCGCGTTGCACCGCGGCCGAGGATACCAGTGCGCCATAGTCCATCGCGTTCGCTTCGCTTCCCATATTCCGCCCCCGCTCAGTGTCAACCAGCGACATGCGCCGGTGTCGGAGCAAGACACACGCCACGTCCCACCCTGCGACGGGGCGCCCGAAGTAGCGCAAAGGCCGGTCCCATAGCCGATTCGGTCCTCCGCGGAAGCGACAATCGATTGTCGCAAGCCGGGGACCAACCGCCAACATGTGGTAGCATAATACTACAGTTAGACGGCTCGATGGTCCTTTCGAGGGACGCCGCCGGAACCGGCGCGTCCCGGCAACCACGGTCTGGCGGAGCCCGTCGCCTTGGCCGCGTCCGGCGCCCGGCAGCGCCGCCTTGCCTCAATAAACCCAGTGGAGTAAAACCTGACATTGTGATGGTATCTCCATACCCGCCCCCCGCTCGCGGCGAAGACGAGCTGATCGCCCGATTGCTCGACGGACTGAACCTGCCCGCCGCCGTGATTCCCGGCGAGTACGAGGATCCGATGGCCGACTTGCGCACGGTGTTGGCCGCGGACTACCGCGAGGCGCCCGGCTTCCCCTCCAATTCCCTGACTCATGAGTTGCTGCGGGTGGTCGAAACCCTGATCACGCCCTACCGGCATATCTGGCGATGCTGGCAGGATCGCCAGGACACGCATCAACTGCGCAAGGTCTTCCGATGGGGCGACGTGGTTGTGAGCGCGCAGCCCTATATGCAGGACACCGGGCTATCGCTGTGGGGATTTTCATGCCAGGCGAAGCTCGATACCCGCAACAAGTTCGTGATTTACCTGAACACCGCGCACGACCCGGGCGCGGTCGCGGCGACGATCGGACACGAGCTCGGCCACTACGTCTACAATGCGATCGGAGGCGGCACTTGCGCGGAACAGGCCGCGATGGGAAACATCTTCGCGCAGCATCTGGCGCAGGAGGAAGAGCTCTTCTCCGACGCGGTGGTGGCGCTCTCGGCCTACAGCTACCCCGGCGTGAAGCAGATCCTCGGTCCCGGCAGCTCGGGACGCGGCGGCCCAGCCGACGCAGGGTTTGCCGGCCAGATGCGAGAGGCGTTTTCAGCCATCGACCCACAGTATCGTATCGATCTGAGCCGCGACGGCCTCACTGCGTCGTGGCGGATACGGTATCTCACCCTGATGATCCATTTCTTCAAGCTGCGCTGCGCGCTGGCCGACGCCGCCGGAATTTAGCCGCGCAGCGCCTTCGTCGCGATGCCGGGTAATTTCCGGCGCGCCGGAAAATCTTTTACCCCGGCTGCTATTCCTTATCTTCCGCACCGGCCGCCATCAGGGAGCCGGGGCGGCGTGCGGTGTGTGCGGAATCGATTTCGAGCTTGCGGGTCTGCTCGTGGTAGAGCTGCGCATAGACGCCGCCGCGCGCGAGCAGTTCCTGATGCGCCCCGGTCTGAACCACGCTCCCCTGATCGAGCACTACGATCACGTCGGCGCCGACCGCGGTGGCGAGCCGATGCGCGATCAGCACCGAGGTCCGTCCGCGCATCAGGCGGCGAATTGCGTCGTGAATCAGGTTCTCGACCTCCGAGTCCAGCGCCGAGGTTGCCTCGTCGAGGATCAGAATCGGCGGGTCTTTGAGAAAGATCCGGGCGAGCGCGAGGCGCTGGCGCTGGCCGGTCGACGGTTTCACGCCCCGCTCGCCGATCATGGTGTCGAGCCCGTCGGGCAGCGACTCGATAAAGTCGCGGATGTTGGCCTGCTCCAGCGCTTTCCATACGGCCGCGTCCGATGCGCCCGGGCGGCCGTACTGCGCGTTCTCGCGCACGCTGGCGCTGAACAGCACCGCGTCCTGCGGCACGATCCCGATCGAATCGCGGAGCGACTTGAGCGTTACGATTCGCACGTCGGTGCCGTCGATCGTGACGCGGCCGGCGCTCGGGTCGTAAAAGCGCGGGATCAGGCCCGCGAGCGTGGTCTTGCCCGCGCCCGAGCGTCCCACCAGCGCGACCGTGATGCCGGGTTCGACCCGAAAGTCGACCGCGTGGAGCACCTCGCGCAGCTCGCCGTTGCCGGGCGCCGGATAGGCGAAGCTCACGTGGTCGAACGCGATCGCCGCGCGCGCAATCCGGAGCGGCGCGCTGCGGGGATTGTCGGCCACCTCGGGGGTAATGTCGAAGAACGCGAACAGCCGGTCGATCGCGGCCAGCGAGCTCGAAACGATAATCGACAGCTCCGAGAAGCGCTGGAGCGGCAGGTACAGCGCCGCCAGGTACGCATAGAAGGCGACCATCGTACCCAGCGCCATCTTGCCGCGCATGATCATCAGCGCGCCGGACCATATCACCACCAGCGGCGCGACCCGGGTGATGAACTCGGTGAACATCTGATGCATCGAGGCGAGCTTCACGTTCTTGATCGTCACGTCGTAGATTTCGCTGGTGCGGTTCTTGAAGCGTTTGGCCTCGTGCTCCTCGCGCGCGAACGACTTGACGGTGGTGGCGCCCGCGACCTGCTCCTGGAGCTCGCCGGAAAATTCCTCGACCACTTCCTGCAGCTCGTGGCTGGCCTCGCGGATCCGCGGCGAAAGCGCCCGGATCAGCACCACGTAAAACGGCACCACGCAGAGCGAGATCCAGGCCAGGCGATGGTCGAGCACGAACAAAATCCAGACCACGAAACCCAGCGACGCCCCGTCCATCCAGATGTTGATCATCGCCGCGCCGACGAAGTTCTGCGCCTGCTGGATATCGTTGGTGAAGCGCGAGACGATCGCGCCCGACGAGTTGCGATCGAAGTACGAATGCGAGAGCCGCTGCATATGAAGGAACAGCGCGTAGCGGAGATCGAAGATCAGCCGATGGCCGGCGCTGCTCGCCCAGTAGTTGCGGTAGTAGGTCGCGATCGCCTGCACCACAAAGAGCGCGACCAGTGCGATAGTCAGCGCGGCGAGTTTGCCCGCGGCCGTCGGCGCAAGGCCGAGCGTGTGCGCCAGCGCGATACACCGTCGATCGATCAGCGCGTTGACGGCTTCAAGCTTCGGCTGCGGGACCAGCAGGACGTCGAAGATGTACTTGAAGGCGAGCGGGAAGGCCAACGGCAGGACGAACTTCAGGATGCCCATCACCGAGCCGCCCGCGACCAGCCACAGATGGGGCCGCACGTAGCTCAGGAAACGCAGCGTCGGCGAGTTGCCTACGATCCGCGATCTGAGACCGCCTAGGTTTCGGATAGCCCCGGATTTCATACCAGCCGACCTGTTCCCCGCCCCACCCCTGAGCGGCGCTCGCAGCGGCCTGATTCCGCCGTCAACGCCAAAAGCAAAAGCGGTCCGCCGGCTGGGCGTGACCGCAAAAGGAAAAAGCTATTGTGCCAGAGCGATCGGAGTCAGGGAATAGGCAGCCGTTCAGAGACCCAGGGCGAATCGCAGCGCTGCGTCGAGCGCTTCGAGCTTGGCGGCATCCAGGACTCCCACTCGTTCGAGAAGGCTGTCTTTCGGAATAGTGGTAATGGTATCCAGATTAGCGACACTGGGCCTCGAAAGGCCTTCTCCGGAACCCAACCGGACCTCCGAGCGAATGCGGCGGATGGTGGTAGCGACAGGCGCGACTGTGACAAGCATTCGTGCCGCGTACGATTCGTCACGCGACAACAGCACGACCGGACGATGGCCAGCCGGCGGGTCCATGTTCGCCCACCAGACTTCGCCCCGCCTCATTTCCAGGGATTCGCGTCGAACCCTCGTTTACTCTGTCGGCGCGCCTGCTCGATCTCTTCTGCGGTTTCCGGGTGCTCTCGATAACTTCTCACGTACTGTGCGATATCCGCTCGCTCCTGCTCTTTATGAAGCAACGTCTCCACGGCACGTCTGAAGAACTGGCTGCGGGTTTCGCGGGTGGCCTTGCGTTTCCGCTCCGCAGCGCGCAGAAGCTTGTCCGGCAGGCTAATGGCGATCTTCGCGGCCTTCGGCATCTTCTCTCACCAGGTTCATACCAAGGTATGACAAAAATCCTGGAACAAATCGAGCGCGATGGCTGGCGCTTTTCAGGACGTTGCGATGCGATCGACTACGGCGGGGAGGCGGCTGCGGGTGGAGCGGTTGGATAGGCCGGCGGCTTCCAGGCGCTCGAGGTATTCGCGCACGACGAGGCGGATGAACTTGGCGGTTGCGATGCGGCCGGCGCCGATCTGCGCGGGGTCGAGTCCGCCGCCGCAAATCACGATCATCGGTTCGAGCAGCTCGGGACTGCCGAACAGCGCGACCATCACGTGCTCGGTCTGATCGAGATACTCGTCCATCACTACTTTCTGTGCGGGCCGATGAGACAGAAGGTAGCGCAGAGCGCCGAAGCCGTAGGCGGTCTGGCGCGCCGCGTCCTGCATCGCGAAGCCCATCAGGACGCGATCGGCCTTGCGGGGCGCGAAGGCCGCGACTTGCCGGAACACCGCGAGCAGGAGTCCGGCCAGCGACAGATTGATCGAAAGCGACCCCTGCGGATAGGTTTCCGCCCAAAGCCACTCCTTAAGCCCCTGCTCCGCGGTCGCGCTCGCGCGCTTGAGTCCCTGGCCGCCCATGAGCGCGCGCTTGCGAAACGCCTCCAGCAGCCGCGCCCAATCCAGCATCTGGGCGCACATGAAGCTCTTCACCTCGAGGAATTCCTGATTGACCAGCGAAACCCATCGCGCGGGAAAATCAAGCGAGACCAGCGCGCACTCCTGGAGGAACGTGTAAAGCTGGGCGCAGGCCGCTTCGACTTCCGCGCCCGGCGCGTCCGCCCCGGTCCAGGGCACATCGAGCGCAGGCGCCCATCGCCGCGACTTGTCTTCCTCGTAAAGGTCCGCGACGTTGTCGGACCATACCTCGGACTTGCGATTGACTAGATAGCCCATGTCGGGCAGCTTGCCCCACTTCTCGCTGCCGCGCGCGACCATCGATTGGTGGCGGCGCAGATCCTCGGGCATTTCCGTGTAGCCGTAGCTGCCGACGTTGAGATCGCGATAAGTGAGACCGCGCCGATAATCGGAAGGTTTGCCCTTGATGCGTTCGGTGTTGGCGTCGTACCAGTGCAGGGTCAGATGTCCCTGCATCACCTCCTGCATCGCGAGCAGAACCTCCTGGTCCTGCGTGTAGTCCTTGTCCGCGTAGAAGGCCATCGGCGCCGCGTCAGATCTTCAGTCCCGCCTGCTCGGCGGCGGCTTTGCCCATCTCGTACATCTGCCAGAGCTTGGAGCGCTCGCCCTTGCGCTCGGGCATCCCGCACTTGTCCAGGCGCTCGAAATGCTCTTCCATCTGCTTGAGCTGGAACTGGGTCGTGATGCGGATTCCCTTCTCGATGTTCTCGGGCTTGAGTCCGCCGCCGGCCAGCACGATGAAGCTCTCGGTCAGCTCGGTGGCGGCGCCGGCCGCGAACGAGATGTTCTCGGCCTCGTCGAGATGCTTGTGCAGGATCTCGCGCTTCTCGGGGAAATTTTCGAGCACCCATTTGAAGTGCTGCATCCCGTAGCCGACGTGACGGGCTTCGTCCTGCATCACGAGCCGGAAAATCTTCTTGTCGACGTCGGTCGGCGAGAGGTACTCGCTGAAGCGGAACATCGTGAGCACGTTGCCCTCGGCCACCAGATGCAGCGCCAGCGACATTTCGCTGAACGAGTCGGCGTCGCGCAGATGCTTGAGCGCCATCTCATTCATCGGGCTGGCCTTCATCAGGCCCCATCCGGTGGTCAGCGCGCGCTTGCGAAAGACCTCGGCATGGCGCGCCTCGTCCATCGCCTGCGACGCGATGAAGGCCCGCACCTCGATAAACTCGGGATTAAGCCGCGGCAGCCACTTGGCCGGCGTGTCGGTCGCGATCATCTCGACTTCGGTGAGGAAGGTCATCAGTTGCGACAGCGCCTTGCCGATGCTCTCGGGCAGCTCGGCGCCTTCCAGGCGCTCCCAGGGGATATCGGTGGTCGCGTTCCACTGGCGCGTGACGGCTTCCTCGTAGTAGCCCTCGGTGTTGAAGGCCCATAGCTCGCTCTTGCGCGAGACCTCGGGCTGCGCGTCGGGCAGCCCGGCCGGCAGCTCGGCGCCGCGCGGCGCGTACGATCGATTCTCGCGCACCTTTTCGGGCAGATCGCTGAAGCCATAGCCGCCGATATCCAGATCGCGATAGGTGAGCCCACGGCGGGCGTTCTGCGGAACCGGCTGGACCTTCTCGGTCTGCGCGTTCATCCACGACAGATCGAGCTCGCCGGTGCGCATCGTGTACAGCCATTTGTCGACGAAATTCTTGTCGTCGAGGAAGTTGGTCGTTGACAGGTAACTCATCGGATTCGCCCTCCGCGCGGAAATCACCCGGTTGAAAACTCACTTCGACGCCGCTGCTCAAGTCGAAGAACTCCTGTATCGATTCCATGAAGCGATAGAGCTTGTCGTGACCGTCGGGCCCGTCGTAGGTGACTTTCAACTGCTCGCCGAAATGGGTGAGCGTGTTGATGTCGTGGTTGGAGTCGGCCTCGCCGTGGCGCTTGATGTTTTCGATCATCTCGCGCCATACGCGCGCTTCGCCTTCGATCGCGAAGTCGACCTGCTTCAAGTCGACGTTATCCACCTCGCGCACGTTCTTCAGTTCGAAGACCTCGAACTCAAGGACGAAGTTTCGCGAGCGTCCGTTGTCGGAGACCTTGACGGCGAAGGTCGCGTCGATAAACCCGAGCCGGCGGAAGCGTTCCTGCTCGGCCGCCATGCGGGTCTTCAGCGCTTCGAAGTAATCAGTGGACGGAAACTTGATCATGAGTGGCGCCCGATTCTATTTTTTCGCCTGTTTGGTTGGGTTGGCGGCCGTGCTGGCCGGCAGCTCCTCGGAGATTATCGCATTGAATTTCTGTTGTGGCTGCGCACCCAGCAACATGCGCCCGTTGATAAAAAAGACCGGAGTACCGTCGACGCCCAGCGACTTGCCCTCTGCGATGTCCTTGGCGATGTCGCTATCGTACTTGTGCTTGTCCAGGCAATCGTCGAACTTCGCGGTGTCGAGCTTCAGGTTCGCGGCGGTGGCCTTCAAGTCCGTAACCGCCAGTTTGGTCTGATCCGCGAATACCGCGTTGTGGAATTCCCAGAACTTCCCCTGCTCGCCGGCGCATCGCGCGGCCCGCGCAGCATCCATCCCGGCCGGATGCTTCTCGACGGGGAAGTCCATGAAGACCAGCCTCAATTTGTCTCCGTAGTTGCCGCGGATCTGTCTGATGGTATTTTCCGAGCGGCCGCTGTAGGCGTCCTGATAGTCGCCGAACTCCACGATCGTCACCGGCGCGTCGCTCGGACCGAGCGACGGGCGATCGTTCGCGTTGACGGCGAATCGCGGCGGCTGGAGAAGGAGCTTGTACCCCTGCATGGTGCGCAGGCTCTGCATCAACTGATCGTGCAACTGCTGCCGCTCGTGATCCTTGATGGCCGTGGCCAGGATGAGCTTGACCTGATCGTATGACTGGTTGGTTTGGGCCTTGATTTGGTCGTATATCTTATGGAGGTCCGCGTCGGAAGGTTCCGCAACCTTGTCATCGATTTGTTGTTTCAGATAGGCGGCCGGGCTCAAGTGCGCCTTTTTGGCCGCCTGCTGCACCAGAAAGTCGTCGGCCATCTGCTCGACCGCGGTCCGCTTCAGGTCATAGAGCTGGACCTGCAGCGAGGCGAGCTGCGCTCTGAGCTTGGTGTCGATTTGCTGCTCGGTGATGTTGTAGCTCCCCACCGTCGCCACGACGGCGTTCGTTGCCGGTTGCTGCGCGCGCGCCGGGCGCGCAGAGGCCGACGAGCACGGCTGTGGTCATGAAGGTTCGGCCAATTGATCTCATCTCGCGAATTCTCTTTCCTCCGGATTTAATGCTGCCAGGCCCGCCGCGATCCGTATAGCATAGCGCGCTCGGGTCCGTCATGGATGAGCCTTGGCGACTCGATCCGCCGAAGACGCAAGCTCCTCATCGATAATCTGCTCGAACTCGCCGGCCGGCTGGGCTCCGCTCAGCGGCCGGCCGTTGATAAAGAAGGCCGGCGTACCTTCCACGCCCAGTGTCGATCCATACGCCTGGTCGGCGCTGATAGCGTTCCCGTATTTGTTTCCGTCGAGGCACGCATCGAATTCCTTCTGGTCCAGTCCAAGCTTGGCGGCTGCGGCCTTGAGGTCGGCGGACTTGAGGTTCGGTTGCGCGCCGAACAACGCGTCATGATACTGCCAGAACTTAGCCTGGTCACCGGCGCATCGGGCGGCCTCCGCCGCGGGGAGCGCGTTGGGATGGAATGAAAGCGGGAAATCCATATAGACCAGGCGCACCTTGTCGCCATACTTCGTCCGCACGTCCTTGATAGAATCTTCCGACTTCTTGCAGAACGGGCACTGGAAGTCTCCGAACTCGACGATCGTCACCGGCGCGTCCTTGGGGCCGAGCTCGGGATGTCCCAGGCTGGCGACCTGGAACCGCGGAGGCTTGAGCTTAATCGTGAGCGGCTCGCCGACGCGCAGGCTATCCAGCAGCTTCGTGCGCTGATCAGCGGCCGCTTGCTGCTCGAGGAAGGCGATGACCTGCGGTTTGACCTTGTCGTACGGCTGCGGTATCTGCGCCTTGTGCGCGTCGAAGAACTCTTTGGCGATAGCGTCGCTGGGGGGAGGAATCTTGTCGTACACTTCGCGCTTTAGGTAGTCACTCACACTCAGCTTCGCTTTGGCAGCAGCCTGCTCGATCAGATAGTCGTCCGCCATCGACTCGATTGTTTTGCGGCGGAGATCGTAGACTTGGCTATCCATAGCGGTGAGTTGCGCCTTGAGCCTCGAATCCACCTCTTGCTGCGTGATCGGATGGCTTCCGATGGTCGCGATGACGCGGCCCTGCTCGGCCGATGCGGCATACGCCGGCATCAGTAAAATCGCCAGCAATGCCCCGGCGAGCCTGTGAAATTTCTTCATGCCTGCCCCGTTCGCCATTTTGATGGCCCGAATCTAGCACGGACGCCGCCGCATGTCTGCCGCACGTTTTGAGGCGCAGACGCCGGTTTGGGATATCGCGCCGATGGGGACTTTGGCCGGATTTGCGCGATTTCCGGGCGTTCTTCCGACGGCATAGCCGATGCTTGGCTTTATGACTAGAGGTGCACGAAGATGAAGACGAAGATTTTCCGGGCCTTGGCAGTCGTTGCGCTCCTGTTCGGGATGCTGTCGACGCAGGCCTGTTTCTTCCCGGGAGGTGGCGGGCATCATGGAGGCTACTACTACCACAGCTATCGCTATCGGTAATGATTGGCGCAAAGACCGCCGCTTAGGTGCCTTGAGAGCCTTCTCCCGCCGGCTCATTTTGCTGGCCGGTCGGGAGAAGACAGCATTTCCCCGGCGGCGTTGCTCCTGACACTTCAGCCTGATTTTCCTTCCAGGGAACTCATCCTCGCAGAGGTCGCCGTAGACGAGCGCTTGGCCCAAGGCCCCGTAATTTAATCGAGATCAATGTTTCATCAGTTGCTCGGCGATACGCATCATCTCCGCATACCTCTTCACCGCTGATGGCTGATGTACTACCTCGAACTTCAGTCCATCCGGTCCGAGAAAGTACACCGCATACCAGCCTTCCGGATCGTACGGGAACTCGCCGGGACCATCGAGGACCTTCGCACCGAGGCGCTTCGCTAGCTCGCATGCCTGATCAACCTGCTCACGCGTGTCGGTGTAGAAAGCGATGTGATGCAGCCCTACCTCGTAAACCTCGAATGGATGCTTGGCAAACTCAGGCTTTGCTTCCCAGAGATGGAACACCGCGCCATTCCCATGGTTGACCGTCACCCTAACGCGCTGCCCATTCGGATTCCGGATCTCATCCCAAATCTCATAGCCGAGGAACTCCAAGAACGGCTTGAAGAACTCCATAGCGTCATTGAGATCGCTGACCGTGATACCAACGTGGCACATTGCTCCGAGTAGCGGCATGATTCTGCATTCCCTCCGAGAACCAGCAATTATCACGCTATAAGACCGCGAAACTACTGCGGAACCCTTGTCAATTCAGGACTTGCGCCGCGCAAAGACGACTCGCCTCAATATCGTCCGTCCAATTTTCTGTGATCCCAACTGGCGATTTTCTTCGGGATCACCTTGAGCACGACCCGCTTCGGCGCGGTCGTCAGTGGACGCCGCGGGAGGGCGGCGTCGCCCTCATTCTTTTCCCGGATTGCATGCATGGTCGCCTCGACCGTCGCCGTGTCTTCGATGACCTCGCATTCTCCGCGAATCATCACGGCGCGCAAATCCGAGTAGGCCCGTCCCGTCTCGACCATCACCGCGACCTTCGGATTGCGCCGGATGTTGACCACCTTTTGCGCCTTGCCATACGAGGTCATGAAGATCGCGCCGTCACGCGCCAGGAAGTTCATCGCCACGACGTGGGGAAATCCTTCCTTATCCAGTGTGGCCAGAGCGGCCTTCCTGGCCTCGCGCAGAAGTGTCGCCTGTTCTTCAGGCGTGAGCTTGATTTCGTCGCGCCTTTTCATTTCGGGCCCTGCGCATCCCCGTGCTTCGTACCCGATAGCACCGCGAAGATCAGATTGCGGTAAGAACAGGAGACGTCGGCGAATCCGGCCTCGCGCATCCAGGCGAGATGCTGGCCGACGGTCGCCGGCAGATCCTGCTTCATCCGCTCGAGCGCCGCGTCGAGGTCACGCTCGCCGACCTTCAGCTCGCGCGCACGCTGCATCCACATCTGGCGCGAGCGCTGATCGATGGCCGCGCTCTCGCCCGCGACCTGATCTGCGTTGATGAAGACGCCGCCGGGTGTCAGGTACTTGAAGATATCTGCGAAAAGATGGCGCTTGCCGCTGTCGGGCAGATGATGGATCGCCAGCGCCGACACTACCGCGTCGTAAGACTTCGACGGCGCGGCCGAGGCGAAATCCGCGGTCACGAATCGCACGCGCTTGCCGAGTGGCCGCAAGCGCCGGCGCGCAATCATCAGCATCTCGGGTGTGAGGTCGAACAATGTGAGCCGCGCTTTCGGCAACGCCTCCGCGATCATCGCGGACAAAAGTCCGGTGCCGGCGCCCAGATCGAGCACCTCGCAGCGGGCATCGGGCTTAAACGGCATCAGCTCCAGCGCCGTGCGATAGAAATCGTCGAAGCACGGAACCAGTTTGCGGCGCGCCCGATCGTAGGTGTCGGCGCCGGATGCGAACGCCTTGCGAACCGCCTGGGCCATCCCCTGAGCCTACCGATTACGCCCGCTTTGAGCGAGCCGCCCAAAGCGAGCCGGGACCTTTCGCTCTTCTAAGCAGCACGCTACAACGCCAACATGAAGGCCCGCTGCCGTGTTGCGATCGCCAGGCGAGCGCCTTGCCTGGCTGCGACGGTGGTCGGGACCGCCTTCATCGTACTTGCGGGCTTCGAAGTTTTCTGGGCGTACGGCGGCTCTTGGGGGCTTTCTGGCGCTTGGGGCGGCAGTCACGAACATTTGCCTGTCGCGCTCCGAGTCGCGAGTGCGTTCGCGGCCGTCCTGCTCGTAGCTGGCGCTATCATCGTCCTCGGGCGCGCCCGATATTGGGCATCCTCCGACCGATTCGGCATCTTGCGTTGGGGGACCTGGGCGCTCGTTGGCGTGATGACGCTGAGCGCGCTAGCCAACTTCGCCTCGTCGAGCAGTTCGGAACGGTTGCAGAACGGGCCTGTTGCTCTACTTTTGGCGTTGCTCTGTCTCGTCGTTGCAAGAAGCCGATGAAGCTCCGCACGTCGCCGCGCTCAGTTTGCTCGTTGCCGCGGTCCGGCGGCCGATCGGATATAGTCACAGCCAATGGCGCGGCGGCACGACAGTTTGATCCCGCTTTCGCACGACCATCACGACGCGCTGCTGCTGGCGTGGCGATTGCGCAGCGGTGACTTGTCCAGGCGCGAGCCCGAAGTGCGCGCGCGGCACGTCGATGCGTTCTTCGAATATCGGCTGACCAACCATCTGAAGCTTGAAGAAGAACTGCTGTTTCCAGCATTCCGCCCGGTGCTGGGCGTGGAAGCATCGCTGATCGACGTGCTGTTGGACGACCATCGCGAGCTACGGGCGAAAGCCGCCGCAATCAAAGCCGGCGCGCACGATCAGGTGGACAGTTTCTGCGCTCTGCTCGAACGCCATATTCGGACCGAGGAGCGTCAACTGTTCGTGCTGGCGCAGAATCGGATGAAGCCGGCGGAGATGGCGGAACTGGGGCAGCAGATAAAGGCGCAGCTCGGGCGCGACGACTAGGTTGGCGATTCACAAGTGTTTGTGACCAACGTCGGCAAGCCCGGCGTTTCGGGTTTGTCAGCCTCGCGTTACAGCCCCCGCGTGAAGCTCGCGCCCCGACCGTTTGTGCCTCGATCTTCCCTAGCCGGCGAAACCGCGGCGCGCGAAAACGAGCCGGTCCGCAAACACGTAACCCTTCACGCCCCGGTCTTTCGATTGAGCCCCAGAGCCTTGATGCGCGAAGCCAGTGTCGTTGGCTTCATGCCGAGCAATTCCGCCGCGCCGCCGGGGCCGAAAACCTTACCATCGGTTTGCTTCAGGGCGGCGGCGATGCCGTCGCGCTCCTGGCGCTTCAATTCGTCGCGCGTCAGCAGGGCCGGCTTTGAAGCCGCGTGGGTGCCCGCGCGAGTAGCGTCGGTTGCATTCGACTCGGCAAGATCGAAACGCAGTGGGCCGCCTCGCGAGAGGATGACGGCGCGCTCGACGGTGTTCTGATGTTCGCGCACGTTGCCGGGCCAGTCGTGGGCGGCGAGCTGGCTGAGCGCTGCCGGCGGGATCGGCGGCGCCACACGATTCGTTCGCCGCGCGCTCTGCGCCAGGAAGTATGCCGCGAGCCGCGGAATGTCGTCGCGGCGTTCGCGCAGCGGCGGGACTTCAATCGGGAAGACGCTCAGGCGATAGAAAAGGTCCTGCCGGAAGCGGCCCCTATCGACCTCTTTCTTCAAGTCGCGATTGGTCGCGGCGATGATGCGGACATTGACCTTGCGAGTATGAGTATCGCCGATGCGCTCCACAGTTCTGCGACCTTACGTTCCAGCTCTCTTTCTGGCTGAGCGGTTTTCATGGAATGCATACGCGAAAATCACTACGACTCATCGTAGGAATGCCAGCGAACAATCGTAGTTTCACGAAAACTCGTAGGACGGATTGTTCTTTGTCGGCTCTCGAAAAGGTTTTGTTTTCAAGGCTGTACGGCAACGCATCCATTGGCATGCAGCTTGTTCTAGACCTGGTTGTCTGGCCAGTTTGGGGCCGAAAAACACGAGAGCATGACGGAGGATAGGACGTGAACCGCATCACTCAACTTAACCCGGCCCAAGCGACGGGCAAGACCAAGCAACCGTTCGACGCCGTGCAGGCCAAGCTGGGCGTCGTGCCAAACTTTTTCCGCGTGCTCGGCAATGCGCCTGCGGCGCTCGAGGGCTATCTCAACTTCAGCGGCGCGCTCGCGGGTGGCAGCCTCAATGCGAAGGTCCGCGAGCAAATTGCCCTCGTCGTTGCCGAAAGCAACCTGTGCGGCTACTGCTTGAGCGCACATACGTTTCTCGGCGGCAAAGTCGGGCTCACCCAAAAGGACATCGCTGATAAGATTCAGGCCACCGCGGCTACAGGAAAGACTGACGCCATCCTGAAACTCGCGCGCAGCGTCGTTGTCCAGCGCGGCGAAATCAACGACTCCGATCTCGACCAGGCACGAGCCTCCGGCCTGACTGACGGCGAGATCGTAGAGACCGTCGCCAACGTCGTCGTGAATATCCTCTCGAACTACGTGAATCATGTGGCCCACACCGTGGTGGACTTTCCCCAAGTGAAGCCAGGCCAAGCTTGAATCAACCCCGGTCGCCGCCATCCCAACCCCGCAAGGAGAATCGTTATGACGCTCACCTACCGCACCGTTTCGCTTGATGGACTGAACGTGTTCTATCGTGAGGCCGGCGACAAGAAGGCGCCGACCGTGCTGCTGCTGCACGGTTTTCCCACCTCCTCGCACATGTACCGGGACCTGATTCCCGCCCTTGCCGATCGCTACCACGTGGTGGCTCCGGACTTGCCCGGCTTCGGCTTCACTGACGCGCCGGACCGAACGGGCTTCAAATACAGCTTCGATCATCTGGCTGAAGTAACCGAGCGCTTCACCGAGGTCGTCAGCCTCGGTCACTACGCGCTCTATGTCTTCGACTACGGTGCACCGGTAGGTTTCCGCCTCGCCGTTCGTCACCCGGAGCGAATCACGGCGCTGATCTCGCAGAACGGCAATGCATATTTGGAGGGGTTGAGCGAAGGCTGGAACCCGATCCAGGCTTACTGGAGAGATCCTTCGCCGGAAAACCGGGCAGCCCTACGCGTCTTCCTGAAGCCTGAGACAACCCAGTGGCAGTACACGCACGGCGTGCCGGATCCGGAGCGGCTGTCACCGGACGCCTGGACGCTCGACTCCGCGCTCCTCGCTCGACCTGGCAATGACGAGATCCAACTCGATCTGTTCGGCGACTACCAGAGCAATGTCGCGCTCTATCCCAAATTCCAGGAGTACCTCCGCACCCGGCGGCCGCCGCTTCTCGCGGTATGGGGCAAGAATGATCCGTTCTTCCTGCCCGCCGGCGCCGAGGCGTTCCGCCGCGACGTGCCGGACGCCGAGGTGCGCTTCTTCGACACCGGCCACTTTGCGCTGGAGACTCATGCGGCGGAGATCGCGGCAGCGATGCTGGGTTTCCTGGCACGCAAGCTCGGAACCAACGGAGCCGTCTCCTAACTCAGAAATGGAGGATCCAGCGATGAAGAATCAACGAGTAGTAACCCTCGCCACGGCTGCGCTGTTGTCGATTTCATGTCTCGCCCCGAATCTCAGGGCCGCCGACATGGACGGCGTCATCATGCAAGACGGCAAAATGATGATCATGAAGGACGGTAAGGCGGCCGGTCCGATGGAGAACTCAATGACGATGTCCAACGGAACCATGGTGATGGGCGACGGAACCGTCAAAATGGAAGATGGCACCCAAGCGCACATGAAAGACGGCCAGATGATGATGATGGATGGCCACATGATGGAGGGCGGCAAGAGCGACGCGATGGGCGGTGGCTCGAGTGGAGGAATGACTCACTAGGTTTAACTACGGCTCCCAGAAACGCTACTGTTGAGTTCGTTACGAGCCGGTAAGAACGATGGCGGCATCCATGAGGGGTACGCCCCCCAGCAAAAATGGCATCTCCGGTTAGCCGATCATGCTGACTATCATTAAGCAGACCGTGTGTTCGATATTGATTGTGACCGCGGTTGTTCTCGCGACGAATGGACCAGCCGAGGCGGCCAGCGATTTGATGCTCGCGCCGAACCTTTCGTTCACCGACGACTCGAGTCCGACCTTCCCGATCGAAGGCAAGGACCTCGCCGACGCTGCAGTCGCCCGCGGCCTCCCGATGGTAATCTTTTTCGGAACCTCGAACTGCTGGAACACGGCGCGCGAGGCGGAGCGTCTGGTCACCCTCTATCCGCGGTATCGAGATCGCGTTCAATTCGTGGTCGTCGATCTGAACCACGCCTCGCCCGCGCAGCGGCGGCTCGCCGACCAGTACTACCAGGGCTACATACCGACGCTCGCCATCTTCGACAAGTCCGGGCACTCAATCTACGACCGCGCGGGAGAAACGGCCTCGAGGCGAGGCGACACGGAGCATCTGCAGGAACTGATCGACTCGGCGTTGCGCTAGGAGGGCCATAGCTGCAGAGCGCTTACAAACCCGTGGTCGACGGCTGGTCAACATGGCTAGAGGGCGGTGGCCCGGCTGAAGGAATGAATCACTAAATGGAACCGCAGCCTCACAAAGAGAGTATTGCCAGGTCCGAGTCCGGCCCCGGAGCTCGATCGAATGGGCGGAGGCCGCAACCTCTGCCGATTCGTATCGCCCATTGGCTCAACGTTCCCCTGCTTGTGCTAATGGCCGGGAGCGGATTGCAGATTCTAACCGCATACCCGTCGCTGGGACCACGAGGAGCGCTGTACGGATGGTATCCGTTCCAGGGCACGCCGCCTCCCTCCTGGCTGCTGTTCGGCGGATGGCTCGCGGGCGCGCGTCATTGGCATTTCGCGCTCGCCTGGTTCCTGATCCTCAACGGATTAATCTACCTCTCTTACATGATCGCGAGCGGGGAATGGCGGCGGCGCGTTTTTATTCCGACTCGCGATACTTCGAACGCGCTGGCGATGTTCACTTACTACCTGCGCCTGCGCAAGACTCCGCCGCCCGAGGACTTCTACAATGGCCTGCAACGGCTGGCGTATACGTCCGCCATTCTGTTTGGAAGCGTCGTAGTTCTGTCGGGACTGGCGATTTACAAACCGGTCCAGTTGTACTGGATAACCGCCGCATTCGGCGGCTACGACGTCGCGCGCGTAGTGCATTTGAGCTGCCTGGTTCTGCTCGCACTGTTCACGGCGATGCACCTGGTGCTCGTCGCACTGCATCCGCGGACGATCGTCACGATGGTGACCGGAGGACAGCGTGGCTAGCCTGATCACACGGCGAAAACTTCTGCTCGGTCTCGCGGCAACCACCGCGCTTGCCGGCTGCGACAGCCGGGCCGCCTCGATGTTCCTCGCCGGGATGGGACGCTGGAACGAGCGCGTCGATCGATTGCTGTTCTCGGCGAATCGACTCGCGTCCGAGCCGCCCGCCTCCGAGCTGACGCCCGAGGCGTCTTTTCCGAGCTACTTTATTTCCGAGATGATGCCGTTCGCGCCCGCGGACTGGGCTGCTCAAGGTTGGCGGCCTGGTCGCGCGGCCGTCGGTCTTCTCGCTCCAGCAGCTCAAGCGGATGCCGATGCAGGCGATGCGAATTCGCCATCATTGCGTCGAGGGCTGGTCGGCTGTGGCCGAATGGCAGGGCGTGCCGTTGCGCGAGATCGCAAAGCTGGTCGGCGCCGGCCGCGACGCGCGTTACGTCGAGTTCCGTTCATTCGACAACGGCTACTTCTCCTGTTGGGATATCGAAAGCTCGCTTCATCCGCAGACCATCCTCGCTTACGGCATGAACGGGCGCGCGCTATATCCGGATCACGGCGCCCCGCTGCGCCTCTACTCGCCCGTCAAGCTCGGCTACAAGAACGTGAAGTATCTGACCGAAGTTAATTTTCTCCCGCAGCGCACCGGCGGCTACTGGGAAGATCAAGGCTACGACTGGTACGGCGGGGTGTAGGGTTAGATCCGTGGAGCCGAGCGATTCCGCCGATAGTTATCCAGCAGCTTCGCACGACCTCGGCGCCGGCCGGCTGAGGAGGACACTACGCCGACTAATCCACCATCGAGCAATGTCGCTTTCACGGCTGCGGTCAAGGCGGTGCAGGAGCGCCGAGGCTCGCGGAAGCTGTACCGCCGTATCGAAGAGCGAGGCAGTTGGCAGACCACGGTAACGCCCGATCTCGCCGCCTTCCTTGGCGAGCGCAACAGCGCGTATCTTGCGACCGCGAATGCGGTGGGACAGCCCTACGTTCAGCATCGCGGCGGACCCAAGGGCTTCATTCGCGTGCTGGATGAAAAGACGCTGGGCTTCGCGGACTTCGTTGGCAATCGCCAGTACATCACGACCGGCAACCTGGCCGAGAACGATCGGGCGTTTCTGTTTCTCATGGACTACGCCGAGCGGCGACGGCTCAAGCTATGGGGCAGAGCGCGCGTCGTGGAGGACGATCCGGAACTCCTGGCCCGGCTCATGCCCGAGGGTTACGACGCGCGACCCCAACAGGCGATCCTGTTCACGATCGAAGCGTGGGACGTCAACTGCCCCCAGCATATTCCGCAAAAGTTCGATGCGGCCGATGTCGCCGTCGCCGTTGAAAAGCTGGAGCATCGCATCGGCGAGCTCGAAGCTGAGAATGCACGCCTGCGCAAGTTGCTCGGCAGGATCGAGACTGTCGATACGAAGAAGAAATCATAGCAATCGATACGACTGAGCGACAGTCAAGTTTGCCGGCGAGGGAATCAATAGTGTCGGCAGGTTTTTCGTGGCGTCCCCGACGGGATTTGAACCCGTGTTACCGACGTGAAAGGCCGGTGTCCTAGGCCGAGCTAGACGACGGGGACCAGGCAGCATCCGCGCGCGCCGTATCGAGTCGCGCAACTTCTCCCCGCGGAGAAGCTTTTACCCGCAGCCTGCGCTACCGGGTTATCCTGCGCAAGTTATCAAAGCTGCGCGAGCGGCACTAGCGCCGAATCGACGTGCGTTCCATGCCGCTGCTTCCTGGTCTAATCTCGGTCGAATGGAAGGACCGATACTGATCGCGGGCGCCGGAGGGATCGGATCGGTCTTGGGCGCGATGTTGCGGAGCGCGGGCTATCCGGTGACTCTGCTCGGACGGCGCGCGCATCTCGACGCGATCGCCGCGCGCGGGCTCGTCTTGAGCGGGCTGTTCGGCGATCGCCTCGCGCGCGGCTTCACGCTGGCGGACGATCCGGCGCGGCTGGACGTGCCGTTCCCGCTGATTCTGTTCGCCGTGAAAAGCTACGACACCGCCGCGATGGCGGCTGCGCTCGCGGGTCGTCTGGCCGGCGACGGGACTATCGTCTCGATGCAGAACGGGCTCGGCAATCTCGAAACGCTGGCGGCCCATTTCGGCGCGGATCGCGTGCTCGGCGCGCGTGTGATTTTCGGCGCCGAGCTCCCTGCCCCGGGGTCTGCGCACGTCACGGTGTTCGCCGAGCCGGTGGCGATCGGTCCCGCACCGTCTATTCAGAGCCAAGCTTCGCGTCAGAGCCAGGCTTCCCGCGACGAAGCCGAGTCACGGGATGGAACAGCCGACGCGAAGCAAATAGCCAATCTAATCAGTGCGGCGGGAATACCGTCTCATTGGTGCGTCGATATCATGCCGGTGCTGTGGACCAAGCTGCTGTACAACGCAGCGCTCAATCCGCTCGGCGCGCTGCTCGGGCTCCACTACGGCGCGCTGGCGGCCGATCCCGACCTGCGCCGAATCATGGACCAGGTTATCGAAGAGGCGTTTGCGGTTGCGCGCCGCCTGGGGGTGGCGCTTCCGTTCGATCGCAGCGAGGACTATCGCGCGCTGTTCTACGGCAAGCTGGTGCCCGCGACTCACGACCATCGCCCCTCGATGCTCGCCGATCTGCAACGTCGCGGACGCACCGAGATCGGCTCGCTCAACGGCAAAATCGCGGAGCTGGCGGAGAGCATCGGACTTCCGGCCGATATCAATCGCACACTCACCGGACTAATCAGGGCCCGCGAGCGGCTGCATCAAAAGGACCGCCAGCGACAAAAGGAGGAAGTCCCCGCTTGAAGACCGTCAGTCTGAGCCGCGCCGCGATGGCGGCGATCGTCGCGCAGGCCGAGCGCGAGTTCCCCCGCGAATGCTGCGGCTTCGTGATCGGCGACGACGCGATCGACGAGGTGCGCCCGATCGCGAACGTCCAGGACCGGATGCACGCGGCGGACCCGTCGGCCCATCCGCGCGACGCGCGCACCGCATTCCTGATGGAACCGAAGGAGCATCTGGCGGTGCTCAACGAAATCGACCGGTGCATGCTGAAGCTCAAGATCGTGTATCACTCGCATCCCGATCACGATGCGTATTTCTCGCCGACCGATCGGGCGCAGGCCTGCCTGTTCGACCCCGGCGAACCCGACTATCCCGACACCGCCCATATCGTGATGTCGATCAGGAACGGGAAATTCGTCCGCGCCGCCGCGTTCGTCTGGGACGGCCCGAGCAAGAAATTCGTCGAAACGACGCTGGATATTCGATAGCAACGGACGCACGCATAGCTGCAAGACCGATGGCTTCCCCTACCCTGCCCCAGATCGTGATCGCCGGCGCCGTCCCGGTGCGCCTGAATCAACACTGCGCCTGACTGCTATGATTAGCCTGCAATGAGTAGCCCTCGGCACGACCCTCCTGAAGGTCTTGCTCGCACGCTTTCAGCGATCGAGCGCGGCATCGCCGATGATCTGCATATCGGCGCGCAGCTCTACGTATCGCTCGACGGACTGCCGATCGCCGACCTGGGAATCGGCGAGGCGAGACGCGGCGTGCCGATGACACGCGACCACCTCAATCTCTGGATGTCTGCGGTCAAACCGGTCACCGCAATTGCGATCGGGCAGATGTGGGAGAATGGCCGCCTCGCCCTCGACGACAAGGTTTCGCGCTACATCCCGGAGTTCGGTGCGAACGGGAAAGATCCGATCACGATTCGCCACGTCCTCACTCACACCGCAGGCTTCCCCAACGCCGCCTATCACTGGTCATCCGACCCATGGGAGAAGATCATCGCCGAGATCTGCGCCGCGCCGCTGGAGCCGGGATGGATTCCGGGCCGCGATAGCGGCTACCACGTCGCCTCGGCATGGTACGTGCTCGCTGAAATCGTCCGACGACTCGACGGGCGCCCGTATCCGCGATACGTCCGCGAACAGATATTCGAACCGCTCGGGATGAAGGACTCCTGGGTCGGGATGCCTGCGGAGCGCTATCAGGCGTATGGCAATCGGATCGATGGGATCGTCGCGATGCACGCTGGTGCATTGGCCGGCGTCGCGCCGCAACCGTTCGGCCCGGACTACGCCCCACCCTACCGCTTCTGGTCGGGCTCGCAGGAGGCATGCGCTATCTGCCGGCCCGGCGGGAGCGCGTGGGGACCGATTCGCGAGTTGGGCTATTTCTACGAAGCCTTCCTCAACGGCGGAGAGCGCCACGGCGTCCGTATCGTTTCACCGCAGACGGTCGCAGCGATCGCGGCGCGTCACACGGTAGCCATGCACGATCGGACCTTTGGCTATCAGCTCGATCGCGGCTTGGGAGTCGTCGTGGATTCGAAGCGATACGGCACGGGCGCATCGTGGTATGGCACCCGATGCTCGGAGCGTACGTTCGGCCATGCCGGCGCCTGGTCTTCGGTCGCATTCGCCGACCCCGAGCACCGGCTCGTGGTGGCTCTGGTCTTCAACGGGATGACCGCCACGGCGTCGGCGAAGAACGACCAACGCATGATTGCGACCCTCAACGCGATTTACGAGGACCTCTCGCTGTCCTGAAACGGAAGCGTACTGCCCTGATCTGACCTCCATCCGCGTTGACAAAAGACGAATAAAAAGCGAAAGTAGCCTTAATGGCTGCGTTGCTTTCCAATCTTTTGTCCGAGCTTTCCCAAGCCGATTCAGGGAGCCTCTCCGGACCGGTCAAAGCGCTACAAGCCCTTGAAATTACAGGTATTTTTACAGGACGTGAACTCACCCGCAAGGATCGCCGCCTAAGCTCGGGGCTCGCTCCGATCGACCATCTGCTGGGCGCCGGAATCGTGCGTGGCAGAATCAGCGAAATCGTCGGCCCCCTCGGCGCCGGTAAAACTTCGCTCGCCGCAAGCTTCGTCGCGTCGGCGACCCGCGATGGCGAAGTTGCCGCATGGATCGATTCAGCGGGCAGTTTCGATCCGGTAACTCGTCGCGGCGGCGGGCGCCGACCTACGCGCGGTGCTGGCTGGCTCGTGCCCGCGCCCCATTCAGTCGGCCATTCACTCGGCTATTCACTCAACTGGGCGAAGCGGGCAATGGAACGCCGCGCCGGGCGTGGAATGCCGTGCGCGCCGCTGAACTCGTCCTGGATGCGGGCGGCTTCGGCGTAGTCGTTATCGACTTCGGCAACTCCGCACGCGCGATTCCACCGAGCGTGGCGCTTCGAATCGCCCGGATTGCGGCAGCGGACCGGCGCTGCCGTGATAGTGCTCGCGACCTTCCGGATGTGCGGGACGTTCGCCGCGCAAAGCCTCACGCTCAGCCGCAACCGGGCATGCTTCAGCCGAACCGCGATCGGCGCACCGTCGCTGTTCGACGGTTTCGCGATCGAGGCGCAGGTCGCGCGCAACAAGTTGGGCGGCGTCGGCGCGCGCGCAAGCTGGCGCGCGATGGTGGATCCTTGGCAGGAGATTCTCCGTCATTCCGAGCCTGGTGAGGAATCTACGCGGAGCGATTTTTCGACCGGTCTGCCAGAAGCTGTCAGGCAAATTGCCTCGCATAGATCCCGCACTTCACTCCGCTTTGGATGACGAAACAAAGAATGCGACCCCGATGGCTCGTATCGCATGTATCCTGATTGCCGATTTTCCGGTCGCCGCGATCGTCCGCGTCTATCCCGAGCTGCGCGATCGTCCGGTCGCGCTGTGCGCCGGCGGCGAAGGACACGCCGAGCTGACCGCGATCTCCGCGTGCGCGAGGTCCGCCTCGGCGCGCGAATTGGGATGACGATCGCGCAGGCGCGCGCGCTCGTATCCGGGCTGATTCCCGTTGCACCGTCGCCGGCCGCCGAACGTTGGGCCCATGACGCGATACTGGACGCGGCCGAGTCGTTCTCACCGATGGTCGAGGACGGCGGGCCGGGATGTGCGTATCTCGATTGGCGGGGCTCGCCAAAATTCATGGAACGGAAGAGCAGATGGCGGCGGAGCTTGCGCGGCGCGTGGGCGAAGTCGGAATCGACGCTGCGATTGGAATTGCGTCGAGCAAGGAAGTCGCCTGGCTCGCGGCGCGATGCGGCGGGCAAAGAGCTATTCCCCGCTTCCAAGGAGCGCGAGTTCCTCGATTGGATACCGCTGGACGTGCTCGACCTCGGCGCCGTCGCCGTCGATGCGGACGGTCGGGACGGCGCCGAGCTGGCATTTACGCTCGCGCGATGGGGTATCCGCAGGCTCGGCGAGCTCGCGAGGATAGAGCCCCGCGCGCTCGGAAGCCGGCTCGGCGCACGCGGCGTGGAGTTGGCCCGCCTCGCACGCGGCGAGAATAATGCGCCGTTCGTCTCCCGGCCGCGCGCCGAGCTGTTCGCCGAGACGGTCGAGCCGGATTACGGAATCCGAGACGCTCGAGCCGCTTGGCTTCGTGATACGCCCGATGGTCGAGCGGCTGGTCGCGCGGCTCGAGCTTCGCGGCCTGGTCGCGGTGACTTGCAGCTTTCGCTCGGGCTTGAGGGGCGCGGCCTCGACGATTGGCGGGTTACAATCGCGGCGCCCACTAACGAGGTCCGCTCGATACTCGCGCTAATAATCCTGAGCCTCGAAGCGTCGCTGCTGTCGTCGTGCATCCGGGCCATCCGAATCACGGCCGAGCCGCGAGTCCCGCGACCCGCGCAGACCGACATGTTCCTGCCGCCCTCGCCTGCTCCAGACCGCTGGGGACAACGACCATCACGCGCCTGGCCGCCCTAGGCCTCCCGATCGCGTCGGCACGCTCAAGCCCGTCAATTCCTGGCGTCCCGAAGCGATTGAAGTCGTCCCGTTCGATCCGCCTCCGCCCTCGCCACACACCCTCACCCGGCGCGCGGCGAGCCTCCGCTCGCCCGCGCCGACCTCTCCCTGACCCGGTAGAGGTGAAGAAGAGCCTCCCCTCTCCTTTTAGGAGAGGGGCCGGGGAGAGGTTTTCTGCTGCGCTCGGCAGATTGCTCCTACTCCTACGCCTCTCCCTGACCAGTCGCCCCCGGCGCGGGAGAGGCCGGTGAGCGCTGCGCTCACCGGGTGAGGGTATCTGACGACTCCAATATCGTGCGCCTTGTGAACTCCCTTGCGATCGGCCCCGCCGAGGAAGTCGAGGTGATGTGTACCCGCGGCGGTGCCCCGGAATTCGTGCGGGGGCAAACCGTATGCGCCCGCGTGGTCTCAATCGCAGGGCCATGGCGCCGTGAAGGCGAAT
>CAVVMA010000005.1:0-54789 GCA_963749215.1 uncultured delta proteobacterium | reverse complement strand
GGCTTTCGATCGGTCCGAAGAGCTAAGGGGAGGCGGCGGACTTTTCCTGCAAGTGCTGCCGGTGTTTCTCTTGTCGCTGGGCTTCCTGATGCTGATGGCGCCCGGCGCCCCGTTCACCAAGGAACTTGGAGTCTGCGAGTCGGGCGCGGTGCGCGACGTCCTGGCCGGGCACGTAATCCTGCCCAGCTATACGCCCGGAGAGATGATTCAGACCCCGCCGCTATTCTGGTGGGCGGCAGCGCTAAGTGTGCGTGTGCTCGGATGGACGGAAGTCGGACTCCGGGCGCCATCGATCGTGGCCGGGGCTGTCACCTGCGCCATTCTCTATGCCTGGATTGTTGTCACACTAGGTCGCCGCGCGGCTCTTTGGGCAGTCGCCGCCCTGATCTCGTCCCACTATTTTGCGGACGCCTCGCGCCAACCCCGCATGGATGAGATGCTGACCATGTTTCTCACCGGGGCGATGGTGTGCCTGGAGCGAATGCTAGCCGTGCAGAAAGCATCCGGGCGTATCGGCTTTGCCTCGGCGGCTGCGCTCCTGATGGGGTTGGCTGTACTGGCAAAGGGCCCACTTGGCGTGATCCTGCCGGGCTTGACGATCGTGCTGCTGTTCGCCGTTCGCCGGCAATTGCTCGCTTTGTTCAGTTTCCAGTTGATCGCGACCTTTGCAGCCGCAGTCGCGATCGGGCTGGTTTGGTATTGGGCGGCATACCGGGTCGGCGGCTCACGGTTCTATCAGTGGCAGTTGGTCAACGGCCTTTGGGAGCGCTTTCGCGGCGGATCCGGGGTCGAAGGCTTGTGCCCGCATCCGTTCTACTACTATCTGCTGCTCCTGGTCTCGGGGTTTTTGCCGTGGAGCCTCTACCTGCCCGCGCTCGCGGCGACGATGTGGCTGCGGCGCTCGTCACTGTCCGGAGAAGTCATCTTCGCCGCGTGCTGGTTCGCGGCTATCTTCGGCTTCTTCTCCACCTCCTCGGGCAAGTGCTTCGTGTATATCCTCCCGGCCTTTCCGCCGTTGGCAACCTTACTAGGATGGCTGATCGCGGAACAATCAGGCCGCGATGGAAAACGCGGGCTGTCATCGTGGCTGTTCGACCTCGCCAGCGCGGCCACAGGAGCCGGCGTCGTTGCGATCGTTGCCATCGCCGGCGGATTCTTGATCTTCGGCGTGCCCGGCAGTCTGGTCCACCATCTGCACGTCAGCGACCGCAATTTTCTGGCGACCTTCATCTCGCTCGGCAAGCGCGGTTCGATCGCACTTGTGCTGTGGGCGGTGGCGTGGCTCGGCGGCGGCGCGATGGCGTTACGGGCCCTGGCGCGGGGCGATTCACGGTCGGCTTCGCGAGGCGTGGCAGCAATTGCGCTGACCGGCGCGGTGTTCTGGTTCGGCACGATGAATCCCAGCCTGGCGCAGGAACGCTCGCTCAAGTCTTTCGCTGCCGAGGTCGACCGCATCGTTCCGGCCGGCGCGCAACTGGATTATGTCGGCCGGACCGATTGCGACTTCGCGTTCTACTCGACCCGGCCGGTGGGCCTCGTCGATCAATTCAAGTGCGATGCCGGCGCGAGGCCTCAGCAGTATTTTATCTTCCGTGAGGATCGCCTGACCGAGCTTTCTGCCGGCCAGCACGCCTGCCTGAGCGAAGTTGGGAAATCAGCTTCGGTCGATAAGCAAGGCAGGCGTTTTCTGATGGTCGAAAGGCGAAAATAGATTCGAACCCGGCCCGAAGTCGATCGTTCTCGGCAGTCAGCTCGAAGACCGGCCGATGTGAGTGCTGTAGAATACCGGCATCAATGGGCAATCCTCGCGACTACCGGGTAGATGAAACACTTCGCGACGGCGGCTCGATATGTATTCGCGCGATCCGGCCGGACGACAGTCAGCGCCTGCTGGCCCATTTCCAGGCGCTCAGTCCGCGCTCGGTGCACAACCGGTTTTTCGGCATGAAGAAGACCCTGAGCGAGGAAGAACTAGCCCGGTTCACCGATCTGGATTTCATTCATCATGTGGGGCTGGTGGCGACACTGGGAGAACGCGGCGACGAACCATTGGTTGGCGTCGGCCGCTATATTGTGCTTCAAGATGACTCGGGTGGTCGGGCGGAGGTCGCGTTTGCCGTACTCGACGAACATCAGGGACGCGGGATCGGCTCTCTCCTTCTGAAGCACCTGGCTCGAATAGCGTGCGAAAGCGGGATCAAGGAATTTCAGGCGGACGTGCTTTCTGACAACGCGCAGATGCTCGAGGTCTTTGCCGACAGCGGCTTCCGAATTCGAAAAACCACCGACTCGGGCGTAGTACATTTATCGTTCTCGATCGCGCCCGGCGACCGATCGCAACGCGGATGAGACAAGGCCGTATTGTCTCCATTGGACACATATCGCCACGAGCGCTGGAGCGAAAGGACGCGCCATAAGGCCCCTGGAATTGCGCGAAGACCTTGGCAGCACGTCGCGAAACGTCTCTCACCCGACCTGCTACCTAGTCTGGCGATGGCAGCAGAGTTGCACTAGCAAGAGGCGACCTGACGCGCGGTGCCTCAGGGGGCATCGAGAGGAGGAAACCTATGCATTTGGCACTGGTGATGACGCCCAATCCGGTTACGGTCGGACCCGAGGCATCGCTCGCGACCGTGAAGGCACTCATGGACGCTGGGAAGTTCCGGCGAGTTCTTATCGTCGAGAACGGCAAGCTGATCGGAATCGTCACGGAACGCGATCTCAGGGAGCACAACGGCTACCTCAACTCGACGAAGGTCACGGCGGCGATGCGCTCCCCAGTGGTTGCGATTGGTCCTGATCGGACTGCCGAAGATGCCGCCCGCCTGATGCTCGAACACAAGTTCGGCGGACTGCCGGTGCTCGAAGGCGAACGGCTGGTGGGAATCGTGACCTCGACCGATCTGCTCAAGGCCTTCCTCAGGATCGCGGCGGCGACCGAACGGGTCCTGAGCGGCTAAGGCGCCGGGGAAAAACTGCCGCTCATTGGCTGGCCGCAGTAAGCGGCAGAGTGTCCGGAATTCGACGGAGAGATGCATGAAGAGACTGATTGGATCGCTCGCGGCCGCGATCGCTATCGTGCTTGCCGCAACTACGAGTGCTATCAGGGCCCAGGATTCAACTGTGGCGCAGGGCACCTACCGAATGTTCTGCGCCGAGTGTCACGGCCGGACCGGGCACGGAAACGGCCCCGGTGCGCCTATGTTGAAGATGAAGCCAAGCGATCTTGCCGACTGCGCCCGGATGACGAAACTTTCCGACCACGAACTATTCGAGGCGATCAAGGAAGGAGGTAACGCGGTCGGAAGAAGCAGAGACATGCTCGCCTGGAAAGACGGCTTTGACGACAGCGAGATCCGCGGTCTGGTCTCATACCTGCGCAGCTTCTGCACCACGAAGTAGCGGCCTGCCGAAACAGCCCATATGGCAGCCAGACCGACCGCCGGTCCAGCCGTGAAGTCGCTCGCGTGCCTGAGCAGCGGGCCCTAACCGAGTTTTGACGTCAGGTCGTCGAGTTGCAGCTCGACCTCGCGCGTTTGCCCGCCTCTGTCGAGAAAGCGCCTCATTCGCTCGCGCGCCTCTTTCGTCGCGACTGAGCGCAGAAAGCAATGCTCCTCGTCGAGCAGGCCCTCGACCGTCGGCGGTTCGCCGGCGATAAGCGCCGCCTTGGCCATTGCGATGGCCTCAGCCGGGAACGAGGCGATCCGGTATGCGAGGTGATCGACGAAGGGCCCGAGTTCTTCGGGCTTGAGCGCGCGATTGACGTACCCATAGCGCTCGGCCAGCTCTGCCGGAAAGTCCTCGCCACCGAGGACAACTTCGAGCGCGCGCCCACGGCCCATCATCCGCGGCAGGCGCTGCGTGCCGCCGCCACCCGGGATTATGCCGAGTGCGATTTCAGGCTGGCTGATGACAGCCCTGCCGAGAGCAGCGAAACGCATGTCGAGCGCAAGCAGGAACTCACTTCCGCCCCCGCGTGCGCGGCCCTCAATCTTTCCGATCGTCGCCTTGGGCATGGTCCGAAAGCGCTCGACCATCTGGTGAAACGGGCTCAGCGTCTTCCCTCTGGGCGGAACCTGTTCGGGAAACGCCAGAATCAGGTTCACGTCGGCATGGGCGATGAAAAACTCCGAGTTGGCGCTCTGAAACACGGCAACTCGCACTTCGCCGTCAGCCTCGAGTTCGCGGCCGACCCGGTTGAGCTCCTGGATGAGCTGGAGATCGAGGAGGTTGATTGGCGAGTGATCGATCGTGATCCAGGCCACGCCGCGATCGACACGGATCTTCAAGCATTGGTAACCTTCGTAGGGCATCGTATCTCCTCCAAGCCGACCGGCAGTTGAGACGGACGCGCCGGATCGCATCGTATGTTTATCTCGCTCTGAGCCGCGGTAGAAGATTAGGGAATGAAGGCGGATCACACCACGGCGCGAAGCTCTCCGGGAATGTCACGGCGGAGCGCGAGCAGCGCCGGCACCAGGCTGCTCAGGATGCCGATCGATACGGCGACTGCGAAGCTTTGCACAAGGACCCGGCGCGGGAGCGCGAACACCAGCGCGAGCGGTCCGAGTGAACTCGAAAAGTAGGGAATCAGCCTGATAAGCGCGAAGGCGGCCAGGCATCCGAGCGCGCCGGCCACGACTCCGAGCAGGAGCCCTTCGGCGGCCAGACAGCAGAGCAGGACTTCGCGCGTGAACCCGATGGCTCGCATTACCGCGAGCGTCTGGCGGCGCTCCCGCACCGACATCGCAGCGGTGTTGGCGCTGACCAGCGCGATCGCGAACATCACGATGATCGCGAGCACTCTGGCGCCGTCGAGCAGCAGGCGAAAGCCGCCCATCTGGCTCAACGACATCCCCAGTTCGGTTTCGGTCCGGGTTTCTCCCGCTGAGTTGGCAAACTGCTGGTCGATCGCCGCGATCACGCCGGGGATTGAGCGCGACGAATCGGCCTTGACCCAGAACAAGTTGACCATCCCCGGCCGACCGAGCATCTGGTCCAGACGATCGCGGCGGAACAGCAGCGCGATTGGCGGCGCCTTGTCCCCCAGCGTTCCGACGATTTCGACCTGGACATCAATCGGATAGATCGTTCCGCGCAGCGTTACCAGGTCGCCGACCTTCCATCGATACAGCCTCATCAGGGTCGCGCCGACCAGCGCGCCGCTTCGATCGCGGCGAAACCGGTCTGCCGCTTCGCGCGAGATCGCCCAATCGGGCCAGATTTCCTCCACGTCGTCGGGATCGATAGCTGCGCTGGGGATCAGATCCTTCGGGTCGCGGTAGGCGCCCATGAACAGACTCTCTCCCGACACTGCCACGACGTGAGGAATCGACGCGATCCGGCGCCGGTAGGCCTCGGGCAGCGAGTAAAAGAAGCCCGCCTTGCTGTAGCAGATCAGCCGCAATGAACCGGCGCGGTCGCGCAGGATCTGGTTCACCACGCCCGGCAGGCTCATCAGCGCGGCGAAAATGAAAATCGAAACGGCGACAGCCGCGATGGTAAGCATCGTCCGCCGACGATTGCGAAACAGGTTTCGAACGACGAGGGGTACGAACTTCATGACGCCGGCCGCGCGTCAGGGCATCGCAGGCGCGCGGTTCTGGGCTCCCGTTCCCCTGTAGCCTGCGCCATCGCGCATCATTGTCAACCCTGCTTTCGCTCGCGGCTGGGTCTATATACATGACAAAGTATTGATTTCGGGACGCTGAAAAAGTCGCAAGCGGCGGAGGGGAAGGGAAGTGGGATCGGCCACGTCAACCTCGCGGATTAGTCTGGTCATGTCCGGCGGCGGCGCGCGTGGCGCCTACGAGGCGGGGGTGCTTTCCTACCTCTTCGAGGAACTCCCGGCGCTGCTCGGCCGTCGGATCCATTTCGACATCGTCACCGGCACCAGCGTCGGGGCGATCCACGCGTGCTGGGTGGGCGCGACGCAGGACGACCCGGACGCGGGCCATCGTCTCACCGAGCTCTGGGGTTCGCTGTCGTTCGAGAAGGTCTTCCCGATCCGCGTAACGGACACCGTTCGCGTGCCATGGCGTCTACTCGGACTCGGCGGGACGAGCGGATGGCTGCCCGCCCGAGAGCAGAAAGCGCCGGACCGCCTGCCCGGTCTTTTCGACACGACCATGCTCGAATCTATCGTGCTCGGCCAGATACCCTGGGATAAGCTTCATCGCAATCTCGACGAGGGCAGGCTGTACGCCCTGGCGGTGGCCGCCACCGAGATCGCCACCGGTCGCTCGGTGGTCTTTGTGGACACTCCCGGCGGTACTGTGCCGCAATGGGCGGGCAATCCCTTCGTGATCGCCCGTTCGGCTCGTATCGGTCCCGAGCACGCGCTCGCCTCGGCGGCGATCCCGCTGATCTTCCCCGCGGTTCGTGTCGATCAGGCCTATTGCTACGACGGTGGGCTTCGTCTGAATACACCGCTGGCGCCGGCGCTCCGGCTGGGAGCCGAGCGGGTTCTGGTGATCGGGCTTCGCTACCAGCGCACTGTTCACGAAGAGGATCGCATCGCGCGCGAGCGGGTGGCGAATTATTCGAGCCTGACCTACCTCAGCGGTAAGGCGCTGAACTCGTTGCTTCTCGACCGCGTCGAGCACGACGTGGATCGACTGAGGCTTTTCAACGCAATCCTCGAGCGCGGCGTCAAGGCATACGGTCCGGAGTTCCTCGAGCGGATCAACGAGCCGATCGTGGCGATGCGCAACGTGCCTTACCGTATCGTCGATAATCTGTTCCTGCGGCCATCGAAGGATATCGGCGCGATCGCGTCGGAGTGCCTCGGACACCGGTCGCGCAACCGTAGCGCCCGCGAGTGGTTGAGCCGCAATCTGGCCCGCTACGCAGGCCGTGGCGCCGTCGGCGAAGCCGACCTGCTTTCGTATCTCTTTTTCGACCGCTGCTACGTAGACCACCTGATCGAGCTCGGCCGGCACGACGCCGGGCAGGCCTCCGAACAGCTCGCGAAGTTCTTCTCGCAGTGAGCGGTGAAGTGAATGCGCCGCGCCACGTTTTCGGGCCGCACCGCCGCCGCTCCCGCAGACATCCGCGATGCCACAGGCTAGGCTTGCCGTTCAGATGGCTCCCCGGACTCATCAATTTTACGCTATCGCCTTCGAGGAGAATCTCTCTCTAAGGCAATTGTCGCCGGCCTTCCCCGAGGCCAGGATCTCGCCCCACGAGCTGCTGCTGCCGATGGATCCCGATGGCGGCGTATACATCTATCCGTTCGGCGCCGTGGTGATGTATGACGTCGCGCCCGAACGGCGTGACGCGGCGTTGGCCCGTATCCACGCGGCGATCCCCAAGCTCACGACCCAGGTGATAAGAGAGGACTATTCGGTCCTTGAAGAGCCCGGCCTGCAGATCGGAATCCGGGACGGGAAGCTGTACGTCGATCGGCTGACGCCCGGGCGAGCGGCGATCGTCGCACTGACGGTCGCACAGAGCGCCGCGATGGAATACTACGAGCGGATCGTCGAGGACCTGTTCGCGCGGACTGGCGCGCTCGTCGAACGGCTTGAACGGCGGGGCACGGTCCCCTTCCGCACGCGCCCGCTACATCGGTTTATCGGCGAGGCGATCGCGACCCGCACTGAGGTTCTTTCGGTTCTGCATCTCCTGGACAAGCCGGAGGCGGCGTGGGAGGACTCGGCGATGGATCGCATCTACGAGGATCTGCGCGCCGAATTCGACCTGGTCGTTCGCTATGCCGCCCTGGAGCCCAAGCTGCGCAGCATCCAGGACGCGCTGGAGCTGGTGCTCGACGTGGCAAGGGATCGGCGCCTGATCCTGCTCGAAGTCGTCGTCGCGCTGCTGATTGGATTAGAGATAATCCTGAGCGTGGCGAAGTTCACCTGACGAGAGCCGCAAGGCGCCATGCAGGCTGAAAATGTGCGGAGAGCGGGGCCGGGTGACTTTGCGATGGCCGGCCTGATGATCGTGGCCGCAGCGTTGCGCTTTCACTGCCTCCTGATCACCCGCGATCGGCCGGTCGGATGGGACGAGTCTGAGTACCTGCTCAAGGCCAACAACATCGCATTTGGAATGCCGGGTACCGGATTCTGGATCGCCCATTCGATAGGAGTTCCACTCTTCGCAGCCGGCCTGTTCAAGATCGGCCTCGGCCAGCTCACATTGCGGCTGATATGGATCGCCCTTTCGACCGCCGATGTTGCCCTGCTGTACTTGATAGGGCGCGGACTGTTCGGACGAACGAGCGGCTTTATCGCGGCCGCCTTGCTCGCGTTTTTTCCGCTCGACCTGTCTCTTTCGACCCTATTGCTGGTCGATCTCCCACAGCTCTTCTTCGTGATGGTGGCTGCGCTGCTGTTCGTGCGTGTCGAATTCGAGGGCGGCGATCGGCGATTGACGTGGCTGGTGCTGCCGGTCCTTCTGCTTGGAACCATCGTTCGGTACTCGGTCGCGTTCTTCGCGCTCACCCTGCTTGCATACGTGATGATCACGCGGCGCACGGGCCTGATGAAGGAAAAGGACTGGTTCCTGTCGGGGCTTTTCGGCTCGCTTATCTTCGTCCCGTTCCTGATCTACTCGTGGCTCGCCAACGGAACGCCGTTAGCCTGGCTTTTCGCCCGCATCTACTGGGTACACAGGCAACCATCCTTGCTGACGCCTTTCCTCGAATATGCGACGGATGTCCCGCACGAGATCTCATCGATAGTCCTGATCGCAGCCGCGGCGGGACTTGTCGCGGCGGCGTTGTCAGGCACCAACCTGATCGATGGCGATGGTCGAAGCCCCAGGCGGCTCCTGCTCCTGATGCTATGGATAGTGGTGCCGTGGGGATGCGTCGGAATATTCGGGGGCGTATTCGCCCCGAGGCTGATCTTGATGATCTACCCCGCGCTATTCCTGTTGATAGCGCTGTCCCTGGATGACCTTTGGCGGCGGCTGAATTCACTCAATCCCGCGCTGGGCGCGGCCTTGGTGGCAATGTTCATCTGCGGCCTGCTCTCGATGCTCTTTCAAGCCGAGGGCATGATCTTACGGCAGAGATTAAAGTTCGAATCGATCCGCCAGGCAGGGCTATGGATCAGAGCGCATTCATCGCCGGCCGACGCGGTCATCAGCCAGAGCGTCCCGCAGATCACCTTTTACTCCGAGCGGGCGACCTACAAATATCTCGATACCGATAAAGACTTCCTTGTCTACGCCCAGACTCACCACGCGCGATACATGATGCTTTCCAAAGTCAAGCTTTCGCCCGCCTGGACCTACGACTGGCCGGCCCACAATCCCGACAAGGTCAAGCGGATACAAGACTTCGCCCTCGACTCATCGTGGCCGGCGACGATCTTCGAATTCACACCGCATGCAGAGCGGTGACCGTGACCGTCCGACGAACGGCATGGCCCGCGCATCCGGATCCATCTGTGATATACTCCAGACCTGACGAAGACGCGCAGACCCTCGACGATGCGCGATTCGGTTCCGGAGTACTCAATGACCAGCAACAATATCAATCTCGAACAGGAATACCGCTTGACCCGCGCCGCCCTGGCTAATGCGGGACTCGACATGAACGACAGCATCGACGCGCTTTACCGCGACTGGCGCCGATGGCGTGACATGCCGGAATCGTCGTCCCGGCCGAACGGAGTCGCTGGAGGTACTGCCGATCAATGGTGGGCGCGGCATCTGGCTCAGTTCCGGAGCCTGATCGATCCTGTCCGCGTCACAGCACGGGCCACGCGCGCGCGCAAAGACCTCGCGGCATCCGCGTCGTAATGAGTCCAGGCGGGCCGGTCGGCCGTTCGCTTTGGGCGGGCCGCCCGCGTTGTTTTCGGCGCCGCCGCGCCCTATGCTTTTGCCGAGCGAGGCGCGCGCGCGTCAACCTCGGATGAAACTCTCAGACCTCTATCGCGACTGGCGAATCATGGGTGGCTTGGCGATCGCGACGCTGGGCGCCGGAAACTGGTTCGTCGGGCTCAACCGGACGCAGCAGTACAGCCAGACGATCGCGAACGCGTCCGATCGCAGCGCGGTCGAGGAAGTCTATCGCAACTTCGACGAGCTCGATGCGAACACCGACGCGGCGGTCCTGGAACCGTTCGCCGCCGAGCGGCGCAAGGTCTCGTATGCGACGGCGCGGATGGATTTCTATCACACCGCATTCCTGACCGGACGCATTCTGGTGGTCTTCGGACTGACATTCACGTTTCTGGGATTCCTCCGCGTGATCCGCAACGACGCGCGCCGCGCGGGGTCGTAGCAGGCGGCGAGGATCGATTCGCCGACGGCTGACCGGCGTCGCGCGGTCTATTCAATGGTGAGACTGCTCGCCGAATTCGCGCCGGCGAAAATCAATCTGTTCCTGCGCGTGTCGGGAAGGCGTTCCGACGGCTATCACGAGCTCGATTCGATCTTCGTTCCGATCTCGCTGTGCGATCGGGTGGCGATCGAAGTCCGGCCGTCGCAAACCGTCTCGATCTCGCTCGCGATGCGATCCGGTATCGCGAACGTACCGTCAGGCGATCGGAATCTCGCCTGGCGCGCAGCGGCGGAGTTCATGAAGGAATTCGGGCTCGCGGCTGAGGTACTGATCGATCTGCACAAGGAGGTTCCGGCCGGGGCCGGGCTCGGCGGCGGCTCGAGCGACGCCGGCGCGGTGTTGCGGATGATGGCGACGCTCTGTCGCATCGACGATCGCGCGCGTCTGGCAAAGGTCGCGCTCGGGCTCGGCGCAGACGTGCCGTTTTTTCTCGAACCGCGCGCCGCGCGAGTCACCGGAATCGGCGAAAGGATCGCGCCGCTCGATTCGATGCCCGTCCTGCACCTGGTCGTAGCCGCGCCCCCCACAGAGGTCTCCACCGCAGAAGTCTTTGCCGCGCTGACCCCCAATGACTGGAGCGGCACCGCTCTCGAGGCGGACGTCCGCGCCATAGCAGCCGGCCGCGTCGAGGCTTCGGCCCTGGTCAACGATCTCGAGCCGGCCGCAATACGCCTTTGTCCCGAAATCAGCCGGCTCAAGGCGATACTTCAAACACTCGGCGCGAGCGCGGCGGCGATGAGCGGCAGCGGTGGCGCGGTCTTCGGGATCTTCCCGGACGCATCGGAAGCCGCTCGCGCCGCCGAAGCTGGCCACTTGCGCGCGCCCGATTGCCGATTCCTCGCGGCGCATACTTATCATGTCGGATAGCGAAAACGGTTCGGCGCACTGGACTTCGCGCGCCCATCACTTCGTCACCGTCGACGCGGAGACCCACCATATCCGGGAAGGTATCGACGCCGCGTGTGCGGTACGGGAACGGGTCGAAGCGAAGCAGCGAATCGAGATTCCCGTCACCTGGTTCATCCGCTTTCAGCGCACGTGGGACGAGTACGTCCAGATTGACGCGGCGGACTATTTCTCGGGACCGATCACGGAGGGCTTCGACGGCTTCGAGTTGGCCAAGCCGCAACTCCTGCGGCTGCGGAAACGGGGGGACGAAATCGGCTGGCACTATCACGCGTACAGCTACGTTCATCGCGATGATCTGAGCCACGAGAAAAAGATCGCGATACTAGGCGCTGACCTCGCGGCGTGCGGCGCCGAAATCCGCAGGCGCCATCGCGAATTCGAGATTCAGAGCTTCCGCTGGGGATGGTTCTTCGTCCCCGACTACTCGCTATTCGCCTTCCTGAACGATGTCGGTGTCCGGATCGATGCCTCGATCAGGCCGCAAATGGCGGGCCGCAAGGTACAGAAGTTCAACGCGACGCACCCGGCGTCCATCACCGACGTGCCGCGGAAGATCGGCGGCACATGGTTCGTCCCGTTTGCGAGCACCAGCCTCATCCACGACTACAATATGGTCGCCCACGACCTCGGCTGGAGCGCGCAGGATGAGCAGCAAACAGCTCAGAGCCGGGCGGATCTCGAAACGAGCCTCTCCGCGATCGCCAAACAGCTTCGCGTGGCGAACGGGGCGTTTCTGACCTATGAGAAGGCCTTCGCCAAGGCGAAACCAACGTAGCGAATTGCGCGATGTCCAGCCCGCGCTCGGCGGGAGACATCTCGGAGACCGTGGTGCATCGGCACACAGGCCTGATCGCGGCTTACGCTTCGACGTGAATTGCCCACAGGTTGAGATTGACAGCCAAAATGGCCCCCAATAGTATCGCGGCGTAATCCTGCCAGCTAACTGGAATAGGCGATAATCAAGGTCGATCGCAGGCCGGGAGCGGTTGCCCCGGCGGAGCGACGATTTGACGGCTTTGGAGTATTGTTGAAGATGCGACTTGGGGTCGGAGCCTGGCAAACCGGCGCTCTACTGGGCGGTCGCCAAGCTGGTAAGGCACCAGGCTTTGGACCTGGCATTCGAAGGTTCGAATCCTTCCCGCCCAGCCCTTCGATCGCGCTGAATCGCGATGCGCCAAGCCGGCGCGCAAAACGGCCGGGGCGCTGAGATCAAATGTCCGAGCGGGCAAAAGACGAGCTCGAAGTCTTCACCGGAAACTCCAACGCCGCAGTTGCGCGCGAGGTCTGCGAGCACCTGAGCGTCCGCCTTGGCGAGGCCGAAGTCGCGCGCTTTCCGGACGGCGAGGTGATGGTCGAGCTTCGCGAGAACGTGCGCGGCGGCGATTGTTTCGTGATCCAGTCCACCTGCTCGCCGCCCAACGATAACCTGATGGAGCTGCTCCTCATCATGGACGCGCTCCGGCGGGCGTCGGCGAAACGGATCACGGCCGTAATCCCGTACTTCGGTTACTCGCGGCAGGATCGCAAGGTCGCGCCGCGCGTCCCGATCAGCGCGAAGCTGGTCGCCGACGTGATCACGGCCGCGGGCGCCTCGCGCGTGCTCACGGTCGATCTGCACGCCGGGCAGATCCAGGGCTTCTTTAATATCCCGGTTGACAACCTCTATGCGATGCCGGTGTTGATCAATTACCTGCGCAAGCGCGTCGATGGCGCCAGGGTGTCGGTGATCTCGCCGGACGCCGGCGGAGTCGAGCGCGCGCGAGCCTTCGCGCGCAGGCTCAACGCCGACCTGGCGATAATCGACAAGCGCCGCCGCCGCGCCAGCGAGGTTGCGGAGATGCGCCTGGTGGGCGAGGTGCGCGATACGATCGGCCTGCTGGTGGACGACATGATTGACACCGCCGGCACGATTACCGAGGCGGCCAAGGTCGTGATGGAAGCGGGCGCGTCCGAGGTGATCGCCTGCGCGACCCATCCGATCCTCTCCGATCCGGCCTGCGAGCGCCTCAATCGTTCGAGTATCAAGGAGCTGGTCACCACCAACAGCATCCCGCTCCGGCCCAAGGCGCAGGCGGAGCTGCCAAATATCAAGGTGCTTTCGGTGGCGGGCCTGCTCGCCGAGGCTATCCGGCGCATACATAATGAGGAGTCGGTCAGCTCGCTGTTCAATTCGCACTAGAGGCTGGCCTGCAAACAGGGAACCGATGGAAACCGTAGAAATGATTTGTGAGAAACGCGAGACCCGTCCCAAGGGCAGCGTGAACGCGCTTCGGCGCAACGGACGTGTTCCGGCGATCCTGTACGGGCCCCAGACCAAGCCGACCGCGCTGGCGGTCTCGGGCGCGGAGTTGAAGGCCCGGGTCGCCTCCGCGGCCCGGTCGCCGGTGATCCGCCTCAAGAGCGGTTCGTCCGAGCTCGACGGCAAGCACGTCGTGTTCAAGGATATCCAGCGTGGACCGCTGTCCGGCGATATCGTGCACGCCGACTTGTACGAGGTCGACCTCAAGCGCCCGTTGCGTGTCTCGGTGCCGCTCAAGTTCACCGGGCGCGCGGTGGGAGTCACCGACGGCGGAATTCTGCAGCCGCTGGTGCGCAAGGTCGCGGTCGAATGTCTGCCGCTGGAGATTCCCGAGTCCATCGACGTCGACGTCACGGCGCTTGGTATTCATGACGTGATCCACGTCTCGATGCTGAAGTTCACCGGCAATATCAAGCCGATCTACGATAGCGACTACGCGGTGGTCTCGGTTCTGCCGCCGACGGTCGCGGAAGCGCCAGTGGCAGCGGCCGCCGCTGCAACGGTCGAAGGTGCACCTGTCGAAGGCGCCGCAGCCGAAGGCGCAGCACCGGCGACCGGCGCAGCCGCCCCGGCCGAAGGCGCCAAGGAAGCCGCACCCGCCCCCGCGGCCGGCGCCAAGGGCGGAAAGAAGCCCGAGGCCGCCGGAAAGAAGTAGCGGGAGGTGCCGCTTCTGGCACCCCTTCCCTTGTAGGGAGTGTAGGGAAGGGGACGGCGGTTAGGTTTTCAGATGGTAGGCAACGCAGGAACCTAACCCCTAACCCCTTCCCTACAAGGGAAGGGGAACTGGGACGCGCGCGTGACGGCTCCGGCTCCCCTCTCCGTTTCGGGGAGGGGCTGGGGGAGGGGTTGTTTTGGCGCAGGCTATGAGCCTGCGGGTGGGGTCTTGGAGGGGAGGTCCGCGATGAGTTTCGTCCATCTCCACGTACATACTCAGTACAGCCTGCTCGACGGCGCCAACAAAATCGCGCCGCTGCTCGACCATGCCAAACAGTCTGCGATGGAGGCGATCGCGATCACCGACCATGGCAACATGTTCGGCGCGGTCGAGTTCTACTCCAAGGCGGTCGCGCTCGGGATCAAGCCGATCATCGGATGCGAAGCGTATCTCGCGCCGGGCAAGCGCACCGATCGCAGCCAGACGCGTGGCGACGACGTCGAGACCGGCGGCAATTTCCATCTGATCCTGCTCGCGCAGAACCGGGCCGGATACCGCAACCTGTGCCGGCTGCTCACTGCCGCTTACAAGGAGGGCCTCTACTACAAGCCGCGGATCGACAAGGAGATCCTGGCACAATGCGCGGACGGATTGATCGTCCTTTCCGGATGCCTCTCCTCGGAGATCGTGCGCGCGCTCAAGGCCGGCCGCTTCGACAAGGCCCGCGAAGCAGCCGAATGGTATGCGCAGACTTTTCCCGGGCGATTTTATCTGGAGCTTCAGGACAACAAGCTGCACGGCCAATACAACGACGCGCTCCGCGAGCTCGGGCGCGTGATGGGCCTGCCGCTGGTCGCGACCAACGACTGCCATTATCTCCATCGCGAGGACGCCAGGGCGCACGAGGTCCTGCTCTGTATCCAGACCGGCAAGGTGCTCTCGGACGAGAGCCGCTGGCGTTTCGACACCGACGAGCTGTACGTCAAGACGCCCGAGGAGATGGCGGCCGCCTTCGGCGCCGACTCCGAACCGATCCGCAACAGCGTAGAGATCGCGCGCCGGGTCGATTTCGAATTCGAGTTCGGCAAATTTCATTTCCCCAAATTCGACACGCGCGACGGCGAAACGCTCGAGGCGACGGTCGAGAAGCGCGCGCGCGCGGGACTCGCCACCCGCCTCGCCGAGATTCGCGCGCGGCGCGGCGACTTCAACCCGCAGCCGTACCACGAGCGCTTCGATCGCGAGATCGCGGCGATCGGCGAGATGGGCTTCTGCGGCTACATGCTGATCGTCGCCGATTTCATCGGCTACGCGCGCGATCGCGGCATCCCGGTCGGCCCCGGCCGCGGCTCGGTGGTCGGCAGCCTGGTGTCGTACGCGCTCGGAATCACCGAGCTGGATCCGATCGAGCACAAGCTGCTGTTCGAGCGATGGCTCAATCCGGGCCGCAAGTCGATGCCCGATATCGACGTCGATTTCTGCTACGAGCGGCGCGACGAAGTCCTGAACTACGTACGCGAAAAATACGGCGAGGATCGAGTCGCGCAGATAATCACCTTCGGCACGATCAAGGGTAAGCAGGCGATTCGCGACGTCGGGCGCGTGTTGGGACTCTCCTACGCCGACACCGACAAGATCGTGAAGCTCTACCCGACACCCAAGCAGGGGCGCGATTTCCCGCTCAAGGACGCGCTGGAGATGGAGCCCCGGCTCAAGGCCGAGCGGAATAAATATCCCGAGCTGTTCGAGTACGCCTTCAAGCTCGAAGGGTTGCTGCGCCATACTTCGCGCCACGCGGCCGGAGTGGTGATTTCCGACCTGCCGCTTTCCGAAATCGTGCCGCTGTACGTCGACAAGGAGCAGACCGAAGGCGCGCTCGCGATCACCCAGTACGCGCAGAAGGGGATCGAGGAAATCGGGCTTATCAAGTTCGACTTCCTCGCGCTCAAGAACCTGACGCTCATCCAGGACACGCTGCGGCTGGTGCGCGACGACGGCCAGACCCCGCCCGATCTGAACCGGCTCCCATTCGACGACGCCGAGACCTTCCAGTTGCTCTCGCGCGGCGACACGGTCGGCGTATTCCAGATGGAAGGCTCGGGGATGCGGCGCTTCCTGAGCGACCTGAAGCCCTCGAGTTTCGACGACGTGATCGCGGCCATCTCGCTGTTCCGGCCGGGCACGCTCGATTCCGGGATGGTCGATCCGTTCATCAAGCGCAAGCACGGCAAGGAGAAAGTCGAGTACGATCATCCGCTGCTCGAACCGGTGCTGCGCGACACCTACGGGGTAATCGTCTACCAGGAGCAGGTGATGCGCGTGGCGCAGGCGCTGTCCGGCTACACGCTCCAGGAAGCCGACATGCTGCGCGCCGCGATGGGCAAGAAGAACAAGCAGGTGATGGAGCGCGAGCGGGCGCGCTTCGTCGAGGGCGCGGTCCGCAACGGTGTCGAGCAGGCGCTCGCGCAGTCGATCTTCGAGAAAATCGGGACCTTCGCATCCTATGGTTTCAATCGGTCGCACGCCGCGGCCTACGCGCTGACCACCTACATCACGGCCTACCTGAAGGCGCATTTCCCGCACGAGTTCATGGCGGCGCTGATGTCGCTCGACATGGACGACGCCGACAAGACCTACAAGAACATCGCGGCGTTGCGCGAGATGCAAATCAAAATCCTGCCGCCCGATGTGAATCAGAGCCGGGTCAAGTTCACGGTCTCGGCGGGCGCGATCCGGTTCGGCCTGGGCGGTATCCGTGGCGTCGGCGCCAAGACCGCCGAGGCGATAATCGCGGTCCGCGAGACCGGCGGTCCGTTCACCGGCCTGGCGGAGTTCTGCCTGCGCGTGGGCTCGCAGCTCGTCAACCGGCGGGTACTCGAGGCGCTGATCAAATGCGGCGCGTTCGACTCGACGGGCTCGCCGCGCGCCGAGCTGATGGCCCAGGTGGAAGAGGTCCTCAAGATTGCCCAGCGCAGCGAGGGCGCCGCGAAAAATCAGATCGGCCTGTTCAGCGAGCTCAAGGCGCCGACCCTGGCGCCGCGCGCGGCAGTCGCCGAATGGCCGTCCAACGAAAAGCTCAAGGCCGAAAAAGAAGCGCTCGGATTCTACATCACCGCCCATCCGCTCGATCCCTACGATCGCGAAGTGCGCCAGCTAAGTTCGCTCACGACCTCCGACCTGGCCTCGGGCCGCGACGGCAGCCAGGTCGTGCTCAGCGGCGTGGTCCAGGCCGTCAAGCTCAAGAACAGCGCCAAAAGCGGCAAGCGTTACGCGACGTTCCATCTGGAGGATCGCGAGGGCGTGGTTGAAGTGATCGCGTGGCCCGAGACCTATCAGAAATGCGAAGCGGCGATCATGAGCGACGAACCGGTAGTGGCTCGCGGCAAGCTCGACATCGATGAAGAGCGGGCGCAGATCATCCTCGAGGATCTGCGGCCGCTGCCCGTGGCGCTCGCTGACTCGATCCGCGAGGTCCATATCCGCGCCTCCAAGTCGAGCATCGACGACGACGCCGTCGCGCGCTTCAAGGAGCTGCTCGGGCGCCATTCGGGCCGAGGTCTGGTCTACCTGCACCTCAATCTCGACGGACAGCGTGAGGCGGTGTTCCTGCTCGCCGATCAGTTGCGAGTCTGCCCGACCGAGACCTTCGTCGCGGAAGCCAGCCGCATCCTCGGCCCCGAAGCGATCGAGCTGCGGTAGCGCGAACGCCCGCAAGGGCGATCCCGCGCCAAAGGCGGGGGAAGCCGCGCTTACCTGCGGTGAGGTTTCTTTGATAGAGTGGATCGGAGTGCCGCTTCGGCGGCGAGGTCCAAACCCTGGATTCATCTCGCAAGGTCACAGACATCGAGCGCGCCGTGCTGGTCGGAGTGGACCTCGGCAACGGCGGCGAAATCAGCAGCGAGGACTCGCTGGCGGAGCTTGCGGCGCTGACCGAGGGCGCCGGCGCGCAGGTTGTCGGCACGGTTCGCCAGCGCCTCAAGGAGATCGATCCGCGCAGCTTTATCGGGCGCGGCAAGGTCACCGAGGTGGGCGAGGTCGCACGTCAAACCGGCGCCTCGCTCGTGATCTTCGACGATAGTCTCAGCCCCGCGCAGGCGCGTAACCTGGAGAAGGAACTCCAGCTTCGCGTGATCGATCGCAGTCAGCTGATTCTCGACATTTTCGCCCAGCGCGCGCGAACTCTGGAGGGCAAGCTGCAGGTCGAGGTCGCTCAGCTCGCCTATCTGCAACCGCGGCTCACGCGCCAGTGGATGCATCTCTCGCGCATGACCGGCGGAGCGGGCGCCGGCGGCCGGATCGGCACGCGCGGCCCCGGCGAAACGCAGCTCGAAGTGGACCGGCGCCGCGTGCGCGAGCGCCTCACGCGGCTGCGCGTCCGCCTGCGCGAGGTCGAGCGGACCCGCTCGATCCAGCGCCGCCGCCGCGCCGAGGTTCCCTACCCGACGGTCGCGCTGGCGGGCTACACCAACTCGGGCAAATCGACCCTGATGAACGCGCTCACCGACGCCGGCGTGGTGGTCGCGGATCGTCCGTTTTCGACGCTCGATCCGACAATCCGACGGCTTCGGCTACCGGGTGGCGCCAACGTGATGCTGGCCGACACGGTCGGCTTTATCCATCGCCTGCCGCACATGCTGGTCGAGGCCTTCAAGTCGACGCTCGAAGAGGTGCGCACGGCGAGCCTCATTCTTCACGTGGTGGATTCGAGCTCGGCGCTTGCCGCCGAGCAGATCGCGGTGGTGGACCGGGTGCTCGCGGAAATCGGCGCGGGCGCCACGCCGCGAATCATGGTGATGAACAAGGCCGACCTCGCCGGGAATCCGCCCCGCGCTCCCGCAGCACTCGACAGCGTAACGATATCGGCCAGGACCGGCGAGGGCCTCGATCGCCTGCGCGAGGCGCTCGCGCGATTTTTCGCCGGCCTGCGCGAAGAGGTGCAGGTCGAGCTCTCAGCGGCGCGCGGAGATTTGATTGCGATGGCACGGCGCGAGGGACAGGTGCTGAGCGAAGAATATCACAACGGCGTCGTATCGGTGCGCGCGCTGGTCACTCCGACAGTCGCCGGCCGGCTACGCAAGGCCGCGGCGGCCTCGGCCTGACGCGCGGAGAACGCACAGATGGCGGGACTTTCGCCGAAACCTCCGCTTAAGGCTGCACCTGAGCCGCGCAAAATCGAGTCGCGGCTTCAGGCGGTGCGGCTGGGCCAACTGTTGCAGATCCCGAACCTGCTCACCCTCTGCCGCCTGATCTCGATCCCGTTCCTGATGGTGTTGCTGAGCGAGCGCCACTTCAAATACGCGTTGTACCTGTTCAGCGCCGCAGCCCTGACCGACGGGCTCGACGGCACGGTCGCCCGATGGTTCGACGCCAAGAGCGAGTTGGGCGCGTTTCTCGATCCGTTTGCCGACAAGCTTCTGCTCGTGAGCGCCTTCGTCGCGCTGACGATCTACCAGGTGCTGCCCGGATGGCTGCTCGGCGTGATTGTGATTCGCGACGTGATCACGGTGTTTGGCTACTTCATGCTGACGTGGTTCACCGACGAGCGGATTCCGGTACGGCCGACATTGTTGGGTAAAACGAGCACCTTCCTCCAGCTCTTGTGCGTGCTGGCGGCGCTCGCGCAATTCAACACGAGCGAGCACAGGTATTTCATGATGCTGATGTACGTGACGGTCGCGGCGTGCGGCATCTCCGGGTTGCAATATATGTATCGCGGGCTGGTGCTGCTGAGCTCGCGGGAACCCGAGTTGTTCTCGTAGCGAGGCAGGCTTTCGGCCGGCCGGAGGCCAGAGCCGTAGCTTGCTACCCTCACGCGGCCAAGCGAGAGGCAAAAGGAAATCGCGCTTCGAGCATGCAAGAGCCTGATTTGCGCTCGCTTTGCGACTGATTGCGAAACCGCAATACGGAGGAACGAAGCGATGGTCAGGGTAAGGCGACTGTTGGCGTGCGGCTCGCTCGCGATTGTGATCGGAGCGTTGGCTTGGCCCACTTCGGCGTCGGCGGGTGGCCATATGGCCAGCGAGCCCGCCGGACCGCAGTACGGCGGAGCTTCGTCATCGGAGTCGTTGGAGGCCGCGCACGTGGCGCCGCTGGTCACCGCGTCGGCCTTTGTGGCGGTGACCGGCGACGGCGGCTTGATCACTGCAAGCAACGGCGGCAACGGGCCCTGCATCAACGCCACATGTAACTCCTCCGCGGGTGACTGCGAATGCGACACCTATTCCGGTGCGTTCACAGTATCGCCGTTCGGGAAAGCGAACTTCAGCTTCAACAACACGGTCAACACGGACGACACCGTCAACAGCGGCGGAGGAGGCGGAGGCGCGTGCTTTCCTTTCTCGGGCACCGGAACGATCAGCTCGGGCAAGAACGCGGTGAACTTCGCAGCGACCGGAACCGCGTGCAGCGAGTTCGACTTCTCGTCCACGACCGCGGTCCTCGTCAATCAGGCCGCGTACTACATCGCGCCTGGTCAGGGAGCCGGCAAGTACGCCGCGGCCCGGGGTGCAGGCGATATGGTCCTGACGCTCGACTTCTCCAGCAACACCGGCACCGCGCACATCAACGGAAATCTCCAGGTTACTCCGTAGGATCGGCCCGATTCCCGGTCGCGCGGCGGCGGTGTCTGACCACCGCTCGCGTACCTACTCCTTCGGACAAGCCGGGTACTCCCGTACCGCTCACCGCAACTGCGCCAACTTATCGTCCCGACACTTGCAAGCGGAGACCACGCGCGCGAGCCTGACCCTTACTCGCTCGCCGATTTGCTCTCTCTGCCCTTGCCTTCGAGCGTGACCGTCTGCGTTCCGTTGCTGGCGTTCGAAGTGATCGTCAACATTCCCGACTTCGGCCCCGAACTGCTCGGTGCAAACCCGACCGAAACCGCGCACTTGTGTCCCGGCGCCAGCGGCCCGAGGCACGAGCGGGCAACGATAGTGAAATCGCCGCTGGCAGTGATGCTCTCGATCGTGATCGTCGCGTCCTGCTTGTTGTTCTTCGGATTCGACAGGACGACGCGCTTAGTCTTGACCGTTTGAGCCGATTGCCCGACTGCCTCGCTGCCCATGCTCACATGATGCGGCGTGACTGCGAGCGCCGCGTCCGCCGGGCTCGGGGTAGGAACCGGAGTGGCGGTGGGCTTCGGCGTCAGCCTCGGAGTCGGCGCCGGAGTGGCCGCGGGCTTGTGCGTCGGAGCTGAAGTCGGCGCCGGGCTCCGGGTTGGATCGGGAGGCGCAGTCGGCCTCGGAGTCGGCGTGGCGCACGGCACAGGCGTCGCGCCGATCGTCGCGAAGCCGCCCAGCGCAACCGTAACTGGCGCGTGCGTCGAATCGCTGGTGATCGTCACCGTGCCGCTGAATGCGCCGCTCGCATTGGGCGTGAACTCGACGCTGATTGTGCAGCTCTGACCCGGATTGAGCGGACCCGAGCAGTTGTTGGTCGCTGCAAAATCGCCACTGACGGCGACATTCGTGATGTGCGCAATGCTGCCGAGATTGTTGGTCACCTGCACTTGCCGCGCCGCGCTCACGGTTCCCGGTGGCTGCACGGCGAACGAGATCGCGGCCGGCGCAGCAGTGATCCCGCTGCCGGCGGTGCCGGTGCCGGTCAGCGCCACCGCCTGCGGATGCGTCACCTCGTTCTGTTGCGAGTCATCAACCAACTGGAGCGTTCCGGTCGCTTCCCCCTTCGCAGTCGGCGCGAACACGACCTGCACGGTGCAACTGGCGTGCGGCAGCAGCGTGCCCACGCAGTTGTCGGTCTCGGCGAAGGAATCGGAATTGATCGCGACGCTCGCGACCTGCGCTGAGCTCGCTCCGTTGTTGGTGACGGTCACGGTCTGCTGTGCGCTCACGGCTCCTACCGGGAGGGGATCGAAGATCAGCCGCGACGGCGCGACGGCCACTTCCGCTGACCGAGCGCCACACCCACCTATCGGGCCTATCGGATTAAACGGTCCCGGCGCCGGCGGCGGTGGCACAGTCGGAGGGTCGACCTTGAGCTGCGCGTCCGCGCTGGTTGCCGGATGGCCTCCACCGCCCGCAAAGCTCGCGCCTACGCCGAACGGATAAGTGCCGACATTTATTCCGCCCAGGCTGACCGTCAAGCTCGCGACGCCGCTTGGGTCTGTGATGGCGCTTCCGACCGGGTCGCCGTTGAGAGTCAAGTTGATGGTCGCGCCCGCAACTGGGCTGCCATTCGAGGTAAAAGTCGCCAGCAGGGTGACGGTTCCGCCAACGATCCCTTCGGCGGGATCGGTCACGAGGGACGCGCCCGAGGGCGTTGGAGTTGGAGTTGGCGTTGGCTTCTGCGTAGCTGTGGGCGTTGGCGTCGGGGTTTCAGTCGGTCTCGCCGTTGGCGTTGGCGTTGAAGTGGGTGTTGGACTGGGAGTCGCGGTCGGGGTCGCCGTCGGTGTTGGGGTCGGAGTCGGCGTTGAAGTTGGAGTTTCAGTCGGCGTGGGCGTTGGAGTCGGAGTCGAGGTCGGTGTTGGGGCCGGAGTGGGCGTCGGGGTCGCTGTCGGAGTTGGGGTTTCAGTCGCCGTTGGGGTCGGCGTAGGCGTTGATGTCGGAGCTGGGGTCGGCGTTGGTGTCGGAGTGGGCGTCGGGGTCTGGGTCGGTGTCGGCGTTGGAGTTGGGCTTTCAGTCGGCGTTGGAGTTGGAGTCGGTGTCGAAGTGGGCGTCGGGGTCTGAGTCGGCGTCGGCGTCGCCGTTGGAGTTGGGGTCTCAGTCGGCGTTGGAGTTGGAGTCGGTGTCGAAGTGGGCGTCGGGGTCTGAGTCGGTGTCGGCGTCGCCGTTGGAGTTGGGGTCTCAGTCGGCGTTGGAGTTGGAGTCGGTGTCGAAGTGGGCGTCGGGGTCTGACTCGGTGTCGGCGTCGCCGTTGGAGTTGGGCTTTCAGTCGGCGTTGGAGTTGGAGTCGGTGTCGAAGTGGGCGTCGGGGTCTGAGTCGGCGTCGGCGTCGCTGTTGGAGTTGGGGTTTCTGTCGGCGTTGGAGTTGGAGTCGGTGTCGAAGTGGGCGTCGGGGTCTGAGTCGGTGTCGGCGTCGCCGTTGCCGTTGGAGTTGGGGTCGGTGTTGGCGTCGGCGTGGGAGTGGGCGTCGGCGCGACCCCGCACGCAGTCGGCGTCCCCGAGGGGCATGATGAGTCGACGTTCAGGTACGCGAAGGCGTCGAAGCTCTTATTGCCGGTGCTTCCCGCGGCGTTAACGTCAAATGCGTAGCAACCGGGAGCTACCCCGCTCGTGGTTACCGTAAGGGTGGAATCCACACTCGTCCCGGTGCACGAGCCTGAGCTGCAGGTGTAACCGTTAGGGCTGAACGAGCCCGCCGCTCCAGCGGGCAAACCACAAACGATCGACAGGGTAACAGTGGTATTGTTCCCACTGGCACCCGACGCAGTGGTCATGATCGGAAATGTCGCCGAAGTCGGTGGCACCACGGGATCCGGAGATTGAGCTCCCACGCTGACAGCTTCCAAGACGTTATCGGTGAACGTTGTCTGCGCAGTCCACCCTGAGGTCTGGCCGGTGGCCGTGACCGTAAAGCTGACCCCGCCATCGTTGTCCATAATTTGGAAGTTCTTGTCGGTGAACGCGCCCGACGAATCCGCGGTGTCGTATAGAATGGTATCGGTGTCACCGTCGGACTCGTGAATGTCGATCTTGACCTGCTCGTTGGGAGCCCATCCAGCGCCCGTCAGGGTGACCGGCGAGCCCGGCGGATAGTCGGGCTTGTCGCTGGCAATGGTCGGATAGCCGAAGGACTCGGATGAGGCGAGCGTGTTGTTGTTCGCATCGAGGCCGCCGCTCACCATCAGCGCGCCGGGAACGACGAAGAAGTCCGCGCCAAACGCGGTCCGCGGCGTGCTCATAGGAGAGAGCGCAACGAAGTTCCCGGTCACGGGATCATAGGCTTCGACACCGGAAGCCAGGGCTCCGCCGCTCGTCCCGCCCGCGATCAACACTTTGGAGTTGTTCGGCAGCGCCAAGCCGATGTGGCCGTGGCGCGCGGTTATCATCTGGGCCGTCACCGGGATAAACGCGTTTGAGACCGGGTCGTAGTCTTCGGCCGAATCGAGGTCCTGATCGTTGGAACCCTGGCCTCCCGCGATAAAAACGGTGCCATCGATCAGAAGCGCGGCGCTGGCCTGCGTGCGCGCGAGGTTGAGCGAGCCGGCGGGTGTGATGCTCCCATCTTTGGGATTGAACAGCTCCGCGGAACGCAGAGCGCCCGATGAATTCGAGCCCCCAGCGATCAGAACGCGGCCGTCCTTAAGCCGGGTCGCGGTGTGGCCCTGCCGCGCCGTGAGCATCGCGCTCGGCGCGGGCGAAAAGCTGAGGCTCGTCGGATCGTAGATTTCCAGACTGGCCAAGGCGTTGGTGCCGTCGGTGCCGCCGGCGATCAGAACCGCCCCCATCCAGAGCCCCCCCATCGGCGAGCAGCGTTGCTGTATGTTGGCTGCGTGCGGTGCTCATCGCGGGAAGCGCGAAGAACCCACTCGAGGCGGGAACGAATCGCGCGGCGGACGCGGTCGGATTGCCGGAATTGTCGGTTCCGCCCGCAATGAGCACCGTGCCGTCGCCGACCAGGGTCGCGGTTTGCCCCGAGACGGCCGTGAGCAGCGACGATGAGAGCTGCGAGAAGCTGTCGGTGGAGGGATCGTAGACCTCGGCGCTGCCAAGCGCGCTGCCCGAGGCGTCGGTGCCGCCGACGATCAGAATGCTTCCGTTCTGGAGCAGTGTCGCGCTGTGGCGCGCGCGTGGATGGACGAGGTTGCCCTTATAGGTCCACGAACCCAAGGACTCGGCGAGAACCGACGAGCCGACCAACAACAGCAGCATCGCCGCTGCCCAACCCAAGTAGCAGGTTATGCTCGCCGACCGGCGCCGAGCCGCTCTGTCGAGGCGCGGTGTAATTTTGCCTCTTCCCGCCCAAGGGAAACCGCGCTCTCCCGCACCCCAGAATTGTTTGTGATACCCCCGCCCCCTGAGAGTTCGCCCCTCGCGCTCGGCCCGACCGTAGCATGTGCCTAATGGTTGTCAAGGCTCCACAATGTAGCGAATCCATCCAGATTCGCTGTATCTGAAGCGCAGTCTGCGATGTCTCAAGCTCATGTCCGCTGTTCTCCCAGAACAGATCAACGGGTGCGAGCGCTCCCGCCTTCGCCTCTAGTTGATCACTTTCTCGGCTCGCAGTTCTTCCAACTGCGAGCGTTCCAGGCCCGCCTCGCGCAGGATTTCCTCGGTATGTTCGCCCAGGCGCGGCGGCGTGCGCCAAATCTTCATCGGCGTTTCCGTGAAGCGCGCGCCGGGATTCGCCACCCGCACGCTCCCGGCCTCGGGATGCTCATAAATCGCGAAGCTCTCGTTGGCCACGATCTCCGGATCGTCGAACAAAGTGTCGTAATTGTGTACCGGACCGCAGGGGATGTCCGCATCCTCCAGCGCTTTGAGCCACTCTGCGGTGCCACGCTCCGGAAAGACCTTGGCCAGCCCGCGCATCACGCCGCGCGCGCGTTCGACCCGGTCGGGCACTGCGGTCCACCATTCGGGATGGCCGACGGCGGCGCATAGCCGCTCGTACTGCGCGTCGGTGAACGGAGCGATCATCAACCATCCGTCGGCGGTCCTGAAAGGATCGAGCGAGGTGTTGCGCGGCGCCTGGCTCTTGAGCTCGTCCTCGCCGACGAAGGTGTAGCCGTAGACCGTGTCGTTGGCCGCGAACGCCATCATCGCTTCGAGCATCGGCACCCTGATGTATTGGCCGACGCCGCGGGTGCGCGTGGCATGCAACGCGCTGACTACGCTCAACGCCGCCGTCATCCCGCTGACCTTGTCCGCCAGCGCCATCTTAACGACCGCGGGTTGACCGCTCTTGCCGCCCTGCACGTGGGCGACCCCGGCGTAACCCTGGATAACGGGATCGTACGCCGGATGGCCGGCGAGGCGGCCCTTGGGACCGAAGCCGCAGATCGAGCAGTAGACGATCTTGGGATTCGCGCGGCGGATGTCGGCGTAGCCGATTCCAAGCCGGTCCGCCACGCCGGGACGATTGTTCTCGATCAGCGCGTCGGCACGCACCGCCAGCATCCGGACCAAATCACGGCCGCGTTCCTTTTTGAGGTCGATCACGACGCTGCGCTTGTTGCGGTTGAACTGGACGAAGTTCGCGGACACGCCGTTCTTCTTCGGCCGCCCGACGACCCGCATCGAGTCGCCCTCGGGCGGTTCGATCTTGATCACGTCGGCGCCGAGATCGCCGAGCAGCATCGTGCAGAACGGTCCCGATACCACCGCGGTCAAATCCAGAATCCGAAAGCCGGCTAACGGTCCTACAGCCATCTGTATGTTTCCTCTTTGCCGTTTCCTTCCGCATCTCCCGCGGTCAGGACCGGGATCATAGGAAATAGTCGAGCGCCATTCTTTTGGCTAGAGCGGCCGGAGCGGAACCACCGGCCAAACCGTTCAGTGCGGCTTGCGGCGCATCTGCCCAGGAATCTGGCCACGCATCTGATCGTGCTGCAACGACGGCAGCTCGCGGCGCACGCGTTCCAGGTATTCGAGGTCGATCGGCGCGACCACCACGCCCTCCTGATCGGCGGCGCGGGCCAGCACCCGTCCCCATGGATCGACGATCATCGAGTTGCCGTAATCGCTGAAGCCGTAGACGTTGGGCCCGAATTGCGCAGCCGCGATCAGGTAGCATTGGTTCTCGATCGCGCGGGCGCGGATCAGCACTTCCCAATGCGCCTCGCCGGTGGGAAACGTGAACGCGCTCGGCACGGTGATGATTTTCGCGCCGGCATACGCGAGCTCGCGGTACAGCTCGGGAAACCGGAGGTCGTAGCAGATAGTGAGGCCGATCCGGCCGAGCGCGGTATCGGCGCATACCACTTCGGAGCCCGGCAGCTTGGTGTCCGATTCCCGAATCGTAACCCGGCCGGGAAGGTCCACGTCGAACAGATGGATTTTGCGATAGATCGCCAGACGCGCGCCGTCAGGGTCGAGCAGGACCGAGGTGTTCCAGGTTTTGTGTTCGCCGGGAGCCTGCTCGGCGATCGATCCTGCGACCAGGTGGATTCGGAGCTCATGGGCGAGCCGCGCCATGAGCGTAAGCGTCGCGCCGTCGAGCGATTCAGCGGCTGCCGGCTCGTCGACGCGCTTGCCGCGCCAGTTGAAGACCTCCGGCAGCGCCACCAGGTCCGCGCCGCGCGCCGCGGCCAGGCGGACGAGACGCTCCGCGCGCTCGAGGTTGTCCGCCTTGTCGGCGGTCGCGCTCATCTGGATCGCTGCGGCCAGAAAGGTCATGGGGGTTCGGGAAGCACTTCAAGCACGTGCTTTCAACCGGCTCGGGGGTTTGTTCTCCCGTCGTGCGCGGGCGATGTGTGGAAGCACGTTTGGGTCCCGGAGCCAGAGAGAATATTCCGCTTTCGACATGCCAAGAAATTCGTAGATTTCCTGTCCTGCCGGATTCGCATGCCACCTATCAACGTAGTCGTCGATGTCCTCGGGCAGAACCTTTCCGCTTAGGTACAATTCGATAAACGGCAATTGCTTTTCGCGCTTGCTAGACATCGATCGTCCTCCCTGGGACAGCGGCCTTAATCATCTCGCCTGTCCGCGGGTCCATCGCTCCAAGATGCTTGCCGCGGTCGTTGAAGACTTCGACCTCACCGTGCAGCGAGTCCCAAGTGTAGAGCCGCCTGCCGCCCGCGCTACGCCAACGTCGTTGACCCTTGATTGCTCCGAGGTACTCGAAGTCGTCCAGGACTGACGGTTTTGGTATCGGCTTTGCCATCCAAGGCGCATGGACCTCTCATTTCTCCCTGTGCGCTGCTCATCGAGCAGCAAGTCAATGATAGCATAGGGCTGCCCGACCGCTGAGATTCGGGTCACACAGAGCCGCCGCTCAGTATCGCGGGACCGATTGATCGACTTCGAGCGACCATGCGTCGATTCCGCCGATCAGATTCAGCACCCGCTCGAAGTCCATCCGCACGAGGTAGCCGGCGACTTGAGCACTGCGCAAGCCATGATGGCATACGACGACGATCTCCGAATCGGGATCCAACTCGCCGATTCGCGACGGGATGTCGCCCATCGGGATATGGAGTGCGCGGGGCAAGGACGCGATCGCGATTTCGCCGGGCTCGCGGACGTTGAGCATTACGAGCGCATCGCCGCGGTCGAGCCGATGCTTCAGGGTTCGGGGATAGATTTCAGCGGGTTCGCCCATCGTCTCGCGCCGCAGCAATCCATAGTAAGCCGCGCGCGTCGCGAGGCAAGCCGGAGCCGGGAACCGAAACGCTCTCGATTTTCTGCGGCCGATCCGCTCAGGAGCTGACGGAGCCTCGCACGGCGTTGGCCGAAATGGCGGCGGACTTGTAGCGCGGAATGAGCGGCATCGGGATGCTGAAAATGAAACTGTCGGTCGAGCCGGGCGCGATCGGATCAAAATGTGGCTTCTCGTTGAGGAGTCTGGCGATCTGCGGATCTTCGAACAGGGTTATCGCGGCGTGATTGTAGGTATCCTCGCTGTAAACTGCGCGCCCGCCCGCATCCCGCATCGTGATGACGAGCCGGATATAGTTAATCGGACGCGAGGCGAGATTGGTCACTTTGCCGCTGACGATCAGGTCCGGGGGCTTGCAGCAGGAGCGCAGAACGTCGTCCGACGTGATCTCGATCCTGACTTCAGGATTCGCGACAGGCTGCGCCAGCGGATGACCGTCGAGGCCGACACCGGTGTCCGAGACCGGCGAGACCGAAGCGGCCGGAGCAGGCCGGTCCGGCAATCCGACCTGCACGCCCGTAGCAGCAAAGGAAACCAGGCCGAAGATCGCGGCGAGAACCGCGACGGGTAAAATGAGCAGCCGCTTTTTCATTCGCGACGAGCCTCTAAGCGCCGATATTGATGGCGCGGGCGCGCAGTGTCAACGTTCGAATAACCGCGAGTTGATCGGCAAATTGGTCGAATTGTGAATCAGGCCGGCGACGAGGCTTTCATGGCGCTTGCGATCGAGCAGGCGCTGCTCGCGGCCGAGGAGGGCGAAGTTCCGGTTGGTGCGGTCGTGGTGGTCGAAGACCGCGTGATTGCCTCCGCGCACAACCGTCCGATCGCGCTCGGCGACCCGACTGCTCATGCCGAGATGCTGGCGATTCGGCAGGCCGCGAAAGAGCTTTCGACCTATCGGCTGAGCGGCGCGACTATCTATGTAACCCTGGAGCCGTGCGTGATGTGCGTGGGCGCGGCGGTCCTCGCGCGCGTGGCGCGGCTGAAGTTCGGCGCTCGCGACCCGAAGGCCGGCGCAGTGGGCTCGGTCTACGACTTGGGGCGCGACGGCCGCTTGAACCATCGCATCGAGGTTATCGCCGGCCTGATGGAACCGGAGTGCGCGGCGATACTGCGCGAGTTCTTCCGCGCCCGCCGATAGGATCATCGTCAGGATCTGGCGCCGAGTCGCTTTCCATCGCGGCTCGTAATCACTAGCCTGAACCCGCGATGCCGAGTGAGAAAGCCAAGGAGAACAAATCGCTGACCGCCACCTGCGTGGCGTGCAGCAAGCCCGGTTCAACCGAAACGATGGTGAGTCTGACCGGCCATGCGAACGGGCGGCCCAGGTACTTTACGGTCTGCATCCCCTGCGCGAACCAGGGCTGGCGCCCGCCCGGCTTCGCCGGAGTCTATACGGTTCGCCCCGCGCCGTAGCGCGTGAACCAGCTTCGCGCCGATTCGCGATAACGCGCGCGGCCGGCGCTCGCCGGCTCGACTCTGGCTTTTTCGCCAGTTTGGAGTTTTGATTAGACCATGGCCATCCGAATCGGAACTGCCCCGGTCAGTTGGGGCATCATGGAAGTCGAAACGACCTGGGAGCGCCGGCAGACCTTCGGCTCCGTGCTGGATGAGATGGTATCAGCCGGATATGGCGGCACCGAGCTCGGTCCATGGGACTTTCTGCCGACCGATCCCGCCAAGCTCACGGCCGAGCTCTCGCGCCGCAGCCTGCGCCTGATCGGCGCGTTCGTCCCGATCGCCCTGGCCGAGCCCGAACATCATCAGGAAGGAATCGAATCAGCGCTTGCGACCGCGCGTCTGCTGGCCGCGTGCGGCGCGCCTGTGATGGTGTTGGCCGACGCGATGTACGACCGCCGGATGGCAATCGCCGGAGCCGTGGTCGAAGAACGCGATGGACTGACTGAGAAGCAGTGGGACACCGCGGCCCGACTGCTCGAAGATGTCGCACGCAGGGTGAAAGCGATCGGTGTGCGATCGGCTTTCCACCATCACGCCGGCACCTACGTCGAAACGCCGCGCGAGACCGAGCAGTTGCTCTCCCGCACCGATCCCGCTCTACTCGGCCTCTGCCTGGATACGGGACATTATTTGTACGGCGGTGGCGACCCGGTGGAAGTGGCACGACGACATACCGCGCGCATCTGGCACCTCCACTTGAAGGACCTTCGCAGCGACGTTCTCGACCGCGTTCGCAGCGATGGAATCGGATTCCTCGACGCGGTCAGCCAGGGAATTTTCTGCGAATTGGGCGCCGGCGCAGTAGACCTGCTCGGCGTCATTCGCGTCCTGCAGGCCGGCGGGTACGACGGCTGGGCGGTCTTCGAGCAGGATGTAGACCCGGGCCAACCGGGCGTCGAGCCGCTGAAGAGCGCCGCGCGCAGCCGGCAATATCTTCGCGACGCCGCGGGACTTTAGGCAATGCATACTCGGAGGAACAAGCGGTGGCATATAGTGCCGACGATCTGCTGATTCGGCCGCAAGCCCCTTCCGGCGCTGAGATACTGCGGGTGGACAAGAGCGCCTCTCGCTTCGAGTATTTGACATTCTCAGTTCGAGCCCCAAGGAAAGGTGATTCCTTTCGCGGTCAGACCAATTCGACTGAATTGTGCATCGTGATGCTCGGCGGGACCTGTTCCGTCGAGTCGCCGGCCGGGACCTGGCGGCGCGTCGGCGAGCGCCCCAACGTGTTCGCAGGCATGCCGTATGCGGTATACCTTCCGATTCATACTGAGTATACCGTTTCAGCCGAGACCGACTGCGAGATCGCGCTCTGCTCGTCGCGGGCGGAGGAAACGCATCCCGCGCGCCTGATTGCTCCGCAAGATGTCGAACTGGAGGTGCGCGGGGGCGGAAACGCCACCCGCCAAATCAACCACATCATCAAGCCCGAGTTCGACGCGCAACGCCTGCTGATCGTGGAAGCATATACGCCGAGCGGCAACTGGTCGAGCTATCCTCCACATAAGCACGATGTACATAATCCGCCCGCCGAAGTTGACCTCGAAGAAATATACTACTACAAGATCGACCGCCCTGAAGGATATGCAATTCAACGTCTGTACTTCGCAAACCGCAGTATCGACACGGCGATCGTCGTGCGGGATGGTGAGTTAGTATTGGTGCCCGAAGGATACCATCCCGTGGTAGCAGCCCATGGATACAATGTGTACTACTTGAACGTCCTCGCCGGGAGCGCGCGCTCGATGGCGGCCTCGGACGACCCGGATTACGCATGGGTCCGCGAGCGATGGCGGGAGAAGGATCCCAGAGTTCCCCTTGTGCGCCGATGATGGCAGGCCGATGACGCAGGTGCCGTCGTGCGATGTGCTCGCGATCGGCCGGAGCTCGATCGACTTGTATTCCAACGACATCGGAGCGCCCTTCACCGACATCAGGAGCTTTGCCGCTTACGTCGGAGGATGCCCGGCCAACATCAGTGTGGGCGCGCGCCGGCTCGGACTGCGGTCCGCGCTGCTGACCGCCATCGGGTCCGATTTGGTGGGCGATTTTGTACTCAAGTTTTTGAACGACGAGGGCGTTGATACCCGATTCATCGCACGCAAACCCGGCCGGCGAACCAGCGCGGTTTTGCTGGGAATCGAAAAAGATCGCTTCCCGCTCGTTTTCTATCGCGACAACTGCGCCGATATCGAGCTCACGATCGACGATGTAGCGAAGGCTCCGGTTGCCGGAACCAAAGTCCTGGTCATTACGGGTACGGCGCTTAGCCGGGAGCCCAGCCGGAGCGCATCAGTATACGCCGCGGAGCGAGCGAGGGCGCACGGAGTGAAGGTTTTCCTGATCATCGATTTTCGCCCCGACCAATGGCACGACCCTCGCGCCTTCGGCCTGGTGATCCGTTCGGTCCTCCATCTAGTCGACGTCGCGGTCGGCACCGGCAACGAAGTGAAAGCTGCTATGCTGACAGATTCAGTCTCGGTGTCGGTCGAGCATTCGCAGATCTCTGACGCGAAGGTGACCGGCGACCTGGAGCAGGCGATTCGGGCGGCGCTCGGAGCGGGACTCGAAGCGCTGGTTGTTACCAGTGGCGCGGAGGCAACCGTTGCCTATACGCGCGAGGGCAAGGTCATCGTCGCAGAACCGTTCCGAATCGAAGTCACCAACCCGCTCGGCGCAGGCGACGCGTTCGCCAGCGGGCTTCTGTACGGGTATCTGCAAAAGTGGGATTGGAGAAAGGCGGCGCGAATGGGCAATGCCTGCGGCGCCATAGTCGCGACCCGGCACGGATGTGCCAACTTCATGCCGCACGAGCACGAGGCATTGGCTTTCGCGGCGGCCAGGGGCGGGCTTTGAAGCACGCGGGCTTTGACGGAGGCGGACTTTGATGCAGGGGTTTGACGCCGATCAAGTTCTGCCGCTTTCGCTTTACCGGCAGGTCACGGCGATCCGTGTTTCCGATCCGGATCGTTCGCTGCGTGCGGCCCAACGCCGGGTTCGCAGGCCGAGCCTGGCGCCGCGAGGCAAACTCAACATCGTTGCCTCTGATCATCCCGCGCGCGGCGTGCTGGCGATCGGCGGAGATTCGATGGGGATGGCCGACCGTCACGACCTTCTCAGCCGGCTGCTGCGGGTCCTGTCGAGTAACCTCGTTGACGGAGTGATGGCATCGATGGATGTGCTCGAGGACCTGCTCGTCATCCACGATTTGCTGATCGAACAGGGCGGACCCGCGATCCTCGATCAGAAACTCCTCATCGCCAGCCTCAACCGCGGCGGGCTTGCCGGCAGCATCTGGGAGATGGACGATCCGATGACGGGTCCATCGCCGCAAACCTGCGCGAATTGGAAACTCGACGGCGCGAAGATCCTTCTGCGGTTGTGCCTCAACGATTCCGGTTCGCTCAAGACCCTGGTCGCCGCGGCAGGCGCTATCACACAAGCCAATGCGCTCTCGTTGCCGATCTTTCTCGAAGCGCTGCCGGTGATGAAGACCGAGAACGGATTCCAGATCCAGAAATCCAGCGAGCCGCTTGCGGCGACGGTGTTGATCGCCTCGGCGCTGGGCGACAGCAGCCGCTTTCTGTGGCTGAAACTTCCCTACTGCGAGGAATACGAAGTCGTCGCGCGCGCTACCTCACTGCCGATTCTAATTCTGGGCGGCGAGTCCGACGGCGCTCCCGATACATTCCTGAATCAGCTCGCCTCCGCGATGGCGGCTGCACCGAACGTTCGCGGCGCACTGGTCGGACGCAACGCGTTGTATCCTGGCAACGAAGATCCGCTCGTGGTCGCCGAGGCGATCGGCGCAATCGTGCATAAGGACTCGACCACCGCTGCGGCGCCGGAAGCGCCTGCCACGCAGCCGACCGCCGGCGCGCGCTATTCCTAGACGGGGATCGGCCGACAGGCCACTTACTATGAAGACGAAGCGACTGACTATGGCTCAAGCGCTCGTCGGTTTTCTGAAAAACCAGTATGTCGAGCGCGACGGCCGGGAGACCGCGTTTTTTGGCGGCGCCTGGGGGATTTTCGGTCACGGCTGCGTGGCTGGAGTTGGTCAGGCGCTCCAGGAAAACCCGGACTTTCGCTACTACCTCTGCCGCAACGAGCAGGGGGCGGTGCACGTCGCGGCGGCGTTCGCGAAGGCGAGCAACCGCCTGCGGACTTTCGCCTGTGTTTCATCGATCGGGCCCGGAGCAACCAATATGGTGACCGGCGCTGCCGCCGCGACTATCAACCGGCTTCCGGTCCTGCTGCTGCCCGGCGACATTTTCGCGCGCCGCAACGTTGCGCCTGTGCTTCAACAACTCGAAACTGAGTATTCACAGGATATCTCAGTGAATGACACGCTGCGTCCGGTCTCGCGCTTCTGGGATCGGATCAACCGGCCCGAGCAGCTTCCGTTTTCGGCGATGGAAGCGATGCGAGTGCTTACCTCTCCGGCGAACACCGGCGCCGTCACTCTGGCGCTGCCGCAGGACGTCCAGACCGAGGCGTGGGATTATCCCGCGGAGTTTCTCGACCAGCGCATCTGGCATATCGCGCGACCCCGTGCCGAGCGGGTCCTGCTCGAGCGCGCGGCAGGGTGGATTCGGACCAGCCAACGGCCGCTTATTATCGCCGGCGGCGGCGTCATCTACAGCGAAGCGGCGGAGGCCCTGGCGCGCTTCGCCGAGCAGACCGGCATCCCGGTTGGCGAGACCCAGGCGGGCAAGGGATCGTTGCCGTTCGACCATCGGCAGAATCTCGGTGCGATCGGCGTCACCGGCACTCCCGGCGCCAACCTCTGCGCGCGCGAGGCCGACCTGGTAATCGGTATCGGCACACGCTATAGCGATTTCACTACTGCCTCGAAGACCGCATTCCAGTATCCCGATGTCAAATTCATCAATCTCAACGTGGCCGAGTTCGACGCGTTCAAACACTCCGCATTGCCGCTCGTCGCCGATGCGCGCGCCGGGCTCGAAGAACTGGCGGCGTCGGTCGGCTCGTACCGCGTCTCCGGTCAATACGCAGTCGCGATCGAGAACCATCGCAAGGTCTGGCAAGCCGAAAGCGATCGGATATTCTCGCTCCGCCACGGACCGCCGCTCAGCCAGGGTGAAGTAATCGGCGCCGTGAACAGCGCGTCGCGGCCGCAGGATGTCGTCGTGTGCGCGGCGGGCAGCCTGCCCGGCGACCTTCACAAGCTCTGGCGGACCAGGCAGCCGCGCGGCTATCACGTCGAGTATGGCTATTCGTGCATGGGTTACGAGATCGCGGGCGGACTTGGGGTCAAGATGGCTGACCCGGGCCGCGAAGTCTACGTCATGGTCGGTGACGGCTCGTTTCTGATGATGTCGTCCGAAATAGTAACATCGATTCAGGAAGGGTATAAACTGAATATTGTTCTGATAGATAATCACGGGTACAGCAGCATCGGCGGATTGTCACAGTCGCTCGGCTCCGATGGATTCGGGACCGACTACCGCTTCCGCAACGCCGAAACCGGCCGCCTCGACGGCGAGCCGGTGCCGGTCGATTTTGCCGCCGCCGCGGCTGCGATGGGAGCCTATACGCTTCGAGCCGGCACTTTTGACGAGTTCGTGGCGGCGCTCGAGGAGATAAAGACCACGTCCCGCACGAGTGTGATCGTGGTTGAAACGGACAAGGAGGCGCGCGTCCCCGCTTACGAATCGTGGTGGGACGTTGCGATTGCGGAGGTCTCGGCAATGCCTGCGGTACAAGCGGCGCGCGCGGAATACAAGAGGGCGATCGCCAAGGAAAGAACCTTCATCAAGTCCCATAGGCATAACCTTCCATAGGAGCTGGTCACCTGCTTACCGAGGTACGAAATTGCATCGGCGGAGAGTGGCGTATTCCGCGCTCGGAGCTGTGCATGGATGTTACTAATCCAGCCACCGGCGAAGTGATCGCGCGAACGCCTGATTCGGGCGCGGCCGGAGTCGGCGAGGCCGTCAAGGCTGCGTCGGCGGCTTTCCCCGCGTGGCGAAAGACGCCGGTCGGCGAGCGCATCCAATGTCTGTTCCGATTGAAGCAGTTGCTCGAATCCCACTTCGACGAGATCGCCCGCATCGTCACGATCGAGAACGGAAAAACGCTGGCCGAGGCCAAGGGCGAATTGCGCCGTGGCGTCGAGAATGTAGAGGTCGCCTGCGGAATGCCGGTCCTGATGCAGGGTTACAACCTGGAAGATATTGCACCCGGCATCGACGAGGTAATGGTCCGGCAGCCGCTCGGCGTGGTGTCGGTGATCACGCCGTTCAATTTCCCGGCCATGATTCCGCTCTGGTTTCTGCCCTACGCAATCGCATCCGGCAACACCGTGCTGCTAAAGCCGTCCGAGAAAGTGCCGCTCACTCTCCAGCGAATCGTCGAGCTGATGCACGAAGCGGGCGTCCCGCCCGGCGTTGTGAATCTGGTGCACGGGGCCAAGCCGACGGTCGATGCGATTCTGGATCACGCTGGAATCCGTGCCGTCAGCTTCGTGGGATCGACCGCGGTTGCGCGCTACGTCTACGCGCGTGCAGCGGCGTCGGGGAAGCGTGCGCAATGCCAGGGCGGAGCGAAAAATTACGCGGTGGTGCTTCCCGACGCGGATATCGACAGCGCGTCACAGATCATCGCCGACGGGGCTTTCGGATGCGCCGGCCAGCGCTGTCTGGCGGTCTCGCTAGTAGTCACTGTGGGAGAAGCACGGAAGTCCTTTCAGAAAACGATCGGCGATCTCGCCGGCGGCCTGCGCGTCGGGCCCGGCCTGGACCCGGGCGTGCAGATGGGGCCGGTAATCACTCCCGCCAGCAAGGACCGGATCGAGCGGCTCATCGCGACGATCGTTAACGACGGCGCCAGGGCGATTGTCGACGGCCGCGGCGCCACAATTCCCTCGTGCGAAAACGGCAACTTCGTCCGGCCGACGCTCCTGGATGGACTACCGTCGAATAGTGAATTGATAAACACCGAAATCTTCGGCCCGGTACTCAGTATAGTACACGCCGCCGATGTCGACGATGCGATCGCACTGGTCTCGAATAGCCGGTACGGGAATCAGGCTTCCATTTTCACCACCAGCGGCGCGGCGGCGCGCAAATTCCGGAACGAAGTGCCTGCCGGCAATGTCGGCATCAACATTGGTGTCGCGGCTCCGATGGCCTACTTCCCGTTCAGCGGATGGAAGGACAGCTTCTTCGGTTCTCTTCATGCCCAGGGACGCGATGCGATCGAGTTCTACACCGACAAGAAGATCTGCGTCGAACGTTGGCCGAAAGACTGGTCGCGAAAATTCTAGCCGGTGCGGGGAAATTCCAGCCGGGGAATGAGTCAGTCGCGGTCTTCACACTGTGATCCTGCCGCGATATCCGGGAGTTGAAAGGAATTCAAACCATGAGCCGTCAGAAACTTCGATTAGGTGTCTTCGGCGTGGGCAGAATCGGCAAAATCCACATCGGAAACCTGGCCGGGCGGGTCAGCAGCGCGGAAGTGACGGTCCTGGCCGATGTCTTCCCCGCGGAATTGGCCGGCGTGGCAGCGAGGTTCAATATCTCGCGGACGGTCTCGAATTACAAAGAAGCGTTGATGCTTCCTGATGTCGATGCGGTCGTTATCTGCACTCCGACCGCTACTCACTATCAGATTATTCTGGACGCAGCCGCGGCTGGGAAACACATCTTCTGTGAGAAACCGATCGACATGTCAGTCGACCGGATCAAGGAGATCAACGCCGAACTGCAAAAGCGCGGCGTGCAACTGATGGTGGGCTTTAACCGCCGGTACGATCCCAACTTCCTGAAAGTGCGCGAGATGGTCAAGGCGGGCAAAATCGGGGAGCCTCAGCTGCTCAGAATCACCAGCCGCGATCCGTCGCCGCCCTCCGAAGAGTACCTGCGAGCAGCCGGCGGGCTGTTTCTCGATATGACGATCCATGATTTCGACATGGCCCGCTACCTGATCGGCAGCGAGGTCACTGAAGTATACGCCAGGGCGAATGCGCTGACCGACCCGGTATTTCAAAAGCTCAGCGATTGGGACACCGCAGTAACCACGCTGACGTTCGCGAACGGCGCTCTGGGAACGATCGACAACAGCCGCAAGGCGGTTTACGGCTACGATCAGCGAGTGGAGGTGTTCGGTTCCGAGGGCATGGTGACCGTCAAGAACAACACGCCTGACAATCACGTATACCTCGACCGGGCCGGTACTCACTCGTCACTGCCGTTGCACTTCTTCATGGAACGCTATACCGAATCCTATTTGAATGAGATGCAAGCATTCGTCGATTCCGTTCAAAACGGCAAGCCGGTTCCGATAACCGGCCACGACGGCCTGATGGCGGTGGCCCTTGGCCTGGCGGCGGCGAAATCGGTCAGGGAAAATCGTCCGGTCAAGCTGGAAGAAATCTCGTGACAGGAGCACAGGGAAAAATGAAAGCGCGGCTGAAAGTCGGGCTCATCGGCTTGGGGCGGATGGGTCGAGTGTATGCGGCGAACCTGGCCCATCGCGTCCCCGATGCGCAATTGACCGCGGTCGCGGACGTGCGCGCCGATGTGGCCGAAGCCCTTGCAGGTCAATACGGCATTCCCAAGTGGTACCAGAATCACCGCGATCTGATTAGCGACAAGGAAATCGATGCGGTTGTCATTATTACTCCAACCAGCACGCATCCCGACCTCGTGATCGAATGCGCGAAGAGCGGGAAGGCTATTTTCTGCGAAAAGCCCATAGCGCTGTCGCTTGACGATTCTGCACGAATGCTCGAAGCCGTGAAAAAAGCGGGCGTCTTTTTCCAGATCGGATTTCAGCGGCGCTTCGATAGCGGATACATCGAGGCGAAAAAGAAGATTGACGCGGGAACTATCGGCACGCCTGTCGTTTTGACATCCACCTCGCGCGATCCACATCCTCCGCCGCTTGAGTTTTGCGACCCCAAGGCCAGCGGCGGTCTGATAATCGACTGCGGCATTCACGACTTTGATTTGGCGCAAATGTATATGGGACCGGTGAAGAGCGTATATGCGGTCGGCGGCGCACTTGCCTATCCAGAGATGAAATCGGTCGGCGATATCGACAATGCGATCATTAATATGGTGTTCGAAAGCGGAATGTTGGGGGCCGTGCTGTTGAGCCGGAACTCGGCCTTCGGATATGACATCCGCACGGAGATTTGGGGCACCCAAGGTTCTCTTCAGATAGGCTACTTCCGGCAAACGCCAATCCTGGTGATGACCAAAGCGGGAATCACCCACGACGTGGTCCCGTACTTCATGGAGCGGTTTGAAAGCGCATACCTGGCCCAGATTCAGGACTTCGTCCAGAAGGTGCTGACCGGTGGCGAGCCGTCCATCAGCGGGGCGGACGCCGTGAGCGCGCTGAGGGTCAGCCTGGCAGCGACCGCATCGTGGCGCGAGAACCGGGCGGTCGAAGTACGAAGCCTGTAAAGAAGTGCGTACAGAGGTGCTATGAAGCTTGATGAACCGGAATCGGGGCTGAACTTTCTTGACCGCAGCGAAGCATCGCGGGAGCCGATGGACGAAGGCGTCTCGCGCATTCCGGTGGAGGAACTCAAGAGTCTTCTGTCGCTGACGCATCGCGATCCGCACTCGATCCTCGGCGCTCATCAGACCGATCGCGGCGTGATCGTGCGGACCTATCGTCCCGGCGCCCGGAAGGTCGTGCTCCTGGTCGATGGCGAGCCGCCGCGCGAGATGACCGAACGGCCGGAACGAGGGCTGTTCGAGACCGGGGTTCCGGTCTGGCCGCCGGCTTCCGGATGCCGATTCGAGGTACATTACTCAGGCGGCAACGTAGTGACTATTCGGCAGCCATACTCATTTCCACCCACGCTCGGCGATCTCGACTTGCATTTGTGGGCCGAACAGAAGCATCGGCGGATATGGGACAAGCTCGGCGCGCACGCGCGCGAGCTCGAAGGCGTGCGCGGAGTGTCCTTCGCGGTCTGGGCGCCCAACGCGGCAGGTGTCAGCGTGGTCGGCGATTTCAATGGCTGGGACGGGCGCCTTGACATGATGCGGATGCTCGGCGGTTCGGGAGTGTGGGAAGTGTTCGTGCCCGATATCGATGCGGGCACACTATATAAGTACGAGATTCGCAAAAGAGGCGGCGGAATCTGTATCAAGAGCGATCCGTTCGCTGCGGCGGCGGAGTGTCCGCCTGCGTCGGCCTCGAGAGTTTACCAGTCGAGCTACGTATTCAATGACGAGGCCTGGATATCCGGCCGGGCCGGCCGCGATCCGCTTCGCAGTCCGCTTGCGATCTACGAAGTTCATCTCGGCTCGTGGCGCAGGATTCCCGAGGAATCGGAGCGTCCGCTCACGTATCGCGAGCTTGCCGAGCAACTTGGCGACTACGTCTGTGACCTTGGCTTCACTCACGTCGAGTTCCTGCCGGTCACAGAGCACCCGTTCACCGGTTCATGGGGTTACCAGACCACCGGCTACTATGCTCCCACCGCACGCTATGGCGCTCCCGACGATTTCCGCTACCTGGTCGATCATCTGCACCAGCGCGGCATCGGCGTGATTCTCGACTGGGTGCCGGGCCACTTCCCCACCGACGAATTCAGCCTCGGCCGTTTCGATGGCACTGCGCTGTACGAGCACGTCGATCCGCGTCAGGGTTATCATCCGGAGTGGAATACCTACATCTTCAATTTCGGGCGCAACGAGGTGCGAAGCTTCCTGCTCGGGAGCGCGCTTTACTGGCTCGAGGAGTTCCACGCCGACGGGCTTCGCGTCGACGCAGTATCTTCGATGCTATATCGCGACTACGGACGGAGTAACGGCGAATGGATACCGAATATATATGGTGGCAATGAAAACCTCGAGGCGATTTCGTTCCTGAAGGAGCTCAATCAGCAGGTCTACGCGCGCCATCCGGGAGTGCTGATGGTCGCCGAAGAGTCTACGGCGTGGCCCGGCGTGAGCCGGCCGGTGTACGTTGGCGGACTGGGTTTCGGCTTCAAGTGGGACATGGGCTGGATGCACGACACGCTGGAGTATTTCAGCAAGGAGCCGGTTCATCGCCGCTATCACCATCGCGACCTGACCTTCGGCTTTCTGTACGCGTGGTTCGAAAATTTTGTCCTTCCGCTCTCGCATGACGAGGTCGTCCACGGCAAGGGCGCGCTGCTCGACAAGATGCCCGGCGATCGATGGCAGAAGTTCGCCAATCTGCGGGCGCTGTTCGGTTATATGTGGGCGCGATCGGGCAAGAAGGTGCTCTTCATGGGCGGCGAGTTCGGCCAGTGGCGCGAATGGAATCACGATCGGAGTCTCGATTGGCATCTGCTCGGCGAGGCGGACCATCGCGGCGTGCAGAGCCTGATTCGCGATCTGAACCGGATCTATCGGGCCGAACCAGCGCTGTGGGAGGTCGATCACGACCCGGCCGGCTTTCAGTGGATCGACGCCAACAACGCCGACGAAAACGCGATCGCGTTCCTGCGCACTTCGCCGTCGACCGGACGGCGGCTGGTTTGCGTCTGCAATTTCTCGCCGGTGATGCGGACCGGGTACCGCGTCGGCGTTCCCGTGCCCGGCCTCTACCGGGAAATTCTCAACACCGACTCCGAGCTCTACGGCGGCAGCAACCAGGGCAATGCGGGCGCCGTGATGGCCGAGCAAAGGCCGTGGCACGCCTTTCAATATTCGCTCCCGCTCCGGCTGCCGCCGCTCGCCACGCTCTGGTTCGAAGTCCCGCGCAATTGACCGGCTGCGCGCCGCAGCCTGAACGCGAAGAGGCTTCGCGCCGCCGCGATGATCGCGATTACGCCTTCTGATTGCTCGCGTCTTAGCGCTTAGACCGGAGACTCGACCGAGAGCGGCGGATTGCGCGCCGGCGGAAGGCTGTCGTACAGGTCCGCGATCAGATCGGACCTGACCTTCGCGTAACCGGCGTCGCTCCATAGGTTGCGCCATTGCAGGGGATCCTCGATGAGGTTGTAGAGCTCGCCCTCAGTGCCGCCGTAGTGGATGTCGGGGAACGGCAAGTTCGGTCCAATGCCGGCCATGATCGGAGTCAGGTCGAATCCGTAGTCGCGCGTGCTCTTCTCGTAGACCGTGCAGACCCATCCGTCCCGGTAGATAGTGCGCAAGTGCATACCTATTTGCCTGAACTGGCTATCCCATTCGGTGATTGTCCGGTGGCGATCCGAGCCGGGCGCGATCGGCAGCGGCTTGCCCTGAACCCACTGAGGCACCGGCACGCCCGCGATTTCGCAAAATGTCGGCGCGAGATCGAGATGTCCCACCGGCTCGGTTATCGCGGCGGGCTTCACGTTGGCGATCGGCGCGGGACGCCAGATGAACGGCACTCTCATCAGCGCGTCCACATGATAGGGCCCCTTGTAGAGCAATCCGAAATCGCCCTGCAGCTCGCCGTGGTCGGTGGTGAAAAACACGTCGGTGTGCGAGTCCCACCCGCGCTCGGCGATTCGCTTCATCACGCGGCCGCAGGCCTCGTCGATGAGCTCGTTCTCGGCGTGAATCATCGCGTTGATCTCGCGCACCTGATCGTGTGTCAGCTCGCACGGCACGAACATCCACGGCCCGGCCTCGTTGTTGCGGAAGCGGCCCTCGTACCATTCGAGCCAATGGCGCGGCTTCTGCGCGAGGATCTTCTCGATCTTCTCGCGCGAGCCGGGATGGCCCGCCGGAAGGTCGAGGTCGCGCCACTTGATTCGCCGCGCCGCCGACGCCGGCGGGTCCCACGGATGATGCGGGTCGGGAAAGCTCATCCAGACGAACCAGTCCTCGTCCTCGGCGAGCGAATCGAGATACGCGATGGTGCGATCGGCAACCCAATCGGTGTGATAGTGCTCGCGGGGGATCGGATTGTACTTGACCTGCGGCGCGCCGCTTTCGCCGCCCGACTCACGCTCGATATTCAGCAGAGGCAGGAAGCCGGCCACTTCATCCGGGAAGTTATTTCTGAGCCAGAGTGAGTAATGCCAGTTGCCCATCGGGCCGTGCATCGCGAGCTCCATCCGCTCGAAGCCGCGAAATGGCCCGGTCGAGCCTTCGCGCGCCATCCGGTTCTCGAAGTACTCCCTGCCGATGTCGAACATCGGCTCGAAGTGCGCCTTGCCCAGCAGCGCGGTGTGATAGCCCGCCTTTTCGTGGAGGTACGCCGCGATACTGGGCGCATCCGGGGGCAGCGGAACACCGTTCGCGACCACGCCGTGCGTGCGCACGTACTGACCCGTGATCATCGTCGATCGCGCCGGCATGCAGACCACGTTCTGATTGTGCGCGCGGCTGTAGTTGATGCCCGCAGCGGCGAGCGAGTCCGCCATCGGGGTCCGGGCGATCTTGCCGCCGTTGCATCCAAGCGCGTCGTAGCGCTGCTGATCGGTGGTGATGAAGAGAATCTTGCGTCCCATCGGTTGCGTCCTCGCCGGTCGTCATACCAGAGTCGTCAGACCAGAGCTGTCACAGGCAAAGGTTCAAGCATGATTTATCACCAACGGCAATGATTCAGCGGTTGCGGGACAAGCCCGTCGAAGTTAGGATTTGCTCGCGCCGGGACCGAAACCGCGAACATGATACGCGCAAAAAAAACTATCGTCGCGAGGCGGGCCAGGGGCAGGAACAGTGTGTCCCCACGCGCTCGCGCTCCCAAGGCGCCGACCATCGCGCTGCTGGTCGGCACTCGCAAAGGCGCGTTCATCTTCCATAGTGACGCGGAGCGGCGGCGATGGCGCCTGGACGGTCCGCATTTCCTCGGCCATATCATCAACCATGTCGTGCTCGACCCGCGCGACGGCCGCACGATGCTCGCGGCGTCGCGCACCGGACATCTCGGTCCGACGATCTTTCGTTCGACCGACATGGGCCGCAACTGGCGGGAGGTTCCTAATCCGCCCAAGTTCGGCAAGTTCCCCGAGGGATGGGACCCGCGCTCGGTCGATTGCACGTTTTCAATCGCTCCCGGACACGCAAGCGAGCCGTCGGTGTGGTGGGCGGTCACCTCGCCGCCGGGACTGTTCCGCAGCGAAGACACAGGTCTTTCGTGGGCCGAGGTCGAGGGCTTCAACCGCCATCCGATGTTCCCGAAGTGGGGCGCGATGGGCGTCGGCACGCCGGACGGTTCGATGGCGCAGTGGGTCACGATCGATCCTCGCGACGCGGCGCACATGTACCTGGTCACCTCGGAGGGTGGCGTATTCGAGACGCTCGATCGATGCGCGAGCTGGCGGCCGCTCAACCGCAACGTGGAAGCGAACTTTTTCCCCGATCCTTATCCCGAATTCGGGCAGGATACTCACTGCCTGCAGATCCATCCGGCGCGGCCCGATCGCCTTTATCAGCAGAGCCACTGCGGCATCTACCGGCTCGACCGCCCGAGCGAGGAGTGGGTGAGAATCGGGCGCAACATGCCGGCGGAAATCGGCGACATCGGCTTCGGCATCGTGGTGCATCCGCGCGACCCCGACACGGCCTGGGTATTCCCGATGGACGGCACGGAGGTCTGGCCGCGCACCTGTATCGGCGGCAAGGCGGCGGTCTACAGAACGCGCGACGCGGGCCAAACGTGGGAGCGGCAGGATCGCGGCCTGCCGCGCGAGCAGGCGTGGTGGACCGTGTTGCGCCAGGCGTTCGTCGGCGACCGATGCGACTCGGTCGGGCTCTACTTCGGCACCACCAGCGGCGAGCTATGGCATAGCCGCAACGAAGGCGCCTCGTGGAGCCGGATCGCGGAGCACCTGCAACGGATTCTGTCGGTCGAGGCGGCGACGCTCTCATGATCCGGGTGCGGATCCCGAGCCAGTTACATTCGTACACCGGCGGCAAGAGCGAACTCGCGATCGACGCCGCCACGCTGGCGGATCTCACGCGCCGACTCGACGAAAGCTTCCCCGGAATTCGCTTCAGGATCATCGACGAGCAAGACCGCATTCGGCGCCACATCCAGGTCTTCGTCAACGGCGAGCAAGTCCGCAGCCTCGAGCTCGCGCTTCGCGACGGCGACGAAGTGCAAATCGTAGGCGCACTGAGCGGCGGCTGATCGAAATGTTACCGGCCAATTTCGGCCTTCGACCGCGCCTCACTTGATTGTTCTGTGCGTGGCTACGAGTTGTATGATCTGTACACACGCAGGACATCGGACTCGGCATGATTCGGGTTCAGTGGAAACCGTGGGAGAGGAAGTCAAGCGCGTCGAAAGCCTGCGATCAGCGTCCTGGTGCCAACCAAAGCGATGGAGCCTCAGAACAGGGGAAATACTTCACACTTCGTTGCAAAACAGCGCGTTTTTGACGAGACTTTGAAGGCGAGGAATAGCGGCGCTCGTTCCAGTCGCCGAGTCAAATGAGGGCGAGTATGCAGGGCTTGACGGAAACGACTCCGCATTTCGCAGCGCAGAAGCGCAAATTCGCAGCGCGACGGAGGACCGAGGCAGGGGGCAAAAAGTGGCCCGCGTAGTCGCTGGGCCGATCCTGATTGCAGTATCGGTGCTGCTGCTTCTGAGCGCCGCAAGTGCATCAGAAAAACCTCGCCGCAGCCAGCATGAGGCTCAACCCAAACCAACCCAGCAAGCCATTCAGGAGCAGCAGCCACAGGTACCGCTTTCTGTATGGCAGAGAACCGATGCTGCTCTTAGTGAATCGATCCGTGCTCAAAAGGAACAATCCATAGCTGAGCGGAAACAGGCAGAGGCCAGCCAGCAAACCTTCTGTTCGCCATCCGTGCTGGTTAACGAGGTTCTGGCCCTCATCGGTATCGGCTACTTGATATTCATGGGCCTGCAATGGAGCGCCATCCGAGAACAGGCCACTACCGCGCGCACTGCTCTGATGAGACTTGAGCGTCCTTGGATAGTCGTCGGCCTCAAGGATGCAAAAATATATGCGGTTGGTCGCGACGATTTTTCTTTGCCCTACATGGCCCAAATATTTCTCTCCAAACAAAATTCGGGCCGGAGTCTCGGGTGGATCGTCGGTGGCACAGTCAAGGCAGTAATTGTGACCCCCGCCCGGCCGCTGCCCGAAGTTCCGGACTATGGGGGAGGTAGCGGCATTTCGTTCGGCCAAGAGCCTTTGCCGCAATCTCAGGAACTCGATTCTCCAGAGCAGCGCATCTTTGTCGATGGCCATGAAACCTGGAATGCCTTCCATAGTGGCAACATTGGTCAAACCTACCTCGCCGTCTATGGAAGGCTCGAGTATCGGGGAGTGCTGGAGCCTGACGGCAGTCGCCTGCACGAAACCTGTTTCTGCCTCTACCTGATGCCGCCAATCGCAGCCCAGCCCGAGAAGGGAAAGCCCGTCACGGTAGGTGCCTATTACGCCGGTCCGGCGGCCTACAATCGACTGACTTGACCGGAGTGCGCAAAAGGCAGCAAGGAGCACAATTGAAACTCCAAGGCAGAATAGGACACCCGCCAAACCGTCCATACTCGCCCAAATGAGAGGGTTATTCCTCAATTCGGCTGTGCGAGGCAATTCATGTACATAGACCACGTGCCGTCGAGAGGTTCGATGTACGAAAGCGGGATCGGGGGACAGCGAATCGCGGTCGTGGGGTATTCGCATTGGCTTGGCGAAGGGGAAGTTGACTCCGACTCGGCGACGTTGAAAACGATCCGGAAGGTAACTGCCGGCGAGGATGGCTTCGACGCAATTGGGTTTTTCGTTCAGGTGCGGAATTATTTCGGGTATTCGGATCATACTGACTTCTGGAAGCGCGTCCTGTTTTTCAATTTCCTGCCTGCGTGCGTGGGAGACGCAGAGCATCGGTACGGATCCGGGACCAAAGAGCAGATCGCACGCGGACAGGAACGATTTCTCCGCATTCTGGAACAATTCAAGCCGCACAAGGCCCTGATCTTCACTGCGAGGGGATGGCAGGAGTGTCCGCCTACCGTGGAAGAACGCCAGACGAATAGATTGTTGATACTTGGAGCAGGATTTCCGCGATTCACCTTGGGCACCTACGAACTGGTCGACCACACGGTAGCGGCTTTCGGTCTCCGGCATCCGCAATACGCGGACCCTGAGCTGATGCGCAGCGCCGTCCAACATATACTGGCTATGCCTCTCGTGCGCCCCAGTTCCATCATATAGTCTTCCGGGGACGGCTCTCCGCCTAAGGCCCATGTCGCCGTCATTAAGATTGTCGGAAGCGCGCCAAAGGGAGGGACTGTGTGGGTTCTGTGCAGGTACTTCGCGCGGAGCAGCGCCGAAACCGGCCGAATCGACTCGCGAAAACGCCGTGATTTCTCCTGGTTTCTTCGGTTCGCTTAGGCCGCTGTCTCGCTCTGAAACTGATTCGTAATCAGCGGATCGTCAGTTCGAATCTGACGGGTGGCTCCCGAAAATTCAACAAAAGCAACTTGTAACAGCCTCCTGGCCATCGTCGGTCTGTGTCCACACCGCGCCACAACGAAGAGGTCTAGCGCGATGCTTTCCGAATCTCCAGACATATCGTTGTTGTCCGAGTGACCATTTTCCGATCACCCACGAGTTCGTAGTGAGCTAGAGTTAAGCCCTGCTTGGGAAACTTGACAGCTATGTGGTGGAGAATTGAATTCGCCGGCGACGCAATGCGACTCACGTCCACGACTACAGACACCTTGCTCTTCGTGTAAGCGATCTCGGGCACGGAATGCTCGAAGCGATTGACGCTGATCTCGCGCATTTCCGCCGGAGTCTCCGGATCGCCTATTCTGTCGACGCCAATGCAAGTCGCCGCAACGGTCACCAGTTCAGCAGCATACGAGCAGTGGACCAAGACTGCGCTCTCGCCGCAGATGGTGTAATCGGAGGCGTCCAAGTCTCGTTCGCCCGTCCGCTTGCCCGACGCTACATCCTCTCCGAGCGTTTGCATGACAGCCGCGTAGCCTTCGGCAGCCCCGCGGAAAAGGAGCTTGGGCTCCCCGGCAAAGGCAGCCACTCTCGCTGCGGCATCCTCGTTCACAACAACGGTAATCACTAACGAGGAGAACTGAACGAAGGTCGCTTCGACGAGGGCCGGGCGGCCCCACGTAGCGATTTGCTCGTCGGTTAGGTTTCGTAGATCGTACAAGACCACACCGAGGCGCTTGGCTTTCTTCTGCGCTAGTTGGGAAAAACCCTCTGGCGAGACCGCGATCATTCCATCCAGGCCCAAACTAATCTTGCGGCCAGCCAGTTCTTCGATCCACATCACCGACTGCGGCTTGTTCCTATCGCGACACTCCACGGAAATTCGAAGCCCGTTGGAAGTCGTGATCAGAACGTCAATCTGGCGCAGTTCCCCCAGATCATCTGGATCGGCGATGCGCCCATTCCATTCGACATTCGCGTCCCGCGCGTGTACCAGCCTCTCAATCCGACCGAAAAGCTTTTCGAGTTCGCGCCAATCTCCGCCTTTTTTCGTTCCACCGGAACTAGCCACCGAAACTTTATCCTTGCCTTTTCCTCGCATAAACGTCGCGCTCCCGGGAACAGAATGACAGTGCAAATCAACCGCGAGCAAGTACGCGGCCACGATCTCGCGCCTCGCGACGGCGACGAAGTGCAGATCGTCCGCGCGCTGAGCGACGGGTGATCGAAATCTCGCGGGGTGATTCCTGCGCCCGGCTTGTTTCGTCTCGCTATCAGCCGCGGGCGCCAAACTAACAAACAATCAGTTAGTTTTATTTCTCTGTTGATGCTTTGACGGTTCCCGCGCTTTCCCTACATTTTGTACGGCATCACGCTTCACGAATCCGCACGTGGACAGGAAGACAGCGATGCAAGGCTCGGTTCGGCGAACGATGGCGCAGATGGTTGTCGGCGCGCTGAAGATTGCGGTGTTGTGCATCACGGCCCTCGCATTTTCCGGTGCCGCAGAAGCTCTCGCTCAAGATTCCGCGCAGACCCGAGTCGGCGACCAGGCGGGTTCGATCACACTTCCGCTGGCCGGCAACCATCCGGTCGAGACTGAAAGCTTGCGGCTCTCGGGATGGGCGGACCTTGACCGCCAACTAGTGATGCGGGTGACACTGGCACCGAGGAACCGGAGTCAACTCGAGAAGCTGCTCGCCGCGCAACAGGATCCCGCATCGCCCGAGTACCGGCACTGGCTGACGCCCGGCGAGTTTGCGGAGCGTTTCGGTCCGGCCCAATCAGATGTTGCGGCGGTCTCGAATTGGCTCGGCTCCGAAGGGTTCCGGATTCTCTCGGCCGGAGTGCAGGAACGTTACATCGAGTTCACCGGTCCGGTATGGCGCGCCGAGCGAAGCTTCCACACCAGCATCGCGACTTTCGCCGACGGGCGCGCATACGCGAATCTGACCGATCCGCTGATCCCGGCTCAGTTTGGCGACACGATCGAATCGATACAGGGCCTCGACAACTTTGAGCACTCGATGCCGCTGTCGGATCGACGCACCGCTCGCGCGGCAAGCCCGTCGTCCGACGTCCAGGTTCCGGAAATGCAACTCGCCGAATGGATCGACCCGGGCCTGTCACCGGGCGCTTCCTTGCCGGTTTCCGGCGATACATCGGCGCCCGATACGATCGTCGGCGGCTCAAAGGCTTTCGCACCCGCCGATCTCGCGGCCTTCTACGACGAGAGTACGCTCCTGAACGACGGCATCGACGGCGGCGGCGGCGATTGCATCGCCGTGGTCGGCGACTCGGATTACCTTGACGCTGCAGTGAGCACATTCGATACGCAGTTCGGATTGCCCGCGTCGAACATCACGCGCGTAATCGTCGGCGGGCGCGACCGGGGAATCACAGTTGACGAATCGGAAGCGCTGCTGGACCTGGAATGGTCGCACGCGGTGGCGCCGGGCGCGGCGCAGCGCTATTACCTCGGCGCGATTACCGACGCGATCTCCCGCGCGGTCAGCGACAATGCCTGCGGAACGATTAGCGTGAGTTTCTCCCTGTGCGGCGTCAGCAGGAGCAGCTACAAGTCACTCGACTCGGTATTCGCGCAGGCGGCGGCGCAGGGTCAGTCGGTCTTTGTCTCGGCCGGCGACCAGGGCGCGGCGGGAGTGGTGCTCGATTCGGGCGGCGCAGCCTGCGAGGCAGGCACCAGCCGCAACGTAAACGAGATGGCGGCCGGCCCGAACGTAACCGGAGTGGGCGGGACGCAGTTTGCGCCCAGCTACAACGGCGCGGGCCTCGATTCGGGCAACGTACCGGAGAGCACCTGGGACGAATCGATCGGCGCGGGCGGCGGCGGCGCGAGCGCGGTGTTCACCAAGCCCGGTTTTCAGAACGGGTCGGGCGTTCCCGCTGACGGCAAGCGCGACGTGCCCGACGTGGCGATGATCGCCAGCCCCGACAGGCCCGGCGTCTTCCTCGGCGCGGACTTAAGCGGCGTCGCGTCGATCGACTGCTGCTGGGGAGGCACCAGTCTGGGCGCGCCGATCTGGGCTGGAATCTCAAAGCTGCTCGCGCAGGAAAGCGGCCGGCGCGTGGGCAACATCGATACCCGACTCTACAATCTGGCGAGATCGGGCGGCGCCTCGGCGGGCCTTCGCGACGTGACCAGCGGCACCAACAGCTTCAACATCGTCGCCGGGTTTTCGGCCGCAATCGGGTACGATCAGGCGAGCGGATGGGGCACGGTCGATATCGCGAAGTTCGTCCAGGCTTTCGCCGCCGCCGCTCCGATCGCGACTGCGAGGCCCAAGCCGACTCCTACACCGACATCCAAGCCAACCGCGACGCTTACACCTATGCCAAAACCAACGCCCAAGCCGACGCCGAAAGGCGTACTCGAACTCTAATCAGAGCGGAGGGGACACTTCGGCGGGAATGAGCCGCGGCGGTTACACCCGATCGTCAACGGTAACGAGGATAGCGGTACGCCGGTCCAAACATTCGTCCGTAGCCGGGTGGGTAGCCCGGCCCGTACCAGGGCTGGTACGCCGGTCCGTAGGGCCGATGGGCCAGATACGCGGGCCGGTATGGAACCGGCTGCGCATACAGATACCTGGGTGCAGGCTGGTAGCCGTGGGGATTCGACTCGGGACCCTCGAAGCAGGCTTGCACCACGAGCATCGCGGCTACCACCAGCGACGCTTTCAGAAAACGCGAAGTCTTGCTCGTCATCGCCCTGTACCGTCAGAGTGGCTTGAAAATTCCCGCGTCGAGCAACCTTCCCACATCGGCCGCAGTCTCCGGAAGGTGGTGGATCCTGGCGAAGGAGGGCCATTCGTCGCCGAGCCTGGCTTCAGGACCTGGAGCCGACAACTTTGCGAGCGCATCGAACAGCGCGTCGGGCGGAATGTTGATCCTGGCAAGATACTGGACCGCGACGAAATTGGTCTCCACTTCCTGCGCGCGTGAAAAGCTGTACGGCCGCATCGTCAGCGCCTCGGGGTATTCGGGCAACTCTCGGTCAGTAGTTTCGGCCCACGTTTCGCGTATAACCGACCTGCTCTCCAACCGTCAGATTGTGAGGATAGTGCTGATAGCGCTCGTGGCCCATCAGATGGGCCAACACAGCCGCGAGTTGATTGTCATTGAGCTTTTCAACCAGGCTCGTGCTGACGAACAACGTGCCGTCGGGTACGCCGAAGCCGCTTGCGACCCTTGAATTGAAAAGCACCGCCGTCCAGTTGAGACCGTCAGCCCGGTTTGCCTGCGCGAGCCTTTTGATCGCCTCACGAGTGCGGCGCGCGTCGTCGCCGGTTCCTATCTCCATCGTCGAAGCGACGCCCCGCGCCAATCGAGCCCAACCTTCTCCGTTTGCCTTCGCCGGTGCGGGCGGACCCTGCAAGGGAACTCCGAACGGGGCGCGCGCGGCGACCGGAATAGTCACCGGCCATGGAGGAGCAAGCGGACCTTCGCCGAGCGCAAGGCGCCAGACTGAGCGGGGCACCTGCGGCAAATCGCACGCCCGCGTTCCATGGTACCGAGGCCCTGACGCGTTGAAGTTTCTCAACGAAGTGGCGTAAGCGAGCGTCTCGGGTGGACCCTTGTAGTACATTGCGAACCATCGGTCGGTCCGGGCGTCGCGGCTCCGGTTGAGCTCGACCGCATCAGGCACGCCGTTGCTCTTGAGGACTGCCAGCACGGACGAATCCAGGATCACCTCGTCACGAAGCAATTTATTGCCTTCGCTCGCCGGCGACGAATCTGTGAATGGAGCCAAAGCCATCTGCGGAGGAAGCTCTTCGCGCACAATCCGCAGCGGCGTGGAGTTCTGAGGCAGCGCGCGGATTCGTGCTTCAGATCGATTAAACGGTGATTCGATCAGGTGGAAGTAGGGCTGGGAAAGAGTCTCGCAGCCGGCGACCGCGCAGGCCGCCATGAGTAGCCATACCGGACGAGCCACAGCGCTCAGGCGTACAGCCGTTTGGATTCGGCGGTCAATTCGGCGCGGAAGTCCGGATGCGCGACGGCGATCAGCTCGCGAGCGCGATCCTTGATCGACCGTCCGCGCAGCGTCGCGATTCCATACTCGGTGACCACGTAGTGGACGCAGGCGCGCGGCACCGTTACGACCGCGGCGGGCGCCAGCGACGCGACGATCCTCGAGACGCGTGCGCCGCGCACCGTCGCGCTGGACGGCAGCACGACGATTGATTTGCCTCCCGCCAGGCACGCGCCCACGGCGAAGGCGAGCTGGCCTCCGCTGCCGGTGTACATCTGATGCGCGATCGATTCAGAATCGACCTGGCCGGTCAGGTCGACGCTCAGCGCGTTGTTGATCGCGATGATTCCCTCTTCGCGCGCGATCAGCCGGATGTCGTCGGTCAGGTTGAAGTCGTAAAGATGGAACCCCGGATGGCCGTCGGCGTACTCGAGCTCCTCGCGCGGCGTGGCGAGCGCGAACGCGCTGCCGACCACGAGCTCGGGAAATACCTTCTTGTACTTGCCCGTCAGCACGCCGTCGCGCACGAGCTGCGCGGTTCCTCGCGGAATGATCTCGGTCTGCAAGCCGAGGTCATGATGGCCGCTCAGATGCGGCATGAGCATGCCGGAGGTCGAGCCGACGCCCACCTGCACGGTCGCGCGATCGGGAACCAGCTCGCGCGCAACCGTCTTGCAGATCGTGGCGACGACGCGCTTTTCCTCTTCGGACGGAATCGGCAGCGGGAGCTCGGGCAGCGCGAGCGCCTGCTCGACGAAGTAATCGATCTCCGAGACGTGCAGCCAGTTGTCGCCGCCGATCCGGACCATGTGCTCGTTGACCTCGGCGAGCACCAGCTTGGCATTGCGCGAGAGCAGCTTCGACATGATTTGTACGTCGCCGAGGTTGACGTAGCCGTTGGCGTCGGGTGGGGACACCATGATCATGCTGACGTTGAAGTTGTCGAGCGACGGCGGCAGAACGTTGGCGCGATAGTAGGAAACCGGCGTGTACTCCACTGCGCCCCGCGCATAGAGCGGGCGATCGATCAGGGTCAGGTAGAACGATTCGAGCCGGAAGCGCTCGCCGAGCCCGGGCAGGTCCCAACTGAAGATCGCGGCGCCGTGGTTGACGACCACGTTCTCGATTTCCATCAGGCGCGCAGCGAGCGCGGTGCATAGCGTAAGCGGCGAGGACTGCGCGATCGAAATCACGACGCGATCGCCCGACCGGATATGGCCAACCGCCTCTTCCGCGCTGACCAGCTTGGCGCCCAGCCGCGCGCGCCAGTCGGCCGAAGCCCTGGCAGAACCCGCCGCGTTCACCATCAGGCGGCGGGCGACGCCAAGGCCGGATCGATCCCCAGCTCGCGCAGGAAACCGGCGATCCGCTGGTTGAGCAATCCGACCTTGCGCAGGTTGCCGACGATCGTGGCGTGCATCTCGCGCTTGAAGAGCTTGCGGAAAAGCGCGTACTCGGCGCCGCGAGCGATCTCCCTGCGCACCCGCTTGATACCGTCGATTTCGCGGGCGTCCATTCCGACCGCCTCGTAGGCTTCGCGCGGGAACTGGCCGGTCAGCACCAGCACCAGCGCCTCGTGCGTGAAATCCTCGAGCTCGTTCAGCTCGCCGGCGCTGAGACCGGCGATCTCATCGGGCAGGCTCAGGACCGAGAATCCCATGTGGCGCGACTCATCGATCAGGATCCGCCGGCAAATCTCCTTGAGCAGCGGGTCTTGCGCCGTTTCGGCCTGCATCCGGAACAGCGCGACGGCGAAGGTCTCGGCGATCAACTGAAGTCCGACCGTCTTGATGAACCACTTGCCGTTGCCGAGGATGTAGTCGAAGAGCGATTTCACGTTGGGCGTGAGTGGATAGATTCTGCCGCCGCACTTGTCCATCAGGTAGCGGCTGAGGACTTCGGTGTGGCGCGCTTCGTCGACCACCTGCGTGGCCTGGAAAAACTTGGCGTCGTTGCCGGGAACCATGTCGACCAGCTGGCCGCACGCGAGCATCGCGCCTTCCTCGCCGTGCAGGAGCTGCGAGAGCCGCCAGCTTGAGAACTCGACGTTGAGCCGGCGCTGGCGATTCGGTCCGAGGCGATCCCAGTACTCGCTGCCCTGACCGTCGATCAGCTCGTCGGCGAAAATTCCGCGCTCGAGGTCGACCGGCTGCGTCCAGTCGATATCCCGCGCGGCGTTCCACTGATCGCGCTTGGCGTTCTCGTAGAGCCGGCGCATGTCGGGCGCCTGGGTCGCATAGACCCGCTGGTAGCAGGTATCAAAAGAGCTCGCCACCCGATGATCGGTTTCTGCCATCCGCACGCTCCAGGAATCCTGAACGATCGATCAAGAACTACGCTATCAAATTCGGCCCGATGCTGAAAACCGAGATCGCCGGCGCGACGCGGTGCGAATATTTGCGAATATTGAAGCTGCGATCGCGCGGCGCGATCGCGGTCGAACCGCAGGCGGCGTGCGCCTTGACTGCACGCGGGCAAACCTCGATCCTCACCGGTGGAGAGGTTCGGGAGTCAGGTTTAACCGGCGTGACTCGAAATCACGTGTCCCTAACGGGACCGGGGGTTCGAA
>CAVVMA010000004.1:0-91022 GCA_963749215.1 uncultured delta proteobacterium | reverse complement strand
CCAGCGAATCGCTCTCGACGCGCGATCGACCTCCGTCGAGCGGTTTTACATCCCTTTGTTTCGTACCCGTCAACTCGCTATCTTGACGTTCGCTCTTCATGGTATTTACGCCGGCCCCCGGCAAAGAGCACGGATCACACCTTTGTCGTCAACCACCTCACGCATGCCAACTCCGATCAGGCACTCGACAGGCCGCAGCCGAAAGCTCGCGTCAGACCAGCGACTGATATTCGGCCTTATAGGTCTGCGATCGAACAAATTGCCCGATATCTTGTGGCGCCGGGACGCGCGCAAGGTCGTGCGCGAAAATCACCTGTGCCACGCGCTGGGCAGCATGTAGCTCGGTGTTGAGAATCGTTGACTGGGGAGGATAGATGAGCCCGGCGTCGAGCGCTCGGCAGGCGTCACCTGCTCCGCTACCGCCCGCGCGGCAGCTATGAACATGTCGTCCGTCACGCGCCTTGCGCGGGTCGCATAGACCGCCAGGCCGATCGCGGGAAAGATGTAGACGTTGTTCCCCTGTCCGGGCACAAAGGTCTTGCCGTTAAAGCGCACCGGAGGAAACGGACTTCCGCTCGCGAATATCGCGCGACCCTCCGACCAACGGTACGCCTCTTCGGCCGTGCACTCGGAGTGCGAGGTCGGATTCGAGTAGGGGAAGATAATCGGGCGCGGGTTGATTCGCGCCATGGCCTCGATCACGCGTTGGTTGAAGGCCTTGGCAACCGTGCTGACGCCGATGATCGCGGTCGGCTTGAGCGACTCAATCGCATCGGCAAAATCTCTGGTCGGTGAGTGGCGATGCGCGTAGGGCTTCTGGAAATCAGCCAGGTCATTGCGGGTCGTATCCAGCAGTCCGTTGATGTCGAACAGCCAGAGTCGAGCGCGGGCATCCTGAGCCGTAATCCCCTCCAGGATCAGGGTTTCGGTCAGCAGGTCTGCGATTCCGACAGCGGCTGAACCCGCGCCGAGGAACAGGAAGGTCTGCTCGGAGAGTTTCCCGCCGGTTATACGAAGCGCTCCCAGAATTCCCGCCAGCGCCACCGCCGTGGTGCCCTGCATGTCATCGTTGAAGCAGCAAATCCGGTCGCGGTAGCGGGCAAGCAGTCGGACCGCGTTCGGGTCCGGCCCAATCCTCGAACTGGATGCAACAGTTCGGGAACTCTTCCTGGACGGCCGTGACGAATTCGTCGACGAACTCATCCAGCTCCGCGATTGCCGGGCGCGTCTGACGAATTCCGAGATAGAGCGGATCGCGCAGGAGGGACTCGTTGTTAGTGCCGCAGTCCATGAGGATGGGTAGCGCGAACTGAGGCGGCACACCGGCGCACGCTGTATAGAGCGCCAGCTTGCCGATCGGGATTCCCATGCCGTTGGCGCCGAGATCGCCAAGCCCCAGAATGCGCTGCCCGCTGGTGACCACGATGAAGCGCACGTCGCGCTGCGGCCAGTTCCGGAGAATTTCCCGAACGCGGCCCTTGCGTTTGATCGACAGGTAAAGACCCTTGGGGCGGCGGATGAGGTGGCCAAACTGCAGGCAGGCCTCGCCCACCGTCGGCGTGTAGACCAGCGGCAGGAATTGGGACGTGTCCGACATCAGCACGCGGTAAAAGAGCGTTTCGTCCGTATCCTGCAGTTGCGACAGATAGATGTATCTTTCCAGATCGTTCGGCTTTTGCGCCAACTGAAGGTGCACCCGCTGGAGCTGGGTCTCCTCGGAATCGATCCCTTCCGGTACAAGGCCGAGCAGGCCCAGCGCCTCGCGTTCAGATTCAGTGAACGCGGTCGATTTATTCAGCTGCGGATCACGCAGGAGCGCCAAGCCGTGCGGTGTACTTGTCATTTTGCCGCCCTCCACTGCTGATTTCCATGCACCCGGTCGATCCGATCACCGGAAGAGATTGGTCTTGGCTAACTGGACTATTTCAGTGCCGTGCCCGCTAAGCACAGCCTTCAGCATGAAAAGGCTGAAACCGTATGCCTCGTCGAACGTGATCTTGGGCGGCATCGCGAGTTCCTGCGGACTGGTCATCACATCAAGCAGGGCGGGACCACGATGAGCGAGCGCCCGAGAAATTGCCTGCTCCAGATCGGCCGGATCTTCGACGTGGATACCGAGAATACCCACTGCCTCCGCCATCTTCGCGAAGTCGGGATTCTTAAGATCGACCCCGGTAGGCAGATAACCCGCCACTTTCTGTTCCATATCGACGAACCCAAGCTTGCAGTTGTGGAAGACGACGACCTTTACCGGCAGCTCCATCTGCGAGAGCGTCAGCAGGTCCCCCATCAGCATGGTGAACCCGCCGTCACCGGAGAGCGAGATCACTTGGCGACCGGGGAAGGCCGCCTGCGCCCCGATCGCCTGCGGCATCGCATTCGCCATCGAGCCGTGATTGAAGGAACCGAGCAAGCGCCGCTTGCCGTTCATTTTGAGATAGCGTGCCGCCCAGATCGACGGGGTGCCGACGTCGCAGGTAAAGATGGCGTCCTGCGTGGCAGCGTCGCTCAGCAGCTTGGTCAGGTACTGCGGATGGATCGGGCTGCGCCCGGCACGGCCGGCCGCGAGTTCGTCCAGCTCCTTGCGCGACGCCTGGTAGTGGCTAAGCGCCTTGTCGAGAAAGGTGCGGTCGCTCTTCTGGCGCAAGCGCGGAAGCAGCGCTGCAATCGTGTTCTGAACGTCGCCGACCAGCCCCATCGTGAGCGGGGCGCGATTGCCGAGTTTTTCGGCACGGATGTCTACCTGCACGACTTTTGCGTCGGTTGGATAGAACTGCCGGTAAGGGAAATCGGTGCCCAGCATCAGAAGGACATCGCAGCCCAGCATGGCGTAGTAGCCTGAAGCGAACCCGATCAGCCCGGTCATCCCAACGTCGTAAGGGTTGTCATACTCGACGTACTCTTTGCCGCGCAGCGCATGTACCATCGGCGCCTGGAGCGTCTCTCCGAGTTTCAGCAGTTCGGCGTGGGCACCGGCGCAGCCGCTGCCACACAATAGGGTGACCCGATTGGACCCGTTCAGCAGCTCCGCGAGCCGGTCGAGCTCACGATCCGCCGGCCGGATGAGCGGCTGCACCGGTTTTTGATACGCCGTGGCGCTCGGATGCTCGCCGGACTGGAGCGCAACGTCGCCGGACAGGACGATTACGGCGACTCCACGACGACCGATCGCGGTAGTCATCGCGGTCTCGAGCGCACGCGGCATCTGGGCAGGAGTCGAAACCAACTGACAGTAGTAACTGCATCCTTGGAACAGAAATTCCGGATGCGTCTCCTGGAAATAGTCGGAGCCGATCTCGGTGCTTGGAATATGTGCCGCGATTGCAAGAACCGGCACCGAACTTCGATGGCAATCGAAGAGCCCGTTGATTAGGTGAAGGTTGCCGGGACCGCAACTCCCGGCGCAGACCGCGAGCTCACCGGTTACGTGCGCATCGGCGCCGGCGGCAAAAGCCGCCACTTCCTCGTGACGGACGTGGACCCACTCGATGGTCTTCTGTCGGCGGATCTCGTTGATTATCCCGTTGAGCGAATCGCCGACTATTCCGTAGATTCTCTTAACCCCGGCCGCCTCCAGAGTCTTTACCAGGCTTTCTGCTACTGTCGGCATGACTACCTCCCCTCTTCATACCGGTGCGGTCGGTCGCATGGCCTCCAGCGAGCGCCTGAATTTTGGAGCCTCGCCTGTGGTTCCCTTTGTAGTGAGGGCTTGATTAGATTGCAATCTTCACTTCATTATTTTCTTGGCCCTGGCAGATGATGGTCTGGCGACGTGGGCGCTCGCAAGTTCTCGCTTGTGACGTCTTGCCGAAAGCCTCAAACGGTGGGGACTGCATGCGAAACGACGTTCGGTTCTGTATAAGATTTATCCTCTGAGGCGATAAATGGGGCGTGCAGAGCATTGTCAAAACACCCCAAAAGTGTACTAAGGTTACTGCGCTCTCGCCCTTTTCGCGGGTGAGCAAGCGACGGGGAGGAATGACGCCAATGATACGGTATCCAAAACTGCTCGGACCCGCCTGCCTGATGGCGCTTGTGCTTGTATCGGGCTGCGCGTCGTCGATGCGACCGGTAGCACCTCCCAAGCGACTGATTGTAGGCGCCGCGCTCGGAACCCTGTTTGGCGCGGCAGCCGGTTGCACCACTGCGGCGTTCATCGATGAAGACGATCCGACCACGTATGTGATCGGATGCGGCGCCGGTGCGCTCGCAGGCGGCGTGGCGGGTACGATTATCGCGGCGGAAACCTATCATGCACCACCACCGCCGCCGGTCGCCACCCCGACTCCGACCCCCGTTCCCACGCCGACGCCGGAGGCTACTCCGGTGCCCAAGGAGAAGCTGGTACTCAGAGGCGTACATTTCGACTTCGACCGATCCGACATTCGGCCCGAAGACGAGCCGGTCCTCGACGAAGCCGTCAGGATTCTCAAGACCGAGCCGCAGGTTCGGCTCTATGTGGACGGCTATTGCGACGCGATCGGAAGCGACGACTACAACGAAGAGCTGTCCGCCGAGAGAGCCGCCTCGGTCGTGACCTATCTCGAGAACGCGGGAATCGCCGCGGGTCGTCTGATACCGCGAGGCTTTGGTAAAACGCACTTCGTTGCAACCAACGACACTGATGAAGGCCGCGCGCAAAACCGGCGTGTCGAGCTGGTTCCGCTGACGGAGTAGTTCTTAGGGCGGGCGCCGAGAGCAGTTTCGGCGCCCGCTGCTCCCTCGATGCAAATCGCAGAAGTCGGCGGGAACGGGCTCGAATTCGAGAGCCGCGGGACCGGGGAGCCCGTGGTTCTGATCCACGGGAGCGTCGTTGCGGATTCGTACGTCCCGATGCTCGCTGAACCGTCGCTCGCGCGATTTCGATTGGTGAGGTATCGGCGCCGCGGCTATGGCGGCAGTACGCATTCGCCCCCGCCGGTCAGCCTCGCGGATCAAGCCGCCGATTGCGCGGCCTTGATGCGCCATCTCGGTATCGGCAGCGCGCACGTCGTCGGGCATTCATACGGCGGCGCGATCGCGATGCAGCTCGCGCTCGATTTCCCGGCCGCCGTGCATTCGCTCTCGCTGCTGGAGCCGGCGCTGATCTTCAAGGTTCCCGGCACCGCGCAATGGTCCGAGCGGATGGTCCCGATGAGGGCGAAGTACGAAAGCGGGGACAAGTCCGGAGCGCTCGAACATTTCATGCGAGAGATCGAAGGTCCGGGCTGGCGCGGCGCCGTCGACTCGGTTCCCGGAGCCTGGCAGATGGCGATCGCGGACGCCGACAGCTTTTTCCAGATCGAGGGACTCGCGTTGCTGCAATGGCTTTTCGGCGCGTCAGAAGCCCAACGTGTCAGTCAGCCGATCCTGGCGATGGTCGGGGCCGATAGCCCGCCGGCCTTTCACGAAGCACACGCACTGGCGGTTTCGTGGTTTCCGCGGGCCGAGCCGGTGGAAATTCCCGGCGCGACACACATGCTGATGATGGTGAAGCCACGCGTGGTCGCCGAAGCGCTCTCGTCGTTCTTCTCGCGCCACTCGATGATCCGGCGATGAGCCGGTAGTTGCTCCGATCGGAAAGCCGCCGCGCGTATTCCTGTGCCGGGCCGTTCGCCGGCTGAGTCATGTCACGCGATGGGACACCTAATCCCGCGACTGTGACTGACTAATCCCGTTCCTGCACATTGCAACACAGAATTGCCTAACGTCGCGTATGGCACGAGACCTGCCTATCAGGTCCATCAGAGGCGACTGTCGAATAGTAACTGACAGCTACGCAAAGAAAGCAGACATCGAAGGAGAAAAGTTATGAACTGGCTTGTGAAGGCGTATGTGAAGATGACCGAGCGCACAGGGCAGTCGATGACCGAGTATGCGCTGATCATGGCGGCGATCGCGGTGGTCGTCTACACCTCGTACAGAACCCTGGGCAATGCGATCACGAACGAGGTCGGCAACGTGACCAACGCCCTGTAAGCGCTGGTCCATCCAGATCCTGTTTGGAGGTTCTGGCTTGCTTGATTTGAGCAGCCGGCGCGACACGCGGGAGAGGTTCATGCGAAAGGGGGAGTGAGCGTTTCGAGAGATGGCCCCCGGCGCGCCGCCCAAAGGAAGAGCAGCGAGGTGAGATCATGGGTTTCGCGAGTCTGTCGAAAGTATGGTCGCGGCTTGGTGCGTGCAAAGGTCAGTCGATGACTGAATACGCACTTATTATGGCCGCTATAGCAGTCGTAGTCTATTCCGCCTACCAGACTTTGGGGAACGGGATTATGAACGAGGTCGGCAACGTGACGAACAGCCTGTAGTCACAAGAAATCCAAACCCCCGATCGCAGGCTGCCTTGTCACCGGGTCGCGGGGAGGCACGGCAATGCGCCGGCTTCGCAACCCGGCAGGTGACGCGATCGGGTGGGACCAACAGATCGTTCGCTCGGGGCGAAATGGGGGTGGAAAAGGAAGGCTGCGGAAGCTGGACCAGGCGGCAGAAATGTCGACCGCCAAATTTAGGCGGCGAGGAGGCGGTGCGGGATGAGACGGCCGATCGCTTTTGGGCTGCTCGCAACGCTGGCGGCGACGCTGGCCGCGATAGTGGTGTATTCGGCGCTTCAGCGCCGCGAGGTCGCCTTGCAGAAGGCGGTGGCGAGCAGCGTCGAGATCGTGGTCGCGGCGCGCGACCTGCCGATCGGAAGCAAAATCGAAGCGGGCGCGATCAAACTCGCCCGCTGGTCGCGCGACAGTCTGCCGCCAGGCGCACTGACCGATCCCGCAAATGTCATCGGGGGCGTCGTCAAGGAGCGGTTCGGCGAAAACGAGCCGGTCGTGACCGACAAGCTCTTCAGCGGTCAGAAGAGCGGGGGCCTGCTGCCGCTGCTGATTCCCGCCGGGATGCGCGCGATGTCGGTCGCCGTGGATGAGGTCAGCGACGTAGCCGGCTTTATTCTGCCGGGCTCGAAAGTCGACGTTCTGGTGTCGGTGATGCAAACGCAGGGCAACCAGAAACCCTTTTCCAAGCTGGTGTTGCAGGACGTGAGCGTACTGGCCGTCGCTCAACAGCTCGACAACGGCAAGGACGAACCGCAACTGGTCAAGGTCGTAACCGTGCTGGTCACGCCCAACGATGCGGAACGCCTCGGCATGGCTGCCAACGAAGGCGTGTTGCGCTTGGCGCTGCGCAACTTCGCCGACGACAAAATCGTGCTCACCGCCGGCAGCGACACCGACAGCATCATGAAGAGCTACGGCGCGGGGCCGATCCCGGTCGCTCGGAGCCAGACTCCGCTCGCGCGCGGGCGCGCCGCTCGGATCCCGGAAGCCGAAGTCGAGATCATGCGCGACGGAAAGCGGCGCGAGGTCGTTTCGTTCCTCAAAGGCGCCAGGGTGGTGCCCAGCGAGGCCGAGCAGGGGCCGGCTCCAGATGGCAATCCGCCACCAGCGGAAAGCAGCGGATTCAGCGACGGTAGCGATCGCTCCGGCGAGTCGTCGCGTGGCGATCCGGGCACGCCGCCAGGCGGCCTCACGGAAGAGGTCCTCACGAACCCGAGCGGGGGGAATGTGCGATGAAAGTCAGACGATTGGCCGAGACCATACCGAGCGCAAGACGGGCGCTCGCCATCGAGTCGCTCGCGCTGATCGCGTTCCTGATCTGCGCGAGCCCGGCTGCCGGAGCGGCTTCCGGAGACCGCGCGGAGGAGGTGCAGATTCTCATCAAGCGCGGCGAGACCTACCTGATTACGGGAGCGGATCCGGCGCGAGAACCTCAGACGCGCAGCGTCACCAATCCGCACGCGTTGATCGTGAACAAGCAACCAGACGGCTCGGTACTGGTGCTTGGCGCCGATCCGGGAGTCCAGTCGGTGATCGTCGCGAGGCCCGACGGGCAGACAGAGACCTATACCTTCACGGTTCAGGCCATCGCGAATCCCGCGAATCCGCTCGCGCCGGGTACCGATCCGTCCGCGACCAGCGAATCGCTCGACGACGGCGCAGGCCCGGTGGTGAACGGGGCGTCCTCGAGCCCGCCTGCGGCCTCCTCCGAGCGGCGCGCTGACGCCCAGGCCGCGCCCGCGTCGCCGGCCTTTCACGACGGCGCCGCGGTGATTTCCGTGCAAGGAGAATTGCAGAAGTACGCGACCAATCCGCCGGCGATCGAGGCCGGCGGCGACGACGCGAGCTCGCGTCGGGAGCTTCTACCTCATGACACGGTTTCGATACGTTTTGGCACTTCGAGGCTGTTCCGGTTCGCGCCTCGAATCAGGCGGGTCTCGATCGCAGACACCTCTATCGCGGACCTCCAGGTTATCGACCCGCATCAACTGATGCTGATCGGCCGCAAGCCGGGACTCACGACCCTGGCGGTGTGGGACACCCAGGGCCATTACGAGGACTGTCAGGTGCGAGTCGCGCAGAGCGGGCGCGAGCAGGTGATGCTGAACGTGACGGTTGCCGAGGTTGACCGCACCCGGATGGAAAACCAGGGAGTCGACCTCTCGGTGGCGCTCACCCATTACGGAGTGTCGCTGGTCGGACTGCCGGGCCAGGTCGCCACGCCGTACTCATCGACCACTGCGCTGGGCGGTTCCGGATCGACCGGCGGGATACTGCCGCTGGGCGGGGGCGTCATCCCGCTGCTGCTCTCGACCAGCCTGACCTACGCATTGTCGGCGCAAAACTCCAACGTGCAGACCCAGAGCTTCTTCCGCTTCCTGGAAAGCAACTCGCTGGCGCGGATCCTCGCCGAGCCGCAACTGGTGGCGAATTCGGGCGAGGAGGCGAAGTTCCTGTCAGGCGGCGAGATTCCGATCGTGATCGCACAGGCACTCAACACCAGCATCGTTTTCCATCAGTTCGGCACTTCCGTGGTCTTCGTTCCCACCGTGATCGGCAGGCACGAGATTGAACTGGTCGTGAAGCCCGAGGTCTCCAAGCCCGATTTCAGCCAGGGAGTTGCGCTGTTCGGGTTCACCGTTCCGGCGTTCATCACCCAGCGAGCCGAAACGGTTGTGAAGATGAGAGACAACCAAACCCTGATAATCGCCGGGCTTATCCTGCGCGATCGCAGCGCGCAGGTTCAAAAGGTCCCTTACCTCGGCGACATCCCCTTCGTCGGTGGCCTGTTCCGCAACACCACCTACTCGGACGAAAAGACCGAGCTGGTGATGAGCGTGACGCCCACGCTGGTAAGCCCGCTGCCGGCCAACGCGGAGGTTGCATATCCCGATCACGGCGACATGACGCCCGAGGAGCTGCGCACCGTGCCGCTGAGCCGGCCCGACGCGAGCCGGCCGCGATTCTAGTGGCGATCCAGCCCGATTCGGCGAGTTCGACCGCAGGGGCCGCTCATTTCAGGAAGCACGATGGCGAAGCAACATGACGACTTTCAACGGCAACGGCCGTAACGGGCAGAGCGCAGTGGCAACACCCCCCTCAGGGAAAACCAAACAGCGCAACACGTTGCGCGCACTGCTGGTGGTCGATCAAAGGGATCAGCGCACCGAGGTCAGGGCCGCACTGGCGGCGCTCGACGATCCCCAGCTCGACATCATGGATACCGAGCTCGGGTTTGCCAACGGCAACAACGGCGCCGCGCCGCCGGCTGACGTAGAGTTCGTGGTGGTCGGCGCCGACGAGGAGAGCGCCCTGGCTCATCTGCGCGCCCGCGCAGCCCATTCGCCGCGCCCGGCGCTGTTCGCGCTGCTGGCGGATCGTTCACCGGGCCTGATGCGGAAGGTGATGCGGTCGGGCGCCGATGAGGTCCTTTTTCTGCCGCTGGACCCGGGCGAGGCTACGCGCTCGCTGCTGAAGGTCAGCGAGACGCGATGGCGCAGCGAACGCGGCGGCCGCGGCGTGGTGTGCTCGATCGCCAGCACGGTCGGGGGCATCGGGGTCACTACCATCGCCGCCAATCTGGCGCTCGCGCTCCGCCATTCGCTGGACAAGCGGGTGGCGGTGGTCGATCTCGATCTGCAGGAGGGCGGCCTCGGCCTGTTCCTCAACCTCCAGCCGGAACACACGATCGCGGATCTGACGGACCCGACTGAAAAGCTCGACTCGATCCAGCTCGAGCGCGCGCTCACCAAGCATCCTTCGGGAATCTACCTGCTGCCCGCGCCCAGGCGGATGGAAGACAGCGAGCTGGTGACGGAAGCGGTCCTCGGTCCGGTGCTCGAGCTGCTCCGCCAGCTCTTTGACTACGTGATTGTGGATTGTGGCCGTTACACCAACGAGGTCGCGCTCGCGGCGTGGGATCACTCCGAGCAGCTCTTTTACGTGGTCAGTCAATCGCTCGGCTCGATACGATGCGCGCTGCGATTCATCGATCTGTTCCGGCGCCTGAAGGTGACGATCGAACCGCAGTTCGTTCTCAACTCGGTCGTGCCCCATCATCCGATCAGCGTCGAGCAGGTCTCGCAGACCCTCACGCTGCCGCTCTACGCCCGCATCCCGCGCGACGACGGCAATCTGGAACGGGTTCAATGGGGCGCGCGCGACCTCTGGCAGGTGGCCCCGCGCTCGGCGCTGGTTCAGGCCTTCGAGGAGTTCGCAGCCAAGCTGGCTTCCGGCGGTACTGAAGCTCCGGCGCCCAGCGGAGGAATCGTGTCGCGCCTGCTGGGCGCTCTGTCGCGCAACTGAGGTTCAATTCATGAAGCTACTGGAACGGCTGGCCGAGAAAGCCGCGCAATCGGCTCCCGCGTCGCAAGGCGGTCTCAACGGCACCCCCGCGGCACGAAAGGCAAAAGACGGTGTCGCCGACGGGTTCCGCCAACTCAAGCTCAAGGCCCATTCCAGGCTGTTCGAGACCATGGACCTGGAGCAGATCGAGACCGTCGACCCGGCGCTCCTGTCGGCCAAGGTCACCGCCACGATCAGCGAGCTGCTCAAGGAGGAGGCCAGACTGCTGACCGACAGCGATCGCGCGCGACTGGTTGACGAGCTCAAGGACGAGTTGCTGGGACTCGGCCCGCTCGAGCCGCTGCTTCGCGACAACGCCGTCACCGACATCATGGTCAACGGCTACGATCAGGTCTACGTGGAGAAGAAGGGCAAGCTGCATAAGACCGAGGTAGTCTTCCAGGACAATCAGCACCTGATGCTCATAATCGATCGCATCGTCTCTAAGGTGGGACGGCGCGTCGACGAGTCCTCGCCGATGGTGGACGCGCGGCTGCCGGACGGTTCGCGCATCAACGCGATCATCCCGCCGCTTGCGATCGACGGGCCGTCGCTCTCGGTCCGGCGCTTCGGCAAGTATCGCTTCAGGATCGAGGATCTGGTCGCTAAGGAGGCCATGACCGCCGAGATGGCCGATCTGCTCGCGGCGGTAACCCGGGCGAGGCTCAACGTGATGGTCTGCGGCGGCACCGGCTCGGGAAAAACCACCCTGTTGAATTGCCTTTCGAGCTTCATTCCCGAAGACGAGCGCATCGTCACGATCGAAGATTCGGCCGAGCTGCTGCTCCAGCAGCCGCACGTGGTCAGACTCGAGACTCGCCCGCCCAATATCGAGGGCAAGGGCGAGGTTTCCCAGCGCGACCTGGTGCGCAACTGCTTGCGCATGCGTCCCGACCGGATCATCGTCGGCGAAGTGCGCAGCGCCGAAGTGATCGACATGTTGCAGGCGATGTCGACCGGCCACGACGGCTCGATCGCGACGGTCCACGCCAACAGCACGCGCGAGTGCCTCTCAAGGCTCGAGATGATGATGCTGCTGGCGGGCTACTCGATTCCGCAGCGCGCGATGCGCCAGCAGATCTCCTCCGCGGTCAACATGATCGTGCACGTCAGCCGGCTTGCCGACGGTTCGCGCAAGATCATAAAAATCTCCGAGATCAGCGGGATGGAAGGCGACGTAGTGATGATGCAGGACCTGTACGAGTTCGTTCAGACCGGCCTCAGCGCGAACGGCAAGGTGCAGGGCTCCTTCCGCGCGACCGGGATCCGTTCGAGCTATGCGCAAAAGATCGAAGCCGCGGGCGGGCGGCTCGACGCGCGCCGTGACCTGCGGAGCGCCGCTGAGTAGGCCGATGGATTCAATCGCCATCGCCGAAGTCTTCGCACTGGTGCTGGTGGTACTCGGCTGCGCGATAACGGCGTTCGTCTCGGGCGGCAACAACGTCGGAAACGCGCTGGAGCGGCTGAAGCTCAATCAGTCGGAACCGATACGCGAGGTCCCGGGCCGCAAACGCAGGCCGGATGAGCGGGGCCTGCAGCGCCTGTTCCATAGAATCGACGCCACGCGATGGCTGGAGCGAAGGATGTGGGAGGCCGGAATCTACACTCGCGTGTCGGACATGGTGCTCGTGATGGTGCTGCTATTCGGGGCCGGAGAAGTAATCGCGGGCACGTTCATCGACTCGCTACTGCTCTCGGTCGCTTGTGGCCTCGCTTTGGCGGCACTGCCACTGCCTTATATCCGTTTTCGCCGGCGGCGCCGGCTGAAACAATTTACCGCTCAGTTGCCCTTCGTGCTCGATCTCCTCAAGTCGCTGCTCGAGGCCGGCCATTCGCTGCTGCGCGGCCTGCAGGTTGTGGTCAAGGAATTCGAACCCCCGATCGGTACGGAGTTCGCGACCGTGCTCGAGCAGACCACGCTGGGTCTGCCGCTGGCGCGCGCGCTTCAGGAGATGTCCGGGCGGGTGCCGCAGGAGGATCTGCGCCTGCTGGTGGTCGCGGTCAAGGTCCAGGCCGAGGTGGGAAGCAGCCTGGCCCAGATCATCGGCCGGCTCTCCGAAATCATGCGGACGCGCGAGCGGCTGCGGTCCCAGATCAGGGCGCTGACCGCGCAGTCCAAAATGAGCGGAGTCATCGTAGGCCTGTTGCCGGCGTTCGTGCTCGTGGCGTTCAGCATCGTGCAGCCGGGCTACGCGCGCGCTCTCTTCACCGATCCCACCGGAATCAAGATGCTCGAAGCTGCGATTGTCCTCGACCTGCTGGCGCTGGTGACGATTCGCCGGCTGGTCCGGGTGAGGTACTGACATGAATCCGCGTTTCATAATACTTAGTATCTACTTTTTCGGGGCACTGGTGGCGCTCGCGCTCTACTTCGCCTTCTCCGGGAAAAATCGGGCGCTCAAAGACAAGATCGACGATCTCGCGATCGAGGCGCGCGTCTCGCGGGGACTGATGGAGATCGCTCCGCAGGAATCGGCGCGCCTGGGGCGAAGTCTCCTGATGTGGGCGGCCAGGCGCATTCCGAGCCCGAAGCTGGACACTCCGCGAGTCGGCAAACTCGTCCAGACCTTGCAGCAGGCTGGATATCGCAATTCATCCGCGCTTCGTGTCTTCCAGCTGGTTCGCCTGGGATCGTCGGTCGCTGGAGCCGTGATAGCGCTGATCGCGTCCGCGTTCATCAGCTCGCTGGGCGGAGCTGTGATGATCTGGCTGGTTGCGGGCGCGGCGTTCGGAGCGTTTGCGCCGAGCTTTTACATCGGTTATCGCGCCCGCAAGCGCCAGACGGCGATCGCGTGCGAGCTCTCGGACGTGCTGGATTTGCTGGTGGTCTGTGTGGAGGCGGGATTGGGCCTGCACGAGGCGATTAAAGTTGTCGGCAGTGAGCTCGAGCAACAGGGACAGGTAATCGGCCGCGAGCTGGCGATGGTGTCGGCCGAGATGGCATCGGGAAGGTCGCTGGGAGAAGCGCTGCGCGCGTTCGCCGATCGCACCGCGGTCGCGGAGCTGAAGCCGCTGGCCTCTACGATGATCCAGAGCGAACAGATGGGCTCGCAGATCGGACCCACGCTCAAAGCGAGCTCCGACGCGATGCGGGCCGAGCGGCGGCTACGCGCCGAAGAAGACGCGCAAAAGGCAACGATCAAGATCCTCTTCCCGCTGGTCCTGTTCGTGTTGCCTGCGATGTTGATTGTGATCGTCGGCCCGGCGATCATTCAGATCATCCATACCATGAATCAATAGGTACACGGGCTGCCGGGCAGCGCTAGCGTCGCTTCGGCATCATTTCATTCATCTCCGCAGTCGAGATCTGATCGCGCAGCAGCGCGTCGTAGGTGCCGCGTTGCGCCACCTCCTGCGCGATGGTGCGGGCGGTCGCCATCGCCGCTCTGATCGGCCCCGAGCCGAAGCTGACTCGCGCTACGCCGAGACGTTCCAGTTCCGCGATGGGCGGAATCCCGGGACCGACCATCACGTTGATCGGACCTCCGATCTCTCTCGCGAGGGCCGCGATTTCGCCGCTCGGCGCCACGATGGGAAAAATGCAATCCGCTCCGGCCTCGAGATAGGCACGGGCGCGCCGCGCGGCGTGTTCGAGCCACTCCGATTCGGGGCCGACATGGCGCAAGTAGACGTTGACCCGAGCGTTGATCACCAGCGGCACGCCTGCCTTTGAGCCGGCTTCGCGAGCGGCGCGAATCCGCTCGACCTGCTCACCGATATCGCGCAGCGGTTTACGCGGTTCCCTGGTTCCATCTTCGAGATTGATGCCGACCGCACCCGCGCCAATCACGGCCTTGACGGTCGCGGCCACGTCCCTGGGCCTTACGCCATAGCCACCCTCGATATCGGCCGTGACCGGCACGGCGACGATGCGGGCGATTCGATGGATCGCGGCGATCATCTCGTCGCGCGGCGTCTTCTCGCCGTCGGGGAAGCCGAGCGACACGGAAACGCCGCCGCTGGTGGTGGCTATCGCCGGGAATCCGGCGGCCTCGAAAATTCTGGCACTCGCGCCGTCCCAGGCGTTGGGCAAAACCAGGATGTGCGGACCGCGATGCAGCCTGCGCAGCAACTGCGCTTTCGACTTTTGCGTCACGAACGTTTCCTTCTCAGGCGGCGCGCCGCTTCGCCCAGCGCTCCTGCGCGATGCCAGCGCCCGTACTCTTCGGCCGTCAAGCCTCTCGCCGCCTCCAGCCCGACCGATAGCGCCGCGATCAGATAAACCTCGCCGAGCACACTGATGCGCGGGGCGAGGCCGAGCAGGCCGCCCTCGCGCGCAACGCGGCAGGTGAGCACAAAGTCAGCCAGGTCCGCGAGCGGCGACTTCGGGTTGCTGGTGATCGCAATCAGTTGCGCACCCTGATCCTTGATCGCGGCCGCAGTCGCGCAGAGCTCTGCGGTGCTGCCGCTGTTCGAGATCGCAATCACCAAATCCTGCGGATGGACCTGGCCTAGGCTGCCGTGAAGCGCCTCGGTTGCGTGCAGGAACGTTGCCGGAGTTCCGATCGAGCAAAACAACCCGGCGGCATATCGTGCTACGTGTTCCGGCTTGCCGACTCCGGTGACATGGATACGGCCGCCCCGAGCGTCGGTTGCTCGAATCATCGCGACTGCTCTGACCAGCGCCTCGGGACTGAGCGATCGATTGAGCCTGGCCAGCTCGCTCAGGCACAGCGTGAAGAAGCGATCGATCTCGCCGGCCAGGCCGGGCGTCGTCTCGATCGCGACCGCGTTGCCGGCTGGAGCAGCCGGTCCGTTTGACGGCAGCGCATCGCCGTACAGTTTCGCGATCGCGTCGCGCATCTCGAAGCCGCTCGGAAAGGCGCCGAGGCGGCCTGCGCACACTGCCCCCGCTGCGTTGGCGAGCCGCCCGATCGAGGGCCACGGCAAGTTCCAGCGCAGCCCGGCAAGCATCGCGCCCAGGAATGCGTCTCCCGCGCCGGTCGTATCGACCGCCTTGATGCGGAAGGCGGGCACCGTGAGCATCGTGCGATCCGCGGCGATCGCGCATCCGCGCTCGCCGTTGGTGATGACGACCGCGCGATTGCCGAAGCGCGCGCGAATCGCCTCGGCCATCTTGAGCGCACCCCTTACGCCCGCACCGGCGAGCTCGCCCGCGGCCGACTTCGCGGGCTTGAGGATCGTCGCCAGGCCGAGAGCCCGCTCCAGCTCGCGGCGCGTTCCGAGTATCGCGCACGCATCCGAGGGCGTGATGTCGACATCCAGCACGGTCGGAATCGAATGCTCGCGCGCGTAAAGCAGAATCGCGAGCACGGCCGGCAGAGGAAGCTGCGAGATCTCGGTCGACACCAGATGCGCGCGCCGGATGAATGCGCCGTGGCGGCGGCGGATCTCGCCGGGTTTGAGCTCTCCGGTCGCGCCGCGCGCCATGTATATCGCCCGATTGCCCGATGGGTCGACGAAGATCGTCGCGAACGCACTCGCGCTGCCGTCAAGCGTGAGATGATGACGAATGCCGAGGCGATCCATCCCGTCGCGGAGAAAAGCGCCGTTGGCGTCGTCGCCGATCTTGCCGAAGATGCCCGCCTCGAGCCCGAGCACGCGCGCCCATCCGAGATGGTTGAGCGTCACGCCGCCGACCGCCATGCGCTGGATTTCGCCGCCGCCGCGATGCGCGCCCAGCAGGATCTTCTCGTTGGCTTTTATGATCCGGGGCGTGCGGTAGAAGAGGTCGACGACCATGCTGCCGCATCCGGCCACATCGAGCTTCGGCTCAACCATGCTGATGATGGACCAGGCCGGACGCCGTCTCGCACTGACTGACCCATCCCGGCTCGAGCGTCTCGGCCGCGCGACGCCTGAGCTCGGTGAAGCGGCGACTGAACTCGCGCCGCTCGCTCGCTTCAAGGGCAGGCGTGCCCTGTGCTACGGCATCGCTCTCGCACACGCCGTGCTCGACCAGGGCGGCCTTGAGGCACGCGATCGTCGGACGGACCTTGGCGCCGTTTCGATCGAAAACGCACGCCGCGCGCAAGCCCTCCAGGATTTCCCGGTAGCGAATCATCAACGGATGATCCTGGGCGCGGCATACGAGCCACGCGCGTTTCCATTCGCGCGGCATCGCGTTGGCAGGCCCGGCCACCACGCCGCAGGGCAGGGCGCGCTGCGTCAGGTAGCGGTTCCAGTAGTGCCGCATCATCCCGGCAAATCCGGTGTGCGGCGCGAAGAGATCGAAAATCAGATACGAGTTGCCTGCATAGATCCCGAACTCGCCGCCGATCTTGAAATGCGACGCGGCGCGCATGTAGTTGCCGAGCACCGCTTTCCCGGCGGTGACCTTCATTCCGCGCACATACTGAAGCCGGCTCATCCGCTTGACGTCGCGGGTGCGGAGATGGGGCGTTTTTCCGGGCGCTGCGATCTCGGCGTTGTCGTATAGAAAGACCGGAATCCTGCGGCCGCGTTTTTCAAACAGCGCCCCGATCTCGCGCGAGACGAAAGCGACCGGATCGTTCGCGTCGACGATCGATAGCGGCGCCACGACCGCGGCGTCGGCGGCCAGCTCGATAGCGCAGGCCAGATTCGCGAGCGTCTCGGCGCGCGTGGGCGCCGTGATGCCCATCCAGGCTTCCACCTTGCGATCGGGACGCGACGCGCGGCGGCACTCTTCGACCGCGATCCGCGAAACCAGTTGCCGGCGCGGATTATCGAGACGATGCCACTCGCCGGTGGTGCCGGCGGCGAAGATGATGTCCGCTCCCGCGCCGTTTTGAATCGCGAAGCGGACCACCTCGCGCTGCTGGTCCTCGAGTATCCTGCCCTTGCGATCGAGCACCGTAATCAGCGGCACGGAAAGCCCGGCGCAGGGCGTATATCTCTCCAGCGGCTGCATTGTCCACAATCGTATCAGATGGGGATTGCGGATGTTGAGCCGGCGACCGATGCGTCGTCCGGCCCGGTCCGATGGCGCCGTTTTACAGCAGCGCGAGGCCGACGTGGGTTTCGAACTTCCAGTGCCTCTGGTCGGCGGTGCTGAAGTTCTTCATCCGCCCCTCGATCCGAAACCGGTATTCACCGTCGGTCATGGCCTCGGGCGGAGGATTGCTGGTCCACAGACCCTGCTTGCAGGCTTCGACCATCAAGTGGTCGAGCGCGCCCGACCCGGATCGCTGCTCGAGGATCAGTTCCTTAAGCTTGCCGTCCTTGTTCATGATCGCCGTGATGATCACCGGACTGGCATTGTCCGGGATGACTTTGGTTTCCATCTCGCCTTGCTGCAGGCGGACCGCTGCGATCAGCACCTGATGCACCAAGGTGCTCGAGAACTCGCCGAACTTGGCGGCTTTAGTGTTGAGCAGCCGTTCGTCAGCCGGCGCCGTTGTCTTTCCCACCGATCTCTCGCTTCCTGGCTGAGCGGTGAACAACCGCTGCATATCGGGCGCGGCGTTGGCGGACGATTCGGCGAGCTCGGCGCTCGATGTCGGCGGGCGGCTCGCCGGCAGATTCAGCGAGGCGCTGGTGGGGGCAGACGAGAGTGAGGACAGGTCCGTCACCACATGCGGCCGCGTCACGGTCTCGGGCACTGCGGCGGGCGTCTCCTGCGTGCCGGAGCCGCATCCTGCCAATATCGCCAGGCAGATCGATAGTGCAGCGCCGTGGCTGACGAGTTGCGCAGCGGATTGCATCGCCGGAGACTTCCTCAGACGCTCCCGCCCTTCTCGCGCATCGAGACTTCGTCCCACAGGAGAATCTGGTATCCGTCCGGGTCGCGGAGCTCGGCGCCATAACCCCAGAAATACTTGCCGGGCGGGTTCGTGAACGCGATGCCCTTGTCCTTCAGCTCGGCGTACTTCGAGTCAACGTCGCTGACCTGGAGCGTCAGCGAGCACTTTGCGCCCGCGAGCGGTCCGGTTGCCGGGTAGAGAAAAATCGTAAACCCGGCGTCATCCTGGATCGCGACCGTCTGGCGCTCGGGCACCTCGAATTCGACCTTGAAGCCGAAGTGCTTCACATACCAGTCGCGAGAGGCCTGACTGTTGGTCACCGGCAGATTCATGTGATCGAATTTGACCATCGGCATACCCCTCAGCGGCTGTAATATCGCAGCGCGCGGCGATTTAGAAATGCCCGGGAACGCTCTTGAATCCGGCCGCGATCTGGCGGGGCTTGACACGATGGTTACAATCGAAACGGCCGCCAAGCGCCGCCGGACCGGCGTCAATTGTGCGAGTCCCGTGCCGGTGGTATTCTTGCGGACAGAGTTGAATGGGGTCAGTTGCAATCATGAAAGCCGGAATCCATCCCGAGTATCGCCGCTGCGTAGTAACCTGCGCTTGCGGGCACACCTTCGAGACCCGCTCGACGCTCCCGGAGATACACGTCGAAGTGTGCTCCCAGTGCCATCCGTTTTATACCGGCCAGCACCGCTTGGTGGATACCGCGGGCCGGGTCGAGCGCTTCAAGCGCAAATACGGAATGAAGTAGCATTCAGGCTCCCGCCGCCCGCACGGCCGACTTCGGCGCCGGGTGCGCGGGTGCATGGTCATCGTATGCGCGGCCGAATCGCCCCCGCTGCTGCGCGGGAGATCGCCTGTCCGCCGCGCCTTTATTGAATATGCTCGATAAGTCTTATGCTCGACAAGCTTAAAGGAATAGAGGATCGCTTCGGCGAGATCGAGCGCAAGCTCGGCGATCCCGCGGTGATCGCGAATAATCGCGAGTATGCGCAACTCGCCAAGGAGCGTGCGCAGCTCCAGCAGGTGGTCGGTTGCATCCGCGACTACCGCCGCCTGCTCGACGAGATCGCGCAGCACAAGGCGATTCTCGAAGACAACGACTTTGAGCTGCGCGAGATCGCCAAGTCGGAGTTGCCGGAGCTCCAGAAAAATCAGGCCCCTCTTGAAGAGCGCCTGCGGCAGTTGCTCGCGCCGCGCGATCCCAATGACGAGAAAAACGTCATCCTGGAGATTCGCGCCGGTACCGGTGGCGAGGAGGCCTCGCTGTTCGGCAGCGAACTGTTCAGGATGTACTCGCGCTACGCCGAGCATCACGGATGGAAGGTCGAGACCCTGAGCGTCAGCACCACCGGACTCGGCGGCATCAAGGAGGTGATCGCGGCCATCAGCGGGCGCGGCGCCTACAGCCGGCTCAAGTACGAAGGCGGGGTGCATCGCGTGCAGCGCGTGCCGGCCACCGAGGCGTCGGGCCGGATTCACACTTCGGCGGTCACGGTCGCGGTGCTGCCCGAGGCGGACGAGGTCGAGGTCAATATCAACGAGGAGAAGGACCTTCGAATCGACGTGATGCGCGCGTCGGGACCGGGCGGCCAGAGCGTCAACACGACCGACTCCGCGGTCCGGATCACCCATCTGCCGTCCGGGATGGTAATCATCTGCCGCGACGAGAAATCCCAGCACAAGAACAAGGCGCGCGCGCTCAAGATCCTTCGCGCCCGCCTGCTCGAACGCGCGCACGCCGAGCAGGACGCCAAGATCGCGCAGTCGCGGCGCTCGATGGTCGGGACGGGCGATCGCTCGGAGAGAATCCGCACCTACAACTTTCCGCAGTCCCGCGTCACCGACCATCGCATCAACCTGACCCTTCATCAGCTCGATCAAGTGCTCGACGGCAATTTGGAGGAAATAATCGACGCACTCACGACCAAGGAGCAGGCCCAGGCGCTGAGCGCGTGATCGACATGAAAGCGCAAGCCGTCGAGCAGCCCGTATCGATGCGGTCGCTCGTCAGCGCCGCCGCGCGGACCCTCGATGCGGCCGGCGTCGAGAGCGCGAGGCTGGACGCGGAAGTCCTGATGGCGCACGCCGCTGATCTGGCGCGAGCGCAGGTGTTGTCGGATTCGGCCGAGCTGAGCCCGCGCGTGGTCGCGCGGTTCGGCGAGTACATCGCGCGGCGCGCGGCGCGCGAGCCGCTCGCCTATATCGTCGGGCGCAAGGAGTTCTTCTCGCTCGATTTCGAGGTCACTCCAGGCGTGCTCATTCCGCGGCCCGAGACCGAGACGCTGGTTGCCACCGCTTTGGAATCAATCGCAGGCCGACCCGAATCGATTGTCGTCAACGTCGGCACCGGCTCAGGTGCGATCGCAATCGCGATCGCAGCCAACGCGCCGGGCGCGCGAATCGTCGCCACCGACATATCTAAAGAATCACTTGAAGTTGCGCGCAGGAACGCAGAGCGGCTGGGATTCGCAAGCCGGATCGAATTTCGCCACGGCGATTGCTGGGCGGCTCTCGACGGCGGCGTTCCGATGCGGTTTGATCTGGTGGTCTCGAATCCGCCCTACGTCGAAGACGCGGCGATTGACGCGCTCGCGCCCGAGATACGCCAGTACGAGCCGCGACTCGCGCTGACCAGTGGTCTCGATGGGCTCGGCTTCTACCGTAGAATCCTTGCCAGGGTGGTCGAATTCACCAGCCCGAGCGGCGAGCTTCTGGTCGAGGTCGGCGCTGGGCAAGCCGCGAGCGTTGTCGCGATGTGTTGTGAGGCCGGATGTACCGGCTCCGTCGCGATTCGCGACCTGGCCGGTATCGAACGGGTGGTTCGCGCCGTGATCGGAATAGCATCGCGCGAATAAAGTTGCGGGAGCGGGGCGGAAGTAAAGATGGACAAAATGATCATACATGGCGGCGCGCACCTTCGAGGCGCGGTCGATCTCAGCGGCAGCAAGAATGCGGCGCTGCCAATCCTGATGGCGGCGGCACTGACGGACGAGCCGGTGGTGTTGCACAACGTACCGAGACTGCGTGACGTCCGCACCGCGCTCGACCTGCTCTCGCGGATGGGCGCAAAGAGCCGCCGGCTCGACGAGCACGCCGTCGAGGTTCACGCCGCGAAGATCGACAGTCACGAGGCGCCGTATGATCTGGTCAAGACGATGCGCGCGTCGTTCCTGATCCTGGGGCCGCTGCTCGCCCGCACGGGGCGGGCCAGAGTCTCGACGCCCGGTGGCTGCGCGATCGGCGCCCGTCCGGTGAATCTTCATATCACGGGGCTGCGGGCGCTCGGAGCGCGTATCCAAATGCGCGGCGGCTACGTCGAGGCCCATGCCGACCATCTGATCGGCGCGCGAATCTGGCTCGACGCGCCGTCGGTCGGGGCCACGGAGAATATCATGATGGCTGCGACCCGCGCGCGCGGCCGCACCGTAATCGAAAATGCCGCGCGCGAGCCGGAGATCCAGGACCTCGCGCGGATGCTGGTCGCGATGGGCGCCAGAATCTCGGGAGCCGGCTCGCATGTGATCGAGATAGAAGGTGTCGAGCGCCTGCGCGGCGCGGAGCATCGCGTGATTCCGGACCGGATCGAAGCGGGCTCGCTGATGGTTGCGGCGGCGATCACCGGCGGAGATGTGCTGGTTCGCGGCGCGCCGATCGAGCATCTGGAATCCGTGATCGCCAAGCTGCGCGAGGCCGGCGCCACCGTCACCTCCGAGCCCGACGTCGGCGGCGGCGGCGTCCGGGTCTCGCGGAATGGAACGCTCAAGCCCGTCGAGCTTCGGACGCTGCCGTATCCGGGCTTTCCGACCGATTTGCAGGCGCAGATGATGGCGCTCCTGACGCAGGCCGACGGCACTTCAGTGATCGCCGAGACCATCTTCGAGAATCGATTCATGCACGCGCTCGAGCTGCTCAGGATGGGCGCCGACATCGTGATGAAGGGACCGACCGCGGTAGTGCGCGGACCCGCGCGGCTGAGCGGAGCGCCCGTGATGGCGACTGATTTGCGCGCCAGCGTGAGCCTCGTGCTGGGCGGGCTGGTCGCCGAAAATACCACCGAGGTCAGCCGCGTGTACCATCTCGATCGCGGCTACGAGGCGCTGGATTTGAAGCTCAAGTCGCTTGGAGCGCGAATCGAGCGCGTGACCGATCGGGCTGCCGTGTGAGACTGCTCGACTCCGGCACGCGCGAGTTCGAGCGCTTCCTCCAGACGCTCCTGCAACGGCGGCACTCCGACGGCGACGGGATCGACGCCGCGGTCGCCGCGATTATCGGTCAGGTGCGCAAGCGCGGCGATCGCGCCCTGATCGAACTTACCGCGCGTTTCGACGGCGTCAGGCTCACCCCCGGCAAACTGCGCGTCAAACCCGCCGAGATGCGCCGCGGCGCTCGATGAGATCGATCGCGGCGAGCGGCGCGCGCTCGAACTCGCTGCACGCAGGATCGCTGCTTTTCATCGCCGGACGATGGAGAAGTCATTCAGCTATCGCGACGCGAGCGGGATGCGGCTCGGCCAGCTCGTCCGGCCGCTCCAGCGGGTCGGGATTTACGTGCCCGGCGGCCTCGGCGCCTATCCGTCCTCGGTGCTGATGAACGCGATTCCCGCGCGCGTGGCCGGTGTGCCCGAGATCGTGATGGTCTCGCCGCCGAGCCGCGCCGGCGACAATCGGGCGGTGCTGGCGGCCGCGGCAATTGCCGGCGTGCACGAGTTCTACCGCGTCGGCGGCGCGCAGGCGGTCGCCGCGCTCGCCTATGGAACGGACAGAATCGGCGCGGTGGACAAGATCGTCGGACCGGGCAACGCCTTCGTGCAGGCGGCCAAGCGGATGGTCTACGGCGTCGCCGATATCGACAAGATGGCCGGCCCCAGTGAAGTTCTCGTGATCGCCGATTCGTCCGCACGCCCTGAATGGGTCGCAGCCGATCTGATCGCGCAGGCCGAGCATGGCTCGGGCGATGAGTCGGCGATCCTGCTCACGCCTTCGGGCTCGATCGCGCGGCGCGTGGCGGCGGCGCTCGAACGCGCGCTGATCGATCTGCCGCGCGCGGATAGCGTCAGGCGGGCGCTTAAGAAACGCGGCGCGATCGTCGTGGTGCGCGATTTGGCCGCGGCCTTCGAGCTGGCGAATCGAATCGCGCCGGAGCATCTGGAGCTCGTAATCAGGCAGCCCTCGCGATGGATCCCCAAGGTCAGAAACGCGGGTGCGCTGTTCGTCGGCGGTCTCTCGCCGGCGCCGCTGGGCGACTACCTCGCTGGCCCCAATCACGTTCTGCCGACCGGAGGCGCCGCCCGTTTCGCCTCGCCGCTGGGGGCTTACGATTTCCTCAAACGAACCAGTATAATCGAGGCTTCGGCGGGCGCGTTGCGGAGGCTCGGGCCGTCGGTAGCGCGTCTGGCGCGAATGGAAGGTTTCGAGGGCCACGCGCGCGCGATGGAGTTGCGTCAATCGGATGGCAAGTAGCAGCAAAGCGAAGCCGCAAGCGCGCCTGCGCATGGCGAAGAAACCGGCCGCGACGGCGCCATCCGCGCCCTCCAGTGCGCCGCGGATCGCGACGGTCGAGCGCAAGACCCGCGAGACCGCGGTCACGGTTTCGCTCAAGCTCGACGGGCAAGGCCGCGGCGAAGTCTCAACCGGCGTGCCGTTCCTCGATCACATGCTGGAAAGTTTCGCCCGCCACGGCTTCTTCGATCTCAAGGTCGCCGCCAACGGTGACCTCAAGGTTGACGACCATCACACGGTCGAGGATGTCGGCCTGGTGCTCGGACGCGCGTTTCGCCAGGCGCTGGGCGATCGTTCGGGAATCAGGCGCTTCGGCAGCGCGACGGTGCCGCTCGACGAGGCGCTGTGCGCGGCGGTGGTCGATATCAGCGGGCGCTCGTATCTCGCCTACAACGTCGCGATCGAGCAGGAACGGGTGGGCAGCTTTCAAACCGTGCTTGGTGCACGATTTCATGAAAGCGCTGGCCGACGAGACCGGCATGAATCTCCATCTCAATTTGCTGAGCGGCCGCAATCCCCATCATGTGATCGAGACCGCCTTCAAGGCGCTGGCGCGCGCGATGGACGAGGCGACCACGCTCGACGCGCGTCTGACCGGAGTGCTATCGACCAAGGGCACGCTGTCCTGAGCTGTGGAGGAAATGCACGCTTGCGCGCAGAAGTTGCGCCCTCACCCTGACCCTCTCCCGGAGGGAGAGGAACCAGAAGAAGAGGGGAGAAGAAGCGAAGAACTGAGGGGCGAGCGAGAGACAAACTGAGCGTGCGCCGCTCCCCTTTGGAGGCCATGCAGAAATTCCCTCTCCCTCCGAGAGAGGGCGAGCGGCGCGGCGTTTGCACTTTTCCGCAAACGCCGTGACGCGCGGGTGAGGGCGGTCACAACCACAATCGCTCGGAAGCCACCCAGAAAATTCCACCGACTCTGAGACCTTCACTGTCATTCCATCGATCGATCTGAAAGACGGCAAAGTCGTCCGCCTGTTGCGTGGCGATTTGAGCCGCGTAACCACCTACGGTGACGACCCGGCCCAAGTGGCGCGCGGCTTCGAAGGGCAGGGCGCCCGGCTTATCCATATCGTCGACCTCGACGGCGCGGTCGCCGGGGAACCGCGCAACCTCGATTCGGTGCGCGCGATCCGCGCGGCCGTGCGATGCGATCTCGACGTGAGCGGCGGACTGCGGACGATCGATTCGATCCGGCGTGCAGCCGGGGCGGGCGCCAATTTCATCTCGATCGGCTCCGCGGCATTGCTCAATCCCGAATTGCTTGCGGACGCATCCCGCGAGATGAAGGGCAGGGTCTTCGGCTCGATCGACGTGCGCGACGGCAAGCCGGCGATAAAGGGATGGATCGAGGCGGGCGACGCGAGCATCGAGACGGTTGCCGGGCGTTTTCGCGACGCCGGCGTCGCGGCGCTGATCGTGACCGACATCGGGCGCGACGGGACGGAGGCGGGAGTAGACGCGCCGCGATGGGCGGCGCTCGCGCGAGCGCTGTCGATGCCGCTGATCGCGTCGGGCGGCGTCGCCACGCTCGCCGATCTCCGGGCGTTGCGTTCGTACTTCGCCGACGGCGTAATCGGCGCGATCGTAGGCCGCGCGCTCTACGAGGGCCGCTTCACGCTGTCCGAAGCAATCGCCGCCGCGCGCTAGCGATCACCGGCCGCGCTCCTTGGCAAGCAGGTCGGCGCCGCTTACCCTGAGCATGTTGGTGCCGTAGATCGCGCGCAGGCGCGCGAGGAAGTCAGGCCGCTGGCGAGGAGCGGGTAACTCCGCCGGCAGCAGGCGTGCGATCACGCCTTTGCGCTTGGTGATCTTGATTTTCTCGCCTTCCTCGAGAAGTCGCTCTACTCCAAGAAATGATACCAAAGATCGCGCACGCCCGCTTTTCTCATGTGATGCATTTTTAGGATCACTTCCGGTTCGGAAAGGTCCCGGCAGCCCGTGAGTCAGCGTCCCCGACGAAGACAGTCAGGCGGCGCTTCGGTCGGCGGTCAATCGGCGTGCTGCGGTCTCGCCGTGGTTGCCGCGAACGGGTAGCTGCGGCGTGGGTTAGCGGAGAGCCCTTCCTCTCCCCAGTCGCCGAGCAATTCACCCCGTGGCACAGGGGCTATCCGCGTTCCGTCGGCACCCGCGGGGAGCCTGCAAAACATGCTGGCGGAAATTCCAGCCGGAGCGAACCCGCTTGGACGGTCTGAGCAGCTGCGAGCAACCCGAACTCCCACCCGTCATCGTCAGGCGAGGCAAGGCCTGCTTCTTCAACGAATCGTCGGAGCATGTCTATCGGCATACCGAATAGTCCCGAATAGTCCATCAAGTGACAGCGGTCAGGCGGCGCTTCGGTCGGCGGTCAATCGGCGTGCTGCGGTCTCGCCGTGGTTGCCGCGAACGGGTAGCTGCGGCGTGGGTTAGCGGAGAGCCCTTCCTCTCCCCAGTCGCCGAGCAATTCACCCCGTGGCACAGGGGCTATCCGCGTTCCGTCGGCACCCGCGGGGAGCCTGCAAAACATGCTGGCGGAAATTCCAGCCGGAGCGAACCCGCTTGGACGGTCTGAGCAGCTGCGAGCAACCCGAACTACCACCCGTCATCGTCAGGCGAGGCAAGGCCTGCTTCTTCAACGAATCGTCGGAGCATGTCTATCGGCATACCGAATAGTCCCGAATAGTCCATCAAGTGACAGCGGTCAGGCGGCGCTTCGGTCGGCGGTCAATCGGCGTGCTGCGGTCTCGCCGTGGTTGCCGCGAACGGGTAGCTGCGGCGTGGGTTAGCGGAGAGCCCTTCCTCTCCCCAGTCGCCGAGCAATTCACCCCGTGGCACAGGGGCTATCCGCGTTCCGTCGGCACCCGCGGGGAGCCTGCAAAACATGCTGGCGGAAATTCCAGCCGGAGCGAACCCGCTTGGACGGTCTGAGCAGCTGCGAGCAACCCGAACTCCCACCCGTCATCGTCAGGCGAGGCAAGGCCTGCTTCTTCAACGAATCGTCGGAGCATGTCTATCGGCATACCGAATAGTCCCGAATAGTCCATCAAGTGACAGCGGTCAGGCGGCGCTTCGGTCGGCGGTCAATCGGCGTGCTGCGGTCTCGCCGTGGTTGCCGCGAACGGGTAGCTGCGGCGTGGGTTAGCGGGCCCGGGCGTCCGCCGACGACTTGTCCATATTGCACTGTGGGTACCACTTGCGAAATGATTTGGGTCAGTAAGCGGAAACCGGGAGCTGACCGGGTATCCTGGGTTTGCTGTCGCCGATTGTCGGGTGGCGTGGGAATCAATCGGGGAGCGAGATGCAAGGCCACTTCTAGCCGCAAGGGCCTAGAATGTCAATCGCGGAAGCGATTGACTACGAAGGACGCATGGCATAGAGTGAAGCATCAGTTTTGGAGGGGAGGGCCGCCGTGGACCCGATCGTGAACTATGTTGGTCAGCATTTGGCGCAAGAGCTGGGCGTGGTGCAGGGTGCCCCAATTCTAAGCCTGGTAATGGCAGCGGTTATGGGGGCGTCCCTGTTACTCGGCTTCAGGCTCTACTACGGGCGGCTCATTGAAACTCTGAAAGAGCGGCATGCGCTGAAAGACGAGCAGATCGCGGACTTGAGAGGCAGGCTCGAGAAGTCGACGACAAATGTGCGTCGTCCAAGTCGGCGACCTGCGGGCGATCAGTAGCGGAGGAATCATGGACACTACCGGAAGAGCACTTGTGGATCATTGGGGGTGGGCAGCTGAAAAAGGTCTAATGAACAGAAACACGGCAGCTACGTTCCGCGCCGCATGCGCGCAAGTGCTGAGCGTACTGGATAACTGGGAAGCGGTGGACGTGAGGGAGCTCGACGCTGACGAAGTTTTTGCGCGCTTTCAGAACCTCAGAGGCAAGGAGTTCAAGCCGCGAAGTTTGAATGACTATCGCGGCCGCTTCAAACAGGCCTTAAAATCCTACGTTTCATACGTAGGGGATCCTGCGGCCTGGAGACCCCATGCGCAAACACGCGACGATAGCAACGGCTCGCGCCGAATTGCGCAAACCCTGAGCAGCGCTCGTCGATCTAAACGCGCGAGTTCGGTAGGGAGCCCGGTTGCGGAGACCCAGCCGAGCAACGAGCACGAGGGTCAGGCGATTCGCTCGAACGGAGAGAGTCCGCATTACAGATTCGGGCTGCTGAACGGAGTCACGGTCGAACTCAGGGCCAGTGGACGCCTGACGCCCGCCGACTTTGACTTGCTGAGGCAGTATCTTGAGTTACTCAAGCAAGCCGCTGAAGCATCCTGAACAGACCGGGGTAGCGTTCGACGATTCGCGCGCTCATGGCTGGCCGAGTCGATCGCGATAAAGATCATTCCGGCTTGCTGCGCGAGGACCAATTCAAGCCGAAGCGACCCTGCTTTCAGCTCCGATGGGGCAGTAGTTCGCTCAGCGGAAAGATCCTGCCGTTACCCAGGATCACCTGGGTGTCCAGATTGGCGCGGTTGACCTGATAGATGAATTCACGGCAGCGGCCGCATGGCGGGAGAATGGCGCCGTTCGCTTTCACGGCGACCACGGCCACGATCCGCGTTTGCCGATGCTTGAGCATCTCGGCGATCGCGGCGTGCTCCGCACAGAAGCCGAGACTGCATGCACTGTCGATACAGATTCCCGTGTAGATTTCGCCCGAGTCGGAAAGCACCGCCGCCGCCACCTTGCCCACGACGCAATCCTCCGAGCAGGTGAAACGGCCGACTACTGCGGATGCTGCCGCCTTCAGCGCGTCGATGTCGAATTCCATTTTTCCTGCCATTGTACGCCTTTCGCCGGTGTCTCATCCGGCGATCTCTGGTATACGCCTGAGCGTGGACGACACAAGTATCGAACGGATGATCGCTCAGAAGCTCGCGAGCACCGTCACGGGCGGTCGAGCTTCTCTTTCCGAGGTCGAATCGAAGCGGATTCTCGAAGCCGCCGGAATCCCCACTGTGACCGCTCATCCGGCTGCGACCGCCGACGAAGCGGCGAGGCTCGCGTTGGAATGCGGCTTTCCGGTGGTGCTGAAAGTTCTCTCGCCGGAACGTCGAGCACAAGAGCGACGCCGGCGGCGTGGAGCTGAACCTCACGTCGGAAGCGGAAGTGTCGCGCGCGTTCGAGCGGATTCGGAGTAATCTCGCCGAGCGAATGCCGCAGGCCCGATTCGAGGGTGTCGCGGTGCAACAGATGACGCCGCGCGGAGTCGAAATCCTGGCCGGAATAGTTCGCGACTCGACCTTCGGGCCGTTCGTGCTGGCTGGTCTGGGCGGCGTTTTCGTCGAAATCTTCAACGACACCGCGATGCGCGTCGCGCCGGTCGGCGCGGCTGAGGCGCGCGCGATGCTCGCCGGTTTGCGCGGCGCTCCGCTGCTGCGCGGGTTTCGCGGTTCGCAGCCGGTCGATATCGATGCGCTCGCGGCGCTGATCGCGCGGCTCTCCGAGCTCGCGATCGATCACGGCGAGATCGCCGAGATGGACCTCAACCCGATTATCGCGTATCCGCGCGGACTGAGCGTCGTCGACGCGCGAATTCGGCTCGCCGCGAAACGCGCGGCGCAGCCGGTCGATCCGAATCGAAGCCGGCGGCTGGAAAACTTGAAACGCGCCTTCGACCCGCGCGCGGTGGCCGTGATCGGCGACAAGCTGATGGGCGGATATCTGTGGCTTCGCGCGATGGCGCATTTTACCGGCAAGCTCTATTCCGTGCAGATCGATCCCAAGGAGATTCCGGGAATCGAGGCGATGGGCGTAACGAACTTCAGGAGTCTGGCCGAGATTCCCGAGCCGATCGGCTACGCGGTCAGCGCGGTGCCCCGCCAGGTCGCGCCGCGAATCGTTCGCGACTGTGTGGCGGCGAAAGTCGGCGCGATCAGCCTGTTCACTTCCGGATTCAGCGAGACCGGCGACGAGCTTGGCGCGAAGCTCGAAGCCGAGCTCAAGTCCATCGCCGAAGATTCCGATATCGCGCTGGTCGGACCGAATTGCATGGGGCTTTACAATCCGGCGGTCGGGCTCTGCAATTTTCCCGAGCAGAAAACCGGCGCGGCCGGCGACGTTTGCTTCATCTCGCAGAGCGGCACGCACACCATCAATTTCAGCGCCCAGGCTGCGGCGCGCGGAATCAGACTCAACAAGGCCGCATCGATCGGCAACGTGACGGTGCTCGAAGCTGCCGACTACCTCGATCTGATGGCGGCCGAACCACAGACCCGGGTTATCGCGATGTATATCGAAGGCGTTCGCGACGGCGAACGTTTCATCCGCAGCCTCAAAGCCGCCGCGAGCCGATATCCCGTGCTGATTTGGCGCGGCGGCACGACCGATGCGGGCGCGCGCGCGACGTTTTCACATACCGCCTCGCTCGCGAGCGCTGGAGCCGTCTGGCACGCGGTTATCAGCCATTGCGGAGCGGTCGAGGTCGCGGGCTTCGACGCGCTGCTCGACGCGGTCGAGTTGTTCTCGCGCGGACGGCCGCTCAGCGGGAGGCGCCTGGGGCTGGTCGCGATGACCGGCGGACAATCGGTGGTGCTCACCGATACGTTCACCGCGGCGGGGCTCGAGGCGCCGGCGCTGTCGCCCGCCTCTTACGAGGAGCTGAAGGGCTTCTTCAATATCGTCGGCGGAAGCTACCGCAATCCGCTCGACGCCGGCGCAACGATCGGGATGGGCCCGGCGAACCTGGATCGGATCCTCGACATCCTCGATCGCGACCCGATCATCGACGCGATCGTGCTGGATATCGGAACCGGCCTGCGCGCCTCGCGATGGGCCACGCATGAGGGCGAGATAGTCGCGCTGCTCGACCGGCTGGCCGAATTCAATCGCCGTTCATCGAAGTGCTTCGCTGTGATTTTACATCCGGCGCACCTCGAGGCGACGGTCGCGCGCGCCCGGATGCTCGCGCGCGAGCGCGGCCTGGTGGCGTTCGAGAGTTTCGAGCGCGCCGCCGCGGCGCTCAAGGTTGCGGCCGACTACGCGCGCCTCGCAGCGGCTTCGGTAGACGCTTACTGATTCGGCGCGGGCGCAAATGCCTCAGGAACCTCGGGCGGCGACGACGGCGGTTGAGTGGTTGGCGCGAGGGTCGATTGGGGAAGCAGCAGCGTCAGCTCGCTGACCTTGGCGTTACCCTGGAAGAGCGCCAGCGTCTTGCCGTCGGGCGACCAGCTCATCAACACCAGGCCGGTTACGGGTCCGCTGGCCAGCAAAGTCTCCAGGTTGGTTCTCGCGGAGAAGGCGACTATATGCCGCAGCGGCGCCACGCCGCCCGGTGCGAACACCTCTATCGCAGCCGTCGCGGAGCGTGGGGAATAGACCATCGTGCTCGCAGCCAGCATGTCCGCATCGGTGGACACGCCCAGAGTTGAAACTCTTATCGAGCCCTGGCTCGGATCCATCAACGCGACTTCGGCCGTCACCGGCGCCTGCGATTGCTCGACGGCTCGCTGCCGGGTGAGCGCGCGATTTCCCAGCGCGAGCATCAAGGTATCCGATACATAGGCTGCGGCCGAAGATGAGATCGCAACCGGCAACAGGCGCGCCGACGCGACGTCGAATTGGAAGACACTGGTTATGGAGCCGCCGGGTGTCGGCCCCGCGAAGATGAACGACGCGCCCCTGGGAGCCCATGCGAGAACATCGATAGGTCCTGGAACGTTCAGCGGCGCGCAGCGCCTACGGCCGACATCCACCAGCACGGGCGGCGAGGCTCCCTCTCCCTGCGCGACGGCATAAGAGCCGTCGGGACTCCAGGCGAGCGGCGAGAGCGCACAAGTGAACGTCACGCGCGCCGGAGCACTTCGAGTTTTCACCGGTATCAAATAGAGATCGAAAGCTGCTTCGGAGCCCGTCGAATGATTCGCGCCCGAATGCGGTGCAGGCGCCTCCTTGCGCGGCGACGACTCCTTGACCGCGAGCTCGATCGTGTCCGCAACCGCCCATCCCAGGCTCAGCAATTCGAAGCCGCGGTCGATCGTTGCGAGGCTGGATTTCTGGTGAGTGGCGATATCGAAGCGGACCACCTCGAGACGCGTTCCGCCGGATTCCGCCAGCGCGACCGCGATCGACGCGCCGTCAGGACCAGGCGCGACGTTTGCCAGCACGGCGTCGGGCGTATCCGCTGCCAGCACGTCGGGCTGCTGCCGGCCGATTCCAAAGTCCACCAGGGTCGTGCGCCCGTTAAACGAGCCGACCACGGCGACGTCACGGCCGTTGTTGAGCCACATCGGTGGGTGATAGGCGATCGGCGCGAAGCCGAGCGGCAGGACCGATCGGGCCACTACCGGAACGCCGGCCGCGACCGTTAAGATACCGCCGGTCTGCAACGGCGAAGCTTCCTGCGGCACCGGCTTGCGGTTCCTCGCGCCGCATCCGGCAATCGCGACGGCCAACGCCAGCCCGAGCAACGCACGCACAGACCTCTTCATGTCAAAAGGCTAATGTAGATTGGCCGGTGGAATAAAGTGGCTCGGAGCCTTGCAATCAAGTTTAATCCAGAGAGCTTCCCGCCGGGCAGGGTTTCTAATACGCGGGGTCATGCGAGGTCCGGATGAGACGCCAATTTCGGCTTGCGATCGTAGTCGCGGTCCTGACCGCGCTTGGTTTGTTCGCTATCGGGCACGATGCGTGGGTCGCCGGGCTCATTGCGCTTGGAGTGGCGGCGGCGCTGGTCGCTGCGTTCCTGGCGTTCGCCTTCTTTCCCGCCCGGATTCCGCGCGATTCGGTGCTGAAGATTCGTCTGAGCGGCCGGATGCGGGAACATTCGCCGCGCTCGCTGCTGGATCAGCTTATGGAGCGCGGCTTTCCCAGCTTGCACCAACTTCGCCGCGCGCTCGAGGCGGCCAGAAGCGATCCTTCGGTCAAGGTGGCGATCGTCGAGATCGCCGGCCTGGAAATCGGTCTGGCGACCGCCTGCGAGATTCACGACCTGCTGAGTGCGCTCCAAAGCGCCGGCAAGCGCGTCGTGGCGATCCTGGCAGGCGACAACGCCAACGTGCGCGAGTATCTGGCAGCGAGCGGCGCAGGCGAAGTCGTCGCAAACCCCGACGCCGGCATGATGATGCTCGGGGTCGCGGCCGGCAGCTTTTTTCTCAAAGGCGCGCTGGCGAAGATGCACATCGAGGCCCAGACGCTCCAGTACAAGGAATACAAAGGCGCGGCCGAGATGTTCTCTCGCGACGCGATGTCGCCTGCGTTGCGTGAGAGCCTGGAGGCGATCATCGCCGACTGGCAGGTGACGATGGCCGGCAAAGTCGCCGCCGCCAGAAAAATCGAGCCCGAGCAGGCGCGCCGCCTGCTCGGCGAAGGATTCATCAGCGCCGAGACCGCGCGCGCGGCCGGATTGATCGATCGCGCCGGCTACGTCGAGGACCTCGAGGCTGAACTCGACCCTGAGGGCAAGGCCAAGCGGTTCGTCTCGCTGGCGCGCTACCTGCGTCGCGTCGCGTATTCTTGGCGTCCCGCCAGGGCCCGTATCGCCCTGGTTCATGCTCTGGGGCCGGTGGTGGCCGGCGATCCGCCGGTCACGGGAGAATTTCTGAGCGGCGAGGCGGTCGCGGCTGAAATCAACCGCGCCGCGCGCGCCCGCAACGTCCGCGCGATCGTGCTCCGCGTCAACTCACCCGGCGGTTCGGCCGTCGGCTCCGATCTGGTCTGGCGCGCGACCCTGGAGGCCCGCCGGCGTGGAAAGCCTCTGGTGGTCTCGATGGGCGATGTGGCCGGATCGGGCGGCTACTATGTCGCGATGGCTGCCGACGCGATCGTCGCCGAGCCTGCCACGATCACCGGATCGATCGGCGTGGTCTACGCCAAGCTCAACATCGGCGGCTTGCTCGCTGAACTTGGTATTGGGATCGATTACGCCAAGAGCGGCGACATCAGCGATGCGCTCTCGGCGTCTCGCGCGCTAACCGAAGCGGAGCTGGCACAGCTCGACAAGATGGTAGGTGAGCTGTACGCGGTCTTTACAAAAAAAGTTGCCGACGGGCGCAAGCTCAGCCCGGAACGCACCGAGGAAGCAGCGCGCGGGCGGGTATGGAGCGGTCTCGCGGCGCGAAAGATTGGGCTGATTGACGAGCTGGGCGGGCTGGAGCGCGCGATTCAGATCGCGCGGGAAAAGGCCGGGCTTGGATCGAATCAACCGCACGAGCTGGTGACATTCCCGGAGCCGACGCTATGGTCGGGGCTGAGGCTCTCCCTGATGCCCACGCAGATGCCGCTCGGCATCGCTCTGGCCGCAAAGGCGATGGAAATTCCCGTCGACTGGGCGCCCGCGATGCTGGCTCTGCTGACCGAGACCCGCGCACTGCTGCTCTGCCCCCTGTTCTGAGGAAACGGTCCGCGCGCCAATGCGCGCGCCCGCGCGAAAGCGCTAGGAAACCCACACCGGGCCGCCACGGGCCGCGCCTCAGGCCGCGGCGGTGTCGCCATCGCTATGGCACGCAGTTCTGGCCGGGATGGCTTGACCAATAGATGAGGCAGCTCTGGATGGGCGTGATCACCGGCGTCGCCAGGCCCAGGAGCTCGACTACCCCGTTACCGTCCAGGGCGAAGACATTGCCGGATCCGTCCAGCGCCACTAGGGTGGTGGGGCCGGAGATCGACGCTGGGCCGAAGCTGAGGCCAGTGGCGTAACCGCTGCTGGCGGTCAACTCGCTGAAAAAACCGTTCACCACAAAGATGTTGGCGGAGCCATCCAGCGCCAGCGAAATGGATGGGTTGCCGAAATCCGCGCCCGCAGGGGCTAAGCGGCGGCCCACGCCGTAGCTGCTGCTCGCTAGCAGCTCGCTCACTGCGGCGCCGCTGGGGGCGTTGCCATTGTTGTTCACCGTGAACAGGTTGCGGGATCCATCCAGCGCTATCGAGGTGGGGTCGAAGAACCCCGCGCCCGAAGGGGCGAAGTTGAGGCCCGTGGCGTAACTGCCAGCCGCGGTCAGCTCGCTCACGCTGGATTCTTCATTCAGGTTGCCGCAGTTGTTCCCGCAGTTCGTCACGAAGATGTCGCCGGAGCCATCCAGCGCCAGCGAACTGGGTTCGGCGAACTTCGCACCCGCAGGGGCGAAGTTGAGCCCCGTAGCGTAACTGCCGCTAGCCGTCAGTTCGCTCACGCTGCCGCTACCGGAGCCGCCGCAGTTGGTCCCGCAGTTCGCCACAAACACGTTGCCGGATCCGTCCAGCGCCAGCGAAACTGGGTCGTCGAATGAGGCGCCGGCAGGGGCGAAGTTGGACCCTGAGGTCGCGTAGTTGGGCGCCGTCAGCTCGCTGACACTGTTGCCGCTTCCATTTGCCGCAAAGACGTTGTTCGATCCGTCCAGCGCCAGCGCGTCGGGATGGATGAACGACGCGCCCGCCGGCGAGAAAGTGAGGCCCGTGCGGTAATCGCTGGCCACCGTAAGCTCGCTGACGCTGCTTTCATTCGCCGCAAAGATGTTGCCGGATGCGTCCAGCGCTATCGAGCCGGGCCCGTTGAACGATGCGCCCGCCGGGGCGAAGCTGAGCCCGATCTCCCACGCGCCGGGCGCCGCTGCCAGCTTCGGGCTGAACGGCGTGCTCACCCCCGCCAGTCCGTACAGCACGCTCACGTTATTGGCCGGGTTGGTAACTATCAGGTGCGCCGCCCCGAGCGTGTCGGTGATGGTTGGAACTTCCGAGCAGAAGCTGGTGTAGGTCAGCCCGGGGGTCGCATCGCACATCAGCGCCGCGCAGGCACTTGACGACGCTCCGGAACTCTCGATGCATCCGGCCAGGATATTGGCCAGCGTGTTCAGCCGATCCAGTCCGTCACAATTGACCGCGTTGGGACACGACCCTGCGCTGGGCAGGAAGATCGACGGACCGCCGCTCACCGCCAAAGTGGCCGGATTGATGCTCGCCAGGTTGGCGAAGCCGACATACGCGTTTTGCAGCCCGGTCGCGTTGGTCGATGGCGCACCGATGTTATGCCCGGTCGCATCGAAGAACTGCGCCAGCGGCCATTGCGTAGCGACCGTGGTCAACTCGTTGATCGTGACCGTGGCGGCGGGTGTCAGGCTGTTGCACGGACCCACCGCCGCCATCAGTCCGATGGCCGCATTGGCGCCCGAGCCGGCGTTGCCTCCGGTTGCAGTGAAATAAGTTTGCGGATTTCCAGCCGGACAGGTGTACGAGAGCATGGTAAAGGCGCCGCTGGCGTTGGTCGTGGCTGTCCCGATCGAGGTGGCGCCCGCGCCATAGCCGCTGGTGCCCGCCGCGAACAGCGTGACTGAGGAACCGGCGATCGGCGCCAAGCCGCCGTTCACCTGCCCGCTGAGGCCGCTGGGAGTCGGGGTCGGCGTGGGTGTCGGCGTTGGGGTCGGCGTGGGTGTCGGCGTCGGGGTCTGCGTGGGCGTCGGGGTTGGCGTGGGTATGGGTGTCGGGGTCGGCGTGCGCGTGGGGGTTGGTGTCGGTGTTGGCGTAGGTGTTGGCGTGGGCGTAGGCGTCGGTGTTGGCGTTGGCGTTGGAGTTGGGGTCGGGGTTGGCGCTGAGGTCGGAGTCGGCGTCCGGGTCGGAGTTGGAGTCGGCGTTGGCGCCTCGGTGGGCGTCGCAGCCGTGGTCGGCGTTGCTGTAGCTGTCGGGGTCTGAGTTGGCGTGGACGCCGGAGCTGGCGTCGGCGTCGGTGTTGCAATCACAACGGGTCCGAACTTCGTCCCGGAGAGGCTCACCGTCTGCGGGCTGTTCGACGCGTTATCTTTGATTGTCAGCGTGCCGGTAACTTTGGTGCCCTTGGCGCTCTTCGCGGTGGCAGGGGCGAAAGTCACGACCACTTCGCAAGCGCCAACGGTGGGGGCCAGAGTTTCCAGACAATTCTGGGCGGCCGAAAATCCGGCTCCGGCGGCGGTGATTTTGGTTATGTCGATTGCGGCTGCGCTGGTGTTGGAAAGAATCACCGAGATTTGGCTGGACCTGCCCGCTTGGACTCGGCCGAAGGAGAGCGATTTCGGTGAGAACGTGAGCTTGCCGCGCGCGACTTTTTTCTCAGGCGCCTCCGAAGCACTCGCGGCCGCCAGAGCCGTCCCAAACAGCAGGAGGCCAACGACGAGCGACACTACTAACCCTGCAAGTTTGCCGTGCCGAAACTGCGCGCCGAGCGGTAGAGATGATTTCAAGGCTCCCCCTTGTCGCGACCAAATCCCTCAGGATTCCAGAGCCGTAACACGAATGTTGCCGAGTCTGCAATCGCGCGTACTCGCGGGTAGTGGGTAGCGGCTGCACAATCGCCGCAGGCTCTTCTCCGTGCAGCCGTTTACGAATGTCGGCGAACCAACTGCCAAACGAAAAAGACCATAACCATCGTCATGAAGATCAGCAGCCCGTCTCGATCGACCGACTGAAGATCTACGGGATATCCCTCGGCGTAGCGGACAAAAGCGAAATAGTTCGCGGCGATTAACGCCGTCACACACATTCGGAGCAGGGCCCATCCTGGCGTTCCCTCCGCTCCTTCATAGCGATCCGGACTCAATTTGGGTGCAAACAACAGCAGCGGATAGAGGGCCAACGCTATCAAAGGCCAGAGGAGAAGCGCGTGAAACTTTCCGCCGTAACTATCGGGGTGAAAAGGGATCGCCGGAGGAAGACCGCTCCAATGAACCGGCAAACGATCCGGCAATGAGCGCCAGACGATCGCTGCAACCGCGAACATCGACGCGATTATCAGGCAGTGCGGAATCTCGACGGACCAGCGGAGCTTCGGCATAGTCGGACAGTTCTGAGAAACGAATCGCCAGATGGCACTCGCGCCTGTGGCTTTTCTCTTACAAGCGGTCAGCCATGCGAATCAAGACCGGTGACGACGATTGAACATGTTGAGGACCTCGCCTCAGCGATTCCTCTAAGACCGGAGAGTCGCGGATTTGCAAAAGCACTGGGGTAGGGTTCACAATTGACATTCCGGTTCAATCGTACTCGACCGCGAGTTGATGTAACGTGGCCCTGCCAGATCTGCGCGTCTTTGACGGTGCCGTGGCGATCATCACCGGCGCCGCTTCGGGGATCGGCCGCGCGATCTCGCAGGAACTTGCCCGAAGAGGAGCGTCTGTTGTTCTGGCTGACGTGCAGGCCGAGGCGGTTGAGGCAACGGCGGCCGGCATCCCGTGTGTATCAGGGCGGCGCGCCTCCGCTTGCCCCCTCGACGTGACGGACTTCGAGAGCGTAAGACGCTTGGTAGAGAGCGTCGCCGAGCAGTACGGACGTCTCGATTTCATTTTCAACAATGCCGGCATCGTAGTCGCCGGCGAGCTGCGCGATCACACCATCGAGGCCTAGAACAAGATAATCGACGCCAATCTGCGCGGCGTCGTCCACGGCGTTCAAGCGGCCTATCCCGTGATGCCCCGTCAAGGCTTCGGACATATCGTGAATACGGCGTCCATGCAGGGGCTGATACCGTCCCCCTTGAGCGGCAGCTACTCCACCACCAAGCACGCCTTGGTCCGTCTTTCAAAGACGTTGCGTGTCGAGGCTGCCGGCGCCGGCGTGCGCGTGAGCGTGCTCTGTCCGGGAGTGATCCGCACGCCGCTGCTCTCGGGGGGCAAGCACGGAATTTTCGTCGCCGCGATGCCAGAGCAGGAACAACGAGATCGAGGACTCAAATACTTTGAGCGCTTCCGTCCGATGGACGTCGCACGCTTTGCCGCAAAGGCACTCAATCAGGTTGCGCGGAATCGCGCCATCATCGTAATCCCGGCTTGGTGGAAACTCCTATGGGGGCTCGATCGCCTTTCACCAACACTCAGCCTGTTCGCGGCCCAGCGCGCCTTCGAGTCAGCCCGCAAGGATATCTTCGGCGGCCCCAGTTCTCCGGGCTCTCGGTCATGAGCATGCCGTTAGGGGGGCCCGGCGACTATCCCATACCCACCTTGCCAGCGTCTGAGCTCTCGGGTAGCTAGTGGCTTGATGCGAGCGATCTGAAAAGCGCTTGCTCGGTCATGAGAAAGCTAGCGTCCGTTCAGAGTGGAAATTCCGGATAAACGCGACCATGGGTCGTTTGATGAGATTCGGGTTTGGGAGTTTCGAAGGAATGTGAGTATTCGACTGGTGGCGTTCGATCTCGACGGTACTCTTATTCGCGGGAGTAGCTGCTGCGAGCTTGTTGCCGCTCGCATTGGTCATCTCGAACGAATGCGCGAGTTCGAGCGATATACCACGAAGGATGAGATCGCAGCCGCGCGGCGTGAGATGGCGGGCTGGTATTCCAACCACACTATAGATGAGCTATCCGCAGGTCTCACGAGCGCGGTTGAAGCCCCAGGACTCAGAGGAGGGTTCGACTCTTTGCGCAGAGCCGGCGTTAAGATCGCGATCGTATCTATAACCTGGTCGTTTGCTGTCGGATGGTTTGCGCGTCGGTTGGGCGCTGAGTTCCACGTGGGAACGGAGCTCTGCCAGGACGGTTCCATTGTTCACGTCTGGCCTGAAGACAAGGCCTCATGGTTCACCGCCTTGGCAGCTCAACTGGATGTGCCAAGAGAGCAAACGGCGGCGGTTGGGGATTCGACCGGGGATCTGCCGATGCTGCTCGCGGCGGGGCACGGCTATTATTTGGGGCCGGACATGCCGATAGCCGCCGGAGTAAAGCACTTTCCGTCAGGGAGCATCGAAGAGGTCGCGCGCGATCTGCTGCAAACCGACTAGCCGCTTAGCGTCATCGACGGAAATCTGCATTCAATTTGGAATGAGATCGCCTGACTACACAGAAGTTCAGCTTCACGGTCCAAACGACCTCAGCCAGGTTTTTCGGGTCGGCGACACGGTGCGTCGCAATTCGAACTTCTGGACGCCGACGATTCACGCGCTGTTGCGGCACCTTGAAAATGCCGGTTTCCCCGCTGCTCCGAAAGTCCTGGGAATCGACGCAAAAGGAAGAGAGATTCTCTCGTTCATCGCCGGCGACACTCCTGAACATCCTCGGAAGCCGTGGAACTTCCGCAGTCGCCCCACGCTGGTGGAAGTGGCGCGAATGATTCGTAGATTCCACGACGCCACGCTCTCGTTCGTGCCCCCGACGGACGCGCAGTGGCGCGGACTTGTGGGCGGGCCCGACGCCGGAGAGGTGATTTGCCACAACGATCTCGGACCGTTCAACGTTGTCTTCAGGAATGGGCAGGCCTCGGCGATTATCGACTGGGACAATGCCGCTCCGGGTCCCCGAATGTGGGACGTTGCCTGTGCGCTGTGGCGATTTGCACCATTGTGGGGGCCGGACGCGTGGTGGGGAGGTGCGTGGGAAGGAAACGGATGGAAGCTGTCGTTGAGTGCGAAGGCGCGCCGCATGGAGCTATTTCGTGACGCTTACGGAGCCGAGCTCATTCCGGACTGGCCGGAAGTTCTCAACTTGATCGAAGCCCGAATGCGCGCGTCGGAATTGACCGTTAACGCACGCGCCGCCGCCGGCACCCGTCTCTATGAACAATTCAGGCGAGCGGGACTGTTCGTATTGCCCGATCTCAAATGGCTAAGGAAGAACCGGCCTGAACTGGAAAGCCTGCTCGCAGGCCTGTCCACGGCGCATCGGCCGGCCGAGCACGATTGAGGTTATATGGAGATTGGTCGTCTCGGTGTTGCGTTCCGCATGGATAAGATGACGGCAAGTGAGACCGCAAAGTTCGCCGAGCGAATCGAAGCTATGGGTTACCGACTCCTCTGGATTCCAGAGGACACTGGCCGTGAACCGTTCACCCATGCTGCTTACCTGCTCGGCAAAACTGAGCGTCTGGGAATTGCGACCGGGATCGCGAATATCTGGCTCCGCGACGCAACTACGACTGCAGCGGCCGCTGCAACCCTTGCCGAGCTGTCGGCTGATCGCTTCGTCCTCGGCCTCGGCGTGAGCCACGCGCCACTTGTGGCACAGCAGGGCCATACCTATCACAAGCCTCTGAGCTACATGCGCGAATACCTGGCTGGAATTCAAAAGGCGTCCTACTCGGCAGCAAGACCTCGGCACGAAGTTCCGATCGTGTTGGCAGCGTTGAAGCCAAAGATGCTGCGGCTCGCCGCGAGTCTCACGAAGGGCGTGCTGGTAGCGTTCGTCACACCGGAGTTTACTGCGAAAGTGAGAACAGATATCGGGCCGAAACCCTGGCTATGCGTCGATCAACTGGTGATTGCGGAGACGGATCCCGGGAAAGCGCGCCGCATCGCGCGAGCTCTACTTGAACACTACGTTCCGGCACTCAGCAACTATACCGACACTCTTCGCAGCTTTGGATGGAGCGACGGCGATTTCGCGGACGGATGCAGCGATCGCCTGGTCGACGCACTCGTCGCCTGGGGTACAGCGGATCAGATCAAAGAACGCGTCGACGCACACCTCGATGCAGGTGCGACTCACGTATGCGTCGCGCCAATTCGTTCCGACGGCAGCCCGATGCCCGACGAACGAGTCCTCGAAGCCCTCGCGGCTCGTTCGTTTACCGAGCGGGGCCGATTTTGACGTACGCTAGAGCTTGCGCACCTTCACGGCCGTTCCGTAGGCGGCGATCTCGCTCATGATGTTGGCGATCTCGCTGCAGTCGAATCGCATCGCGATGACGGCGTTGGCGCCCTGTGTCATCGCCTCGAGCTTGAGCCTGCGAATCGCTTGCTTGCGGCTGTCGGTCAGCAACTGCGTGTAGCCCCCGACCTCTCCGCCGAACAGCGTGCGGAAGCTCGCGCCTATATTCGCGAAGACGTTACGCGCCCGCACCACGAGGCCGAACACTTCGCCGTAGACCGCCTCGACCTTGTAGCCGGGAATGTCGTTCATGGTGGTGACGATGAAATCGTCCGGAGGACCCTGCATCGTACTGTCGAGTGAAGTTTCCATACGTTTAGTATAAGCACGCCGATTCGAGCGGGACAGGCGTGGCCGCGACGCGGCGCAAGAAAAATTCATAACCCAGTACGGCGAGGTCGCGGCAACGCAGCGCGCGGATGACCCTAGGGTTGCAGCGCCGCGATAACTCGTTCCATCCGGATGCCGCGTGAGCCCTTGACGAGCAGCACGTCGCCGCCACGGACGATCGCATTCACCAGACGCGCGGCGTCGTCGCTGTTCGCCGCCAGCTCGGCCCGGGTGTCCGGGGCAGACCGGCACGCTGCCGCCAGTTCGGTCCCGACCGCGACGAAGGCCGCGGGCCTCGGCGCGCGTGATTTCCCCCAGTAATTCGATATGGGCAGCCTGGCTCAAGGCGCCCAGTTCGAGCATGTCGCCCATCGCGACAATCAATCGGGTGCCCATCTGTCGCGCCACCTCGCTCGCCGCTTCGAGCGCCGCGCGCGCCGATCGGGGATTGGAATTATAACTGTCGTCGATCACGAAAATGTCGCGCACGGCCAGCGTCGAGAGCCGGCCGGGAACAGCCCGCACCGTCGCGAGCGCGCCTGCTATCGCTCGTAACTCTGGCGCACCGAACGGAGGCGCCCACAGCGCGCCGGCGCCCGCGACCGCCGCGGCTGCATTGAGCGCGGACTGCGCTCCGAGCAGATTCAGTTCGGCCTCGATTTCGGGCGCGACGCCCGCTGCGACCATCGCCGGTGCGAGCTTGATCCGAATCGTGGAGCGGCCCTGCGATGTGACCGCGCGATGCGCGAGCCGCACTTGAGCCGCAGGCGATTCGCCGAACAGGATTTGTCGAAGGCGCGCGGGTGCTCGCGTTAGGATCCGTGGATCGTCCGCGGGCGCGACCGCGATGCGCGCGGTGGAAGCGAAGATAGCGGTCTCCTCGTCCGCGATTTCCTCGAGCGTGCCGAGGCCTTCGCTGTGCTCGATATCGACGTTGAGCACCATCGCGGCGTCGGGTTTGAGGATCGCGCCGAGGCGCGCGATCTCGCCGCGCGTGTTGGTTCCACATTCGATCACCAGTGCCTGATGGCTGCGCGTGAGCGTAAAGAGCGTCATCGGCACGCCGATCAGGTTGTTGAGGTTTCCGGGGGTTGAAAGCACCGTGCCAAACAGCGCGCCGGCCACCGCGGCGGTTATCTCCTTGGTGGTGGTCTTGCCGGCCGAACCAAGAATCGCTATCGAGGGTAGCGCGCGGGCCGCGCGCTCACGCTCGAGATGAAAGCGCGCGAGATCGCCCAGCGCGGCGAGCGTGTCCGCAACCTTGACCGACGGGAGCGGCGATTCGCCGCGCTCGAGAAGGATCGCTGCCGCGCCGGCGCGTATCGCCGCGGCGACAAACTCGTGGCCGTCTCGCGCCGCGCCTCGAAGCGGTACGAAGAGCGCGCCTGGTTCGATCGTGCGCGAATCGATACTGACGCCACGGACGGTCACGGCCGCCGCACCGCCCGGCGAGATCGTTCCGCCGGTTGCGCGCGCGATCTCCGCGAGCGTGAACGCGCATTGATTGGCCGGAATCGGCGTGGTCACTTGGATCGCCCTTGAACCACGAGATTACGCCTGATCGGCGGCGCCTTGACAACGGTGGCGCGCCGAATCAGCCTGCAATCCGTGTTGACGCGCGCGCGAAAGGACAGGGCGATGGCTTCGAGAGGCACTGCGAGCACCGGTGTGGCGATAGTCGGCGTGATAATGGGATCGAAAAGCGATTACGACAGCATGTCCGCCGCCTGCGAGGTGATGACCGAGCTGAAGATCGCTCACGAAGTCCGCGTGCTGTCGGCCCATCGGACGCCCGATGAGACCCTCGAGTACGCCGCGACTGCCCAACAGCGCGGCCTGAAGGTCATAATCGCCGGCGCCGGCGGTGCGGCGCATCTGCCGGGCGTGGTCGCGGCGAAAACACTGCTTCCGGTCATCGGCGTGCCGATGGCGACTACGGCTATGAACGGAATCGACTCGCTTCTGTCGATCGTGCAGATGCCCAAGGGAGTGCCGGTCGCAACGATGGCGATTGGAAAATCGGGCGCGGCAAACGCCGGGCTGTTCGCTGCGCAGATTGTCGCGCTGAGCGATCCCGAACTTGCGGAACGGCTGGCGAAGTGGCGCGCCGCCCGCGCGCTGGAAGTCTTGCGGCAGAAGCTGCCGTGAAGAAGCACGAGATCGACACGCCGGCGCTGATACTCGACCTCGATCGGGTCGAGGATCTGGCCGATCGAAGCTGCGCGCGCTTGCGCCGCTGAGGCGCTGCGGGCTTAGATTGATCGATGCGCTTGGGCTCGATCATCGCGGCTGCGGCTGGCTTAGCGCTTTGCGCAGGGCTGGTCGTGGCGGGCGATACCAATATCCAGACCCGCGGCAAAGTCGACGTGGCTGCGGAAGTCCCGTTGGTCGCGGTCTCGACCGATCCGGTCGTGCAGCGAGTCCTCAATGACGACTTCTACGCGGCCAAGCGGGGCCTTGGCGATAGCGCCAGGCCGCCGGCCACGCTGACCGTAACGCTCAGCGAACGGGTGCTCAAGCCCGGCGTATCGCTCAACGAGGTCGCGCCGGGAGATCCTGCGGTGGTCGCGCTGCTCAGGGCCGCGGGTGCGGATCCGCCGCCGGTGGGCGATACCGGCGACCGGCAAGTCGACCCCTACGAAGCCGCAGCCCGGATCGAGAACGCAAGGCCCGAAGATCCCGCGATGCAGAACTTCAGGCAACAGCAGGCCTTCGACCGGAGTATCTCCGGTGCGGGGCCCGCGTCGATTGCGCAGGAAATGGCGGAGAATCAGAGCTACGACACTGTGATCATCGCGCGCGTCACGGTTGATAGCCGGCGCGACCAGTACACCGTCGTCGCCGTCACTCATCCGGGCGACGATATCCGTCAGGTGAAGACGCTGGTTGCCGAAGATATCGCGAACGCCGCCCTGCACTAAGGCGGCGGAGGCGGAGCGTTGTCCGGAGCCTGGGGCGGCTGTGATGCTGCGGGGATCGGCGGCACAGACTCTGCGGCCGGCGCGGGCGGCGACGATTCCGCCCCCGTCCCCGATCCCGCGCTTGCCCGCGGTGGAATCGGCGGCGCAGGGCGGCGGCGGTGCTGCATGACTAAATAGACGGCAACAGCCACGGCCGCGACTGCCACGGCCGCCAGCGCGGGAGTCATCCATCTTCGTCTGCCGCTTTCGACCACTCGTATCGGCTCGGACATCCGCGAGGCGTTGCCGTCCGCGCGCTGGACCTCCCGAATGAAGCGGGTCGCGACCTCTTCGGAATCGAGTCCGATGAAGTCGGCATAGCGGCGCAGGAAGGGCAGCAGGTAGAGCTGGTCGGCAATCAGCTTGTAGTCGTCGTTCTCGATCATGCGGACGTAGTGCGGGGGTAGGCGAGTCTGCCGCACGACGTCATCGTGGGAAAGCCCGCGCTGCTTGCGCGCTTCGATCAGGAAGTTGCCCAGCGACGGCTCGCGCGGCGCAGCGCCTTTGCCGGTCTTCCGGGAAGCGTCAAGCGGCTCTGTCTTGCCGTGCGCCACTGCCGTGGTCAGCTCGCGGGCGAGGCCGTCCTACGGACCGCCATTGTAATTGCCCTGCCCATGGAGGGGCGGAAGCGGATGGCTGTGACTTGGCGGGCCGAGGCCGCCGGTGCGGACCTTGATCAACTGCGTGTTGGCCTGCGCGACGTAGCCCGGGTCGGGCTTGCCCTGGAGCTCGGCGGCCTTGTGGCCGAAATCGATCGCGTCGGCCCATCGATGCTGCTGGAACGCGATCAGCCCCAGGTAGTCCCAGGCCTGACCGTAAAACCGATCGTAATCGACGGCGCGGCGAAAGTCGTCGTTCGCCGCGATCATTTCGTTGTTCTGGTAATACTTCACGCCGCGTTGCGTGAAGATCTGGGCCGCCAGTTGCTTGAGCTGCAAGTCGTCGGGATTCGAGGCCAACGCGCTCTGGACGTCGGATGCGGCGTCGTCGAGTCTGCCCTCGGCCAGCTCGCTCTGCGCGCTGCTCTGATGGTACGTCGCGCAAGAGCAAAATAGCGCGCACGAGAAAAATATCGCGCCGAAGAAAAGTTTCGCGGCCGACGCCGCGACCGGGAATGCGATTGACGTACCCTTCATTGTCCGCTGCCGATCAGGCTATCAAGTTATAGATGGTGCCCACCCAAACCAAGCCCCACAACTCCGGCGACGGGCGGGATTCGATTCATTGGCAGTCGTACTCCTTCGCGGCGCCCAGCGCGGGGTGGTTGTACAGCGCGAGCTTCTTGCCTTCGCAGGCTATGATCGCGGGCGCCGGCTTGAGGATCTGCGCCAGCGCGTCGTAGTCGCGATGGTTCGTCACCAGCACGACGCAACCCGGCCCGCCCCATAGCGCCTGCAATTCGGCCTTGTCCATGAAGCTCTTCGCGCCGTCGGGGCTCGCACGCCCGGCGCCCAGCTCGCCCAGGTAATCGACCATCACCTCGCGGGTGTGGGTATAAAACGGCAACGATTGCTCCTGATGAGCATACGATGCGAGCACGCATCCGGGCGCGAGCGCAGGCTCGATCGCATGCGCCAGCCGTGCGTAAGAGACCATCGGCGCAGCGGCGGTCTGCGCCTTCATCGCGACCGCGCCCGTGGCGCCGACCGCGACTGCAATTGCGGCGATCGCCCCGCGCACGCTCCCGCGCGCTCCGATCCAGAACGCCGCTACTGCCGCCGATCGCGAGGCATCCGGCGGCCAGAATCCCGTCCAACACGAGCCGGCCGCCCAGCGCCGCGTGCGCGATCGCGAGCGCCACCGCGCATCCCGCGGCCACGATCGCATTGATGATCGCGAACCATTGGAGCAGTCGTCGCACGCGGTCGCGGTCCAGCCCGATGAGGGTGTTAAGGCCGTAGCCGGCGACGATCGCCAGCGGCGGCATCGCGGGCAGGATGTACGTGCCGAGCTTGGAGCGTGGAATCGAGAAAAAAATCAGCACGAAAAGGAACCATACCGAGAGGAAGCGCAGCGCGCTCGATTCGCGAGCGTCGCTCGCGCGCCCGCCGGACAAATTGGCGATTCCGAGCGGGACGAAATAGAGCCAGGGCCACGCGCCCGCGGCCGCGACCGCGAACAGGAACCAGGGGCCCCATCCGTGCTCGGTGTTGGCGAGGTATCGATGGAGATGCTCGTGCAGGAAAAAGTAGCCGAGGAACTCCGGATTGAACGCTGCGACGGCTGCGAACCATGGCAGCACGATCGCTGCGTACACCAGGATACATTCGAACCACGGAATTGCGATCAGTTCGCGAAATCGCCGTTCGAGCAGCATGTAGGCCAGCGCGACGCCGCCGCATATGACCAGTGCGACCGGTCCCTTGGTGAGCGTGCCCATCGCGATCATCGCGGCCGCCATCAGCATCCATCTGTGCGCGGCCTGGCTGCGAAGGCCCGGAACAGCAGCCGCCGCCCAGAAGCTGCCGAGCGCGGCGGTGACGAAAAAGGCGAGCGCCGGATCGAGAGTGAGGAATCGCGCGAAGCCCCATACCAGCGGACTGAGCGCCAGCGCCATCGCCGCGAACATTCCTACGCCGGCGCCGAACATCGTCTCGGCCAGCGCGCAGGTCACGATCACCTCGCCGATGCTGAACAAGGCCGCCGGGAGGCGAACCGCGAATTCATTTTCACCCAGCGCCCAAATCGAGGCCGCCGTCACCCAATACATCAGCGGCGGCTTTTCGAAGTAGCGGACCCAATCGTTGCGCGGCGTGATGTAGTCGGCGCTCTGCAACATCTCGCGCGCGATTTCCGCGTAGCGCCCCTCGTCGGGCTCCCATAGCGCCGGCGATCCCAGGCCGGGAAGATAGAGCACGCCCGCGATCAGTCCGCAGATCGTGAGGCGGCGCCATCTGCCGGTCTGGCCCATCACGGTTGCAGTGTCCGGTCGCAAGCGGCGCTGGTCAACAATGCTCCGTCTCTGCTAAGCCGTCGTTGGCGAATGCCTGATGATAGAAGGGGAGCAGGTCGTACTCTCAACAGGGTAGGGGGCGATGCGTTGCACGAAGTGCGGGACCGACAACGCCGCGGACGCGAGATTCTGCAATCAGTGCGCGACGCCGCTCAATCGGGCGTGTCCGAAGTGCGCTCATCTGAACGCGCCTGATGCGAAACTCTGCGCGCAATGCGCCGCCGCACTCACCTCCCCCATGCCTGAGGCGCGGTCGCCGGTCAGTTTTGCCTCTCCCGCGCCGGCGACGCAGTCGCCCGGCGCAAGCCGGGAGAAGCCGCGAGGCGACCTTCAGGTCGCCGAGCGGGTGAGGGTGACCGCCGCAAACGACGACACTGTGCCCGAGGGCGAGCGCAAGACCGTAACCGCGCTGTTCGCGGACATCAAAGGCTCGATGGATTTGATGGAGGATCTGGACCCCGAGGAGGCGCGCGCGATCATCGATCCCGCGCTCAAGCTGATGATCGATGCGGCGCATCACTACGATGGCTACATCGTGCAGTCCACCGGCGACGGGATCTTCGCGCTCTTCGGCGCACCGCTCGCGCACGAGGACCATCCGCAGCGCGCCTTGTACGCGGCGCTACGGATGCAGGAGCAGCTTCGCGGCTACTCATCGAAGCTGGTGGCCGATGGCGGCATGCCGCTGGAGGCGCGCGTCGGGGTCAACACCGGCGAGGTGGTGGTGCGCTCGATCGCAACCGGCGCCGGCCATGTCGAATACACCCCGATCGGCCATTCGACCAGCCTCGCGGCGCGGATGCAGGCAGTAGCGCCGACCGGTTCGATCGCAATCACGGAGGCAACCCGCAAGCTGGCCGAGGGATATTTCCAGCTCCAGCCAATCGGACCGACCAAAGTCAAAGGTGTCAGCGAACCGGTGAACGTGTACGAGGTTACGGGGCTTGGGCCGCTGCGCACGCGGCTGCAACGCTCGGCGGGGCGCGGGTTCACGAAGTTCGTCGGGCGCGAGCGCGAGATAGAGGCGCTCGGGCACGCTGCCGGGCAGGCAAGAGCGGGCGGGGACAGATCGTCGCGGCGGTTGCCGAAGCAGGGGTCGGCAAATCGCGCCTCTTTTACGAATTCAGAGTCCGGAACCAGTCAGGCTGGACGGTCCTGGAGACCTTTTCCGTATCCCATGGGAAGGCTGCTGCTTATTTCCCAGTCATCGACCTGCTGCACAACTATTTCAAGATCGCCGGCGAGGACGATCAGCGGGCGCGGCGGGCGAAGGTTACCGGCAATGTATTGACCCTCGATCGCGCGCTGGAGGACACGCTCCCATATCTCTCTGCTCTGCTGGGCATCGCCGACATCGAAGACCCTCTGGCTGGCATGGACGCGCAGATCCGCAAGCGGCGCACGCTCGACGGATTGAAGCGGCTGCTGTTACGCGAGAGCCTCAACCAACCACTGATCGTGATCTTTGAGGATTTGCACTGGATTGATGAGGAGACGCTGGCCTTCCTGAATCTGCTCGCCGATTCGATCGGCACCGCGAAGATTTTGCTGCTAGTCAACTACCGCCCCGAGTACCAGCATCAGTGGGGCAGCAAGAGTTGCTACACGCAGCTCAGGCTCCACCCGCTCGGCAAAGAGAGCGCGGAGGTGATGCTCGCCGCGCTGCTCGGCGAGGGCAAGGACCTGATTCCGCTCAAGCGCCTCATCGTCGCGAGGACCGAGGGCAACCCGTTTTTCATGGAAGAGATGGTGCAGGTGCTGTTCGACGAGGGTGCGCTGGTGCGCGATGGGGCGGTGGTCAAGGTTGCCAAGTCGCTCAGCGAGCTCAAGATCCCGCCCACGGTGCAGGGAATCCTGGCGGCGCGCATCGATCGGCTGCCTGCCGGCGAGAAGGAACTGATCCAGATGCTCGCAGTGATCGGCAAGGAATTTTCCCTCAGATTGGCGCGCGCGGTGGGCGACATCGAGTATAGCTTCAAACACGCGCTCACCCACGAGGTTGCCTACAATTCGGTGCTGATCGAGCGCCGCAAGGCGATGCACGAGCGCATCGGTGCCGTAGCTGGCGATAGGCAACACGCGGGGACTTCTTGGCGCACAGATGCCGGAGGGCTACCGGCGGGCTGGCCGGCTCGGCCAGGCAACTGCGGCGCTGGACGAATTGTCGAAGGATGCGCCTCAGATGGCCGCCTCTCAGATAGCACTTTTGGAGGGCGAACTGGCCTTGCAATCGAAGCCTCACGCCGAGCGCGAGGCCGAAGCGCATTTGCGCCGCGCGATTGGAACAGCGCATCGCCAGGCCGCCAAGTCGTGGGAGTTGCGCGCGACAACCAGCCTCGCGCGCCTGCTCGATCACCAGGGCAAGCGTGACCGAGCGCGCGCGATGCTCGCCGAGGTCTACGGCTGGTTCACCGAGGGCTTCGACACGGCCGATCTGAAGGACGCGAAGGCGCTGCTCGACGAGCTGAGCGCGTAACGGTGTCTGCCGCGCGTTCAGCTTGTGGCGCACATCAACCGTCACAGTCGAGATAGTCTTCGATAGCGCGCTCTAGCTCGGCTGCCACAAAGCCGAAAGGGCCCGGGCCGCCGCGATAAGCGACGCGGCCGTCGCGCCCGATCAGGTAAAGCCTGTCGGGAAGGGCGTAATACTTTCGATCGGTCGAATTTTCCATGTCGTCAATCAGGGTAGGAATCGCGAGCTCGAGTTTGAGCGAGCAGACCTGCGCGATTTCGCCTCGCGCGGCGAGCGTCTGCGGCTGCGCGAACAGGATTCCTTCGCTTTCGTTGGATTCGACCTGCCATTCGTCGGCCGGGTGCGCCTCTCGGATATAGACGACGAAGAACTCGACTTGATCGCCGAAGCGGCGGTGGAGCACTTCGAGGTGCCCAGCCTGGGCACGAAACGGAGGTCAGGTATAGCTGCCGAAGATCAAAGCAACCGGCTTCCGCCCGCGAAAGGCCGACAACTGCATCTGCTCGGCGCTGCCGAGGCGCGGCAACTTGAAGTCGGGCGCGTCCGCGCCGATGGCCGGCGCCAGAGTCTCGCGCTCCGCGAGGAACTGCATCATCGCGGCGCGCCGCTCAGGCTCCATCGCGCCGATGAATGTCGTCATCCGATCGAAGTCCCTGGCGGACAAATGCTTTCTCAAGAGGTCCATGAAGGTATCGAGGCCCATGTCTACACCTCTGTGCGGCGACTCCAGCGCTTAGTGTCCCGCGAAACCGGCCTGGAAGCCAGCGCGAGTCTGGACGAGCAGTTTTCAGGAGTCACGTCCTTGGCGCGGTGTGAAGATTCGGTCGCCGCCGGTTCGGCTCGGTTGGCCTGCGTCACCTTGCCGGCGCAGCGGTTGATTATAGAACGATCGCACTATATAAATAGGACGGTCGTACCATGACGCCTGCGGTTCTCTACCACACCCATCAAGCCACCGAGACCCGGCGGGCGATCTTGCAGGCCGCGGCCGACATCGCGTCTGCAGAAGGCCTGGAAGGTCTTTCCATCGGCCGCCTCGCCGGCGAATTGGGGATGAGCAAGACCGGAATCTTTGCTCACTTCGGTTCCAAGGAGCGGCTTCAGTTGGCGACGGTCGAAACGGCGGGGCAAATTTTCCTGGAGCGAGTAGTGCAGCCCGCCCTGAAGAGCCCGCCGGGCGTCTCTCGCCTAAAGGCCATGCTGGAAAACTGGCTTGCCTACGTCGAGAAGATCGTGTTTCGAGGCGGTTGTTTCTTCGCCGCAGCCTCTGCCGAGTTCGACAGCCGGCCCGGCGTGATCCGCGAGCAAATTGCCACATTGACCAAGGCTTGGCTGGTCGCCTTGCAAGAGGAAATCGCGTTTGCGCGAACGAAGAAGGAAATGCGAGCGTCGATAGCTCCAGCGCAGCTTGCCTTTGAACTCCACGCGTATGTCCAGGAAGCCAACTGGGCGTTCAAGTTGTTCAACGACCAGTCTGCTTTCCTCTTCGCACGGCGGGCGATTTCAGATCGCATCGCTGGCGCGTCTGGTGAGCAGGTTCTCAGGAATTCCAAACAGAAAGGAGCAAATGTATGAGCCAAACAGTAGACGAACGTCAGAGTCTCCTGAAGAAGGCGCTGACCGGCAATGCATTGTTTTCAGCCGTTTCGGGAGTCACGATCCTGTGTGCCAATCGCTGGCTGGTGAAGTTCCTGGGGCTTCCAGAGAGCGTCGGTCTGGCCATCGTGGGAGTTAGCTTGATCGTGTTCGCTGCGATTCTATGGCTGAATGCCCGCCGTCCGAAAATAAAAGTCACCGACGCCTGGGTTGCAGTCATCATGGATGCTGCCTGGGTGGTGGGCAGCTACGTGCTAATGTTCGCGGTCCCCTTCAGCATCGGTGGAAAGTGGATGGTAGCTCTGGTCGCCGAGCTTGTGACGGCATTTGCTATCCTGCAATGGCTAGGCATTCGGAGGATCAGAAAGGGTGAGCAGTATTCCTAGGTCTTTCGGGGTGATTGCGCATCGCATGCGACTTGGTCTCCGCGACGGTCACCGGTCTAATCGGCAACGGATAATCTAGTCTGGGAGGTGTGTCGATGACGGTGAGCCGGCGCCGCTCGAACGGGTGCATCTGGTCAGGATTTCTCCTTTGCCTGGTCGGGTTTGGCAGTTACTTTTTCGTGTTTGCCAGGTTTCCGGTGACCCGCGATATCCCCTGGGTGAACTTTGTGCTCTTTGGAACCGGCGTTGCGTTCCTGTTGGTTGGATTGAAGCGTGCTTTCGGACGACCACAGCAATATCGGGGAAAGATCGCAGGTCCGACCCTGGGCCTGCTCAGTCTCTTCGTCATGGGCTTCTTCGCCTTCCAGATCTTTTACAAGACCAGGCAATTGCCGGCGTCCATCGACGCACCGCGGGTGGGACAGAGGGCTCCTGACTTTGTGCTATCCGACATGAACGATCAGCCGGTTTCCCTATCCACTCTGCTTTCCACGCCACTGGCGAATTCGCAGGCGCAACCGAAGGGCGTGCTGCTCATCTTCTATCGAGGTTACTGGTGACCGTTCTGCAACTCCGAGTTGCGGGGTATTCAAGAGCATCTCAAGGAAATTCAACAGCTCGGTGTACGGCCGGTGGCGATCAGCGTCGATTCGCCGGAAATTTCGCGCGACTTGTGCCGAAGGGCGGGCTATACCTACACCTTCCTGTCGGACCCGAAGGCGGAGGTCATTCGGCGCTACGATCTGTTGCATCGTGGTGCCGGAATCAAGGGACAAGACATCGCTCGACCGGCGGAGTTCTTGCTGGATTTCTCTGGAGTGGTCCGCTGGCGGAACTTGACGGAAGACTTTCGCGTGCGTGCCCGGCCCGAGCAGATCATGGAGGCGGCGAAGGCGCTGCGGTAGGCGCGTCTGCTCCGACGCAGTGCGGCCGGCGCAGCACCGTGCTGCGGTCGCGACCTGCGCTGGCGGTTCGAATATTCCTCCTCGCGCGGTTAATGTTCATGGTTGACCGTTAGGGTGCTCTCGCAGCCGTGCGCCACCAGACCACACTAATGTTGAGGCGTTGCGTCGCTATAAACCGCACGCTTTACTCACAATCAGGTACGCGCACAGATGGGGGAGGGCTACCGGCGGGCTGGCCAGCTGGCCAAGTAACTGCGCGCTCGACGGTTTGGCGGACACACCGAAGGTGGCACTTCATTGTTGCTCCGTCCGCCCGGTCATTCAAGACACGGAGTCGGCAATGAACACGCTCGCTCTATCGAAACAGATTGAGATTGTCGCAGCCCTGACCGAGGGCTGCGGAATCCGCACAACAGAGCGCCTGACCGGCGCGAACCGCAACACGATCATGAGCCTTGGCTTGCGCGTCGGCGCGGGCTGCGCTCGCCTACACGACCGCATGATGCGCGATCTCCACGTCAACCTGATCGAGCTTGATGAACAGTGGGATTTCATCGGGAAAAAGGCGAAGCGCGTCCGACAGGACGACCCCGAGGAAATGGGCGACGTTTGGCTTTTCGTCGCTCTGGCGGCCACGCAAAAGGCCGTGCTGTCATACGTGGTCGGGAAGCGCGACACGGAGAACACAGAGGCTCTGGCGCTCGATCTACGCGCCCGTGTAGTGAATCGCCCGCAGATCACAAGCGACGGCTACACGCCGTACCCAAACGCGGTTGAGGAAGCGTTCGGGCGCGACGTGGATTATGCGGTTCTGACGAAAAAGTACGTGGGCGACTCCAATCTACCCGACGCTGCCCATCGCTACAGCCCCGGTCACGTCGCGGGCGTCGAAACGAGCGTAATAAGAGGAAATCCCGATCCTGAGAAAATCAGCACCTCGTATGTCGAGCGGTTCAATCTCTCCACGCGCATGGCATCGCGTCGGTTCACGCGCCTGACCAACGGATTCTCGAAACGGCTTGAGAGCCATCGGGCAGCCGTTGATCTATGGGTTTGCTTTTACAATCTCTGCCGGTATCACGAAACGTTGCGCTGTACGCCCGCGATGGCGTTGGGCGTCACAGATCACATTTGGACGGTCGGCGAGCTTGTGCAAGCCGCGCTTGAGCCGTCAGACGTGCCGCCGCTCCCGCGTCCGACGCAGCCGACGACGCTCAGGCCGGGCTACACGCCATTCAGACCGCGTGTGATACCGGGTGGAAAGCTGTCAAAACCCCGATAGACCGGGGCTTGACAACTGGGATAAAATGGCTTTGTGCGATTCCCGTTCAACGAAAGAAAGGCGGCGCAGGCCGCCGCCTACTTGCTCAAAAAGCACAACGGGCAGCTTAATTACATGAAGTTGATCAAGCTGCTCTATCTTGCCGACAGGAAGTCCCTGCTTGATCGCGGCAAGCCGATCACCGGAGACCGAATGGTGTCGATGCCGAAAGGCCCGGTCTTGAGCGGCGTGCTCGACCTGATCAATTGGGGTAGAAGGCGCGAAGAGAATTCTGTTTGGCTTGAATACATTTCGGAGCCAATCGGGTACGAGGTGCGACTCGCGAGAGAGATTGCGGTCGATGAGTTTGACGAACTATCGGATCACGAGCGACGAATTATCGATGAAGTTGACGCACGATATGGGCGCATCGATAGATGGTCGCTGGTTGACCTGACGCACGAATTACCCGAGTGGCGAGACCCGCACGGTTCATCTTTCCCGATTGATCCAGCCGATATTCTCCGTGCCGCTGGCCGCTCCGAACAGGACATTCACGCGGTCGAGATAAATGCAGAGGCCGCGTTTATTTCTGCGACCCTCGCGCGGCTCACACTCGTCCCAGATTGAAGCCCGGTCAGACAGTCTTTTCAGAATTTCTGTACGTGGTTTGCAGCGAAATACTGGCTGATGGAGCAGGAGTCGTATTCAGTCTAGCCCCTCGTCGGATTGATTCAGACATAGCCTGCATTATCCAGCCGCACGAATATCCCTACGTGATTGTCGAAAGTGTCGTCGCCTACGATTTGGGAGAATTCTGGACCGAAAAAACGTTCCAAAACCAGAGATTTCTTGCGGCTATCGAGACCCCGGACGTTCGAAGAGGAACTGCTGAGACGAATTCAAAGCGGAGCAGAATCGAGCGAGGCCAGCGACAAAATCAAAAACATAATGAAGGCAATTGTCGGGAAGATTCCAAGGGTGTCTTAATTTCCCGCCCTCAGTGTCTTAATTCAGACAGTACCCACAATCACGGTCGCCTTTAACTGCGCGGTTGGCTTTGTCAGAATGTGGACGGCAACCGCGGCGACTATCACTTGAGCGCCCGGCTCCCGGAAAGTCTCGGATTCAATGACGTGAGTTCAGTCGGCAAAATCTCACCGATTCGCGAAGGCCTCGCCGCGGCGGGCGAGACCGTGTCGATCGTGATTCCGGTCTACAATGAAGCGGCCAACCTGCGCGTGCTCTGGGAGCGGCTGAGGCCGGTGCTGGATACCTGCGCGCGCTCGTGCGAAGTGATCTTTGTCGACGACGGTTCGGCCGACGACTCGCTTCAGATTCTGCGCGAGTTCGCCGCCGGTGACGGCCGGGTGCGGGTGGTCGAGCTGGCCCGCAATTTCGGCCAGCACGCCGCGATCATGGCGGGATTCCGCGAATGCCGCGGCGACGTAATCGTCACGCTCGACGCCGACCTGCAAAATCCGCCCGAGGAAATCCCGCGCCTGCTCGCCGCGATCGACGAGGGCAACGACGTCGTCGGCGGATGGCGCGAGGAGCGTCAGGACGACGCCTTTCGGCGCTACGCCTCGCGCCTGCACAACCAGTTGACCTCGGCGATCGTGGGCGTGCCGATGCACGACTACGGATGCATGCTGCGGGCGTACCGGCGCCATATCGTGCAGACGGTAGTGGAATGCGACGAGAAGGCGCTTTTCGTTCCGGCGCTGGCCAACTCATTCGCCAAGCGCGTAGCGGAGATCAGGGTCGGGCACGATCAGCGTGCCAGCGGCAAGTCGAAATACAATCTCTACCGGCTCGCGATCCTGAGCCTCAACCTGATCACCGGCTTTTCGCTGCTGCCGATCCAGGCACTCAGCTTGACCGGAATCGGAATCTTCCTGCTGGACGCGGTCTTCGCCGCGATCCTGCTTGCCCATCGCGTGATCTACGGCCCGCAGGAAGAAGGCGCGCTGTGGGTGATGTTCGCGGTGCTGTTCTTTCTGGTCGGGCTCATCTTCCTGGCGGTGGGCCTGATCGGCGAATACGTCGGCCGGATCTACAGCGAGGTGCGTCGCCGCCCAAGCTATGTGGTTCGCGCGATTCACGGCGAGCGCGCCGGCGGCACAAATCCCGACCGCGAGTAGTGAACGATTTGGAGACTCGCCCGAGCGGGCATCGCGTCGCGAGCGCCCGGTGCCTGCTGTTCGCCTACCACGAGATGGGCTACGCGTGCATCGAGAAGCTGCTCGATCTCGGCGCGCCGATCGCAGCGCTCTTCACGCACGCCGACCAGCGCGGCGAGGAAATCTGGTGGCGGCCGTGCGCAGAGCTTGCGCGCAGCCGCTCGATTCCGATCTACACGCCCGATGCTCTCGACGACGCCTGGATCGATCGCATCGCCGCGCTCGCTCCCGACGTTATCTATTCCTTCTACTATCGAAACCTGCTGCCCGAGCGGGTGCTGCGGCTTGCTCCGCTCGGTGCTTTCAACCTGCACGGCAGCCTGCTGCCCGCTTATCGCGGGCGCGCCCCGGTGAACTGGGTGTTGGTCAACGGCGAGCGCGAGACCGGCGTGACGCTGCATCACATGGTCGCTCGCGCCGACGCCGGCGATATCGTCGCGCAGCGCGCCGTGGCGATCGATGACAACGACACGGCGCTGACGCTCTATCACAAGCTGGTGCCGCTCGGAGCCGGGTTGATCAGGGAATTCCATCCGCTCATAGTCGAGGGACGCGCGCCGCGCCGTCCGCAGGATTTGTCGAAGGGCAGCTACTTCGGGCGCCGCCGCCCCGATGACGGCATAATCGACTGGCATTGGCCCGCGCGGCGGATTTTCAACCTGGTGCGTGCCGTGACCCACCCGTATCCCGGCGCGCTCAGCTTCGCGGGAGATCGCAAGCTCACCATCTGGGCGGCGCGAATCGGGCGCGAAGCGGGACAGATGGGTCTGCCGGGCGCGATAATCGGACCAGTGCCCGAGGGTGGAATCGAAGTAGCGACGGGCGACGGGAGTGTGATCGTGATGCGCGCACAGCTCGAGGGCGGCCCTGAAGACACCGCGGGCGAGGTGTTTGCGCGCGTGCATGCCACTGCGCTGACCGCGGCGCCCAATCAGGAGAAGGCCTAAATGCGAGTCCTAATTACCGGCGGTGCGGGCTTTCTGGGCTCGCATCTTTCCGACGCGTTCATCGCGCGCGGCGACGAAGTGTTCGTGCTCGATACGGGCGCGATCGGCAAGGTGCGCCATCTGCTGCAGAAGCCGAACTTCCATTACATTCATGACACGATCTTCAACCTCGAGCTGCTCGACGGTCTCTGTGCCAAGGCCGACCTGATTTATCACCTCGCGGCGGTAGTCGGAGTAGAGCACTACGTGGGCGATCCGTATGAAACCCTCAACGTCAACGTCAACGGCGCCCAGAACCTGCTCAGAGCGGCGTACAAGTACAACAAGCGCGTGGTATTCAGCTCGACTTCGGAAGTCTACGGGCGCAATCCGAAAGTCCCCTGGCGCGAAGACGACGATCGCGTGCTCGGGGCGACCACTATCGATCGATGGTGCTACTCGACCTCCAAAGCCGTGGGCGAGCACTTCTGCTTCGCATTCCACAAGCTCGGTTTGCCGGTCACGGTGATTCGCTACTTCAACGTCTACGGCCCAAGGCTCGATCGGCTCGACGTGGGGCGGCTGTTCACGATCTTCATGGGGCAGCTTCTGCGCGGCGTTGACCTGACCATTGTCGGCGACGGCCGGCAGACCCGATGCTTCACCTACGTGACCGACGCAATCGAGGCGACCGTGGCGGCGGGATTGAAGCCGGCGGCCGACGGACAGGCGATCAATATCGGCACCAACGTCGAGACCACCGTGCTCGAGTTCGCCAAAATGATGCTGGAACTCTACGGCGAGACGAGATCGAAGATCAAATTCGTCACCCAGCAGGAAGTCTACGGCCCGAGCTACGAAGACATTCCGCGGCGCGTGCCGGACAACACCAGGATGCGCGAGCTGCTGGGCGTGACGCCCAAAATCGATTTGCGCGAAGGGCTCGCGCGCACGATCGAATGGTTCCGCAAGGCGCAGGAAACCTAACCGCTGATCTCCTTCCCGAACCCGCCTTGGAAGTAGCCCTCAAAGTCGACGTCGATACCTATCAGGGACTCAAGCTGGGTGTGCCGCGGCTGGTCCGGATGCTCGAGCGGGAGGGCGTCGCGGCGAGTTTTTTTATCTCGATGGGGCCCGACAACTCGGGCAGGGCGATCGGGCGTGTGTTCAGAAATCGCGGCTTCGCGGGCAAGATGTTCCGCACGCGGGCAGTCTCGATGTATGGACTGCGGACCGTCCTGTCCGGGACGATTTTACCCGCGCGTCCGATCGCGCTTGGACTTCCCGAAGTCGTGCGCGAGGTCGCCAACGCCGGCTTCGAGGTCGGCGTGCATGGCTACGATCACGTGCGATGGCAAGATGGAATCGACGATCTCGGCGAGGCGGGAATCAGGGCGCAACTCGAAGATGCGTTCGAGGTCTACCGCGCGATTTTCCGCAGACCCGCGACGAGCTTCGCCGCCCCCGGATGGCGGACCAACGCGAGCGCGCTGAGACTGCTCGACGTGATGGGCCTCGGCTATCGCAGCGACACGCGGGGCCGGTTTCCGTTTCGATGCGCAATCGACGGTGCGACGCTCGCGACGCCGGAAGTCCCGACCACGCTGCCGACGATGGACGAAGTCATGGGCCGCGTGGACCTGCCCGATTCAGCGGCAGTCCTGCGCTTCTACCTTGAGGAGTTCAAGACCGATCGGCTCAACGTTCACACGATTCACGCCGAGACCGAGGGCATGAGCCAGCTCGAGAGCTTCACCGCGCTGGTGCGGGGCCTCAAGGCGCGTGGCGCGAGCTTCGCCCGGCTCGATCAGATCGCAGCACGCCTGGAGCTCGCGGAGTTGCCGGTGTGCGGCGTGATCCGCGACAGCTTGCCCGGCCGCGCCGGCTGGGTATCGGTGCAAGGGCCGGAGCTGAACGCCCCGTTGTAGACTTATCCGCCAGGAACATGACTGCGGCCGCGGAGTGCCAGGTTATCAGCTTCCCTTAAGTCGCGGATCGTCGGAGGCTACGCACTGGCTCTGGAGCAAAGCGTGCTTCACCTCCTGATCGGAAAATCCCATCAGCTCGAAATCAGCCTGGTTGGACTCGATCACTTTCAGCCGCTGGGCTTCGCACGCGGCCTCGGTCTCGAAGGCAGCGTAATGGTCCCACTTCGCAATCGGACCGCTGAGGTCCGGTATCGGAACCATCAGAAACCAGCCCGCAAGCGCGAGCGCTGCGGCGTGACGGAGCTTCATCTCTTCTCCCGGCTTGGGCGAAAGCCGTCTACTTTGGAGGATCGATTCCGGCTGACGCCGGGCGCGATCCTATGCTATGTCTGCGGAAGCCGTAAATCCCGCAGGCGAGGACAAAATCATGCCCGCTGAGCATTTCTTTGCAGATGACCCCAGGGAAGTAGGACTCGATCCGACCAAGGTCGAGGCGCTATTCCTGCGCGCCGAGCGCGAAGTCAAGGACGGGCTCTTGCCATCGGCCCAGATCGCGATCGCGCGCAAGGGCAAGATCGCTGCGATGCGCACGGTCGGACGCGCCGTGCAGGGCGGCGCCGAAAAGCCCGCCACCAACGAAACCTTCTACTGCATCTTCTCCTGCACCAAAGCGATCATGTCGTCTGCGGTGTGGCTCCTGATGCAGGACGGCAAGCTCGACCCGAGCGAAAAAGTCGCCGACATCGTTCCGGAGTTCGGCTCCAACGGCAAAGACAAAATTACCATCGAGCAGGTGCTGCTCCACGTCAGCGGATTTCCCAACGCGCCGTTCAATCCGCTTGATTGGCCGGATCGCAAGACGCGGCTGGAGCGTTTCAGCCAATGGCGGCTCGAATTCCCGGTCGGCAGCAAGTTCTATTACCATCCAACCTCCGGCTTTTGGATCATCGCGGAGATTATCGAGCGGCGGACGGCACAAGACTTCCGCCAGTTCATCCGCAACCGGATCGCGCTGCCGCTCGGGATTCCCGACTTGCGGGTCGGCCTTCCGCGCGAGCTGACTTCACGCGCCGCCGATATCATCTACCTCAATGAGCCGCTCTCCGAAGAGGAGAAGAAGAAGCTGAACTTTCCCGACTTTCCGCCGAGCGAGGTCAACGAGGAAAACATCATGCGTTTCAACATCCCCGAGTTGCGCGAAATCGGCGTACCGGGCGGCGGCGGAGTTATGACGGCCGGCGATCTCGCCTTGTTCTATCAGGCGCTGGTCAACGACGGGCAGTCTTACGACGGTAAGCAGATCTGGAAAACGGAAACCCTGCGCGAGGCGCTGCGCGTGCGCTCGGGCGATTACGTCGATCACATCTTCAAGTTCAAGTGCAATCGCGGGCTGGGCGTCACGATCGCCGGAGATGACGGACAATCCAACTGGCGGGGACTCGGCAAGACCGTATCGCCGTTGGCGTTCGGGCACGGCGGTGCGGGCGGACAGCTCGGATGGGGTGATCCGGTCAGCGGAATCTCGCTCGGCTATTGCACCAACGGCTTTGATCGCAACGAGTATCGCGCAGCCCGGCGGGGCGTCGCGATCGCGAGTCTCGCGGGCGTCTGCGCGGGGTGACGCGCGCCGAAGCGTTTCGAGCAACTGTGGCCGCTTGGAGACCATGTGGCATACACCGATGAAATCGTTCGCGAGGCCATTGAGTTGAGCTGCGAGACGCGGCGCGAGCATGTGATGCCATGAAGGGACAATCCGAAACTCTGCGAAAGGTCTTGGGGGTCCTGATGTTCCCACTCAAGAATCACGAATTCGCGGAGATTGAAGCCACGCAGCCCAGGTCCGCCGATCCGCTTTGGCACATCGGGCATACCGCGTTCGACGCCAGCCGCGCGCTCGTTCTGCCTTTTGGAAACGGTTGGGCGCCGGCAGACAGTTTTAAGGAAGAGTTCCACGGTCTAAATAGTACTCGACCATGGTCAAAGGAGCGGCCGGAATTCTCAGAAATTGCAAAGTGGTGGGAGGAAGTTCTTGTCAAAGCGGATCACACTTTGAGCACTCTTCCGCTTGACGAGCCGCTTCCCGCGAAAATCGCGTTTACCGCCTACTCAGTCAGCACGTTGCGCGAGGCATATGACTACGTGATCTACCATTCGTCCTTTCATATCGGCGTCGCCCGCGGCATGCTAGGTCTCGGGTAAATATCGACCGAGCCTTCTAACGCCCTCCCTCCTCCTGTGCCCGTCGTCTAATCAGTAACAACGCGGGCAAGGGAGCATAACAAACACGAGTGGCCGAATCCCGATAGTGGGCGAACACTCACGCCAGGAACGGATTCTCGATCACGATCGCGGCGTCGCGGGAGGCGCCTACGCCGACCATCGCGAGCTTGACGCGGGCCAGTGTGGCGATTCTTTCCAGATAGCGGCGGGCGTTTGCGGGTAGATCGTCCATCGAGCGCGCGGCACTGAGATCTTCCATCCAACCCGGCATTTGCTCGAAGATCGGTTTGGCGCGCGCGAGCGAGTCGCGGCCGGGCGGCATCTGATCGTAGCGCCGCCCCTTGATTTCGTAGGCGACGCAGATGTTCAACGGGCTGGTTCCGGAGAGCACGTCGAGCTTCGTGATCGCCAGCCCCCACAAACCGTTGATCCGTGCCGCATGACGCGCCAGCACCGCGTCGAACCATCCGATTCGGCGCGGCCGTCCGGTCGCCGAGCCGAACTCCACGCCCTCTTCGCGCACCGCGTCGGCGAGCCATCCCGAGATCTCGGTCGGAAACGGGCCGGCGCCCACGCGGGTCGTGTAGGCCTTGCTGATTCCGAGCACGCCGTCGAGACTGCCGGGCCCGATACCGGCGCCGGCGAACACCGCGCTGGCGATACAGCTCGACGAAGTCACGAAAGGGTAGGTGCCGTGATCGATATCGAGCATCGTGCCGTGCGCGCCTTCGAAGAGTACGCGCTTGCCTTGCGCGATAGCCTCGTCGAGGAAGACGCCGGTGTCGCAGAGATAACGCATCAGCCGCGCGCGCGCTTTCTTCATCGCTTCGACCAGGCTCCTGCCGTCGATCGGTTTGGCCTTCAGCACCGCCTTCAAATAGCGGTTCTTGTCGGTGATGTTGCGCTTGAGTCTGACGGTGAAGGCCTTGAAGTCGAGCAGGTCGGCGAAGCGCAGACCCATCCGCGACATTTTGTCCTCGTAAGCCGGTCCGATTCCGAAGCCGGTGGTGCCGATTGCGGCTTTGCCGAGGCGCGCCTCGCGCGCGCGATCGATCGCGATATGGTACGGCATCACGATATGCGCGTCGTAGCTGAGCTTGAGGAGGCCATCGTCCTTCAGGCGCGAGCGCCGCTTCAGCCCGTCGATCTCCTCGATCAGCCCCAGCGGGTTGACCACGGTGCCGTTGCCGATCACGCAGGTCTTGCCGGGATGCAGCGCGCCGGCGGGGACCAGGCGCAGGACGAATTTCTCGCCGTCAACGACCAAGGTATGCGCGGCATTGTTGCCGCCCTGGAAGCGCACCACCACGTCGGCGTGCTCCGCGAGCAAGTCGACGATCTTGCCCTTGCCCTCGTCGCCCCATTGCGTGCCGATCACTGCGACTGTTTTCATTCGAGTTCTACCCGGACGCGAGAGTGCCCACGCCGCGAGGCGTCGGCGCGCGATTCAGAGTTTCAGCAAAGAGGCCGCCGTGATCCCGGCGATGGTCTTGAGTTTCTCGAGCACGGCGAGCGGTACAAGCTCGTCAACCTCGACCAGGCTGAGCGCCATTCCGCCCACGCGATCGCGGCCCAGCTCGAAGCCGCCGATATTGATTCCCGCCTGGCCGAGCATCGTGCCGACCGCGCCGATCACGCCCGGCACGTCGCGATTGTGGAGCATCAGGAAGTAGCCCTCCGGCACCGCCTCGACGCGATAGCCGTCGATCCTGATGATGCGCATCGCACGATTCCCGAGCACCGCGCCGGCCGCTTCGTGCTCTCCCGAAGCCGTGCGCACACTGAGAAAGAGCGTGTTCACGTAGTCGGTTGCTTCGCGCGAGCGGGTCTCGGTCACACGGATTCCGCGCTCGCGAGCGATGAACGGCGCGTTGACGTAGTTGAGCTCCTGATCGAGGAAACCGCTGAGCAGGCCCTTCAGCGCCGCCGCGCTGATAGGTTCCGCGTTCAAGCTGGCGGCCTCGCCACCGAGTCCGATCGTCACCTGCGTCGGGGTTTCGTCGATTAGCTGGGCGGCGAGCCTGCCGAGCTTCTCCGCGAGCCTCAGATGGGGTCCCAGGACTTCGAGTTCATGGGGCGACAGCGCCGGGATATTCACTGCATGGCGAGCAACTCCGCCGAGGAGAAAATCGACGATCTGCTGCGCGATATCGACCGCCACCTGGACCTGCGCCTCATCGGTCGCGGCGCCGAGATGCGGCGTGACGATCACGTTGCCGAGCTTGAGCAGGGGATGGTCCGCCGGGGGCGGCTCCTCCACGAAGACGTCGAGCGCCGCGCCGGCGACCTTGCCCGAGGCAAGCGCCTCGGCCAGCGCGGTCTCATCGACGATACCGCCGCGCGCGCAGTTGATAATCCGCACGCCCTTTTTCATTTTGGCGATCGCCGCCGCGCCTACCATCGCGCGCGTGTCGTCGGTGAGCGGCGTATGCACCGTGATAAAATCGGCGCGCGCGTAAAGCTGTTCGAGATTCACCAGTTCCACGCCGACCCGCGCAGCCGCTTCGGCCGTGAAAAACGGATCGAAGCCGATCACCTTCATCTTGAGGCCGAGCGCGCGGTCGGCGACGATCCGTCCGATATTGCCGAGCCCGATCACGCCGAGCGTCTTGTTGCATACTTCGGTGCCGGTGAACTTGCCGCGCTCCCATCGGCCCGCCCGAAGTCGAAGCGTCGGCGGCTGGAATATGACGCGCCAGCGCCATCATCATCGAGATCGCGTGCTCGGCGGTGGTGACGCTGTTGCCCGAGGGGCTGTTCATCACCACGATCCCGCGCCGCGTCGCCGCTTCGAGGTCGACGTTGTCGACGCCGACGCCCGCGCGTCCAATCACCTTGAGCGCTCTCGCGCCGTCGATAATCTCGCGCGTGACCTTGGTGGAGCTGCGAATCACGAGCGCGTCGTAGGGCTCGATCGTGGCGGCCAGCTCCGCTGGTTTGAGGCCGACCTTGCTGTCGAACTGGATTTGCGGCGCATGGCGCCGCAACACCTCGATTCCCTGGGGCGCAAGGGAATCGCTCAAGAGCACGCGGAAGGTCTCGGGCATGTTCGGGTTCAGGCGCCTTTTGCGATTCGTGCCTGCACGGCCGCAACTCCGGAGCCGATCGTGAAGCGATAGCCCATCCGATTGAGCCCCATCTCGAGCGCGCCGATCGCGACCAGGATGTCCAACGGCGCGACGTATCCCATGTGGCCGATACGCACGAGCTTGCCCTTCATCTGGTCCTGGCCGCCCTGGACCGATACGCCAAGCTCGTCGCGCAGGTAGCGCACCAGCTTTGAGCCGTCGATATCGGACGGCGCCAGAATACCGGTGACGCCGGGCGCCGGATTATCCGGTGAGAGCAGTTTCAGTCCGAGCGCCGGAGCGGCCGCGCGCGCCGCCTCAGCCATCAACTGATGGCGCGCGAAGACGAGCGGCAGGGTCTCGGCGTGAATCATCGAGAGCGCCTTATGCAGGCCGAAGATCAGCGCTACGGAAGCGGTCCACGCGGTCGTGCTCTCGTCGCGCTGGGCCTTGAGCTCGCGGTTGAGATCGAAATAGAAGCGCGGCGTCTTGTTCTTCTGTGCGCGCTCCCATCCCCGCGCGGAGAGCGCGATCATGCCCAGGCCGGGCGGCAGCATCAGTGCCTTCTGGCTGCCGGTGACCAGCGCGTCGATTCCCCACTCGTCCATTTTCTGCTCGAACACGCCCACCGACGTGATTCCATCTACGATCAGCATCACGTCGCGCTTGCGCGTGAGCGGGGCAATTTCGGCAATCGGATGTACCGCGCAGGTCGAAGTCTCGCTGGCCTGGATGAACAGTGCGCGCGCCTCGGGACGCGACTTGAGCGCGTCTTCGACCTGCTCGGGACGCACCGCGCGGCCCCATTCGACGTTGATCGGATGGGCCGTCATCCCGTGCGCCGCCAGCATCTTGCCCCATCGCTCGCCGAACTTGCCGCCGTTGACGAACAGTGCCGCCTCACCTGGCGCGAGCAGATTCGTCACCGCGGCTTCCATCGCACCCGTGCCGCTCGAAGACAGCAGGATGACTTCCTGCTTCGTGCCGAGCAGCGGCTTCATCAGCGCGCGCGCCTCGTTCAGCACCGCGCTGAATTCGGGTGTGCGATGGTGGATTATCGGCCGCGAGATCTCTTGCAACACCTCGGGCGGGACGGGCGCGGGACCCGGCGTGAACAGATATTTCTTCAGCGTGGCCACGTCTGATGATTGATCGATTTTCCCGCGATTTCCCCGGTGCCTTGGCTACCCAAAAAAAAGCCTGGTGTCCGCGAAGGCGGAGCGCCAGACCCTCAATGCGATTTCTGCGTTCGACTTCAGATGGATAACCTGAGGCTGCCGGGGTGTCAAGGACAGCCGGCGGAAAGCTCCTTCGGTCGCGCTCCTCGACCATAATAAAGGTTGACGTGGCGCGTTGAAACACGCCAACCGCAATGCTTAAACGGGACTGTTCCCGCGATAGCGCGCGATGCCGATCGAATATCAAATCCGCGATGGCGAACTGGTCTGGATCAGGAACCCGATCACCGGAGTGATCTCCTACGTGGTCGACGTGCGCGGCAAGAGCTTCGCCTTCGCGCTGTCGGGCCGCGAAGATCCCGATCTGGCGGCGCCGCTTTTGGATCGCGCCGACGTGGAGCGGGAGCAAGCGGGATGTCCCTTTTGTCCGGGCAACGAGAGTAGCGCGCCGGCGGAGGTTCTTCGCGTCGAGGCGGCCGAAGTCGCGGATTGGCCCGATCGGAACAACCTGGCACGCGACCGCGGCCAGTGGCTGATTCGGGTCTTCAACAACCTGTTCCCGCGCGTCCCAATTGAGCTGATCGGAAACCGCAACGAATCCTACGTGGTGGTCGAGGATCCGCGTCACTTTATCGAGCATCCGCGTTCTCGCAACGATCTGCTCTTCACCGGCGCGCTCAGCGAAGCCCACTTCCTCCAGGTTCTGATCGCCGACGCACGCGTGATGCGGCATGCGACGGCCAATCCGGCCGTGCGCTCGGTGGTTATTCGGAAAAACCAAGGGCGCGAGTCGGGCGCCTCGCAGCCGCATCTCCATCAGCAGATACTCGGCGCTCCGGAGCCGTTCCCGACACTCGAAGCGGAACAGCGCGCCACTCGCGACCATCCGAACCTATGGCGCGAGATGGCCGAACTTTTCGAGCGGATGGGTCTTCTGATCGAGAGCCGCGACGGTGTGGTGAGCTACGCGAGCCCGATCGGAGTGTTTCCGCGCAGCTACGATGTAGTGATGCCGGAATTCAGCGGCTTGCTGAGCGATCTGTCTGTGGAGAAGATGCGGCCGTTCGCGCGCGCTCTCCATCGTATCCTGCGGATTCTCGGCCCGCTGCCGCTGGACTACGAGATTCATCAGGCCGACGGCTTGCCGCTTCATGTCCATGTCAACGCGAGGTTCTATCCGTATTCCAACGTGGCGGGAACGCTGAACGTGCCCCGCACGCTGCTCGAAAGCGCCGCCGCGCTCCGCAAGGCATTGGCGCGGGAGTGAGAGCAACTCTCCCGAAAGGCGGAGGGCCCGCAGGTTCACTGCGATTGGCCGCGTGTTGCCTGCCAGATCGCGAAGAACGGATCCTCCGGATGGGCGCGGGCGAGCGCGATTATGGCTTCGATCGTCGCGCGCAGATCGCCGCCATATTTCCGATCGAGCGCCTCGAAGTTGTCGAGATCGTGAAAGTAGATTCCGTAGTTGATCAGCACCGCGTTGTTGATCGGTTCCTTGTCGAGATCGAAGCGCTGCAATGACGACAGGCTCGGTTTGAGCTTGGAGTAATCGGCCTGAATCTGCTTGAGGATCGGCTCGCGCCGCTTGACGATCTCGGCGGTCGGCAGATCCATGCCGTACAGGGTCAGCAGGCGCGCCTCCTCGCGCAGCAGGAAATCGGCGAACAGCAAATCGCTCTTCACGATGGCGCGCGCGCTGACCGCATCGGCCGAATCGCGGCCCTCGGTCGCGGCGAAATACTCGGCCGCCGCGTGATCGCCGACCCAGGTCGCCGCCGATTCGTCGAACATCGCGTCGCCCGCCAGATAGTAGGTGCGATGAAGCAGCTCGTGGAAGATCACACCCGCAAGCTGCACCCGATCGAGCATGAGCAGATTGGACAGCAGCGGATCGCTGAAGAAACCGAGCGACGAAAATGCGACCGCCGAACGCACCAGCGTGTCGAAGCCGGCCGCATCGAACTCGGTGGCCTCCGCGTTCGCGTCCGCCACCTCGAAGTAGCCGCGGTACGGCACCGCGCCCACGATCGGGAACCACCAGGTGTAAGGCGTAAGCGAATCTTTCGGCGCCGCCATCACCACCCATACGATCGCGCCCTGGTCCACTGCAGTGACGGTGCGGTAGGCGTTGCCGACGTTGAGGCCGAGCCGATCCCCGGCGAACCGGCGCAGATCGATCACCATTTTGAGCTTGGCGCGCAGATCGGGATCGAGGTCCGGGCGCGCCAGCTCCTGCGCGATCGGGCGGCGATTCCAGAGCAGGCGCCCCTGCTCGTAGGCCGCGCGCGCAAGATAGCCGGCCTCGCATCCGGCGAGACCGACGCACAGGCTCGCGATCGCCAGCGCGAACGAAGTGCGCCGGGCGCAAGTTGCTGACCAGGGCCGCGCCACCGGCGAATCAGTCGGCCGCCTGGATTTCCGGCACCGCCGCAGCCGCGTACTGAAGCTCGAAGAGCCGGTAATACAGGCCGCGCTGGTCGAGCAGCTCCTGATGGGTTCCGCTCTCGCGCAGCACGCCGTTGCTGAGCACGAGGATCCGGTCGGAGCGTTCGATAGTGGACAGGCGATGCGCGATGATCAACGCGGTGCGATCGGCGAGCAGCTCGCGCAGCGCCACCTGGATCAGCCGTTCGGTCTCGCTGTCAACGCTTGAGGTCGCCTCATCCATCACGAGGATCTTCGGGTCGTAGGCGAAGGCGCGCGCGAACGAGAGCAACTGCCGCTGCCCCGAGGAGAGATTGGCGCCGCGCTCGCTCACCGGCTCGTTGAGACCCCCCGGCAGCCGCTCGACGAAGCGCAACGCTTGCGCGCGCGTCAGCGCCTGGCGCACTTCGCGCTCGCCGAGCTCGGTGCGTCCGAGCCGGATATTCTCGATGATTCCGCCGGAGAACAGAAAAACGTCCTGCTGGACCACGCCGATCTCGCGCCTGAGCTCGGTCAGATCCCATTCGCGCACGTCGGCGCCATCGACCATGATTCGCCCGCTGGTCACGTCGTAGAAGCGGTTGAGCAGCTTGATGATGGTGGTCTTGCCGGAGCCGGTCTGCCCGACGATCGCCACCTTCTGCCCCTGCTCGACGCTGAAGCTCAAGTCCCTCAGCACGGGTTCGCCCGGCCGGTAGGCGAAGTTTACGTGGTCGAAGACGATCTCGCCGCGGCGTGGCGCAACCGGCCTGGCGCGCGGCGGGCTCGAGATCGCCGGCGCCTCGCCCATCAAAGCCTGGAGCCGCTCGGCGGAGGCCAGCGCGGACTGCATCACGGTGTACTTGCCCGAGATGTCGCGCAGCGGCATGAAGAACATTTTCGCGTACTCGATAAAGGCGACCAGCGTGCCGAGTCCGATCAGCCGGCGCATCATCTGCCCGCCGCCGGCCCATACGATTACCGCGATCGTCACCGAGCTGAGCGCTTCGACCGACGAGAAGATCCCGGCCTCGTAGATATTGCCCATCATCTGCGCGTCGCGGCTTTTGACGTTGAGCGCGTCGAACTCGCGGCGCGTTTCCAGCTCGCGCGTGAACAACTGGATCACCGCCATCCCGCCGATCGCTTCGGACAAGTAGGCGTTAAGTGCGGCCAGGCGCTCGCGGATTTCGCGGTACACGGCGCGCGCCCGCACGCGGAAAAAGTTGATCACGATCACCAGCGGCGGAATCGCGCACAGCGCCCACAGCGCCAGGCGCGGGCTCATCGTGAACATGATCCCGATAATTCCGCATAGCGTGAGCAGGTCGATGAAGATCGTGAGCGAGCCGGCGTTGAACATCTCGTTGATCGCGTCGACGTCGGCGGTCATCCGGCTCACCAGCCTGCCCACCGGCGTGCGATCGAAGAACGCCATCGGCAGGCGCTCGACATGGCGGAACAGCGCCAGGCGCATATCGGACAGGCTGTACTGCGCGACCATCATCATCAGATAGAACTGGCCGTAGAAGGTCGAGAACTCGCCGGTCAGCAGCACCAGGTAGAGCCCGCCCATCACGAACAGCCCGTGCCCGTGCGACGCGGCGAGCGCCGGTTGCAGCCATCGCGGCGCTTCAGTCCGATGCGCGGCGAGAAAGATGTTGATGGTCAGCTTGATCACCCACGGCTGGGCGAGCATGAAAGCCGAGTTGAGCGGCATCAGGATGACCGAGATCCAGAACAGCTTGCGATAGGGGCGCACGAAACCCCACATCCACCTCAGCAGATTGAGGTCGTAGATCTGGCCAAGTTTTTCTTCGTCGGCGATTTGCATCGCGGTCAGTAGCGCTCGAGCTCCTCCTCGAGCAATTGGCGATGGAACAGCTCGGCGTAGATCCCGTGACGGGCCATCAGCTCCTCATGCGTGCCGCGCTCGGCGATCTCGCCTTCCTCGAGCACCACGATCTGGTCGGCGTCGCGCACCGTCGAGGCGCGATGGGCGACGACGATCGTGGTGCGGCCGCGCACGCTCTCGCCGAGGCTCTTGAGCACCGCCTTTTCGGTCTCGGTATCGACGCTCGATAGCGCGTCGTCGAGCACCACCACGGCCGGATCGTAGGTGAGCAGGCGCGCGATCGTGACGCGCTGCTTCTGCCCGCCCGAAAGCGACATGCCGCGCTCGCCGACCACGGTATCGAGCCCGCGCGGCAGCACCGCGATATCACCCTCCAGCCCTGCGATTCGCGCGGAAGACTCGATTTCATCGGGCGACGCGGCTGAGCGGCCGAACGCGATGTTGCGCGCGAGCGTGTCGGAAAACAGCGCGGGCTCCTGCGGCACCAGCCCGATCGCGCGCCTGAGCGCGAACAGGTTCAGCTCGCGCGTGTCGTGCCCGTCGAGCAGGACGCGCCCGGCGGTGGGATCGATCAGCCGCGCGAGCAGCTTGACCATCGTGGATTTTCCGCTGCCGGTGCGTCCGACGATCGCGAGCTTGCCGCCGGCCGGCACCTTGACGCTGACGTTCTTGAGCGCGTACGGGATATTGCCGTTGAGAAGCGCGTCGCCGTTGGGCGAAGGCGCGTCGCCGTTGGCGGAAGCACCGTCGCCATTGACGGCGACCCGGTCGCGCGCGAAGTAGCTGAACGAGACCCGATCCCATTCGATAGCGCCCGTCACCGAAAGCGCGGCGCCGTTGCTCTCGACCGACGCCGGCGGGACCGCGTCGAAGATCTCGCCCAGGCGCTTCATCGAGGCCTTGCCGCGCTGGTAGATCGAGATCATGTAGCCGAGCGAGGTGGTCGGCCACGCCAGCAGCGCCAGGTAGCCCATGAACGCGATCAGATCGCCGATCGAGATCGTGTGGCGCATCACCAGCGCGCCGCCGTAGATCAGCACCACCATCGTCGAGCAGGTCACCGCCGACCGGATCATCGGCATCATCGCGCCGCGCAGGCGCGCCAGCGCGAGGCCCTGCTCGTTGTAGCGATCGTTCAGCTCGCGAAAGAGCGCTGCGTCGTGCTCTTCGAGCGTATGCGCCTTGACCACGTGGATTCCGGCCAGGCTTTCCTGCACCTTGGCCCCGATCGCGCCCAGGCCCTGCTGGACCTTGAGACTTCGCTCCATCAGCGAGCGCGTCAGGTAGCGGATTCCGAAGAAGAGCAGGAAGTATGGAATCACCGCGACCATCATCACCCGCACGTTGAGCGACGCCATGATCGCCACCGCGTAGATGTAGTAGACGGGAGTGTTGGCGAACGTGAGCACGCCCATCCCGACCATCATGCGCACCGCGGTGAGGTCGTTGATCAGGCGCGACATCAGGTCGCCGGTCTTGACCCGCTGATAAAAGTCCGGGCCGAGCGAGGTCAGATGAGCGAACAGATCGTTGCGCAGCTCGTACTCGATATCGCGCCCGCAGTTGAAGGTTATGAAGCGCGAGAACCATCGCGAGACGCCCAGCAGCAGCGCCGCCCCGCACATCAGCTCTGCGTATCCTGCGACCAGGCCGAAGTGCCCGCTCTCGATCGCGTTGACCGCGTCGCGCAGCAGGTACGGCCCCACCATCGCAAGGCTCGCGGTCATCAGCGTGCAGAAAACTCCGAACGTATAGCCGAGCCAATGCCGGAGAATATAAGGAGGCAGGCGCTTCATCGGGACGAGCCTACGTTATCAGGAATTGGAGATTAAGGAAGTGACCGCCAGGCCGCTGGTTGTGGGCAAGTCCTTGTAGCGGCGGGTCGAGACCCGCCTCCTGCCTGCCGTCACGGGCGGCTCGCGAGCCGCCCCTACGAGAGGAAACGGTCCTCCCTCGGCGCGGCCATCGCGTCAGCGCGGACGAGTCGCCTTCAGCCGCCGCTCGTAGAGCTTGGCGTACTTCAGGAAGACGTAGAACGCGGCGGTGGATGCGGCGTAGAGTCCGCGCCCGCCTTCGCGGAAGCCGCCGCGCAGAATATAGAAGTTGAAGAAGCGCCACGCCGGGTTCGCGATCATCCTGAGCGGCGTGAATGCGGTCGGCTCCTGCTCGGCCGCCGCGACCGAGCTGAACCGGTTGATCGTCGCGACATGGTCCGCGACGTCGCGATAGCTGAAGTGCAGGATCGGCGCCTCGAGCTGCCCGATCGCACCGTCGACTACGACCTTGTCGTGAGGGTCGCGCCCGCCGATATGACCGCGAGCGCGCCGGAACAGGCGCACCGGGTTGTCGCGGTAAATCGGACGCGTGAAGTAGTGGCCGAGATGATAGAGCACGCGGCGAATCCGGTAGCCGTCGGCGGGCGCCGGCGATTGCAGCACGCCGCGGATTTCGACTCCCGAGGTCGTGAGTGGCCTGCTCGTCGGCGTCGAGCAGCAGCACCCATTCGCTGGTCGCCATCTCCAGCGCGAACTGCTTCTGCGCGACATATCCGGCCCATTCGCGCTGAAACACCCGCGCCCCGAGCCCGCGCGCGATCTCCACCGTGCGATCGGTCGAGAACGAATCGACCACGATCAGCTCGCTGCAAAACCACGCGCTCTTGAGGCATTGCGCGATCAAGGCCTCTTCGTCGCGCGCGACCACAATCAGAGAGATGGTCGGATGCACGGGCGCCATCAGTGGACCTCGGCGGGTTTTTCCGGGCCGGAGGGGGCGGCGCTTGATTCGAGCTCCGCGAGAAAATGCGCGGAGGCGTCGTGCGCTGCGCGGTAGCGCGCCTGATCGATCCGCCCGCGCATCAGCTCGACCCGGATAAACAGGAAGTAGGTCTGAATCACGTCGGCGCGGCAGTAGCGATGGATCTCGGCGAGCCGTCCCGCCTCGAAGGCCTCCTGCACCTGCGAGCCGTCCATTTCGGTCTTGCCCGGCATCCCGATCATCTTGAGCAGCAGGTTCATCCCGCCGCGAACCTGGAAGGCGCCGTAGTTCGTGATGAAGTCCATCAGGTCGAGATGACGCTCGTCGGAGTATCGCGCGCGCGCCGAGTTCGGCCCGGCGAAATGCGCGGGCGCCGCGATACCGTAGCGAAGCGCCTGAAGCTCCAGCACCGGCAGATCGAAGCGGCGGCCGTTGAAGCTCACGAGGCATCCGGCGAAGCGCTCCGCTCTCGCCCAGAACTCGCGCACCAGGCTGGCCTCCGAATAGTCGCCGGTACAGAGACTCTCGACCGAGCTCAAAACGTAGTCGTCAGTCACGTTTCCGATCGCGATCGAGATCGGCACGTGCAGCGAGGTCGGAAAAAATCCGCGTCCGTTGCCCCTGCTCAACTGCTCGCGAAACTTCTCGTAGGCTTCCTGGTCGCCGAGGTTCTCACCGGAAAAGAAGACCTGATTCAGCAGGCGCTTGTCGACCCGGGTCTCGATGTCAAACACGGCAAACGCCATCGCCGGTGATCCTCAAGCGGCGCCTGTTATGAGCGGCGCTCGACCTGCTCCAGCACCTTGGCGGCGATCGACTTGAACGCGATGCTCACCGGATGGTCGGGGAAGGTGACGACGATCGGACGGGCGGTATCGCCGCCTTCGCGCAGCTCGCGAACGATCGGAATCTCGCCCAAAAACGGCAGTCCCATCTCCTCGGCCATCCGCCGGCCACCGCCGTGGGCGAAGATCTCGTGGCGATGGCCGCACTTGCGGCAGAGGTAGTAGCTCATGTTCTCGATCACGCCGAGCACCGGCGTGCCGACTTCGTTGAACATCGCGACTCCGCGACGCACGTCGAGCAGCGCGATCGCCTGGGGCGTGGTGACGATCACGCCGCCATCGAGAACTACGCGCTGTGTGATCGTGAGCTGCGCGTCGCCGGTTCCGGGCGGCAAATCGAGCACGAGGCAATCGAGCCGGCCCCATTCGACGTTGAACAGGAACTCGGTTTCGAGCTTGGTGACCATCGGGCCGCGCCAGATCACCGGGGTCTGCTCGCCGATGAACAGCGCCATCGAGACGTAGCGCATCCCGAAGCGCTCGATCGGAACGATCCGCCGCTCGGGCGTGACCTTCGCGCCCACGTCGCGGTCCTGACCGACCATCATCGCGACGCTCGGCCCGTATACGTCCGCATCCATCAGGCCCACGCGCCGCCCGAGCGCGCCCATCGCAAGCGCGAGGTTGACCGCAACCGTCGACTTGCCGACGCCGCCTTTGCCGCTCGCGACGGCGACGATCCGGCTCACGCCGGGGACTGCGCTCTTCTGCGGCGCGGCCATCCGGGGCGCAGCCGGCGCGGCGCGCTCGACTTCGACCTTCACTTGCGCCACACCCGGCATCGCGGCGACCGTGCTGCGAATCTCGTCGACAATCCGGCTGGCGATTTCAGGATTGGCCGACGCCGCCGACAGCATCACGGTAACGCCGGAGTGCGCGACCTCGATATCTTTCACCAGGCCGAACGAAACGATATCGCGGGTAAAGCCGGGATACTTGACCTTCTTGAGCTGGTCGAGGATTTCCTGCGGACTAGGCACGGTTCTGAGGCGGGCTCGCGAAGCGGTTAGCCCTGCCAGAGTCGGGATGTTATCATCCCGGCACCCGCGGAAAAACGACGTGGGTACGGTGAGGTAGCGGAACCATCTGAAGAAAATCGCTCCGCGTAGATTCCTCACTGCGTTCGGAATGACAAAACACGAATCCTCGCTCCCTACCCGTCATCCTGAGCCCTTCGGCTTCGCTCAGGGTAAACTCCGCGAAGGATCTACGCGGAGCGATTCGCAGCGAAAGACATCGAGAGCGAAATAAGATGGCAACACGACAGGGCGCTGCGCCGATTCGCATCCTACATTCGGCTCGGGCCGGGAAGGTCCTCAATTTCGCGGCGCGCGAGCTCGCCCAGGGCTCCATGCGATGGCGGGCGAGAAAATCGTTCCGCAGAGCAGCCGCGAAATCGGCGCGAAACGTATCCAGCTCGAATCGGGACGGGCGGCGCGGATACCCTCGCCGAGCCTGACCGGCGACAGCTTCGCGATCTCCCGGACCGCCGAGACGATCACGCTCGACGGCGGGAGCGACCGCGCGGTGCTGCACGCGGTCTACGATTTCCTGGAGCGGATGGGCGCGCGCTACCCCGCTGGGAGCGAGCCCGAGCTGCCGCGAATCGATCCCGCCATGCTCCGCGCGGTCGAGCCGCGCAAGGTCGAGCCCGCGTTCGCGCGGCGCGCTTTCGTTTCCGACCTCATGACCTGGAACTATTCGTTCCCCGATCGTTTGGAACAGCATCTGGCGCACGATCGCCGGTTCATCCCCTGGATGGCGGCGCGGGGCATCAACGCCTTCTCCTATATCCGCCACGCGCACGACACGCGGCTGCGAATCGACGACCTGATGCCGCTCTATCGCGAGCGCGGAATCGCCCCCGAGTACGGCGGCCACGTGTTGCAGCTTCTGCTCCCGCGCGAACGATTCGAGGCGAATCCCGAGTTCTTCCCGGCCGACGCCCACGGCGTCCGCGCGGCGCGCGGCAACCTCTGCGTATCCAACCCGCGTGCGCTCGCGCTGGTCCGTGACAATGCGCTCGAGTACGTTCGCGACTATCCGGAAGGCGAGCTGCTGCACATCTGGGGCGCCGACGTGTTCGAGGGAGCGTGGTGCCGATGCACGGATTGCAAGGGACTCGCGCCGCAGCTCCAGTACATGAAGGTCGTCAACGAAATCGCCCGCGCGCTCGAAAGCGGCGGGCCGCCGGTCGCGTACCTCGCCTATCACGATACGATCGAGCCCGACCCGGCGCTCAAGCCCGAGCCCAACGTATGGTTCGAATGGGCGCCGCGCGAGCGATGCTACAGCCATGCGATCGACGACCCGGCGTGCGAGACCAATCCGCGCTACTTCGAGTCGCTCAAACGCTACCTCGAGTTGTTCGATGGCCGCGGCCATATCTTTGAATACTACCAGGACGCGATCCTGTTCGGCGGGCTCGGCTTTGCCACTCCGTCGATCATCGCGCGCGACCTGCGCGCCTATCGCGCGTTGGGGTTGAGCAGCATCTCCTGCCTGACCTTCGGCGCGTTCAGCCTGTTTGCCTATCCGGTCAACCTCAACGCTTTCGTGCGCGGCACGCGCTCCCCGGACTTCGATCCCGGCGCTGCGCTGGCCGATACCGCGGCGGAGCGCCATCCCGCGTGTGCGTCCGAGATGGCCGAGGCCTACCGGCTAATCGAGCGCGCGTCCGCCAAGGTGCTCACCTATGGGGACGTGATGCGCCCGCCGGCAGCGCCCGCGAAAGCCGCGCGCATACGGGCCGAGCTGGCCGAAGCGGCCCAGCTCGTCCGCGGCGCGATAGAGGCCGCCAACCGGATCGCGCGCGAAACCGGCGCGCCGCTGGTTCACGCCGAGCGCGATCTATGGGAATACGGCTTCGAGGTGCTAAGCGGTATCGCCGACTACGCCGGCGCTCGCGCGTCGACTGGCGCCGAGCGCAAGGAAAAGGGCGCGGCCGCGATCGCCCGGATCGAGAAGGCGTCGGATCATTTGCGCGGAATCGATCTCGCGATCAAAGGCACCTGGGGCGCGTACGATTTCGAAATGTTCCGCGAGCTCTGGCTCGCGGGCCTGCGCCGCGGCCTGGAGCCGTCGCCAACCGGCAAGGGGTCAGCCTGAAATGGACAACGGAATCGGCTTCGAACTTGCGCCGGAGCTCAAGGCATTGCGCGAGCAGGTCGGCAAGATCATCCGCGAGGAAATTATCCCGATCGAGCGGCGAATCGATCCCGACGCCGCCGAGATCCCCGAAGAAGACTACCGGCGGATCGCGCTCAAGACCCAGGCGGCCGGGATGTGGTGCATGGGCTCGCCCAGGCAATATGGCGGCGGCGGGCTCGGCGCGTTCGAGATGTGCGTGCTCAGCGAAGAGATGTGCCAACATCGGATGGGCCTCTACAATCCGGGCGCCGGCGTTTTCGGCCGCACGCCCCCGCCGGTGATCTGGGGCGGCAGCGACGCGCAGATTCATAAGTACGCGGTCGGAACCCTCCGTAACGCCTGGCATACCTTCTTCGCGATCACGGAGCCCAGCGGCGGTTCGGATCCCGCCGGAGCGATTCAATGCCGCGCCGTCCGCAAGGGCGATACCTACGTCCTCAACGGGACCAAGATTTTCATCTCGCACGCGCACGAGGCGGAATGGGGCGTGGTCTTCGCGCGGACCGATCCCGGCGCCGGGCGCAGCGGAATCACCTGCTTCATTATCGAAAAAGATACGCCCGGCTTTACGCCGCGGCCTTTTCGCACGATCCGGACTTCGGCGGTGCCGTGCGAAGTTGCTTTCGAGGACTGCGTGGTGCCAATCGAGCGGCGGCTGGGGCCGGAGGGCGGCGGCCTGACCCTCTGCCTCGACCTTCTGACGCGGCTGCGTTTTCCGTACTCGGCATGCAATATCGGAGTCGGCGTGGCGGCGCTCCGGATGGCGATCGAGCACGCCAAGCGACGCAGCACGTTCGGCGAATTGCTCGCGCGACGGCAAGCGGTCCAGTGGATGCTGGCGGATTCGGAGGTCGAATTGCGCGCCGCGCGATGGCTCACGTGGGAGGGCGCATGGAAGGCCGACCGCAAGGAAGACGCGCGGATGGAAGCGTCGATCGCGAAGCTCTATTCGAGCGAGGTGTTGGGCCGCGTGATCGATCGCGCAGTGCAGATTCACGGCGGCTACGGCGTGAGCAAGGAGTTCCCGCTCGAACGATGGTATCGGGAGGCACGCGTGCGCAGGATAGGGGAGGGCCCCTCGGAGGTCCATCGCATGGTAATCGCGCGGAATTTGCTGCGGTGAGTACTCCGGATCCGAAGTAGGGCCGGCGTCCCGCCGGCCACGGACCGGCGAGACGCCGGTCCTCGAAGCATTGGGTGCTGTCCTACTCTGCTGAGCGATCGTCCGCGACCCCGATGGCCTTGTGGCCAACGTGTTGTTTCCCTATGGGGCGGTGGAGGGCTTCGGCTACAACAACGACTACACCCTCTTTGCGGTTGGCGGCTGGTCTGGTTCGTCCCAGTTCTACTCCAGAATCTATACCCGCGATGCGGCGGGCCGTGTTACCCAGGTCACGAACCCGCAAACGCCGGCGCCGACGCCGACGCCGATGGTCACCATACCGGCGGTTTCGAGCGCGAGCTATCTGGTGAATAACCAGCTATCGAAGTGGAACGGGACCAGCGTGACGGAGGACGCCAACGGCAACCTGCTGTCAGACGGGCTGGGCAACAGCTTCGTGTGGAACGAGCGCAACCAGCTCGCAACCCTTGAAACTCCCAACGTTAAGGAGCTTTTGCAGTATGATGCTTTTGGGCGGCAGTTTGAGACCCCCAGTGGCGGGGATCAGCTACGCAACCTGCTTCTGTATGACGGACTCAACGTCAGAGACAGGGGATGGGTCGTACTGCCAGTACGTGTGGGGTCATTGCATATCAGCCCGGCGGCAGCGGCAGCGGGCCCCTCGGACCGCTACGCATCCAGGGCGGCAACCTGCTGCTGGCACAGGAAGACGAATTTGGCGGGAAACCTTGGTTATCGACACCTGGCGGGGAGGGGGGTGGCGGCTTGGGTGGCGGCCCGGAGGAGGAAGAGGGCGTAAACGCGGGCAACCTGAAAACGCTGAATGCAAGGGAACTACACCAGATCGATGCGGAAAGACTCAAGCAGGAACATAGTCGGTAAGGGCGCAGGCGGAAAATTCAACATTGCAGTCGCTCCCAACGGATCCGTTTACTTGGTTCCGGTCACGCGCGGTGCCTCACCGCCCGTTCCCACGGGTTTAACGTCTCAGGAACTTCGCAGCTTATATCCCGGCTTGCGGTGATTTTGCTGTGCAAGCTCTGCAACCTCCTGCTTCGGTTACTACCGCGCTGGTAGTAGGGGGACAGGATTTTGACGTTGCCCTCTTTTCTCAAGTCGCTGGCCGCTCACCGACCAAGATATGGCGGCAAAAGATTCCTCAATTGCAGAACAATCCCAAGCTTGCGCAGCTCGAATGGCAGTATGACTCGCTAAGCGTCCGCATTGGAGCCTCGACGGCGCGATTCGAGAGATTCTCGAATTATTCGAGGAGCGTCGGGAACAAATTGTTGCCTTTGTCAAAAATAATCGGTGTTTCCTGCATTTGTGGATCCAGTTGCACGGTGACTCCACCGTAATCGAGTATCGTATTGAAGGGCCCACTATTGAGTGGCTTGCCGCATTCGGAGGGTCACTGTCCTTTTCAGTTGATACTTGACCTCCTAAGAGGATCCGATGCGGCGCGCGGGACCACAGAGAACCGGCTGACGGGGCGGGCGACCACGTACACCAACGGGCCGTTCGGCCAGACCACGAGGAACGGGACGGCCAATGCCAATCCGTATGAGTTCACGGGGCGTGAGTTGGACCCCAACAGCGGGCTGTACTACCTGCGCAATCGCTACTACAGCCCGACGCTATCGCGTTTCCTGTCGCCGGACCCGATGGGCATCGCGGGTGGAGACGCGAATCTGTACGCATACGCTCACAACGATCCGACGAATCTGATCGATCCGCTGGGGCTGAGCACAGGAGGGGTAGGCGGGGGCGGCGAACCTTCAGGGGGGACTGGAAACAGCCGCCCGTGTGCAATAGCTGTGTCGTAATCCCATATCAGCCCGGCGGCAACCTGAACCTCGACCTCGGAGGGTTGGACATTCAAGGCGGCAACCTGCTGCTGGCGCAGGAGTTGCGCAATCAGCCAGGCTCCACTCCGCCTCTAGGAACCTGGACCGACGAGGATTACCAAGCGTTCGACGGCCGCTTGGAGGCCTTCACGCTTGGCGGCGCTTTTACAGGGCTCCTTATTTTCAGAAACCCTGCGGGCGTGGTGGTAGGCACGGGCGCGGGGTTTCTGTCGCTCTACTTGAGCATAGACGCAAGAGCGCGAGCCAGGGCTCGTGGAATGACGCTTCCCCCGCTACCACCGGCCGAGCCCGGGCCCTGAAATTCGGAGAAGAGATTTCAGAAGTGGGAAGCGAGCAAGGCCGCGTACAAAGTGTTCTGGAGCACCTGCTTGGAAAGCCCCGGCAGGCCGGACTTCGTCATGCAGGCATCTATCTGTTTGGGTGCATGACCGGTTTTCCGGCGGCACATATCGCCGCTCCTTACGCAAAGCACCTGATGCTATACGTCTTGAATCAGTTCGGCATGGGCCTGCACTCGTCGCCCCTTGTTGCAGGGATGCTTTTCGCTGCGTGGGTCCTCCTATTCGGCAGCATAGGCGCCATCCCCGGCATAGTTTTGGGCGCTTTCATCGATGCAAGGGCATCGGCCCGGCTCCGCCTCGGCATGGAGCGTTGTTTTGAAATTGTTGGGATGGTTTTCTGTGCTTCTCTGATCGGTCTGTACGGTTACGATGTGGTGCAGGGGAATGCGAGTTCGATCAACGCTGGCTTAGCTATGATCGGAATGGTGGGCTTAGCTTTTCTCACTGAGCCCACGGGAAGCAGGCTCCGAAGGTTTTTTAGGATGGTCTGAGATGAATCGTGGCTTGTACATCTGCGGAAGACTCTAGTGAGGAATGAGTAGTGTCGTTTGAGGCACGTAGACGCGAACTGTTGCGGTGGGCCCGCATGATTGCCTATGCCTGCTGGATTTTACAAGCCGCTATGCTATCTTGGTTCTTCTGTGGAGCGCGCGGTGCGTACTTGGAGTGTGTGGTGTTCATTCTTGCGGCCGTGTTCGTCGTGCCGCTGTCGGAATCGCGCTGGCGCGCCAGCCAAAGAAAAGAAAGTCGCCTGCGGCAGGTCGGTCCATGAGCTGACGTTAGCCGGGGGCGCTGACCGATCTGTGAGTTGGAGGCCAACAGCAGGTTGTACCACCCGTCCGTCGCCAGACCCGATGGGCATCGCTGGTGGAGACGCGAATCTGTACGCATACGCCCACAACGATCCGACGAACTTGATCGATCCGCTGGGGCTCAGCACGGGCGGCGTGGGCGGCGGGTCGATTGACCTCGGCTTCCTAAGAATACAGTGGGGAAGCAGCGAAGGTGGCCTTAGCGGTGAAGGCGGCGGAGGCAGTGGCGGAGGAGGTGGCGGGGGATGGGGTGCTGGGGGCGGCGGAGTCGGCGGCGGGTTGAACTTCATCCCCGGAGGCCTGCAATTGGGCGGCCGGCAGCCCGAGCATTAACCTCGCAGGGCTGCGGATGGGCTTGGTTGTTAGGCCCCCCGCCCACCCTCCAGCCACCCTACCTGGCCCACCCCCCGACCAACCGCCAGCGCCTGTGGGAAAGCCCAAGCTGGAACCTCTGCCTCCGTATTACCCGAATCCCGCCAGTCCATGGGACCGCCCCTATCAGGCCCCTCTTTTTCTGCCACCCAAACCCGATCGTTTCACGCCGCACCTGACGCCAGCTTTCGATTAAACACTAACGAACGATTCGGCATGTAGAGAAGTTCGACCTGCTGAAAACATTTCCCGGGACGTGTTAAGCTTGAGAACAGTCATAGTTCTCTGCATCATTGTTGCACTAACACTACTTGTGGCCGCTTCGGTCTCCATTCTTCGAGGGCGTAAGTGCTCCGAGACAGATGCCTACCATACAGCCGAGCTCGAGCGAGATCTTTCGTCAATCGGCGCTCAATCGGTTGTGAAGTTCGCCGTTCCATATCGAGAGGGCAAAAACCTAATCCAAGAAGGCTCGGTCCAAGAGATTCCACTTTTCGAAGCCCTTACCAGAGCCGGCTGGGATGTCGCCTGGTTTCAAACCGATGTCGTTTTGTCGGTCCGTGGCTATTGCATAGTTGTTAACAGTCTGAGCGTGCCTCCTCCAGAGCTCAGCGTAAAGCTGGCGACCGTTCTAAAGCGTCATTCGATTGAAGTGCAATGGCGCGAAGATCCTCGTATAGTCCCGCTAACCGGTGAATGGTGCATCTATGTGGGCCGCGAGTAACTGGCCGGTTCGCGCGAGCGGCTTGCGCGCACGCGGCTCCGAGCAGCCGCATCGAGTTGATCTGACGTAACGTCACGGCGCAAAGTCCCTTAAATTCGTTGCCACCTTAGCTGACACTGTATGAGGAAACCGGTCGCTTCGGTTTAGGAATCTGGTCGCTCGTCAATTTATGAACCGCCGGGAAGGAGAGCAAAACAAGACGCAGTGCGCCGCATTTCTCTGCCCACTCAGTGCCCACTTCGGGCTACACGGGGATGATCTGACGTTTGGATGGAACGAGCGCACCAGTTGAACCGTGCGGCGACCAGTGGCGCACCTACGTCGACTTTCTGGTATGATGCCTTCGGGCGGCGGATCGAGACCCTCAGTGGGCTCAGCAACGCCACCTACTATCTGTATGACGGGCTCAACCCGGTGCAGGAGCAGAATACGAGCAGCGTGACAGCCAACCTGCTGACCGGACTGGGGCTGGACGAGATCTTCACCCGGACCGACACGTCGGGAACGATGAGCTTCCTGACCGACGCGATCGGCTCGACGTATGGGCTGGTGAATTCGAGCAACAGCATGCCGACCACCTACACCTACGGGCCGTTCGGCCAGACCACGAGGAACGGGACGGCCAATGGCAATCCGTATCAGTTCACGGGGCGTGAGTTGGACCCCAACAGCGGGTTATACTACCTGCGTAATCGCTACTACAGTCCGACGCTGCAGAGATTCCTGTCGCCCGACCCGATGGGCATCGCGGGCGGCGACGCGAATCTGTACGCATACGCCCACAATGATCCGACGAACTTGATCGATCCGCTGGGGCTCAGCACGGAGGCGTGTGGCGGGCACCGGACCTTGACTCATCCAACTGCCCCTCAACATAAGTGGATCTCCGCTCGCCGCGAGCGGAGGCGGCTATGGAGTGAGCAAGGAGTTCCCCGCTCGAACGATGGTATCGGGAGGCGCGCGTGCGCAGGATAGGGGAGGGCCCCTCGGAGGTCCATCGCATGGTAATCGCGCGCAACCTGCTGCGGTGAGGCTTTCCGGGTCCGAAGTAGGGCCGGCGTCCCGCCGGCCGCCGACCGGCGAGACGCCGGCCCTAGCTCCTCTTTGGTTTCTTCTCGAAGCATTGGGAGCTGTCCTAATCCGCTGAGCGAGGATCGTTTGCGATGACACTGCCGCTTGAAGGAATCCGCGTGATCGATCTGGGCCAGATCTACGCGGTGCCGTACTGCACGATGCAGCTCGCGTATCTGGGCGCCGAGGTGATCAAGATCGAGCCGCCGGGATCGGGTGAATTCCTGCGCCGCCCTGAGGTATCGCGCGGCGGCGTGAGCTACTCGTTCCTGATGTTGAACGCGAGCAAGAAGTCGGTGACGCTCAACTTGAAGCATCCGCGCGGCCGCGAAATCCTGCTGCAACTGCTTGAAGGCGCCGACGTGCTGGTCGAGAACTACCTCGGCGGCGTGATGGAATCGTTCGGGCTTGGCTACGAGCAGCTTGCGCCGCACTTCCCGCGCCTGATCTATGCGTCGGGCAAGGGCTACGCAACGGGCAGCCGCTGGGAGCGGCTGCCCGCGATGGACGCGACGGTGCAGGCCTCGGGCGGGTTCATCAGCGTGACCGGCTTCCCCGACGGACCGGGAATGCGCACGCCGGCGACCTTTATCGACATGGGCACCGGGAGTCATCTGGTGAGCGCGATTCTGGCGGCCTTGATTCAGCGCGGCCGCACCGGTCGAGGACAAAAGGTGGAAGTCGCGATGCTCGACGTATGCGTGCCCGCGATGACCAGCATCATCGGACAGGTTCTGGACGGGCGCAAATTCGTCCGCCCGGGCAATCGCCATTGGGGTATCGTGCCGTGCAGCGTCTATCCCGCGGCTGATGGGGAGATCGTGATCCTGTGCCTGAGCGAGGCGCACTGGCATTCGTGCGCGAAACTAATCGGCCACGAGGAGCTGATTGGCGATCCCCGCTACAAGAGCCAGGGCAGCCGGATGCGGATCGTCGATGAGGTCGATGGGTTCGTGAGCGCATGGACGCGCACGCTTGGGCGCGAGGCGATAGTCGAGTTGCTGATCGCGGCAGGCATCCCGTGTGCGCCGGTGCGGACGATCGAAGAGATTATCGCGGACCAGGATGTCGCCGCGCGCGCGATGCTGGTCGACAGCAACTTCCCGACGCGCGGACCCGTGAGGGTCCTCGGCTCGCCGCTCAAGCTCTCCGATGCGCCCCACGATCCCGCCGCGATGAAACGTCCCCCGGCGCTGGGTGAGCACACCGCCGAGGTTCTCGCGGTGCTCGGCGTCGATGGCGCGGCGCTCGAGAAGCTCAAGAGCGACGGCGTCATCTAGCCCGGGCGCCGGCGTCGCCCGGGCTGGTCAACAGGACCGCGAGAGAAGGACTTGCCATCCCGAGGTGCGGATGCGGATTGTCAAATGGCTGGCCGGGGCAGGGGCGCTGCTCGCCGCCGCGCTGGTCGCGTTACTGATTCTCCTGTGGCCGCCCGCGCCGCTGGTTGTGTCTCAGTCGGACTTCTCGCTGGCGGGCCTGACGATCATCAATCCCGGAGTGAGCCGGAAGTCCAACCAGCGAATTCGGATTCACGCCGGCAGGATTGAATCGATCGCCGATGACTCGCCGGGCCGGCCCGATTCGCCCGACGTTCATCGCTATGCGGGCGGCTATCTCCTGCCGGGCCTTATCGACATGCACGTGCATCATCCGGCCGCCATTCAAGCCTTCGATGTCCACCTGTTCGAGCTGATGTACCTCGCTTACGGGGTCACGGCGGTGCGCGACGCGGGAAGTTTCGACGGATCGATTCTCGGCCTGCGGGCGCGGATCGCCCGGGGCGATCTGGCCGGGCCGCGAATTTTCGCCTGCGGTCCGGTAATCGACGGCGACCCTCCGACCTGGCCGGGCCAGCCCGGCTTCGTGGTCGTGCACAACCGGGGCGAGGCGGAGCACGCGGCCGACCAGGCCGCAGCCACCGGTGTGGATTGCATCAAGGCCTATCAGAACCTCACGCCCGACGCGCTCGACGGTCTCCGCGACGCCGCGACGCGCCATCGTCTGCCGCTCATCGGCCACGTGCCGTTCGCGGTCCCGCTCGAGCGCGCCCATCTCGACGACGTCCAGCACTTGACCGGCGTGCCGATGGCCGCCTGGAAACGATCTTCGTCCTCGACCGAAGGACTGCGCGAGCTGCTCAGCGAGTGGGAGGGTATCGATGACGCGTGGATAGACGCCGTGGTGCGGATCTCGGCCGCGCAGCATCTGGCGCACACGCCGACCATCGTGGTTATCGATCAGATCACGCACCTGGGCGACTACGCCGCGCTGCTCGCCGAGCCCGACGCGCAGATGCTGCCGCGCTACTATCGCGAACTGCTGTGGAAGCCGGGCGGCGGCTTCAATGCGCAGGCCTTCCTGAGCCCGCCGCCGCACGACCCCGAGCGCATTCGCGCCACGGTTCGCGCGCTCACGCGCAAGCTGCACGAATCCGGCGTGACGCTGCATGTCGGGACCGATACGCTCAACCCCTTCGTGGTGCCGGGCGTCTCGATGCGCAGGGAGCTGGGCAATTTTGTCGAGTCGGGGTTCACGCCCGAGGAGGCACTGGCCGCGGCGACCATCGGCAACGGCGCGGCTCTGCCGGAACCCGGCCTCGGCACGATCGCGCAAGGCGCGCCCGCCGACCTGATCGTGCTGCGCGACGATCCGACGCGCGATCTCGCCGCGCTCTCGATGATCGAGGCGGTGATCGCAAACGGGCGCTTCTATTCCAGGGCCACACTGGAAGCCGCACTCGCCCGCTATCGGGCAAATTTGGGCGGCCTTTCCGACTGGATAGGGCTGGCGATCGCGCGGCTGCTGATGCGACCCCCGACAGACTCGCACGCCTCCGGAAAAGACCCGCCGGCCAGCATGCCTGCTCACCTCTGAGCTCGGTCAGGAAGCCGAGCTCCAGAACTCGCGAAGCAGCACGCTGACCAGCTTGGGGTGCTCCTCAGGAAAGAACAGCCGGGCTTTGGGCACCTCGATCACTTTCCTGACTCCCGGAATGTTTTCCCTGAGCCAGGCCAGCGACGGGGCGCGATCGAAAAAGACGTCGTCGTCCGCCCAGATTACCTGGGTCGGTGTGCGCAACTGCTTGAGTTGCGGCGCGACCGCCACGAGTTGATCGCGATCGCGCTCGAAGCACAGGAAGCGCTGCACGTTGCGCGATCGCTCGTCCGTCGACAACAGCGGTTCGAGGTAAGTCCGAAATGCCTCATCGGGAATCGCTTCTGAATTTTCGTACGCCGTGCTGAATCCGCCGCGCGCGATCGCGGGGTTATCGAGCATCGCCCTGATCTGCGGGATCGCCTGATCGCTCAGAAGCGTCTCGAACAGGCCGCGCAGCGTGGCGTTAGGCCACAGGTTATTGACCTCGCAGTTGGTCAGCGTCAGCGTCCGCACCCGCGACGGATAGAGCGCCGCGAAGATCTGACTGGTGCCACCGCCGGTGTCGTTGCCGATTAGATCGACCTGCGCGATCGCCAGCGCGTCGAGGAACGACGCCACCATCCGCGCCTGCTGCTCGAACGACAGATCCTGATCGGCCGCGACTTCGGTATGTCCCAAGCCCATCATATCGGGCGCGATACAGCGCCGCGATGCGGCGAGATCCTCGATTACCCCGCGCCAGTGGAAACCGTTGAGCGGGTATCCATGCAGGAACAGCGCGACGGGACCGGCGCCGCGCTCGATGTACGCGATACGGCCGAATCGGGTTAACGCGAATTGCCGCGCTTGTTGGAATTGATGCGCATTCATGGCCATAATGTCTCCAGCGTGGGGATTACCTAAAATACCGACAGCCGGTATGTAACATGTCAATGGTATGCCTGTAAAGAGCCGCCAGGCCGAGCACACCGAAGCCACTCGCGCCGCGCTGCTCAAGGTCGCCAGGAAGCTGTTCGCCGAGCGCGGCTACGCCCGCACCGGTATCGAGGATGTCGCGCGCAAGGCCCGCGTCACGCGCGGCGCGCTGTACCATCACTTCCGCGACAAGCAGGATCTCTTCATCGCGATCCTGCAGGCCGAGGAGCAGAAGCTGGCCCAGACCATCACCCTGGCCGCGATCGAGGAGCCCGACGCGTGGAGCCGGCTGGTCGCCGGCTGCCAGGCCTTTCTCGACGCTTGCCGCGACTCCGGGTTGCAGCGAATCATGCTCATCGACGCGCCCGCGGTCCTGGGCTGGGCTCGATGGCGCAAAATCGACGCCGAGTACGGCCTTCGGCTGGTCAGCGATGGGCTCGCCGCCGCCATCGAGGCGGGATTCATCGAGCGGCAACCGGTCGATACGCTCGCGCACATATTGCTCGGCGCGCTGGACGAGGCCGCGATGCTCACGGCGAACGCGCGCGACGCCTCCGCCGCGAGCCAGGTCGGTGAGACCGTGATGCGCCTGCTGTCCGGACTGCGGGTGAAACCTGCTCCCGATGTGTAGACTAGGCCGCGTGCGAAATCTCCCAAGACCGCCGGCAAGAGCGCGGCGCTGCGCTGCGGAAATAGTCGCAAGCCTGACGATCGGTGTCGCGATCGCCGCCAGCGCGATCGGCTGCGCGCCTTCCACCGGTTCGACCGCCGCGAATCAGGCCGCTTCGCCCGCGCCGGCGTCGCGCGCGGTCTACCTCGCGCCTTCCGGTCCGGGCTATGACCTGATCACGCACGACGGTATCCACGTCAAGACCAACGGCCAGTATGCCACCGAAGCCGAGCGCAAAGCCGCCGCCGATACTATCGACCGCTACTGGCACGACGTTCGCGCCTGCGCGCTCGGCGTCATCCCGGCTTCGGACACCGCGCTGCGCGACCAGCAACTCCCGGAATTTCCGCTCCATTTTTCGGTCGAGATCGCCAACCAGTGGCGCGTCGTCGAGGGTCCGATAACCCATCGCCGCCAGGAGGCGTTCCCGTCGCTCGCGAAGCCGGGCGCCTGGTCGACCGCGAGCCGCGAGGAAGACGCGCTTTATGTAAAGGTCGTACCCGAGCTCAACGGCCTGTCGCGCCAGATGGCGGGCGAATTGAATCTCTGGCTGGGCGGAAATACCAACAACCTGCCTACCGAGCTGTCTAACGTCTGTGCCGGGCTACCCTGTTATAGATTTGGCTATGACAATTCTCCTTCGCAGGCCTGGGCCGATTGCCGCGAGTGAAAGGCAAAGCGACTGCAGACTATCAGGAACTCTCCACCAGCGATTTTAGCCGCTGGCCGACTGTAGTAACTTGTTCACTGAATTTCCTTTTCGATTGGTACTACTCATTTTGAAATAGGCGACTGGTAGTTGTCTTGCCGCGACGCTCTGACGCTGGCGCTTGGTGTGCGACAACTGGTAAGTAAGGAGCGGGTGCGGCCACAAAAACAAGCGGAACGGTTGCCCTCCGTCAGCGAACTGATCGAACTCGGGCCGCCGGTCGTCGACCGGATGGCGATCGAGGCGAAGCCGCGTGCCGACACAATTGCTTGTTACGTACTCACGCGTGCCGCCGAACGCGCCTGGCAGGCCATAGACCGGCGGCTGAACGAGCCCGCCGGCGGCGTCTTCTGGATCGGCGGCGCGGCCGGAACGGGGAAAACTCACTTTCTCAATTACATACTCGCACTCGATCGCAGCGGATGCTCGCCGTCGCGCGCAAGACCGCAACATCTGGCTGTCGGCCTCGACGCCGGCAAGGATCTCGAGGCGCGCCTGCTCGAGGCGTTCGCGCGCGGACTCTCGCTCACTGCTCGCGACGCGACGCTATGGCGGCGGATGCGCGGAGCGGAAGCGATCGCGATCGCGCTCGATCAGGCCCGCCGTCTGGGAACGGAAACCGTGACCGTCGCGATCGATTTCGGCGTTGCCCAATCCGGCCCGGCCGCAGAATACTTCGCCACGCTGGCGGGCGCGTGCGAGGTCAAGCATCCGAAGCTGATTGTGATCGGGGCAGGGCGGGGCGATCCGCCTTGTCCGGCAGCGGCCTTTGAAGTCGCGCCGGCCGGCAACGACGAGCACGCGATGGTTGCGATCGGAAGGGCGCGCCGCTTCAAGCTGGAGGCGAAACGCACGGTCGGTGAGTTTTATCGAGCCGTCGATACCGGAGCCTTTGAGGCCGGCGCAATCTTCCCGTTCCATCCGTTCAGTATCGAAGTGCTGCGCTCGCTCGCCAACCCGCCCGGCAGCGTCGCGGAAATGGCGCGTCTGGCCCGCGCGGCGCTCGCGCCCGACGGCCAGATTCGCGACCTTCCGTATCGATGCCTGCTCGCACCGGCGCATCTGCTGACCAGTGCGGCGATCTGCAAGCGGGTCGAGGCTCGCCTGGGAGATTCCGGGCGCGCTGCGCTGAAGTCCGCAGGGGCGGTGGTGGGGGAGCTCGACGGCGGCGAGAGCGGGCTCGCGGAACAGATTGTAGACACGCTGGTCGCGGCGCATATCGCGGAGGGTTCGCCGCGCCTGAGCCTGGCGCAACTCCAGGCGCTGCTTCCGGCGCACTGGAGCGGGATGCTGGCGCCGGCCAGCACGGTGGCGCGAATCAGTGCGCTGCTGGCCACGCTCGAAGAGCGGACCGGCGGCGCCGTGCGCTTCGAGTCGAATATCGCGCGCTTCGATCCACGTGGCGCCGGCGCTCCGCAAGTGGCCGCGTTCAACGCGGCCTTGCCGTTGATTCAGCGTTTCGATCCGTCTATCACCGCCGCTGCGGAATTGCCCGAGCTGAGGGCAAAGCTAAAGCGGCTCGAAGACGCGATGGCTAACGCGGCCGAGGCCGCCCGCGCAACCGGCGAGACCCTGTCGCCCGTCCTGGTGGGAGCTTCCGGCGGCCCTTCATCCGAGCGGCAGACCGCGCTCCCGAACTACATCGCGCTGGCCTTAGCCGGCCCGGCCGGGTTGCTCGAAGCCGCCGCCGATCCCGCTCGACGCGACGATGCGCTCAAAACGATCGCCGCGTACGAGGCGCTCGCCGGCGCCGCCGCCGCCGCACCCCGTATCCGGGCGATGCACGACTACCTGCAGGCGACCGGGCTCAAATGGACCTACCAACCCGATGGCGGCCCAAGCAAAAAAGTCGCCGCGCTGGAAAGCGAATGTCAGTTGCTTGCCAGCCGGCTTACCCCGGCGTTGATCCTCGATGAAAACCGCAACTTGCAGGCGCTGCAGGCGCGTTTCCAGCAATTTCGATGGAGCTACGTTCAGGAGTATCGCGTGGCGCACGAACAGCGCTGTGCCGAGATGGCAAAGCTTGCCGCGATTGCGAAGGATGCTCGCGACCATCTCAACGCTCTGCATCGTCTGAACTCGCTCGCGGCACTGGGCGCGCCTCTGGGCGAAGATTTGCAGCCGCTCCTGAAAGAAATTGAGGCGAGGATAGTCCCCTGCGACTTCACGGGGCCGCTCTCACCGGAAGTGAGCCCGCGATGCCCCCGATGCAACTTCGTACTCGGCACGCCGTCGCCTGCTGGCAAGTTGCACAACCTGTTCGAGCGAATCCGCGCTTCGATCAGCGGCAAGCTCCTGGCACTCTCGCGTAGCATGATCGTTCGCCTGATAAAGCAGCACGATCGCGCGAACCGGCTGCAGGGATTCCTGGATATCATTCAGGCGGCGCAGACCGACGCACTGGTCCGTGTGCTCGACGACGATCTCGCGGTCTACCTGGCGAACCTGATCGACGAGAACCCCTGGGCTGTGAACGCCGCGGCAAAGGCCGGGAAAAGCATATCAGCGCAAGGCGCGTCCCGCCGCCGCGGGCAGCATCCCAAATCCGGCCGCTCCAAACTCAGACCCTGATTCCGCCCACCGCCGCGCAACGCAAACGCCCTCACACGCGACAGAGCGATCGATAGCACCAAGCGCCGCACGGCGAGCTGCGAGCCTCTTACGCCTCTCCCTGACCAGGGAGAGGTCGGCGAGCGCCGCGCTCGCCGGGTGAGGGTAGCTGAGCGTTCTCTCATGACTGGCAGAGACTGACGGTGAGGGACCTACAGACGGATTTTCGATTCTTTCTGTCTGACCCTCACCCCAACCCTTGTATGTTCCGCACAG
>CAVVMA010000003.1:0-66371 GCA_963749215.1 uncultured delta proteobacterium | reverse complement strand
ACGCGGCCCTTCACAACATTAGCCGGCGCTTCAAGTGTGCCCGATCCGACAGCTCGAATGAATAGCCAAGCACAGCCCGCGACACGCTCGCGCTTTGCAGAATGAAATGCTGCGACGTTATTGCGAAGTCGCCCGATTCGTTTCCGGCTTTTCCGGACTCACGTTGCGGCGCGTTCCTCGCACACGCGCGGCAGATGCTCGCGGACCTGCGAGACCATCTCGGGGTCGGAAATCGAGGTGGTGCGGCCGTCGCGATATTGCGCGTCGATCCAGCTCGCGATCTGGCGGACCGCCTCCGAATGTTTGTCGACCTGACGCTCGCGGGGCAGCTTGAAGTAGTCGTTGATCCACCATGCGATTCCGGCGCTGCCCGAGGTCTTGTCGACCGCGACCCGCGGCGGCCGCTTTAGCAGCTTCGCGGTGTCGAAGACGTTGTAGATTTCCTCATCCTTGAGCAGCCCGTCGGCATGGATTCCGGCCCGCGTGATATTGAAGTCGCTGCCGACGAATGGATAAGTCGGCGGAATCCGGTAGCCGATCTCGCGCTCGAAGTAATTTGCGATCTCCGTGATCACCGGCAGGTCGACGCCGTTGGTATCGCCCTTGAGCGATACGTAGTCGATAAGCAGGCCCTCCAGCGGCGGATTCCCGGTGCGCTCGCCGAAGCCGAGCAGCGTGCCGTTGGCGTACATACATCCGTACAGCCAGGCCGCGGTCGCGTTGGCGAGCACCTTGTGGAAGTCGTTGTGCCCGTGCCATTCCAGGCAATCCGGCGGCACGCCGCATTCGCGCCGCAACGCGGTTATCAGCTTGGGCACGCTGCGCGGCAACGCCACGCCGGGAAAACGGCACGCCGAAGCCGAGCGTATCGCAGACGCGGATCTTGATCGGGTATGCCGCTGGATTCGCGCAACTCCATCAGGCGCGAGACGAACGGCGCCACGAAGCCATAAAAGTCGGCGCGGGTCACGTCCTCCAGATGGCATCGAATCCTGAGTCCCATATCCAGCGCCGCCTGCACCAATCCAATGTAGTCGTCAAAGGCCTCGCGCCGCGTCTTCTTGAGCTTGTGGAAGATGTGATAGTCGGAGCACGAAGTGAGGATTCCGGTCTCCGCCAGTCCCATCTCCTTTACCAGGCGAAGGTCGGACTTGACCGCGCGAATCCATCCCGTCACCTCTGGGAACCGGTAACCGGTCTCGAGGCATCGGTTTACCGCCTCGCGATCGACGTTGGTGTAGAGGAAGAACTCGCACTGGCGGATCACGCCGTTGGGACCGCCCAGCCGATGGAGCATCGCGTACAGATCGGCGATTTGCGCGACGGTGTACGGCGGGCGCGCCTGCTGGCCGTCGCGGAAGGTGGTATCCGTGACGTAGAACTCGGGCGCGGGCGCCAGCGGCTCGATCGCGCCGTCGAAGACGATTTTGGGCACCGCGTCGTAGGGAAAAATCTCGCGCAGCAGATTGGGCTCCGCGACGTCGCATAGCTCATGGCGCCCCTGCCGGTAGCCCGTTCATATTTTCCATCGGCTTGCCGCCTCCTCGACTGTACTGTATATAACTCTATATAACTTGATTCACAGGAAGGCAACAATTGGCGGTATTTCGCGCTTTGCCGGACCGCGCCGCGCACGGGTGCTTGACCAGCCGGGCCCGCGATGGCGCAATCTGTTCGTGGCCAGGGGAAATTCCGACGGGGCCGCGATGCTCACCGCGTCGCAGGCCGCCGGCGTGCTCGGCGTCAAGCTCGGCACGCTCTACGCCTACGTGAGCCGCGGATGGGTCAAGAGCTATCGGCGCAAGGTCGGCCGCCAGGCGCTCTATCGCCGCGACGATATCGAGGCGCTGCGCGGCGTGGTCGCGCCCGAGCGCGGTCGGCGCGGACGCAGCCTGCCGCCGGCGACCTCGTGGGTCACGGTGGCGCAGGCGCCCGCCAGCGAGAGCGGCGCACCCGGCGTGATCGTCGCGGAGTCGGCGGTGAGCGCGATCATCGAGGGGCGCTTGTGCTATCGCGGCTATCCGATCGAAGAGCTGGTCGAGCGCGCCTCGTTCGAGGAAGTATGCCTGCTGCTATGGAGCGGCGATCGGCCGCGGGTCGAGGAAGTCGAGGCGCTGCGGGCCGAGGTCGCCGGCGCGCGGATTCCCGACTCGGTGGCCTCCAGTCTGATGGCCGTCGGCCGGGACGCGCCGCCGGTGTGGAAGCTGGCCGCGGTGATGCCGAGTCTGGCCGCGCTGGAGCGCCATCAGGGCGTCCGCCCGCGACTCCGCCAGGCAATCTCGATAATCAGCGTGCTGCCGCTCGCGCTCGCCGAACAGGCCGCGCCGCACGCCGCCGAAGAAGGCCATGGCAGAGAAGGTCACGGCGAAGGCTACGGAATGTCCGCGCGGCTGCTGAGTGGGGCTCGCGGCGCCGCGCCCGCGCAATGGGAAGTCCGCGCGCTCGATCACATGCTGGTCGCGTGCGCCGAGCACGAGCTCAACGCCTCAACCTTCGCCGCGCGCGTCATCGCGAGCACCGGCGCCGACCTGTACGCCTCGGTGCTCGCCTCGCTGTGCTCGTTGTCGGGTCCGATCCACGGCGGCGCATGCGACCGGATCGAGCGGATGTTCGCCGCGCTCGGCACGGGCGCCCGAATCGACGATCAGCTCGACGGATTCGCGCGCGAGGAGCAGCTGCCGCCCGGTTTCGGTCACGCGATCTACCCCGAGGGCGACCCGCGCGCGGCGTTGCTCAAGAGCAATGCGGCCGCGATCGCGCGCAGAAAGGGGCGGCGCCTGCTGGAGACCGCGCTCAAAGTCGAACACGCGGTCTGGAAGCGCAATCGGCTGCGCCCCAATCTCGATTTCTACCTGACCGTGTGCACCATGATGCTTGGATTCCCGCGAGGCCTGTCGGCGGCGATCTTCGCGGTCGGCCGCACCGCGGGATGGATCGCGCACAGCCTGGAGCAGTACGCCGACAACCGGCTGATTCGTCCGCGGATGCGCTATCGCGGCGCGCCGATGCGTCACTGGAGTTGAGCCGGCCCATCGGGCTACACCATCGAGGTGCACGAGTTGTCTGCGATAAGGAAACCACACCGGGTCCGAATTCGCCGGGCGCGTCCCGGAGACGAGCGCGAGCTCGACGATCTCTACCGCCAACTCCACGGACATGACTACATAAGTCCCGGAACCGCAAGGCTGCGCCGAGCGATAGGCGCGCTGGCGCGCGAGCGCGATCAAACTCTGCTGGTGGCGGTCAAGGACGGCCGAATCGTGGGGACGAATCACGTGCTTATCTTCAGGCATCTGGCGCGCGGGCTCCGGCCGGCCGCGATCGTGGAGAACGTGATCGTTGACGCGCATTGCCGCGGCGCAAAAGTTGGCGAGCAGCTCATGGCCGAGGCCGTCGCAATCGCGCGCCGTCACAACTGCTACAAGGTCGCGCTGACCTCGAATCGCAAGCGCCGGGACGCGCATCGCTTCTATGCGCGGCTCGGTTGGCGATGGACTCACTTCGGCTACTCGCTCGCTTTGCCCGCATGAAGAGTGAATGATCAGGTGCGCGTTATCTTCAAGTGGCAGGCCGGTGACGCGGGGGAGGTGAAGATCGTTGACTACCACTAGAAAACTCTCAGCGAGAGGTGAGTTCGCCCCGGTCACTCCCGGCGAGATGCTGAAGGAAGAATTCCTGGCCGAATACCGCCTGTCGCAGAACCAGCTTGCGAAGGCTATCGGGATTTCGCCGAACCGCGTCGCCGAGATCGTAAACAACCGGCGCCGGATCACGGCCGATACGGCGCTTCGCCTTGGTCTTTACTTCGGCAACAGCCCCGAGTTCTGGCTCAACTTGCAGACTCACTACGACCTCAAGATCGCACGCAAGAACCTCCGGCCCGCGGCAGCAGCCCGAATCAAGGCCCGGCGCGCAGCCTGACCGCCGCTATGGAGCGGCTTTGACGGCGGCATCCCGAGGTCGCATTTGAGCAGGAATCAATCCGCGGCGCTTATCTCGCCTAGCAGCGGGCGTGAGGAGACGTTTGTCAACGGTGCGGCTGGCGTGCGGCGCATTGACAGGTACGCGTTCGTCGTTATCCACAGCAAAGGTGCGACACCGAAGAAGATGAATACGAGGTCACCGGGGAGGCGCGCCCATTCGACGACCCGGGCCGCCGTCGAGGCCAGGTATTCGTGCCCGCGCGCGTGCCAATACCCATTTTGCAGCACATCGTACAACTGCATCACGCCGCCTGGAAACAGGTTGAAGGTGATCATCGACGCCAGCCCGAGATTGAGTCCCCAGAATGAAACCCCCACCCATTTCTCGAGACGGACCCAATTGTCTTCATCGACTACTTCGCGGCACGCGAAGACCAGCAGCGCTACCCCGAGCAGGCCGAACACGCTCATAAATGACGCGTGGGCATGGTTGGGCGTGAGGATTGTTCCGACCTCGAAGTAGCTCACGATCGGCATGTTGATCAAAAAACCGAACACGCCGGCGCCAAGGAAGTTCCAGAAACCCACCGCCATCAGGAAGTAGAGCGTCCACTGATGCGGGATCGTAAGGTGCTTGCCCGCGGAGTTGACATCGCCTTCACTGACGCGAATGAAATCCCACGCGTCGAGCGTGAGCAAAACCAGGGGCACGATTTCGAGCGCGGAGAAGCTCGCTCCGATAGCCATCGTCATGCTCTATTGTCCCGTGAAATACCAATGATGGGCGGTGCCGAGGATGCCACCCATAAGGTACAAAATCGCATCGAGATAGATAACGCGTTTGGCGGTGACAACGGTGACGGCGCCGAGCCGGAAGAACAACACTGCGACCACCACGGTCACGAACAGCTCGAAGAAGTCTTCCACCCAAAGATGAATGATCCAAAAGCGCCAATGGTCAACGATCGCGAAATTGGTCGAGCCGCTATAAAAAAAGGCGGGGAGGTAGAAGACCGAAATCGCGAGACCGGAAAGGAAGAACAGCACCGAGAGTTCGCCGCGCTCAGGATCGCTGAACGAAGGCCGCACCGCGCGAAAGACAAGGACCACCCAGATCACAAGGCCGGCGGCGAGGCCTATCTGCCAGGCCTTGCCAAGATCGAGATATTCCCAGCCCTGGTCGCCGAACCATTCCCACAACCGGCCGAGCATCTGCCGAATACCGAGCCATTCGCCAAGTAGGCTGCCCGTCACAACGACAATCAGCGCGACAAACAACAGGTTGACGCCGAACGACTGATAGGCGGGGTCGCGCCCACCGAGTGACGGTGCGATAAACAGTCCGCCCGCCAGAAAGGCCGTCGCAATCCATAGGATCGCAAGCTGCAGATGCCAGGTGCGCAGAAGCTGACTCGGAAAGACCTGCGAAATATCGATACCGTAGAAACTCGCCCTGACACCATCAATAGGATCAGGCTTCGCTTCCACCACGGAGATAGTTGGGTATCCATTAGGTCCTTGAACTCGTCTCTGACGTTTTTGATACGGGTTTAGGAAATCGCACATCTTTGAAAATGCCGAGTCGAGCTGCGAAAGACGTAACGGCGTGCGCTGACATGTCTCAAGATGTGGCTGGTTTTGGATGCTGCTCATCAAGCAACCGTGAGGGCCACTTTGCCATTGGTCGGCTTGTATTCATACGCCTGACGAGCCTGCGGCAGCGGAAAAATCCCTCCCACGATTGGTCGGAGTTCTCTACCATCGATCAGGCTCACCAGCTTCTCAAGTTGAGCCCGGTTCGGCTCAACGATGAAAAAAGCCTCGCGTACGCGCTGCTCGCGAGTCTGTTCTGCAGACGCAGCGATCGTGATCATTCTGCCGCCGGCTTTCAGGACGCCCCATGACCGCGCCAGAGTCTCGCCCCCGACGGTGTTGAACACGACATCGACCGGTCCAACGACATCTTCAAATCGCTCCGCCCGCCGGTCAATTACTTGCTCGGCACCCAAGCCGTGAACGAATTGCAGGTTGTGCGCCGAAGCCGTGCCAATCACCCGGGCGCCACGCCATCGCCCTAGTTGCACAGCAAAAACGCCGACGGCACCCGCTGCGCCGTGGATCAGCACGCGCTCTCCGGGCGCGAGTCCGGCTCGCCCGATCAAACCCTGCCAGGCGGTGAGCGCGGATATGGGGGTGACGGCCGCAGCCACATGATCGAACGAGCGCGGCTTGGCGGCGACGTTCCGCAGCGCGCGCTACGCAGTATTCTGCCTGTGCCCCGTCGCGAAACCAGTCATTCATCCCAAAAATGGCGGAACCCTCCACGAGGTCACTCACACCCGGCCCGACAGCTCGAATTTCGCCGGAAAACTCGTGGCCAAGGATGATGGGAAACGGACGCGGCCCGCCGGCTCGCGTCGTCCACGTCGGCGCCCATTCAAGTTCGGTAGGCGTCACGGCAGCCGCATGAACGTGCACGAGCAGCTCGCCTTCGCCAGGGCGGGGCAATGGCGCCTCCTCGAAAACCATCGCCTCGGGGCCACCGCGAAACTGAAGTCGGATCGCTTTCATGTGAGTTGCCAGTCAGCTACTGTGACCCTCGAACAAAAGGGTACGTGGCGGCGTTCAATCCCTAAGATCTGCAAACCTAGCCTGAACCAACCGTTGAATGACAGCGAAAATGATCGCGGTTGAAACGCCGAACATGAGCATCCCGTTCGCGGCTTCGAGCGGTCCCAACATTCTCCATGATGGTGTCATAATCACATCACCGAAACCCAATGTCGTATAGTTGTTCGCTGAATGGTAGTATGCGGTTCCGAAGTCGGAGAATTCCCCACTGACTAAGAACAGGACTGCCGCCCAGCAGGCGATCTCAATCAGGTGGGCCACCAGCGCGAAGGATATCGCCAGAGCAACGATTGAAAGGTCGGTCCAGAAGCCTGCGCCTGTGCGGCCGAGCCTTCGCTGGTAGCGAACGAAGTTAACCGTCGCCATCACGGCCAGCGCGCGGACAAAAATCGTGCATGCGACCGCGCTCGCAGCTACTGCCAGCGGAATCAGGATCGCGACTGGATGAACCTGCGTCATTTATCTGCCGAGGTTGCGCTTGCTCGCCATAGTTAGGATGTGCGAGCAATCAGCTCACAGTTGTGAAGGCTCGCATGAAGGTTCCGGCAGAACACCCAAACCCTTCCGTTTCTGATCTTTTGGGGCAATCACGTGGGTCCAGACGGCGCCTGACGCACTCCGGGTTACTCACCGCCGATATGGGCTCCCTTCTCCGCTACCGAGCGGCGCATGAGCAGAACGAACGCCACCAACAGAACTGCAACTGCAGCTGAAAATGAGAATACGTCAAAGTAAGCCATTGACGACGCCTGTTGAGCTCGCGACTGGCCAAGAACGCCCAACGCCATTTGATGTGACAATACAGCATCGCCGTTGTGCTGCAGGAAAAACGCCTGGCCCCGCGTCAAGAGAGTGTTGACCGGAGGGTTCAGGGGATCGAGGCTTTCATTCAGCCGCAGGGTATGAAACTGCTCGCGCCGTTGTTGAATGATTTGGGCGACAGAAGTCCCCACGCTGCCGCCCTCGTTGCGCAGCAGAGCCAGCAATCCGACGGCAGCGCCGCGGATTTCCTTCGGGAGATAGATAAATGCCGCCACGTTAAGTGGGGCGAATAGCATCGAAAGTCCCGCGATCACCACCACCCTCGGCCAAACCACCTGCCACGGACTGACATCCAGGTTGAGGAGTGCCATCCAGTAGTTTCCCAAGGCCATTACGACTAATCCGCCCGCCATCAGGTATCGCGCATCGACCCCGCGCGATAACAGAGCGCCCACGACAACGAGCATGACGATCGCAAATATCCCCGACGGCGAAAGCACCAAACCCGAGGTGGTTGCGTCGTAGCCAAAAAGTGACTGCAGCAAAGCGGGAAGCGAAATGGTGTTGGCGTAGAGCACTCCGTAAGCGCAGAAGATAATGACGCAGCAGGTGCCAAAGTTTCGGTCGGCAATCGTCCGGAGCGCGACTAGTGGATTGCGCAGCTGCAATTCGCGATAGATCAAGCCGCCCAGGCCGAGCAAGAACAGGATCAAGAGTGCTTGCACGCGATAGAACGGATCGCCGAGCCAGTCCCACTCCTGCCCCTTGCTCAGCATGACCTCCCAGCAAACCATGGCCACAGTTAGCAGACAGAGGCCGAGCACATCGAAGGGTTCGCGTCGACTCCGATTCCTGGCCCGTTCAACTTGTAAATATTCTGGATCTTCGACGAGCGCGTGGCACATGAAATAGGCCAACAGGCCCACAGGCACGTTTAGATAGAAGATCCAACGCCAGCCATAGTTGTCGGTGATAAAGCCGCCGAGCGTTGGACCGACAACTGGCGCGAGAAGTGCCGCCATACCAAAGATCGTCATCGCCTGGCCCTGTTTCTCTTGCGGGAACGCATCCAGGAGCACGGCCTGGCTCGAGGGCTGGAGACCACCCCCGGCCACACCCTGAAGCGCTCGAGATGCGATTATGAAACCAAGGCTTCCGGCCATTCCGCACAAGGCGGACGCGAACGTAAAAATGGCTATCGAGAGCAAGAAATAGTTTCGCCTGCCGAGCCGCAACGCGAGCCATCCGGAAATCGGCAGGACGATCGCATTGGATGCGAGGTAAGTGGTGATGACCCACTCGCTGTCAACATTGGCAGCCGACAAACCGCCGGCAATGTAACGCAAGGAAACATTCGCGATGGTGGTATCCAGAACCTCCATGAAGGTCGGGATTACCACAGCAACCGCTATCAGCCAGGGATTGACCGATCGCCTCGCGAGCGGAACCTGGAGCGCTGCAGCACTCATTGAGGGCCGGGTGCAGAAACGGAACCAGTCGCGGATACCGAGGCTTGAAGCATCTTGCCAGCGTTCGGACCGGTGGGCGTCTCGTGGATGTACACGTATGGAGTGACCGATAGCCCGATGAACAGTGGAGCGACGTCAGGATCGTAGTTGGTCAAATCGATTCGCACCGGCAGCCGCTGGACAACCTTGACGAAGTTTCCGGTCGCATTCTCGGCCGGCAATAGCGCCAGCGTAGATCCGGTTCCCATCGTGAATCCGGAAACGCGACCCTGGAAATGCCGATGACTGCCGTACATGTTGACGTTGAGCTCGGCCGGTTGTCCGATGCGCAGATTCGCCAGTTGCGTCTCCTTGAAGTTAGCGTCGACCCAAATATCGGTGAGAGATCGCAACGCCATCAGCCCCTGCCCGGCGATAACCTGATCGCCTGGGTTGACGTTGCGACGTGTCACGACGCCGTCAATCTCTGCGACGACATGGCAATAGGAAAGGTTCAGCTCGGCTTGATGGAGATTGGCTTGGGCTTCATTAAGCTTTGCCTCGGCCTGCTTGATGTCGGGTGCATTCCTGGAAATCTCATCCAAGATCGCATCGATATTGCCCGACGAGTCGCGCCTGTAGAACTCCGCGAGCATCTCGTCGGGAGACTCCTTGAATGAATGAAAAGACCCAAGCTGCGCAGCAGTCTGCATGAGTCGCGCCTGCGCAACCTTGACCGCCGAATAGGTTTGGTCGAGATTCGCAGGAATGCCGCTCAGCTCATCGCCGTTCTTCGATGTGGGTGCCAGCCCAAGTTCGGCACGAACCCTCGCGACATCATGCTGAGCCTGCTGCTGCTGTGCCTGAGCTACCGAAAAGGCTTCCTGGAACGAATCGAATGTCGCTTTTGATATAACCTGCTGTTGGTACAGCTGCTGCTCCCGCCCGTAGTCAGCCCGGGCCTTGATGAGGGTGGCATTCGCGGCTTGAAGAGCGTCTGCTCTGGAGTGCAGGTCGGCGACCTGGTTGTTGAGGTTGTGTACGGCATTTGCGAGATCGAACCGTTGGCTGCGCGCCAGACTCTCAAGGCCCCGAACTTTCGCTTGTGCTGTGACAAAGGTCTGCCTGCGCAACCGTCAGCGCAGCTTGGGCGATATCGACCTTGACCTGGTACGGCTCCTTGTCAAGCTGCACGAGTAGGGTGCCTTTCCGCGCCCTATTGTTGTCGTCCACCAGCACACGAACGACTTGACCGGGCACCCGCGGTGCCACGAACGTCACGTGTCCGTTAACGTAGGCGTCGTCTGTTGACTCTGTTCTGAAGGTAGTGATGGCCCATGGGATGGCCTCGTATAGCGCCAAAAGGACCAATGCACCCCCGGCGATCCAGATCCACAGTGGCCGCGTTTGAGGCTGCTTCTCAGTTGCAGCTTGCGCGATTGGCGCATCGGCCTCCGGCGTCGGTGCAGATGGCGCCGGTTGCTGGAGGGATTTGCCAGCGGACTCAGCCGATTTTCCATCAGGCATTGATGCAATTCTCCATTAATTCACAACCCCGAGGTGCACTCTAAGATGTTGTCCCATACCTCTGTGTCCGGCCTCGTCTCCGGTACTAAGCGTCCAGGAACACGACGTGCTTCGCGACAGGGTCGCGCCCGAGGTGCAATTTGTTGGCCGGGAAGTCGGGGTCGGGATAGCCGACGGCCAAGGCGCATATAACCGGGATTTCCTTTTTGACTTCCGGTTCCAACTCGTTGTATAAGCCGAACGGCCTTCCCCGGCAAGGGTTTAGCCGCTTTTGGTCCACGGCCTTTCCAGAGGCGCCGGGAGAGGCCGGTTTCGCGTCTGGCGAGCACGTAACGCCCCGGCGGTCGTATTTAAGATACATGCGCAAGGGATGGAAAATCGTCGACACCGATACCCATCAGATGGAACCGGAGTGGATCTGGGAAAAATATATCGACGACCGCTTCAAGTCAGCGGCCCCGCGGACCGGCGCGACGCCCGCGGGCCGCAGGACGATCATGGTCGAGGGCGAATCGCTGACCGCCGAAGAAGGGAAGTACCCGTTCGCCGCGCCTGAATTTCTGGCCGCGGTGGCCAAGGCGATGCAGCGCTTCGAGCGCGCGCGCAAATCCGGCTTCAGCGCCGAAGCCCGCCTTGCCGACATGGACGAGGAAGGCGTCGACGTGCAGATCATGTATCCGACGGTTGGCGGCCAGATGCTCGGCCGCGAGTTCCGCGATACCGCGCTGCTCGCCGCCTGCTGCGCGGCCTACAACAACTGGAGCTGCGAATACTGCCGCAAGGCGCCCGAGCGCCTGCGCTTCGCTGCGATGCTGCCGCTGCAGGACGTCGCAAGCGCAATCGCGGAGGCGCGCCGCACGGCCGCGATGGGCGCGGTCAGCTATTACGTGCGGCCCAATCCGATCAGGGGACGCAACCTGAATCACAAGGATTACTGGCCGCTATGGGGCGAGATCGAAAAGCTCAACCGCCCGATCTCGATTCACGATTCGGGCTCGCCACGGCTTCCCTCATTCGGCGATCGGATGGACACGCACACCGCGGGCCACATTCTGGCACATCCGTTCGAAGCGATGTACGCGATGGCGTGCCTGATCTGGGGCGGCGTGTTCGAGCGCTTCCCCAAACTGAACGTCGTTCATGTCGAGGCCGACGCGGGATGGACGCCGTATTGGCTCCAGCGGATGGAGCAGCATTGGGAGTTCAGCGGCAACGCCGAGCATCCCGATCTGAAGATGCGCCCGACCGAATACTTCAAGCGCAACGTCTTCGTCGCCTGCCGCTCCGACGAGCCGACGCTCAAGGCGGCGATCGATCTGGCCGGCGACAGCAACTTTGTCTGGAACACTGACTATCCGCATCCCGACGGCACCTGGCCATGGGCGCTCAGGGAAATGGAAGAGCAGCCGATTCCCGACGCGAGCAAGCGCAAAATTCTGTGGGACAATCCCGCCCGCGCGTTCCGCTTGACGTAGGCGCGCCATGGACTTCGAGTACAGCCCTGAACAGGAAGCGTTCCGGCGCGAGGTTCGCGCCTGGCTCGGCGCGAACCTGTCGAAGGATCTCTGCGTCGACGACTCGATGGACGAGCGCGTCGCGCCCAATCGCGAAGTCTTCGAGAAGCGCCGCCGATGGCAATCCACGATGAATGCCGCGGGATGGGTCGGGTTCTCCTGGCCGCGCGAATACGGCGGACGCGCCGCGAGCCTGATCGAGCAAGTTATCTTCGACGAGGAGTACGGCCGCGCGCGGGCTCCGGTCCTGCCCGGATACTCGGGCATCGGCCTGTGTGGGCCCACGCTGATGCAATGGGGCAGGCCCGAGCAGAAAGATCGTTTCCTGCGCCGCATCCTGAGCGGCGAAGACATCTGGTGCCAGGGCTACTCCGAGCCGGGCGCCGGCTCCGACCTCGCCTCGCTGCAGACTCGCGCCGCCGTCGCCGGTGATTACTTCGTGCTCAACGGCCAGAAAGTGTGGACCTCCGGCGCGCAATACGCCGACTGGATGTTCCTGCTCGCGCGGACCGACCCCGACGCGCCCAAGCATCGGGGAATCAGTTACCTGCTGCTCGATATGAAGACCGCGGGTGTCACCGTGCGCCCGCTGGTGCTGATGAACGGTCATGCGCATTTCAACGAAGTGTTCTTCGAGGACGCGCGCGTCCCCAGGCAAAACCTGGTCGGCGCGTTGAACGAGGGATGGAAAGTCGCGATGACCACCCTGATGTACGAGCGCGGGGGCGCAGGCGGCGGAGGTCACGGCTCGCAGGTGCGCCGGCTGGTGGAGCTCGCCCGCCGCGTCCGGATCGACGGGCGCCCGGCATGGGAGAATCGATGGGTCCGTCAGCGGCTGGCGCAGTTCGCGATCGAATGCGAGGCCGCCAGGTACACGCGCCTGAGAAGCCTGACGCGGAGACTCAAAGGCCTGCCGCCCGGACCCGAGGGCTCGGTGCTCAAGCTGTTCGGCTCCGAGCTCGGCGTGCGGATCGCGCAGTTCGCAACCGAACTGCTCGGCGGCTACGCGCTGCTGGGCGAGGCGACCGCGCAGGTGCCCGACGCGCCGCGATGGCAAAACCGCGTGCTCAGCTCGCGCCAATACACGATCGCCGGCGGCACCAGCGAGATCCAGCGCAACATCATCGGCGAACGCACGCTGGGCCTGCCGAAGGGATAGGCCAAGGCTTCTGCGCCGCTTTGTCGCGGGAGAGGCGGCGTGGCCGAAAGGCCGCACGGTGAGGGTGCTGCCATCGTGGCAGAACTCGTCGTCTCGTGTAGAATTTCACTCGCGTTCTGCCTGGCGAGAGGAAGGAGTCACCATGAAAATTTCCGTATACACCATTGCGATCGAGACGTTCATGCCCATGCTGCGCTCCCTGTCAAATGTTCTCGACAAGGGAGCCCAGCACGCGATTGCAAGGAACTTCGATTCTGCCGTGCTCGTGAATGCGCGGCTCGCGCCGGACATGTTTCCGCTGGTCAAACAGGTGCAGATCGCTTGCGATCACGCCAAGAATTCGGCGGCGCGCCTGATGGGCCAGGAGCCACCGCGCTTCGAGGACAACGAGCAGACCCTCGACGAGCTCAAGGCTCGCATCGCGAAGACGCTGGACTATCTACAGAGCGCGCACGCGACCGCATTCGAAGGCGCGGAGGATCGCGACATCAGGATTCCACTGCCCAATAACCTGGTGCTCGAGATGAAGGGCCTTCAGTTTCTTAGAGATTGGGCGCTGCCCCATTTCTACTTCCACGTCGTTACGGCCTACGACATCCTCCGCCACAACGGCGTCGACCTCGGCAAGCGCGACTATCTGAGCCACGTGGGCGGCGCCATCCGCCCCGCGTAGCGATCGGGAACTCCCGGCGTGAGTGCTGTCGGATCAACTCGCCGGCTTGTGCGTCGCTATCCACCAGGTGTTGCCCGAGGAGTCTTTCACTCCGGCGACACGATCGCCCCAAGTCTGGTCGGCCGGTTCTCGGAGTGAAGCCGCGCCCAGGCTTATCGCGCGCTTGTAGGTTGCGTCGACATCGGGAACGTAGATGTAGATTGCGGCGGACATCGACGGATCGGAGAAGTAGCCGTTGCCGAGCAGCAGGTGCGCGTCCCCGATTTTGGCTTCAGCATGGAAATTTCCGGGTTCGCCCGGCGTGGGATTGTGAGTCACTTCGGCTCCGAATGCGCGCTCGAGGAAATCGATCAAATCGAGCTTGGCGTAAAGATACGGAGTGATCGCTGTGTAGCCAGGCTGCATATATTTCGCTGTACCGCTCATCGGAAAACTCCTTCAGTCTCAGAGTCGAGACACTATAACCCTCTGTGGCGAACCGATGGTGGCCTACTGCTCGCCGACCGGCGCGAGCGCGAGTTTGTCCGCGACGAGCGCCGGCACGTAGTAGGCTTCGGGCGAGCCCCAGATCAGCGCCGGACGCGGCCGCTTGCTCGCTGCGACCACTGCGTTGAAGACTTGGTCGATATGCGCGTTGATCCGCAGGCTGTTGGGCGCGAGCGACGCCGCGAGCTCGCCATTGCGGATCAGATACGAGTCGCCGCTTACGGTACAGGTGAATTGTCCTGCGCGCTGGCCGTTGATGGGATAGGTGTACCATACGCGCCCGACGTAGATTCCGTCGCCGACCGCCTTGAGCAGTCCGCGCTCGTCTAACCCCTCTCGCGCCCGCATCACGACGTTGGTGCCCGCCGCCCCCGGATTCGCATCGAAGCGTCGCTCGCCGCCCTCGCCCAATCGGTAGCCACTGTGGCCGGTGAATCGAGCCGCGCCGCCGTGCGGACCCAGCTTGTCGGCGCGATCCTCGTCGGTCGTGAGCCGATGCGCGTCGTAAAAGTCGGAGAGCAATCCAACCAGCCGCCCGTCTTTAATCAGTGGAGCGCGGCGGGACGGCAGGCCTTCGCAGGTGATACGGCGTCTCACCGCGCCCCCAGCCAAAGCGGGATCGTCGATCAGCGACAGCCGCCTGTCCATCACGCGATCGCCGAAGCGGCCGTGATAGGCGGAGCTCGCGGCGTGAAAAGCTCCCGTAGTCAGCGAGCCCATCACCATGTAGTTGAGAATTTCGGCAACCGGCTGGGGGCCAAGGAGCACGCGATACTCACCCGCTGCCGGACGCTCGCCGCGTCCCGAGCGCAGCGCCCTCTCTACGGCGTCGCGCCCCAGCGTCGGCACGACGCGGCGCAGCTCTGCGAGCGAAGTGCCGCTAGCGCTCGCGGTTCCCTTGGCTTCGAGCGACTCGACCAGCGCCGTGACCGACGAGCTGAAGTGCGCGCCCTGATCGCCGCGGATATCGTCGAAGTTCGAGCTCGCGATCGCGACCCGATCGCGGATCAGCGACAGGTCACCGCCGATTATGAGACCCGGATTTTCCGAAACGGCGGGCGCGCGGCGGGTGAAGGTGTCGATCGCATCGCGCACGATCTGCCATGCCGCCGTGACGATCGATTCGGCACCGGCACGGATCAGATCGCCCGCCGCCTGCCGGCCTACCGCCAGCCGGCGTGGCTGCGCGGGCAAGCCTGGGAAATGCGGATCTACGACTCTCGCACGGCGCGCCCGCGCCAGCGCGCCGCGCACGCTGTCGAGGCTCAAGTCGCCGGCCTCGAATGCGACCCCGGTCTCGTAGCGATTTTTCGCCGACACGATCCGGATAGCGAAGCCGTCGGCGCTCATCGACTTGGCTTCCTCGACACCCGAGCAGGGAATGTCGGAGGTGTAGTTGAGCCGCGCGACGATGTGTTCGCTGCTTGAGCAGTAGACCTCGAATGCGGCTAGGTCTTTTTCGCCTGCGATAACTCTAACCGCCTGGCGCGCGAAGGTTTTGAGTTCGTTGAGGGCGAGCATCATCCGCCCGCCAGATGTGCACGCGAGCGAAGCGTCGGTCCGCCGTTGGACATCCGCTTGACCTGCATCGGCTGCCCCTTGCCGCAGTTCGGGATCGCGATCAGGCGCAAATCGTCGCCGACCGCGTCGACGTTCATGAAAAAGCGTTTGCTGTCGGCCATCACGCTGCCGGAGCGAAACAGTCGGCCGAGCCGCCCACTCTCGATCTCATAGATTCGGCGCGCGGAAATCCGGAAGTTCTCGCGCGACTCGGCGATCGACGGGATGCGATGGCCGCAGACGTAGTAGCCGCGCTCCACTTCGCCGATTATTTCTTCGGGCCTGCGCTCGCCCGGCATAAAGAAGGTGTTCGACATCCGGATCAGCGGGACGTGGCGTGCGTCGATCGAGCGCGCCGATCCGTTGGGCTCGACGCCGAGCGCGGCGGCCGTCGCGCGCGAATTCAGGAAGTCGCGGAAGACGCCGCGCTCGAAGTGCATCACCCGCCGGCCCGCCGTAGCCTCGTGGTCGTAGCGGTAATGCCCATAGCCGTCGAGGCCCGGATCGGAACACGCCGAGAGCAAGGCCGAGGCGACCTGCTTTCCCACCTCGCTGTCGCGCAGCGAGCGCAGGAACCAGCTTCGTCCCGCGTACGCGGCTTCCATCTTGAGCGCGCGATCCGCCTCGCACGGATGGCCCACGATTTCGTGCGCGACCAGCGCGTTGAAATGCGGATCGGTGACGACCGTGACTTCGCGATCGGGTGGATTGAGGACCGGCGCAGCGGCCAGCTCGCGCGCTTCTTTCGCCAGCTCAATGGCGAAGGTCTGCAAATCCGGATTCGGCATCAACTCGCCGCGATGGCCCTCGGTGAGGGATTCGATTCCGCGCTGCTGGCCGATCGTGTCGTAGTTTTCGTGATGGCCGCCAGCGTCGCCTTGCGCAACGACGTAACAGTCGCCCTGCGAGAACGCAAAGGCCTGGGTGATCTGCGCGCCCTCGCTGCTGATAAAGACTTCGTGGCGAAGCTCGCTGGTTGCGGCGACCCGATTGAATGCGATTTCGCGTCCGAGCCCTTTCACCGCCGCCGACGCCTCGCGGCACAGCCGCTTGAGCTCGTCAGGATCGAGCGCGCGCGGGTCGCGGCGGAAGGTCGCCGCGATTTCGTCACGAATCGGTGATGCGGGGCGCCATTCGATTGCTGCGAGCGACCCGGCCCCGCGACGCGTCAGGCCGGCCTTCGCGCGCACGCCGGCACGGGCGCGCGCGTATGCGCCGCTCAACGCGGCGCCGATCGCAACGGCGAGTTTGCGGCGATCGCGCGCGAGCCGTCCGACCTCGTATCCGCCCTGCCCCGCCGCAACGCACCCGGATTCCGCGGTTCCGCGCGCCGCGCGCGCCCATACGCTCACGCCGAGGAATGCGGTTTCGCTCTCGGCGCTGTCGCGCGCCTCGCCATTATCGGCGGCGCTGGACTGGATGTAGACCACCTCGAAGCGCAGGTCGGCGTGCGCCACGTCGCGATGCGCGCGGACGAACCGCGCCAGCAACGCGTCGCCTTCGCGTTTCACGAATTCGATCGCGTCGAACAGATCGTGGGCCATCGGTGGTATCGCGCGGCGGCGGTGCTATCAGATGACGCCCTGGCGCTTCAGCTCCTCGAGCTCGCTTGCGCTGAGTCCGAGGTATTCGCTGTAGATTGCGCCGTTGTGCTGACCGAGCAGCGGCGCGCTTTGTACCTCCACGCTCGAATCTTCGAGCTGGACGGGACATCCCGGCATCGTGAATTCCCCGCGCACCGGATGATTCACCGTGGCGATCATCCCGCGCTCGCGCAGGTGCGGATCATCGAGCAACTCGACCGTATCCAGAACGGCGCCGCATGGCACGCCCGCCTCGCCGAGGATTTTCATCACCTCGTGCTTGGTGTGGCGGCTGGTCCATTCATTGATGATCGCGACGAGCGCGGCGCCGTTTTTGCGCCGCGACCTCGGATCGGCGAAGCGTTCCTCATCCGCGAGTCCCGGCTGCCCGATCGCGGCGCAGAAACTTCGCCACATCTCGGCGGTCGAGCAAAAGATGTACGCGTAGTCGTTGTCGCCGCCGGGCGCGCATTTGAAGGTGTCGCCGGGGACTGCGGCGACGGCGTTGCCCGCGCGGACGACGGGCTTGTGCGTGAGGTAGGTGGCCATCATCGCGACGCGCACGTAATTCAGCACCGCGTCCTGCATCGCGACCTCGACCTTCTGCCCCTTGCCGGTGCGTTCGCGCTGGATGTATGCGGCCAGCACGCCGGCTGCCGCATGCACGCCGGTGCCCGTGTCCCCGATCGTCGGTCCCGGCTTGAGCGGCGGCGAGCCGGGGAATCCGGTCACCGACATCGCACCGCCGGTGGCCTGCGCGATCATGTCGAAGCTCTTGTACTTGCTATGGGGACCGTAGGTGCCGAATCCCTTGATCGTCAGGTAGATGAGGCGCGGATTGATCTCACGCAGCATCTCGTAGCCAAGTCCCAGGCTCTCCAAGGTTCCGAGCGAGAAGTTCTCCGCCAGGATGTCGACCTTGCCGATCAATTTCAGGAACATTTCGCGGCCGGTCTCACTCTTGAGGTCGAGCGTGATGCTGCGCTTGTTGGCATTCAGCAGCATGAAGTAGTACGAGTCCACCCCCGGCTTCTCGGTCATCAGCCATCGTCCCTGCTCGCCGCGGCCCGGCGATTCGAGCTTGATAACCTCGGCGCCGAGCCACGCCAGGAGCTCGGTGCAGGAGGTTCCCGCTTCGAACTGCGTGAGATCGAGAATCTTTATGCCGGCCAGAGCTTTGTCCATCGCATGCCTCCTGATACCGCTGCCGATCGCCTGTGAATCGTTGTAGCGTCGCTTCGGCCAGGCGGGCAAGGCGCGCAACCCGGCCGGGCCGCCGGATGCGGCCTTAAGTCGGTCGTCCGGCTTTGGTATGTCTTGATTGGACGGACTACATCAGCTTCAACGGACTGCATCAGGCTGGAGTGATCGATTCAACGATGGCGCCAACGATGTCGGAAGCCGGCCTCAAGCTGAGCCGAATCCGTGCGGAGCTCAATCGCGCGTTCTTCGAGCGGACGGAGCTTATCGATGGCGCCCTATGCGCGCTGCTCTCGGCCAGTCACGTCCTGATTATCGGGCCGCCCGGAACGGCCAAGTCGATGCTGGCGGACGAGCTCTGCCGGCGAATCGAGGGCGCGGACTACTTTCAATGGCTGCTGACGAAGTTCAGCACGCCCGAGGAAATCTTCGGCGCGGTCAGTCTCAAGGGGCTGGAGGAAGACGACTACCGCCGCGTGACCAGCCACAAATTGCCCGAGGCGCATATCGCGTTCCTCGACGAAATCTTCAAGGCCAACTCCTCGATCCTCAACGCGCTGCTCACCCTGATCAACGAGCGCATTTTTCACAACGGCCGTGAGCGGGTTGCCGTGCCGCTGGTCACGATGTTCGGCGCGTCCAACGAATTGCCCGACGAGGAAGAACTGACCGCGCTCTACGACCGCTTCATGCTGCGCTTCATGGTCGATTACATCGCGGAGGAGTTCCGCTTCCTCAAGATGCTCGAAGGCGGCGCCGTCCAGGCGCGCACCACGCTCAGCTTCGCCGAGCTCGGCGAGCTATCGGCGGCGGCGCGCGCGGTCGTGGTTCCGGGCGCCACGATGCGCGCGATCGGCGAGCTTCGCCGCGACCTGGCGCGGCTTCAGATCATCGCCTCGGATCGCCGCTGGAGAAACTCGCTCGACCTGCTGCGCGCGCACGCGCTCCTGAATGGCCGCGAAAGCGTGACCGAAGACGACCTGATGTTCCTGGAGCACGTGCTGTGGAAAGATCCCGAGGAGCGGCCCAAGGTCCGCGACGCGATTCGCCGCCTGGTCAAGGGCTACGAGGAGGAAGCGCGCGAGCTCCTTATCCAGAGCGAGGAGCTGCGCGAGTATGCCGAGCGCCGATGGGAAAGCGACGAGCTCCGGAATCGCGCGCTGATCGAGGCGCATAGCAAGATCGCCAATATCCTGGTCAAGTTCGACAATCTGATGCGCGCGGCCGGCGAGGAAGGCCGCGCGATCGCGGGGGTCGAAGCGATGCGGCGCAAGGTCAAGGAAATCCAGCAAACGATGCTGCGCCGGATGTAGGGCTTGTGGCCGTCTTCATGAGCGCGAGAAGTGAGACCGCCCAGGCTACCCTCACCCGCGCGCGTGATGCTTGCGCGACCTCTCCCTGGTCAGGGAGAGGTGATCGGCGGCACTCGCTCTTTCTCGCCTCTCCCGGATCAGGGAGAGGCCGGCGCGAATTTGCGCCAGCAAATTCGTCGCCGGGTGAGGGTCATGCCCGCTGAAGAAGTATCTGCGGCGGTCGCGCTGCGCGCGCGCGACTACTCCGAATCCGATCGCATCGTCACCCTGCTCACGCGCGAGCACGGCAAACTTAGCGGCATCGCCAAGGGCGCGCGGAAATCGCGCGTGCGCTTCGAGCGCAAGCTCGAGCCCTTCTCGCACGTGATGCTCTACTTTCGCCGCCGCCCCAATGGCCAGCTCGTATTCATCACGCGCGCGGAAGCCGCCGAGCTGCCGCAGTTCAACCTCGACGACGACCTCGGTCGGTTCGCGCTCGGCAGTTACATGCTCGAACTGACCGAGGCGCTCACCTCCGAGGAGGCGGAAGCCGCGGGCGCATACGGAATCCTGACCGCGGCGCTTGCGACCCTCTGCCGCTACTCGCCCTGCGTGGCGGTCCGCCAGGCGTTCGAGCTCAAGATGCTTAAGTGGGCGGGATACGGATTGGAGTTCGGCCGCTGTCATACCTGCGGCGCGGCGATCGACGCCGGCGGCCAGCCGGCGTTCTTCGTGCCGGTGCACGGCGGCGTGGTGTGCTCGCGATGCCGCCCCGCAGTCGCAGCCGGCGCCTTCAGGATCGAGTCGCGGAGCGCCGCCGCGCTCGCGCGCCTCGGCGCGATCGAGCTGGGCTCAGCTCCCGAAGCGGAAGCGGCCAGAGCCGACGGCGCGCTGGTGATCGGACGTTTTATCGGGGGCGTGCTCGATCGCAAGCTGCGCTCGGTAGAATTTCTGGAATCGGTGCTGCCCCCTCCCGCCAAGCCTGGATAAGCATTCACGGCCGGGAGCTACTGGCCACGAGCAGGGCGGCAAGTGCGAGCAGCGCGCAGAGCGGGACGTAGAGCCGGGTGTCCCACCACGCGAACGGCGTTCCCGTTATCCGCTTGAAGAGTTCGAACCATCGGAAGTCGCCGACGACGCGCGTCATCGTCTTACCGCGTCCCGGCTAGTCGTTAACGACCTTGGGCGGATGGTAACGGCCGTCGGCGTGCTCGATCACGTATGATCTCACAGTTGGAAGGCACGAACGCGCCTTCCCAACTGCCGGTCACGTGCGCCCACAGCGAGAACATAACGCCGCCGTGGCTCACGATCACGATCTGCTTATCGGGATGCGCTCGCGCGAGCCGATCAATCACCGGCACGACGCGCCGCTTCACGTCGTCGAGGCTTTCGCCTCCCGGCGGCGTCCATAGCCAACTCCGCGCCGGATCGAACGTCGGCTCCCGGAGTATGGCGTCGTAGGGCTTGCCTTTGAAGTCTCCCATCTCCCGTTCGTGCAGATGCTGCTCGACCTTCAGCGGGAGCGACAGTCCGGCGGCAATGATCTCGGCGGTGTGCCGGGCGCGCAAGTAGGGGCTCGAAATCACCAGCTCGGGAGCAAACCGGGTGCCGATTTTGACCGCGGCGTCCTCGGCCTGAAGGCGGCCAAGATCGGTCAACGCCAACTCGGCGGGAGTGGTCGTGAAGATCCGATCGCGATTCCCCTCGCTCTCGCCGTGACGAACCAGGATCAGCCTGCCCAGCTTGCCCATCGCAGAGAGCTTGCCATAGGAGTGCGGACCAGACGAGACCTCATCCTTTGAGTTTGTTGTCGCCGCCGCTCGCAGCCGCTGACGCCATCTGCCGCAGGCGCAGGAAGGGCTCGAACAGATCGATCGGCAGGGGAAAGACCGTCGTCGAATTATGCTCGGTCGCGATCTCGGCCAGCGTCTGCAAATAGCGGAGCTGGAGCGTAATCGGATTGCGGCTCATGATGTCGGCGGCTTCGGACAGTCGCTGCGCCGCCTGGAATTCGCCCTCGGCCGCGATCACCTTGGCGCGGCGCTCGCGTTCGGCTTCGGCCTGCGCGGCGATCGCGCGCTGCATGTCCTGGGGCAGGTCGATGTTCTTGATCTCGATCAGCGTCACCTTGATTCCCCACGGCTCGGTCTGCGCATCGACCACTTCCTGGATCCGCGCGTTGAGCTTGTCGCGCTGGCTCAGCAGGTCGTCGAGTTCGCTCTGGCCGCCGACCGAGCGCAGCGTGGTTTGCGCGAGCTGCAGGGTCGCGAACAGGTAGTTGTTGACTTCGGTCACCGCGCGCGACGGATCGATCACGCGGAAATAGAGCACCGCGCTGACTTTCACCGTTACATTGTCGCGGGTGATCACGTCCTGGGGCGGAATTTCGAGCGGCACGGTGCGCAGATCGATTCGCACCATCCGTTCGAGAATCGGAATGAGGACGATTATGCCGGGGCCGCGATACGGCGTTAGCCGGCCGAGGCGGAAAATCACGGCGCGTTCGTATTCGTTGAGCACCTTGAGGCTGCTCATCAGAAACACCACGAAGATCACAATGACTACGCCGACGCCCGCCATATTCGTCTCGCTCCTTTAATTCCCAGCCCGCAGTCAAGATGCGCGCCGGACTTCGATCTCGAGCCCTCTCACTGCCGTGACGCGGGCGCGCGCGCCCGCACCGATTGGTTCGTCGCTGGCAGCGCGCCAGATTTCACCGTGGATAAAGACCCGGCCCGGCGCGCCCGGCGCGATCGCCTCGCGGACCTCGCCGATTTCGCCGATGAGACCTTCGCGCCCGGTGTAGGCCGCACGATGCCGGTCGCGCGCGATCACATAGCCGACGCCGAGAATAATCGCGCTCAGCCCAAACGCGCCGCCCGCGATAATCGCGCGGCTCACCGCGAGATTGGTTTGCGAAGTGTCGATCAGGAAGAGCGAGCCCAACACGAAAGCCGTCACGCCGCCCAGACCCATCACGCCGTAGCTGGTAACGAACGCCTCCGACGCGAGCAACATCACGCCCAGAAAGACCAGCATCAGCGCCGCAATATTGATCGGCAGCACTTCAAACGACGCGAGCGCGAGCAGCAGGCAAATTGCGCCGATCACTCCGGGCAGGAACACGCCCGGATGCGCGAACTCAAAGTAGAGCCCCAGAACTCCCGCCATCAGGAGCAGGTACATCAGGTTCGGGTCGGCCAGCGCGTTGAACAACCGCTGGCCAAGCCGCATCTGGCGGCGGCGCACGGCTGCATCGGCGAGCGCGAGTGTTACAGCGGCGCCGTTGACTTTCACCGACCGTCCGGAGGCGTCTTTCAGCAAGCTTGGCAGATCGGGTGCGACGAAATCGATCACGTGCTTGTCGAGCGCTTCGCGATCGTCAATCGCAACGCTCTTTCGGACCGCCTCCACGATCCAATCCTGGTTGCGGCCGCGCTGCTCGGCGATCGAGCGGGCGAACGAGGCCGTGAAGTTCTCGATCTTCTCGCCGAGCACGCCGGTTTCATCCGCTCCGCCGGTTCCCACCGGATGGGCCGCGCCGATCGTCGTACCGGGCGCCATCGCGGCGATATTGGCGGCCTCGGTGATAAAGGTCCCGGCGGAAGCCGCACCTGCGCCCGACGGCGCGACATATACGATCACCGGAATCGGCGCGCCGAGCAGATCCTTCACGATTCGCTGCGTCGAGGCGAGCAGGCCGCCCGGCGTGTCGAGCTCGATCACGAGCGCGCTCGCGCCCCGCGCGGACGCGTCGTGAAGCGAGTCGGCGATGAAATCAGCGGTCGCGGGATTGATCGAGCCGTCGATACTGATCAGCTCGACCCAATTGTCGGCGGCACCGGCGGCGGCGCAAAGCAGGTCCGTGAGCGCGATCGCGCAGGCAAGCGCCAACGTTGCTGGAATCAGGCGGCCCATCTGGTTCATCACGGGCGTTCGCCGCGCTTGGGGATCTGCCGTCCCAGCACCTTCATCACTTCCTGTATATCGGCCCAGACGGTTCGCTTCTCGGCCGGGTTGCGAAGCAGGTAGGCGGGATGAAAGGTCGGCATCATGCGGATGCCGCGCACCTGACTCCACGTTCCGCGCAGCCGGCTGATCGGTGTCTTGACCTTCAGCAGCGCTTGCACCGCGAACGTTCCCAGCCCGACGATCACGCGCGGACGGACGAGATCGATCTGTCGAATCAGAAACGGCTCGCAGGCCGACACCTCGTCGGACTCGGGATTGCGATTCTCGGGCGGCCGGCATTTGACGACGTTGCAGATATAAACTTCGGCGCGCGACAACCCCATCCCACGCTCGATTATGTCGGTGAGCAACTGGCCGGCGCGGCCCACGAACGGCTCGCCGCGCGCATCTTCTTCGGCGCCGGGTCCCTCCCCCACGAACATCAATTCGGCCGACGGATTGCCGACGCCGAACACCAGATTGATACGCGTCGGCGCGAGCTTGCATCGTTGGCAATCGCCGATGAACTCGCGCAAGGCGCCCAAATCAGCCGTCTTCTCGAGTCCAGGATAGGCGGAAAAAAGCTCGATTGACGTGGGCGCCGACGGCGCGATCGCCGGCGATTCAGCGGCCGTAGGCGATTCGGCGGCGATCGCGCGGCTCTCGCGTGGAGCGACCGGCGGCTTGGCCGGTGTTGCCGGGAGACCTTCGAGTCCCTCCTCGCGGATCTGCTCCAGGTAGTCACGCAGCGAGGCGAAAATCACGCTGCGATCTGGCGGCGGCAGTCTACGCTCCATAGGATTGAGAATATGCGCTCTGAGTGCGGGCAAAAAGCATCCGCGATACCCACCGCCGCATGATCCTGTTTGCCGCAGCCCCGCTGGCCCTCGCGATCATTCTGATTCGGCCGGAGTCCGCGTTTGCATGGGGGCCTGTTACGCACATCGCGCTGGGGATGCAGGTTCTTGCGACGGTTATCACCCCCGACCATCCTCTTCAAGCGGCGCTGCTGAACCTGCCCGAGGTCTTCCTCTACGGCTCGCTGGCGCCCGACATAGTTCAAGGCCGCCGCCTGCAAAGCCGGCTTCGACGCCATTCGCACAACTGGGATACGGGACTTGCGTTGCTTCAATCAGCCCGCGGCGATCAGCAGATCGCATTTGCGATGGGCTACCTAGCCCATCTCGGCGCCGACGTGGTGGCGCACAATTTTTTTCTGCCCGCGTGCCTGATCGGCAACTTCGATTCGCGTTTCAGCGGCCATATCTATACCGAGGCGCGCTTCGACAGTATCCAGGAGCCGACCTACCTGGATCTCCTGCTGAAGGTACTGACGCTCGACTTCGGTCCGTTGGACGCGATGCTCGATCGGGCGATCGATTCGCCACTGATCCCGTTCTCGGCGCATCGCCTGATCTTCGAAGGCGGGCTCAAGCGGATTCGCGGATGGGATCGCGTGATCAGGGCGCTCGGCGAGACCACCGATATCGACCGGGACGACGCCGAACTGTTCGCCGATGCTTCATGCGGGGCGATCGCCGGTCTGCTCGATCACGCGCCGAAGGCCCCGGCGCGCAGATTCGATCCGATGGGCGAAGATGCGATCAGGCGCGCGAACTCGTCGCGCAGCAGCCTCCAGCGCCTGGCGCGAATCGGGGCCCCCGCGCGCAAGAGCGCGAGAGAGTTGGCGGCCCGGATGCTCGCGGACCTGCGCGCGCATCTGAGGGAGACGCCGTTCCGGCTTCCGGTGGAATGAGCGAAACCGTCGAACTGGCGACCGCCAGATTGACGCTCCGACGCAGGTGAGTTAACCGTGTGTTTTCGGCCCGACGACGAGGAAGGACCGCTTGCATCGAAGATTGCCCCTGAAGCTGTGGGCCGCATCTCTTGTGATCATGGCCCTGCTTGCCGGGAGACCGCGAACCGCTTCGCCGTTCTCGATACCGGAGGCCCCGTCTTGCGCGAATGAGATAAGCACGTGCCCGTGCGTGATAACGCATGCAGGCAACTTCGAAGTCACGGGACCGCTGCAACCTACCGTGCCCGACGCCGACTGCCTGATGATCGATGCCGCCGGAGTGAACCTCAACCTCGCCGGCAACTCGATCACGATGCCCTTTGCCAACGCCAGCGATGCAATACACCTGACTCGAAAGGCAGCCGGCGCGACCGTCGCAGGCGGCGGCGCAACGATCAGCGGTAGCTATTCAGACGGGGTCGTGGTGGAGAGCGGCGGCGCCACGCTCAGCGGGATCAAAGTCTCCGGGGCCACCGTTGCGATCGTTTTGGACCACGCGAGAGACGCCACGTTGTCTGAATTTCAAGCCGACGGAAATTCTGGCGGGGTGCTGATTGAAGGCGGTGGTCACAACCGGCTGTCGAACTTCTCCGCGAACAGCAACCTGACGCCATTCGGTGGCGGCTCGTATGGGTACGGCGTATTCATCCTGGGTTCGAACGACAACAGTCTTTCGGCCTTCACCGCCGATTCGAATTTCTATGGAGTCGTCATACAGGGCGTGCTCAAGAGCAGATTCCTTCGTTACGGGATTGTCGCTTGCTGCTTTCCGGGTCCGCCGAGTGCGCGGAACGAGATTACCGGAGGAGAAGCCACGAACAATGCCGATAGCGGGGTTAGTCTGGGCGAAAACTCTCACTCAAACGAAGTTACCCACGTTCTTGCGAACGGCAACGGAAACGAAGATCTGTTTGACTTCAACCCCGATTGCGATCACGACTTCTGGTCCGGGAACACCTTCAGCGTGGCGAGCCCTTCTTGCGTACATTGAGAAATGCCTTTTTGATCGCAGGCGCGCTGGTTCTATTTTCCGGGTTCAGTTCGGCGGCTACGCAGTGTCCGGGTCAGATTAGCGAGTGCGGATGCGTGATCGGCGCGCCGGGTAACTATCTGGTTATCTCCCGACTCACTGCGTCTTCGGCCGGCGGCGACTGCATTGCGGTCGAAGCACCGGACGTCGCACTCAACCTTGGCGGTGTCGCGATTACAGGACCCGGTCCTGATTCGACACCGAACACGACCGGGGTGCATCTCACGAAAAACGCCAGGAATGCAATCGTGGTTGGGAACGGCGCGACGATCAGCGGCTTCAGCTTTGGAGTCGTGATCGAAGCCGAGGGAGCGAACGTCGGCGGCTTCGCGGCTACTCAAGATAGCGCCGGCGTCTACTTGAGCTTCGCGAAGCGATGCAGAGTCTACAATTTTGACGCGAGCGATGGTGACGTGGGAATCGAACTCATACATTCCAGCGGCGTAGTGCTCGAGAACTTCACCGCCAACCACACCGGAAGCGACGGACTGTTCCTCTACGGTTCGTCGGAGAGCCAAGTCCTTGCCTTCCAGGCGAACTCGAACCGGGGCGCGGGCGTCTTCCTCGAAGCCGGCGGATGCTTTGCGGGAAAGTGCCGCGACGTGCTGGCGTTGAGAAATCAGGTGATTGGCGGGACCGCGAACGGAAACTACACGGGGATCACGGTCGTATCGTTTACCAACCTGGTCCAGCCGAACAGCGGGGACGATCAGTTTATCGGCAACACGACCATCGGGAACGTAATGGATCTTTCAGACGGCAATCCAAGGTGCGATCACAATCTATGGTTCGGCAACACCTTCATGACCGCAGATCCGTCGTGCATCCGGTGAACCAGGAACCGCCCGAGCCATCCCGCACGCTCACTCTCCCGCCCAGTGACAGGGGTCTCGGTTCGACCCGATGGGTGAGGATGAGCATTGCCGGATTTCGTCTCATTGCCGGACTGGCGAGTCGAATCCCGCGAGGTGGGTTGCTGCGCGCCACTAATCGCGGCTCAACCGACCGAGCGCAGACTGTCCGCCACGGTTCGGCGTCCCAGCCCCCCGAGCGCAACCGCGCCGGCCGCGATGCCGATCAGCACGGAAAGGGCAAACCCTCGGGCGAGGACCGCCAGCGGCAGAATGTCGAAGAGGTCAATCGGACCCAAGGCCAGAATCGAGAACGGCAACACCGTGGCGAAGGCGTAGGCCGCCGCGCACCCGGCTATCCCGCCGGCGAGTCCGATCGCGGCCGACTCGGCCAACGTAAGGGTCGCCACGAGACCGGGCGCGAAACCCAGCGCCCGCATGATCGCGGTTTCGGCCCGGCGTTCGCGCACTGCCATCGCCATCGTGTTCGCCGCCACCAGCGACATCGCGATCACCGCGGCCACGGCGATGCCGTCCAGCGCCAAGAGCAGCGTTCTCAGATCGAAAACCGACGATACCCAGCTCGCCTCGGAGCCACTGAGCGTTTCGGCGGAGGAGTTGGCGAAGGTCTCGTCGATTGCGCCTATGACCGTCGGCAGCGCGTCCGGGCGGTCCACGATCGAGTAGTAGGCATTGATATGCCCGCTCCCGCCCAGGACTTCGTCGAGATAGTCGCGGCGGAACAGAAGCGTATCCGGCGGAGCTTTGGCGCCCAGCACGTCCACGATGTGCAGGCTAAGGTCGACCGGATAGAGCGTGCCCTTGAGAACGATCTGCTCGCCGCTGCGCCATCCGTACTTGCGCATCATGGGCCGCGGGACGAGACACGCGGTACGCATGCCCCGGAACAAGGCGGCGCGCTCCTTGGTCAGGCCCCAATCCGGCCAGAGCGTCTCGGCCGCATCGGCGTCGACGGCGATGCCGAGTTGGTCGCTTGGCGAGCGATACCGGCCGCCGAAATAGGCAAGCCCCGACACCGCGGCGACGTGCGGTATGCCGAGGATCTTGCGCCGATACGCCTCGGGCAGCGGAAAGACAAATCCGGACTTGTTCATCGACACGATGCGGCGGGCCGAAGCCGGTGTGCTCACCAGATGTTTGGCCAGGTAAGGCAAACCCGCCAGGGTCGTGTAGGTGAAGACGGCCAGCCCGACCGCGAAGACGGTCAGGACGGTACGCCGCGTATTGCGGGCCAGATTTCGCAACACCAGCCTCGCGTATTTCATTGCTCACCGGACAACCGCGACACCAGCGCGTCAGCGGAATCGGAAGACGCGACCAGTCGCAGGCACCGGATCGATCCTACCAGACCCAGCCTTGCCGTCCCTCATACGCCATAACGCATCGCCGATGCACGGGCGGAGCGGGAGTTCATCGCCAGGAAAGATCTCACGCCGTCCCGGCATGGCGCCCCTGCCCCTCGCCGGAACCATGGCTGCTCAGATGGCCCGCGGCTGGCGTGCTCGAACACGCCCCGTATCAAGACCCGGCGAAGGCCTTAGTCGCGAACCTCCTGCAGGGAGTGATAAACTCACGCCCGATTCGACATGGCCGCAAATCCTCTGGAAGACTACTTACTCGAACTCCGTGACATCCGTCGTTCCGGTTCGGCCGTCCCTGAAACCTCCTACTATCCGCCGCTCGCCGCGCTGTTGGATGCCGTCGGCGCAACTCTGAAGCCCAAGGTCCGATGCATAGTCAACCCGAGCCATGGCGCCGGTATCCCTGACGTCGGCCTGTTCACGCCCGATCAATTCCAGAAGGCCTCCGCGGAGGAGCCCCTGCCGGGCACGAAGCCGTCGCGCGGCGTCGTGGAGGCAAAGCCGACCAGCAACGACGCCTTCCTGACGGCCGACAGCGCTCAGGTATCGAAGTACTGGAAGGCATACCGCCAGGTCCTCGTCACGAATTTCCGTGACTTCCTGCTCGTGGGTGCTGATTCGGAGGGAAAGCCGGTCAAGCTCGAACACTATCGCCTCGCGCCGAACGAGGCGGCCTTTTGGACCGCGGCGAGCCATCCGCGAACACTCGCAGCCGAGCAGGGCGAGGCTTTCGTCGAATTTCTCAAGCGCGTGATGCTTCACGCCGCGCCTCTGGCCGCGCCCAAGGACGTTGCGTGGTTCATGGCTTCGTACGCGCGCGAGGCCCTGCGGCGCGTCGAGAAGAGAAGCGATGTGCCGGCGCTCGCCGCGATCCGGAACGCGCTCGAAGAAGCGCTCGGAATCGAGTTCGAGGACAAGCGCGGCGAACACTTCTTTCGGTCGACGCTGGTGCAGACCCTTTTCTACGGCGTTTTTTCCGCGTGGGTGCTCTGGACGCGTGACCATCCGCCATCCGACCGCAAGGCGCGGTTCGACTGGTTTCATACCGGCGAGTATCTGCGCGTTCCCGTGCTGGCCGAGTTGTTTCATCAGGCCAGCAATCCCGCTTCGCTCGCCGGCCTTGAGCTGCCCGAAGTTCTGGACTGGACGGGAACGGTTCTCAATCGGGTCGATCGCGCCGCATTTTTCACCGCCTTCGAGGAGCATCACGCGGTCCAATACTTCTACGAACCTTTCCTCGAAGCGTACGACCCGGAACTCCGCAAGCAGCTTGGCGTCTGGTACACGCCGCGTGAAGTCGTACGTTACATGGTCGCCCGCATTGACCGGGTGCTGCGCGATGAGCTCGGCATTGCGGACGGCCTGGCAGCCCCAAATGTCTATGTCCTCGATCCGTGTTGCGGCACGGGCTCGTACCTGATCGAGGTCCTTAACCGGATCGCGGAAACCCTCCGCGAGAAGGGCGGCGATGCGCTCACGGCGCAGGAGATAAAGCGCGCGGCGATGGAACGCGTGTTCGGCTTCGAGATTTTGCCGGCGCCGTTCGTGGTGACGCATTTGCAAATCGGGCTGCTGCTCCAGTCGCTGGGCGCGCCCTTCTCGGACGCCAGGAAGGAGCGGGCCGGCGTTTACCTGACCAATGCTCTCACCGGATGGGAACCGCCCGACGGATCGAAGCCGCAGATGCTACTGGCGTTCCCTGAGCTTCTGCAAGAACGGAATGCAGCCGAACGGGTGAAGCAGGCCAAGCCAATCCTCGTCATCCTGGGGAATCCGCCCTACAACGGCTACGCCGGCCTCGCGGTTGATGAGGAGCGCGATTTGTCACAGGCGTATCGTACGGCCAAGCGCGCGGCGCAACCGCAGGGACAGGGCCTCAACGATCTTTACGTGCGCTTCTACCGGATGGCCGAGCGACGCATCGTCGAAAAGACCGGCAAAGGAATCGTCTGCTTCATCTCGAACTACTCATGGCTCGACGGCCTTTCCTTCACTGGAATGCGCGAGCGCTACCTGGAACGTTTCGACCGCATCTGGATCGACTGCCTCAACGGCGACAAGTACAAGACCGGCAAGCTGACGCCCGAGGGCGAACCAGACCCGAGCATCTTCTCAACCGAGTTCAACCGAGAGGGCATTCAGGTCGGCACGGCGATAGCTCTGCTCACTCGGCGCGAGAAATCGCGCGGCACCGAAAGCGTGAGCTTCCGCGATCTGTGGGGCAAAGGGAAACGAGCGCAACTCCTCGACGAGGCGGACAGGAAGCTCGCGCCGGAGTATGAAGAGTTGCATCCTGCGTTGGAGCTCGGATTCTCATTTCAACCGGGCGCCGTCGAAAGTGGCTATCTTTCGTGGCCGCTGCTGCCGGAGTTGTTCCCTGTTTCTTTCCCGGGCGTAAAGACCAGCCGCGATGACGTAGTCGTGGACGTTGACAGAGAGCGGCTGGTCAGTCGCATGAAGCAATACTTCGATGACGAGCTTAGCGATGCGGAAGTCCGTGCAATCATGCCGACCGCAATGACGAGCACGGCGAGATTCGATTCAAGAAAGACACGTCGGCATCTCGTTCAACGCGGCTTCAAGCCTGAAAATATAGTCCGATATTGTTACCGGCCGTTCGACAATCGTTGGCTCTATTGGGAGCCGGAGACGAAGCTGCTCGACGAGAAGCGCTGAGAATATTTCCCGCAAGTGTTTGAGGGAAACACCTGGATCGAAGCGCGCCAAAGGCAACCGATGGAGCACTTCGATCGCGGCTACGTTGTCAAGGTGCTCGCTGACAACTTCGGCAACGGGCTCTCCAATTTCTTTCCGCTCTATCTCAAAGCGAGAAGCGCGCCAGTGACGCTTTTCACGAAACCGAACGTCCGGCTCGCCGTGATCCCGAATGTGAGCAGGCTTGTCGGGACTTACCTGAAGTCCCTGGGGGCAAACCCGCTCGATCTCTTCTTGCACTGCGTGACAGTGCTTCACGCGCCGTCTTATCGAAGCGAGAACGCAGGTGCGCTGAGAATCGATTGGCCACGAATTCCGTTGCCCGATTCCAAGGTCGCGCTACAGCACTCTGTCGGAAATTGGCCGTGACTTATCCGCGCTGCTAGACGTAGAAGCCCCGGTGAAAGATGTTACGACGGGAAGAGTTCGCGTCGAACTGAACCATATCGGCTCCATCGCTCGCGAAGGCGGCGGTTCACTCAATCCCGACGCTGGCGACCTTGACGTAACCGCCGGATGGGGTCACGTTGGGAAGGGTGGCGCAGTGATGCCCGGCAAAGGGAAGGTCATTGCGCGTGATTACACGGCGAAGGAGCGCGAAAGCATCGCCGCGGGCGCCGCGCCGCTTGGCCTTTCCGAGGAACATGCGTTCAAGTTGATCGGAGAGCGCACCCTGGACGTGTACCTGAACAATCTGCGCCTACTGGAAAAACATTCCAGCCCGCGTTTGGGAGTACACAATCGGCGGCTACCAGGTAATCAAGAAATGGCTCAGCTATCGCGAGCGCGAAATCCTTGGCCGCGCGCTCACGATGGACGAAGCGCGCGACCGTCACAGAGATCGCGCGCCGCATCGCCGCGATCCTCCTGATGGAACCGGAGTTAGATGCCAACTACGAAGCGGTGAAAAAGTCCACCTACGCGTGGACTTCGTCCCGAGCAAAAGGCGGCTCCGAGGCCGGCGCGTAAATCTTTCTGTGGATAACCCAAATCTGACGGCTTATCCCGCGTAGAGCCGCAGCACTTCCTTGAGATAAAATGTATTTATGTTGACCTCCGAAAAGCACTTAGAGACCGTGACCGACAGAGGCATTGCGTCATACGAATCTGGGGAGACGGTCTCAGTAGAGTACGCGCCACACGTCTTCCAAGAGATGATCGGCGTCGAGACAAAACAGGGCGACACTCAATTGCCTGGGTTAGTAATCATTCGGGGTCGCGTGCTACCCGTTTCCAGTCCTATCGGCCGGACCTTCACCCTGGAGCTATCTAACGGGCGTAAGCTTAAGCTCGTCCACCTCGACTCCGACGGCTCGATAGGTGTGATTGACTGGCGCGGCTAACGTGAAGCGGAGCGGGAGAAGGTCTCAGAGCGCTTCGCGCGGACTTGAGCACCTCGCCCGCTTCTGTTGCGGGAGAGGGCGGCTCGGCTACTGTCGAGCCAGGTGAGGGTGCAGAGAACACCACGCCACGGAGAGCTTTGCATAACTCGGAGCAGAGAAGTAGCCGCTCCGCGTAGATTCCTCCCTTTGGTCGGAATGACATGACAAGGAACTCGTTTTGTTTGTCATCCCGAGCGGAGCGAAGCCCTTCGGCTTCGCTCAGTGTAAACTCCGCGAGGGATCTACGCGGAGCGATCGTCTTTCCAGCAGGCAACCCAAAGATGGGAGGAGGCTCAGACATTTTTGACGCGCTTTCAACTCGGTCCACTACTCGCGCGGTTCGTCGGAGCCTTCGTCGGCGGGAGGCTCGTCTTCCGGAGTTGCTTGGGGCGCGGTTTGTGGCGATTCGATCGGCGGCTCTATCAACTCCAATTGCGGTGACTCGTCGGTCTCTGATTGCGGGGCTGAAGACATTTGTCCGATCATGGAATCGATCTCGCGCAGTTCGCCCAAGTCGGGCAATTGCTCGAGGTCCTTCAGTCCGAAGGTCTCGAGAAACTCCGGCGTGGTGGCGTAGACCATCGGACGGCCCGGCGCGTCCTTGCGGCCGGCGATCCTGACCAGCCGGCGCTCGGTTAAGGTGTCGAGCACGCCGCCGCAATCCACCCCGCGCAACTGCTCGATCTCCGGGCGCGTTATCGGCTGGCGATACGCGATTATCGCCAGCGTCTCCAGCAGCGGACGGCTTAGGCGCGGCGGTTTGGCAGCGAGCAGCTTGCGCACGTAGAGGGCGTGCTCCTTGGGCGTCCGCAACTGGTAGCCGCCTGCGACTTCCTCCAGCACAATGCCGCGCGCGCCCGAGGCGTATGCCGCCGCCATCGAGGAGAGCGCCAAGCGGAGATCCTTGGGCGCGACGTTTTCGAGCACCGCGCCCAGGCGCGAGATCGACACCGGCTCGCCGGCGGCGAACAGCAGACTTTCGAGGATTGCTTTGAGGCGCTCTTCTTCCACAGGTAATCAGGCGGCGGGCTGCGGCGCGACGGCTCGCGGCGTCCCGCGGGTCAGGAAAATCGGCCCCGACCGGGCCTCCTGCCAGGCGCGAACCTCGCCGCGCCGGACCAGTTCGAGCAGCGCGACAAATGTCGCGATCACCAGCGGGCGGTCGGCCAGATCCTCGAACAACTCCTCGAACGGAACGCGTTCGCGGCTCTCGAGCGCGGCCAGCACGCGCGGGATACAGTGCGCGATCGGGATGTCGCGCGGCACGATCTGGCGCGGCGCCTGGTCGCCGATCCGCTTGAGAATCGCGCCCATCGCCTCGACCAGCTCGAACACCGAGACCTGAATCGGCCGCTCGGTCCTGGGCGTCCCCTCGATCTTCTCGCCGGGCGAGACGAAAACGTCGCGGCCGAGGATCGCGCGCTCGCCGAGCTTCTGCGCCGCCTCGCGATAGCGCTGATATTCGATCAGCCGCGCCACCAAGTCGTGCTTGAGTTCCTCGGCTTCGTCCTCGGCTGCTTCGGGCTCGGGCAGCAGTCGAAAACGACTTGATCAAGAGCAGCGTCGCCGCCATCACGAGATACTCGCCTGCGACGTCGAGGTTCATCGATCCGAGCAGCTCGACATAGGCGACGAACTGCTCGGTGATCACGCTGGCAGCGACTTCGTGCGGATCGAGCTCGTTCTTTTTGAGCAGATGGAGCAGCAGGTCGAGCGGTCCCTCGTAGGCGGGGATGCGGAAGCGAAGTCCGCTCTCGATAGCGGGCGCGCCCGCAGCCGCTTGACCTTCGCCGAGTGTACCGTCGCTCACAATAGGGCTCGCGCGAGCGTGTTGATGATCGGGTTGATGATCGCGCCTACCCATTGTGTATACAGCAGGAGGAGCAGGATGAGAAAGCCGTAGGGCTCCAGGCGCGAATAGAAACGCGCCGCTCCCAGCGGCAGCAACGCGACCAGCACCCGTCCACCGTCCAGCGGCAGCAGCGGCAGAAGATTGAAAACCATCAATACCACGTTGATAATCACCGACGCCTGCGCCATGTAAATCAGGGGAACCGCGATTATCGGGCCGAACGTGCCGCGAGCCATCGGCACCAGCGCACGCGCCGCCATCCCGCTCAATACCGCGAGCGCGAGATTCGTGAGCGGCCCGGCTGCGGCGACCATCCCCATCCCGGCCCGCCCGTTCCTCAGCCGCGCGAAGTTCACCGGCACCGGTTTGGCGTAACCGAACACCGGCAGGTTGAGGAAAAGCAGGATCGCCGGCAGCAGGACAGTTCCGATCGGATCGATATGCGAGAGCGGGTTCAGTGTCAGCCGGCCGGCGCGCGCCGCGGTATCGTCGCCCAGCGCGCGCGCAACCACGCCGTGCATTATTTCGTGCAGGATGATCGCGAAGATCGTCGGCAGCGCCCAGATCGAGAGCTGCTGAATGAACATTGCCGGATCGCTCAATTCAGTCGAGCTCCGCGCTGCGCCCGGCCGCCTTCGCCATCGTGGCGCGCGGATGGAACGTGCGATGGACCTTGCGCAGATGGCTCTTGGACAGGTGCGTGTAAATCTGCGTAGTCGAGATGTCGCTGTGGCCGAGCATCTCCTGCACCGCGCGCAAGTCCGCGCCACCCTCCAGCAGATGCGTGGCGAAGCAATGCCTGAGCGTGTGCGGACTGATCCATTCGAGGCGCGGGTCGCTGCGACGCGTAGCCCTTGAGCGACTTGAAGAACGCCTGCCGGGTCATCGGACGCCCGAACCGGCTCAGGAACACCGCGGCGTTCGGCTTCGCCGCGCGCGCGGCGGGTTTTCCCTCCACCGGACGGCTGCGCTCGTGGAGATATTCCCGAAGCGCGCGTTTGGACGCGCCGCCGATCGGCACCACCCGTTCCTTGTTGCCTTTGCCGAGCACGACTATCAGTCCCGCGCCAAGATTCATCTGCTGGAGCTTGATTCCCACCAGCTCCGACACCCGAAGCCCGCTTCCGTAGGCCAACTCGACCATCGCGCGATCCCTCAACCCGCGCAGCGTCGACTTGCCGATCGCTTCAAGCAGCATCGCGACGTCGGCGCGCGTCATGGTGCGCGGCAGGCGGCGCGGATAGGGCCTGAGCTTAAGGTTGACCGACGGATCGCGCTCGAGGATCTCGCGTTCGGCCAGCTCGCGGATCAGCCCTCGAATGCTCGCGAGATGGCGGCGCTGGGTGGCCGGCGAGAGTCCCCGATCGGCGAGGCTTTCGAGATAGCCGGTCAGCGTCCGCGGCTCGATCGTAGCGGGCTCCACGCCGGATTTGCGGCAGAAGATCTGGAACTCGCGCAGATCGTGCCCGTAGGCTTCGCGCGAGTTGCGGCCCAATCCGCGCTCGACCGACTGGCGGTTCAGATGGCGCTCGATGACCTCGTCCCAGTCGGGCGCTTTCAAGCCGGAGTACCCTCCGCCACCGTCGCCTCCCCCTCCAGCCTGGTGAGCAGCGTCGCGCGCAACTCGCGCATCCGTTCGAGGTCGGTGATCTTGTTGTGGGAGCGATCGCTCACGTAGAAAACGTCGAGCGCCTGATCGGCGTTGGTAGAGATGCGCGCCAGATGGATTTTCAGGCCAAGCTTGAACAGCGTGTGCGTGATCGCGAACAGCAGCCCCACCCGGTCCTGGGTGAAGACGTTGACCACCGTGAACTGCTCGGAGGATCGATTGTCGACCGTCACTTCGGTGGCGAAGCGGCGCACGAACTTGCGGCCCGCGGTCTGCGCGACATGCGCGTCGGCTACCAGGCGCTCGATGTCCACCTCGCCGCCGACCACGCGCTCGAGGTCACGCTCGACGCGCTGCCAGCGCTCGTCTTCCAGCGCGATTCCGCCGGTGCCGTGCGAGACCCTGAACACGTCCATCACGATTCCGTCGCTGCGGGTCGTGATCCGGGCCGAAAGGATGTTGAGGTTATTGGCGGTCAGCACGCCGGCGATCTTCGAGAACAGGCCGGGCTGATCGCGTGTCACGACCACGAACTCGGTGAATTCGCGCTCGCGAAAGTGGCGATGGCGGCAGACAGTCAGCCGGTCGTCCAGCGCGCGCATCAGATCGAAGTGCAGTGCGATGTCGTTTTCGGGCGTGATCAGAAAGTAGCGGTCGGGCATCAGCTCGAGAAACTTTTCGAGCTCGGGCTCCGGCGCGCCCGCGCCCGCGAGTTGCGCGGCGACCGCGGATTTGACCAGCGCGAGCCGGCGCGCCGGATCGACCGCCTCGCGGTCGCCCTGCTCGAGGATCTTGAGCGACCGCATGTAGAGTTCGCTCAGCAGCATGTCGCGCCAATTGTTATAGACGTTGGGCGCGACGGCGCGGATATCGGCGAAGGTCAGGAGCAGCAGCGCCTTGAGCCGATCGATCGAGCCGACGGTGCGCACGAACCCGGCCACCGTGCTGTCATCGTCGATATCGCCCTTCTGGGCCACCTGCGACATCAGCAGATGATTGCGGACCAGAAAGACCACCAGGTCGGTCTGTTCGCCGTCCAGCGCGAGCCGGCGGCAGACCTCGGTGGTGAGCTGGGCGCCGAACTCGTGATGGTCGTGGCCGTGGCCCTTGCCGATATCGTGAAGCAGCAGCGCCAGGAAGACTAGCGGGGTCGAATCAAGCTCGCGGGCGACTTCGGTGAGCAGCGGATTGGCCTGCTTGAACTCGCCGGCGCGAAGCTTTTCCAGCTCGCGCACCGCGACCAGCGAATGACGATCGACGGTATAGATGTGGTAGAGGTCGTGCTGGACGCGCGCGTAGAGCTTGCCGAACTCGGGAACGATCGCGCCGAGCACGCCCGCCAGATGCATCGCCTCGACGGTCTCGGCGACGCGCGCCGGCGCCGACAGGATTCGCATCAGCTCCTTGCCGACCCGCGGATCGTGGCGCATCGCCTCGTCGATCAGCCCGACGTGATCGCGCACCGCCTGGTACGCGCCGCCGGAAAGTCCCACGCCGTGGGCCTCGCAGTCGGCGAAGACCGTCAGCAGGTTCAGCGGATCGTGCTTGAAGAGGCCGGGATCGGCGATCCCGAGCAGGTTTTGCTGAATGACGACTCCGGGCCGAATCTGGCGCGGCGAGCTGCGGCGGAAAAAACGCGGCTCGGGACCCTCCGTAACGCGCGCGATCAGCCCCTCCGAGAAGCGCAGGATCGTGCTCGCCGACTGATAGTAGGAATTCATCAGCCCGTCGCTCGCCGTCCTTCCTTCGCCGAAGCCCATCATCGGGGCGATCCGTTCCTGGAACTCGAAGGTCAGGTGGTCCTGATGGCGGCCGCTCTCGAAGTGGAGCGAGTTGCGCACCCGCCAGAGAAAGTCGCGCGCCTGGCTCACCTCGTCGCGCTCCGATTCGGTGATGACGGCTTTCTGCATCAGCTCATCGAGCGAGTGGACCTTGTACTTCACCTTCGCCAGCCACAAGGCGGTATGCAGATCGCGCAGGCCGCCCTCGCCTTCCTTGATCTGCGGCTCCAGCAGATAGACCGAATCGCCGTAGCGGCGATGGCGCTCGCGGGTCTCTTCGAGCTTGGCCTTGAAGAACTTCAACTGGTTGCGGTTGAGGACTTCGGAAACCATCGCCTTGTCGAGCTCGGCCCACAGCCGCTCGTCGCCGGCGAGAAAGCGCGAGTCGAGGATCGCGGTCTTTTCTTTCAGGTCGTCTGCCGCCATCTTGACGCACTCGCGCACGTTGCGCGTGGTGTTCCCGACCGTCAGCCCGGCGTCCCAGAACGCATTGAGAATCGTCTCGGCCACGATCTCGAGGTACGGTCCCGGCTTCCAGTCGTGGAGAAAGAGCAGATCGATATCCGACTGCACGTTAAGCTCAGCGCGCCCGTAGCCGCCGCGCGCGACAATCGCCAGGCGCTGGTTGAGCCGCGGCAGGCGCCACTTGCGCCCGTGCTCTTCGTCGGCGTAGCGAAACAGCGCGCGGACCAGATCGTCCATCGCCTGGGTCGACGCGGTCACGATCTCGGTGCCGCTGGCGCCCGCGAGATGGCGCTGGTACAGCTCCGCGCGCACCGACTCCAGATAGGCTCGGGCCGTGACTCCGGGGGTGCGATGGGCCTGCAACTCCGCGAGCAGCGCCGCTTCGCCGCGCAGCTTGGTCTGGGCGGCCGGCGCGGCCGTCTGATCGGCCGCGGGAGGCGCGCTCACAGGTTTCCCGATGCGAGATCGGCGTTCAAATAATGGACCACAGCGGTGGCGATCCCGTCGGCCACGCGCTCCTGGTAGGCCTGCGCCGCAAGCCGCGATGCTTCGACGGGATTGGAAAGGAATCCGCATTCGACCAGCACCGCAGGCATATGCGCTCCAACCAGGACATAGAACGGCCCCATCTTCGCGCCGAGCGGGTTCACGCCGAGATTGAAGGCATCGTTCAATTCGATCACGGTTTGCGAGTCGATCATGCGCGCCAGCGACACCGATTCGCCGGCCTTATAGTTCTGGCGGAGGTCACTTAAAATGTAGTTTAAGTTGGGTCCGCCCTGCGCGCCATAGCCGCGATCCGGGCCGCTGCCATTGCCCGCTCCGTTCTCAAGCCGGGCCAGCCGCAGCGCGGCGCGGTCGGTGGTGTTGTTGAGGTAATAGACCTCGATTCCCTGGGTGCGCGGATTGGGGCTGGAGTTGAGATGGACCGAGACGAAGAGGTCGGCGTTGTCGCGGTCCGCAAGCCGCGTGCGATCGGGCAGACTCAGGAAGGTGTCGGTCTCGCGCGTCATCGCGACGTTTACGCCGCGAGCCTCCAGCGCGCGCGCCAGCAGGAGAGAAATCGCAAGCGCGAGGTCCTTCTCGACCAGGCGCCCGCTCGCGTCGCGGGTGCCGGGATCGTAGCCGCCGTGGCCGGGATCGATCACGACCCGCGCCGGTCCGGCGATCCGCTCCATCGCGGCGTCGCTGATACTGGCGTTGCGGACGCCATCGGTCGCGGTCTGCGCGGGCGCGACACGATTCGTTACCGCGAGCGGATTGGCGATCGCAACATCGGCGATAACATCGGACGGACGGGGCACTCTCAGCGGCGCGGCGAGGTCGGGCACCTTTCCGGCGGGCGCCAGCCGAATAATGATCTCGCCGGGAGGTCGCGCGAACGCGTAGTCGGTCTTGCCGATGACCTCGATAGTCAATTCGGAGTCTCCATCGGGCTTCTCGATCGCTCGCAGCGAGACGAGCGGAGCGGTCTCGATCCCGAACAGCGGACGCGGCGGGATTTCGAGCCGCGTGTGGCCGAGATCGATCGTGAGCTCATTGCCGCGACCAGTCATCGTCAGGCGCGGCGCACCGATCAGCTTGAAGTGCAGTTCGAGGGTCTCGCCGCGACGTTCGGCGCCGACCGAACTTATCACCGCCTCACGCGCGCTCGCCGCCGACGCGATCGCGATTATCGCGACGGCTGTTAACCCTGCCGCGATCGACTTCGATCTCGCTCTGCGCGCCATCAGCAACATCGTCCAACCCAACTCCCCCAACCCACCTCCACCGGACGCTCGCCGTCAGCCGTCGCCGCGCAGGCGGGACTTCAGTTTCGCGAGGATTCCCAGCGCCTCGATTGGAGTGAGACGATCGACGTCGATGATCGAAAGCTCGTCGATCACGCGCCGCTCGGCGGGCGCAAACAGGCCCATCTGTTCGGCGCCGCCACGTTCCGGCGCGTGCGCCAGACGCGGCATCCCGGCCTCGTCGAGCTCGCCCTGTTCCAGGTTGCGCAGAATCTGACGCGCGCGGTCGACAACGCTCGAAGGCAGCCCGGCCAGACGCGCAACCTCGATTCCGTAGCTGCGGCTGGATGCTGCCTCGACCACGCGTCTTAAGAATAAAACCTCCTCGCCCCACTCCCGCACCGCCATTGAGAGATTTTTTACCCTAGGACACTCGCGCGCAAGATCGGTCAGCTCATGAAAATGCGTCGCGAACAGCACCTTGGCGCGGGTCGAGTCGTGAAGATACTCGGCCACCGCCCACGCGATCGCGAGCCCGTCAAAGGTGCTGGTGCCGCGGCCGACCTCGTCGAGCAGCAGGAGGCTGTTCGGCGTAAGGTCGGCGAGCAGGCGCGCGGTCTCGCGCATCTCGACCATGAAGGTGGATTCGCCGCGCCGAAGCTCGTCGCGCGCGCCGATTCTGGTATGGACGCGGTTGACGATTCCGAGGTTCGCCCCACTGGCGGGCACGAAGCTCCCCATCTGCGCCATGATCACGATCAGCGCGACCTGGCGGAGATAGGTCGATTTGCCCGCCATGTTCGGCCCCGTGATCAGGAGCAACTGGCGAGTGTCGGGGTCGGCCTCGAGATCGTTGGGCACGAACTCGCCGGGCTTCATTCCGGCCTCGAGCACCGGATGGCGCCCGTCGCGAATCGACAGGCCAGCGCCGCCGTCGATCGCGGGCCGCACGTAGCCGCGCCGCCGCGCGACTTTCGCCAGCGACATCAGCGCGTCCAGCTCTCCCACCGCGGCGGCGGTCGCGAGAATCGCCGGAGCATGCGCATTGAGATCGCGCTGGAGCCTGGTGAAGAGTTGAAGCTCGAGTTCCTTCAATCCCGACTCGGCGCCCAGAATCCTGCGTTCGAGCTCCTTGAGCTCCGGGGTGGTGAAGCGTTCCGCGCCAACCAGGGTCTGCTTGCGCTCGTAGTCGCCGGGCACTCGATCGAGATGCGGCTTGGTGACCTCGATGTAATATCCGAAGATTTGATTGAACCGGACTTTCAGCGAGGGGATATGACTGCGCTCGCGCTCGCTCGCCTCGAGCCTGGCGATGACGCCGCGCGCGCCGCTGGCCAGCGAGCGAAGCTCGTCAACAGAGGGATCGAAACCGGTGCGAATCACGTTGCCGTCACGCGCGCTCTGCGGCGGCTCGTCGGTGAGGGTCGTGCAGATCGTGCGCGAGACCTCGGGTTGGGGATCCAGGCGCGCGGCGAGCTCGCGCACCAGCGCGCTTTGGCAGTTCTGAAACGACTCCGCCAGCGTCGCGACCGCGTCGAGCGCTTCGGCCAGTCTGAGACAGTCGCGCGGCGAGGCGCGCATGCTGCCGATCCTCCCGGCCAGCCGCTCCAGGTCGCCGATCCGGCGCATCGCGGCGTCCGCTTCGCCGCCCAAATCGGCTTCGAGGAATTCCTCTACCGCGTCGTGGCGCGCCGCTATCCGGGCGCGGTCGAGCAGCGGATAAACGATCCACTGGCTAATCGTTCGCGCGCCGATCGGGGTTGCCGATTCGTCGAGGACCGAGAGCAGCGTGCCGTTTTTCCCGCCGTCGCTCGATACGACCAGCTCGAGATGACGCCGGCTGGTCTCATCGACCATCATGTATTCCGTGGCGCGATAGATGCGCAGGGGCCGCAGATGCGCCAGCTCGCGGCCGAAAGTCTGCTCGACGTAGTGCAGCGCGGCTCCCGCCGCCGCGCCGAGCGCCGCGCCGCCCGCGCCGGCCGGATCGGCCTCGCGACCGAAGCGCCGCGCAAGTGCGTCGGGTCCGGCTGCGATCGCCGCCTCGTCGAGCCGGGTAATCGGGCAGCCGAGGCCCGACAGCATCGCGATGAGCTTCTCCGCGTCGGCGGGCGCGATGATCTCGCGCGGCTGCAGGCGCGAGATTTCCTCGCGAAGGGTCAACGGCCCGGCAATTCGTGCCGCGATAAACTCGCCGGTCGAAACGTCGAGCGCGGCCAGCGCGTAACCGTCGCCATCGGGAGCGACCGAGCAAAGGAAGTTCTTCTCGCCCGCCGTCAGCACGGTCTCTTCGCCGACGGTCCCGGGCGTGATCACACGCACTATCTCGCGCGCCATCAGGCCTTTGACATTGCCGTCGGCGCCGGCCTGCTCGCAGATCGCGACCTTCAGTCCGGCTTTCAGGAGCTTGGCGATATAGGGTTCGACCGAATGGTACGGGACGCCGGCCAGCGGCACGCCGTCCTTGGAGCGCGAAGTGAGCTGGATATCGAGGATTCGCGCGCCGACCTCGGCGTCCTCGAAGAACATCTCGTAGAAATCGCCGAGGCGAAAGAAAAGGATCGCGTCCGGCACGCTCTGCTTGACGCGCAGGTACTGAGCAATGAGCGGTGAGTTCCTGACCGGCACGATTGCGCGACGCGAACGGATTGCGGCGCGACGGGATCAAAGATAGCGAGTTTAGGGGACGCCGCGCGACAGGCAATCCCTGCAACAAGCAGCAGGCTACCCTCACCCGGCGCACGGCGAGCTTGCGCTCGCGTGCGCCGGCCTCTCCCTGGTCAGGGAGAGGCCAAGATCGCGCGCCCTACCCTTGCGCGATCACGTGGGCGATCGCGCCGGCGGCGGTGTGCGTGATGCTCAGGTGGAACCCCTTCACGTTCCGGCGGCGGGCGAAGTCAGCGGCTTTGCCCGACAGCACGATCGCCGGCGGGCCGCCGCGCTCACGCGTCACTTCGATATCGCCCCATCCGACGTGGCGGTTCCATCCCGTGCCCAGCGCCTTCATCGTCGCCTCCTTGGCGGCGAAGCGTGCGGCGTAGCTCTGGTAGCGGGCACGGCCGCGCGATTCGCAGTAGGCGATTTCGCCGGCAGTGAAAACGCGGGCTTTGAAGCGTGCGCCGGTCTTCTCGCGCTCGATCGCGGCGCGCACGCGCTCGACCTCGATCATGTCGATACCAGTGCCGAGAATTTCCATCGCGATACCGAGGCAATCGGGATCGGCGGCGACGTCAGGCGGCCCCGGCCCGCAGCTCCCTGAGCTGACCGAGCGCAACCGCGACCATCTCCTCGCCCGATCCGGGCGCGACGCGCGCCATGTCGACTTCGTACCCACCCTGCGCGTACGCCGCGTGGGTCGGGATATAGAGGATGAGATCGTTGCAGTAGCCGGCCACGAAAGTGTGCGGAAAATCGGAATTCGCCTTGAGCGCGAGGCCGAGCTCGACAAACGGCTCGCCGGGCAGGCCAACGATCGCGATCTCACCGATACGCGCGACGCTGATCCGGGTCGCGAGCTCGCCACGCTCCGGATTGACGCGGCGATCGCGCAAATTGGTCCGCTCCAGATGTTCGATCACGCTCAGCGCCTGTTGCGCGCGTTCGTGTTCGGCGCGCAGGCGGCCGAGCCGATACTCACCCCCCGGATGGCTACTGAGCGAGAGCGCGGTCTGCTCGACGTAGGCGCGCGCGGTCGCGATCGCGGGGCTCAAGTCCTTGAGCTTGAGCGTGAGCGGAACACTCCGCGCCGCGATTGTGCTCTCCGTCATCTCGGGCGCGCGCGCCAGCGCCTCGAAGGCGGCGCGTCCCATCGCGGTTCCCGCTTCGCGCGCCGCCTCGAAGGTCCCTCGCTTTCGCGGATCGATGTTGCCGGTTGAGCCATTGAGGAAAATCGACACGGCGCCGCGGCCACGATCGCGCGCCAGCCGCTCGATCTCGTCCTGAGCGAAACCGGGATAGTCGCGCGAGTAATCGAGGTTGTCTTCGCACAGCATCACGCCGTGGCAGGCGTAGTTGAGAACGAAAGCGAGTGCGCCGCCGTCCTCGCGATACACGCCCATCGCCTTGACCTCGGGATCGGCGACGCCGGCGTAGTTCGGGAACAGGCGGGTCTCGCCGGTGGGAGTGAGCAGGCGGCGGTTGACGCCGAGCGTGAAGCGCGCACCCGCAACCCTGATTCGCGCCGGTTCGAGCTTGCGGTTGGCCTCGATAATCGTCGCGGCGATTTTGCGGGGAAGATCGAGCTCCCAATCGATGTCGCGATCGTACCCCGCCTGCGCGCCGGGCTTGGGGGTTGCGAAAATATTGAAGGCCGGACCCGAATGGGTATGCGTCGCGCCGATTATTATCGCGTCGGCCGGGACGTCGCACTCGGCCGCGACACGGGTGCATACGTCGTCGGCAATCCGGATTCCGATCCCGAGCAAATCGACGCCGACGATCGCGAGCTTGTTTGGCGCGACCTTGCTGTTCCCATCGCCAAGCACCAGCGCCTGCACCGCGAGGTCGTCGTGTACGCCCGATGCACGCCCCGTTCTGCCCCCGTAACCCGCCATCGCGAGGCCCAGCCTCGGCTCCAGCCTGGTTCTCGCGGCGCCTGCCAACAGCATCGGGGATCGGACCTTCAGCGCTTGAACTTTACGCGCGCTACTGAAGCCTCATGATGGCGCGCGAGCCGGCGAGACTTCGAGCACGGCGCGATCGATTTTGGCGTCGGCCAACTCGCCGCGGCTGGCGGCTACCTTCTCAACCGCCGCGATTATTTCGTCCACGTCGCTCGGGCCGCCGAGCAGACATTCGTGCGGAATCGCCACCAGTTCATGCCCGAACAGGCGCTCTGCAATCGGGCATTGAGGCGCTTGCCGCTCGGCGTCGGCCGGCGCGCCGGCCATCTCGCACGCGCGCCGATACGCGGGAGCGGCGAGCGGGAAGAGCGGCGAGCGATACACGGGCTCATTGCCGATTCCGCACGGCACGCCTTCCGCTTGCAAGGCGCGCAGGAAGCGGTTGCGCGACACGCCAAGCGCATCGGGGTCGACGCGGAAGAGGAACGCGTAGACCACCGGCCGGGTGACGCGCGCGTCGGGCACGAGCGGAATCACGCCGCCGATTTGGCCGAGCGCCGCGCGCAGCCGATCGGCCATCGCGCTTTTGAGCTCGATCTGCCGCGGCAGCCGTTCGAGCTGGGCGAGCAGCACCGCGCACTGCCACTCCGTCATCCGGTAGTTCGAGCCCAGCAACGGCGCGTCGAAGGTCTCGCCCGGTCGGCGCCGCCCGCAGTTGATCAGCGCCTGGCAGCGCTTCTCCAGTTCCGGATCGTTGGTCGTGATCAGCCCGCCCTCGCCGGCGGTCATCGGCTTGGAGGACTGAAAGCTGAAGCATCCGAGCGCGCCCCATCCGCCGACACCGCGGCCGCGCCACTGCGCGCCCGGCACATGCGCGCAGTCCTCGACGATCGCGATCGAACGCGCGCGCGCGATCCCGGTGAGCGCGTCGAGGTCGGCGACGGTCGCGCCGTAGTGGACCGGCACGATCGCGCGGGTGCGCGGAGTGATCAGGCGCTCCACCGAATCGGGATCGATACAAACGCTGTCCGCGCGCACGTCGGCGAAGACCGGACGCGCCATGCATGCGACGGCGGCGTAGGCGGTGGCGCAGAATGTGATCGCCGGGACGATCACTTCGTCGCCCGCGCCCACTCCGAGCGCCTTGAGGGCAACTTCCAGCGCGGTCGTGCCACTGGAAGTCGGAATCGCGAATTCGTACGCTCTGAAACGAGGCGAAGCGCGCCACGAATTCCCTGGCCTTGCGATTGGGCGACGGAAAGCCGCCCCAGCTTCCCGAGCGCAGCACATCCTCCAGCTCGGCGCGCTCGCGCTCGTCGAAGATTGGCCATCGCGTGAAGGGCCGGCTGCGCACGGGCTGGCCACCGAGAAGCGCGAGTTTCGCTGCCATCAGAGTCTCCCCTCAGTCGAGTTTATAGCGCGCAGTCCACGGATTGAAAACGGTCCGCCCAACGCGGTACTGCTTCGATCGACAGCAACCTCAATCAGGATCGCGGGAGGAATCGAATGGCTGAGCAGTTCAACCATCATCATGCTCAGGTCGGCGATATCAAAATCCATTACGTGCGCGAAGGCAAAGGCACGCCGGTTATCCTGCTGCACGGATGGCCGGGGTTCTGGTTCGACTGGCATCTCAACATCGGCGAACTCGCGCGCCGCTTTGACGTGATCGCGCCCGACCTGCGCGGATTCGGCTACTCCGACAAGCCCGACCTTCCGCCCGAGAAGGGCTACACCGACGAGGCTCACGGCGCCGACGTGATGGGGCTGATCGGCGCGCTCAAGCTGGGCGTGGTGGATATCGTTGCGTACGACATCGGCGCGATCGTGGCGCAGTCGTTCGCGCTCAAGTATCCGCAGGCTCTCCGTCGTCTCGTCCTGTTCGATCCGCCGTACCCGGGAATCGGGATGCGATGGTTCGAGTTCGCACACGTCGCCGAGACCTGGTACCAGAGCTTTCATCAGTTGCAGTTGGCGGAGGACCTGGTGGGATCTTCGCGGCGCGCGACCGAACTGTACCTGCGCTATTTCCTGTCGCATTGGTCGTACGACAAGAATCTTTTCACCGATGAGGAAGTCGCGCAGTACGTCGAGGCTTTCAGCCAGCCGGGCGCGTTGCGCGGAGGATTCAACAACTATCGCGCGTTCCGGCGGGCGCCCACCGCCGCGCTGACCCCGGGATGGACGATCGAGCATCCGACGCTGGTGCTGTGGGGCGACAGCGACGCGATCATCCCGGTCGCGTGGAGCGACAACCTAAAGGATTACTTTAAGCATCTGACATTCAAGAAACTCGAGCGATGCGGTCACTTCTGCCAGCGCGAGGCGCCGGAGCTCGTCAATCGGGAAATTGCCGGGTTCCTTGGAACCTGACCATGAGGATCTTCCGGTATCCCGCCGCGATCTCGATTGTCCTGACCGCGGTGCTCGCCTCGCTCGCGATGGCGCAGACCGCCGCCGACTTCGCCACGGTCGCGGCGGCCCAGAACGCTGCCAACGCCCAGCCGGGTCCGCGCACTGTGCCGGCGCGCAGTATCCCGGTGCCCGACACCGTCAGCCCGCAATTGCAGGCCGTGATCGCGGCGCCCTACCTGTACTGGGACGCCAACCCTAAAGACACCGCCGAGTGGAAGGATCTGATCGCCAAAGAGGCGGCCGTTGACGCAGCCGCGCAGCCGGCCATTCGGGAGAAGCTGGGCGTCACGATGCGGCCCGCTGTGATCGGCGGCGTAAAAGCCTACATCCTGGCGCCGAAGGTGATCCCGCCTGCCAACCGCAATCGCCTGCTGGTGCACGCGCACGGCGGCGGTTACATCTTCAACCCGGGCGAGGCCGGGACCGCAGAAGCCACGTTGATGGCCGCATACGGCGGCTTCAAGGTGATCTCTTTCGACTATCGCATGCCGCCCGACAACCCCTACCCGGCAGCGATGGACGACGCGATGGCCGTGTGGAAAGCGGCGATCAAGATGCAGAAGCCGCGCAACATGGCGATCTTCGGTACCTCGACCGGCGGCGGTATGACGCTGGCAATGATTCTGCGGGCGAGGCAGGAGCACCTGCCGCTACCCGCGGCGATCGCACCCGGTACGCCGTGGTCGGACATGACGGAGACCGGCGACACCTACAGGACCAACGAATGGCTCGACAACGTACTGGTGAGCTACAACGGCATCCTGAGCCGCGGGGCGCTGCTATACGCCAACGGGCACGATCTGAAAGACCCGCAGCTCTCGCCCATCTATGGCGACTTCCGGGGCTTCCCGCCCACCATCCTGACCAGCGGCACGCGCGACCTGTTCCTTAGCAACACGGTTCGCACCCACCGCAAGCTGCGTCAGGCCGGCGTGGAAGCCGTGCTGCAGGTGTACGAGGGCATGTCCCACGCCGAGTATCTATTCGACCCCTATGCTCCGGAGACGAAGGAAGCCTTCACGGAGATCGCTCGCTTCTTCGACCAGCATCTCGGCAAGTAGGAGAGAGGTCGGGGGAGTTCAGAACCTAACCCCTAACCCCTTTCCGGTAGGGGAAGGGGAATCGAAGTCGAACGCGGCGGGCTCCCCTCTCCGTTTCGGAGAGGGGTCGGGGGAGAGGTTCCTACTTCTTTTCGAGCACGCTCAACATGTCGATCTGCGGATGGCCGTCGAGGTTGCCGCGCAGCGCCTTTAGGAAGTCGGCCATGTAGGGCGTGTTGCCGTGGGCCTCGAATGCGGCCTGATCTTTGTAGACCTCGTAGAACAGAAACACGCTCGGGTCGGGTACCGAGCGATGGCAGATGTAGGTCTCGGTCCCGGCCTCAGCGCGGACCTTCGGCACCATCGTGCGACACGCTTCTTCCAACACTTTTTCGCTGCCCTGCTTGGCCTTCAGCCGGGCGACAACGACTATCGACATTGCTGGTTCCTCGCTTCTCGTCTAGTCGGCTTCGTTTGGCACGCTCAGCGCCACGCAAAATCGAAATCGTGGCGTCGATACTTCAGCGCATGCTGGTCTTAGCGGCCTCGGCGCGGGTTTGCAAGCCGCCGGGTTCAGCGTTCGGCGCGACATCTTCGCCCGGAGCAAGTATGCTGCAGCAAAACTCAACGGGAGATCCGTATGCCGTCATTCGATTCAGACGGAGTCGCGATTCACTACGAAGAGCGCGGAACCGGAGCGCCGGTGATGCTGGTCCACGGTTTCGCGGCCAACCACAAGAACAACTGGGGCGACACAGGATGGCTCGATCTTCTGTCGGCTAACTACCGCGTGATCGCGATGGATTGCCGCGGACACGGGCAAAGCGCCAAGCCCCATGAGGTGCAAGCCTACGGCGCGGCGAATATGACCGGCGATGTCGTGCGGCTGCTCGACCATCTGAGAGTTCCGCGCGCGCTGCTGATGGGCTACTCGATGGGCGCGTGGATATCGCTCAACGTCGTGCTGTCCTGCCCGAATCGGATTCGCGCGGTGGTGCTGGGAGGGATCGGCGACGGCACGATGGCCGACCCGCGACGGCGCGCGGTGATCGCCAAGGCTTTGCTCGCCGAGCGGACAGAGGACGTGACCGAACCGATACCGCGCCAGTTCCGTCTGTTCGCCGAAGCGGCCGGCAACGACTTGAAGGCGCTCGCGGCCTGCATGTCGGGCGATCGGCCGCCGCTGGATCCGAAAAGACTGGGCACGATTCGGATGCCGGTCATGATCGTGATCGGGACCAAAGACGAGTTGGTGGGCGGTGCCGAGCCGCTGGCCGGCGCGATCGCGGGCGCCGAGCTGGTGAAACTCGAAGGCCGCAACCATCTGAACGCTCCCGGCGACAAACGCTACAAAGAGGCGGTTGCGCGCTTCTTCGCGGCTGCTCCGGCATAGCCGGCAAGAAAAAATCGGGCCCGTTCGGCCGGTTCAACTGATCGACGGGAGCATCAGCGGGCCGTGCACGGTATAGGGCTGCGAGCCGGGCGGATGCGGCAGGAGCTTGAGCAACGCCCCGAAGCGTCGCGAACCGGACGGCGTTGGTTCCAGCGTCAGGCTCAGGTCCGCGATGCTCTGGAGAATTGACGGCGCGAGCTGGACCGTCCCGCTCGCGCTCACCGAGAAGTCGCGGCTATGGCCCTCGAGCTTCTCGATTGCGACCACCCCCTGGTCCATCTTGAGCGACGCGGTCGCGTCGTCGAGTTCAAGCGACGGCAGCGCGGGACCCAGGCGCAGCGCGAGCCGCTTGCCCGACAGTTTGACCACGCCTTTGCCGGCAAGGATCTTCGCGTCGTCGATCTCGATCGAGCCGGCGCCTGAGAGGTTGCCCTTGGCGAACCGGCTCAGCGCAGCGAAGCTCGCGAGCGCGACGTTGCTGGCAGTGAAGCTGATGTTGGTGACGCCGCCGCTCTCGCTGAGGGTCACGCGCAGCCATCCGTCGCGCAGAGTCGCGACGATCCGTACTCCCGGCCGTCCAAGCAGCAGCGATCCCAGGGTCGGCGAGACCGTCACGTTGGGACTCTCGGCCAGCGTCGAGCCGCTCGCGGAGCCGTCGGCATAGCGCAGCCTCACCTCGTCGAGGCGCGCCCCGAACGGAAGGTCGAGGTGCTGGTCCTGGTAGTCGAGCCTGAGGCCTGACGGCGCGAGCAGCGAGGAAATCGCGTCGCCGTAGGGAAATTCGGCGACCAGAAACATCAGGAACAGAACGAAAGCGAGGGCCGTGTAGAGCAGTGGCTTGCGGATTTCCTGCGCGGAACGCAGGTAGTCCAGCAGCTCAGCCATTCTTGCCGATCGCCACGCAAGTCATCTGCACGTCGAAGACGGTGTTCAGCGGGGAGCGCTTGATATGGATTTCGGACACCAGCACCGGTACCGGCAGCGTGGCGATTCCGTAGAGCGTGTCCACTACTTCGGACAGGTCCAGGTTCGCCAGCGCGATCTCGACGTTGTGCTGAACCAGGTCCTTGGAAATCTTCTGGTCCTCGCCCGGCGTGATCGAGCTGACCTTAACGACGCCAACGGTGTCGGTAAGCTTGCCCTCCACGGCCGAGAACAAAGAGAATTCCCTGGTTTGCCGTACGGTGCGCTTCTCGGCGGCCGAAACCTCAAGACCGAGTTGCCGGTATTCCCGGACCAGGCGGCGGACCTCGGTGATCTGCTGTTCGCGTGCTTCGATCCGGTCGCTCAGGTCCTGGCGCAGACCCTCAAAGGGCGAGTAGACAAGATTGTAGGCGAGAAACACGGTCACCACTGCGCCCGCGATCTGGACCAGGATCTTCTCGCGGCTTTCAAGCCGCTCGTAGCGTGCCCGCGCACGGTAGGCGTATGGCCCGACGTACGGCCGTATCCGCGCGGCGTAGGGCTCATAGATCGCGCCGGCGCGTTTCAGAGCCCGGATCGCCAAGTGCTCGACTCGCTCTCTCAATCCGCGCGCCATTACTTGCTCACCTGTAGTGCGTTCTCGCCGATTGTGGCGCTCAAATGGAAATCGACCTTGCCCGAATTGCCTGTGACCTTGGCATCCTCGACCTCGATATCGCTGAAGCGGTGGCTCTGCGCCAGCGCCTTCTTGACCTGATCGATCGTGCCGAACGAGTCGGCCTCGCCATCGAGCTTCACGGAGGTTTCATCGATCCCGACGTCGGAAAATTCGACCGGCAGCCGCGGCGGAAGCGAGCTGGAGAGCGTGAACAGGATGTCCAGCGGTGTGCTGTGCGCGCTGCCGCCGCCCATCAGCTTCAACTGGGTGCGCATGTCCGTGTTTCCTGAGCGCAACGCGGCGACAATGTCGCCCACATGATGAGCGCCGAGCGCAGGAGCTGCGATCTCCGCCATCTGCCGATCGAGAGCGTGCAGGCGACGGATGCTGCCGACGGTCGAGAACACCGCGTGAAGCACCAGCAGCACCACGAGGCCGGCTGCGAGCATCGCCGAAGTGTAGAGCGGCGCGGCGTCGAAACTGCGGCCACGGAAGGCGAACTCGTCCTGGCGGAAGTTCAGCAGATCGATCGAGTTGACCGGCGCTTCGCCGAGCAGCATCGCGATACAGGTGCCGAAACGCAGCCAGTCGCCGGGGAAACCTTCTGACACGCCAAGGCCCTCCAGCGCACCGCCGTCGCGCACCGCGGCCGCCAGCCCGCCGGCAATCTCGGTCTTCACCTCGGGCATCGAAGCGGCCGGACCCGCGATCATCAGGTCGGGCGGCTCGAACTCCGAGCCGTGGGCCAGGAGTGTCTGGCGGGCGGCACTCACGATCGTCGAGGCAACCCGCGGCGAGAGGCCGACATGGCCGTTGACCTCCAGGCCGGCCGTCAGCGTCCGCATCGCGCGCGGGGCGCCACTGGGATCCAGCAGCACCAGCGACGTGCGCGCCTGATCGATGCTCACCACAAGATGTGCGCCCGGGCCGCTGCCGTTGCGCTCACCATCCGACGCGCGGGTGAGCAACTTGGCCAACGCCAGCGCTCCGAGCGTCACGGTCTTGGGATCGAGGCCTGCCTTGGCCAGAAGCTCGAGATGGTCCTTCAGGTCGTTCTTGCGCACGACCGCTGCAAAGACCAGCGTGCCTTCCTCGTCCTGCCCGGTCCGGGTGAAGGCGGTAATCGCTTCGTCGATTGGAAACGGCAGATGCTCTTCGAGCGCGAATCCGACTACCTGCTTGAGCTTGTGCGCGTCCTTGAACGGCAGCGTCAACACGCGATGCGCAACCAGCTCGCCCGGGATCGCCGAGATTGCGACGTTGGGCTTGCCGGCGTCGGCGAGCACGCGGGACACTGCCGGCACCATGTCGGTTTCGTTCGCGGTGCGAGCGTTCTCGAAAGTCCCCAGCAGCCGGAAGGAGTCCCAGGAACGCTCGGCCACAGCCGCACGAACCTGCTCTCCGGCCATCTCGAGGGCGAGGATTCTCATCGCCATCCGGCTCTGGCTCCTTTAATCCTCATGCCATTGCAGAAGCTGCGACGCAGGACTGCCGTAAGGATGAACCACCGTCGCGAAGACCAGTTTGCGCGCCCCAGCATAGGCACCCCGGCCCTCTATGGTAAACAAAGTACTGCGCGTGGTGAATGGGCCCCCCCTGCCCGAGATCAACTCGCTAAGGGAAGGAAACTGCTCCGCGGCCCCCGGGAACGGGTTTTCCATGCGCGCCGCCAGAATCTGGTCAAGCATCGAGGGACTGGAAGCCAGGTCTGGCGCCATCGAGAGAATCACCTCGGCCGGCGCAGTATTGATGTTGACCTGCGGCACCTGATCGTTGCCGCTCTGGGCGGTGGGCGAAAAGACCGTCAACACGCGGCTGAGCTTCATGAAGGTTACGTCATCCACGCCGCGAATCATCCTGAGGTCCCCGATCGTCGGCATCGGGCCGTTGCGCGGAGCATAGGGCGGAAACAGGCGCATGTAGTAATCCGCCTCGGCGCCGGTCGGCCCGTCGGTAACACTGTCAGGATCGATCCAGTCGATAATCGCCGGGATGACTTCAATCGGCACCTGGACGGTTTGGAACAGGCGTTCGAGAATCGGTTCGAATTGCACATTCTGGCTGCCGTCCGGATTGACCAGATAGTTGATGTCCAGTTTACCCTGTTCGTCGACGATTGATACTGAAGCCGAACCCCCGCCCACCGGAATCGCGGGATACGGCAGCGACCATTCCTGGTTGAGCGCCTCGACCGCCGGTTCAGTCTGATCTGCCTGTGCGCGCGAATGCTGGGCCAGCAACGCGAATCCAACATTCACCCCGGAGCGCGCCAGGTAATCCGCACGAAGCTCGTTGGCCTGGTTGGCGGCGGCCCGATAGCCGAGCATCGCCGAAGAGGTGAAGTCCATCACCACGATAGTCATCAACGCGATTCCCATCATCGTGGCGAGCAGCGCGATGCCGCGTTCGGTCTTGCGTCTGGTTTTCATCGCGCCTGCAACTGCGGAGACATCGGCACCGTAACCTGGGTGGAAAAGTCGATCGGCTGTCCACCCGAGCCCGCCATTTCGAGGTCGATCGATATCGCCTCGGGAAGCGGCAGCGGGGTCGACGTGTCCTGGGAGTTCCAGCTCTCGTTCCAAATCTGTCCGTCGTAATAGCGTATATGCAGCGCGAGCAGATTGTCGGCCAGCACCATGGAAACCGGCTGCAATACTCCCTGCGGCGGCACCAGGGCGCTCTGCTGCGTGCGCGTCAGGAGAAACCAACCGCGATGGTCGGGATTGGGCTGGGCCGAATAGGTGACCAGCTCCTCGGTGCCGAAGCCGAATACGGAGCGATGATGCCCGGCGCCCAGGGTCGAGATGACAAGGCCGTCGACCGCGTTGCCGGCCTGCATGTGGCCGGTCCCCACCAGGAGCATGTTGGGCTGCGCGTTGGGGGTGTTAGGGACGGCGCGGACTGCACCGCAAATCTCCTGGGTCAGCTGCGACAGCACCGCGCGGCCGGCCTGGTTTGCGTCCATTCGCGCTTCCGCGTGGATCTTGCCATGACCAACCACGTTGAACGATTCGGCCAGCATCGCGAGGACCATCGAGAGAATCCCGATCGCCAGCATCATCTCGATCAGGGTGAATCCCGCCCCGGCACTTGTGTTCCTGCGACTCGGCATATCGGTTACGGCTGGGTCTCCGGCGGGTTGGGATCGTGGAGAAATTCGACCAGATCAAAGCTGCTGGAGAAATTCGGCCCGTAGAAGACCGTGACCGTCACCTTGTGTACGTCCGGGAACGTCCCCGATTTCGTCACGGCGCGGCGCCATTTGAAATTCGGGAATTTGCCCCGGTAGGTCTGCCGAAAATTGCCCGAACTCGTGCCGAGGTCGGGAAATCCCCCCAATTCGACCTGCGTCATCAGGGTCTGCGCGAGCATCGAGGCCCGCGACATGTCCTGCGCGTGTATGATGCTCCGCAAATCCTGGTGATCGAGCGCGAGCAACGCCATCAGGGCGATCGACAGGATAGCCACCGCGATCATTACTTCGAGCAGCGTGAAACCGCGCGAGAGCGCGCCGCGCCTCGTCGCCGCCGCCGCGAAGGAACGCGATCGCCCGTCCCGCGGATCGAAGAGCACCGCCCGAATGGACCCGCTCATCGCAGCACCATTGTGGGCGACGGGCCAACGTCTCCATCCTGAATCGACACCCGGCCGGTAAGCGGATTGAAGCGCAAAGTGAAGACCGTTCCTGAATCGTCGACCAGGTGAACGAAGGTCGCGTCGACGTAACCCTCCGGATAGAAGAAACAGTTCGCGGTCCCGCGGGTCACGGCGCCGGTGCCGTCTATGAACACGTCGCGCAGCCGCACCCCGGCCGGCAACAGGACCGGGGCGAAGCCGGGCTCGGTGTCGGGCGCAAAGATCGGCTTGACGCTGTAGGGATCGAGGCGCGATACGGCATAGGAATCGCTGTCCATATCGAAAGTCAGCCGCAGCACGACCTTGTCGGACATTGCCCGGCTATAGAGGTACGAGGCGCGTCCGGCGAGCCGGCGAGCCTCGCTCTTCAGATGCGCGCTGCGGATGGCGGCGAAGCGCGGCAACGCCATCGAGATGACCAGGCCGATGATGAACAGGACGACCGCGATCTCGAGCATCGTGAAGCCGCGCGGGGTGCGCATGGCGCAGCCAAGCCTCGCCCGGAAGCGGACCGCCACCGCACGGATGCGGGTCGAAAGAGACACGCGAATCGCGTCAATCACTTTATGGCTTGCACGTTATGCTTGACTACTGCTGACTCGCATCGATGTCGGCGTTTTTGCCCTCACCGCCCTCGACGCCGTCCGCTCCGAACGACTTCAGCGCATAAGTGTTGCCGTCACTCTGGTAGTAATAGGGGTTGCCCCACGGATCGAGCGGCACCCGCTGGATATATCCGCCATCTTCATAGTTGGCCGGAACCCGCCCGCTCGACGGCGCCGAGACCAGCGCCTGAAGACCCTGGTCGCCGGTCGGGTAGAAGCCGCTGTCGAGGTAGTAGCGGTCGAGCGCGGTCTGAAGCTCGTGAAGATCGGCCATGGCCTTGGTGCGCTTGGCTTTGTCGGTGGCTCCGCGCAGGCTCTGTACAACAATGGTGGCCAGCAACCCCAGGATCAGGATTACCACCATGATCTCTATCAGGGTGAAACCGGCTTCGGTCTTGCGCCTGTCTGTCATCGCGCTTGCCTCCTGGACGAAAGCGTCACTGCATGAGCTGATTGAGCTGGAAGATCGGCATCAGCACGGCCATCATCATGAATAGGATAACACCCGCCATCACGATGGTCATCACAGGTTCAAGCAGGGTGGTCATCTGGCTGAGCGAAGCAGCAACCTCGCGTTCGTAGGCGTCGGCGGCCCGCTCCAGCAATCGCTCGAGCTCGCCGGTGCGCTCGCCGACGCGGATCATTTCGATCAACAACGGCGGAAAGAGCTTGCTGGCCGCAAGCGTCTGGCCCATCCCATGACCCTCGCGGATTTCGTTGCGCGACTTTTCGACCGCGTCTCGCATCAAGCCGTTGGTAATCACGAGCTTTACCGCGTCGAGCGCCGGCAGCAGCAGCACGCCACTGGCCAGCAGCGTGCCGAGCGTCCGCGCGAAGCGGGCGCAGATGGTCCGCGTTATCGTCAGGCCGATGTACGGAACCCGCAGTATCCAGGTGTCGTAAAATCGGCGGCCCTTGGGATTCGAGAACACGAACACGATTGCACCCACCAGGCCGGCAACCATCAGCACGACCAGATACCAGTAGGTGGTCAGAAAATTGGAAAACATGATCAGAACCTGGGTGGCGAGCGGCAAGGAGGCCTTTTGCTCCTCAAAGATCGTGGCGACCTGCGGCACGACGTAGGTGACCAGGAAGGCCATGATTGCCGTGCCGACCAACATCATGATCGCGGGATAGGTCAGCGCACCCTTCACCTTGGCGACGAACTCGGCCTGACTTTCGGCGTAATCGGCGAGCCGATCGAGTACCGTTTCAAGCGCGGCGGCCTGTTCGCCCGCCCGCACCATGCTGATGTAGAGATCCGAAAACACCCCGGCCTGCGACTGAAATGCGTCGGCGAGCGAGGTCCCTTCGCGCACGCGCTCGCGCACTTGCGACAGCATCTTCTGCATCGTGGTGCGGCCCGACTGGTCGGCGAGAATGCCCAGCGCGTCGACCAGTTGTACGCCCGCGCCGAGCAAGGCGCTTAGCTGGCGCGTCATCAGGGTGATCTCGGCCTGCGGGATACGGCGGCCGAACGCCGGCAGCCACCCGCGCAACGACTTCGAGCGGGCGGCCGCCTCTTCGGTCAGGTTGGTCGGGAAGACGCCCATCCCGCGCAGCTTGCTGCGCGCGGTTCGCGGGTTGTCGGCGTCGATCACGCCGCTGATCGAGCGGCCCTGATTCGACAAACCTCGATAAGCGAACACCGGCATTCTGGAATCCGTCCTCTGCCTTGACGCAAGTCCCGGCGCGAAGCGGGGAGCGCTTAATTATACTACGAGGCGGGAACCTGCGACAGCACGCAGCTTCATCGAAGGAATGGCTCCGGCGGGTCGGAGGCCGGGACTACAACCTAGACTATAAAATGTCTTCCTGAGTGACGCGGAGCAGCTCTTCAAAAGTGGTTTCGCCCACCAGAACCCGCTCCGTTCCGTTCTCGCGCAGCACCTTCATTCCTTTGCTGGTACACGCCCGCCGGATGGTCGAGGCGTCGGCATTCTTCATTACCAGCCCGCGAACATCGTCGTCGATAATCATCAATTCGTGGATGGCCGTGCGTCCGCGATAGCCGGTCATGCGGCAGTTCTTGCAACCTTTGGACGCGGCCCGGAAGATCTCCCGGCCGGCAATGTCCATCGGCTTGAGGCCCACCCGGCCCAGCTCGGCCGCAGACGGCGTGTAGCGCTCGCGACAGCTCGTGCAGAGCACGCGCACCAGGCGCTGCGCGATCACCGCCAGAATCGAGGACGACACCAGGAACGGCTCGATACCCATGTCGACCAGGCGGGTGAGCGCGCCGAACGAGTCGTTGGTGTGGATGGTCGAGAATACGAGATGGCCCGTCAACGCGGACGTGATCGCGATCTCGGCGGTCTCGCCGTCGCGGATCTCTCCGATCATGATCACGTCGGGATCCTGGCGCAGAATCGATCGGAGGCCGCTGGCGAACGTGAGATCGATTTTGGGATTCACCTGCATCTGGCCGATGCCCCGGAGTTGGTATTCGATCGGATCCTCGACCGTGATGATGTTCTTCTCCGGCGAATTGATACGGCTGAGCGCAGCGTAGAGCGTGGTGCTCTTGCCCGAACCGGTCGGCCCGGTAACCAGAACGATTCCGTGGCTCTGCCGGATCAGCCGGTCGATCTTGCCCAGGTTGTCGCCCGAGAAGCCGAGCTTGTCGAGGTTGAGATCGACCAGCGCCTGAGCGCGGTCAAGCAGGCGGAGCACGATCCGTTCACCGAAGGCGGTTGGAATGACCGAGACTCGGACATCGATGTCGCGGCCGGCGACTCGCAGCCGAATGCGGCCGTCCTGCGGCAGGCGCTTCTCCGCGATGTTGAGCCCGGACATCACCTTGATCCGCGAGGTGATCGCGGGCTGAAAGCGCTTGGCCGGCGAGAGCAGGTCGTAGAGCATTCCGTCCACGCGGAACCGGACCATCAATTCGGTCTCGAAGGGCTCGACATGGATGTCGCTCGCGCGGTCCTTGACCGCCTGCGAGAGCAAGCCGTTGACCAGCTTGATGATCGGCGCAGCGTCCTCGGACTCGAGCAGGTCCAGCGGTTCTGAGGAGGCCAGCTCGCTCGCGACCCGGTCGAGGCCCACGTCCTCCAGGTCGACCATCAGGTCCTGCGCGGAGGTTGCCGAGGCGCGGTCGTAGGCGCGGTTGATCGCCTCGGCGATAACCTCGGCGGGGGCAACGATCGCGTTGATCGGCTTGCCGAACACCAGTCGCAGATCGTCGAGCGGTTCGTAGTTGGAGGGATCGGCGACCGCTACCGTCACCGCATTGGCGTCGCTCTCGACCGGCAGCAGCTTGTTCTTCTTGGCGTAGTTGATCGGAACCTTGAGCAGCAACTCGGAATCGATCGTGTGCTCGTCGATATGGGCCTGGAACGGAAGGTGATAATCCTGGGCGAGAGCGCGCGCGAGACGCTGCGGCTCCAGCGCGCCCATCTCGACCAGCACGTCGGCGATTTCCTGGCCGGGCTTTTTGCGCTGGCGCGCCTTGTCGAGATCCTGCTGTGAAATCCACGACCGGTCGAGCAGGATCGATTCGAAGCTCTTGCGCGCTGTGGCCATCGTTACCCGCTTGTTCTTACCCGAGGCTCAACCGCCCTAGCTTACACGGGAAGGCGTTTGACCGCCAGAAGGGACCAATCCCATTAGACACGATAGCGCAAGTGGCTTACAAGCATGCGAACGAGCGCCTACCAGAGCCCATTGGCCTTAATAGTGCGCCGCTTGGGGCACCGCTCCGGGGTTCATCCCGAAGCCGTAACCGCCCCCTTCTTTCGGCGGCATCGAGTGATCGGCCTCACCCCAGGAAGCCAGCCTGCCGTCGACGAACTTCAGATCCAGAAAGTGGCCGCTGTCGCCCTCCTTGGGCGCAGTATAGAAAAGCGCCGCCGTCACGTCGTTGGTGTTGGCCTTCTTCGCATAGCTCCATACCTGGACATGATTGTCGACGTAGTTCCTGATGTCGGGCTCGCCCCATGCGTCGTGAACGTCGAGCGAGCTCTCGCCCGGTTGTAGATATTGCTCCATATGGGACGTGCGAACCTCGGTATGCGCGCGATAGACGAGACCGCACCCGCTGATCGCGATCGACGTCAAGAGCATACCTGCCACGATGCGTGCGTGCGCCACGGAGGGTGATTGTCGCGGCGGCTCCGGTTTTTGTCAACGCAACTTCGCCGGACCCTTGCCAGGCAGGCAGCGCTGAGCAGGATGGGAACAAACGCTCTCCTTTATGGTATAAGGCGGCGTCCCCTCAACCGGGAGGTCCCCGATGCCGCAAGGACTGAAGCTGGTCAAAGGCGCGTCGCCCAAGCTCACGCTCATCTACGGTCTGCGCCTGTTCGAGGCCGATACCGTGGCTGGAATCGAGGACGCGAAGATCTTCGTGAAAGAGGGCAACCCGGTCCGAGTCACGATGCATCTCATCGAGGGCTCGCGCGCCCAAATCAAGCGCCAGTTGATGCGCAGCCTGGACGCGTTCTTCGAACTCCTCGATGAAGGGAAATAAACCAATTTGATCCGATCGATCAACACTGACTTGCAATACCGGCTTTAACAAGGAGAGTCCCCCATGGATTTGAAATTCGTCAAATATGAAAAGCGCGGCCACCTCGCGCACATCACATTGAACCGGCCCGAAGTGATGAACGCGCTGCACCCGCCCTGTCATCTCGAGATGGATCAGGTCTGGGACGATTTCGTGGCGGACAAGCAGATGTGGGTCGCGATCCTGACCGGCGCCGGCGAAAAGGCGTTCTCGGCGGGCAACGACCTGAAGTACACCGCCGAGCATCCCGAGCAGTTTCGCGGCGGTGCCGGATCGGCGATTCGCGCCAAGGGCGGCTTCGCCGGGATCACCGCGCGCTTCGACATCAACAAGCCGATTATCGCCGCGGTCAACGGATTCGCGCTCGGCGGAGGATTCGAGATCGCGCTCTCGTGCGACATCATCGTCGCCGCCGAGCATGCGCGATTCGGATTGCCCGAGCCGCGGGTCGGATTGCTGGCCGCGGCCGGCGGCGTCCATCGGCTGCCGCGTCATATTCCGCTCAAAATTGCGATGGGCATGATGCTGACCGGCAAGCACATCACCGCGCCCGAAGCGCATCGATGGGGAATCGTCAACGAAGTCGTGCCGATGAAGGACTTGATCGCGACCGCCGAGCGATGGGCCGCCGAGATCGCCGAATGCTCGCCGCTCGCGGTGCAAGCGTCGAAAGAAGCCGCGATGGGCGGGCTCGGGATGCCGCTCCAGGAGGCGACCGCCAAGCGCTACGAGGCAACCGCAAAGCTGTTCCGATCCAAAGATTCGACCGAGGGGCCGCTCGCGTTCGCGCAAAAGCGCAAGCCAAATTGGTCGGGGGAATAAAAAAGGAGCTTACTGAATACTGCGGCCGGCGGGCTGAAGCACGTGAAGGTGCTGATCTATCAATTGGAGGCGCGGGCGGTGATTTGCTCGAAATGCAGGACCGAGAATGCCGCTGGCGCGAAGTTCTGCGTCGAATGCGGTGAATCGTTCAAAGGCCGCTGCCCAAAGTGCGGCCTGGTCAACCCAGCCAACGCCAAGTTCTGTGGCGACTGTGGCGCGGCGCTCGGCGCTCTCACCTCGCCCACGCCTGCGGGAGCGTCCGCAGGCGCAAACCGGAGAGAGCCTGCCTTGAGCGAAGCCGAAGGGTCGCGAGGCGGCATTGATGCCACCGAACGGGTGAGGGTGCAGCCGCCAACCGACTCGCCTATCGACGGCGAGCGCAAGACGGTGACGGCGCTGTTCGCCGATATCAAGGGCTCAACCGAGCTTGAGCAGGACCTCGATCCCGAGGAGGCGCGCGCCATTGTCGACCCGGCGTTGAAGCTGATGATCCAAGCGGTGCGCCGCTACGACGGCTACATCGTGCAATCCACTGGTGATGGCGTCTTCGCGCTGTTCGGCGCGCCCCTCGCGCACGAGGACCATCCGCAGCGCACGCTTTACGCCGCGCTGCGAATGCAGGAAGAGTTGCGACGCTATGGTTCAAAGCTCCAGGCCGAGGGGCGTGCGCCGATCGAAATTCGGGTTGGGGTCAACACCGGCGAAGTCGTGGTCCGTGCGATTGCGACCGGCGCAAGCCAGGTTGAGTACACGCCGATCGGGCATACGACCAACCTCGCATCACGGCTCCAGAGCATCGCGCGCACCGGGTCAATCGTCGTGAGCGAGGCGACGCGAAGGCTCTGCGAGGGCTACTTCCAGCTTAAGGCATTGGGACCAACGCGGGTCAAAGGCGTAACCGAGCCGGTCAACGTCTACGAGGTCACCGGACTCGGACCGTTGCGGACGCGATTGCAGCGCTCGGCCGGACGCGGGTTGACGAAGTTCGTCGGGCGGCAACGCGAGATGGACGCGATGAAGCACGCCGCCGAGCAGGCCCGCGCCGCTCACGGCCAGATCGTCGCCGCGGTGGCCGAGGCCGGAGTCGGCAAGTCGCGGCTGCTCTACGAGTTCAAGGCGATTTCCCAATCCGGCTGCATGGTGCTCGAAGCGTTCTCGGTCTCGCACGGGAAAGCGTCTGCATTCCTGCCGGTAATCGATCTGCTCTGGAGTTATTTCGAGATCAGCTCCGATGATGACGAACGCAGGCGGCGCGAAAAAATCAACGGCAAAGTCCTCACGCTCGACCGCTCGCTGGAGGACGCGCTCCCGTACCTGTATGCGCTGTTGGGTTTGAGCGACGCGAACAGTCCGCTCGGGGAGATGGAGCCGCAAACTCGCAAGCGACGCGCGCTCGAGGCGATCAAGCGCATCCTGCTGCGCGAGAGCCTCAGCCAGCCGCTGATCGTGATCTTCGAAGACTTGCACTGGGTCGACAACGAGTCGCAGGCCTTCCTGAACCTGCTCGCCGACAGTATAGCCACCGCGCGCATCCTGATGTTGGTCAACTATCGGCCCGAGTACCGGCATGAGTGGGGCCACAAGACCTACTACACGCAGCTCCGGCTCGACCCGCTGGGCAAGGAGAGCGCCGATGAGATGCTGGGCGCGCTGCTCGGCGAGGGCGTCGAAGTAGCACCGTTGAAGCGGCTGATAATCGAACGCACCGCGGGCAATCCCTTCTTCATGGAAGAAACGGTACTGGTGCTCTTCGACGAAGGCGCGCTGGTACGCAACGGCACGGTGAAGCTTGCCCGATCGCTGAGCCAGCTCAGGGTTCCGCCGACCGTGCAAGCGATTTTAGCCGCGCGCATCGACCGGCTGGCGCCCGACCACAAAGACCTGCTGCAGACGCTCGCTGTGATCGGCACGGAGTTCAAACTCGGTCTGGTCCGTAAAGTGGCCGCTAAGTCGGGACCAGAGTTGGAGCCGATGCTGTCCCAACTCCAGCTGGGCGAGTTCATCTACGAGCAGCCGGCAGTCGGCGACATCGAGTACACCTTCAAGCACGCGCTGACTCATGAGGTCGCCTATCACTCCGTGCTGAACGAACGCCGCCGACTGCTGCACGAACGAATCGGCGCCGCGTTGGAATTGATGTACGCCGACAGCCTCGACGACCACGTTGCCGAACTGGCGCATCACTACGCGCGCAGCGGCAATCCGGGTAAGGCGGTGGAATACAGCCTGCGGGCTGTCCAGCAGTGCGTCGCCCGCGGGTCATTTGCCGAGGCGGTCGCGCAGTTTGGGAGCGGACTCGAACTGCTGCAGAAGTTGCCCGACGACGACCGGCGCGCCGCGCTGGAGTTGGACCTCAGGAACGCAGCCGGCGACGCACTGATGGCGATCAAGGGCTACGCCTCGCCCGAAGCCGAGCAGTCGTCCGCACGCGCAATAGAGCTTTGCCGACGACCCGGGCTCGATTGGCAAAAGACCTGGTCGGCACTCCGCGGAGTCTACCTCGTCCACTTGGGCCGCCCCGACCTTAGCAAGGCGTGCCAAGCAGGCGCCGAGCTGATTGCACGAGCCGAGGAACACGGCAGCGCGGACCATATCGCGGTTGCGGCGACCCTGTTGGCGTTCGCGAGGACGCTCTCGGGCGACTTCCAGCTCGCCGCCCAAAACTACGACCGGGCAGCGGCGCTGTGGGAATCCGTTGCGAAGCCGGCAACTCCTCCTACACAGCGTGCCGGGCAAATGCTTGAGGGGGTGGACTATCTGGTCGGTCTGGGCTTGGGGAGTCCACCGTTCAATCGCGCGGCCTCGGCATGGAACCTGTGCTTCCTGGGTTACCCTGATCGCGCACTGGAGCGGTTGAGCGAAGCGACGACCCTCGCGGGCAAATCCGGGTCAAAGGCTGTCCAGGAGTTGGTACACAACATCGCCGCCTACATTTATGAGGTCCGCCGTGAACCTGAGCATATGACGGAGAGGGCAGAGGCAACTTTGGTCCTATCGACCGAATCAGGCAACTCTTTTCGACGCGCTGTCAGCGAAGTTCGCCTCGGTTGGGCGCAGACCACGGCGGGCGATCTCGACGGCGGCATCGCGCGGATGAGGCACCATTTGCAGGAGCTCAGAACCCTCGGGTCCGAACTCGGGAGCGCCTATTATCTCGCCCTCGTCGCCACCGCTCTGGGCCGGAAGGGGCAGTTCGATGAGGGTCTTCACACCATCGAGGAGTCATTCTCGATCATCGAACGAGGCGGCCAACGGGATTATGAGGCGGAGGTGCACCGGCTGAAGGGCGAACTGTTGCTGGCCCAAGACGCATCGAATGCCGCGCAAGCCGAGCAATCCTTCCGCACCGCGATCGGCATTGCGCGCAAGCAGCACGCGAAGTCGTGGGAACTGCGCGCGACGACGAGCCTGGCGCGATTGCGGCGCGACGCCGGCCGCCGCGACGAAGCGCGCGCGATGCTCGCCGAAATCTACAACTGGTTCACCGAAGGCTTCGACACCGCCGATCTCAAGGACGCCAAGGCGCTGCTGGACGAACTGAGCGCTTAGCTGAGCGGCAGGGATACGACGCTCCGCCTACTCCATCTTGTGCGGATAATTCGCCCAGTCGTCGGGGTCGTGGCTGACCCACAGGCGCGCCTCGCCGAGATCCTGGATCCGCTTGAGGCGCCGAATCGACTCGCCGGCCTGCTCGAGATCGTAATCGGTCGCCATGCCCTTGAGCGTTTCGAGCTGCGCGCGAATATGAACCGTATCGCCGGTGAGCACGATCGGCCCGTCCTTCTTCAGCCTGACGAACAGCGAGCACTCGCCTGGCGTGTGCCCCGCCGTTTTGAGCATTTGCAGGCTTCCGTCGCCCATCAGGTCGGTGTCTTCGGTCAGTTCGTTCCAATCGAAGCGGCGCGTCGGCAGCAGATCTTCCAGGATGAACGCCAGCCGTGAGCGACGGTCGGGCCAGTAAGCGTAAGGAAGCTCGCCCTTCATCACGAAAAACTTGGCGTGCGGAAACAGCGCGAGGCCGCCGGCGTGATCGAGATGGAGATGCGAGACGACGACGAATTTCACGTCGGCGGGATCGTAGCCGTGGGTGCGAATCTGCCGGTCGACCGCCATCTCGGGAGACATCCGCACGTTGAGCAGCTTCGCCAGCGGCCCCCAGTAGGCTTCGGGCTCGATCGCGACGCGCGGATTACATCCGGTGTCGAACAGCACCAGGCTGTCTCGATGCTCGATCAGGAACGACGGCACCGGAATCTCGATCACCTTTTCGGAGCCGCCCAGCATCAGGTCCGCCTCGCGCATCGAAAGCATCGCGCCGGGCAGCGCGACGAGCCGGTTGACGGTCGCGTTGGTCATGAGTTCCTCCGTCCCGGCGATACTCGCTCGGGTCCGCTTTCGCCGTCAAGCGGCGCGGCGTTATGCTCGCGCCGGATAGAAGTGAAGATGAAAAAGAACGCCGGCGAGTATTTCGAGGAAGGGATCGAACTCTTCAATCAGGGCCGCTTCTTCGAATGTCACGAGGCGTGGGAGGAAGTGTGGAAGCGGGCGCACGGCGAGGAAAAGCTCTTCTACCAGGGACTCATCCAGGCGGCGGTCGCGATTCTGCATGCGCAGCGGGGAAATCGCGACGGCGCGCGGAGCCTGTATGCGAAAGCGCGCGCGAAGCTCGATTCCGCAGCGTCGGAGCACATGGGATTGGCGATTGGCAAGCTCCGCGCCGACCTCGCAAAGTTCTTCGAGACCGCGCTAGCAGAAAAGCCTCGCATCGCGCGACCACCGTGCCTGCATCGAATCCCCGCCAAGGCCAGCCGCTGATTCCTTCTGCCTCCTTTTCCGATTCCCGCTCCCTCCGGGAGAGGGAATCACAAAAGGAACGGGGAACGGAAACCGACGTCTAGAACGGGATATCCTCGTCGTCCATCGAGGGCGGTGCTTCGCCGCCACCGCCGGGCGCGGATTCCGGTGGCTCTTCGGAGCCGGCGCCGGGTCGGCCGCCCAGGAATTGCACCCGCTGCGCAACGATGTCGGTGACGTAGCGTTTGCCGCTGCCATCCTTGGCCTCGTACGAGTGGGTCGAGATGCGGCCTTCGATATAGACCTCGCGTCCCTTCTTGAGATACTGGCCGCAAAGTTCGGCCTGCTTGCCCCACACCACGATGTTGTGCCAGTCGGTGCGTTCCTGCTTGGTCTGGTTGCGGTCGGTGTACGATTCCGTGGTTGCGACCGAGAATTTCGCCATCGCCTGACCTGACGGCAGGTAGCGCACTTCAGGATCGCGGCCGAGACGGCCGATCAGAATCGCCTTGTTGACTGACATCGCAATACCGCCTGGATTCGATAACTAACGCCGCCCGCAGGCGAACGCAAGCCGTCGCCGGGCGGACGATCGAAGCGGCCAGGACCGCCGAAAGTTCGCTTTCGCCTTGATTTTTCAGCCTATATAATCGTTTGCTCGGGGTGTTGTGAGGCAGGGTTGAAAGATGGCCACCGTCG
>CAVVMA010000002.1:0-60416 GCA_963749215.1 uncultured delta proteobacterium | reverse complement strand
AGCCGCGCGAATTCGGCGGCACGATCGACGGCGCCGCCCAGCACGCGCCGTTTGAAGGCGGCCAGCTCGGCGTCGTACTTCACCTTCTGCAGGTGCATCGTGGCCTCGATCTCCTGCGGCAGATGGCGCATCGCAGCCAGATCGATCGCTGCATTTGAATCGACCGGATTGGGTGGATCGTCGATCAGCAGGACCACGCGCCGGCCCGGATACTCGACCAGCGCCGCCGACATCAGGGTCTGATGCACGAGTTTGGGATGTTCGCGATACGAGGGCACCACGATAGTCAGCGCCGCGGGATGGGCGGAGTCGTAAATCGCTTCGATTTCGTCCCGCCCGGCCGCACGATGGGCCATCATCCGCTTGTAGTATCCGAGGCGGCAGAGCTGGAAGACGAGTTGCCCATAGAAAAACAAACCCAGAACCACGACGAGTACCAGATCCTCGACCGCCAGCCGCCAGCTCGACGCGCGGACCCGCGCGACGAACAGCCGGCAGAACTGTGACTCGGCCGTCGCCGCGACTGCAAGCGTGACCAGAATCCCGATCCAGCTATAGGCGGCCTCGCGGGCAAGCCCCCGAGCGAACATCTTCGCCGGCTGGTTCGGGGTGGGTGCGGCTGGAGTCTTTGCAGGAGCTATCGCCACACTACTTCCTCCGGCGCGTCCAAAAGACGAGCAAAGCTTAGTCAGGAAGCGAAAGGATCGCTAGCGGATTTTGTGGAGAATTCTGGAGCGGATTCTAGATCTGGTAGACGAACAGCTTCTCTTCCTTCGGGCGCAGGAAGACGGCCTTGCCCGGAACGAGACTCAGAAGGCGCAACCGCTCGTGGCCCATCTCGACCTGCACGGGATCGCCCCAAGCCGTGACCAGCTCGACCTGTACCTGCGGGCCGGCCGGATTCACGCTGCGGACCGTGGCGGGAAACTCGCGTCCGCCGTTGGGCTTGAGCAGGATTTCGAGCATGTGGGGGCGGACCGCGAGTACGGTCTTGCGGCTATCGCCCTCGGAATGCCCGTGCCCAGCGTCCATCTCGAGCTCGGTGTCGCCGAGGTACAACTTTCCGTTCTCGACCCGCCCGTGGAAGAGATTCACGTTGCCGAGAAAATGATGGACGAAAGCGTTGGCCGGGTGATGGTATACCTCGTCGGGAGTACCGACCTGCTCGATACGGCCGCCGTTCATCACCACCACGCGGCTGCCCAGCTCCAGCGCCTCGTCCTGATCGTGAGTTACGAACACGCTGGTCACGCGGATTTGCTCGTGCAGGCGCCTGAGCCATTGCCGAAGCTCGCGCCGGACCTTGGCGTCGAGCGCGCCGAACGGTTCGTCGAGCAGCAGCACTTTGGGCTGGACGGCGAGCGTGCGGGCGAGCGCGACCCGCTGGCGCTGCCCGCCGGAAAGCTGCGAGGGGTAGCGGTCGGCCAGGAAGTCGAGCTGCACGAGCTTCAACAACTCATGCACCCGCGAGGCGATCTCAGGACCGGAAGGCCGGCTGGCGCGCGGCCTTACGCGCAGCCCGAAGGCGACATTTTCGAACACCGTCATGTGGCGGAACAGCGCATAGTGCTGGAAAACGAAGCCGACTTCGCGATCGCGGAAGCTGCGGGTCGTGTTGTCGGCGCCGTTGACCGTCACGACCCCGCGGTCGGGCTTCTCCAGGCCGGCGATTACCCTGAGCAGGGTGGTTTTGCCCGATCCCGAGGGGCCGAGCAGCGCGATCAACTCGCCTTCGGCGATTTCCAGGTCAACGCCGTCGAGCGCGACGAAATTCCCGTAGCTCTTGCGGATTCCGCTCAGCCGGATGCTCACGCCGCGACGCTCTCGATCTCATCGGCCTGAGCTTGAGGAATCGGGATTGCGCCGCGCCGCTCCAGCCAGCTTTTCAGCGCCAGGGTCGCCAGCGCCAGCAGCGTGAGCAACGAAGCGATCGCGAACGCGGCCGCGAAGCTGTAGTCGTTGTAGAGAATTTCTACATAGAGCGGAAGCGTGTCAGTGTATCCGCGTATATGCCCGGAGACCACCGAGACCGCGCCGAACTCGCCCATCGCACGCGCGTTGCAGAGCACCATCCCGTACAGCACGCCCAGCTTGACCTTGGGAATCGTGATCCGGGAAAAGGTCTGCCATCCGTTCGCGCCGAGCATCACCGCGGCCTCTTCTTCCGACGTTCCCGCGGCCTGCATCACGGGAATCAACTCGCGCGCGGCGAGCGGAAAGGTGACGAAGATAGTGGCGAGAATGATTCCGGGTTCTGCGAAGATGATCCGCAGGCCGTGATCGGCCAGCCATCCGCCGATCGGCGTGCGGGTTCCGAGCAGCAGGACGAAGACCATTCCGGAAATCACGGGTGAAACCGCGACCGGAAGATCGATCAACGTGGTGAGTATGTTCTTGCCGCGGAACTCGAAGTTTGCGATCGCCCACGATGCCGCCAGCCCGAAGGCGACATTGAGCGGCACGGCGATCGCGGCAGTAAGCAGCGTGAGGCGAATCGCCGAGCGCGCCTCGGGGTCTGAGATCGCGGCCAGGTAGACGGGGAGGCCTTTGCGCAGGGCCTCGGCAAAAACCGCGACCAGCGGCACGAGCAGGAACAGCGCCACGAACAGCAACGCGCCGGTCGCGATCGCCACGCGGAACAGCACGGGATCGGCGGTCGCCGGGCGGCCCGGCCGAAGCGCGCTGCGAGTTGATTGTGCTGTTGATTGTACTTGGGCCATCGTCACGCCATCAGGCGCCTGCTGCTCCATCGCTGAAGCAAGTTGATCGCCAGCAGCATCAGGAACGAGATCGACAGCATCACGATCGCAATCGCGGTGGCGCCGGGATAATCGAATTGCTCGAGCTTGCTCATGATCAGCAGCGGCACCACTTCGGTGCGCATCGGCATGTTGCCCGAGATGAAGACCACCGAGCCGTATTCGCCCAGCCCGCGCGCGAACGCCAGCCCGAAGCCGGTCAGGGCCGCGGGCAGTATCGCGGGCGCGATCACGCGCATCAGGGTCTGGAAGCGGCTCGCGCCGAGCGTCGCGGCGGCTTCTTCGGATTCCGGATCGAGGTCTTCGATCACCGGCTGGACGGTGCGGACCGCGAACGGCAATCCGACAAAGGTCAGGGCCAGGATTATGCCGAGCGGCGCGAACGCGATCCTGATTCCCAGCGGCGCGAACCAGCGGCCGATCCATCCGTTGGTGGCATAGATGGTGGTGAGCGTGATGCCGGCGACCGAGGTCGGCAGGGCGAGCGGGAGATCCACCAGCGCGTCGATAATCCGGCGGGCGGGGAACTCGTAGCGCACCAGGCTCCAGGCGAGCGCCGGCCCGAAGATCGAATTGATAAGCGCGCCGGCGGCCGCGGCAGTGATACTCAACCGATAGGCTGCGATCGTGCGCGGCGAGGTTACGATCCGAAGGAACTCCTGCAACGTCAGCGTCGCGGTCTTGAAGAAGATCGTGGACAGCGGCAGGAGCACGATCACGCCCAGATACACCAGCGTGTACCCCATCGTGAGGCCGAAGCCGGGCAGGATGGTCTGTCGCTTGGAGACGCTGCGCCGCTTGAGCGTGGTCATTTCATTTTTCCGGCAGGTAGATCTGGTCGAACACGCCGCCGTCGTCGAAGTGGGTTTTCTGGGCAGCGCGCCATCCGCCGAAGGTGTCGTCGACGGTGAACATCGGCAGCGCGGGAAACTGTTGGCGATACTTGTCCGCGATCGAATTGAGGCGCGGGCGAAAGAAGTTTCGCGCGATAACCTCCTGTCCCTCGTCCGAGTACAGGTATTTCAGGTAGGCCTCGGACACCGCGGTCGTGCCGTGACGCTGCGCAACCTGGTCGACCAGCGCGACCGGCGGCTCGGCCAGAATACTGACTGACGGGTAGATGATCTCGAACTTGTCGTTGCCGAATTCCTTGAGCGCGACCAGGGCCTCGTTTTCCCATGCGATCAGAACGTCGCCGAGCCCTCGCTCGACGAAGGTGGTGGTCGAGCCGCGCGCGCCCGAATCGAGCACCGGCACGTTCTTGTAGATTCGCGCCACGAAGTCGCGGGCCTTGGCCTGATCGCCGCCGTTTCGCTTGAGCGCGTATCCCCATGCCGCCAGATAATTCCATCGCGCGCCGCCCGAGGTCTTTGGATTGGGCGTGATTACGGAGACCCCCGGCTTCGCCAAATCATCCCAATCCTTGATCCCGCCGGGATTACCCTTGCGGACCAGCAGCACGATCGTTGAAGTGTAGGGCGTGCTGTTGTCGGGCAGCCGTTTCTGCCAGTCCAGCGGCAGCAACTGCGCCTGGTCGGCGATCGCGTCGATATCGTAGGCCAGTCCGAGCGTTACGACGTCGGCTTCGAGCCCGTCGATCACGGCGCGGGCCTGCTTGCCCGAGCCGCCGTGCGACTGCTTGATCGACAAGTCCTGTCCGGTCTTGGCCTTCCAGTACTTTGCGAATACCGCGTTGTAGTCTTGGTAAAGCTCGCGGGTCGGATCGTACGAGACGTTGAGGATTGTGGTCTGGGCAAGCGCAGGCGACGAGAAGACGGCGCTCGCGATAATCGCGAGCGCCGTCAGCCGCCATGAACCCGGAACTTTCATCGTCGTCCTAGAAAACTATCTGGGCCTGAGTCAGGAACGCGCCTTCACCGGGGCGATCGCCGTGGCTCGCGCCCTTGTAGAAGGCCGTCCAGAGATATTCGAAATCGAGCTTGACGTTCTGGTTCAAATACCAGTTGAGTCCGCCGCCATACTCAGTTGCGGTCTCGGCTGAGGTGGTCGTGCTGGCGAACTTATCCTTGAAGGCGTCGTCGTCGACGCCCAGGCTGCCCACGCGCGCCTTGATCTCCCAGGCGCCCCAGCCGCCCTCACTGGGATTGAAGTTGCGCGCCGGCTTGATTCCGTAGTAACCCTCGTCCTCGCCGGTCAGCAGGAATCCCGCCTGGACCTGCCATGCATGGTTCGCGATAGTGTCCTCTTTGCTCTTGAGATTCACCCTCTGAGTATCGTCAACATAGTCCGCCAGCAGGCCGAAGGGGCCGACGTAGTAATAGCCCTGCGGCGAGTAGCGATATCGCGCGCCGGCCGCGCTCACTCCGCTTGCGTAGCTGAACCAGGTGCTCTGCCCGGAGGTGAGATACTTCGTCAAAAGGGAGGCGCCGCGCTCATCGCCGTAGCTTCCCGCAAAGCCTACGCCGAGGCCTTTGGCCAGCGCGATGCCCGAATCCTTGAACGGTAGCGCAAACAGCCGCCCGACGAAGTCCTTGGCGTCATTGCTATCCGTGTCGACGACGGCGGTGTTGTTCGGCACGCCGTTGAGCACCGCGAGCTGGTAGGTCAAGGCGCGGTCGAGCAAGTCGCCGTCGGACTCGACGCCGATGTCGCGGTTGGGAATCAAGTTGGTGGTCAGGCCGCGCTGGATGAAGAGCAGGTTCGAGTCCTGTTGCAGGCGCTCGATTCCGAACGGCGATTTGAACTTGCCGATCATCAACTGCGCTTCCTGGTAGGGATGTGCGTTCAGCCAGCCATCCTGAAGCACGGTCTTACCCTGACCGAAGTCGGGCTCGATGTGATAGTCATAGGAGCCGAAGACCGTTCCGTCGACGATCGGGCGCACCCGATTGAGTATGAACGTACTACTCGTGACGCCGCCCGGGGCCGTCTTGTCATCGCCGTTAGTATAGAACTGGCCATCGGCCTGAATGATGCCGTGTATTTTGAGCGTGTACTGCTTGTCGGGCGACGTGACCGCCAGACCCTGCGTGCCGACAGTGATGATCGGAAGCTCGGAGAACTTCTTCACATCCTCCTGCTGCTGCTGCGCCTGTTGCTGCTGAGCTTGCTGCTGCTGTTGCGTAGTCTGTAGCTGTTTGTCGAGCACTTGCACTTTCTGATCGAGGCCCTGCAAGGCGTTGAGCTGCTGCTGCAGCCGGTTAATCTCTTTTTGCAGTTGCGCCACCGACGGCGCCTGCGCGTAGGACGGGCCGGGCGCGAGTAGCATTCCGGCCATGACCGATGCGATGGACGATCCCATGACCGCTGCCATGACCGGCAATCTGGATCCCCTCATAGTTCCTTGCCTCTCTCATTTTGGAACCTCCAGTTGTCCGGTCAGTTCGTGTGATTGGTTGCCTGCTCTCCTGAACTCTCTCTCGGGCATTCGCGGTTCGTCATTCAGGATTTGTCGAACCGGAACTTCTCCTTGCGTTCTATCTGGACCACGCGCGCGTCCTGGATAACGATCTCGACCGAGCCGTACTGGACCGTCGCAATGACCTCCAGGATCTTGCGGACCACCTGTGAGGAGGGTTGCGGCTGCGCGCCCGGTCCGGTTCCGATATTGGCTGCGGAGGAAGACTCTGGTTTCATTCTGGTATCTCTATTGGATTACTAGACTAATTTGCAAATTTTTTTTAGATGGCAAAACTCAGGGACTCTTTCCCCTCGACCGCCAACTGGACCCGCTTGAGCAGGTCGGCAAGCGTCGTGGAATCGAGAATCTTCGCGGTCGCGTCGCGAACTTCCTTCATTATGATCCTGATCCCGCAAGTCCGCTCGTCGCGGCATTCGCGGCATCGCATATACGCGGTCTTGCTGACGCACGGCAAAGGCGCCATCGGCCCTTCCAATACGCGAACTATCTGACCGACGCTTACCTGATGGGGCGCGCGCCCCAGAAAGTAGCCGCCGCCTTTGCCCCGCTTGCTTTGCAGAATTCCCTGGTTCTTCAGTTCGAGCAAAATCAACTCGAGAAACTTGCGCGGGATTTCCTCGCGCTGGGCGATATCGGAAATCAGCACCGGCCCCTGTCCGTATTCCTTGGCGAGCACCGTCATAGCCTTGAGCGCATACTTGGTTTTTTTAGACAACATTCTCGATTGGCAAGCTAGACTAGAGATCGGCAGCAAATCTGTCAAGCGTCCCAAAGCCCATCGAAACGGATCGTCGGTTAAGCGGCGGCTTCGCCGTCCGGACCTGCGATCGCTACGACGTACCCGTCGGGATCGCGGATCCACATCTCCCAATGCTCTGGTCGCGGGTTGACGTGCGGCTCCAGGACGAATTGCACGCGTAATGAGCGAGCGCGCTCGACCGCCGCCTCGAAGTCGTCCACCTCGAACCACAGCAAGACTCCGTGTCCAACCGGCGCCGCGTCCGCATTGACCAGATGGGGGTGACCGTCCTCGTCCCAGGCGTGGAGCTGGAGGACAAGGTGACCGTCACAAAGCATCCGGTCATAGCTATCGCGATGCTCATGCTCCGGGAGTGAATCGACGCCCAGGAGTTGTCGGTACCAGCGGCTGCTTGCCCTTACGTCGCGCACGGCAATCAGAGGCTGAGACTGAACGCCTGCTCTTCGCGGCTGGGCTTCTTTCATTGGCTTCTGTCCTTGATCAATTCGACGGGCACGCTCCGGGACGCTCACGTTCGTCAGACTGCGAGCCTCAGTTCAGATTAGGCGCGTGCGGCCTTGATTTCGAAACGTACACCCTCACGGCGCTGGAGAAAACTGACGATCTCGAAGAGATTGTCGGCGCGCGGGTTACCTGCTGGTCCCAGCATTCTCATCAGGCTTTTGGAAGGGATGTGGGTGGCTTCGGCGAGGTCGCTGAAGCCCACGGTCGCGTTGATATAGTCGCGCAGGATGGTCTTCGCCGTTCCTACATCGCCCGTGAGCATGGCTTCGACTCCTTCTCGGAGAAGCTCTTTTCGGAACTTGGGATCACGCTCGACGCGAGCGCGAATGGTCTCTTTGAAATCACGAGTGAGCGGCATGGCTGCGTCTCCGGCTTCCAAGCGCTGCGGTCCTTGTTACCGAGCGTCAGCCATTCATGATGGTAACATATGCGTTACCATTGTCAAGAACCGAATCGAACTGCCCTGAACTCGCGCGACGTGCCTGTGGGGTGCACGGTTGTCGCTGCGTTGACCTTTGTCATGGCCTCGAATAGCCGGTATCGGCGATGGCGCCGGTGCTGAACGTGCGTGGCCTTCGCAAGAGCTTTGACCGGCGAGTTGCGGTCGACGGCGTCCGCTTCGAAATCGACGGCGGCGATTGCGGTTTCAGGCCTGCTGCGCCTGCGCCGCCAGTTCTCACGTTAGCGCCGCTACCGTTTTCGAGCCGGCATCGCTATAGAGAGTTACATGAAAGTGTCGCTCTTCTACCTTCCGTCGATCGGGAGCCGGGCCGATATCGAGAATGGGATGGCCGGGATGCGCGGCGACCTCTACGACCGGATGCTGCGCGAAGTCTCCGCTCAAGCGAGGCTTGCCGACGACCTCGGCTACGATTCGATCAGCTTCACCGAGCATCACTTTCACGTCGAAGGCTTCGAGCTTTCCAACAATCCGATCCTGCTCGACTTGTACGTCGCGATGCAGACCAAACGGCTGCGGGTCGGCCAGCTCGGGATCGTGTTGCCCGCCAATAATCCGATTCGCGTCGCCGAAGATATCGCGATGCTCGATCATATGACCGGCGGCCGGGTCAACGCCGGCTTCGCGCGCGGCTACCAGCGCCGATGGGTCGATATCATGGCGCAGCAGACCCATGGCATCTCGGGAGCGCAGCCTCATCAGCACGACGAGATCGACGCCGCCAACCGCGAGGCGTTCGAGGAATGTTTCACGATCATCAAGAAAGCCTGGACGCAGGAGATGCTGTCTCATCAGGGCCGTTACTGGCGGATCCCGCCCCGCGACACGCCCTGGAACCTGGAGGCGACCCGGTTATGGGGGCGCGGCGTGACCGACAACCTCGTGAAGGCGGTCGGCGTGGTGCCCAAGCCCGTGCAGAAGCCGCATCCGCCGATCTTCCAGCCCTTCGCGTCGTCGGAGAAGAGTATCCGATGGTGCGCGCAGGAGGGCGTCACGGCGATCCTGCCGCCGCTGCATCCGGTCACCGAGCGTCAGCTCTACGATCTCTATGCCGAAGTGTCGGGCCGTCCGCTGGGAGAAGGGATCGGGGTTCTGAGGGACATCATAATCGCCGACACCGACGATGAAGCGCTCGCGCGATGGGGCGACGGCGGCGTATTTTGCGGCCGGATGTGGTTCGAGCCGTTCGGCTTCTCCAGGGGGATGCAGGATCCGCGCACGGGCGAGCAGCCCGACGTGCGCGGCAACGGACTGGCGCTGGTTGGAACCGTCGATTCGGTCACGCGCCAGCTCGAAGGATTGATGAAGCGGCTGCCGGTGAAGTGGCTGTTCGCCTGGATGTACAATGGACTCGTGCCGCACGACCGTTTGATGAAATCGATCGAGCTGTTCGCCACCAAAGTGCTGCCGCGAGTCGCCGACTGAATAGCTTCTCGAGTTCTGTCGCGCGCGGGGAGCTAGGCCGGCTGACCGAAGGTCAGGACGTAGCCGTCGAGGTCACGCACCTCGATTTCGCGGATCCCATAAAACTGCAAACACGGCGGTCCGCAAACATTCGCGCCCTTCGCGGTGAATTCCGCGTACAACGCGTCAACATCTTTGACCCATAGGTATGCATCGAGGGCGGCTTCCTTCCAATTGCGGTTCGAGCCGCCGCGGCCGCGTTCGACCAGACTGAGCATGATCTGGACGTTATCTCTGCGCACGATTACGAAGGAGGGCGGGTCTTCGAAGTAGGGACCGATCTCGAAACCGAATACGTCGCGGTAGTATTCCGCGGCGCGCACCACGTCCTCAACCAGAAACTGTGGAGCGATCGCTTTCAGGTTCGATGCCATAGCGTTCTCCGGTGGGAGACTCGATGTTGGCGTTGTAGCGCGAGGCCAGGAAAAGCGAAAGGCCGCAGCACTGACGTGTACTGTAGAACTGCGTCGTGCTAGAGAAAACCCAAATGCCGCTAATCGGAAGAGTCGCGCAGATCTGGCGCTATCCGTTCAAGTCGATGGCTGGCGACCGGTTGCAGAGCGCACAGGTCGATTCACACGGAATCGTCGGCGACCGAGGCTGGGCCGTGCGCGACGAGAGTGCGGGAGAGATTCGCGGCGCCAAGAAAATTCCGGCGCTGCTCAAATGCCGCGCCTCGTATGTGTCGGAACCACGCCTCGGCGGTCCTATCCCCGATGTCGAAATAACCCTGCCCGACGGCGAGCGGATGCGCGCCAGGGACCGTGACGCGGCGGCCCGCCTCTCGGCAGAATTGGGGAGAACGGTGACGCTCTGGCCGCTTCAGCCGGCTTCGGCCGCCGATCATTATCGGTGTGGCAAGGCCGACAATCCCGACATGCTCGCCGAGTTGCGGGAGACCTTCGGCTTGGTCGGCGACGAGCCGCTTCCCGATATATCGCCGTTCATCGGGCTCGGCCTGGACAGGTATGCCTTTCCGCTCGGCAGTTACTTCGATGCGTTTCCGCTCCACGTCTTGACCACCGCTACGCTCGCGCATCTCGACAGTCTCAACTCCGGCGCTCGATGGGACGTCCGCCGCTTCCGGCCGAATCTTCTGCTCGAGCTCGGCGCCGGGCGAACGGGTCTCGCGGAAAGTGAATGGCTCGGCAAGACGCTGCGCATCGGTGCGGCCGAGTTGAAGTTCGCCGCGGCGTGTCCGCGATGCGTGATGACGACTCTGCCCCAGGATGATTTGCCGAAAGACCCGTCGATCCTCCGCACGATCGTCACCGGCGCCGCCTCGAACGTCGGGGTCTACGCCACGTTCGCCGGCGCGTCGCCCGCGACAATCGCAGTCGGCGACGCGGTCGAAATCTGATCGGGCACGTTTGATTCGCGGCGAAGCGCGATTTCGTCCACAGGCGCGCGCGGCGTTCCCTTGACTGATCGCGCCGGGGCTGTCGTAACTGCTCTAAACCATGTCCGAATTACTTGAGGCTGCGGCCGAGCCTCGTCGTGTGCGCGGCGAGGCGACGGTGTTGCCGCCGCCCGAACGTCTGCGCCAGGAAATCTGGGCGCTGTCGTGGCCGGTGATCCTTTCCTTCGGCCTCGACTCGATCCTCGGCCTGGCCTCGATGTTGATGGTCGGGCGGCTGGGCGCAGACGCGGTCGGCGCGGTGGGTCTCGGCACCCAGGTGCTCGGCGCGGTGCGGGCCGGAATCGCCGCGATCGGCACCGGGACGGTCGCGCTGGTCGCGCGCGATGTCGGCGGCGGCGACCACGATCACGCCGAGGTCGTGCTCACCCAGTCGGTGGTCTTCGGCGTGATGATCTCGACCCTGGTCGCGATTCCGGTGATCGTCTTCGCGCCGCAGGCGCTGGCGTTGTTCCACGTCACCGGCCCGATGGCGGATCTCGGCACGCGCTACCTGAGGGTCGTGATGATTTCGGAGCCGTTCCAGGGAATCTTTCTGATGTGCGCGTCGGGATTGCGCGGCGCCGGAGATACGCGCACTCCGCTCTGGATCGGCGCGGTGATCGACGTGATCGCGATCTTCCTCAACTACGTTCTGATCTTCGGCAAGTTCGGCGCGCCGGCGCTGGGCGTCGACGGCTCGGCGGTCGCGGCCCTGATCGCGATCTCGATCGGCGGCGCGCTGTTCTTCTGGGCGCTCTCGCTGAAGAGTTCGGTGCTTCGTTTTCAATGGCGGCGGATTTGGCCCGACTTCGCGCTCGCCTGGCGAATCCTGAAAGTCGGCTATCCGGCCGCGATCGAGCAGTTGATAATCCAGTTCGGATTCTTCGCCTACGTCAGGTTTGTCGCCAGCTATGGCGAAAAGCCGATCGCCGCCTATTTTATCGGCGTGCGAATCCTGGCGCTTTCATTCCTGCCCGGCTTCGGATTTTCGGCCGCCGCGGCTACGCTGGTGGGGCAGGGACTCGGCGCCGGCGATCGCAAGTTCGCCCGGCGCGCGGGATGGCATACCACTTACATGGCGATCGTGATGATGAGCGCGCTCGGGCTGGTCATCTTTGTGCTCGCCCCGCAGATCGCGCGATTGTTCATCGAAGACCCCGGCGTAATCGCACTGACGATTACGTTCATGTACGCGCTCGGCGCGGCGCAACCGCTGATGGCGGTCGATTGGACGCTGACCGGCGCATTGCGCGGCGCCGGCGATACGCAGTTCCCGCTGTTTGCCTCGGTCGCCGGCTTCTACGGATTGAGGCTCGCGCTGACGGTTCTGATCGTCCACTACCACGGCTCGGTGACCCTGGTATGGTGGTCGCTGATCGCCGACTACCTTCTGCGCTCCAGCCTCAAGTCGGCGCGCTTTCTGTCCGGCCGCTGGGAGAACGTCGAGGTCTAGCGGCGACGCGACGGCGGATCGCGTCAACTGGCGCGTCGCGCGCGCATAGGCCGGGTACGAAGCTTCGCCTCGACCAGCCGATCGATGGCTTCTCTGACCACGTCGGCGATTGATCGCCGCTCCTCGAAGGCGATCCTTCGAAGGACTTCGTGCTGCTCACTTTCGATCGCGGCAAACAAGGTCACCGGCGACTTGAGTTTCTTTTCACGTGCCATTGGGAATAAATCTCATCGATGCTTTGCTTTTCTTTGGACAATTGTCTCGGGCACGATGTCCAACGTTTCGACGGGACCCGAAAACCTTAGATAAAGAAATTAGCAACCATACTAGCATAATTGTATACAATGTCGACTCTCGACAGCCAGACACCTCGACAGCCTCCCGCGCCTGACGCCACTGCGGCCAAGGTTCGCGATGCGCAGGAGCGGATCGAGGGGACCCTCGAACAGATTCTCTTCGCGAATGATGAGAGCGGGTACGCCGTTGCGGTCGTCGAACGCTCCGACGACGACGGCGCGCGGGCGCGTGTCACCGTAGTCGGGAGCCTCGCGGGGCTGGAGGTCGGCTCGACGATCCGCGCCGCCGGCCGCTTCGAGAACCATCCGCGCTACGGCAAGCAGTTCAAGATCGAGGACTTCGAGACGCTTCGTCCCGCCAACCTCGGTGCGCTCGAGCGCTATCTCTCGCACGAGATAAAAGGCGTCGGTCCCAGGCTGGCGCGCAAGATCGTCGAGCATTTCGGCGAAGCGCTGGGCGAGGTCCTGGACAATCAGACCGATCGATTGCGCGAGGTGCGCGGGATTTCGCGTATGGTGGTCGCGCGAATCGCGGCGGCCTGGCACGATTCGTCGGGACTCCGCGAGCTGACGGTTTTTCTGCGCGGCCACGGAATCGCCGCCGCGTTCGCGCGCCGGATTCACAAGGTCTACGGCCGCGACTCGCTCGAGACGATCCGGCGCGACCCGTACCTGCTGGCTCGCACGATCAAGGGAATCGGCTTCCGCACCGCCGACGCGGTCGCGGATCGGCTCGGAATCCCGCGCAACTCGCCCGAGCGCGCCCGCGCGGCGGCGTTGTACCTGCTCGAACGGATGGCCGACGACGGACACACCTACGCGCCGCTCGAACATCTGGAAGCCAGCTTTCGTTCGCAGCTCGAGATGGAACCCGGTCTGGTCGAGCGTGCGGTCGCGGAGCTGGCCGAGAGCGGCGACGCGGTGGTCGAGGAGATCGACGATGCGCCCTGCGTCTACCTGACGCGGCTCCATCAGGCGGAGACCAACCTCGCGGCGCGGATTCGCGCGCTGGTGGCCGGCCGCCCGCTCGGCGATGTCGTCGTCGAGCGCGCGATGAAAGCAGCCGAGCGTCTTCCCGGCGAAGGTCCAAACGAGACGGCGCTCTCGGCCGAGCAGCGCACGGCGCTGCGCTACGCGCTGAAGAGCCGCGTCAGCGTGATCACCGGCGGTCCCGGCACCGGCAAAACCACTCTGCTTCGCTCGCTGCTGGCCGCGCTGGATGCGGCGGGCCTCAAGCCGACGCTGGCCGCGCCGACCGGCCGTGCCGCGCGCCGTCTGGCCGAGGCCGCGGGCCGCGAGGCGAAGACGATCCATCGCCTGCTCGAGTACGCACCCGAGAGCGCGACCTTTATCCGCAACGAGAAGTTTCCACTGCGGACCAACTACCTCGTAATCGACGAAGCTTCGATGATGGATCTCGAGCTCGCCTCCAGCGTGCTCTCGGCCCTGATGCCCAACAGCTCGCTGCTGCTGGTCGGCGATCGCGATCAGTTGCCTTCGGTGGGGCCCGGCAGCGTGCTGAAGGACGTTATCGCCTCGGGCCTGGTTGCGGTCGCGGAATTGCGCGAGGTCTATCGTCAAGCGCGCCAGAGCGAGATCATCGCCAACGCCCATCGCGTCAATCACGGCGAGTTTCCCCAGACCACCAACGATCCGGCGGGCGACTTTTTCTATTTCGAGCGCAGCGCGCCCGAAGATGTCGTCACCACGATCCGGGAGCTGGTGCAGAATCGGCTGGTGGGCAAGTTCGGGATTCGCGACCCGCGCGAGATCCAGGTGATCACGCCGATGAACCGCGGACCGCTCGGCACGCAGGCGCTCAATCGGGAGCTGCAAGCGTTGCTCAATCCCGCCGGCCGCGGCGTGCGCGCGGGCGATCGCGAAATTCGCCAGGGCGACCGGGTGATCCAGTTGCGCAACAACTACGACAAGGGCGTCTTCAACGGCGAGATCGGGCGGGTGATCGCGGTCGATTCGGAGAAGGGAAAAGTCGAGGTCGCGTTCGAGGAAACCTCGGCCGCCTACGATCTTTCCGATCTGGACGAGATCGGACTCGCCTACGCAATCTCGGTTCACAAAAGCCAGGGCAGTCAGTATCCGGCGGTCGTGATGCCGATACATCAGAGCCACTACCTGATGCTGCGGCGCAACCTGCTCTACACCGCGATCACGCGCGCCGAGAAAGTATGCGTACTGGTCGGGACGCGAAGCGCGCTTTCCCAAGCCGTCCGCAACGAGGAGGAACGCCGCCGTTTCAGCCGCCTGGCCGAGCGCCTGAGGGTGGACTGATCGCCATCCCGGACCCGCCGACAAATTTCTGAAACCGATGCGCCGTTCGAGCGTCCTTTACAGATTGTAGAGTGCTCCCTCCCCACCGCGCGACGGACCGGCGCCAGCCTTCGGCGCAAACCTGAGGGGTAAGGGGGCGAGGACAGCGCGTGCGGCGGATCGCCAATCCTCCCGGTGGTCCGCCGCTTCATTTGCTGTCTTTCTTGCGCGCCTCGCGTGGCGGCCGGCTGCGGGTTCCCCGATAAGGACCGAGCTTGCGGAGCGCTTCGAGGATCGCCGCGGCCTCGACGCGGATCGCGTCGGGATCGTGGCCGCTCTGCTCCGCGATTCCCTCGACTTCCGCGATCGTCTTGGCGTAGTCGTTTTTGAAGCGGCGATTGATTTCCTTCCACGGAATTCCGGCCAGCGCGTCGATCACGTTGGCCGGCGGGCGCGGAATCACGCCGCGCTCGATCAGCACGCCGATCGCGGGGTAGCCGAGATAGCCCTGCCAGTACGAGGCGTTGTCGTTGGAGGCGATCGAGCGCCCGCCGTCGGCGACCTCGACCGAGTAGGTCTTGGTTCCCTCCGACGATGTGACCAGCGCCCGGGTCGCGCTCTCGATTCGGATTCGCCCGTCGCCCAGCGCTCCCATCGCTTCGTAAACTTTCACCAGCGGCGGCATCTTCCACGGCGTCGTCGGCATGCGACCGGAATCTACCACTAACGCCTTCGGGCCGCATCGCCTTTGTCGCGCCTGCCTTTGTTGATAACCCGACGGCGTCGTACTATCTGGCCTATGGCCAACCAACCGATCGGCAAGCTGGACCATCTGGGAATCGCGGTGCGCAGCGTCGCGGAGGCGCGCAAATTCTTCGAGGAGATCCTCGGCGCGCGCTTCCTCTACGGTGGCGACCATCCGGCGGCCGGCTACAAGCTCTGCGAGCTGGATCTCAACGGCTTCACGATCGAGCTGCTGGAGCCGCTCGGACCCAACGGCGATTTCCTGCGCAAATTTATCGAGCAGCGCGGCGAAGGGATGCATCATGTGACCTTCAACGTGCCGAACTCGAAGGAGAAGGCCGCCGAGCTCAAGGCCGCCGGCGTGCGCGTAGTCGGCGAAACTCAATGGTCCGCCGACTCGTTCGAGGCCTTCATATCGCCGCGCATCGCGCACGGCGTCCTGATCCAGATCGGCTCGGGCTATCCCACGCTCGCGAAAACGATCCGGCCTGGTTCCGAAGAAGCAATTAAGACCAAACTGACTACGGAGCAAATGCGATGCAATCCACCATGATGCATTACCCGCTCACGCTGACTCATCTGCTGGAGCGGGCCGGACGTTACTTCCCTCGGGTTGAAATCGTCTCGCGGCTGCCCGACGGATCGATTCATCGCAGCACTTATCGCGACTTCCATCGGCGCGCCACGGCGCTGGCCGAAGCGCTGACTCGCGCCGGACTCCAGACGCGGCGATCGCGTCGCGACCCTGATGTGGAACCATTACGCCCATCTGGAGGCGTTCTTCGGAATCCCGGCGGCGGGCGGCGTGGTCCATACGCTCAATCTGCGGCTTGCGCCCGACGATATCGCGTACATCGCCAACCACGCCGAAGATCGCTTCCTCATCGTCGACGACGCATTGCTGCCGCTGCTGGAGCGGTTCAAGGACCTCGCGAAGTTCGAACGGATCTTCGTCGTGCCGCTGGCGAAAGGCGCGCGCACGCCCAGTTACGAAAATAACTACGAAAACTACGAAGACCTGCTCGCCGGCGCGAGCGGGAATTTCGCCTTTCCCGAGCTCGACGAAAACGAGGCCGCGGAGATGTGCTACACCTCGGGCACCACCGGGCGGCCCCGGGGCGTGGTCTACTCTCATCGCTCGACGGTGATTCACGCCTACAACGCGGCGTTGGCCGGCGCGATCGGATCGGCGCGTGATGTCTCGTTGGCGGCGGTGCCGATGTTCCACGCCAACGCCTGGGGTTTTCCGCACGCGCAGGTGCTGATCGGCGCCAAGCAGGTGATGCCGGGTCCGCGCCTGGACGCGGTGAATCTGCTCGATCTGTTCGAGGCCGAGCAGGTCACAATCGGCGCCGGCGTCCCGACCATCTGGCTTGCGATCCTGGAGGCGCTCGATCGCGAACCCAAACGATGGCGGCTGAGTCCGCGGCTCCAACTGATGGTCGGCGGCTCGGCGGTTCCGGAGTCGATGCTGCGCGGCTTCGACCGGCACGGGATCACGATCGTGCACGCATGGGGCATGACCGAGACTTCGCCGCTGGCGACCGTCGCGCGGTTGAAGCCGCACACGGATGCGATGACAGAGGACGAGCGCTACGCGGAACGCGGCAAGCAGGGCTTTCCGCTGCCGTTTGTCGAGCTGCGGGTCAGATCGGAAGGGGTCGACGTCGCGCCGGACGGAAAGTCGATCGGCGAAGTGCAGGTGCGCGGACCGTACGTCACCGCCGACTACTACAAGCTGCCGCCCGACAGTGACAAGTTCACCGATGACGGATGGCTCCGCACCGGCGACGTCGCCACGCTCGATGCCGAGGGCTCGATCAAGATCACCGACCGGATCAAAGACCTGATCAAATCGGGTGGCGAGTGGATAAGCTCAGTCGAGCTCGAGAACGCCCTGATGGGCCATCCGGCGGTCGCCGAGGCGGCGGTGATCGCGATTCCCGATCCGAAGTGGGACGAGCGTCCGCTCGCGGTCGTCGTGTTGAAGAAGGGCACGCGCGCGACCGCCGATGAGCTGCGCGACCTTCTGCTGGAGCTGAAATTCGCCAAGTGGTGGCTGCCCGAGGAGTTCGCCTTCGTCGCCGAGATTCCGCGCACCTCGACCGGGAAGTTTCTCAAATCGAAGCTGCGCGACGAGTTCCGCGATCGCGCCGCGCCGCGCAAGGCTGCCGCGCACGCCACGACCCCAAGTTCGACGCGCGCGCAAAGAAAAGATAACCGCGCCGAAGGCCCGGTTGAATGCCGTCATCGACTTTCGCCTCGGATGCGTGAGCTGGGTCTCGATGAGGAGCGAACGACAAAGATGAGAAAACCGAGCAAACAAGACCCTACGACTGACGCGGTCGAAATCATTCATCGCCGCTACTACGAAGGGCGTCCGCAGCGAATTGGCGAACTGGCCGAGGCCGAGGCCAACGACACAGTTGCGCGCAGGATCTACGAGCTTCGCAAGCGTGCGGGCCTCACGCAGCACCAACTCGCCAAGCTGGTCGGCACCACGACTTCGGTCATTTGCAGACTGGAAGACGCGGATTACGAAGGCCACTCGCTGGCGATGCTCCGGCGCATCGCCAAGGCGCTAAACAAACGCGTTGAACTCCGGTTCGTTAGCGCGAGCCGTAAGGCGAAGGTGGCTTAGGTTTCCGGTCCGCGGGAGACCCTTGATGCTCTTTTGGACTGACGGAAAATCGCGAGTCTCGGTTTAGCGGTGCCGCGCCCCGCCCATGACCCTGTATTCTCGATTGTTCACCTCAAAGACATCGTCTGCTCCATCACCAGGCGGTCAGCAGCGTCTCGCGAATGGTGGACCGCGCTGAAGCCCGGCGGAATGTCGTCGCTGGCCCTCGCCTCAGGTTGCCGGTTGTGAAAGCCTGACTGTCGATTTTCGTCCCCGGGGAGAATTTGCGATGCGTGCAGTCTGGATCACCAAAAGCGGTGGGCCCGAAGTTCTCGAGGTTCGCGAGACTCCCGATCCGGTCGCGAAAGCCGGCGAGGTGCGGATCCGCACCGCCGCATGCGGGATGAATTTCGCCGAGGTGTCGGCGCGTCAGGGGCTCTACCCCGATGCGCCGAAAACGCCCTGCGTGGTGGGCTACGAGGCGTCGGGAACGATCGATATGGTGGGCGAGGGCGTCGATAGCGGATTGACCGGCAAGCGCGTGATGGTGCTGGCCCGTTTCGGGGCGCATGCCGATACGGTATGCGTGCCGGCCGCGTATGCTTTTCCGATTCCCGACGAGATGAGCTTTGAGGAAGCGGCCGCGATTCCGGTCAACTATCTGACCGCCTACCAGATGCTGTTTCGGGTCGCGCAGATTCGCTCCGGCGAGTCAGTGCTGATTCACGCCGCGGCCGGGGGCGTGGGACTGGCGGTGCTGCAACTGTGCCGCACGGTCGAGGGCGTGATCACTTTCGGCACCGCCTCGGCCTCCAAGCACGAAGTCGTGCGGGCCAACGGCTGCACCCATCCGATCGACTATCACACCGTCGATTACTTCGTGGAAGTCATGCGGCTGACCGGGGGCAAGGGCGTTGACGTGGTGCTCGACGCGCTGGGCGGCAACGACTGGCGCAAGGGCTACCGTCTGCTGAAGCCCGCGGGGCGGCTGATCGCATTCGGATTCGCCAACATGCAGTCGGGCAATACCCGCAGCATCTGGCGGATGATTCGCCAGATCGTGACCGTTCCGATCTTCACGCCGATGGGCCTGATGGACAAGAACCGCAGCGTCGCCGGGGTCAACCTCGGCCATCTGTGGGACGACCCGTTTCTGCCGCTCGCGATGAACCGGCTGCTGATCATGTATCGCGAGGGCCAGATCAAGCCGCATATCGATTCGAGTTTCCCGTTCGCGCAAGCCGCCCAGGCCCATCTGCGTATCCAGGAGGGCAAGAATATCGGCAAGGTCGTGCTAATTCCCTGATAGTCCCCTGATAGTCTCGTGATATCGAAATCTATGTATTGAACGGAATTCCCGACGCTGAAATGCTTGATCGACGCGCGAGCGCAACGCGAGGCAGGGGAACATGGCGAACGCAGTAATCGACTCGATCGCGCCCAGGCTCAGCGATCGTATTGGGCGAATCGCGGCGGACTATCACGTGCCCGGGGTCGCGGTCGGAGTCGTGCGCGACCAGGAGCTCGCCTGGAACGCCGGCTTCGGCTTCGCCGATCTGGCGAGCGGGCGCGCGGTCGATCAACACACGCTGTTCAGCGTCGCCTCGATCACCAAGACTTTCACCGCCGCCGCGATCATGCAATTGCAGGAAAAGAAGCGGCTGGGGCTCGACGAGCCGGTCGGGCGCTACCTGCCCGAGTTTCGCGCCGTGCGCGACCGCTTCGGCCCGATCGATCAGGTCACGCTGCGCCGCCTTCTGACCCATCGCTCGGGGCTGGTCGGCGAACAGCCCACCGGCCATTGGAGCACCGGCAAGTCGGACACGACGGCGGAGATTCTCGCTACCCTGCCGCGGATAGAGATCGCGATCGAGCCGGATTCGGCGTTCAAATACTCCAATCTTGCATTCGCGCTGCTGGGCGAAGTCGTCGCGCGCGTGTCGGAACAGCCCTACGCGGAGTACGTTCGCGACCAACTGTTGCGGCCGCTCGGAATGGACGGCAGCGGGTTCGATCTCGACGAGGACCGCCGGGCGAGGATGGCCGCCGGTTACCTGCCCCATCCGCATGAGGACCTGCCCACCGCGACGGTGCCGGCGGAGTCGGGCGCGCTTGCCGCGGATGGAGGCCTTGCCGCCGGCGGATTGCGCTCCTCGGTGGCCGATCTGGCCAAATGGATTGCGCTCCAGTTCCGCACCCACGAGCCGGCGGGTGAGCGCGATTCGGCCGATCGCAAAGTCGTGCTGAGCGGCAAGTCGCTTCGAGAGATGCATCGCGTGTCGTTCGTCGAAGGCGACTGGAAGTCGGGATATTGCCTCCCATGGTGGGCGACGCGAGTCGGCGACAACATCTATCTTTATCACGGCGGCACGGTCGAGGGTTTCCTGAGCATCGTCGCGTTCAACAAACTCTACCGGGTTGGAGTGATCGTGCTGACGAATGCGACCGGCCACTTCGCGCACGAGGCGATCGCGATCGAGAGCCTGGAAACCCTGATGGTGCGTGAGAAGGAAGCGCGCGCGGCCGCGGTTTCGCCGCCTTCGATCGCCACGCCGCCCGAGTTGCGGCCTCTGATCGGCCGCTACCGATCTCCGTTCGGCGATCTTCTGATCGAGTTCCGCAACGGCAGGCTGGTCCTTGCGGTTCCGCCGCCCGTTCCTCCATTTCGTGCGGCGGCGCCGCCGTCGCCGCTGATCGCAACCGACAAGCCCGACGTATTCATCGCGAGCGCCGGGCGCCCGGCCGGCGAGCCGATAACGTTCGAGATCGGAGCCGACGGCAAGGTCGTCGGTTTCACGATGGGCGAGAACGGATTTCCCTACCGCAAGGTCTCCGAAGCTACGCGCGCTTAACAGTGCGTTGCGCATCTGGCACCATGGGCGCAGCCGCGCCGCAGTGCCTTAGATGAAAGAACGGATAGCTTCGCTGCTCAACGACGCGCTCGCTCGCGCGCATCGCGCCGGCCTGCTCAAATCGGCCGCCGCGGACTTCGACGTCCAGGCGCCGAAAGATCCGGCCCATGGCGACGCCGCCGCCAATCTGGCGCTGGTCATCGCGCGACTCGAGGGCAAGCCGCCGCGCGCGATCGCTGAGATTATCGCGAAGATTATAAGTGACCAGCTTAAGACCGGCAGCGGCGACATCAGCGAGGTCAGCGTCGCCGGTCCCGGCTTTATCAACTTCCGGATGACGCCGGCGTTCTGGCACGGCGAGCTGCGACGTGCCGAGGCCGCGGGCGCGGCGTTCTGGCGCCCCCAAATCGGTGCGGGCCGCACGGTCCAGGTGGAGTTTCTCTCCGCGAATCCGACCGGACCGCTGACGGTAGGGCACGGGCGCAACGCCGTGCTCGGAGACACGATCGCGCGCCTGTTCGAGGCGACCGGCTATCGCGTCACGCGCGAGTATTACTTCAACAATAGCGGCCGCCAGATGCGCCTGCTCGGCGAGTCGGTGCGTGCGCGCTACCTTCAGGAGCTCAAGATCGACGCGCCGCTCCCCGAGGACGGCTATCAGGGCGAATATATCCGCGAAATCGCGCGCACGTTGGTCGCCGCGCACGGCGAGGCCCTCAAGGATCGGACCGATACCGGGATTTTCCAGGCCGCGGCCGAGAAGGCAATCTTCGACCAGATCCACGCGACTTGCACCCAGTTGAAAATCCGCTTCGACGTTTTCACCAACGAGCTCGACCTGGTCCGCGACGGCAAGGTCGACGCGGCGATCGAAGGTTTGCGCCGCCGCGGCCTTACCGTCGAGTACGACGGAGCGCTATGGCTGCGCGGCGAGCCGCTCGGCCTGCCCAAGGATCGCGTGCTGATCCGATCGGGTCCGAACAAGGAGACCATCTATCGAACGCCCGATATCGCCTACCACATCGATAAGTTAAAGCGGGGCTTTAACTTGATTGTCGACGTGTTCGGCGCCGATCATATCGCCGAGCACGAAGATGTGATCGCCGCGGTCAAGGCGCTGGGCTTCGACACGGCGCCGATCCACGCGATCATCTATCAGTTCGTCACGCTCACGCGCGGCGGCGAAAAGGTCAAGATGTCCACCCGTAAGGCGACTTACGTCACGCTCGATGAGTTGCTGGAGGAAGTCGGCGCGGACGTAGCGCGGTTCTTCTTCCTGTTTCGCAAGCACGACAGCCATCTCGATTTCGACCTCGACCTCGCCAAGCGTCAGGCGCCCGAGAACCCGGTATTCTATGTCCAGTACGCGCACGCGCGTCTGACGGGCGTGTTTCGCGAGGCGGCCAGGGCGGGGATCGAGCTGCCCACGGATCGATCGAAAATCCACCTCGCGCTGCTCTCCGATGAGGAGTTCGATCTCGCCCGGAAACTGCTCGCGATGCCGGAGATCGTCGCGGCGAGCGTCGAGGACCTGGAGCCCCATCGCATTCCTTTCTACCTGCTCGAGTTGGCCGGCGACTTCCATCGCTACTACAACAAGCCCGTCAATCGTATAATCGGCCCGGACCGCGAGCTGAGCTTCGCGCGGCTCTTCTGGGCCGGTTTGGTCAAGGAGGGAATCGCGCGCGGCCTCGAGCTTCTGGGCGTGAGCGCTCCGGAGCGGATGTGAGAGACTGACGATGCGCTTCGAAATACGGACGGGCGGCGCGTTTGCGATCCTGATCGGACTCGGCTTGCTGTCGGGCTCGGTGTTCCTGCTCGGGCTGGTCGCGGGCTACGAGATGGGACACCAGCAGGAGGGCAACCACCAGTTCGCCTCGGTCTATCCGCTTCCGTCGCCTCCGGCCGCGGCCTCGTCGCCTGCGACCGGTTCGGGCCCCGAAGCCGCATCCTCGCCTGCGCCCGTCGTGGAGCCGCCGCCGGTAGCGGCGGCTGCCGCACCGACGCCCGAGGCTGAATCGACCCCGGCGGTCGTCCCCGGCGCATCCGCCCCCGGCGCGGTCGCCGCCGTACCGCCGCCGCCGTCCGCGCCTGAGGCGCCGGCGGCTGCGCCTGCGCCGCCCGAATCTGCGCCTGCGCCCCCGATGGAGGCCGCACCCCCGATAGCGGCTACGCCCGCGGCGAGTGCGGCGATCGCGAGTGCGCCGATGGTTCCGGCCAAGCCGCCGCTGGCGAGGTCGCCCGCGGTCGAGGGCTCTGCCAGCGCCCGAGGAGAACCCGAAATCACCGCGCCCGTATCACCGCGCCACCGAGGCTACAGCATCCAGATCGAGGCGGTGATGGATCGCAGCGGCGCCGATTCGATGGTCGCCAAGCTGCGCCATCTTGGCTATGAAGGCTACCTTGTGGAGACCTTGATCGGCGGCGAGACCTGGTATCGCGTCCGGATCGGCCCGTTCCCGACCGAAGCCGGAGCACAGGCGGCCGAGCAGAAGCTTCACGACCAATACACCGGCTCCGTGGGCACGCCCTAACGCCGCGATTCCTGCGTGACCATCTCGGCCTGGCGGCGTTCGGCTTCGGGAAAGGTCTCCGCGATCGCGTTCATCATCGCGCGATGGAGCCGCTTGTTGCTCGCCAGCACGCGGCGGCCGTCGAGGTCCAGGCGGGTGCCGTCCATATTGGTGGCGCGGCCGCCCGCTTCTTCGACGATCAGTGAGCCGGCGGCGACATCCCACGCCTTCAGCCCGAACTCCCAGAAACCGTCGACCCGCCCGCAGGCTACGTAACACATATCGAGCGCGGCTGCGCCGGTGCGCCGCACGCCCTGCGAGCGCCGCATGAATTTTTCCCAAAAGCACAGGTAAAAATGGCAGCGTTCGCGGCGATCGTACGGGAAGCCGGTTCCGAGCAGCGCGGTTGCCAGATTCGCGGTTTTGCTCACCCGAATCAGTTCGCCGTTGAGGCGCGCGCCCTTGCCGCGCCGCGCGGTGAAGCATTCCCTTTTCAGCGCGTCGTAGACCACGCCGAATTCGATCCGGCCGCGCCGTTCATAGCCGATCGATACGCAGAACTGCGGATAGCCGTGGGCGAAGTTGGTCGTGCCGTCGAGCGGATCAATTATCCATCGATGTTCATTGCGTTCGTTTCGCCGATCGTCGTTATGCCCGGCGCTGGCGCCGGATTCCTCGCCCAGTACGGCGTGATCCGGGAAGGCGCGCCGAATCACGCCGATCACCGCGGCCTCGGCTTCCCGGTCGGCTTCGGTGACGAGATCGATCGCATTGGCCTTGTAGCTGACGGTGGTCTTGAGCATGCGCGCAAGATGGATACGGCCGGCGGCACGCGCCGCCCGCATCGCGACCGCTTCGATATCGTGCGTCATGGGGTTAGCCGCCGCGGCGCTACCATCGCGGCTGCTCGGCCAGCGAGATTCCCAGCGCCAGCTTGCCGATCAACTCGCGCGCGCGCGCGTTGGAGAACGGATGGTTCACGCCGGCTCGCACATCGCGATAGTAGCGCTCCATCGGATAGCGCCGCATCATGCCGTGAGCGCCAACCGCTTCCATGCAGTAATCCACCGCGCGGATCGCGTTATTGGTCCCGACGTACTTCGGCATCACCAGGCGCGCTAGGCCCTGATCGCCCTGGAACGAGGCGCGGTCGCGCAGGTAGTCAGCCGCGGTGCTGAGGTACAGCGCGCGCGACTGCGCGAGCAGCGCCTCGGCCTCCGCGATCGCGAACTGGATACCCGGCAGATGCTTGATCGGGCGCGGCAGCGTGATGGGCTTGAACTTCGAGCAGAAGTCCTTGGTGAACTTGAGCGCCGCGATCGCAACTCCGGTGTAGACCGCCGCCACCGAGAGCGAGAACCATGCGAACAGCGAGATGCCCTGATCGTCGATCGGCCCGATCGGGCGCGGCTGGGTCATCGAGATCGCCGGCACGCGGACGTTCTTGATCACCAGGTCGTGGCTGGCCGTCGCCCGCATCCCCATCGCGTCCCAGGTCTCGATCACCTCCAGCCCCGGCGTGCCGCGCGGCACCAGGAAGGTGGCGGAGGAGAGCGGCACGTGATCCTCAAGCGTGGTCATCACCATGAACAGATCGATCACCGGCGATAGGCTGGTGAAGATCTTGCGGCCGTTGAGCACGTAGAATTCGCCGTCGCGGCGCGCCTTGGTGGCGAAGTATCCCCAATCGCCGCCGGTCTCGGGCTCGCTGATTCCACCGCCGACAATTTGGCGTCCGCGCCCGAGCATCTCGAAGAACAGCGCCTGGTCGCGAGTATGTTCCGCGCGCTCGGCCATGCTGCCGACGCCGAACAGATGCATATTGATCGCGAGCGCGGTGGCGGCGTCGCCCTGCGATAGCTGCTCCTGGCAGAGCACGTAATCCATCAGGTCGCCGCCCAGGCCGCCGTAACGCTCCGGCACGACCAGCGCGGTGTAGCCGGTCTGTTTCATCTTCTCGATGTTCTCGACCGGGAACGAGTTGGCGCGATCGTGTTCGGTCGCGCGGGTGGCAAAATCGGCCGCCAATTCGGCGGCCAGCGCCACAAATTGCTTCTGTTTCTCGGACATCGGTTCTCCAATCGGAGCGGCGATTGCTCGGAGCGATCGCGCTCAGGTAACGAATCTGGTGAGCCTAATCAGTAGCTGCATCCCGGTAAAGCCGCGCGGTGTGACTGGTCGCTGCTTGACTGGCGCCGTGCCCTGTCGGTACGCTGCGCCATCATGCGGAGTTCGGGTACCAGAGCCGCCGGAAAGGCGGCAGCACCAATCGGTTAGACGGAAGCCAGGAACTCGGCGTGAAAAAGCCCCGGGCCTAGCGGCCTTGGGGCTTTTTCTTTGTGTGATGCGATGAACGATCGGAAAAAAGAATCGAACGCTGCGATTCGCTCGATTACGCGCCGCTACTACGGCGTCTGGTCGGCATACGCCTTCGCGGGCGGCTTTCTGTTCGGGATCTATCCGCTCTTTCTGCGCTCGCGCGGGCTCAATCAGCTCCAGATCAACAGCGTGCTCGCGACGTACTTCGCGGTCACGTTCCTGACCGACGTGCCGACCGGGGCGTTTGCCGACGCGCTCGGCCGGCGCCGATCGTTCATGCTCGGATGCGCCATCCGCGCCGGCGCATTCCTGGTCTACTTTTTCTCGCGGCAGTTTTTTGCGTTTCTGATCGCCGAGACTATCGACGGTATCGGAACGACTTTCTGCAACGGCTCGATCGACGCGTGGGGCGTTGACGCGCTCGACGCCGCCGGCTTCGACCAGGTGAAGGACCGGCTGTTCTCGCGAATCTCGCAGATCTCGACGATCGGTTTCATCGCCTCGGCATTGATCGGTGCCCACGTCGCCAATATCAACATCGCATGGCCGTGGCTGCTGGGCTGTGCGGGCTATCTCTTAAGCGGCGCGATCGGCGCTCTGCTGATGCACGGCGAGAAGCCGCGCACCGTCCACGTCGAGGTGCGAGCTTTGCCGGCGATGATCTCGCGACGGGTGGTCGAGGGCCTGCGTCAGGGCTTCAAGCGCCGCACCGTCGTGTTGCTCGCGATGGCTGGAGCGATCCAGACCGCGGCGTGGGCGCCGTTCTGGATGGAATGGCCGCTGTTCTTCAACGACAGCTATCGGGTCGGCGTGTGGATTGTCGGATGGCTCTGGTCGCTGTTCGCGATCGCCAGGATGATCGGCGCCGAAGCGGTCGCGCGCCTCAAAGGCAACGAGTCGGGACGGTCCCGCGCGCTCAGCGTGCTTATCGTATCGGCGGCGGTGCTGCTGTTCATGGCGGGCGCCGCCGCGGGCCGGCCCAACTTTGTGATCGCGATTCTGTTCGCGATGAACCTCTGCACGGGCGCGATGGGCCCGCTGGCCCAGAGCTGGTTCAACGAGCAAATCGGCCCGGACGAACGCGCGACGCTGCTCTCGTTCAACAGTACGCTGGGCACGCTCGGCGGATCGATCGGCTTGCTGTTCGGCGGCTGGATAGCCGACGCGTTCGGGATTCCGTTCGGATGGCAAATCGCAGCGTTCATCTCGCTAGGCTCGGCGGCCTGCTATTGGGCGCTCAGGTCGCGCCCGCCTCAGCGGATAGCGATCGCCGCCGCGAAGTAAGGCAGCGCTCGCGCCAGGTTCCCCCTTCCCGTTTCGGGAAGGGGGCTAGGGGGTTAGGTCTGCTAGGCACGGCTCCAGGTCCACTAGCGCCAAGGCCGATCACTCAGTTACAAAATAGAGACTCGTCAGGCTGGGGAGCGGGCGAGCCACGGAGCGGTAGAGAACGATGGATTTCCCCCGGATTAAGCGACTGCCCCCATACGTCTTCAACGCGATCGGCGAGCTTTGTCTCAAAGCGCGGCGCGCCGGCGAAGACATCATCGACTTTGGGATGGGAAATCCCGACGAGCCTACGCCGCCGCACATCGTCGCCAAGCTGGTCGAGGCGGCCACCAAGCCCGCGAACCATCGCTACTCGGTTTCGCGCGGCGTGTACAAGCTGCGCCTGGCGATCGCCGACTGGTACCAGCGCCGCTACGGCGTCGAGCTGGATCCCGACAGCGAGACGATCGTCACGATCGGCTCCAAGGAAGGAATTGCGCACCTCACGCTGGCGATCCTCGATCAGGGCGACGTGGCGCTCGCGCCGACGCCGACCTACCCGATTCATCAGTACGGATGCGTAATCGCGGGCGCGCAAGTGCAGGGCATCCCGCTCAGCACCAGCGGCGAGCAGTTCTATGACGAGCTGACGACCGCAGTGAGCCGCAGCTGGCCGCGGCCCAAGTTCCTGATCATGAACTTTCCGCACAACCCGACCACCGCGACGGTCGATCTCGGCTTCATGAAAAAAGTCGTCACGTTCGCGCGCGAGAACGAGCTTCTGGTCGCGCACGATTTCGCTTACGCCGACCTGTGCTTTGACGGCTACCAGGCGCCCTCGATGATGCAGGTGGCGGGCGCGAAGGAAATCGGCCTGGAGTTCTTCACGCTCTCCAAGAGCTACAACATGCCCGGATGGCGGGTGGGCTTCGCCGTCGGCAACCGCGAGATGATCGGCGCGCTGGCGCGGCTCAAATCATACTTCGACTACGGGATGTTCGCGCCGGTGCAGGTCGCGGCGATCGCGGCGCTCAACGGTCCGCAGGATTGCGTCGCGGAAATCGTCGAGAACTACCGCAGCCGCCGCGACGTGCTGGTCGACGGGCTCAACCGCTCGGGATGGCCCGTGCAGAAGCCGCGCGCCACGATGTTCGTGTGGGCGCCGATTCCCGAGCCCTATCGCGAGATGGGCTCGCTCGAATTCGCCAAGTTCCTGCTCGCCGAGGCCAAGGTCGCGGTCTCGCCCGGAGTCGGCTTCGGCGCCGACGGCGACGGCTTCGTCCGCTTCGCGCTGATCGAAAACGAGCATCGCACCCGCCAGGCGATCCGCGGAATCCGCCATGCGCTCGCGCGCGGTGTGAGAACCGAGACCCGCCGCGCGGCGGTCTCCTGAAGCAGGCTGGATCTCGAGCCGGGTCTAACGTGCGATCAGAACCCATCCGAATCGGTTTGCTCGGCCGTGGCAAAATCGGCACGGGAGTGCTCAAGCTCATGCGCCAGAATCGCGAGATGCTGGCGAACAAGCTTGGCGTGCCACTCGAGCTGGCGGGCGTCGCCGACAAAATCGTCGCGCCCGATCCGTCGATCGGCCTGACCGCGGCGCTTATCACGCCCGATCCGGCCGCGCTGGTCGCGCGCCCCGATATCGACATCATCATCGAGCTGTTCGGCGGTCATGAGCCCGCGCGCACGCTGCTACTCAAGGCGCTCGCCGCCGGCAAGGACGTGGTCAGCGCCAACAAGGCGATGCTGGCGGAGCATGCCGGGACGATCTTTCTCGCCGCCGATCGGGCCGGACGCGCGGTTGGCTTCGAGGCGAGCGTCGGCGGCGGCATCCCGATAATCCGCACGCTCAGCCAGGCGCTCGTGGCCGACCGCCAGCGCGCCGTTCACGGGATCGTGAACGGCACCTGCAATTTCATTCTCAGCACCATGAGCGAGCGCGCGATCGATTTCGGCGACGCGCTTAGAGCAGGCGCAGCGCGACGGACTTGCCGAGGCGAATCCGAGCCTCGATATCGAGGGCCACGATGCCGCCCACAAACTCTGCCTGCTCGTGACGCTGGCTTTCGGTGCGCTGCTCAAGCCCGCGCAGGTCTATACCGAAGGAATCGCGGGCGTCACGCAGGCCGATATCGCTTACGCGCGAGACCTCGGCTATGCGATCAAGCTGCTCGCGATCGCCAAGGACGACGACGGCCGAATCGAAGCGCGGGTGCATCCCACGATGGTCCCGAAGCGCCATCTGCTGGCCTTCGTGGGCGGCGCCTTCAACGCGATCTACATCAACGGCGAAGCGCTCGGCTCGAGCATGTATTACGGGCTCGGAGCGGGCCAGATGCCGACCGCGACTGCGGTGCTCGCCGACGTGATGGAGATCGCGCGCGAGCGCCTGGCGGCCCGCGACGGAAAATCCGTGCGCCGTCACCCGCTGGGCTTTCCCGTGCGATCGATCAAGAACGCCCGTGTCAAGCCGATGGACGACGTGGTATGCGAATACTATCTGCGCTTCATGGCGGCCGATAAGCCGGGCGTGCTGGGCGCGATCGCGTCGGTGCTGGGACGCAACGGAATTTCGATCGCCTCGGTGATTCAGCAAGGCCGTGACGCCGAGAGAACGGTGCCGATCGTAATGCGCAGTCATCAGGTGCGGGAGCGGAACTTAAAGCGCGCGCTCGCCGCTATCCGCCAGCGCCGGCTGGTCAGCGCGGCGCCGGCGTTTATCCGAATCGAGGAGAACCTTTGAGCACCAAGCCGACGCGCACCAAACCTATGGCCGGCAAGCCGGTTCCCAAGGTCAAGGCCACGCGCTCTCCGATACCCGAGGGCGCGCCCGATTTTCCGCGGCTCACGCGATGGCCCGGGCTGATCGAGCATTACCGGCGCTTCCTGCCGGTCCGCGACGATACCCCGGTCGTGACGCTCAACGAAGGCAACACCCCGCTTATCGAGAGTCCCGAGCTCGCCCGGCGGCTCGGCCAGGACATGAAGGTTTACTTGAAGTACGATGGGGTCAACCCGACCGGCTCGTTCAAGGATCGCGGCATGACGGTCGCGATCAGCAAGGCGCTCGGCGAGGGCGCGCGCGCCGTGATTTGCGCCTCGACCGGCAACACCGCAGCCTCGGCCGCGGCGTATGCCGGGCGTGCCGGGCTGCGGGCCTACGTCCTGATTCCCAAGGGCGCCACCGCGCTGGGCAAGCTTTCGCAGAGCGTGATGCACGGCGCGCGCGTGATCGAGGTAATCGGCAACTTCGATATCTGCCTCAAGATGGTGCGCGATCTCGCCGAGCGCGACCCGATCCGTATCCGCCTGGTAAACAGTATCAATCCCGACCGGATCGCGGGCCAGAAGACCGCGGCCTTCGAGATCTGCGACCAGCTCGGCGACGCGCCCACGTACCACTTTTTGCCGGTTGGCAACGCCGGCAATATCACCGCCTGTTGGGCCGGCTACCGCGAGTACTTGGAGCACGGACTCTGTTCGCGGCTTCCCAAACTGATGGGCTACCAGGCCGAGGGCGCGGCTCCGATCGTTCGCGGCCATCCGATCGACGATCCCAAAACCGTCGCGACCGCGATCAAGATCGGCAATCCCGCGAGCTGGAAGCAGGCCGTGGCCGCGCGCGACGAATCGGGCGGCCTGATCGATTCGGTCACCGACGCCGAGATCCTCGCCGCCTATCGCCTGATCGCCGCGCAGGGAATTTTCGCTGAACCGGGCTCAGCCGCTTCAGTGGCGGGCGCGCTCAAATACGGCGCCAGCGGCGGGCTCAAGCCGGGATCGACGCTGGTGTGCACGCTCACCGGCCACGGACTTAAGGATCCGGACACCGCGCTCAAGAACCTGAGCAACACGATCGTGGTCGAGCCCGACCTCGACAAGATCGCGAGGGCGCTGGAGTCGGAATGACCGTCCGCAGGGAGACCTCTGGCAGGGAGACCTCTGGATAGTGAAGTACGTAATTGTCCATGGCGACGGGATGGCTGACTGGGCGTGCGACGAGCTTGGCGGCAAGACCCCGCTCGAGGCGGCGCGCAAGCCCAACATGGATTTGCTCGCGACGCGCGGCCGGCTCGGCCTGGTCGCGACGATTCCCGAGGGCATGCCGTCGGGCAGCGATGTCGGCACGATGACGATGCTGGGCTATGACCCGGCCCGCTATCACACCGGCCGCGCGCCGATCGAAGCGGCCAGCATGGGAATCGAGATGGGCCCGCGCGATGTCGCGTTTCGGATGAACCTCGTAGCGGTTGGCCCCGGTGAGGGCGGCGTGCCGACGATGCGCGACTTCACCGCCGGCCATATCAGCAGCGAAGAGGCTGCCGCGATCGTCAAAGATCTCGCGGCGAATCTGGCGGGCGGCGGAATCGAATTTTTCAACGGCGTCAGCTATCGCCACATTATGATCTGGCGCGACGGCGTCACGGCGACCCGCCTCACGCCTCCGCACGACATCACCGGCAAACCGATCGAGCCGTATCTGCCGGCCGGCGAGGGCGGCGAGCGGATGCGCGGCCTGATCGACCGCGCGGCCGCGATCCTGCGCGATCATCCCGTCAACCGCGCGCGCCGCGAGGCCGGCAAGCCCGAGGCGAGTTCGGTGTGGTTTTGGGGGCAGGGGACGCGCCCCGCGGTGCCGACCCTCCGCGATCGCTTTGGAGTCGACGGTGCGGTAATTTCGGCGGTCGATCTGGTCAACGGACTCGGCCGTCTGGCGGGGCTGCAGCGAATCAACGTGCCGGGCGCGACCGGCTTTCTCGATACCGACTACGCCGCGAAAGCGCGTTACGGGCTCGACTCGCTCAAGTCGCGCGACTTCCTGCTGCTCCATATCGAGGCGCCGGACGAGGCCGGACACATGGGGCGCGCCGACCTGAAGACCGAGGCTATCGAGCGTATCGACGAGCTGATCATCGGCCCGATGGTCCAGGGACTGGCGGCGCTCGGCGACTTTACCATCCTGCTGATGCCGGACCATCCCACGCCCTGCAAGCTCAAAACGCACTCGAACGAAGCGGTCCCCTTTGCTATTCTCACCAGCCGCGCCGGGGGCGACCGCGCCGGTGGGAGCGCTTCGAGCGACGCGCCGACTCGCCGGCGCTATACCGAGGCCGACGCGGCCCGAACCGGAATAGTGGTGCACGAGGGATATCGTCTGATCGAATCGCTTTTTGGCCGCCGGGAGCTGCCCGCGGGCGCGGGCTGAAAAAAAGGGGTCATACCGGATGGAACGGAATCTTGCTCTTGAGGCGGTGCGCGCGACCGAAGCTGCCGCACTTGCCGCGTCACGTTTTATCGGCAAGGGCGACGAGCGGTTGGCCGAGCACGCCGCGTGCGAGGCGATGCGCAAGGCGCTCAACTCGATCCCAATCGAGGGCAAGATCGTAATCGGCGAAGGCGAGCAGGGCACCGTCGACATTCTCTACACCGGCGAGATCGTCGGCACCGGCTCCGGTCCCGCGATTGACGTCGCGCTCGACGCGCTGGAGGGTCCGCTGATCTGCGCGACCGGCGGTCCGAACTCGCTTTCCTGCGTTGCCCTGGCCGAGCGCGGCAAGCTGCTCCGCTGCCCCGATACGTACATGGACAAGATCGCATGCGGTCCGGTTGGCCGTGGCGTGGTCGATCTCGACCGCTCGCCGACCGAGAACCTGTGCGCGCTTGCTGACGCCAAGAACGTCTACGTCGAGGACTTGCGGGTCGCGATCCTCGACCGTCCGCGCCACGAGAAGCTGATCGGCGAAGTTCGCAAGGCCGGCGCTGGAATCAAGCTGCTCTCGGCCGGCGACTTGTCGGCCGCGGTCGCCACCACCCGCATCGAGAGCGAGGTCGATCTGCTGATCGGCGTGGGCGGCGCGCATCAGGGAGTGCTCGCCGCCGCTGCGATCCGCTCGGCGGGCGGGGAGATGCAATGCCGGTTCGTGCCGCGCAACGCGGAGGAATCCGAAGCCTGCCTCGTGCTGGGGATTCTCGACCTCAAGCGCCGCTACACGCTGGAGGAGCTTGCCGGCGACAACGTGATGTTTGCGGCGACCGGCGTGACCACCGGCGACTATCTGCGCGGCGTGCGCTTCCTCTCGGGCGGCGCGCTAACCAACAGCGTCGTGATGCGCTCGAAGACCCGCACTATCCGCTTCATCGAAGCGGTCCATCACTTCGACTTCAAGCCGGAGTATTGAGCCGCCTTTCGACTCTCGCCCGGTTGTCACTACAAAGGAAGCGGAGGGATTCGGACGATGTGGCTGAAGCTGACGCACAAGAAGCGCGGACCGATCCTGGTGAACAGCGACCTGGTACTATATTTCCGCGAAGTCGATGACGAGTACGAAGGCAAGGACTGCGAAGTCTATTTCAATTTCCAGGACTTCGTCCTGATCGAAGAGTCCCGCGCCGAGGTCGAGAAGCAGCTAATCTGAATCGGTCAGACATCGCACGATTCCGGTCCCCTTCCCTAGTACGGGAAGGGGACAGGGTTTAGGTCGTGATACTCCACATCGCGAAGCGGGCCGAATGGGACGAGGCGCAGCGCCGCAACGAATACGCGCCGCCCTCGCTGAGCGCGGAGGGATTCATCCACTGCTCGACAGCCGCGCAGATCCTCGATACCGCGAATCGCTTCTTTCACGGTCAAAGCGATCTTGTCGTGCTCTGCATCGATCCGCATCGTCTCGCGGCGCCGCTGCGATACGAGGCGCCCGCGATGGCCCATGACGAAGGGCGCGCGGGACGCTTTCCGCATCTCTACGGTCCGCTCAACCTCGAGGCCGTCACGCAAGTGCTCGACTTTCCGTGCGAGCGGACGGCTCCTTCCGCTTGCCCGCGCCAATGCCCGTGGCTCTGCGCCGACCGATCGGCTTGACATTTCACGCGCTTGCGGCGGACGCTCTGCGACGTTTCAGTCTGGAGGCGCTCCGATGGAACTCAAGAATCTGCTTTTCGATCGCGCCGCGATCGCGACCCTGACCGTCAACCGCCCGGCGGCGCTCAATGCGCTGGACCGCCGCGTGCTCGAAGAAGTCGCCCAGGTGCTCCGCGACGTGCGCCACGATCCCGCCGTCCGCGTCCTGATCGTGACCGGCGCGGGCGATCGCGCCTTCGTCGCCGGCGCCGACATCGCCGCGATGGCCGCCATGTCGGCGGTCGAGGGCCTGGAGTTCTCGCGTCTGGGCCATCGCGTGATGCAGACCGTTGAGGATTTGCCGATTCCGGTAATCGCCGCGGTCAACGGCTTCGCGCTCGGCGGCGGACTCGAGCTCGCGCTCGCATGCGATCTGATCGTCGCGAGCGAAAAGGCCCGCTTCGGGCAGCCCGAGATCAATCTTGGCCTGATTCCCGGCTTCGGTGGCACCCAGCGCCTGCCTCATCGGATCGGCCACGTGCGGGCCCGCGAGCTGGTGATGACCGGCGACATGATCGACGCAAAGACGGCGCTCGAATGGCGGCTGGTCAACGCGGTCGTTGCGCCCGGCGGCGATCTGATGGCGGCGGCGCGCACTCTCGCCGACAAACTCGCCGCCAAGTCCGCGCTCGCACTCCGCCAGGCCAAGGCCGCGCTGCGCGCTGCCGCGACCGTCGAGGAAGACGTCGGGCTGCGCTTCGAACAGGAGGCGTTCGGAGTCGCGTTCGCGAGCGCCGACCGCGTCGAGGGCACCAAAGCATTCCTCGAAAAACGCCCACCAAAATGGCAGGGGAAGTGAAGATCGGGAACGGCCGCCTTTGTGGCTAGTTGCGCGCGTTTTGATAAGCTGAAACCGCGATGGATCTCGAACTCACCGGCGATCAGCGCCAGGCGCGCGATACCGCGCGGCGTTTCGCGCGCGAGCGCCTGGAGCGCGCCGGCGTCGAGGCCGACCGGACCCATCGCTTTCCCGCCGAGGTTATCGCAGAGCTCGCCAAGCTCGGGATGCTCGGCACCTTCATCCCGGAGCAATACGGCGGCGCGGGCCTCGATCAGGTCAGCTATGCGCTGGTGATCGAGGAGCTCGCGGTCGAATGTGCCTCGACCGCGGTGATCGTGTCGGCCCATTGCTCGCTCGCTTCGTGGCCGATTCTCGGACTTGGCAGCGCCGATCAGAAGCGCCGCTTTCTCCCGCAGATGGCCTCCGGCGAGCATCTCGGCTGCTTCGCGCTGACCGAGCCGCAGGCCGGCTCCGACGCCGCGGGCCAGAAGACCCGCGCGATTCGCGACGGCGATTGCTACGTGATCAACGGCAGCAAGAATTTCATCACCAACGGCCCCGAATGTGCGGTCGCGATCGTGTTCGCCAACACCGCGCCCGAAGCGGGGCATCGTGGGATCAGCGCGTTTATCGTCGATACGCGCATTCCCGGATGGAGCGTGACGCGGGTCGAAGACAAGATGGGAATCCACGCTGCGCACAGCGCGGCGATCAGCCTCACTGATTTGCGCGTGCCGCGCGAGAACCTGATCGGCGCCGAGGGCGACGGCTTCAAGGTTGCGATGAAGACGCTGGACGGCGGGCGGATCGGGATCGCCGCGCAAGCGGTCGGGATCGGACGCGCCGCGCTGGAAGCCTCGCTCAAGTACGCCGCCGACCGCCAGGCGTTCGGCGCGCCGATCGCCAGCTATCAGGCGATTCAATGGAAGCTCGCCGACATGGCGGTCGAGATCGACGCGGCGCGATTGCTCACCCTGCGCGCGGCGGCGCTCAAGGACGCGGGACGGCCATGCACCAAGGAATCCGCGATGGCGAAGCTGTTTGCCGCCGAGGCCGCGATGAAGGCCGCGACCGAAGCGGTCCAGGTTCACGGCGGCTACGGCTACACCAAAGAGTTCAAGGTCGAGCGCTACTTCCGCGACGCGAAGATTACGGAAATCTACGAGGGCACGTCGGAGATTCAGCGAATCGTGATCGCGAACCACGTCCTCGGCGCGCGATGAGACTGCGGTGAGCGGAAAACGGAAATGGCTCGAGACGCACCTACCGGCAGGCCGCCGAACGGCCCGCGCGGTTCTCGACCGTCTCGGACATGGAGCTCGAGCCGCTCTACACGCCCGAAGATGTAGCGCGACGACTACGACGGCGCGCTCGGAAATCCCGGCGAGTATCCGTATACGCGCGGCGTCTACGGCTCGATGTATCGCGGGCGGCCGTGGACGATGCGCCAGTTCGCCGGCTTCGGTCTTGCCCGAGGACACCAACGCGCGCTTCCACTTCCTGCTCGGCCAGGGACAAGACGGACTCTCCACCGCCTTCGACATGCCGGTCCTGATGGGCTACGACGCCGACCACGAGCGCGCCGCCGGCGAGGTCGGCCGCGAGGGCGTTTCGGTGACCTCGGTCCACGACATGGCGCGGCTGTTCGACCGGATTCCGCTCGGGCGGATCAGCACCTCGATGACCGTCAACTGCTCGGCCTCCGTGATGCTCGCGATGTACCTGGTGGTCGCGGAGCGCAACGGCGTGCCGTGGGAGGAGGTTGGCGGCACGATTCAGAACGACATGCTCAAGGAGTTTATCGCGCAAAAGGAATGGATCTGCCCGCCGCGCCCGTCGCTTCGGATTGTCACCGACATGATCGAGTTTTGCGCCAAAAAGGCGCGCCGGTGGCATCCGGTGTCGATCTCCGGCTACCACATCCGCGAGGCCGGCTCGACCGCCGTGCAGGAGCTCGCCTTCACGATCGCCGACGGAATCTGCTACGTCGAAGAGGCGCTCAAGCGCGGTCTTGCGGTCGACGACTTCGCGCCGCGGCTCTCGTTCTTCTGGAACCTGCACAATGATTTCCTCGAGGAAGTCGCCAAGCTGCGCGCCGCGCGCCGAATGTGGGCGCGGCTGATGAAAGAGCGCTTCGGCGCGCGCAATCCGCGCTCGATGATGCTGCGGGCGCATGCGCAGACCGCCGGCGCCTCGCTGACCGCGCAGCAGCCGCTCAACAATATCGCGCGCGTCGCGCTGCAGGCCCTGGCCGGAGTGCTCGGCGGCGTCCAGTCGCTGCATACCAACTCGATGGACGAGACCCTGGCGCTGCCGACCGAAGATGCGGTCATGGTCGCGCTCCGCACCCAGCAGATAATCGCCGAAGAGACCGGCGTGACCAATACGGTCGATCCGCTCGGCGGCAGCTACGCGATCGAGGCGCTTACCGACCGGATGGAGCGCGAAGCGATGGAGTATATCCGGCGGATCGACGAGATGGGCGGGATGCTCCGCGCGATCGAGACCGGCTACCCGCAACGTGAAATCGCCGAGGCCGCCTTTCTCTATCAACGCCAGCTCGAAAAGGGCATCAAGACCGTGGTGGGGGTCAACAAGTATTCGACTCCCGAGGAAATGCCGATCGCGATGCTGAAAATCGATCCCGCGATCGAGGAACGGCAGGTCCAGCGCGTGCGCAAGCTGAAACGCGAGCGCAACTCGGTCGCCGTGCGCGAGGCGCTGGTCCGCGTCGGCGAGGCCTGCCGCTCGGGCGAAAATGTGATGGAGCCGATCTGCGAGGCGGTGCGCCGCGACGTCACGGTCGGCGAAATCAGCGACGTGTTCCGCGCCGAGTTCGGCGTCTACAAGAATCTGGATCCGACGGAGTGGATTTAATCGATGGCGGATAAGCGACTGCAGAATCCTGGTGGCGAAACCGGGCCTGGACGGTCATGACCGGGGCGCCAAGATCATCGCGCGGGCCCTGCGCGACGGCGGCTTCGAGGTGATCTACACGGGCCTGCATCAGACCCCCGAGATGATCGCCGAAGCCGCGCTGCAGGAAGACGTTGACGCGGTCGGGCTGAGCGTTCTTTCGGGCGCGCACATGACGCTTTTTCCCGAGGTGATTCGGTTGCTCAAGGAAAAGGGCGCCGGCGACGTCGCAGTGTTCGGCGGTGGAATCATCCCGGCCGAGGACGCGAAGAAGCTCAAGGAGATCGGTGTCAAACAGGTCTTCACGCCCGGCGCCTCGACCGAGGACATCGTAAAATGGGTCCGCGAAAACGTAGCGCCGCGCCAATGACATCGAGTCGCCACGAACCCTTTATCACGGGGCGGAAATGAAGGCATGGTTAGTGACATGGGAATGGATCGGCAACCACGCTAGGGTCGAGAATCCGGTTGTCTCAATCCTAAGCCCCCATTTGTCAGGACACACGGTGCGGGATTATGTGGAACGCATGTACGCTGATTTAACCTATTCGCTATCGGAGCGGCTACGATTCGTAAGGGCGCCAAAAAGCAATCCATATCGAGCCCAGTTCAACAGGATTCCGCCGGGCGTTGAATATCTCGGACAGATCATGTGCGGGCACAATCCTTGGCTTTACGCACGACTTGTGGATAACTTGCGTGTCGAAAAGGGCGCCGCCGGCGTTGAGCACCTCGCATGGGACAAGAGACCACTTCCCGATCTGAGCTGGATTGTTTCTGATGCCGATGAGAGTAAGCAGTGACTCTTCGTCAGGGAGATGCTCCGTCGGAGTTACCGCTTAGGCGGCGCTCTGGCCGCATTTCGTGTACAATCCGCGTCGTACTTCAGTAGCTCGCGATGCTTCAAGAGGCCGCGCGATGCGCGCTGTGCGGAACTTGGAGAAAGGAGAGGTTCGCCCATGGCCAGGGGGCTCAGTGGTCCACAGATCATGGAAAGGGCGCGAGCGATTGTTGCTGAACATCCGGGAGGGATACGATACGGCGCTATTGTTCAGCAGATCGGCAAGGAGAGCCCCGCGACGCCAAGCCCCTCGATTCGTTGGAACCTCAATCAGTTGTTAGCGACATATCCGTCCGAGATCAGCAAACCGAGTCGCGGCCTATTCACGCCAAGAAAGCCTGGCGGTGATGAACCCGTCATTGTCCCCGATACGGAACAGATCACCCCGAGCGGCGCCAAAATCCGCGAATCCGACTTTTATGAACCTTTCGCGGAGTACCTCAAAGATGATCTTGACGAGGTGACCGACGTTGCGCCTCTCGGAGGTGCCAGCATGAGAAGAAAATGGGGCACGCCGGATGTCGTCGGCGTTTATAAACCCTCGGCCGGAGACCTGATCAGGTTTTGGCCGGAAATCGTATCTGCTGAGATAAAGATCGATCCGCAAACGCCGGTCGTCGCTTTTGGGCAAGCCGTGGCATATCGGTTGTTTTCGGCCAAGACCTATGTTGCCATGCCGACCGCGCTGGCCGAGGACGATAAGATCCGTCTGGAATCATTGTGCATGCTGTTCGGAGTGGGGCTCGTGCTGTTCGACCTAGACAGAGACAAACCCGAATGGGAAATTCGGGTCCGGGCGCAGCGCTTTTCACCGGATATGTTTTACGTCAACAAGTTCGCGGAGCAGCTCAGACAGCACGACCCTAAGGTATTCGAGCAATTGTTCCGGTGAAAAAGAGTCCCAAGCTGATTTCCAAAGAGCGCCCCGCCGGCAACGAGAAGCCGGAGATGGCGCTTATCGGTGTGAAAGGAAAGACCAAGGAGGAGTTTCGGGCGGCGGTGATCGAAGCAGCCCAGAAGATGGGAATCCTGAAGGAAAAGCCCAAGGGCATGGCCATTGAGGCGACAGGCGGCAAGTCCGAGGAGCAGATCAAGGCGGACCCAAAGGACGCAATGCGCAAGGCCGGGCTGCTCAAGACGCTTATCCCAGATCAGCCAGACTCATGCTGGTGCAGGTCAGGCAAAGAGCGACGCCCGAGCGACTGTTGTGGCTAAACACTCTGAGCCCGCGCGAGGCGCGCATGCTGGAGTCGCTTCTCAAGCGCTACGGGATCGAATCGTTTCTGGACGGCATCGGTTGGGAAGGGTACCGGGACGATCTGGAAGAAGCCCGCAAGTTCTACCCCTGAGCGACGCGGGAAACAGTGAAGAACGAATCGAAAGAAGTGACCTACTACGAGCTAGACGGCGCGCTGTTTCGTAAGACCAGTTCGGGCCTGCCGTGCCCAAACGAGGTTTGGACCGGCGCGGTGTGGCAACCATACGCGGGGGAGTCCGCTGTCAAGGCGATTTTCTATGGCGACCATCTGACGCCGACCGAAGTGCGCCGGATATTTGGCGATGTCGAGGGACTGGCGGTTCAGATCGATCCAGCGAAAGGCGCGGCGATTGTCTCCACGGCGGGCAAGTCCAAATGAGCCGCGCCAACAAGCCCGCTTCAAAGGCGACGAAGATCGCTACGAAACCAAGGCGAGTGATACCGCCCATCAGCTCGAACGTTTTATTCGCGAAGGCGAAGCAGCGCGCAACGCCCGAACAGCGCAAATGGCTCGACACCTTCAGCCCGTGGGAAGCCGAAACGACGGAAGGTATCCTCAAGCACTACGGGATCGACTATTTCCTGAAATATTGGAAAGGCCACAAGGAGGAGTTGGACTGGTGCCGCAACTTTTACTGGGACGAGTGCGGGCCTTGGTGACAAGCACACTGCCGAGCCGACGATGAAAAGCACAACTAGAGAGCCGCCCGGTCCTGTGCCTGAAAAGAGCGAGGACAAACCCGCAAAGGGCATGGTTATCCTCTCTACAGGAGGGAAATCCAAGGAGCAGATCAAGAAAGAGGTCAAGGACGCGATGCGCAAGGCCGGGCTGCTCAAGTAGCCCATGAAAAACAAACAGGCACGCAAGCGCAGGAAATCCAATGTGAACCCTCTGCTCGCTATGGTCAGGCAAAGAACGACGCCCGAGCAGTTGTTGTGGCTAAATGGCTTGACACCGGACGAAGCCGAGACGCTGGTGGAGGCGCTCAAGTATTACGGGATCAAATCGTGGCAGGGCAAGGGCTGGGAGGGCTACCGGGACAACTTGGAAGAAGCCCGGAAGTTCTACCCGGACAAGGGCGCGGCGATTGTTTCCACGGCGGGAAAATCCAAAGAACAGATCAAGCAGGAATTCAAGCAATCGCTCCGAAAAGCTGGAATACTCAAGGAGAAATGAGCTTTTGTGCAGGTTCCTGAGCTTTTGTGCAGCAGGCGGGTTTTGTGCAAAGCCCCCTCCGGGAGGGGGCAAGCGGCGCGGCGTTTGTCTTCTTCTGCAAACGCCGTGACGTGCGGGTGAGGGCGCCCCGACACAACTCATAGGCGCATCATGAACTTCGATCTGACCGAAGAACAGCAACGCATCCGCGATACGCTTGCCAGTTTCGCCGAGCGCGAGATCAAGCCGCATTCCGGCGCGTGGGACAAGCAGTCAAACCTTCCCGCGACCGGTGGTCGAGCAGCTCGGTGAGCTGGGATTCCTCGGCGTCGCCTACCCAGAGCGATGGGGCGGTGGCGGCGCCGACACACTCTCGCAGGTACTGGTGGTCGAGGGCCTCTCGCGCTACGACGCGTCGGTGGGCCTGACCTGCGCCGCGCACATGTCGCTCGGCACCGGCCATATCGCGATGTTCGCGTCCGACGAGAATCGCGATCGGCTGGTCCCCGACCTGCTCCGCGCCAACAAGCTCGCCGCGTGGTGCCTGACCGAACCCGGTTCAGGTTCCGATGCGGGCGCGCTCAAGACCCGCGCGACGCGGGTCGGCGACGGCTACGCGCTCACCGGCAACAAGATGTTCATCACCAACGGCACGGTAGGCGACGTGTACGTCGTGATGGCGGTGACGGATCCCGGTGCGGGCCGCTCGGGGGTCTCGGCATTTATCGTCGAGCGCGGCGCCGCCGGCCTCTCCAACGGCCGCAAGATCGAGAAGCTCGGCCTGCGCGCCTCCGACACCGCCGAGGTCGTGCTCGACAATGTGATCGTGCCGGCGCGAAACCTGATCGGCGAGCCCGGCGACGGCTATCGGCAGGCGCTCAAGGTCCTGGAGGGTGGACGGATCGGAATCGCGGGCTTCGCCGCCGGGATCGCCCGCGGCGCCCTCGAAGAAGCGACCGCATACGCCCGCCATCGCACGCAGTTCGGCAAGCCGATCGCCGACTTTCAGGCGATCCAGTGGATGCTCGCCGACATGGCAACCCGAATCGACGCTTCGTGGGTGCTCATCTGCCGGGCCGCGGAGCTGAGAGACCGCAAGCGCCCGTTCGCCCGCGAAGCCGCGATGGCGAAGCTCTATGCTTCCGAGACTGCGATGTGGTCGACGATCAAAGCGGTGCAGATTCACGGCGGCTACGGCTACATGACCGACTTTCCGGTCGAGCGCTACATGCGCGACGCCAAGCTCGCCGAAATCGGCGAGGGCACCAGCGAAGTCCAGCGGATGATAATCGCGAAGTCGCTGCTCCGCGACGGCTACCTGCCGGCGTAGGAAGACGACACAGGAACGACCGTTGTCCTAGCTCTCCCTACCAGGGTAGAGACCGAAGTAGGGCCGGCGTCGCGCCGGCCTGTGGTTGCTAATCCAGCAAGTCCCGGCGGATCCTCTCGACCTCGGCCGCGCGGAGCCCGATGACCTCGCGCATGAAGGGGTTGATTCCACCCTGCTCGTCGATCCACTCGAACAGCGGCAGCAACTGCGTCGACCGCAGCGGCATGTCGCGGAACACGACATTGCTTTGGAGAAAGTCCGCGACGATATTGTCGCGCTCGACGCCCAGCAATTCGAGCAGCATCGCAGCGCCGACCCCGGTCCGATCGCGTCCGGCCGAGCAATGGAAGAGCAGGGGATAGACTTCACCCTCGGCGAGTACCCTGAAGAACGCGAGCCACGCCTCGCGGAACTGCTCCACCAAGGCGAGGTGCTCCTGTCCCGGCTCGTCGGCGAGCGGCACCGGATTATCGGCGTCGAACCATCGATCGCCGATCGGGATATGCTCCCAGCGGACCGACTTCAGGATCGCTTCGAGCGGGCGCCCCAGATGTGACACTTCGACGTGGCTTTGGAGCGTCACCAGCGTGCGCAGATCGAGCGAGCGCAGCGGGCTCTCGGCCGGCAACTCGGCAAGGTGCGCCGATCGGTAGACCATCTTGCGCCGCACGCGCCGGTCCTGACGCGTGGGATGGCCGCCCAGGTCGCGGAAGTTCGCGCCGCCGACCTTGCGCAGCAGATCGAAATCGACCACCACCCGGCGCGGTCCGCTCGGCCTGCGCAACATTATTCAGTTTGTGCCTCGATTTTTCCGCCACGGCGACTCTCCTTAAATTTTATCCGAGCGGGCACGCACAAGGAAGCAGCGCGGCGCGCGGAGGCTCTTGATCCGTATACCGCAGTCAATTACTAGACTGGAGTACATGAATACTGCCGAAGCCCAGACCGCTTCCCCGGCGCCGGTTCCGCTCTCGCGGCGCGAGCGCAAGAAAGAGCGGACCCGATCCGAAATCTACTCGGCTGCGATGAGGCTTTTCTTACGGCGCGGTTTCGACTCGGTTACGATCGAGGAGATCTGCGAGAGCGCCGACGTCGCGCGCGGGACGTTCTTTCTTCACTTTCCGGGCAAGGAATCGCTGCTCAACGAATACGGCGAGCGGGCCAACCAGGACCTGGCTGCGATGCTGAAGGATCAGCGCGGCAGCGCGACTTCGGCCTTGCGCCTGGCGCTCAAGACGCTGGCCGAGCGCGCCTCGCGCCAGCCCGAAGTGATTTCAATGCTGGTACACGAAGTCGTCACCCGCCCCCTGCTGATCGTCGAGCAAGAGGAGCAGACCCGCACGCTGGTACAACTGCTGGGCGCGGTGATTCGGCGCGGCCAGGCGCGCGGCGAGTTCCGCCGCAAGGTCGAGCCGCTGATCGCCGCAGTCGCGCTGGCCTCGGCTTTTTTTGCGCTGGTCTACGAATGGTCGCGGCGCGGCGGCGAGCTTGATATCGAGGGGGCAATTTCACAAACACTGGACGTGGTGCTGCACGGCCTGGGCGAGACCAGGCCGTATCGGCGCGAGACCGCCTCATCGCAGGGAAAGGCGCGACCGTAATGGCGAACACGCACGCGATTGTGATTGGCGGCAGCATGGCGGGCCTGTGCACGGCCCGGGTGCTGAGCGATTTTTTCGATCGGGTCACGGTGATCGATCGCGACTCGTTTCCCGAGGGTGCGCTGGAGCGGCCGGGCGTGCCGCAGAGCCGCCACGTGCACGCGCTGCTCGCGCGCGGCAGGTACGAGCTCGATGCGCTGTTTCCCGGCTTCGAGCGCACGATGCTCGAGCGCGGAGCCCATCTGATCAACTTCAGCATGGACTTTGCCGCGCTGAGGTCCGAGGGATGGGCGCCGCGCCGGCCGGACAGTATCACCACGCTGTTCGCCAGCCGCCTGCTTATCGAAGCGATCGTGCGCGAGCTGCTGCGCAAGGTTCCCAACGTCCAGATGGCCGAGCGGACCGACGCGATCGGCCTGGTCGCGGCGCCCGAAGGCGCGTTGCGCGTGCGCGGATTGCGCGTGCGATCGCGCGACGGCGGCGGCGAACGCGAAATCGAAGCGGACCTGGTCGCGGACGTGAGCGGCCGGGCATCGAAGTCGCCGGCCTGGCTCGGCGAGCTCGGCCTGAAGCCGCCCGCCGAGACGGTGGTCGATTCGTACGCGGGTTACAGCTCGCGATGGTTCAAAGCGCCGCCGCCGGAGCGGCGGCCGCCGCAGTGGTGGTGGAAGGGAATCTGGCTCGACCCGAAACTTCCCGAATGCCGGAACGCGGGCGTGCTCTTTCCGCTCGAAAACGACCGCTGGCTGGTCACCCTGGCCGGCATCGGCAAGCAGTATCCGCCCAACGACGAGCAAGGCTTCATGGCAATGCTCGACAAGCTTCGCTCGCCGATTATCGCCGAGGCGGTGCGGCTTGCCGAGCCGATCTCACCCGTATACTCCAACCGCTCGATGGCGAACCGATGGCGCCACTTCGAGAAGTGGAACGGGCGCCTCGACGGATTTATCGCGCTCGGCGACGCGGTATGTGCGTTCAATCCGGTTTACGGGCAGGGCATGACCAGCGGCGCGGTGTCGGCGACGATACTGCGCGAATCGCTCGAGCGGCACGGCGCGTTGAGTCCGGAGCTGCCGCCGGGCTTCTTCAAAGCGCTCGCGCGCTTCGCGGCGGGTCCGTGGTCGATGGCGACCGGAGCCGACTTCGCGGTGCCGGAGACGGTAGGCAAACGCCCGCTTTCGAGTTGGCTTTTCGGCCCGATCCTCAACCGGATCCTGCTCGCTGCCATGGACGACCCGGTGGTGAGAGATCGGATGGGCGAGGTGTTCAACATGCTGAAGCCGCCGTCGGCGTTGTTCGACGCTCCGATTCTGGGGCGTTCTCTGCTCGCGACGGCGCGCCGCGCGGTGAAACGACGGGTCGCATCCGACACAGATTCCGGCGATGCCACCGCCGGCCGCGGAGCCGGCGCGATCGTAGCGCGCCGGGGTGATCTTACGTAGCCGGCGAATCGAGGGGCGACATCGCGAGGTAGTTCCGATATGCGGCTGAAGAGCTCAGCAATTTTTCGTGGGGCGCCGAACTCGCGACTGTGCCGCGGTCGATGAAATGAACGACGTCGCAGGCGGCCAGCGTTTCCGCGCGATGCGCGATCAGCAGCACGATGTGTTCTGCGGCGATTCGGCGCAGCGTCCGCATCAGGCCGGTTTCCATCGCCGGGTCCAATGGCGCGGTCGGCTCGTCGAGGATCAGCACGTCGGGATTGCGCAGCAGGGCCCGCGCGATCGCGATTCGCTGCTTCTGGCCGACTGACAACCGCGTGCCACGCCGGCCTAGCATCGTGGCGTAGCCGTCGGGCAGCCGTTCGATGAATTCCGCCGCGCCCGCGATCGCGGCGGCCGCGCGCACCTCGCGCGCGGTCGCCCGTGGGCTCCCATAGCGGATGTTGTCCTCGATAGTCCTGGAAAACAGCGCTTCGTGCTGGAACACGAAGCCGACCCGGCCGCGAAGCGCGGTCAGCGAAAGCTCGCGCGCGTCGATACCGTTGAGCAGCACCGCGCCGGCGCACGGCTCGATGAAGCGCGGGATCGAGGATATGAGCGTGCTCTTGCCCGCGCCGTTGGGTCCCGCGAGCGCGGCCAGCTCGCCCGCCCGCAGCGTCATCGTGACGTGTTTCAGCACCGGAGCCGCGAGGTCGTAGGCGACGCTCACGTCGCGCAGTTGAAGCTCCGTAATCGGGCCGGAGATCTCGCGGGCCGCCCCGTTTGGCTGGGTCTCGTCGAGACGGTCTAGCACGCTGTGAATCCGTCTCAACCCCGCGATCGGAAGCTGAATCGCGGCCCACGTGTAGCCCAGCACGGCCATCGGCCGCACCAGCAGCCCGGCGTACGCGGCCAGCAACACTACGTCGCCGAGCAGCAGCTTCCCGGCGATCACCTGACCCAGGACCGCGTAGATGGCGGCGCCGAAAAGCAGCCACACCGCGGGCGCGAGCAGGAGAATTACGATCAGCGCGATCGCGAAGATCCGCAACGTTGCCGCGAACGAACGCCAGCTTGCCGCGTCGACCGCGGTCCGCTCGCGTTCCTCCTGGCCGAAGGCCTTGATCAGTTGCACCTGCGCGATCCGTTCCTCGAACGCAGCCATCACCTCGCCGCCCCGTTCGCGCATCCGCTGGCTTTGATCGCGAAAGGTCCTGGCGAACAAGCCGCTGCCGATCGCGACCACCGGCAGGATCAGCGCGGCGAGCAGCGGGATCATTGGTTCGTTGGGAAACTGCAAAGTCAAAATTGTCAGTCCGGCCAGGAACGCGAAGACGGAAAGGATCGGCGCCACGATTCCGTCGTAGAGCAAGCCGCCGATCGACGCGCTGTCGTGCATCACGCGAAATACCGCATCGCCGATCTTCTGGTCCGCGTACAGCTTGAGCGGCGAGCGCAGAAAGCGCTCGTAGATCGCGGTGCGCAGCGCCTGATTCATCCGCTGGGTCAGATTGATCGTGACCCAGACTTCGAGCAGGCCGACCAGCCCGCTGCAAAGGCTCCAGCCGTCGTTGGCGCCGTTGCTGGTGAAGCCCGCCTGATCGAGCCCGCCGCTGTCCACGTTGGAGCGAAGGTCCTGGCGGCGATCGTCGACCACGCCGTTGACGATCGCCGCGATCGCAAGCAGCGCGCTCACGACCGCAAGCAGCATCGGCCGGCTGTCGCCCGCCAGCGGATAGAGCAGCATCCGCGGCGCTCCGCTCAGCGGATGGCCGTTGATCACGTTATCGATCAGGATTTTGAGCGGCCATGGAGTCAGCAGGAAAAATGTGATCGAGGTCAGGGCCAGCGCCATCTTGAGCGCGAGCAGCCTGCGCTGCGCCGCGATGAACGGCCAGGTCTTCGCGATTAGGCCGAGGACCTCGCGCATCGAGAGCGAGGGCTTCTCCGCCGAATAGAGCGCGTCGGCGCGCGCGTCCTTCGGCGCCGCGAACTGACCCTGTATCTCCGGTATGGCGGCGGCCATCAGCGCATACTCCCGGCCGCGAGCCGGTCGGCGGCGTGGTCCGCGCCGGCGAGTCGGCCGGCGGCGATTCGATAGGTCCGATCGGCCATCGCGGCGGTGCGCGCGCGATGGGTCGCGATGAGCACCATCCGATGCTTGGGACGCTCGGCAACCCATCGCCGGAGCGCGGTGAGGAAGCGCTCTTCACCGCGTGCGTCGAGCGCCGAGGTAGGCTCGTCGAGCAGCAGGATCGGCGCATCGCGCAAAATCGCCCGCGCGATCCCGATTCGCTGCGCCTGGCCCTCCGAAAGCTTGGCGCCCTTTTCGCCCAGCATCGTGTCGAGTCCCGCCGGCAGCGAGGCGGCAAACTCCGATAGTTGCGCGATTTCCATCGCCGCGGCCACTTCGCCGGCAGACGCGTCGGGTCTGCCGTAAGTGACATTTTCCTTGAGCGTCGCGGTGAAGAGCGGATTCTCCTGCAACGCCACCGAGAACTGCGCGCGATACGCGACCAGATCCAATTCGCGGATGTCGCGGCCGTCGAGCAGAATCCGTCCCGACGTCGGATCGAAGAAGCGCAACGCGAGGCCGATCATGGTGCTCTTGCCCGCTCCGCTCTGACCCTCGATCGCGGTCAGCGTTCCGATCGCAGCCTCGACGCTCACTTCCGAGAGCACCTCCGCGCGCCCGTCGTAGCTGAAGCCGCAGCGCTCGAAAACCAGCGACTCGGCGGCCGGCGCGACCGAATCGCGTCCGGTTGCGACTTCGCGATCGCCCGCCTTGTCGAGCATCTCGAACACGCGCGCGAGCGCCACGCCGACATCCTGCAGGCTGCCCCAGAGGTCGGTGAGATGGCGGGCGCCGGCGCTCATCCATCCGAACGCCACCAGCAGTCCCTGGAAGAGGCCCAGCGTGATCAGCACGCGGACCGCGCCGCCGCGCTGGCCGGCGAGGACCTGATTCGCCCCGATATAAAATACCGCGATATATGCGAGTGCGCGGATGGAGTTGTTGAGCACGCGGTAGGCCGCCATCAGCATTCGCGCGCGCCGCGCCGCGGTGAAAGCGTCCTGGTTGTCGCACGCGTAGCGGGCGCTCTCGGCGCCTTCGGTGTTGAAGGCCTTGACCGCTGTGATCGAAGCGAGCGTTTCCTCGATCGTCGTCGTCGCCAGCGCCGCCGATTCGCGCTCGCGCAGAAAAGCGCGCCGGAGCGGCCCGGCGAATGCCCAGGCGAGGGCCAGCTCAGCGGGGATGATCGCGATCGCGATCGCGGCGATTGCGTAATTGGAGAGCGCGAGCCAGATGAGAATCGCCAGCGCGACCGGCAACCATTGCAGCGGCTGGACCACCAGCGCGTTTATCACCTGCGAGATCGCAGCCGAGTCCTGGAACATGCGGAAGATCGCGTCGCCGATTTTTTCCTCGGAATGAAACCGCAAGCTCAGTTCCTGCATCCGGGTGTAGAGGTCGACCCGAAACAGATTGGTGATGCGCTGGAGGATCCAGACCGCATAACCGAGGGTGATTAGCCCGATCGGAAGCGCGATCATGATCAGGCCGCCGGCGACGATACATCCGTGCCACAGCACGAGATGACGGCTCGCCGCGAGCGGGACGTGGAGAAACCGGGCCTGGCCTGCCGTCAGCGGATGGCCGTTGCCGACCACGTCGAAGAAAATCGGGAGCAGATAGAGCGCCGCCAATCCAGCCGGCACACCCGGCAGCACGGCCAGCCACAGGTAAACCAGATGGCGCTTGTAGGGCCGGATGAACGGCCAGGTGCGGCCCAACAGTCGAAAGATGTCACGGGAGCGGAGCTTTTCCGGCGACGGGAAAGGACGCGTGGTGGGCACAATACTCTGCGCTTCCGAATCGATCATACCGGCATACGAAGTCGATGGTAAAGCTACGCGATGCAGCGTATCGGCTGCGGCGCTTTACGCCGAGACCGGAATCGCGCGGGCGACGCGGGCCTGCTCCGATTCCAGTGGCCGGCAGTTCCAGGTCGCCGCTGCGCCCAGTACCAGCAGCAGCGCGAACAGCTCGAAGGCGGCGCTGTAGCTGCCGGTAACATCGAACACCCGGCCGGCCACGATCGGGCCAATCGCCGCGCCGACCGTGTTGAACAAGCTCGTCAGCCCCGACAGCGATCCGAAACGTCTAAGGCCCAGCGACTCGACCATCACCAGCGGCACCAGCACCAGCGGCGCGCCCAGCGTGACGCCGACGATCGCGATCGCCGGGAAAAGTATCGCACTATGACGCGCCCCCAGCATCAGGGCCGTGCCCGCCGCCGCGATCGCGAAATTCAGCGCCAGCGCGACGCGGCCGCTCACCCGGTCGGCGAACAGCCCCATCAGGATTTTTCCGGTTGAAGCAAACACGAACGTGGCGCTCATCATCGCCGCGGCCATCGCCTGGGCGTAGCCGATCCCGAGCAGATAGGAAATCGTATGCGCGACCAGTCCGGCTGCGCTGGTCGCGTAGCAGAACTGCGCGAGCGCGACCATCCAGAAGGAGCGCGATCTGAGCGCCGGCGCGACCTCGAGTCCCGGCAGCGCCTGCGCCTGTTCCGCGAGAGTCCGCTTCTCGGTGGCAGCGGCGGCAGGGCGCGTTCTGACGATCACGAGGAGCACCGGAATCACGATCACGATCATCGGCAGGCCGAGCGTGACGTAAGCGGTGCGCCATCCGGTATGCGTTATCGCGTGGCTGGCGACGATCGTCATCATCGCGCCGCCCAGCGACGTTCCCGCCATCGCCGCGCCCATCGCGAGTCCGCGCCGCGCGCCGAACCAGTTCGCGATCACCATCGAGGCCGGCAGCAGCGTACTCGCGGCGACGCCCAATCCGAGCAGCGCGTAGGCCGCAACCATCGGTGGAAACGCGCCGACCCGGCTGGCGCCGAGGAAGGCGATTCCGGCTGCGGCAGCTCCGGCGACCATCACGACCCGCGCCTCGACCCAGTCCAGCAGCCATCCGATCAGGGGCACGCCCAAGCCCGCCGAGGCGGCGAGCACGGAGGGCAGAATCGAGACCTGCGTGCGGCTCCATCCGAACTCTTTGAGGAGCGGCGGAAAGAACACGCCGGCGGTGTTGTAGCCGCCGCCGAACACGATCAGGTTCGTTACGAACAGACCCGTAACGATGAGCCATCCCCGGCGTTCCTGTCTGGTCATGCGGAGTGAGTTATAGTCGGCCCGCGCGAGAAGGTCGAGACGGCGAGTGAGTCAGTGGCGGGGATCGGGAATCGGCACGAAGGCGGGCGCTACGAAATTGTCCCGCAGGCCCGTTTGGAGAATCGGATGGCCGGCGGGGACGCCGGCCACTACCCTGAGAGACATCACTTGTGGGGTAGGGGCCGGCCTCTGCTCCGGGGGCAACCGTGCCGGCCCTCTTCCATTGCGATATCGAACCCGATTCTTGTAGTCTCCGTGACGGACACTCCCGTAGTTCGTTTCGATGGTCACGTTACCATCGCTGGCACATTATGAGGCCGTTGAACGCGGGCTGGGTCCATCTCATCATTCTCGCGCGTCTGTGTTGCCTGGCGCGCGAAGAATCCGGGTCTTTCTCCCGTCGCGGCGACGGGAGGCGATTGGGCTGGCAGGTTACACCGCATGCCGGATCAAACTTGACCACTACCGCCGGTCTTAATCGCCTTGACTGCCTGCTTCCCGCTTGGCTTCAGTCAGAGCAGGTGGACGCTATGTCTAAACTCGGAAAGAGACTTATAAAGGCGGTCAACGAGGCTCGCGCGATCGTGCGCGGCGAAGTAACCGAGGGCTTTGTTGTGCATGTGCCCGATGAGGTGGACGTGAAGGCGATCAGAAAACGGCTTCGATGCTCGCAGTCGCAGTTCTCGCGGCGATTTGGATTCGCGATCGACGCCGTGCAGGATTGGGAGCAGCATCGCAGGAGGCCCGACCGAACGGCGCGAGTCTTGTTGACGGTGATTGATCGAGAACCGGACGCGGTCAACCGCGCACTGGCGCGGTAGGGTCATCGCAAAACGGGGGAGGGCATCCGCACGAGCGTGTACCGCGGCGATATCGCGACGAACTCTCAGCGCTCGTCAAGTGCGACGCGCAGTCGGGCGAGATTGTTACGGGAAAGAAGCTGCGCGGCGAAGTGATCGATCTATGGCCTGCGGCGGCGTAACGGCGCGGCTTCGATTCCCAAAAGAGCGGCGGTTCCAGAAATGGAGATCGCCGCTTTTGCGTTGTGGAGCGACGAGACATGGGCTGGCTGACATTCGAAGACTGCGAAGAAGTATTGCAAGGATGCTGCCCTTGGCAATCAGCCAGCGGGCCTCGCGCGTGAGGGTCGATACAGTAGGGTGATTCGCGTCGCGATAGCCGGTGCTACGAAGACCAGGACTCTGTAGGTACCCTCACCCGCGCCGCGCGAAAAGATTCAAAGGACCCGGAGTTGATTTTGATCGCGCGGCTTGCCCTCTCCCGCGGCAACGCGGGAGAGGGCGCTAAGAGCTGCGCTGCGCTGACGTAAGTGGACCGGACAAACCTGAGCGGTCCCGATAGACTGTACCCGAACGGTCAGCCGCTTTCTTCTTCGTTGTCGGTTGAGCCGAGCTTGCGGTAGACGTTGCGCTCGTCCTCGAAGCGGCGTTGGGTGCGGGCTTCGCGCTCCTGATCCTGCTGGCAGTCGCGGCACAGGCGCGTGAAGGGCATTGCTTCCAGGCGCTCCTCGCCGATCTCCAGCCCGCACGACTCGCAGACGCCGTAGGTGCCCTCTTCGATGCGCGCCAGCGCGTCGTCGATCTGCTTGATCTTGACCCGCTCGCGATCTGACAGGATGAAGCTGATTTCCCGATCGCGCTCCTCCGAGGCAAGGTCGTAGGTGTCCATCCCTTCGTCCTTGTTGCCCTCGCGTTCGGCCTTGAGCTCGGATTCCATCTCGCTGAGTAGCCGGGTCTTCATCTCGCCCAGACTCTCGCGGACCTTGGCCAGAAATCTCTTGCGGCGCGCCGCGCCGGATTTGGCCGCGGCGGCTGCCGAGGTCGCGCTATCGCTGACCGGCTTGGCGATCGCCGCCGGCTTGCCGGTTGGTGACTTAGAGGTCAGCGGCCTCGCCGGCTTGGTGTTTGCCGGCTTGGCGGTTGCAGACTTTTTGGTCGGCATGGTTTTCCTTCCCTTCTTCAATTAAATGCCCCCATCGCCCGTCCATGCAGATCGTAAGTAAGCGCCCGGTCGATTCGAGCGCGCACGAACTCACCTGTCTCAGCCTCTCCGGTCAGGAACACGGCGCCGTCGATTTCGGGCGCCTGCCCGGCGATCCGGCCGCGCACCAGCCTCTTGCCGCCGGCCCCTTCGACCAGCACCTCGACTTCGCTCCCGACCAGGGAGCGATTTTTGCGCAACGAAATCTCGCCCTGGGTCTCCATCAGCTCGGCGCGGCGCGCGCGCTTGATGCGCTGCGGCACCTGCGCCGGCAGATCGAAGGCCGCGGTGTTCTCCTCATGCGAATAGGTGAACACGCCGACCCGATCGAATTGCTGCTCGCGCACGAAGCCCTGGAGGCGGGCAAACGCCTCGTCGGTCTCGCCGGGAAAGCCGACGATGAACGACGTGCGCAAGGTCACGCCGGGTACCCGCTCACGGATTCGGCCGAGAAGTTTCTCCAGGGCGGCGCCGGAACGCCCGCGCTGCATCGCGCGCAGCATCCCGTCGTCGGCATGCTGCAACGGCATATCTATGTATTTAACCACGCTCGGCAAATCCGCAATCGCCTCGAGCAGCTCGTCGGTGACGTAGTTCGGATAACAATACAGCAGCCGAATCCATCGCAGGTCCTCGATCTCTCCCAGCTCGCGCAACAGGGCCGCCAGCGACGCGGGCGCATCGAGGTCGCGGCCGTATGCAGTTAAATCCTGGGCGATCAGATTCAGTTCCCGGACGCCGCTTGCGGCCAGCGCTCGCGCCTCGGATACCAGGTCGGGCAACGGGCGGCTCTGATGGGCTCCACGGATCTTCGGAATGATACAGAAGGAACACTTGTGATTGCATCCCTCTGAAATCTTCAGGTAGGCGGAGAAGACCTCGCCGGTCCGGGCGCGAGGCGCCTCCAGGCCGGGCAGCAGATGCGCCGCGCCGGGATAGGGGATCGGCCGAAGCTCCGGCGCTTCGGTGCTGCGCAGCAGGTCAGGCAGATCGAGGAAGTTGCCGGTGCCGACGAAGACGTCGACCTCGGGGATGAGCTTGCGCAATTCCGTCCCGTAGCGCTGCGCGAGGCATCCCGCGACTACCAGGCGCTTGCCGGGCTTTGCGGCCTTGAATTCGGCGGCTTCGAGTATCGCGTCGATCGACTCCTTCTTGGCGGACTCGATAAACGCGCAGGTGTTGACCACCAGCACGCCGGCGTCGGCCGGGTCGAGCGTCAGCTCATACCCGGCGCTGCTTAGCGCACCGAGCATCAACTCGCTGTCGACGACGTTCTTGGGGCAGCCCAGCGTCAGAAGATGGACGCGTTCCATATTCGCCCGTACCGAGGGCATATCTCTACTCGTCGCCATTAAGCGGCGCAATCGGGGTAGCGTTACTTTCGGAACCTTTCAATTGGATCGGGTCAATTCGATCCGGGCGCGGTCACCACATCGACCCCGTCGGGCACCCTGAAGGTGAATAACGTTTCATCGAGCGATATATTCGTTCGGATGTCGCTGAACGCGAGGCTCGTCACATTGCCGAGCTGGTCCGTTAACGCGGCGGTCACGATATCGTAGGTCGCAGGATCGAGTCCGAGCGCGATCCGGGTGCCGTCCGCCCGCGCCACCAGCATGAGATGCACCAGATTGTCGCGAGCGGGCGCGACGGGCAGCGAGACTGCGAAATCGCGCTCGACATTGCCCATCCCGAGCAGCAGCGCGGCCGCCGCCGAGGTTCTGAACGCACGCGCGAGCGGCGCCTCGATCACCTGGCTGAGGTCGGGCTGGAAGACGTACAGGGTGGTCCCGTCCGCGACGATCGTTTCCTGCTGGGGCGGCGCGAAATCCCATCGCAGCCGTCCCGGCCGGCGGTATTTGATGGTTCCTTCGAGATCGCGCTTGACGCCGCCAACGCTCGCGACCTGCTCCCTGAATTTCGCGTCGAAAGAGCTGGTTTCCTGGTAGTGGCGCTGGAGCCGGCGGACGATCGTATTGAGATCGGACGCGTTGAGGTTGCCCGCGCCCGATTCGACCGGCGAGCCTGCTTGCGCTGCCCAGGCGGCGGACGTGAGCGCCAGCCATCCGGCGAACAGCGCAAGCCCGAGCGACGCACGGGCGATCTTCGTTGTCATATGCAATTAGACGAGCGCGCGCGCCGCGCGTTTCATAGCGCGGCTAGCGTGCGTTGCGCATCCCGCGGACTTCACGCGGACGCGCGCCGTCGGGCGGCGACACCAGGCCCTCGCGCTCCATCCGCTCGACCATCCGCGCCGCCCGGTTGTAGCCGATCCTGAGCCGCCGCTGGATCATCGAGATCGACGCCTGATTGGTCTCCATCACGATCCGCACTGCTTCGTCGTACTTCTCTTCCTTGAAGTCGTCGAAGCCCTCCTCGTCCTCGCCGGAGGGTACTTTGGTTTCGAGGATCTCCATCTTGTAATCGGGTGTGCCCTGCGCGCGCAGGAACTCGACCACGCGGCGGATCTCGGCCTCCGACACGAACGGCCCGTGCAGCCGGCGCAGCTTGGCGGTGCCGGGCGGCATGAAAAGCATGTCGCCGTCGCCCAGCAGGCGTTCGGCGCCGATCGAATCGAGAATCGTGCGCGAATCAACCCGCGAAGTCACCTGCAGCGAGATCCGGGCCGGCAGATTCGCCTTGATGAGCCCGGTGATCACATCCACCGACGGACGCTGCGTGGCGAGAATCAGATGGATTCCCGCCGCGCGCGCCTTGGCCGCGAGCCGGGCGATATCGCGCTCGACGGTCTTGCCCTCTGAGAGCAGCAGGTCGGCGAGCTCGTCGATCACGATCACGATCTTGGGGAGCTTGCGATGCTCGATCGGCGCGGGCGGCGGCTCGCCGGGATCCTGCGGCGGCGACACCTGGTTCACCGGCTTGAGCTCGACCACAGCCTTGGCGCTGAGCGCCTTGTTGTAGCCGTCGATATTGCGGACCCCCAGGTCGCGCATCATCCGGTAGCGCTCCTCCATCTCCTGGGTCGCCCACAGCAGCGCCGCGGCGGCCTTTTCGGGATCGACCACGACCGGCACCAGCAGATGCGGGATATTTTCGTAGACCGACAGCTCCAGCATCTTGGGATCGATCAGGATGAAGCGCACGTCGTCGGCGGTCGCGTTGAACAGGATCGAGGCGATCATGGTATGAATCGACACCGACTTGCCGGTGCCGGTCGCGCCCGCGATCAGCAGATGGGGCATCCGGGCGAGGTCGGCGGCGAGCGGCCGGCCGACGATGTCCTTGCCGAGCGCGATGGTGAGTTGGCTTTGCGCGGCCAGCGTCTGGAACTCGTTGGCCTCGACGATTTCGCGCAGGCAGACGCGCTCGCGCTTGCGATTGGGGACCTCGATTCCGACCACTGCCTCGCCCGGCACCGGCGCCTGGATGCGCACCGCGGCGGCTCTCAGAGCCATCGAGAGGTCGTCGGCCAGGTTCACGATCTGGCTCACCTTGATTCCCGAGCCGGGCTCGAACTTGTACATCGTGACCACCGGCCCGGGCTGAACCTCGGTGACGCGACCGACCACGCCGAAATCGCCGAGTTTCTGTTCGAGCACGGTCGCGCCTTTTTCGAGCAGTCCCTCGTCGATTGCGGCGTGCTCTGCGGGTGGGCTTTCGAGCAGATCCAGCGACGGCAGCTTCCAGCCGCCCTTGCTGCGCGGCTTGGCGAGCTGTTTGGTCGTTCGGTCGGGCGCGAGCCGCTCAGCGATCCGCCGGACGAACGGCGCCTGCGAATCGTGTTTGCCGTTCGCCGCGCCATCGCGCATCGCGGTCGCGCTCTCGGGTGCCTGACGTGCGCCATCATAGCGATCGATGTCGACTCGGCCGCTTGAGTCACCGAATCGACGCAGGATCGGCACCGAGCCGGCGATCAGCGCGAACAAGTCGGTCGGCGCGCGGCCGAAGGTCAGGGCGAGCGCGCACATCAGGCCGAGAATCACGACCAGATAGCTGCCGCCGAGATTTACCGATGCGACCAGAAACGCGGCGAGCAAAGAGCCGACTAATCCACCGTTGGATATCGCGCCGCCGCCCCAAAGCGACGCGGCGATCGCGAACGTTACCGCCAGCAGTATGCCGCCGGCGATCTCGCGGCCGATCGCGGTCCATCGCGTGCCTATCCAGACGCGCTGCGCCAGCGCGACCGTCAGAATCACGAGCGTGTACGCCTGATGGCCCATCGCGAGCGCGAGATTGGTCCCAAGCCGGCCGCCGATGGGGCCGCCCAGATTGGGATGCAGCCCCAGATCGAGCGATACGAGACTGATAAGCGCGAACGCCGAGAGCGCGACCAGGCCGAGCGCGGCGAGCTCGCAAGCTATCCCGGCGGTCCCCGTTGCGACCGCCTCGGCCATCGGCGCTTGGGCCTGGGCGAGAGTTTTGGTTTCGCGGGCTATGGCGCTTCTCCGACCTGCATGACGCAGGGCACGACCAGCGGATGCATCCCGAACTCATCGTGGAAATACTCGCCGAGGGTGCGGACTACCTCTTCAGCAAGGCGCGACTGGTCGGCGCGAACCGCCCCGTCCAGGTCGCGGAGCCGTTGCCGCAACCCGGTTTGCGCCCGACGCATCAACGCCGAGGTTCCGTCGCCGATTGCGACCCCGCGCGAGAGCAAGTCAGGTCCCGCCACGATCTCGCCGGTCCTGGCAGAGACCGCGATCACCGCGACCACCGTACCCTGGCGCGCCAGCGCGCGGCGTTCGCGCAGGATGCCGGCGTCGCCTTCGGACTCTTCCAGCGGCTCGCGTCCGACTTTGACCTCGTGCCCGCGGCGCGCGGCCCCCGGCGTCATCACCAGGGTGTCGCCGTCCTCGAGCAGGAAGCAGTTGCTTTCGAGCACGCCGGCTTCGATCGCGAGCGTGACATGGCGCGCGAGATGGCGATATTCGCCGTGAATCGGGACGAAGTATTTTGGCCGCACGAGGCCGATCATCTCGGCCAGCTCGTCGCGGCTGGCGTGTCCCGACACGTGGACCGGCGCGACCGTCTCATAGTAGACTTCCGCGCCGCGTTTGTAGAGATGGTTTATGAGGGCGTGGATGGTGCGTTCGTTGCCGGGAATGAATCGCGAGGAGAGCACGACGGTATCGCCCGGTCCCACGCGCACGCGCGGGTCCGTATCGGTGGCGATTCTGACCAGCGCGGAGAGCGGCTCGCCCTGGCTGCCGCTGGCCAGAAAGGTCAGGCGGCGCGCCTGGAGAAACTCCGCCTCGGCCCGCTCGATAAAAGTCCCGGGCGGAAAAACGAGCTGCCCAAGCTCCAGGCCGAGCCGCGTGCTTTCCGCCATCCGGCGCCCCACCGGCACCACATAGCGTCCCACCTGATGCGAAAGATCCGCGACCTGCCGGATGCGATGCAGATGCGATGAAAACGCCGACAGGAAAAACTTGCCGCGCGTGCGCCCGATAATTTCGCGCAGCGTGGGAACCAACGAGCTCTCGGAGCCGGAACGGCCGGGCCGCTCGACATTGGTCGAATCGGAAAGCAGCAGCGCGACACCTTCTTCGCCGAGTTCCGCGAAGCGCTCGCGATCGAAGTGCAGGCCGTCGACCGGCTGCGGGTCGATCTTGAAATCGCCGGTATGAACGATCAGCCCGGCCGGCGTTCTGATCGCGAGCGCGAACGAGTCGGGCGTCGAATGGGTGACGCGAATCGCTTCGACGGTGAACGGTCCCAACTGAAACGGCTCGCGCGGGGAAATCACGCGCAGGTCGGCGCCGGCGGCTGCCCCGGCCTGGTTGAGCCGGCGGCGGGTGAAAGCGAGCGTGACCTGGCTGCCGAAAATCGGCGCGGGAAAACGCCGGATCAGATGCGGGATCGCACCGATGTGGTCCTCGTGCGCGTGAGTCGCGATGATGCCCTTGATTTCGGGGCGGCTGCGCTCGAGGTGGGCGAGGTCGGGCACGACGATACCGCCGCCGAGCACGCGGTCTTCACCGAACATCACGCCGGCGTCGACGATAATCGCCTGGCCGCCGCATTCGAGCACCATCAGGTTGAGCCCGATTTCTCCAAGTCCGCCCAGCGCGACGACTCGAACCTGGCCTATGACTGGAAGATAGAAGGCCGGCAGCAAAATGGAATACGCAATCGGAAACGCGGCAAGCAGCGTTACGCCGGCCATAATGATCCAAGTTTCGTTACCGTCCCAGGTCGGGGTAATCGAGTCCACCATATGGTCGCGAAATGCCGCCTCTGGCTGGAATAGGAGCAATATACCTACTCCCAAGTCAAACCCGTCGAGGAGCGCGTAGAGAGTGAGTGCGAATGCCAGGAAAGAAGCTGAGAGTAGTGGAAGATTCATGTTTTCAACTCTTGTCCAGCACGTACGGACGGAACGCGTTCTTTAGCGATCCCGAAGCTTCTGCATATGGCGGAACTTTATCAGGACCACGCCGGATAATGCGAAACGTAAAAATGAGAAAGGCGCTGATGAAGACCGCATAAACGCAAACGAATGCGATCAGAGTTGATAACAACGCCTGAGCCGGGACCGGAGACACTGCGTCCACCGTTCTGAGCATGCCGTAGATCACCCACGGCTGCCGTCCGGTCTCCGCAACATACCAGCCCGCCAACGTCGCGATGATCCCAGATGGTGTCATGAAAACCAGAATCCAAAGAAACCACCGGGAACTGAACAGTTTTCCGCGGAAGCGCAACCATAGTGAAGCAACTCCAACGGCAAACATGACCATGGCCGAGCAATACATAATACGAAAGGCATAGAACACCATTCCCATTCTCGGCTGAAGGTCGCGAGGCGTATTTTTCAACCCTTCGACGCGCCCATGGAGACTGTGGGGCAACCACATGCTTCCGAGGTAAGGTGTTCCCAATTGGAAGCGATTGCGCTGATGGTCTTGGTCGGGGACTATGAACCAGTAATACGGCGCCGGCGACTGCGATTGCTTTTCCCAGAATCCCTCGGCAGCCTGCATTTTCGAAGGTTGATATTTGAGCATTGTGCCGTAAAGAATGTCTCCGATGAAGACCTGGCCGGCTATCAACACCATCGCAAACGCGGTCCCCAAAGCGACCGTCCTGCGCCCGAAGCTTTGGTGCTTGTTTCGTAGCAGATACCACGCGCCTACTCCTGCGACCAAGAATGATGCTGTTAGGTAGGCAGCAGTCAACATGTGAGGGAGTCGGTACGGCCAAGACGGGTTCACCAGCACATGGAGCCAGCTTACTACGGTCAAATGGCCATCATGAATTGCGACTCCAGTGGGCGTCTGCATCCAGCTATTTGCCGAGAGAATCCACGAGGCCGAAAGAAGCGTTCCGATCGCTACCATGCAGGTAGCGAAAAAGTGGAGCTTTGGACCGACGCGGTAGAAACCAAAAAGCATGATTCCGAGAAAACCCGCCTCCAAGAAAAAGGCCGTCAGCACCTCGAGTGCAATCAAGGGACCAATGGCTGGCCCAGCCATTTGCGCGAAGCGAGCGAATCCGAGGCCAAACTCGAACGAGAGCACGATTCCAGTCACCACCCCAATCCCGAAGCCCATCGCAAAAATGCCGAGCCAGAACCACATCTATCGCATGTCCCCTCAAAGTCGTACGGATATTCTGATTTGACGGGATGAATGGTCGGTTATACCCCAACAGTACGGGCAAGTCGCTCGATTCGAACCGAAAGCGAGGTCTCTGAAGTTGTCCCTCAGAGTAACGAAAAGTGCACAGTTCAAATCTGCCTCAAAGAGATATCGGCAGGATTGTGGGAGGAAACCTCAGGAAGATTAGGAGGCTCGGAGAAACTGCCACAAGCCGGTCGGGTCGGGGACTGGCGCGGTATTCCGAAGGTCTAGCCTAGCTGTTTCTCCCCATTTCCTCTGGGAGTGCCTCAATAGCCAAACCGTAAATCCGTTTCCAGTCCCCGCCATCGCACCCAGCGTGCGGATTTCCCGCACTGGGCGCACCTGTTTGCTTCGTGCCTAGATTTATGTGACCTATCGTGC
>CAVVMA010000001.1:0-72043 GCA_963749215.1 uncultured delta proteobacterium | reverse complement strand
GTGTGGATATGTCTTCCCTGCGCTCGCGCAGCGGCGGAACTGCCAACGGCACCACCGCTAGCCGGTAATACAGGTCATCGCGAAAGACGCCCTCGCGCACTCGCTGCTTCAAATCGCGATGCGTCGCGACAATCAACCGCACATCCACCTGGCGCGGCTTGGTAGAGCCGATTCGGGTCACTAGCCCGTCCGTCAACACGCGCAGCAGCTTCGCTTGCGCCGCCATCGACATCTCGCCGGCCTCGTCCAGGAAGAGCGTGCCCTCGTGGGCGGCCTCGAAGAGGCCCTCGCGCGCGCGGTCGGCGCCGGTAAATGCCCCGCGCTCGTGTCCGAAGAGCTCGCTTTCCAAAAGCGTTTCGGCAAATGCCGCGCAGTTGACGGCAACCAGCGGCTTGGAGGCGCGATTTCCGCTGCGATGAATCGCGCGGGCTACCAGTTCCTTGCCGGTCCCGGTCTCTCCCGTGATTAGAACGGTGGCGTTGGTCCGCGCGACACGCGCGATCTTTTCGCGAAGCTCATGAATCGCCGGGCTCGATCCCAAGATCTCCGAGGAACCCTCAAGGCGCACGACCGCCTCGCGCAGCCTTCCGTTCTCACGCAAGAGCTGGGTGTGCTCCACGGCCCGGACTGCCGACGCCAGCAGTACTTCGGGGACAAAGGGCTTGGTGATGAAATCGAACGCGCCGCGTCGCATGCTTTCGACCGCGAGCTCTATGGTCGCAAACGCGGTCAGGAAAACTACCGATAGAGCCGGATCCGCATCGTGCGCAGCGGCGAGAACGTCCAACCCTTCGCCGTCGCCCAGCTTCTGGTCGGTTATAACCGCGTCAAACCCGTACTCGGCCAGAGCACGGCGCGCGTCGCTGACGCTGGCTGCCTCGACGATCTCCTGGTGTTCCCGCCTCAGATTGGACACCAGGATGCGCCGCATGTGCGGTTCGTCATCTACGACCAGTATCTTGCTCATTGTGAGTACCCATTGCGCGAATTAGCAGAAGGCGCTGGAATCTGCATGGAAAAGCATACCTGCCCGGGTTCGTTCACGCTTAGTACGACGTCGCCGCCATGGGCACGAGCGATGTTGCGCGCGATCGCGAGGCCAAGCCCGCTTCCCGTCGGCTTGCTGGTAAACAAGGGTTCAAAGATTCGCGCGACCGTTTCGGGCGGGATTGGACCGGCAGAGTCGCTTACCTCGATCTGTACTTCACCCTGCTCGTTCGCTTCGGCCTTGAGAGTAACCGAACCACCCCGGCCGCATGCTTCGATTGCGTTCAGAACCAGATTCAAAAGTGCCTGCTGAATCTGCGACGGGTCGAAGTCGCCCAGCATGCCGGCGTCCGCGCTGACATCGATCACGACGCCCTCGTTCGCAGCATGGGCACGAGCGACGGTAGCGACATAATTCAGAGTATCGGCTATGTTTGCGCGGGCGATCTCCGCCGCCCGCGGGCGTGCGTATGCCAGAAAGTCCGTGGTCAGCCGCTCGAGACGGGCAGCTTCCTTCGCGGCTATCGCGAACATCTCCCGGCGTTCGGACTCCTCCTGGCCCGGACGGGCGGCGGTCGCGAGCGAACTGGAAATCATTGCGACCGGATTGCGGATTTCGTGCGCGATCGCTCGTGACAGCCGGCCTACCGCGGCAAGCTTTTCCTCGGAGAGCAGTTGCTGGCGGGTGCGCTCGAGTTCCTCCAGGTTGCGCACGAATCGCGCCTCGCGAGCACGAAGGTTGTTCACCAGAAGCCATAAGAGCAGTCCCATGATTGTGTAAATCACCGAAAGAGCGCCCGCTTCGACATATTCGCCGAATCGCATCCCATATGCGCCCAGGAAACTGATGAAGTCCGCCAGAACAACTACCGCGATTGTGGCGCCAAAGCCGAGCCTGAATGCAGCCTCGACCACCGGGAGCAGCATCAGAGCGTAATACGCCGTGTCACCCCTTATGGTGATGAAGGTGAGGATGAGCGCGAGCGCTGAATTGAACCCGAGCGACCAGAACGTGAAGATCTGCCGCTTTGAGAGCGAAAGAGGTGACGTCCTGAATCTTAGCCAGGTCAGGTGAGCCGCCTGGACCACGAAACCAACCGTCAGAACCACAACGACGGATCCTGACGGTCTCCCGCGAACGAGTCTCGAGATCTCTTGTAGCGCCAACAGCGCACCGATTAGCAGCGTATTGAGTAGCGCAAAGAGGAGTTCCTGACGGCGAAACGACTCGAAGTCGTTATCCAAGAAATCAGAATCGCCGCTGCCGATTGTCATCGCGAGTACGCTCAGCGGCCAACGGCGTGTTGCAGGCTTGTGTTCGGCCATTATGGTCACAATACAACCCGCGTAGTCCTCTGCGTCAAGCCGCCGTTTCATCCAACCACCGTTCGCCGACTAAAGTGCGTCGTTCCCCAGGCGCCCGAAGCCGTCGAGCAGCGCAAGCGAATAGACGGGCGCCGCCATGTACCACCGCTTGTCGAAGTACTCGCTCACCCCGGCCGCCAAGCCGAACATCGGCGTCACATCGCCCGAAACGAACGACTGCCCGGCGTCGAAAAAGGCGGTGTGGCTAGCCGGCTGGCTGGGTCGCAGGCGGCCGAAGGCCGCCTTGATGCCGACATCAGCTAGCGTAGCAATTCCGGCCCTCTCGCCCGCGGTAAGTGCATATTGCCTTGCGCGATCATCGTTGCTCCAAAGGCCGCATCCGTAAAGAACGGCGGTAGCAGCGCCGACCGAGTAGTAGAGTCCTCGCAAGAGTACGCAAGCGCGATGCCGCACCAGTGAATCATCAAGTCAAGCAATTTGTTAGGCAAGCGTGCTGCGACGTCGCTGTCCCTCTGCTGTCCAGCGAATCCCTTGTCCGAATGTTTGAACGCCATCGTTCGAATTCTCGGACAACGCGTATTGGCGCCGATGCAGGAAATGGAAAACGGCTTACGCCGTCTCTGCTCGGTGCAGTACCGATCGATGGCAAGCCGCTTGCTCGGTGTATTCGACTATGAGGCAATAAGAACGCATGAGGCACACCTGCCGGCGCTTCGCTTCAATCATCGTCCTGCTTGCGCTTGCGCGCACCGCGGCCTTGGCAGGCGACTTGGCAACCGCCTCCCCGGCGTGCGGTTTGCTCGAGCCTTGCCCCGGGCAGTTGGAAGTGAATGTAGAGAATCTCTCGGGCTTCATCGGCTCCGGCAGCATTGTGCGCGTGCGTGAATTCCAGACCGAAGGTACCGGGCTGCACTTCCCCGCGCTCGGGATTAATGCGGTCCAGCTTCCCGACGCCGATTTCACCTATTGGTTCAACCAGCTCAACGCGATCAACTTTCAGTTTCGCTATTTCGACGTCGGCGGCAGCCATTATTTCGCAAAACCGGTCCGCTACAACGGTGCTACGATCGCCGGTGGTCAGACGCTCAATACTGATCCCTGGGAGTGGTTCGCTTTCTACCTGTATTACGAACGACGCCTTACACCGCTGTTCGAAAGCTATGAAGCGGGATGGCCGGCGGCCTTGCAGCACTGGGACTTGCGCGGCAGGCTCGGCATAGAGTACACCTACCTGAATTTCGGGATCGACAACGGGCATGCGCCCACGACCAATGCCTCGAAGGGTGAAGAAACGATCGAAGACTTCTATCATCAGGAGCTGCCAGTCCCGACCATCGGCCTCGAGGCTCTCCACAGTCTTGGCGAGAATCTTATCTTCGACGCCTCTGTGAAGGGCAATTGGATCAACCGATGGAACTCGCTACGCAACGAAGGCGGGACCGTGTGGGCGTCAGAGAACGGGGTTGAAGCCCACTTCCGGATCCTGTACTCGCACCGTTGGCTCGGGCGGATCCATCCAATGCTTGGCTTCGCATTATATTACTATAGCCAGCTCGAAGACTCGCACGAAGACGGCAACTTCATCCGTTGGTTCACCTACGGGCCTGAGTACGGTGTCAAGTTTGAATTCTGATCGAGGTTCGGGCCTCAGGACTCTTGGCTGCACAAGGACAACCGTTCCCGGCCCGATCGGGCGGTTCCGAAGGAAATAACCTTCCGATGGCAGGGTCGAGCCTGCGCCGCCCGGTGCCGACTGTCGCTGGTAAAATCGATTCCGCCGCCGGTCCGGTAACGCGCGAGCTTTGGTGGCTCGATCAACTCGCGGAACCGCGCGCTGCGTTTCCCTTCGTCCTGGCTTTCGGAGTCGTGATCTTTATCGTCAACCTCGGAGCCTATCCGATCTACACCAAAGGCGAACCGCGCGAGGCGATACGGATTTTGGACATAATCCGTGGCGGAGGTCTCCTGCTGCCGACGCAGGCGGGAATCGGACTCCCGTGGAAGCCGCCGCTTATGTATTGGCTGGGCGCGTTCATTTCGGTGCTGGCGGGCAGAGTCAATGAGTGGACGGTTCGTCTACCATCCGCGATGCTGGCGGTCGCGGGCATCGCGGTCTGCTACTACTATGTCGGCCGGCTGTTCGACCGGCGAAGCGCGCTCGTTGCCGCGCTGATCCTCGCCACAAGTTTCGAGTATCTACAAGCGGGCTCAGCCGCTCGCGTCGACATGACCCTGACCTTCTTTATGGAGGTGGCTTTCTTCGAGTTCCTGATGATCGCGGAAGGCCTGGTCCGACGTAGGATGCTGCTTTACCTGACGCTGGCAGCGGCAATTCTCGCCAAGGGTCCGATCGGAGCTTTCCTGCCCGGTCTCGTCGCTTTGATCTGGATGGTGCTCGAAGGGCGTCTGCGCCTGCTCAAGGAACTGCGGCTGCCAACAGGAGCCGCAATAGTCGGAGTCCTAGCGGGCGGATGGTATCTACTCGCCGGACTGGAAGGGGGTATGGACTTTGTACGCCGACAGGTACTTGATGAAAATCTCTATCGCCTCTTTCCGAGCCACGCCGCAGCGGAGCCGCACGCGCATCCTTTCTACTATATGGAACTGATGCTGATAGCCGGCTTCTTTCCGTGGTCGGCGATAGTTCCGCTGGTTATCGTCCAACTCGTTCGCCAGCCACGAGCGCTGTGTGCGCGAGTCAAGTATCTGATGGTGTGGTTCGTGGCGGTGCTGGTTTTCTACAACCTGCCGCAGAGCAAACGCGGCGTCTACTTGCTCGCCCTTTATCCAGCGCTTTCCGCGTTCACTGCCCTGTTTCTCAACGAGATGTTCTCGCGCCCGGATTTTGCCCCACGTTTAGTGCGCGGCCTGGAATGGGCAAGCGGATTGCTCCTGCTTTCGACAGCTATGGGTGCAATGCTGCTCGAGGTCGCAACGGTGTTTTACGGGCCCTGGTTCCTGGCGACAGTCACCCGTCGCCTCCTTATCGACGATGCCGGATTCGCTCGGGCTCTCATGGCAATGGTCGCGGCCCGGCCGATCGCGTCGGTTCTTCTTCCGCTCGTGACAGCCGGCTCGGGTGTTTATCTGCTGCGATCGACAGCCGTAGTGGAAAGGCTCTTTGCGGGTACTCTTGTGGGATGCTCCTGCATCGTGATCAGCGCGCACCTGGTAGTAGTTCCCGCAATAGCCAACGCATTGACACTGAAACCCTTCGCGCTCGAGCTGGTCCGGATAGTTGACGGCAAAACAGTCGCCAGTCTTCAGGAGGAAGCCAACTTCGATATTGCATTTTACTCCAGGCGCGACATACCGGTTGTCTCGTATGACGACGCGGATCGAAGCGACTACCTGCTGTGCTCGCGCCGCTCGTACGATCTCCAGCCTGAGAGGTTCCGGGCGCGCTTTGTAAGCGTGCTGGAGAGCGCACCGACCAACTTCAGAGGCGGGGGCCGGATGATGCTCTTACGGAGTGCAGGGTTGTCTGCAACCGAATCGGGTTTGGACCCCTGATGCAAGCCCGCGGCCGCCTCACGAACCGCCCGAGTCGTCTCTGGGACGTGGCCACCATCGGCGCGATAGCAGGGTTGGTCGCATTCCTTACGATCGATCGTCTCGGCGCGTCGGACGTCTGTGGAAGCAACGAGGCGGTCGAAGCGGTCTTCCTCCAGCAGATGGTCGAGCATGCGCAGTGGCTGTTTCCACTCGACAACGGCCGCGATCCCATGTACAAGCCGCCGCTTTTCCATTGGACTGCGGCCGCGCTCGACCAGCTCCTGGGTATTGGGCACGTCTCCGCTTTCGACCTTCGCCTCACGTCGGCGCTGTACGCCAGCGGCGGTGCGCTTCTAACGACTGGATTTGCGCTCGCGCGGCTCGGACTGGAGGGTGCAGTCATGTCAGGCCTGGTCCTGGCTGCCTCCTATGAGTACGTGAGTCAGGGCCGTATCGGACGAGTCGACATGACGCTGATGTTCTTCGAGACGCTCTCGCTCGTCAGCTTTCTTGCCTGGCTCGAGGTATCCGAGCCAATCGGCGCGCGCCGCAAGGCGCTGCACTACCTGCTGGCGGCATCGCTCGGCCTGGGCGTGCTGGCCAAGGGACCAGTAGGATTGCTGCTTCCGGGTGCCGCGATTGGAATTTTTGTTGCGCTCGAGAAGCGATGGTCGGATCTTCGTCAACTTCTCACGCCTCTGCCCGTTGCGCTCGCGTGCGTGCTCGCGTCGAGCTGGTACCTTGCATGCCTGCTGGGGCGGCAGTTCGGCCTTTTGACTCGACAGGTGGGTAGCGAAAATCTCGGCCGCTTCTTCGGTGCGCTCGGCCGAATGCCGACCTGGTATTACGTACAGCCGCTTCTGCTGAATGCCGGGCCGCTGAGTCTCATGGTTCCACCGATCGTGGGAATCGCGCTCGCCCGGTACCGAGGCCCGCGCGATCGGCATCCCGGATTCGCCGACGGCGAGGCTCACGCGGACCGAATGGCACGCCTGTTAGCAGTCTTCTGGGTTGTGACGGTGCTCTTCTTCGAGCTGGCAGCCTACAAGCGCAAAGCCTATCTGCTGCCGTTATCTCCCGCCTCTGCCCTGCTGATCGCATGGTGGGTTTACCGGTACGGAGTTCCGCGATTCGGGGCTATCGTCCCGCGCGCACTCTTCGCGACGTGCGGCCTATTAGTCCTGGCGAACTTTTTCTTTATCCCGTGGCGTGAAGTGCACGAGTGCGGCGCGCGAGTCACACTGGGCGAAACCCTGCGCTGGCCTTTCGAAGGCCGGCAGATGACCGGGCAGATACGGTCTCGTCAGACAGAATCGTACCGGCAGGTGGCTGCTGAGGTTGATCAGGTTGTAGGCAAAGAGGACCCGCTGTTCGTCTATGGCCTAGATCAATCGATCGAACCGCTGGTCTTCTACCTCGACAGGAACATTATTCCACTCGCCGGTCCGCTCGAGGATGCACCGAGCGGCTACGTACTGGTTCCGGCCGCCGTATTGAAAAGTACTTCCAGTCACCCGTCGCGGTTCGGCGAGGTGCTCATATCGCCCCGCGGCACGGATGGCCTCGTGCTCCTTCGCAACCACGGTGCGGGCGGAGAGTCTGGGAGCTGACTCCCGGCGTTCGGAAAAGAGGTATTTGGTCGATGTGCGGGATTTGCGGCGTAGTAAGCGTCAGCTCTGCCGAGAGGGTCGCTTTGCCGGTCATCGAGCGGATGCGCGATACGCTGCTACATCGCGGACCCAATGACTGTGGATGCTATGTCGGGCCCGGGGTGGCACTCGGTCATCGCCGGCTGTCGATCATCGACCTTCGTCCCGAAGGACGCCAGCCGATGGCGAACGAGGACGGCAGCCTTCGGATCGTTTTCAACGGCGAAATCTATGATTTTGCCGAGCATCGGCGATGGCTGATTGAGCGTGGCCACGCCTTCCGCTCCCTTACCGATACCGAAGTGGTACTGCATCTATACGAGGAAGTCGGCGCAGGATGCCTTGAGCGGCTGCGCGGAATGTACGCGTTCGCGATCTGGGATGAACGCCGGCGCGTGTTGTTCATGGCGCGCGACCGGGTCGGCAAGAAACCGCTTTTCTATTCTTGGGATGGCCGCCGTCTGGTCTTCGGCTCCGAGCCCAAGGCGATCCTTGCTTTTCCGGGAGTCCTCGCAGAGCCCGATCTCGAGGCCATAAACCTGTACGCCGCGCTCGGTTACGTCCCGAGCCCGCATAGCGCCTTCAAGGGAATTCGCAAGCTGCCGCCTGCGCACTTTCTTGAATTCCGGGCCGGCCGAATCGAAGTCAAGCGGTACTGGGAACTCAGCTATATTCCCAAGCTCCGGATCGGTGCGCGCGAGGCCCAGGAGGAGGTCGTGCGAAGGCTGACCGAATCGGTGAAGCTCAGGATGGTCAGCGATGTCCCGCTCGGCATGCTGCTGAGCGGAGGCATCGACTCGAGCGCGGTGGTCGCGCTTATGAGCCGCCTGACTCCAGGGCGCGTAAAGACTTTCTCAATCGGGTTCAAGGAAAAGGAATACGACGAGACCATCTATGCGAGGATGGTGGCCCGCAAGTTCGGCACTGAACATCACGAGTTCCAGGTCGAACCCAATGCACTCGAAGTGATCGATCGGCTCGTATGGCACTACAACGAGCCGTACGGAGATGTCTCCGCGCTGCCCACGTATTACCTGTGCAAGCTCGCGCGCGATAGTGTAACCGTCGCGCTGAACGGCGACGGTGGTGACGAAAATTTTGCCGGTTATGTCCGGCACTCGGTTAGCCTGCTTGCCAGTTATGTGGGTTGGATGCCGCGCCTTGCGCGCCATTCACTGGGTCACGCGCTGGCAATCGCGTTCCGCATCTTCGCTCCTCAGGGCCGGCTCAAACGCCATAGCTCCGTTCTCCCTGAAACCTTCCGGCTCGAACCCGGCGAGGTCTATCCAGCGCTGCTCTCGCAATTCAACCGGGCGCACCGCCGGGCTCTCTACAGTCCCGATTTCGCCACCCAGGTGAAGTTGTCCAAATGCGAGAACTTGATTGCGAGATTCCAGGGCCAGAGTGACGCGGATAACACCGTGGACCGAATGCTTGCTGTGGACGTGGGCCTCTATCTCCCCGACGATCTGCTGGTCAAGTTCGACATCGCCGCTATGGCGGTATCGCTGGAGACGCGGTCGCCGATGCTCGACCACAAGTTCATGGAGTTCGTCGCGCGCCTTCCGGCGCGGTGGAAGATGAATTCGATCACGCGCAAAGTGATCCTCAAGAAGGCGTTCGCAAACATTCTGCCCGACGAAATACTCCATCGGCGCAAGATGGGGTTCGGCGTCCCGATCGACCATTGGTTCAGAGGCGCGTTGAACGAATTCCTGCGCGATACACTATTGAGCCGCCGTTCGATCGAGCGGGGGTACTTCAACCGAAAGTACATCGAGCAACTGATCGAGGAGCACACCAAAGGCCGTAAGCAATGGCAATACCTGCTATGGAATCTGCTGATGCTCGAACTGTGGCACCAAGTCTTCATCGACTCGGCGGCGCGATCGGCTTCCCTTGCGGCCGGCGCCATTTGAACGCGTTGTTGGCGCTTGCATTAGCTTGCACAGCCTTCAGCCTCTGTGGCGCGGTACGATTCGTTTCGATCCTCGCGATCACACGCGACGGGTGTGTGGCCACTGTCTTCGCTTTCGGGAGAGGTTGACGAACAAAGAGCTTTCTCCTTTAAGAAGAGGTTGCACGCGAACGTCGAATGAGGGGTCGACCGTAAATGGATGGGTCAGAGTACTCGGCATTAGACCCACCTGGAGCCGATTCCGTACTCCCCTTTACTTGCTGATTGCGGGATTACTCGCTTACGCCCCTCGCGATCATGGCATCGCGATCCGCGCCTGTCTCGCGCACGATCTCGTAGAGTGAGGGCGAGCCCGCACTGCCCGCGACGAGAAACCTCGCGACCACGCGAAGGCGGTGGCGAAACGTCGGAGTGAGCTCGCCGAGCTCGGGGTCGTAGGCGAACAAGTATGACCGGCTCCCGGATTTTGCGCGGAATTCCCTTGACCGGTAGCGAAGGGAACGCCCCGCCCAAGATAGAACGACAATTCGTAGTCGGGACCATTCATCACGTACACAGGCGCGTTACCGACGATTTTGGCGCTGGCCGCGGCGGCAGACTTGACCGTGCGCATCTCGGCCATTTGTGGACGCACAACGGCCGTGAAGAACAACACTCCGACCAGGCTCACGAAGCCGAGCCCGGCGCCGACGCTCTCGGCGCGCCGGCACGCTGCGGCCCAGAGCACGTAGATCGCCGCGACGAGAGTCGCGCCGAGCACGACGACATACGGCCAGCAGAGCGCGCGGGCCGCACCGCGCGAGCAGGTTCATCATGAACATGTCCGCTGGAGCGAGCGGACGCGGCAGTTGCCACACTACGCCACCCATCCGAAGCCACAAGCTGCGCAATCAGGATCGAGCTGATTACGAGTACCGACGCCGCCGCGCCTCCATCGCGCAGCCAGACCGGGACGGATCGGCAACGATTGGATGGGTCACTCAGAGCCCGTGAACAGCGTCGAAAACAGGATCGCGAGGCTGGGCAGCGCCGGAAGTATGTAGTCGTCGCGCTTGGCCGACGCGATCGTGAACAGCAAAACCACCGCCAGAACAAGGCTGGCATGAAACAGAAATGTCCGCTGCGGCCTGATTCGTGCGCTTGGAACCAAAGGGGGCGACCAGAAGCGCCGGTACCAGCACCGCAATCGGCATAGTCTGGCCGATCATTTTCGCGCCTATGTAATACAAAGGTCGAGCGGCCTCGCCGGTTCCGCCCAATATCGCCGGCAAGAAGTGGCCGAGATTCTCGGACATAGCGATCCGCAACATATCCCGCCCGCCCAGCGCGAAGGCCGGAACGTACCAGACAGCGGCGATGATCACCGCTATCGCGAGCGCCTGCGCCGGCCATCGCTCACGCACAAGAGAGCGCAAGCTGCGCCCCGCGATCAGCGAGTAAATGGTTGCGGATAGCGCAATCAGCACAATGGCGACCGGGCCTTTGGTCAACACCGCCAGCCCCAGCACGAGACCGAGGGCTGCCACGCGCCGCCGCGACGGCTGATGCTCGAACGCCTGATAACAAAGCGACCACGCGCTGAACACGAAAAGGCACAGCAACATGTCCGTGAGGGCAAGTGCCGCGCGAGAAGCGAAGCCATAGCTGCCAAGCAGGAAGAGGAAAGCCAGCCATCCTCCTGACGGGCCCATCGAGGCGGCCGCTACCATCTGGACTTCAACTGCGACGGCCGCCGCGGCGACAATCGATCCGGCGCGCGCCCGAGCCTCGGTCATAGGGCCGCCAGCGAGCCTGGCCAGCCCGCCGGAAAGCCAGAAGAACAGCGCCGGCTTACGATCCCAAGCGCCATAGTAATCGTGCGGTATGAAAAGATGCGCGTCGCTCGCCACGTCTTGAATCCATTCAGCGGACTGCGCCTCGGCATCTTTGACAAAGGGGGCGGAGCAGCCCTGCCCGAGCACGAGCAATGCGATCGGAAAGGCAACCGCGATCGTCAGGAGCGACGCGATCCGTGAGCGACGCCTTTCGGCAGTGCTCTCGGCAGCCGATGTGTCCACAGTAGCCTTCATGATGTCGACGCCTGCGGCACAGGCGTCTGCCACAAGCGACGGGTCGATCGTTTCCGATTGAACGGCGCTAGCGGAGATTCACGGTTGTCCCTAACGTTTGGATTAGCTTTGATCGTAGAGCGCTGCTCGATCGTGTCGAACGCAGCGAGCAAAGGTCTTGCCATCGGTCTGGCGCTCGACTCAATGGACTGTGGCTTCAAGAGTTTCGAGTGTGTGTCCGAGAATTTGAACGCGGTATCCAAAAATTCGAACATGTTTTGGCGAATTGGAAATGAAACGCGACGATAACGTTCCTTTGCCTCACAGAGTTGGCCTGCGGACGCTTTGTCACTGTGGCACCGCACTTGCGCGGGAAGGGAGGAGCGGAGAAGCTCGTCGACCCTCTGATATATCGGGAAGAGGTGGCGGTTCGGTGAGCGAGCGCACGAAGGAACGCGCGGGGAATCCGAAACCATGAGCAAAGCTGAATTCAAACTTCTGACTTGCAATCTCTTCCACGACCTTCCCAGGTTTCGTCATCTCGAACGGAGGCTCGATTTCATCGCCGCGGAAGTGACGGCCGAGCGCCCCGATGTGATCGCCCTGCAAGAGGTCTCGCGGAGCGCTGCTCGAGGCGACGTCGGCGCGTCGCTCTCGGCCCGCGTGAATCTGCGATGCGCCGGCGCGCCGTACGGACTCGACTATGCACGGGCCGACGGGATTGGCGAAGGCGAATATGCCTTCGAGGAAGGCCTCGCCCTGATCAGCCGGCTCCAACCCTGCGCGTCAGTTGAGGTCCTGAAGTTCGACGCACAGGTGCGGCTCGAAGGGCATTTCGCGGGCCATCGCTATCGCTTGCCGGACGATCGGATAGCGATGCGCGCGCGTTACCGAGCGCCGAACGGAATCGAGTTGCAGGTTTGTGTGACCCATCTGACCGACAGCAGCGAGACCGCCGCGGGAGTGACGATCCGCCTCCAACAGACTCGCGAGCTGGTTGCGTGGCTCAAGCGTGCGTCCGATTCATCTTCGCCGCTTTTGCTCGCAGGCGACTTCAACGACGTTCCTGACTCCCAGACGATTGCCGCCATAACGGGCGCAGGCTTCCTCGATCTCTGGCAGGCTGCGGGGTCGGGACCGGGCTTCACCAACGACCGCGACGATATCGATATCGAGTCGCCGCACGGCGCACACAATCAGCGAATCGACTATCTGTTTTTCAGGCCCGGCCGCGGGCGCGGATCCGAAATCGTCGAGGTGTGTTTGTTCCTGGACCGGCCGCGTCGAACGCCGGAGGGCGGTTGGCTGTGGGCTTCGGATCACGCCGGGGTGATCGCCACGCTCCGATTCTGATTCCTCCCCTATCAGCGCGCTAGTCGCTGAATTCATCGCCTGCCAGATGGCCGGCGCCAAATCCGACCCGCGCCCGCGCATATCATGCTGCGAGACGATGGGAAGGTCGGACCCAAAGCGGACCGCCGCCCGCGTTCTCTGCGGGCGGCGGTTGCCTGACACTGCCAACCCGAAGATCCTACTTCGGGAAGATGCTGATAGCTTGACCGACGTTGTCGCCGACCTCGTCGTCGGGCATGGTCGCCGTGAAGGGTCCATCGCTGCCCGCGGCCGGTTCAGGTTTTTCCGTTATCTCAATGCCACCGTTGTGGTTCGCGTCCCCGGTAACGTTCGACAGGCCGTCGGAAAGGGATCCCTCGGGACTGCCCGAAATTCCGAACGCGGTGATCGTATTCGATGTGCCGAATACCGCGACCACCTCGCCCTGGGCCGGGACGTCGATTCCCGAGACGCCCGTCATGACGCTGTTGCTGCCAAGCAACGTCGCGAAGCTGGAATCGTCGATTGGATTGCCTGCCGGCGATCCATCTGCGCACGGAGTGGCGTCTTCGAGGCAGGTGTTGGAGTAGGTGACGGTAGCCAATGAGGCCCTGACGATCGAGTCGAACCCGAACGTAAACCCAGGCTCACCGGTCTCAGCCGAGCCAATCTCATGCCAGTACCACACTTGCTCGAGGTTGGCCGAAGGCGAGACCGCGCTCCCAATCAGATTCCAGGCTGGATGACCGTCAGACTCGTCGGGCGGTGTGACCGTGACGTCTGTGCCCAGGATGTTGATCGCGACGATCATCAGGTTGCTTTCCGAAACAGAACCTCCTCCCGGAATAGTCGAGATTTGGCTGTCACCTTCTGTGCCGTTATCCGTACCTAGCGAGGTGACATCGCTGATCGATACCGGCGTCGGTGTGGGCGTCGGTGTTGGAGTTGGAGACGGCGTAGGGGTCGGAGTCGGAGTTGGAGTTGGAGTAGGCGTCGGGGTCGGTGTGGGCGTAGGCGCCTGAGTTGGTGTCGGCGTCGGAGCTGGCGTCGGGGTCGGAGCCGGAGTTGGAGTGGGCGTCGGGCTCGGTGTGGGCGTAGGCGCCTGGGTGGGTGTCGGCGTCGGAGTTGGCGTCGGGGTCGGAGCCGGAGTTGGAGTGGGCGTCGGGCTCGGTGTGGGCGTAGGCGCCTGAGTTGGTGTCGGCGTCGGAGTTGGCGTCGGGGTCGGAGCCGGAGTTGGAGTAGGCGTCGGGGTCGGTGTGGGCGTAGGCGCCTGAGTGGGTGTCGGCGTCGGAGTTGGCGTCGGGGTCGGAGCCGGAGTTGGAGTGGGCGTCGGGCTCGGCGTGGGCGTAGGCGCCTGAGTGGCTGTCGGCGTCGGAGTTGGCGTCGGGGTCGCTGTTGGTTTCGGCGTCGGCGTAGGCGTCGGAGCTGGAGTTGGTTTCGGAGTCGGTTTAGGCGTCGGCGTCGGACTCGGCGTTGGAGCCGGATCAGGGGTCGGCGTGGGCTTGGGCGTCGGAGTCGGGCAAGCGGTCGGCGTCGGCTTCTGGGTTGGACATGGAGTCGAGGTCGGCTTCCTCGTCGGGCAAGGCCTCGGGGTTGGCGTTGAGGTCGAGCACGAAGAGCCGCCGTTCCACCATGACCACGAGTCGTTCTGCCCGCTGCGACACGGAGTGGGAGTCGGCCTCGGCGTCGGCGTGGGCTTTGGCGTTGGGTTCGGGCAGGAGGTGCTGCTCGGGCTTCCGCCATTGTCGGATGGGAGATTGCCGGCCGGCAGCCGCGCCGGCGATGCAGCGGTCAACACAAGGCCGGCGGCGGCGATCAGGACAATCCGGGCGCGGCCCAATGACTCGATAATGTGAAACTTCATAGACTCTCCCTTCCGGCGTTGTTACTCGCGGCTCTTCCGGCAGGACGCGAAACCTGCGCCCGCGCGTTCGCGCGGCGAGCGCGCGCGGACTTCGCGGGCGGGATGCATGATGCGTCTGTCCGAAGTCAAATTGCTCTCTCTCCAAAAAGACGAGATTTATACCTTATCGTATACCTAGATGATATGAGTCAAATGTCTACTAGTTGTAAATGATGACGGATAGTCACAAAAGACTCGGCAGGTATTGCTTAGATTTGGCAGGTATAGCTAATGGCAATATTTACTAACAGATTGTAATTGTCGCGCGGACGCGCGCGGGCACACGATCTACCGCCTCGGTTTCGGGAGGGCCGCGGCGAGGTCCTCAAGGTTGTTGCGCGGACCGGAACGGCCGAAGTGAAAGGCGCGAAAGTCCCGGCTACTCCGTGCACACCGCGCGGAGTTCAAAGCAGACCGCCGCCCGCAGCCTCTGCGGGCGGCGGTTGCCTGACACAGATGACAGGCCCCTACTTCGGAAAGATGCTGATAGCCTGACCAACGTTGTCGCCGATCTCGCCGCTCGGCATGGTCGCCGTGAAGGGTCCATCGGTGCCCGCCGCCGGTTCAGGTTTTTCCGTGATCTCGATGCCGCCGTTGTGGTTGGCGGCCCCGGTGACCAGGGAAAGGCCGCCGGAAAAAGATCCGTTGGGGTTGCCCGAAAGGCCGAATGCGGTGATTGTATTCGAAGTTCCGAACACCGCGACCACCTCTCCATGGGCTGGAACGTTGATGGCTGAGGCGCCCGTCGTAACGCTGTCGTTGCCCAGTGACATCCCGAAGCTGAAGTCGTCGATGGGGTTGCCGGGCGGCGATCCGGCTGCGCACGGAGTAGCGTCTTCGAGGCAGGTGCTGGAGTAGGTGACGGTGGCCAGTGACGCCCTGGCGCTCGAGCTGAACCCGAACGTAAACCCCGGGGCGCCAGTCTCCGCCGAGCCAATCTCGTGCCAGTACCATATTTGCTCGATGTTCGCCGAGGGCAAAACGTAGCTCCCGATCTGATTCCAAGGCGGATGACCGGCCGACGTGGCGGGCGGAGTAACCGCGATGCCTGTGCCCAGGATGTTGATCGCGACGATCGTCAGGTTGTTCTGTGAAACACTACCCCCTCCTACAAGAGTGGAGACGCTCGTGTTGCCCTCGACGCCGTTGTCCAGCCCTAGCGAGGTAACTGCCACGATTGGGGGTATAGGGGTTGGCGTTGGGGTCGGAGTAGGCGTCGGCGTCGGTGTGGGTGTGGGTGTGCGCGTCGGAGTCGGCGTCGGTGTGGGCGTAGGTGTCCGCGTCGGAGTCGGCGTCGGTGTCGGTGTGGGTTTTCGCGTAGGAGCGGGCGCCGGTTTTGAAGCCGGAAATGGGTCGCAACCGGATATAGCGATTGCGACCGCGACGCCAGCCAGAGCAACCAGAAGTCTCTTCACGAGCCTAATATTCTTCCAAGACTGCGAGGCTGGCAAACGCATCGAGCAGTTTCTGTTGACGCCGCAGCCCGCGACCGTTGCGCAACGGCAAGCTCAGGCTTGAGAGCGCGGCTGCGCGAGCCGTGCGGATGCTAAAGCGAACCGCCGCCCGCGGTTTCTGCGGGCGGCGGCTCCTTACGCACTTACCCCAGAGTTCTCTTACTCTGGGAAGATGCTTATGACCTGAGCGACATTGTCGCCGATGGCGGGGGACTCCATCGTCGCCGTGAACGGTCCGTCGGTGCCCGTGGTCGTTTCGAATTTCTCGAATATCTCTATGCCGCCGTTCTGGTTGTCGTCGCCGGTAACCTGATTCAGGCTGCCGGAAACGGTTCCGCCCCCGATTCCGAATGCGGTGGTGGTATTCGAAGTGCCGAATACAGCCACGGCCTCGCCCGCGGACGGGACGTTGATGGCCTTGGTCGTCGTCACGCTGCCGCTGGAGGTTGATACACCGTCGACAGAGAAATCGTCGATCGGGTTACCGGATGGGCAGGTGGCGTCATCGAGGCAAGTGTCGGTGTAGGTGACGGTAGCGATTGAGGCCCTGACGCTCGAGCCTAACCCGAACGTGAACCCTACCAGGGAACCAGTCTCAGCCGAGCCGAGCTCGTGCCAGTACAACACTTCCTCGATGTTTGACGAGGGCGAAGTTGTGGTCCCAATCTGGTTCCAGACCGGATGACCGGCAGACGGCGTGGGCGGGGTAACGGCAATGCCTGTGCCCGAGATGTCGATGCCGACGATCGTCAGTTGGCCTTCAGTGACATCGCCCCCTCCCACAATAGTGGAAATCGTGGTATCGCCGCCGGTGCCGTTGTTCGTGCCTTCCGAGGTAACGACGTGGATGAACGGCGTCGGGGTTGGCGTCGGCGTTGGGGTCTCAGTTGGCGTCGGCGTCGGAGTTGGCGTCGGGGTCGGCGTTGGCGTCAGCGTTGGTGTCGGAGTTGGCGTTGGGGTTGGTGTCGGAGTTGGCGTCGGTGTAGGCGTCGGGGTCGGTGTCGGAGTTGGCGTCGGGGTCGGTGTCGGCGTGGGTGTAGGCGTCGGAGTTGGAGTCGGCGTCGGTGTAGGCGTCGGCGTCGGGGTCGGCGTCGGTGTCGGAGTTGGCGTCGGGGTTGGCGTCGGCGTAGGTGTAGGCGTCGGCGTTGGTGTCGGTGTAGGCGTCGGGGTTGGTGTCGGCGTTGGCGTTGGGGTCGGTGTCGGTGTGCGCGTCGGCGTCGATGTAGGCGTCGGCGTCGGCGTGGGGGTCGGCGTTGGCGTCGGGGTCGGTGTGGGCGTCGGAGTTGGGGTCGCCGTCGGAGTCGGGCTGGGCGCGAAGCAGGCGCAGAAGCCTTGTCCGCTGCCGTTCGCGATCGCGTCGCCGCACACCTGGGCCAGATTGTTGGCGTCGAGCTGCGTCAACGGTACTTCGTAGAAAGCGTTTTCGGTTAGAAATGCGTTCTGGGCGTGGTCTGCCCAGGCGCGCAGGGTTGGAGTCAGGCTGAGGGATGTGTTCGTATCCGTCGAGGAGAATCCGCCCGTGGGATCGCAGCAGATTCCAGTGGCGGCGTCGCACCAGGTGCCGCCCAACTTGTGAACGAGACGTTCTTCCTCGAAGAATCTGCCGTTGGCAGTCGTGCTTGCGTTGGTCTCGGTGGAGAGCAGCCGGATCACGCCGTCGTACAGGAAAGCCTCGCCGGTCAAGTCCAGCGGATTCGCGGTCAGATCATTGGTAATATTCAGCACGAGCAGGGCATCTCTGGAGACCGGACATCCGCAACATTCCTGCAATGCCTGACGCGGATCGAAGACATAGAGCATCGCGCAGATTTCGTGATCGGGCGCTGTTCCCGAATTGTCGAACGGGTCCGTGATGTAGACGTTCGCAGTGTTGCCTACCGACGGAACGTGAGCGTTGCTGAAGTAGTTGACGAAGTTGACGTCGTAGATTGGTGTCGGTATCGGCCCTGCCAAAGCGGCGGTGGAAACGACTATCGGAAGGGCGATTGCCGCTGCGATTGCGATTAAAAGTCCGCTTGCTGATGCCCTTCTTGGAAGCCGCATGATCTTCAACTCCGACGAACCGCCGCCCGCGGTTTCTGCGGGCGGCGGCTCCTTACGCACTTACCCCAAAGTTCTCTTACTCTGGGAAGATGCTTATGACCTGAGCGACATTGTCGCCGATGGCGGGGGACTCCATCGTCGCCGTGAACGGTCCGTCGGTGCCCGTGGTCGTTTCGAATTTCTCGAATATCTCTATGCCGCCGTTCTGGTTGTCGTCGCCGGTAACCTGATTGAGGCCGCCGGAAACGGTTCCGCCCCCAATTCCGAATGCGGTGGTGGTATTCGAAGTGCCGAATACAGCCACGGCCTCGCCCGCGGACGGAACGTTGATGGCCCTGGTCGTCGTCACGCTGCCGCTGGAGGTTGACACACCGTCGACAGAGAAATCGTCGATCGGGTTACCGGATGGGCAGGTGGCGTCGTCGAGGCAAGTGTTGGTGTAGGTGACGGTGGCGATTGAGGCCCTGACGCTCGAGCCTAACCCGAACGTGAACCCTACCAGGGAACCAGTCTCAGCCGAGCCGAGCTCGTGCCAGTACAACACTTCCTCGATGTTTGACGAGGGCGAAGTTGTGGTCCCAATCTGGTTCCAGACCGGATGACCGGCAGACGGCGTGGGCGGGGTAACAGCAATGCCTGTGCCCGAGATGTCGATGCCGACGATCGTCAGTTGGCCTTCAGTGACATCGCCCCCTCCCACAATAGTGGAAATCGTGGTATCGCCGCCGGTGCCGTTGTTCGTGCCTTCCGAGGTAACGACGTGGATGAACGGCGTCGGGGTTGGCGTCGGCGTTGGGGTCTCAGTTGGCGTCGGCGTCGGAGTTGGCGTCGGCGTCGGCGTTGGCGTCAGCGTTGGTGTCGGAGTTGGCGTTGGGGTTGGTGTCGGAGTTGGTGTCGGTGTGCGCGTCGGTGTCGGGGTTGGTGTCGGCGTCGGGGTCCGAGTTGGCGTCGGGGTTGGCGTTGGCGTCGGTGTAGGTGTCGGCGTCGGGGTGACGCTCGGCGTAGGACTCGGGGCGCTGCAGGCACAGAAGCCTTGTCCGCTGCCGTTCGCGATCGCGTCGCCGCAGACCTGGGCCAGATTGTTGGCGTCGAGCTGCGTCAACGGTACTTCGTAGAAAGCGTTTTCGGTTAGAAATGCGTTCTGGGCGTGGTCTGCCCAGGCGCGCAGGGTTGGAGTCAGGCTGAGGGATGTGTTCGTATCCGTCGAGGAGAATCCGCCCGTGGGATCGCAGCAGATTCCAGTGGCGGCGTCGCACCAGGTGCCGCCCAACTTGTGAATGAGACGTTCTTCCTCGAAGAATCTGCCGTTGGCAGTCGTGCTTGCGTTGGTCTCGGTGGAGAGCAGCCGGATCACGCCGTCGTACAGGAAAGCCTCGCCGGTCAAGTCCAGCGGATTCGCGGTCAGCTCATTGGTAATGTTCAGCACGAGCAGGGCATCTCTGGAGACAGGACATCCGCAACATTCCTGCAATGCCTGACGCGGATCGAAGACATAGAGCATCGCGCAGATTTCGTGATCGGGTGGCGTCCCCGAATTGTCGAACGGGTCCGTGATGTAGACGTTCGCAGTGTTGCCTACCGACGGAACGTGAGCGTTGCTGAAGTAGTTGACGAAGTTGACGTCGTAGATTGGCCCCACTGCCAAAGCCGCGGTGGAAACGACTATCGGAAGGGCGATTGCCGCTGCGATTGCGATTAAAAGTCCGCTTGCTGATGCCCTTCTTCCAAGCCGCATGATCTTCAACTCCCCGATCCCCGAGACTCGCGCGGAGCCTGTTCAGGGGATTCTCTCCGTGGTTCAGGACCGCTTAATGGTCCTATGTGTACGCAAGGCTGCTTCATGGATTTATTCAGAACGGTCGTCTATGTCAAGCCAGAGGGTTGTTTTTGAAAGTTAAATTCGCGTTTGGCGCTGTGGATAACCCGATCGGCGCCCGGCTGACTGAATCCCGGCTGGCAGTGGTGAAACAGAGGCCCTGCAGACCGATCGCCCCGCGCTGCTGCGGTCTTTACCACGTATCGACGCACGGACGTTTCTTGCCGCCGCGCGAGACCGTTGCAGCGGCGCTACACAGACCCGCCACGATCCAGCGGCGGGAATCGACCGGATCGATCACGTCATCGATCTCGAAATGCGAGGCTGTGTTCACCGCTTTTCCGTGCTCGTACATCCGATCGACCATCTGGTCGAAAAGCGCCTTACGCTGTTTGGAGTCGTCCACGGCAGCCAGTTCCTTGCGGTAGCCGAGCTTCACCGCGCCTTCGAGTCCCATCCCGCCGAACTCTCCGGTCGGCCACGACACCGTGAAGAACGGGGCCTTGAAGCTCCCACCCGCCATCGCCTGCGCCCCCAGCCCGTAGCCCTTGCGCAGGATGATCGTGAAAAACGGCACGGTGAGGCTGGCGCCGGTCACGAACATCCGCGCCGCATGGCGCACGAGTGCGGTCTTCTCCACTTCCGGGCCGACCATGATGCCGGGCGTATCGCAGAGGAACAGGATTGGAATGTCGAATGCGTCGCAGAGCTGCATGAAGCGGGCGGCCTTGTCGGCGCCGTTGCTGTCGATCGCGCCCGCCAGATGGGTCGGGTTGTTGGCGATCACTCCGACCGGCCGTCCTTCAATTCGGATCAGCGCCGTCACCATCCCCAGCCCGAAGTGCCGGCGCAACTCCAGAACCGAAGCCTTATCCGCCAGCGTCTCGATCACCGCGCGGACGTCGTATACCCGCAGCCGATTCTCCGGGATGATCCCGCGCAGCAATCGCTGGTCGGAGCATTCCCACTTGCCTGCGGGCCCCTGGAAATACGAGAGGTACCTTCTGGCCACGCGCACTGCCTCGCTCTCGTCGGCGACGGCGATATCGACTACGCCGTTGGGCACCTGCACGCTCATCGGGCCGACCTCTTCGGGACGGAAGATGCCGAGTCCGCCGCCTTCGATCATCGCCGGGCCGCCCATCCCGATATTCGAGTTGGCCGTTGCGATCACAACGTCGCAGCATCCGAGCAGCGCCGCGTTGCCGGCGAAGCATCGGCCAGAGTTTATTCCGATCAGAGGCACCAGCCCGCTCAGTCTTCCCCAGTAGTTGAAGGCCCAACAGTCGAGGCCGGCGACGCCGACGCCGTCCGTGTCACCCGGCCGGCCGCCGCCGCCTTCGGTAAAGAAGACCACCGGCAGGCGCGAGTTGCGGGCGATCTCGAACATGCGGTCCTTCTTGCGATGGTTCTGCAGGCCCTGCGTGCCGGCCAGCACGGTGTAGTCGTACGCCATCACGACGCATCGCGCACGCGATTCGTCGAACAGGTCGCGATTGACCGTGCCAACCCCGGCGAGCATCCCGTCAGCCGGCGTATTCCTGATCAAGTCGTCGACCGAGCGGCGCCGGCGCTGGGCAGCGATAACCAGCGGGCCGTACTCGACGAAGCTGCCCGGGTCGCAGAGCTCCTCCACGTTCTCGCGCGCCGTGCGCTGGCCGGTCTTGCGGCGGCGGGCGACCGCCTCGGGCCGGGCCGCATCGAGGCCCGTCGCATGCCGCTCGAATACCTCCGCGAGGTCGGGGCGTACGCGATCGAGATCGAGGTCCTCGGCGACCGCGGCTTCGGCCGTCTCAACCTCGCTCTCCTCTATATACGCAAGCGGATGGCCCTCGAACACCGCATCTCCCGGTGCGACCGTGACCTTTCGTACGATCCCGCTGATTTCGGCGCGGATCACGTGCTCCATCTTCATCGCTTCCATCACCAGGAGCTGCATGCCGCGCCGAACAAGGTCGCCCTCATGCACTTCGATCGACACGATCGTTCCCTGAATCGGCGCCTCGACCGGGACCGTGTTCTCCGGTCCAGCGGTTTCGCGATACGGTCCGGGCGCGGCGATAGCAGAGCTGTCGGGCGCCGATCGAGCCGGGCCCGCGCTCTTGCCGTGCGCGAGCACTGCCAGCGGATCGCTCGCATCTATCTGCGCTCCGGCACGCTGCCTCCCGGCTGCGAGGGTTTCGCGCGGCGGCGTGACCTGATCAAAAAAAAGGCGCCGATGAGCCGAATCGCCCGCCCCGGCTGTTTCGGCCAGCTCCGCCATATGGTCCTCGACGAAGCGCGTATAGACGCGATTCGCAACGAACTCGGGATGCCGCAGCAAGTTCTGGAGGAACCCGATATTGGTCGTAACGCCCTCGATCCTGAACTCGCACAAGGCGCGATAGGCCTTCGCGACGACGTCGGTGAACCCTGCTTGGGCGAACTCCGCCGAGGGCGAATGTGCGATCAGCTTGGCCAGCATCGAGTCGAAATTGGGACTGGTCATATAGCCGGCGTAGGCGAACGAATCGACGCGCAGGCCCGCGCCAGACGGGGGCTCGAATGCGGTAATGGTCCCGCCCGACGGCTTGGTCGCGCCATCGGCGCCCATCGATTCCATATTGATCCGCACCTGCATCGCGAACCCGCGGGGGCGTGGCACCTCGGATCGCAGCAGCCCGAGCTCTCGAATCGATTTGCCGCCGGCAAGCTGCAACTGGAGTTTCACGAGGTCAACGCCGGTCACTTCCTCAGTCACGGTATGCTCGACCTGCAAGCGCGGATTCGCCTCGATGAACGCCCAGCGCGGCGTCGCCGTCGTCGGCCCGCGCTTCGACCAGGAACTCGCCAACGAGAAATTCAAAAGTCCCGAGATTGTCGTAGCGGACTTCCTCGGCAAGCCGAATCGCCGCGCCGATCAGCCGATCGCGCATCGCGGGGCCGAGTCCGGGGCTGGGCGCGACCTCGACCAGCTTTTGATTGCGCCGCTGGATAGTACATTCGCGATCCCAGAGATGGCTCACGCAAGCCGAGCGATCGCCGACGATCTGGACCTCTATATGGCGCGCGCGGGGCATCAACTGCTCGGCGTACACCTCGCCGTTGCCGAACGACGCGCGCGCCTCGGACTGGCATCGCTGGTACGCGCTGTCGAGCTCGTCGAGCCGATACACCGCTCGCATCCCGCGTCCCCCGCCGCCGGCCAGTGCCTTGATCATCACCGCGCCGGCGGGACCGAGCGACGACATGAACTCGCGCGCATGCTCCAAGCTGGCCGCGCCGGCGGTGCCCGCCATCACCGGCACTCCGCAACGCCCGGCTAGCGATCGGGCCCGCACCTTGTCGCCGAGCAGCTCGAGAATCTCCGGCCGCGGGCCGACAAAGGTAATTCCGGCATCGGCGCATCGGCGGGCGAATCCGGCGTTCTCGCTCAAGAAACCGTAGCCCGGATGGATCGCGTCGCATCCGGCGGCCCTGGCTTCGGCCACGATCTGTTCGGCGTCCAGATACGCTGCGGCGCCCACGCCACGCAGCGCGCGCGCCTGATCGGCCTTTGCGGTGTGAAGCGACCGGACATCGTCCTCGGAAAAAACCGCCACCGTCCGGATCCCCATCTCAGCGGCGGCGCGAATGATTCGAATCGCGATCTCGCCGCGATTTGCGACCAGCAGACTCTTCGCAATCATGCGACTACGACGTTTAGCTCAAGCCCTTCGCGCCGGGAAGCGTTGAATGGTAGATTGACACCATGACACCATAGCGGGAGGGACTAGGGTCGCCATGCGCAAGGTTGTCAAATCGGCTCATACCAGGCCGCGCTTGACGGTGGACATTAGTCCGACGCTCAAGCGCCGGATCAGAATTGCTGCGGCGGCGCGCGATATGGCGGTATCGACGTACGTCGCGCGAATCCTGGAGCACGCGGTTCACGCCACGGAATCGCTCACGGGGGCCGGAGACGGAGTGGTAACCACAGAGATGCTGCGGGAGGCGGAAATGCTCAGAGCGGAACAGCGCGCGCCTTTTCCCGAAGACTCAGCCGACCTGATACGTGAAGCCCGCCAACAGCGCCACGCTCAGTCATGAGCGCCGCCGGCTACTGAACGCCGGCTTCGCCGGCCGGACTTGAGATCACGACCAGGTACCCATCGGGGTCGCGGATCCAGATCTCCCGCTGCTCGCCTTCCGGGTTGACGTGCGGTTCCTCGACGACCCGGGCGCGCAGCGAACGAGCTCGCTCGACTGCCGCATCGAAGTCGTCCACCTCGAACCACAGCAAGACTCCATGCCCGACTGGCGCCGCGTCCGCGTTGACCAGATTAGGGTGATCGTCTTCGTCCCAGGCGTGGAGCTGGAGGACAAGGTGGCCGTCCCAAAGCATCCGATCATAGCTATCTCGATGCTCGTGCTCCTGGAGACCGTCGACTCCCAGCAGCCGTTGGTACCAGCGGCTGCCTGCCCTCACATCACGCACGGCAATCAGAGGCTGAGACTGAACGTGTGCTCTTCGCGGCATTGGTGTTACCCCGCTGCGCTTGCGGGCGCGACCTAATCCGAACCGAGTATACGGCTGGCGGCCTTCGATGGGCTATGATGTTCCAAACTTCGGCCGCATATCGAGGGTGCGATGGTCGCAAAAGAATCGGTGCGCGAAGAGACGCGCGCAGTCGGAGCGGACCAGTTGCGGATGCTGAGCGGCGGCTCGGGACGGCCGCTGCTCGTGCTTCATGAGGAGCTGGGCTATCCGGGATGGCTCGGATGGAACCGCGCGCTCAGCGCGAAACGGACCCTGCTGATTCCGCTTCATCCGGGCTTCGGGCGCTCGCCGCGCGCCGAGTGGATCATGAACGTGCGCGATCTGGCCTGCTTCTACGGGCGATTTCTCCGCGAGCAGAAACTCGCGCCGATCGACGCGATCGGGTTTTCGTTCGGCGGATGGATCGCCGCCGAGATGGCGGCCAACGATCCGTCGCTGTTCTCCAGGATGGTTCTGGTTGCGCCGGCGGGAATCCGGCCGCCCCAGGGCGAGATCGCCGACATGTTCACGATCGCGGCGATCAGCTATCTGCGCAAATCAGTGCTCGATGAGCACACGCCCGAGTTCCATTCGCTGTTCGACGGCGGACACTCGCCCGAACAGTATGAGGCGTTCGAGGACGCGCGTGCGGAAACGGCCCGCCTGGCGTGGCAACCTTATATGTACAATCCGAGCCTGCCGCGTCTGCTCGAAGGCGCAGCCGGCGTGCGCACGATGCTGGTGTGGGGACGTGAAGACCCGATCGTCCCGTTCTCGGCGGCGTCGATCTATCAGCGCGCGCTCAAGGACGCGAAGCTGGTCGCGTTCGATCGATGCGGCCATCGGCCGGAAATCGAAAGAGCCGATCAGTTCGTCAGAGAGATCGAAAGCTTTTTGGCATAGCGGGCTCGCATAGCGAGTCGGAGGCGCCGGCCATGCATATCATGTGGTTCACGGAACGCGCGTATCATTATGAACCCGAGACCGATCCGGAAAGGCATCGCCAGCTCGAAAACCAGATCATCCGGAATCGAAGCTTCTTCGGCACTCCCAACCGGTATTTCGATCCCGCGCACGGATCGAAGCTCCTCAACCAATATCTCGACGAAAAGATCTATTCGGACGAACTCGGGTTCGACGGCCTGATGCTGAACGAGCATCACGCGACGCCGTTTTGTCTCGGCTCCGTGATGGACGTGGAGGCGGCGATTCTCGCCCGAGTCACCAGGCGGGCGAAGATCGTCCTGCTCGGCAACCCGGTGCCGACGGTCGGCAACGTGCTGCGGCTGGCCGAGGAACTCGCGATGATCGATCTGATCTCCGGCGGCCGGCTGATTCCCGGATGGGTCCGCGGCGCGGGAAGTGAACAGCTCGCCAACAACACCAACCCCGCCTACAACCGCGAGTACTTCGAGGAAGGCGTCGAGTTCATCGTCAAGGCCTGGACCACTCCGGGCCCGTTTCGCTACGAGGGCAAGCATTTCCACTACCGCTTCGTGAATCCCTGGGTGCTGCCGCTGCCAGAAACCCCATCCGCCGATCTGGATCCCCGGACTGGTGAGCCCCGACACCGCGATCTGGTGCGCGAAAAAGCGCTTCCCGTACATCGCGCTGGGGACCAAGCTCGCGCCGACGGTCGAGCTCTGGGACATCTATACGGACGCCGCCGGACGCGAGGGCTACCAGGCCGGGCCGGAGAATTTCGGCTATCTACAGCCGGTGTTCGTCGCCGACACCCAGGAGCGCGCCGAGGAGCTCGGCCAGCGCTTCCTGTTCGCGGGCAGCTTCGCGCACTTCGCGCGGCCCGAATGGATGTTCCCGCCGGGATACAATTCCAAAGAGGCCACCCGCCGCATGGCGCGACTTCAGGCCAACCCCAACCTGCCCGGCAAGCCGATTCACAAGGGCGGCGGCAACGAGACCGACGAGGAGCTCGAACCGATCAAGCGCGCGATCTACGAGGGCTATCCGCAGGCCCGCAAGGACCTTCAGATGATCGCGGGCACTCCCGACAACGTGGTGCGCGAGCTGCGCAAGGTGCTCGAAGTGCTGCGTCCCGGGATTTTCGCGTTCTGGATCGACGGCCCGGTCGCCGTCAAGGATCGGATGCGATGTATCCAACTGCTCGGCAACGAAGTGATGCCCGCGGTTCGCGAGATCGGAAAAGAGCTGGGGCTATGCGATCCGTTCGAGCGAGCGCCGGGCTCGCGCCCGCTCGCGTCGGGCCGCCAGCCCGAAAGAGTCGCGCAGGCCGACGCGCTGGCCGCATTGGAGTAACCAGTAATGAAACCGGAAAGAATCACCATCGAGCAGGCCCGGCAGGCCGGCGGATTGCGCATCGTCACGCTCGCACAAGTCCCCAGCCCGTGGGGCGAGGCGCTGAAGGGCATCCTGCACGTAAAGAAAATGCCGCACGCGCGGGTCGGCCACGTGTTTGGCTCGCCGACTCAGGCGCTCCATGAGTGGAGCGGGCAAGACAGCTTTCCCGTCATGAAATGGAACGACGAACGGCCGCGCACCATGTGGATCGACCAGCTATATCTCTCCGAGCGGCTGGCGCCGTCACCGCAGCTCATACCCGATCGCATCGAGGATCGGGTCCTGATGTTTGGCTACAGCAACGAGCTGTGCGGCGAGAACGGTCTTGGATGGACGGAGCGCCTGAGGTCGGTGCATCTGGCGCTTCAGAAACCCGGGGGCGATCCGGCGGGAGTCTCGGCATACCTGGGAAAGAAGTATGGCTACTCGCCGGAAATCGGCGAACGCGCGCCGGCGCGAGTCGTGGCGATTCTGACGGCACTCTCGGCGCGGCTCGAGCAACAGCGTGCTCGCGGAAGCCGATTCTTCATTGGCGACACGCTCTCGGCGCTCGACGTTTATTGGGCCGCGTTCTCCAATGCGATGAAACCGCTCGATGAGCAGCTATGCCCGATGCCGCGGATCATTCGCGAGATGTTCACGATCACTGAAACGGAGATCGTCGCCGCGACGCATCCGATTCTGCTGGAGCATCGCGATTTCATCTTCGAGAACTACCTCGAGTTGCCGGTGGATCTGTCGTAGGGCGCAGAGGCGTCGCGGCAACGCCCTCACCCGCGCGTCACGACGCTTGCAAGAAAAGAGCAAGCGCCGCGCCGCTTGCCCTCTCCCGGAGGGAGAGGGATTTAGGAGCAGCGAGCGCTACCGGCGCACTTCGTAGAGCGCGGAGAACAGGTCGTCTATCGGTAGGCGGCGGAATTTTGTGAAGCCGGCTTGCTCGCAGAGTTCGCGGGCCTTCGGTTCGCCCATCACGGCGCCGATTCCCGCGCCTCCGTGGGCGAGCGAAACGGTCATGCAATAGAGAGTGCTCATCGAATACATCATCCGGCCCATCGGATTGAGATTGTCCTCCAGATTCGCCGACACATTGACCTCGAGCATCAGGTAGGTCCCTTTGGGCTTCAGCGCCTGGCGGATCGACTTGAGCAGCGCGACCGGGTCGATCGAATCGTGAACCACGTCGAAGGTCGCGATGAAGTCCCATCGCTCGGCCGGCAGTTTGGTGCAATCGACCACCTCGAAGCCAATCCGATCGCGCAGCCCGGCCGCGCGCGCATTGGCTCTCGCTCGCTCGATTGACTCCTGATGCGAGTCGTAGCCGAAGATCAGCGCCCTGGGAAACGCCTTCGCGAGCGTGATCGCGGCGCGCCCGCTGCCGCATCCGATGTCCAGCGCGCATCCGCCGTCCGACAGCGACGCAACGACTTGAGGCATCGCCGGCAGCCACTTGCTGACCAGGTGATGCTGATACATCGGGGCGGTGCCGCGCTCGATTCCCTCGAAGGTTTCCGGCGGATACTCACTTTGCGGCACGCCCTTGCCGGTCTTGAACGCTTCGGCAACCTTCGGCGCCATCGCGATGTTGGCGATACCTTCGATAAAGCCGCCGAAGAAAAACGGCGAGTCTTCCCTGGCGAGGATCATCGCGTGCTCGGGCGGCATCATGAACTTGCGCGTCGCCGGGTCGTACTCGACATAGCGCGCAGCCGCCATCGCGCCGAGCCACTCGCGCAGGTAGCGCTCGCTAAGACCCGGTGCGCTCCGCGAGCTCCGCGCTGCGTGACCCATCCGGCGCCGGCGAGCGCCTTGAAGATCCCGAGCCGGTCGCCGATAAAGCTGAGCGCACCGTGCATCGCGGTGCCGATATCGATCATGGTCTGGAAGGCGAAGCCCTTCACTTTGTCCCAGTCGAGCTGCTTTTCGAGCTGATGCTTTTCGTCAGGCATGACTTCTCCTTCAACCAAAATGCTTCGCGTGACCCAGCGTACGTTCTAATCGCTCCGCGTAGATTTCTCGCTCCGGCAGCCTCCACTCGAAATGACAGAGAAAGGAGGCTCTCTTGTTTGTCATCCAGAGCGTAGCGAGGGATCTACGCGGAGCGATTTATTTCTGCGGGTCCCGCAAGAGTTTCGCTCTAAGGTGGCGGCAAGTTTCAATAGACCGTTTCCTTTTCGTAGGGGCGGCTCGCGAGCCGCCCGTGGCAGCAGGAGGCGGGTCTCGACCCGCCGCTACAAGAAGCGACTCAGAGACTCACTTTAAACTTGTCCACTACCCGCTCCAACGATACTTGCGGCGCGTTTGTCAGTCTCCTCCATTCGACGCGGGTTCGCCGAACATCTCTTGCTGTCCGCCCCGTTTCGCTTCCACTTCTGACGGTGCGAACAGGCCCGGGCGATCGACGTAGGGTTTGAACTTGGCGTAGAGCTCGGCGAGCTTGGCCTGATAGTACTCGACGTTTTCGTCGGGAGCGCGGCGGTCGTAATCGGCCGCCATCTTGGCCGCCGCGTTGACTTTGACCTTGGCGCTGCGCCCGATCACGTAGTAGGAAATCTGATCGCCGCTCAAGTACGGGCGCTCGGCCTTGAGCGCCAGCTCGTAGGGCGCCGAGACGTTGCGGCGCTTGCCGCCGATTTTATTGCGATAGGCTTCGAGCGAGTCCTGGAGCGTTTCGGTTTTCATCAGGTCGGCGATCTCGAATTGATGCGCCGCGAGCTTTTCGCTGTAGCTCGCGAGCAGCGCCGGTATTTCGCCGCGGCGCTCTTCGAGCAGGAGCCGGAACATATCTTCCATGAAGCGGCGCTGGAAGCGCTCGAGCCCGCGCGACTTGAGCCCCGAGCCGCGAATCGTCATCTCGCCGCTCTCATCGAGCAGCACGTAGTTCTTCATCTTGTAGCTGAACATCGCGGCGTAGCGGCCGTCGATTTCGAGCCTGATTCCCTCGGGCATCGTCGCGCCGACTTCTTCGAGCAGCGCCTCGGAATCGGCGGGATTGTCGCGGCCCGGCGGGGCGACGAAATAGATCCCGTCGGTATCGACCTCGATCACCATCGCGCCGCGCGCTTCCAGTTCCGCCACCGCGCGCTTGATCAGCTCGCGCCCGCGTCCGGTCACCGCGTTGGCCTGCTCGAAATCGTTGAAATGGCCGAGCGCGAAGCCGAGATAGCCGTAGAACGAGTTGATGAGGATCTTGAAGGTCTGCTGAAGCGCTTCGGCGTTGCGGCGCTCGCGGCCTTCAAGCTCGCGCGCGAGAGCTTTGGCCTGGACGCGGAAGCTTCTCAGGTCGGCGAGCATCCGCAGAAACGCGCCGAGGCGATCGGCGGCGGGGCCGTGTCCGTACAGGAGCATCAAGGAGGGGTACAGCGAGGTGACGTCGCAGTGGAGCACGTTGCGCGCCACGCCGCAGCGGCGAATCTCGGTGTAGCCGCCCATCACTTCGGATGGATCGTTGGGCGCGGGAATCGAATGGCCCGCGGCGAGATAGGCGCGCGTCATCAGCGCGTCGATTCGGGTCGCGTTTCCGCGCAAGACCACGTTCTGGTACGAGTACGGGAAAATCTGCGCCTGCACGAAGTAGCTCTGCGAGAGCATCTCGGCCAGCGCGCCGGCCTCCCGCGCGTCGTCGAGCGCGTACTCCATCAACTCGTCGCGGCGACGGTCGAAGCATTCGCTGATCCGCGCCGGATCGATATAGACGCGGCCGGCGCGCGCGATATGGAAATGGCGCGCCAGCTCCTTGAGGCCGAATCCTTCGAGCTCGCGGCTGGCGATGTCGTAATGCTGGGCGAGGATCCAGGTGTCGATAATGCTCCGGCCGTAGACGTCGTAGCGGCGATACGCGATCACGCGCTCGGCGATCTGCAGGCGCGAGGCGCGCGCGCCGAGCACGCTGCCGTCGCGGCCGAGCGCGAGCTTCACGCCGTGGCGGCGGGCGCGCTGCTCGAGGTACTCGAAGTCGAAGCGGAACAGGTTGTGTCCCTCGATTACGTCGGGGTCGCGCTCGCGAACGATCCGCACCAGCTCGTTCAGCATCGCGGGCTCGTCCATCTCGGCGCCCGAGAGCACGCGCTCGAAGCCCGTGGAGTCGGCGATCGCGATTGCGATCACGCGATCGCCCGCGCGCGCAGCGGACGGAAATTCGAAGCCCTCGCTGATGTAGGTCTCGATATCGATTTGCATCCTGACCAGATCGGCGAACTGGACTCCCATGAAGAAGGCCGTCCGGGTCAGCATCAGATGTTGCTCGACGGGATCGGCAAGCACGAAGTACGGCGCGTCGGGAGCGCCCGGCGGCTTGCCCGTCACGTGGCGCAGATGGCGTTTGGCGGCTTCGAGCGCGTCGAGAGAGCCGAAGGTCGCCAGATGGCGAAAGCGCAGCTCGCCCTTCAGCTCGGAGATTTCGTGCGGCGCCTTGAAGCCCCGCAAGAGCTCGCGGTCGCTCAGAATCGTGAAGAGCCGAATCGGCCGGCGCTCGCGAACGATCTTTCCCTCGACGCGCCGGAAGATTTCGACCTCTTTGGGCGGGGCGATTTCCAATCCCACGATGCGGGCCTCGGCAGGATCGCCGAAGAGCAGACGGTTGCTGTGGAACTGGTCGCGAATCGCCTCGTAGCCGCTCATCGCCCGTAGGCTCTCATCGAAGATAGTGCCCGCGCCGATTGTGAATCCCGACGCCCGGCTCTCACAACCGCGCGGGCCAATTCTATCGATTACGCCGGGCGCGGTTGCTTGGGCGGCTTCTTCGCTCGCGGAGCCCCGGAGGAAACTTTCTCAACGGCTGTCGGACTTGCCAGCATACGGTCGAGCTTGATGCTAAGATTAACCAGTTGACCATTGAGGTGATCGAGGCGCGCCTTCAGCTCGCGAACGTCGCGCTTGGACGGGATGCTCACGAAATCCAGAAAGGTCTCCATGTTGCGGTCGAAGGTCTTCTTGTTCGCCATGAACCTTTCGCCGGCGCGGCCGAGCGCCCGGCGCGCCCGCTCGTTGGACATCACCTCGGCGAAAAACCCGGTCAGGCCTTCTTCGCTCATTTGCTTGAGCTTCGAGAACAGGCTTGCAGCGTCGTCGGTTGCCATGATTAGCAACTATATATAGAGCGGCGGGCGGCGCAAACCCATGGAAACTCTGGCCACAATTCTCGGTTACGGCTCCGGATTCGCGCTGATGCGCTATCACGAGAACCCGCCCGAGATGATCGCCACTTCACTGGCGATCAACGCCGCGCTGGGATCGCTCGTCGCGGTGATCGCGTCTCGGCGGCATCGCAGCGCGATGCTCTGGACGGCGCTGGGATTCACGCTCGGGATGTGGGCGTTGGGCGCAGTGCTCCTGATCGGAAAGGCCAAGGACGCTCCCGAGCGCGGCCCCGACGCGGACTTTCCGCCTACTTCGCACGCTGCGTAATCCACACCGCTATCGGTGCGTAGACTTCTGTCTCCGCCTTGGTGCCGCACAGCACGTCCAGATGGCCCCATCCGGCAAGCTGCGTGTACGTGACGTCGGAACTCCCGGTCAATGCGGTCGCCGCGCGAGTCTCGGAGGCCCATCGCGATCCCAGGTTGGTGCTGGCAAACGCGATCAGCGGGATTTTCGAGCCGGCGAGCGATTGCTTCAGCTCGGGCGTGAGCGAGCTCTCGTAGTTCTGCACCGAGGGCCACCAGCGATCGTCCTCGACCAGCACCCGCGCCAGCGTCGGAGCGTCGGAGAAGCCGCCCAGCGCATTTGCCAGCCCGCCCGAGCCTCCAAACGCGGCCGCGTCGTACAGAACGTGCTCGAGATTCTCGCGGGCGGTCTGGTATTTGGGAATCGGCGCCGGGCCGTCCGGATTTGCCATCACCATCTGCATCAGGACCTTGCGCTTGTCGAAGGTCAGATGCTTTCCGCCGAACGTCGTCCGCGTTGCCGCTCGGACTCCCCAACATCATCGGATGGTCGCTGATAGATCCGTCGAGCATGATCAATCCGGCGACGCGATCGGGATGTCGCGCGGCGTAAAGATAGGCGAAGGTCACGCCGCGGCTGAATCCCGCGACGAAGAGTTTCTTGCGATGGGTGCGCGTCGAGACGAACGCGCCCGCCGCGTCGATATCCGACTCGAACAGATCGTTGGTCCATCCTTTCAACTCGGACAAATCGCTTTCGGACGTCGCCGGCGGAATGAAGTGCGTGCGGTAATCGAGCGCCCAGGTGTCGATGCCCTTGGTCGCCAGGTAGACCATCAGATTGTGGCGCGGGTCGTCGATTCCGACCTCGCCGTTCATGTTCGTGCCGGGCAGAAACAACACCACCGCAGCCGGATTTTCCGGCGGTTTGGGACCGGCGACGACGCGATGAAGCCCTAGCTTGTCGAACGGCGACGGACCGCGCACCGCCTCGAACCGCCATTCGTATATCCCGGGCGCGCCTTTGAGCTCGCGCGGCGCCCCGCTCGGAGTGAAATCACCCGCGGCGGCAACGGCCGCCACCAACGCGAGCTGCGATTGCGACCATCGCCACAGCGAAGCGAAAACGCCTTGCGCTTCGATTCATCTCAACCTCATCTCAACTCACCTCAACCGGCCATCGGACATTCGCCGGCTATTTCCGAGGCGTCCAGGTCCTTGCCGTCCTCACCGATCGCGATGATGCTCCCGGCGCGATCGGCGGTACGATTCATCGCGACGTACATGAAGCCGCATTTGTCGCATCGGCTTGCGGCGATCGTCGCAAACCTGCCGCCCCATCCGCCGAGCGCTCTAAAGTGATGCGCACCCATCGGAAAAACTCTTATATCATTTGCGGTCCGGGCACATCTTGCCGCAACTGGACAGAGCCTAACCCGGGTTTCGGAAGGCCGGGTTAGAGGGCTGCCCGGTCTCGTAATATTGCTTGAGATTGACCCCGACTTTGCGCACCACGCGCGAAACGAATCGGTTGAGGAACAGGCGATCCAGCAACCGCCCGAGGACTCCTCCGCGCAGGGTGTAGACCATCGACGGCTTGAAGATAGTTCCGCCGCCGCCGTCTGCCTCGATTCGGTAGCTGAAGCAGGCTTCCTTGAACGGGACAGGAGGCTTGTCGCCATTGTGCAGGCGAACCACGAAGCCCTCTTTCTCGCGCCACTCGATCACGGTCTCGTCCATCGGCGCGCGGCCTTTCTGAAACACTCGCCGGCTCGCGCCTACCCCCTCGCGCTGCGATGTTGTCATCTGACAGTCCGTGAGGCCGGGCACATAGAGATGCGGCTTGCTCAGGTCGCGCATCTTTTCCCAAGCCTGATCGGGCCGCATCGCGATATGTATCTCGGCACTGGCCGTGCTCTGCATCGAACCAACTCGCTACAAGTCTCAGGATCGGTGCGTTCCGATCTTCCGGATGACTTTTAGACTAGCTGATCTTTAGAGGAGCTTGGCGATGATCTTCTCGCCGAAGCGGCGTACGTCATCGATCATGGCCCGACCCTCGCTCGCAAAGCCCGCGACGGCGTCGGTCGCGCCCAGATCGGCAAGCCGCCTGTAATCATCCGCGGCGTTTGCCATGACATCCATGACATGAATTTCAAAGTCGGTTCGGGTCAGGGTCCCATAGTGTTCGCGCTGAGCATTCAAGCCGCTGATGAGACTCTTGAGGGTATCAGTATCGGCGTTGGCCGAAATCCATCCATCGCAGAGACGGGCGGCGCGAGCCAGCGCAGCCTTGCTGTGACCACCGTACAGGATCGGCACCGGCCGATCGGGCACCGGATTCAGCTTCATCGGCCCAATGTCGTAATTTTTACTGTGAAATTCGAAGTAACTCCCACTCAGAGCGCCTCGAATGATTTCGATGCACTCGTCCATTAGCTTGCCCCGCTTCTCGAAGACCATGCCATTGTAGGTAAAGTCCTCGCGCCAGGGACTGAGGCCCGCACCGAGACTGACGCGATCGCCTGAAATGACGGCCAGCGACGCCAGCGCCTTGGCGAGCACCAATGGCTGGCGCACAGGCACCTTCATGACCGCCGGGTAGAATCGCAAGGTCTTCGTAACTGCGGCCATCCAGGTCATCGCGACGAGAGGTTCAATGAAGGGAGTCGCCGAAATATATTGCCGGATATTGTTGGTATCCGCGTATGGATAATCGGACTCAGTAGCGAGCGGGAAGAAAAGACTGTCCGGAATGGTAATCGAAGTCCAACCGGAGGCTTCCGCAGCTCGAGCGATCGCCTGGAAATCCCGGTACTCGCCCCGCGACAGCATCAATGTGAAACGCATCAGCTCGCTCCTTTGATACGGCGTCCAAGTCTACGAGGGCCTTTCGGATTTCACAACTTGCCCAGAACTTTTACGGATGTTAGCAGAACCGCCTCCCTTGCAGACTTACATCGCAAAAGCAGGTGAGACGACCCAGGATCAAGCGGGATTGAGACCCTTGGGGTGTAGATATATCTTAGGCTGCGGTTCCAAAAGGAGGCACTCTTGGATCTTGAGAAGATTGTGTCGGAGTTGAAGAGGGAAAGAGATCGACTCAATCGAGCTATTGTCCTGCTGGAGGGGGCAGGTTCGGCAACCGCGCCTGTAAGGATCGCTGCGCCCAAAAAAGGTCCCAAGCGGCGACGCCGTTCTGACGGCGGCTGGCAGAAAGCGCTTGTCCGACTTGATGAAGCAGCGATGGGCGGAGCGGCGAAAGAAAGCTCGCTGAAGACAGTTGACCGAAGCTGGTCGCCAACCAGCCGTTGCCGCATCACTCCTGAAGGCTCGCTGACAGGAAGCGGTCGACCGACCGTTCGAAAGCGTGCGGTGCTTCGAGATGGGCCGCGTGGCCGGCATCGAAGGTCTCGAGTTGCGCGTGTGGGAACTGGCGAATCGCCGGAAGGCATCGCTTGAGCTGAACAATCCGATCGCGCTTCGCCCAGGCGAATAGAACTGGGCACTCGATCCGCGACGCGAGCGGCCGCAGATCCGCCGCCGGCTCGCCGAAGCTCTTCCAGGCCTGCGCCAGAATCGGCGCCATCTCGATTCCAGCGGCGGTCACGCGACTTCGCTGCTCCGCGGCTTCGCGCATCGGCAAGACCATCCGGTAGTACGCGCGATAAGCGGCCGGGAACCACCACGACTTTCTGGCGCCGGCTGAGAAGAATCGCACCATCGCACCGATCGCAATCCGGCTCGACCTGTCACTCCGATAGAGTCCACCGGGATTTTCGAGGATCAAGCCACGGACGCGATCCGGCCGCTCGGCGGCGTATCGTATCGCGACCGCGCCGCCGATCGAGTTGCCGATGATCACCGGACGCCTCAAGCCGGCCACGTCCATAAAATCGATTAGTAATTCCAGATAACGATCCGCGCTCGCCGCCACTTCGTCCGATCCCGAGTTCCCGTGACCCGGCCAGTCCAGCGCGACTACGCGATACCGGCCCGCGAGGTGCTTGCGAAGCCGCTCGAAGTCGCGGGCGCCATGACCAATCGCGTGCAGGCAAACGATCTCGTCGCCGTTGCCCATGTCATCGTAAGCCAGCGTGATTCCCTTGACCACCGCTTCCTTCCATGGCGCGCTGGCGCCCAGTGCCGACTGCGCGGACACCGCCGCCGTTTCAACGGGGTCGCAGACCGTCATCATGCCCGCTCGTTCGGATGTCATTTCGGAGCCCCTCCGTTCCCACCAGGCCATTAGTGATATTTCTATTACTATCGCCCACCCGGCGAAGCAAGCGTGAACGCCCGGTCGCGACGGGGAGCCGGGTCGCAGGGTTGCCATCGCCCATGGACTAACGGAAGATCAGGTCGCGAGCCTTGGTGAGTTCGCATACGCGCGCGGGTTGAAGTGTCGCGCACGCACTGGAAGCTCGTCTCAGACCGCTCCGACGCTTTCATCTTGGGAGCGGACATCACATGAAGGACGACTCACGTCTGAAGGACGACGCACGCCGCGACCCCGAATCCTTTTTAGATCTCGTCCCCCGATCGCAAAAGGGCCGGCTCAAGATCTACGTCGGGGGCGCGGCCGGAGTCGGCAAGACGTACCGGATGCTGCAAGAGGCGCATCAGCTTCGCGCCGCGGGCCGCGACATCGTGCTGGGAGTGATTGAGACCCACGACCGGGCGGAGACCGCCGCTCTGGTCGGGGATCTCGAGATGGTTCCGCTTCGCGAGGTGCAGTATCGGGGAACCGTGCTCCAGGAGATGGATCTCGACGCGATCATTGCGCGCAAGCCCGAGACGGTGGTGGTCGACGAGCTGGCCCACACCAACGCGCCGGGCTCGCGCCACGAGAAGCGTTACCAGGATGTCGAAGATCTGCTCGAAAAGGGCATCAGCGTCATCACCGCGGTCAACATCCAGCACCTCGAAGGGCTCAAGCCGCTGGTCAGGAGAATCACGGGAATCGAGGTCAAGGAAACCCTGCCCGACGCGTTTCTCGCCCGCGCGGACCAGGTGGTTACCATCGACATCGCGATCGAAGAGCTGCGCCAGCGTCTTCGCGAAGGAAAAATCTACCCCAAGGAGCAGGTCGAACAGGCGCTCAAGAATTTCTTCAAGCCGAGCAACATCGCGGCCCTGCGCGAGCTGGCGCTGCGCGAGGTCGCGCGCGATCAGAGCCGCCAACGCGAAGAGCTCGACCAGATCAAGCGCGAGGGCGGGCGCCGGCGCGCGGTCGCCGAAAAGATGATGGTCTGCCTCTCGTCCAACCCCGTCGGCGGCGGCGAGCTGCTGCGCAAGGCGGCGCGCACCGCGGCCCAGCTCAACGCCGACTGGTTCGCAGTGCATATTGAAACGCCCGCCGAGTCGGTTCAGAAGATCAGCACCGGGGATTTCCGCGCCCTGCTCGACAACATCAATATGGCCGCCGACCTCGGCGCGGAGATCGTGTGGCTCAAGGCGCCCGACGTGGTGAAGGCCCTGCTTGAATTCGCCCGCGAAAAGGGAATTAGCAAGATAATGGCCGGCCGCACGACTCCCACGCTGTGGAACCGGATCCGCGGCAAGTCGGTCACCAGCAAGCTGGTTTCCGCCGCGCAGGATATCGATATCGAGGTCGTGGCCCTGACCGGCACGAACGAGCAATGAAGAAACAGCCCTCGCTTCGCAGTCGAATCTTAAGGGGCACGCTGGTGATGCTCGCGATCGCGGTCGCGTTCGGCGCGCTCGCGTTGCCCGGCGTCTACCGGCTCGGTGGAGGGATCCGCGAGACCCTCTATCGCAACTACGTGAGTATCGAGGCCGCCCGGCACATGCACGATGCGCTCGACGCGCTCCAGCTTGCCACCCGCGACGGAACCGTGAACCAGGTCCTTCCCGCCAGTCGCGACACGTTCATGCATTGGATCGACATCGAAGAACACGACATCACGGAGGTCGGCGAGGCGGAGCTTGCCGGTGGAATCCATCAAGCGGGAGCCAGGCTCTTCTCCGAGCTGGCGGCAAATCCCGGCGTAAGGCGCGACGACGAGTTCACGGCGCTAAACGCCCAGCTCGACACGCTGGTCGAAATCAATCGGGTCGCGATGTTCCGCGCCGATAGCCGGGCGAGCCGGATGGGGCTGCGGCTGACCTACGAGTTCGCCGCCGGCCTCGCGCTGCTGGTGCTGTTCGGCGTGGCGCTTTCATGGACGCTCGCCGCGACCCTCTCCAAACCGCTCGATGAACTTGCCGAGCGCCTGAGGAGTTTCAGCTTGCGCGGAGGGCCGCCGCAGCGCCTGGGTTCGCAGCCGCTGGCGGAACTGCAACTGGTCGTGCAGGAGTTCAACCGGATGGCGGAGCGGCTCGAGCAGTTCGAGAGACTCAACATCGACCGGCTGATCTACGAAAAGAACAAGACCGAAGCGATCATCGAAAGCCTCGAAGACGGCATCGTGCTGATCGATCCGAGCGGGATCGTGACCCATATCAACGAGATTGCGGCCCTGATCCTGGGCGTCGAAAGGGAGGACGCGCTCGGCAGTCCATTCGACGATCTGAACAGCAGCCATCCTCATTACCTGCGCGTGCGCGCCGCGCTCAGCGAGGGGGCGAACCACGATCGGATCGAGGTCGATTTGCACGTCCGCGGCCGCGATCATATCTATCTGCTCAAGCCGATGCCGCTGCGGCAGAGCGAGGAGCAATCCTTCGGGACGATCCTCATCCTCCAGGACATCACTTATCTGCGCGACAAGGACCGGGCCCGCGCCAACCTGGTCGCGACGCTCTCGCACGAGCTCAGGACGCCGCTGACCTCGCTCGCGCTCTCGGCCGAGCTGCTTGAAAAGAGCAAGTCGCGGCTCGAGCCGAAGCAGCAGGAGCTGGTCGCCGGGATCGACGAGGACGTGCGCCGGATGCGCAACCTGGCGGACGACCTGCTTAATCTCGCGCGCGGCGATCCGCGCGCAATCCGGGTCCAGATGGTGACGCTCGACGTTGCCGAACTGGCCGAGGCGGTGGCAAAGCGGTTCATGATCCAGGCGCAGCAGAAGGAGGTCGAGTTGGTGGTCGAGATCAAGCAGCGCGGACTCGAGGTGCGCGGCGATCCGGTCAAGCTCGGCTGGGTGGTGTCGAACCTGCTCGGCAACTCGCTGCGTTACACTCCGTCGGGCGGCCGGATTGAGATCACCCTCGGACGAAACAAGGATTTCGCCCAATTGAAGGTCGCCGATACCGGACCGGGAATCCCGGACGAGATCCGCAACCGCATCTTCGAGCGCTTCGCGCAGTGGAGCGTCGACGGCCTCGAAACCGGATCGGCCGGCCTCGGGCTCTCGATCGTCAAGGACATCGTGGAAGCCCACGGCGGCCGCATCTTCGTAAGCAGTTCGGGGCGCGGCAGCGAGTTCACCGTGGAACTACCCGCGGAGGTCTGATGGCAAATCTCCTGATCGTCGATGACGAGAAGAACATCCGCCGCAGCCTGGCGACCTACTTCGAGTCCTGCGGCCATCATGTACTGATGGCGGAAAGCGCGCCGCGCGCGCTCGAGCTCCTGGCCCAGAACCCGAACGTCGACCTGATGCTGAGCGACTACCGGATGGCGGAAATGAACGGGCTGGAGCTGTTGCACGAGGTCAAAGCGCGCTTCCCGAAGGTTCTCGCGATCCTGATCACGGCCTACGCGACGGTCGAGAGCGCCGTCGAGGTTATGAAGTCCGGCGCCTACGATTACCTGGCCAAGCCGTTCTCGCTCGAGCAGATTGGACACGTCGTGGACCGCGCACTCGAGGTCCAGGCGCTGCGCTTCGAAAACCAGGCGCTGCGCGACACGATCGACGAAGTCCCGATGCTCGAATCGAAAAGCCCCGCGATGAGCGCGCTGCTCGATACTGCGCGTCAGGCGGCGAAGAGCGAGGCCACGATTCTGCTGACCGGCGAGAGCGGCACCGGCAAAAACGTGCTGGCGCGGCAAATCCATCTGTGGAGCCCGCGCCGCGAGCGCCCCTTCGTGGTCGTCAACTGCACCACGCTTTCGGAGCATCTGCTCGAAAGCGAATTGTTCGGCCACGTCCGCGGCGCTTTCACCGGCGCGGTCAAAGACAAGCCCGGGCGCCTGGAGGCGGCGCAAGGCGGCAGCGTGTTCCTCGACGAAATCGCCGATTTGCCCGCGCCAATCCAGACCAAGTTTCTGCGCTTTCTGCAGGAGCAGCGCTTCGAGCGCCTCGGCGATCAGAAGACCATCCAGGTCGACACGCGCATCATCGCGGCTTCCAATCGCGACCTTCAGCAGGAAGTCGCGGCGGGAAGATTCAGGGCCGATCTGTTCTACCGCCTCAACGTGATTTCGCTCGGCCTTCCGGCGCTGCGCGATCGCGCCGAGGACATTGTCGCGCTGGCCGAGCGCCTTCTGGCCGCGGCGCGCACGCGCAACCGGCGTCCCGGCCTGCAGCTCTCGCGCGAGGCGGTCGAAGCGATTATCGCCTATCGATGGCCGGGTAACGTGCGCGAGCTTCGCAACGCGATCGAGCGCGCCACCGTGCTCAGCCGCGGCGATTTGATCACCAGGGAAGATCTGCCGGACATCATGTTCCAGCCCGCGCTGGCGGTGCCGCATTCGGCTTCAGAGGCTTCTCTGGACGAGATCGAAGAAGATCACATCCGGCGGGTGCTGGCCCACGCCACCACGCTCGAAGAGGCTGCCGACACGCTCGGAATCAGCGTCGCGACGTTATGGCGCAAGCGCAAGCGCTACCACATGGACTGACCATGGCGGCCTGACACCAGTTTTTCGGCGGTGAAGAGCGCCGCCAGCGCGACCAGCATGATCCCGGCGGCGCGCTCGGCGCGCGATTCGTATCGTTCGCCCAGGCGCGCGCCGAACGCGAGCCCCGTCAGCGTGAAAGTCGTGGTCGTAATCGAAACCGCGATCAGCAGCGGCACCAGCGGCAGCGAAATGCCGGGCAACGCGATTCCGACGCCCAGCGAATCCAGGCTTATCGAGAGCGCCGTCGCCGCCAGGCCGGGGCCACTGATCACATCGAACTTCTGCTCCGATTCGAGCCGCAATGAACTGCGAATCATGAGCAGGCCGATCAAGCCGAGCAGCGCGAAACCAACATAGGCCGCGACGTTGCCGAGCGCGATGCCGGCGCCGGTCCCGAGTTCGTAGCCCAGCACCTGCATCGCGATTTCGGAGCCCGCGAACACGAAGCCCATTTTCAGGCTCGCGCCCCAGCTCAGGCGCGCCACGCCCACGCCCACTGAAACTGCGAGCACGTCCAATCCGACGGCCAAGGCAACCGCCAAGACCTTGCCCAGAGTGACAAATTCGTCGTGCACCTGGTTCAGACCGCGGAGTGGAACGAAGCTTCGGGATCAGAAAGGCTTCAACAGCGCGAGCAGCAGGATAATCAGCATCAGCGCGCTGACCATCCCGTGCACTATCCTGAATTCCGCGGTCGTCGCGCTTGCCGGCTCATTTTCGAGGACGACGATCCGCCGATACAGCCGCACATCCACGACGATCAGCAGCAGCACCAGCAGCAGCTTCAGGTGAAACCATCCCTGGCGCAGCACCTCGGGCTCGAACATGATCAACAAAAATCCGAACACGATCGCGACCGCCGCGCCGATGTTGCATCCGACGAACAAGCGGCGGGCGGCGACGATGAAGCGCTCCTTGGCGACGCCAACCTCGTCCGCAACCAGCGCCAGCAGGCTCGCGATCACGAGCAGGCCGCCGAGCCAGAAGATCACGCCGAACAGATGAAAGGTCAAAACCCAGGGCATGGTTTGCTCCTCAAGCGGAAGCCAAGTCTATGCCACGCATCAGGACCAATGCCATCGCGGCGACGATCGCGCCGCCGATGCAGGGCGCTGAAGGTCCGAGTATCGCAAAGACCGCCGCGCCCGCGATCGGGCCGAAGATCCTCGCCAGCGACAGCGCCGACTGGTTGATGCCGAGCACTTCGCCCTGCAGATGCCGCTCGCTGCGCCGCGAGATCAGACTCGCCACCGACGGACTTGCCAATCCGTAACCGATCGCGATCAGCGCCATCATCACCAGCAGGGCGCGATGCGAGCCAATCGTACCGAGCGGCGCGAGGCCGATCGCCAGCGCGATCGCGCCAACTCTGAGGACTCGCGCCTCGCCGAAACGCTTGACAACTTTCCCCAGCACGTATCCCTGCGCGATCGCCTGCACCAGTCCGGTATAGCCGAGGAGCAATCCAACCCCGTAAGGGCCATAGCCGTAGATCTGCGGGACGATCAGGGCGAAGGTCGCCTCGAGCGCCGCCAGCACGAACGTCAGCAGGAACGCGAGCGAGAACAGCCGCGCCAGGCGATGGCCGGCGAGTTCGCGCGGCAGCCGCATCAGAGGTTCGAGCAGCCGCGCCGCCGTGAGGCGCTCGCCCGATAACGCCGGATGCGACTCCGGCAGGTACTTCGCGGCGAACAGCAGGTTGGCGAAGGTCAGCGCGCTGGCGAAGAACACCGGCAGGCGCAGGCTGGCGCGGCCCAGCACTCCACCCAGTGCCGGACCCAGCACGAAACCGAGCCCGAACGCAGCACCGATCATGCCCATCCCCTGCGCGCGCTCCGATTCGCTGGTCGTGTCGGCGACGTAGGCTTGCGCGGTCGAGACCGTCGCGGCGCACGCGCCGTGCACCGCCCGGGAGAGCATCAGGAGCCAGAACGAATCCGCGAACCCATATATAAGGTAGCTGAGCGACGAGCCGAGCAGCCCCAGCATGATTACCGGGCGGCGGCCGACGCGATCGGAAATTCGTCCGAGCATCGGCGCGCACAGCAGTTGCGTCAGCGAGTAGACGGCCAGGATCGGGCCGACGGCGCCCGCTCCAACGCCCATCCGCTCCGCGAACATCGGCAGGAACGGAATCACGATCCCGAAGCCGAGCAGATCGACGAAAACGGTCAGAAACAGGATCAAACGCGAAGCTTTGACGCCGCCGCGGGTTGAATTGGGCGCTTGCCTGAGGGTTTCGACTGTTGTCATTGATGATGGAGACGCGACCGAAACAAATCCTATGCGATACCGGCAGTCAAGCGAATTCGGCGCCGGCCGGATCAGGTGAGTGATGGCATCATACCGCGAAGAACTCAAACGCAAGACCGTCAGCGCCGCGCAGGCCGCCGCGATGGTGCAGCCGGACAGTTGGCTCGAATACGGATTCGGCGTCGGACAGCCGGATCTGTTCGACCGCGCGCTGGCGGCGCGTATCCCGGAGCTCAGTGGGGTCAAGATTCGCGGCTGCCTGGCGCTCGCTCCGCGCGCCGTGGCCGAGGCCGATCCCGGCTCGCGCCACGTCCGGTACATGTCGTGGTATTTCTCCGGGCTCGAACGCAAGATGCACGACCGCAATCTCTGCGATCACGTCCCGATGAACTTCGGCGAGGTGCCCGATTACTATCGGCGCTTCCTCGATTCGGATTTCGCGGTGATAAAGACCGCGCCGATGGACGAGCATGGATTTTTCAACTTCGGCGGCTCGATCGTCTATCACAAGGCCATCTCCGGAAAAGACCCGCACGCTGATGGTCGAGACCAATGCCTCGATGCCCTACGTGTTCGGGGTCGAAAACGCGGTCCATATCGGCGAGGTCGATCGCGTGATCGACGGCGGCGAGGGCCGGATGCCGGAGCTCAAGAATTCGCCCGCCAGTCCGGTCGACGAAAAAGTCGCCCGGCTGATCGCCGCGGAGATCGAGGACGGCGCGTGTATCCAGATCGGAATCGGCGCGATGCCCAACGCGGTATGCGAGGCGCTGCCGCCTCGCCGATCAAGGAGCTCGGCGTCCACACCGAGATGTTCGTCGACTCGCTGATCGATCTGTACGAGGCGGGCAAGGTGACCGGCGAGCACAAAAGGCTCAACCGCTTCCAGATGGCGTTCACGTTCGCCGCCGGCTCGGCGCGGCTCTACCGGTTTCTCGATCGCAATCCGCTCTGCTTCGCGGCGCCGGTCGACTACACCAATCTGCCGCAGAACATCATGCAGAACGACCGCGTGGTCGCGATCGTCAACGCCGCGCAAATCGATTTGACCGGGCAGGCCTGCTCGGAGTCGGCAGGACTGCGGCAGATCAGCGGCACCGGCGGGCAGTTGCAATTCGTGCGCGGCGCGTACGCCTCGCAGGGCGGCAAGGCGTTCCTGTGCATGTCATCGGTTTACGAGCGCCAGGGACCTGCAGGAGCACGGCGCGAGAGCCGAATCATGGTGAAGCTGCCGGAGCATGCGATCGTCACCACCCCGCGCACCGATGTGATGTACGTCGTGACCGAGTTCGGGATCGCCAATCTGAAGGGCAAGTCGGTGCCGGAGCGCGCCCGCGCCCTGATCGCGCTGGCCCATCCCGATTTTCGCGAGGAGCTCGAACGCCAGGCGCGCGAGTGCCGTTTGATTCCGCGCGGTTTCTTCTAGTGCTCGGCCTTGGCCGTATCGCCGAAGCGATAGACCAGCTCGTCGGGGCGGGCGAAGCCCAGCTCGCGGCGAATCTGCCGCTCGATGTAGCGATCGTCTGAACGCAGCCTCTGAACGGTCGTTTCAAGATCGGCGTTGTCGCGTGTGAGGCGGCGCAGTTGCGCTTCCAGAGCCGCCCGATCGGTCCGCAGCACGATCAGATCGCGCACCCCCCTGGGACCGCTGAGGCAGTTGAGGACCAGTGCCGCGGCGACCGTCGCCAAGATAAGGCTGAGCCCTGTCCGCCGAAGGCCCGCGCTTAATGCGCTCATCGCGGATATCGTAAAGGAGCGGCCTGCTCCGTTTCAAGCGGGCTTATGCTCGCCACGCCCGGCCGTCGCGATAATCGCAATGAGTTCGGGTGTTCATACGACTTTAGAATTTCTTTCTATAGATGACGTAGGCGGCTTGATAATTCGATAACGTTTTTATATTATGAGCGCCGTCGAGCGGAAGATTGATGGCCGCTTATAAGTTTGAGTGCTTGTTCAGCGACGGCGAGTGATAGGAGGTGTCTATGCCAGTAGCACGACGGGGTGGCAGTAAGGCCCCCAAATCCAAATCAAAAGTTAAGGCAAAGATGAAGAAGAAAGCCGGCAAGAAAAAGAAGAAGTAACTTTCAAAGGCATTTTTCCTCCGAGTAAATCGGAGGCTGGCTAAAGATGCCAAGCTTGTCGCTGAGCTGAGCCGGGGCTGAAGAAGCCTCGTAGACCGGGAGCCCCCTCGAAAGAGGGGGCTTCCTTTTTTCGGCCGCTCGCTCTGGATATCGAAAGATGGATATCGAAATCGGACGCTTCCCATGTCAGGTCGATCGGCCCGAGCCGATCAAGTTCGCCTGGCCGATCGTGGTGTTGCCGGAACTGTTCACGACCGCCGCCCATCTCGGCTTCATTCGTGGATATCTGTCGTCGATCGGATGGGAGGTCTATGCGCCCGATCTGCGTGCCGCCGCCGGACGCCCGCCGACGCCACGGCTCGAACGCTTGCGCTTCGCCGACTTGATCGCGCTCGCCGAAGAGGCGCTCGGAGCCCTGGGGCGCGAGGCGATCGTGATCGGCCACGGAATCGGCGGCCTGATCGCTCTGGCGCTCGCGGCGCGGCCCGGAGTGAAGGCCAGCGTCGCGTTTGCGCCCATGATTCCCGGCTTCCGCACGCCGTTGGTCATGCGCGCGCGAAATATCCCGGCGTTGTGGTTCGGCCGTGGGCTGAGACCGCCCACCGGTCGCGCGCTGTTCGACTTCGTCGCCGACGCGGAACCGTTTCAGCGCGCGAGCCTGATCAAAGGGCTGGTGCGCGACTCGCCGGCCGCCGCGCGCAACGTCGCGGGCGGCACCGTCACAGTTGGCCTCGCGCCGGGAGATCGCGCCGCGCCGCGGCTTATCGTGGCCGGCGACAGCGATCCGCTCGCGCCGATTGCCGCTGTTACCGCGTTTGCCGATTCGATCGGCTCGCAGCTAAGGACCCTCCCCGGCCGCGGCCATTGGATAATCGGCGGCCGCGCGCTGGAGCGCGCCGTCAACGAGGCCCATCGTTTTCTGGTCCGCGCGCTGGGCCAGGACTTGCTGCTGCTCTTTCCGGAGGAATGGAAATCGGGCTCTGACGGCGAGGACGCTTAAGCCCGACGCCTGGTCAGTCGCGAGTGACGGCGTCGCTCCATGCCGTCGATCATGGAGGGCCAGGCATGTTTTGCCAGCCGTGCCTGACATGCTTCCCTGACTTTGACAGGGCCGTAAAAATTCGGTAATCGGAGACTCTCAGGTTCCCGGCGCAGGCGAGCCGGACTGACAAGCGCGGCAGGCGCGTAGCCCGCGAAGCTTGCCGCCGAAACTGTCGATAGAGGTTTCCCGCCAACCTGGCGGTAGGGGTGCGTTATGGCTCTTCTATTGCGGTCGCCGCGTCCGAGCGACCTCGAACCTTGCGGAAAGATCCTGAGCGACGCGTTCACCGATTTGCATCGCCGTCACGGCTTCCCGCCCGACTTTCCCACTCATGAGATCGGCATCCAGTTCATGTCCCAGCCGATGAAGAATCCGTCCTTCCACGGGGTGGTCGCGGAAGTGGACGGGAAAATCGTCGGATCGAACTTCCTTGACGAGCGCGACCAAATTCGCGCAGTTGGCCCGATCAGCGTTCACCCCTCAGCGCAAGGGCATGGCGTAGGGAGAAAACTGATGGAGGCGGTGATCGAGCGCGGCAGGGGAGCGCCTGGCATCCGTCTGGTACAGGAGGCGTTTAACACTACCTCTCTTCCGCTCTACGCCGCGCTGGGATTTGATCCGGTCGAACCGCTCTTCCTTCTCAGCGGAAAGCCCCGCAGTAAAGCGCCTGCCGGGTATGAAATCCGCCGGCTTGTGGCCGCCGACCTCGAGGAATGCGCCGCGCTCTGCAGGCGGCTCTATCATTGCGAGCGTACTGGCGAGCTCCGGGACGCTATCGCGGGACTATCGCCCTACGTCGTGGTGCGGTCGGGACGAATCGTCGCCTACTGCACAACCGCCACGGTGCACTGGGCGGTTGCGCATGGAGTCGCGGAAAGCGAGGACGACATGCATGCGTTGATCCTCGGGGTGGCCGGCGCGGAAGACCGGCTTCTCCAGTTCCTGATGCCGGTGCGTCAGGCGGGCTTTTTCAGATGGTGCCTCAGTGAGGGTCTGAAAGTAATAAAACCGCTTACCCTGATGGCACGTGGTGAATACCGCGAACCGCAAGGATGCTGGTTCCCGTCGGTGATGTATTGAGCGTGGTTTTCGTTCACCGCGCGGACGAGGAAGCAATAGGGAGTGCTCCGCAAGATGCACGGAGATTACACGCCGCTCGATCCGGCGCTGGAGATCGTTCATCGCAGCAGCCCCGATCTGCGCAACGGAAATTCCAATCACGCCCCGATGGCGGTCGAGGCGCTATGCGCGATGGGCCGGCCCGACGCGGTCGCGCGATGGCTCGACGCTTACCGCAAGGGATTCGCGCCCTGCCCAGCTCGTCGCGAGCGGATTGCGCGCGACGACTGGCGCGCTGCGCTGGGCCGAATCGAACGCGTCGCCGATTGGTCGGCGTTCTTCGAGGAGGAGCTCAAGGAAGCGCCATGGCGCGACGTGCTGGAGCGATGGAGCGCGCGCTTCGCGCCGGGAATCTGCGCTTCCGCGACGCACGGCGTGATCCGGGTCGGCCACGCAGTCCGGGGCCTTGCCGAATCGGAATCACCCCGGCGGCGGATCGAACTCGCGATCGGGCTGGGCTACTGGGCGGCAACCTACCAGAAGCTGCCGACCGACTTGTCCGCGCCGGCTGCCGTGATGCGGCCGCCGCGAAGCGATCTTCAAAGTCCCGACCGTCCCGCGCGAACGCCGCCGATACTCGGGAAACATTGTCTCTTCGCTGGCAACGCTGGACGAGTTTCCCGAGTTCGCGCCGGTGATAGGACTGATCGCCGTGAGCGGCGATCCGTCGCGGCTCATTTCGGAACTGACCGAGACTTTCATGCGCGTCTATCTCGCCAACGCGCGGGACTTCCTGCGCGCGCTGGTTTTCGTCCACGGCGTGACGAGTGCGGCGGCGCTGAGACACATGCTTCCCTACCTAAGTGATGCGACTGCGCGCGACGCCGCACGCTTCGCGTGGCAGGCTGGATGCGCGCTGTACGCCGCCTTCGGCATCAAGCCGGCGCCTGCGAACGAGATTGAGCCGCCGCGCGAATCGAACGCGACGCTGATCGATATGGCGATCGCCAACGGCGACGAGCATGCGATCAAATTCACCGAGGCGTGTATCAGCGAGCATGCGCTCAACGCGTCGCCGGCCTATCTGGCCGCCGCGCGCCACGCGATCGACATGCTGCGCTCGTAGCGGCCATGATCTTAGCGGCTGATCGTCCTGCGGCGTACCAGCGCCTCGAAGTTGGGGGGGCCCATATGCCATAGTGGTCAGCTAGGGCGGTTGACCAAACTCTTATCTCTGCCGTCTCCATGCTCTTATGGTTCACGCGGTCACCGAGTCGAGCGGCCCAGGCATAGCTGCGGGAATCGTAATCGCTGCACTCGTTGGGCGCGCGGGTTTCGACTACCTGAGCCCCCTGCTAGGCAAGCGGAGCGGCATCGGGTGGGCATTTGCGGCTCTGGCCGTCATTTGGTTGGTCAAGACGGCCGCCCTTCGTTGGTTTTCTGGCTACTACTTCGATGTCGGGCAGTTCAGCGGCTGGGCACAGCGCATCGCCACGGTGGGTCCGGCCCATTTCTATGGACCTGGCTACGCGTACAACGATGAATTTCCTCCAGGCGGCATCTACGTGTTGTGGCCGTTTGGCTCGATCGGCCGGATTCTCGGCCTTTCATCGGAGAATCTGCGTATCGTGGTTGAAACTCCCCCGCTGCTGGCAGACCTCGTTACTGGGGTGACGATGTTCGCATATCTGCTGCGATCCGGCCGGTCGCTCACGATCGCGTGGGCCGGAATGCTTCTAGTCGCTCTGAATCCCGCTCTCCTGTTCAACACCGTCGTATGGGGCCAAACCGATTCGGTGGTGACATCGCTGATGTGGCTGACGACCGTTGTTGCATTGGAAGGGCAATACACGCTCGCAGCGCCGGTGCTTGCACTGGCCGTGTTAGTCAAGCCTCACGCATTGATTCTGATTGCGCCGCTTGCTTGCTGGGCCTTGCGCAAGGACGGATTTGCACGTCTGTGGACACCTATTGGCGTGTTCATCGCTACGATAGTCGTCGCGGTCATCCCTTTTGCGGCGGGCCGTCCGTGGGATTGGTCGGCGCGGTTTTACTCCCAGGCGTTGGCGTCCTTTCGTGAAACATCGGTCAATGCGTTCAATTTCATGGCGATTGTGGGCGGGATGCGGCAACCGGATACCGTCGCGGTCTTTGGGGTTTCGGAATTCGCCCTTGGGATCGCGCTGGTGCTCGTTGTGCTGGTGCTGAGCTGCGCGAAAGTGTGGCGGAACCCGTCACCCCGCTCTCTAATCCTGGCCATCTTTATCGCATTGTTTGGCGAATTCCTGTTCGGCCCGCGGATGCATGAGCGATATCTCTACCCCGCCATAGTTTTCTTCGCTCCAACAGCACTTGAAGGATTGTTCTGGCTGACGATGTTCTCGCTGCTGACCCTGAACTGGTTGTTCAACCTCGCCTACGTGCTGCACACGCTGGAAACGATCTTCTGGTTGCCGGTTCGCGGCGCGCCCGCGATGCTGGGTGGGACGCTCAATCTGATCATCTTCGTCGCGGTACTGAGCCGGATTACAACGTTGGAACGAGATGCAAGTCTCACTGAAGCTCAACGCTCGACTCTGGCGCTCGAGTCCCGCGGGGCTTGATTCTCGCCACGCCTCGGGAAGCATGCGGCTAGGTCGGCGGAGAGCCCCGAGGGATCGCCGCGGCGAGCTCGATCGTGCTGGCGCCGGCGCTCGCGCGCAGCACGGCGCACGACGCTTCGCGATCGTGCGTGCTCAAATTGAGCCCGAAGTAGTAGCCGCGCCCCAAGTAGTATCCGCGATCAAGTTCCGCGATCACACCCGCAGACTCCGAGTCACGGCAGAGCGCGATGATCGAGCCGCCGAAGCCTGCGCCGGTGAGCCGCGCGCCGAGAGCGCCGCCGCGCCGCGCGCACTCGACCATCGCGTCGAGACGCGGCGTGCTGACCTCGAAATCCTCGGCGAGGCTGCGATGCGACTCGTTCATCAGCGCGCCGACCTCTTCGAGCTTGCCCGCTTCGAGCGCCGCCGCAGCCCGCTCGACGCGTTTGGTCTCGCCGAGCACGTGACGTGCGCGCTTGAGTATTTCCAGCGGCTTGGCCGCATCGAGCAAGATCCGATTTGGCCCGTCGCCCAGCAGCTCTGCGCGCAGCGTCTGCTCCTCAATCTCAAGTATTCGCGACGCGCCGTCCAGACCCGCGAGACTGGCCGGCGCCTTCGAAGCGAGAGTCGCAGTCAATTCAGCCGGGTCCCACGACTCCATACGTCGCACCACGTCGCCGATTATCTTCACGCCGTCGAGCTTGAGCGCGCGCCCCAGAATCCGCGCCGCCAGACTACATTCGATCACGCGGCGGTTGTACTCGGCGCGCACCTTGCCAGACTTGTCGGCAACTTCCCGGCTGTCCGCGACTACCAGTGCAGCCTGAGATGGCATCTTGACCGCCCTCACGCGCAGCGGATCGAACTCGATAAAGAGCGCATGATCGCGACGCCCGAGGATCGAGGCCGCCTGATCCATCCCGCCCGCCATCGTGCCGACGTACCATTCGCTCCGCGCGACCATCTGCGCGGCTTCAAGCGGCGGAAGATCGAGTCCGTTGAGCGCCATGAAGGCGAGCGCGGAGGAAACGGTGAGCGCCGCGGACGACGACAGTCCGGCTGCGGGCGGCACGCGGCCTTCCACGCACATCACACCGCCGCGAAACCGCGCGAGCCCGGGATTGAAGCGATCGATCACGCCCTGAATTGCGGCCTTGACATAGTTGCCCCAGTCGCCGGCCGCAAAGGGAGAGATGCTTCGAGCGATCGCGAACCGGCGCTCCGGATAGGACGGGTCGGCATTGCGCAATTCGATCTCGGGACGCGAGTGTGGCGCGGCAACGACGATCGTCGAGCGGTCGATCGCGATCGGGAGCACCGGTAATCCACTGTAATCGGTGTGCTCGCCGATCAGGTTGACGCGGCCCGGCGCTCGCACCGCCCAGACCGGCGAGCCCGCGCCCACGCGAGCCCGGACCAGCGCCGCGAGCGTACCGGCGCGCTCCAGTTCGCTGTCGTCCCATCCGTCGGACGCAGTCATCCGGGCTGCCTCACGCGGAGTTGCCGCGCGGCTTGAACAGGTGCCGCGCCCTTTCCAGGTCTTCAGGCGTGCCGACATCGCTCCAGAAACCGCGCAGCTCCACGGCGCGAACGATTCGGCGGTCTTCGATCATCGCCGCGATCGCAGCCGGAAGTTCAAGCTCGCCGCGCGGCGACGGCTCGAGCCGCCGCACGTAGTCGATGAGCGTCGTGGTCGACGCGAACAGACCGGCATTGTTCCAGTTGGTGCTCGACGCGCCCGGCGCGGGCTTCTCGACGATACGCTCAACTCGCATCGCCGCATCGAGGTATACCGCCGCACCGGCGCACGGATCGTTGACGCGATTCACCGCGAGGAGCAAGTCGTAGTCGGCCGAACTCGCCTGGATCATGAAGCGCCGGTAGAACTCGGGGTCCATCAGCACGTCGCCCCATCCGAAGACGAATCGCTTATCGGCGCCGATGAAGGGAATCGCGGCGAGCATCGCGCCGCCGGTGCCGTTGAGCGTGGGTTGCCGCACCGTGGCGATCGCGAGATCATCGTCTTGGCTTTCAAATCGGCGGGAGAACGCCTCGATCTGCTCGCCGAGATAGCCCGTGACGACTATCGCCTGTTCGATTCCGGCCTGCCCGAGAGCATCGAGGATGTGGGCAATTATCGGCGCACCCGCAATTTCGAGCATCGGCTTGGGCGTATGCGCGGTGAGATCTCCCAGACGCTTGCCGCGCCCCGCCGCGAGCAGGATTGCCTTCCGGATCGCATCCATCAGCCCGGATGTTAGCCCGATTCGACCCGTCCTGGCAGGTGCGAGCAATCGCCGCCGCGACCTAACGTTCGGGCACCGGGCAGTTCACTCCTTTTCATCGGCTGGTGTAAACTGCATTTGGGGAAAGCTTCCGATCCGAGCTCAAGAGCGCGGCAGAGAGCGCTGGATTAAGACGACCTGGATTCCATGTTCGGCGAGATAAATTTCCGGGCCAAAGCCGGGGCTCCATTCATTACCGTCGAGGAGGCGCTCGAAGAGACTCGTCGCGGCAGGATTCTCATCCTGATGGACGACGAGCAGCGCGAGAACGAGGGCGACCTTTGCATCGCGGCCGAAAAGGCCACCCCCGACGCGATCAATTTCATGGCCAAGTACGGGCGTGGTCTGATCTGCCTGCCGATGGCGTCGGAGCGAATCGACCGGCTGGGGCTCACGATGATGGTGGGCGACAATCAGGCGCCGCTCGGCACCGCCTTTACGATCTCGATCACGGCGCGGCGATGCGCCGGGTCGGGCATCTCGGCTCAGGATCGCGCAACCACTATCCTGCATGCGGTGCGCGAGGACGCCACCGGGGCCGAGTTCTACACGCCCGGCCACGTCTATCCGCTGCGCGCACGCGACGGCGGCGTGCTGGTCCGCACCGGCCAGACCGAAGGCGCGGTCGACCTCGCGCGTCTGGCCGGTCTCAAGCCGGCCGGCGCGATCTGCGAGATCCTGAAGGAAGACGGCTCGATGGCGCGGCGCGACGATCTGGTCGAGTTCGCCAAGACCCACGGAATCAAAGTCGTTACCGTCGCCGACATCATCGAATATCGCCTGCGCAACGAAACCCTCGTGCAGCGTATCGCGGAGGCGCGCCTGCCGACCGCTTACGGCGAGTTCCGCGCCTGCGTCTATCGGAACCTGGTCGACCTGACCGAGCATCTGGTGCTCGTTAAAGGCCAGGTCGATCCGGCGCGGCCGATTCTGGTTCGCGCGCATCGCGAGTACCTGCCCGGCGACGTGTTCGGGTACCTGCAACGCAACACGCGCGACCTCTTGCGCGCCTCGATGGCGCGAATCGAGGCCGCCGGCGAGGGCGTAATCCTCTACCTCAAGCGCGAGTCCAACGCGATCGCCGACGAGCTCAACGGCAAGCTCGGCGACCTGGCCGGACGAGCCACCACGCGCCTGATTCCTCCGGAAGCCGACTTTCGCGACTATGGGATCGGCGCGCAGATCCTGCGCGATGTCGGCGTGCGCAAGATGGTGCTGCTTTCGGACTCGGCGCCGCACTTGGCCAATCTGCCCGGCTACGGGCTCGAAATCGTCGGTAGCGAGCGCCTCACGACCGCGGTCGACGGCGCCGTGAGCTAGACCTATCGAGTCGGACTTGCGAGCCGGACTTGCAATGAGAAGAGTTTCGATACCATTGGCGATCGCGGCCCTGCTGATGACGGCGCCGATCGCGTTCGCACAGCTCCCGCTGAAATCCGAGCAAGTCATCGCATTCGGCGCGATCGCGCTCGACAAGCCGCTGATGGCCGGTCGCACCAGCACGCTCAAGGTGTCTGCCGAAGTCGCGCCGGGATGGCACGTGAATTCGGACCGGCCGCTCAACCCCGACTACATACCTACGCGCCTCACCCTGACGGTTCCCGACGGCATCACGGTGGGGCCGGTGGCCTATCCAACCGCCGAACTGAAGGCGCTGGGATTCTCGGGCGCGGAGAAACTCTCGGTATTCAGCGGCCCGCTCGAGTTCGAGGTTCCGCTCAATACGACGCCCGCGTTCAGGCCCGCCCCTTCGATGCCGGCGACTGTGAACCTTGCCTACCAGCCGTGCAACGACAATATCTGCCTGCGGCCCGCTACGGTCAGCGCCAAGCTGGACCTCGCGCAATCCGCGCGCAGCGAGGCGCAAATCCCCGTGATCGGCGGCAAGGATCCACCCGATGAGTCGGTGGTGTCGAACATCTTCAGCCGCCACGGCTCGATCCTCGGTTTCCTGTTCGTGCTGCTCGCCGGAATCGCGTTGAACCTGACGCCGTGCGTCTACCCGTTGATCGGCGTCACGATCGCGTACTTCGGAAATCAGGCCGGCTCGGCCCGCAGAGTGACGACGCTCGCGCTGACCTACGTGCTGGGAATCGCGCTGATGTTCTCCAGCGTCGGGGTCGCGGTGGCGTTGTCCGGCGGGCTGTTCGGCGCGGCGCTGCAAAATCCGTACGTGCTTGGCGCGATCTCGACGATGCTGCTGGCGCTCGCGGCGTCGAGCTTCGGATGGTTCTCGCTTCAGCCGCCGCAGTGGATGATGAGCCGCGCGGGCGTCGCGCGTCCCGGTTATGTCGGCTCGCTCCTGATGGGCCTTGGGATGGGCGTGGTCGCCGCTCCCTGTATCGGGCCGGTGGTCCTGGGTCTGCTGCTGCTGGTCGAGGAGAGCCGCAGCCCGTTGTTCGGCTTCGCGCTGTTCTTCACGCTGGCGGTCGGACTCGGGATGCCCTACGTCGTACTCGCGCTGGCGGCCGGGAGTATCCGCCGCCTGCCGCGATCGGGCGAGTGGCTCGCGTGGGTCGAGCAACTGTTCGGATTCGTTCTGGTCGGCATGGCGTTCTACTTCATCGATCCGCTTTCGCCGGACCATCTGATCCTGCGCCTGCTCCCCTTCTATGCAGCCGCGGTGGGAATCTATCTCGGCTTCGTCAGCGCGGCGGGGCGAAACTGGCGCCCGTTCTGGGTCTCGCGGCTCGGCCTCGGAACGTTCTCGGCGGCAGCGTTCGTGTATCTCCTCATCCCGCACGGCGCGGCGGCGGCCAAGCTCGATTTCATGCCTTATTCCGCGGCGTTGCTGGAGAGCGCCCGCAGCGAGCGCAAGCCGGTGGTTATCGATTTCGCGGCGAGCTGGTGTATTCCGTGCCGCGAGATGGACAACACGACCTTTGTCGATCCGGTGGTGCGCAGCGCGGCGGCACGATTCGTTACGCTGCGCGCCGATCTGACCGCCAACGACGGCGGGACTGACGCGCTTGCGAAACAATTCGGAATCCAGGGCGTGCCGACCACGGTCTTCATCGATTCGCAGGGCAATGTCCGCAAGCGGGTCGCGGGCTATATCGGCTCGCGCGATTTCGTCGACAACCTCCAGCACATCGACTGAACGTGGAATCGAACCAGGCGTTTGTCCGGGACCTGTTTGCGATGGTCGGCGAGCGGCGCTCGTTCGGACGCCATCCGCTATGGCGCAAGATCGCGGCGGGCCAGGTGTCGCGCGAGAAGATGCCGATCTTCGCCGCGCAGTTCTTTCTGCAGGTGCGCGAATTTCCGCGCGCGCTGAGCGCCTTGCACTCGCGATGCTACAATCCCGCCGAGCGGCTCAAGCTGGCCGAGAGCCTCTACGAAGAGGAAACCGGCCTCATCTCGGGCAGCGCGCCGCATCCCGAGCTCTTCATCCGCCTTGGCCTCGGACTTGGAATGAGCCGCGAACAGATGACCGACGCGGCCGCCGCTGCCCTCGACCGCCGCGCTGATCGACTGGTTCGAGCTCTCCACCAAGGATCGCTCATTCGCGGAGGGAGTCGCCGCGATCAACGTCGCGGCCGAGGGCCAGGTGCCCGGCAACTTCGCCCCTTTCGCGCGCGCGCTGGAGCGCCACTACGGGCTCACCCGCGAGGACGTGATCTTTTTCGACGTCCATGAGATCGCCGATCGCGATCACAGCGATGTCGGCGACAATATCCTGAGCCGCACGCCGATGAGCGACGACGATCGCGCACGCGTGCGCCGCGCCGCCGAACGCTCGCTCGATCTGTGGTGGCAGTTCTTCGACGGCATCGAGCGCGCCTGCCAGTAGCAAATCGTTACCTGAATGGCGATTGCGGCTTCGGCAGAATGTCGGGGCGTGGCCCTGCTTGATTGGAGACACTGTTCTATTGCATCTCCGGCTCTACTCGTGACTCGAGTCGCGTCGGCAACGATAAGTCCGGGTATTTTTCTCCCAAAGATCGGACGTTTTCCGGGCGACCCGAAGAAATCGGAAATGCCGTTTGATTTTCGTTCCATCGCGAGTCGCTTTTCCTTTACTTCCTGCTCCTGACCGACTAGAATTCGAGCTCGGTTGCGGGGAGTACGGCGGGGCGATAGCCAACCACTTTTCGACATGGCAAACAAAGAAGTTTCTGACGGCTACGGGGCCGAATCGATCAAGGTTCTCGAGGGTCTCGAGGCGGTTCGCAAGCGCCCCGGGATGTATATCGGCGACACCGCCGAGCGTGGCTTGCATCACCTCGTCACCGAGATCGTCGACAACTCGGTCGACGAGGCGATGGCGGGATTTTGCACCGAGATCGACGTCACGATTCACGGCGACGATCGGATCACGATCGAGGACAACGGCCGCGGCATCCCGGTCGATATGCATCCGACCGAGAAGCGCTCGGCGCTCGAAGTCGTGCATACGGTCCTGCACGCGGGCGGCAAGTTCGAGCGCCAGGCCTACAAGGTTTCAGGCGGATTGCACGGGGTCGGCGCGTCGGTCGTGAATGCGCTGAGCGCGGAGTTCGAGGTCGAGGTCCGCAAGAACGGCAAGCTCTACTACCAGCGCTACGAGCGCGGCGCGCCCAAGACCAAGGTCGAGGAGCGCGGCGCCGCCAAAGGCAGCGGCACCCGGACCACGTTTTCTCCCGACCCCAAGATTTTCCCCGAAATAAAATTCAAGTACGAGATCGTCGCGCGATACCTGCGCGAGATGGCCTACCTCAACGCCGGCCTCATGGTGCGCCTCAAGGACGAGCGCATCGGCAAGCAGGAGGAATTTCACTACGCCGGCGGGATCAGCGAGTTCGTCAAGTCGCTCACTCAGGGCAGCGAGACTCTGCACGACGTGGTCTTCTTCAAGGGCGTGCGCGACAACGTCGATATCGAGGTCGCCCTGCAATGGACCGACGCGTTCCACGAGATCATCTTCACCTACGCCAACAACATTCACACCGTTGAGGGCGGGACCCATCTTTCGGGATTCAAGTCGGCGCTCACCCGCACGATCAACGCCTACGCGGTCAAGAACAATCTCTTCAAGAACAAGGAGATGCGGCTTGAGGGCGACGACGCGCGCGAGGGACTTACCGCGATCGTGAGTATCAAGCTGGGCGAGCCGCAGTTCGAAGGCCAGACCAAGACCAAGCTCGGCAACTCCGAAGTCGAGGGGCTGGTCGCGGCGCAGGTCAACGAGAAGCTGGGCGAATACCTGGAGGAGAATCCCGCTGACGCCAAGCGGATCGTCGCGCGCGCGATCGAGGCGGCCACCGCCCGCGAGGCCGCGCGCAAAGCCAAGGAACTCGTGCGCCGCAAGGGTGCGCTCGATTCGGGCTCGTTGCCGGGCAAGCTTGCCGATTGCCAGGAGCGCGACCCCGAGCGCAGCGAGTTGTTCATCGTAGAAGGCGACTCGGCCGGCGGTTCCGCCAAGCAGGGACGCGATCGCCGCACTCAGGCGATCCTGCCGCTGTTCGGCAAGATCCTGAACGTCGAGCGCGCCCGGATCGACAAGGTGCTCTCGTCGCAGGCCCTGCGAATCCTGATCAGCGCGCTGGGGATGGGCGTCGGCAACGAGAAGGACCTCGAAAAGCTGCGCTATCACAAGATCATCATCATGACCGACGCCGACGTTGACGGATCGCACATCCGGACGCTGTGGCTGACGTTTTTCTTCCGCCAGTTCATGGAAGTGATCGAGGGCGGCTACCTGTACATCGCGCAGCCGCCGCTGTTCCGCGCCAAAAAGGGCAAGCAGGAGCGCTATCTCAAGGACGAAGCCGCGCTCGAAGAATACCTGACCGATCTCGGTGTCGAGGTTTCGTCGCTGGAATCGGGCAAAGGCAAGGAAGCCCGCGAGATCAAGGGCGCCCAGCTCAAGGCCCTGGCCCGCAAGGCGCTCTACCTCGACAAGATGTACGAGGCGCTCGAGCGCCGCGTCAAAGAGCGTACGATCGTGGCGGCGCTCGCCCGGGTGATCTCGGACAAGAAGGCGAGCGCGGAGAGCTTCCGCAGCCAGGAGTCGGCGCGCGAGATGGCGAACGCTATCGTTAAGGAGCTCAAGAGCGAGAACCTCAGCTTCAGGGTCGAAACCGACGAACCCGAGGGAACCTGGCGCGCCGTGTTCTCCCATACCCGCAACGGCGCGACGCCTCCGACCGTGATCGATTCGACGCTGTTTCACGCCGGCGAGCTGCGCGAGATTCGCCGCCTTTCCGGCGAGCTGGATTCGTTCGCGCCGCCCTTCAAGTTCAAGACCGGCGACGAGGAGCGCACGCTCGATTCGCTCAAGGCCGCGGCGGCCGCGGTGCTGGCGGCCGGACAGAAGGGCGTCGAGATTCAGCGCTACAAAGGCCTGGGCGAGATGAACCCCGAGCAGCTCTGGGCGACCACGATGAATCCCGAAGTGCGCTCGCTGCTCAAGATTCAGATTGGCTCGCAGGAAGAAGCGGAAGAGACCTTCCGCAAGCTGATGGGCGATCAAGTCGAGCCGCGCCGCCAGTTTATCGAAGAGAACGCGCTCAACGTCCGCTCGCTGGATATCTGATCCTCTGCCGGTGTTTGCCGCTTTGCCTTTGCGATTTTCTTATCCCTCTCCCTGACCAGGGAGAGGGCAAGCGGCGCGGCGTTTGCTCTTTTCTTGCAAACGCCGTGACGCGCGGGTGAGGGTAATGCCCCGCACCTGACGACCATGACTCCCCTTCCCTCGTAGGGAAGGGGCCGGGGGTTAGGTATGCCGGAGACCAACGGACACGAACCGATCCGCAACGAGCCCTCGCTGCTGAATATCGAAGAGGACATGCGGCAGTCCTACCTGGACTACGCGATGTCGGTAAATATCGGGCGCGCCCTGCCCCGCTCCGAGGACGGGCTCAAGCCGGTCCATCGGCGAATCCTCTACGCGATGTTCCGCGAGGGATTGCTCGCGAATCGCCGCTACTCGAAATGCGCCGGCGTCGTCGGCGAAGTCCTCAAGAGCTACCATCCGCACGGCGATCTCTCGGTCTACGACGCGCTGGTCCGGATGGCGCAGCCGTGGAGCATGCGCTATCCGCTGATCGACGGGCAGGGCAACTTCGGCTCGGTCGACGGCGACCCGCCGGCCGCGTACCGCTATACCGAATGCCGTCTCACGCGACTCGCCGAGCGCTTGCTCGCCGATATCGACAAGGAGACCGTCAACTTCGTCCCTAACTACGACGGCTCGCGCGAAGAGCCCGACATCCTGCCGTCGCTGCCGCCCAACCTGCTGATCAACGGCTCGGACGGTATCGCGGTCGGGATGGCGACCAACATTCCGCCGCACAATCTGGGCGAGGTCTGCGACGCGCTGCTCGCGCTGATCAAGGATCCCGACCTTTCGTTCGAGAAGATCCTCGACATCATTCCCGGCCCCGATTTTCCCACCGGCGGCCAGTTGCTCGGCCGCGCCGCGATCCGGCAGGTGTACCTCAACAAGCGCGGGATTCTCACGATTCGCGCGCTCGCCGCGATCGAGACCGACAAGCGCTCGGGCAAGGCGTCGATCATCGTGCGCGAAATCCCCTACCAGCTCAACAAGACCCGGCTGATCGAGCGGATCGCCGACCTGGTCAACGACAAGCGGATCGACGGAGTCTCCGACCTGCGCGACGAATCGGACCGCGACGGGATGCGGATCGTGATCGAGCTCAGGCGCGACGCCGAGCCCAAGATCGTGCTCAACCAGCTCTACAAGCTGACCCCGATGCAGGAGAGTTACGGGCTCAACATGCTCGCCATCCACGAGGGCCGCCCGCGCGAGATGAGCCTGCGCGAGATGCTGGTCGACTTTTTGGACCATCGCAAGCGCGTGATCACCCGCCGCTCGCAGTTCGAGCTGCGCCAGGCCGAGGCGCGCCTGCACGTGTTGGAAGGCCTGATGATCGCGCTGCGCAACCTCGACGCGGTGATCAAGCTGATCCGCGCCGCCAAGGACGCGGAGACCGCGCGCACCGAACTGATGGCGCGATTCAAGCTCACGCAGATCCAGGCGCAGGCGATCCTGGACCTGACGCTGCGCCGGCTGACCTCGCTGGAGCGCGACAAGATCGAAGCCGAGCACAAGGAGACTTCGGAGACTATCGCGCGGCTCAAGAAGATCCTCGCCGATGAGAAGGAGCTGATGAAGCTCATCGCCGCGGACATCGCGGACCTGAAGAAGGAGTTCGGCGACGAGCGCCGCACCCAGATAATCGAGGCCGAAGGCGACTTCTCGGTCGAAGATCTAATCGTCGAAGAAGACGTCCTCGTCACCGTCACGCACGGCGGCTATATCAAGCGCACCCCGCTCTCGCTCTATCGCACGCAACGGCGCGGAGGCCGCGGCAAAATCGGCGCTACCACCAGCGAAGAAGACTTCGTCGAGCAACTGGTGTCGGTCTCGACCCACGACCGGCTGCTGTTCTTCACCAGCGCCGGCAAGGTCTACCAGCTCAAGGCCTACGAGCTGCCCGAAGGCGGCCGGGCCGCGAAGGGCCGCTCGATTGCGAACCTGCTCAATCTCGACGACAAGGAGACGCTGTCCGCCCTCATTCCGGGGCCGAAACAGACCGAGGGCAAGTTCGTCTTTTTCGCCACCCGCCTCGGAATCGTGAAGAAGACCGAGCTCGACGCGTTTTCCAATGTCCGCTCCACCGGCATCATCGCGATCAACCTCGAAGACGGCGACGAGCTGATCGGCGTCCGCGTCACCGACGGCAATCAGCAAATCGTGCTCTCGACGCGCGAAGGACAGGCGATCCGCTTCAAGGAGGAGGAAGCGCGCCCGATGGGCCGCGGAACCTACGGCGTCAAAGGGATGGAACTGGAGCAGTACAGTATCAAGGAGGGCAAGACCGTCACGCTCGTCACCGACGAGGTGGTCTCGATGTCCACCGTGCGGGAGGACGAGACCTTGCTGACGGTCTCCGAAAACGGCTTCGGCAAGCGCACGCCGGCGCCCGAGTACCGCCTGACGCATCGCGGCGGCAAGGGCGTGATCACAATGAACGTGACGGACAAGACCGGCAAGGTCGTCTCGGTGCGCCAGGTCGGCTCGGACGATCAAGTGATGCTGATCACCGACGGCGGCAAAGTGATACGCCTCGCGGTCAAGACGGTGCGCATCACCGGCCGCAACGCGCAGGGCGTGATCCTGGTCAAGCTCGACGGAGCCGAAAAAGTCCGCGCCGTCGCCGACCTCGCGGAGAAAGAAGACGAGGACAACGGAACCTCAGAAAACGGCGACGCCAAGTAAGCTCAATCGTCGCGTCGATTCGTCGGATACCCTCACCCGGCTCGCTTCAAGCTCGCCACCTGCCCATCCGGAGGTCTCCCGCTTTTTCGCCAGGGAGAGGTGTTCCAGGCGGGCGGTCGCCTTCCCCCTCGACCCCCGCGCGAAGCGATGCCTCCATGCGCGAGGGCTCGATATTTCCGTAGCGCGTTAGCGGTTCGAAGAAGTCCAGCGCCGTGCGATCGTTGGACACTGCACCGCGCGCGGGGCGCGTGCGCAGATGCGATTCTGCGAATAGGTGCGCGACCAGCGCTTTGCGGGCGCTGCCGCGATGCTCCAGTTCCCATTCGGCTTCTTCGAGCAGGAGCGCCGCCTGCACCACGTCGGCCAGGTAATTCGCGAAGCTCCTTGCGCGCAACTGGGCCAAGTCGCGGTCGGCGCGCGAAAGAAACCCCAGCGCCTCGCGCACCTCGCTGAGGCCCTTCGCGATACTCTCGCGCACCGGATCGAGCATCGCGCTGGTGCGCTGCGTGCGCGCCTCCAACGCGGAGAAGACCGCCTGCAACACCTGCTCGTCGCGAAACGCGCGCATGATATCGAGGCAGATGATGTTCTCGGTGCCCTCCCAGATCGTGTGGCATTGAGCGTCGCGCAACTGGCGCGCGACCGGCCAGTTCTCGATGTACCCATTGCCGCCATGGGTCTCGACCGCCATCGAGGCCAGCTCGATTCCGCGCCGCGTGACGCGCAGCTTCGCGATCGGCGTCAGCAGCCGCGCGACGGCGCCCTCGTCGTGCGCCGCGGCAAAGACCAGCGCCGCCGCGGCCTCGAGCTCCACCAGCATGCCGACCAGCATCTCGCGCATCATCGGCAGGTCCTGGATAGGCTTGCCGAAAGCCGCGCGATGGGCCGCGAAGATCGCCGATTCCAGAAACGAGCGGCGCATGATTCCGAGGCTCATCACCGCGATTCCCAATCGCGACGTGTTGACCATCTCCATCATGCGGTTGATGCCGCGGCCGTCGGTCGCCGGCTCGCCGCCCGACAGCAGGTAAGCCTCGGCGTCGACGAAGTCGGCCTCTGCGGTCGGCACGGCGCGCGTGCCGAGCTTGTCCTTCAAGCGGTGGATCCGGATACCGTTGCGGGAGCCGTCGCGCCGATGCCTGGGCACCACAAAGAGCGCGATTCCCTTGAGTCCCTTCCTGCGAGCCCTCGGGCCGCGCGAGGGTCGCAATCGCCGCCGCGTCGATATTTGAGCAGAACCACTTCGCTCCGTTGAGCAACCATCGATCGCCGTCGCGGCGCGCGGTCGTGGTGATAGTCGAAAGATCCGAGCCGCCGGTCTTCTCGGTCATGAACATCGCGCCGTCCCAGGCGTCGTCGAAGTCCGGCGCGGTCAGATGCGGCAGAAAAGTCTCCTTCGACTTCCGGCGAGCCGAAACGCTCCACCAGCGCGGTCACGCCGCTGGTCATCCCGACCGCGCAGAGCATCCCGGTCTCCGCCTGTGACAACATATAGTTGGCGACCGTCACGAGCATCGCGGGAAAGCGCCGGCCGCGCCGGGCGGCCTCGGCTCGCAGCCGTGCGCCGCTGACGCCCGAGTTCCACAAGTCGCGCTTGGTATCGATCGCGCCCGGATGATGCACCACCTCGTCGATCCGCTCGCCCCATCGATCGAACTCGACCAGCCGCGGAGGATTCTTGTCGGTGACCTCGGCGCGAGCGGCAACCGGCCCGCCGCACAGCGCGCCGATTTTTCTGAGCTCCGGCTCGCACCATTCGAGGTCGGCCGGCTCGAGCATCCGATGCAGAATCTGCTGGAGGTTGGGGTCGGCCTCATACCAGTTCAGTCCGATTGCGCTATCGAATTCTTCATAACGAATCATGGTCTTATCCACTCGTGCCGTATTTTTTCAGGCAAGCCAATTGCGCGTGCGCGTTCGCTTCGTTGATCTCGTCACTATCGGGGCGAACTGTCAAACCGGCGCGCCTTTCGGCTGCGGCCATCGCGAGGAAGTCGGCCAGGCTGACCACTTTGGTCTCCGAGCCGCGCCGGCGAAGTTCGGCGGCGATCTGAAATTCGCAGCCGATATTCGACAGCACGACGAATTGGGCGCCGGTGGCGAGAACATTGTCGGCCTTCCGGCGCGCCAGCTCGCGCGCGGTGGCCGGCTCGGTCAGGTTGTAGCTGCCGGCGGAGCCGCAGCACATATCCGACTCGGCCATTTCGACCAGCGTCACGCCGGGAATCGAGCGCAGCAGCTCGCGCGGCGATTCCCTGACACCGAGCCCGTGCGCCAGATGGCATGCGTCGTGGAACGTAACCGTGCATCGGAACTCGCGGGCTGGAATGAAGCCGCGCTCCAGCAGCATCGCGCTCAGATCCCTGACTTTGGCCGAGACCTCGCGCGCATCGGCGGCGAGCTCGGGATCGTCGCGCAGAAGGTGGCCGTACTCCGCCATCGCGACCGAGCATCCCGAGGCCGCCGAGACGATCGCGTTCGCGCCGCTCTGCTTGATCGCGCGCACATTGGCCCGCGCGAAGCGCCGCGCGCGCCCCTGGTTACCGGAATGCAGGTCCAGCGCCCCGCAACAAACCGTTTCCTTAAGCCGCACGACGCGGAAGCCCGCCGCTTGCAGCGCGCGCTCGCTGTTCAGATTCGCCGACGGCGCAAGCACCTGCGCGACGCATCCCTGATGTACCACGACTGACGGTCCATCGCTGGAAGACCTAACCCCCTGACCCCCTTCCCTGAAGACGGGAAGGGGGGACCGGTCTTCGAGCGGAGAAGAAGATCCAACCAGTCGCGCATCGCGCGCGGCAGCATCCGATCGATCGCCGGTCTCAAACCCACACGCTCGGCGAGTCGAAGCGGCGCGAGCAGCAGACGCAGCCGCGACGGGAATGGGAAAGTCGCGCTGATAGCAGCGCGTCGGATTCGATCGGCGAGCGGGCGGCGATGGTTACGCTCGATCCAGTCGCGCGCGCCTTCGATCAATTGGCCGTAATGCACGCCCGAGGGGCACGCGGTCTCGCATCCGCGGCAGCCCAGGCACAGATCCAGATGGCGCACCGCATCGGAATCGAGCTCGAGCCGCCCCTCCGCGAGCGACTTCATGAGATAGATACGGCCACGCGGCGAATCCATCTCGGCACGCGTAAGCGCATAGGTCGGGCACGCCTCGAGGCAGAGCCCGCAATGCACGCAATCGAAGAGCAGCTCGTAGTCGACGACGTCGCGAACCGGCGAGACGCGATTGGGAGCGTTCTCGGCCATCAGATACCCCCGACGAAGCATCCGGGGTTGAAGATTCCGGCCGGGTCGAAACTCGCCTTGAGTCGCCGCATCAACTTGAGCGCGCCGTCGTTGGGCGATTCGGAGCGATTTTCGTTCCGCGAGCAGCTCGGCACGTAGTGCGGACGGCGCATTGAGAACGCGCAGATGGCCGCGAGCGCTGGCGGCGATCGCGCGCCATCGGGTCACGGCGGTTCGCATCGGCTCGGCGCCGGCGGCCTCAATTGAAACCTGCGCGACACCGCATCCAGCGTGAGCGCGAAAGTCCGCGTCGCATTCGGCGAGACAGCGCGCCAGCTCCGCGGGAAGCACCGCGATCTGCGTCGTGAAATTGCCGGCGGGAAACTCGAAGTCGCGGAGCCGCTCATAGGCTTCGATCGCACCGCCGCCTTCGAGAATTTCAACCATGCTTCGGAGCCGCCGCGCGGTTCAGAATCGATAAGATAGTGTCCCGCTGATAGTCGATTTCCGGCTGATTTCCCGAGAACCCGGCGAGCAGCAGAAACCTGCCGCGGGCTCCGAACGCCGCGCCCGGTTGCGGGCTCAGCACTTCGAGATGAGACAGCGGGAGCGCGTCGAGCAGCTTCGCTGCGGCGTCGAAGGTTTCCGCGATCCGATCGTATTGCGCCAGCGCCAGCGCGTAGAGTTCCGGGGTCGGGCGCACCTTGAACGCGGCCTCGGTCACGATCCCCAGCGTGCCGAAAGATCCGGCGAGCACCTTCATCAGATCGTAGCCCGCGACGTTCTTGACCACGCGCCCGCCGGCGCGCGCGATTCGTCCCCCATGGCCGACGAACTGGATTCCGATCAAGAGGTCGCGCACCAATCCTTCCGAAAGCCGGATTGGACCCGACCTGGACGCACCGATGATCGCGCCAAGCGTCGCCGACGCGGGCGCCGGCGGGTCGAGCGGCAAACGCTGACGATGGGCCACCATCTGAGCGTTGAGAGCGCCGAGCGTGACTCCGGCCTCGGCGACGACCGTGAGATCGTCGGGTTCGTAGGCGATGACGCGGGCCATCCTCGCCATCGAAAGGCCGACATCGACCGGTGTGTGCCGGATGCCGGCGAGGGTGCGCGCGCCGCCGATCGGTGCGAGCGTAATCCGATCGCTTTCGCACTTGCGCACGATCTCGGCGATCTCCCCGACGCTCGCGGCCTCGATCACGGTCTCGCATCCGAGCGCTTCGGTCGGGTTCGGCGCTCTCACCCGATCGGCGCCGACCAGCGCGCCGAATGCGTCCGCGATCACAGCGGTACTTGCCGGCGCGGCGCCGCGACCTCGACGCACGCTCCCGGCGCAGGGATCACTTTGCCGGGGTTGGAGCGCTCGGCGGGATCGAACACGCGCCTCAGCTCGCTCATCACGCGCAAGTCGTCGGGCGAGAACAGCAGCGGCATCTCGCCGAGCTTCTCGACGCCGATCCCGTGCTCGCCGGTGAGACTGCCGCCCATCGCGACGCACGCCTTCAGGATCTCGCGTCCGATTTCGATCGCACGGCGAACCTGATCGGGCTCGCGCTCGTCGTAGAGCACGATCGGATGGATATTGCCGTCGCCGGCGTGGAAGACGTTGCCGATCCGCAACTGATAACGCTCGCTCAGCGCCGCGATCACTCGCAGGATTTCGGGCAGGCGGGTGCGCGGCACCACACCGTCCTGGGTGGCGTAGTTGGGTGCGAGCCGGCCGACCGCACCGAAGGCGCGCTTGCGCGCCTTCCAGAGCGCGGCGCGCTCGGCCTCGTCGCGCGCCAGCCGCACCTCGCGCGCGCCGCGATCGCGAACGAGTTGCGCGACCTGCGCCGCGCGCGCGTCGAGCCCCGCCTCGAGGCCGTCGAGCTCGATTATCACCACGGCGCCGGCGTCGCGCGGGAGCCCGACGTGGAACGCGTCCTCGACCGCCTGGATCATCAGGCGATCCATCATCTCGATCGCGCCCGGAATCATTCCGGCTGCGATAATGGCGGAGACGGCGTGTGTCGCGTCCTGAACGTCGGCGAACACCGCCAGCATCGTGCGATGATTTTCCGGCGCGCGCATCAGACGCAGCGTCGCGCGCGTGACGATTCCGGTGGTCCCTTCGGCCCCGCACACCGCCCCCACCAGATCGTAGCCGTATCGCTCCTCGGCCGGTCCGCCCAGCTCGACCACGTCCCCATCGGGCAACACGAGTTCCACGCCGAGCACGTGATTGGCCGTCACGCCGTACTTGAGAGTGTGCGGGCCGCCGGAGTTCTCCGCGATATTGCCGCCGATCGTGCAGGCCGGCTGCGAGGAGGGATCGGGCGCGTAGAAGAACCCGCGGTCACGAACCGCGTTGGTCACCTGGATGTTCACTACGCCGCTTTGAACTTCGGCGCGGCGGTTGGCCAGATCGATCGACAGAATCCGGTTCATCCGCGAGGTGCAGATCATCACCGGCGCGTTGATGGGCAGGCATCCGCCGGAAAGTCCGGTGCCCGCCCCGCGCGGCACGAACGCGACGCCGCGGCGAAAAAGCGCACACATCACCGCGCTCACCTGCGCGGTACTTTGCGGCATCACGAGCACGTCCGGCGCGCGCTTCTCGATCGTCCACCCGTCGCATTCGTAGACCGCAAGCTCGGTCGCGCGAGAGATGACGCCGTCGTCGCCGGCGATTTCGCGGAGTTCGGCCAGCAACCCGGCGTCGAGCGAATTGTTCGCCAGATCGGCGCTCACGAGAGGCACTCTATCACGGCCGGGCGGAGCGGGAACGCGGGCCGGGGCGATTTTGATCGCGACGCACGTACCGGCCATAATGTATCTTCAATTCAAGCGCCCGGCGCGGCTCGCTGCGTGGGTGAGCGAAAGCCGGGCGCGCCTGGAGGGTCAATTTTGTCGGACGGGGCAAATTCGTTTCCTGAACTCAGACCGCCCGCTCGAGTGCTGCTCGGCCCGGGGCCGTCGAACGTTCATCCGCGTGTGCTCAAGGCGATGCTCTCGCCGCTGCTGGGCCATCTCGATCCCGACTTCCTGAAGGTGATGGAAGACGTCAAGAAACTCCTGCGACTGGTCTTTCGCACCGCCAACGAGATCACCTTTCCGATCTCAGGCACCGGGTCGGCCGGGATGGAAGCCGCGATGGCGAACCTGATCGAAGACGGCGACGAAGTCGTGGTCGGCGTCGCGGGCGTATTCGGCGAGCGGATGGCCGAGATGGGCGAGCGGCTCGGCGCGAAAGTGCATCGGGTCGAGGCCGAATGGGGCCGAATCATCGAGCCGGAGCGGGTCGAGGCGGCGCTCAAGTCAGCCAGGTCGCCGAAGCTGGTCGCGATCGTGCACGCGGAGACCTCCACCGGGGTCCATCAGCCGGTAGAGGAAATCGCCCGGATGGCGCATCGGCACGGAGCGATGTTTGTGATGGACGCGGTGACCTCGCTCGGCTGCGTGCCGGTGGAAATCGACCAGCTCGAAGCCGACATCTGCTTCTCGTGCACGCAGAAGGGAATCGGTGCGCCGCCGGGTCTGTCGCCGATCACTTTCAGCGCGCGGGCGATGGAGTCGGTGCGAAAGCGCAAGCAGAAGTGCCGCTCGTGGTATCTCGACGTGGCCCTCATCGAGCATTACTGGGGACCCGATCGCCTGTACCATCACACCGCGCCGATCACGATGAACTACGCACTGTACGAGGCGCTTCGGATGATCGTCGAGGAAGGGCTCGAGCCACGATGGAAACGGCACGCGGCGAACGCTGCGGCGCTACAGGCCGGACTGAAAGCGCTGGGACTCAAGCTGGCCGCGCAGGAAGGATACCGGCTGCCGCAGCTTGCGGCGGTGGAGGTGCCCAAGGGAATCGAGGAGGCCAAAGTACGCGCGGAACTGCTCAGAACCTTCAACCTTGAGATCGGCGCCGGATTGGGTCCCTTCAAGGGCAAGGTCTGGCGGATCGGCCTGATGGGCGAGTCGTCGCGACGGGAGAACGTGATGCTGGTCCTCAACGCGCTCGAAGAGATCCTCGGCGCGATGGGCCACGAAGTCGCGCGCGGCGGCGCAGTGTCAGCCGCGGATCAGGCCTACGCAGCGCTCGGTCCAGGCGCGGGCGAGCCGCACTGAAGCGATCGCGGTGCCGCTACTTGTCGTGGAGTTTCGCGCCTTGAAGAATACCCTCACCCGGCGAGCGATTTGCTGACGCAAATGCTCGCCGACCTCTCCCTGGTCAGGGAGAGGTGAAAGAGGCTCGCGCTCGCCACGATCTGATTCCTCTCCCTGACCAGGGAGAGGGCGCGCGGCGCGGCGTTTGTTCCTTTCTTGCAAACGCCGTGACGCGCGGGTGAGGGTAGTCTTCTTCTCCCGCCGCCATTCGCCTCAGCCCTGCGTAATCGGAATGTGGCGCGGCTGCGCGCGGACGCGTTCGAGCCACGCGCGCACCGCGGGGAATCCCGCCAAATCGAAGCCGCCCTCGTGCGCGACGTGCGTGTAGGCGTACAGCGCGATATCGGCGATCGTGTAGCGTCCGCCGGTGAACCATTCACGCGGCTTTGAGTCATCGCCGCGCAAATGACCCTCCATCACGGCCAGCGCGTCGTAGCCGAGCTTCATGACACGTGCGAGTCCGGTTCGACGCTCGTCCCGGGAGTCGGGATACATCGCGAGAAAGCGGGCAACGGCAATGTAGGGCTCGTGACTGTACTGCTCGAAGAATAGCCACTGGAGCATCCGCGCGCGCTCGAACGGATGGGTCGGCATCAACGGCGTGCCCTCGGCCAGGTAGCAAATGATCGCGTTCGACTCGAACAGCCGCCGGCCGTCGTCGAACTCGACTGCGGGAATCCGTCCGTTAGGAAACTTGGCGAGGAATTCCGGCGTGCGCGTTTCGCCTTTTGTGACATCGAGCTGAACCGGACGAAATGGAATCGCCAGTTGCTTCAGCACCAGCCGGACTTTGTATCCGTTGCCCGAGGCGAGAAAGTCGTAGAGCGTCAGCATCGCAGGCTACCTGATCGCGGAAAACCGCCGGTGCCGACCTACAGTTCCGGGCTGCTGGGCAGGAAGGTCTCGCCCATCAGGTAGGCGTCGACGGCGCGGGCGGCTTCGCGGCCTTCCCAGATTGCCCACACCACCAGCGATTGTCCGCGGCGCGCGTCGCCGGCCGCGAACACGCCCGGCACGCTGGAAGCATAATTGGCGCACGCGATATTGCCGCGCTGATCGAGCTTGAGCCCAAGCTGACCGATCACCGTATCGGGCTCCGGGCCGAGGAAGCCGAGCGCGAACAGCACCAGGTCGCAATCCAGCTCGAACTCGGAGCCTGGAATTTCCTCCATGATCATCCGGCCGTTGTCGTGCTTCCAGTTGAGCCGCACACAGTGGAGCTTTTTCACCTGGCTGTTTTCGCCCGAAAAGCGCTTGGTGTTGATGCTCCAGTCGCGCTTGACGCCCTCCTCGTGCGAGCTCGAGCTGCGCAGGATCATCGGCCAGTCCGGCCACGGCATCTCGGCCGTGCGCGCCGGCGGCGGCTCCGGCAGCAGCTCAAACTGATAAACGACTTTTGCGCCTTGCCGGTTTGACGTTCCCAGGCAGTCCGAGCCGGTGTCGCCGCCGCCCAGGATCACGACGTTCTTGTCCTTGGCGGTCAGTGAAATCTCCGCAGGTATCACATCGCCGGCGTTGCGCTTGTTTTGCTGCGGCAGGAACTCCATCGCGAAGTGGATGCCCTTGAGCTCGCGCCCCGGAATCGGCAGATCGCGCGGCTTGGTCGCGCCGACCGTCAGGCACACTGCGTCAAACCTGCGCTTGAGCTCCTCGCCCTTCACATCGACGCCGACGTGACAGTTGGTTACGATCTCGACGCCTTCGGCCTTCATCTGCTCGACGCGCCGGTTGACTATCCATTTCTCGAGCTTGAAATCGGGAATCCCGTACATCAGCAGGCCGCCGACGCGATCCGCACGCTCGAACAGCGTGACGCTGTGACCGGCGCGCGCCAGTTGCTGAGCGCACGCCAGGCCCGACGGTCCCGAACCCACCACCGCGACTTTCTTGCCGGTCCGATGCTGCGGGATGACCGGCGCGATCCATCCTTCGGCAAAGGCGTGATCGATGATGTTCTTCTCGATGAGCTTGATCGTGACCGGATCGTTGTTGATGTTCAGGACGCAGGCTTCCTCGCACGGCGCAGGACAGATACGGCCGGTGAATTCGGGGAAGTTGTTGGTCGAATGGAGGCGCTCGATCGCCTCGCGCCATCGCCCGCGATAAACCAAGTCGTTCCAGTCGGGGATGATGTTTCCGAGCGGGCAACCCTTGTGGCAGAACGGGATGCCGCAGTCCATGCATCGCGCGCCCTGCGCCCTGAGCTTTTCCTCCGACAGCTTGAGATCGAACTCGCGCCAGTCCCGCAGGCGCTCCTCGACCGGGCGCCGCGGCGGCGTTTCACGTTTGATCTCGACGAAGCCGGTTATCTTGCCCACTCTAAGCGATTACCTTCCCAGCCAGTCACTACTCATTTGCTAGACGGCGGCCAGCCGCGCCATATCGGAACCGGTGTTAAGATGCTGCCGTTCGAGCACCTTGCGATACTCAGTCGGCATCACCTTGACGAATTTGACTACGTACTCGTCCCATCGATCGAGCACGCGGCGCGCCACTCCGCTCTCGGTGTATTGATGATGGCGCGTAATGAGCGCGCGGAGCTGGTTTAGCTCGTCGGCGTCCTTGAGCGCGAGCAGCTCGACCATGCTCAGGTTGCAGCGCGAGGCGAACCCACCCTGCTCGTCGAGCACGTAAGCGACGCCGCCGCTCATTCCGGCCGCAAAGTTGCGTCCGGTGCGGCCCAGCACGACGACTTTACCGCGCGTCATGTATTCGCAGCCGTGATCGCCGACGCCTTCCACCACCACGACCGCGCCGCTGTTGCGGACTGCAAACCGCTCACCCGCCATTCCGCGGAAGAACGCCTCGCCGCCGGTTGCGCCGTACAGCGCTACGTTGCCGATCAGGATGTTGTCCTCAGCCTTGAAGGTGGCCTCGCGAGGCGGACGCACCGCGATGAAGCCGCCGGACAGTCCCTTGCCGATATAGTCGTTGGCGTCGCCTTCGAGATAAAAAGCGACGCCCGCCGCAAGCCATGCGCCGAAGCTCTGGCCGGCCGAGCCCTTGAAGTGAATCTGGATCGTGTAGGGCGGCAGCCCCTCACCCTCCCATCGCCGCGACACTTCCGCCGATAGCATCGTGCCGGCGGCGCGATTCGAGTTGCGGATGGGAACTTCGAGGCTGACCGGCTTGCGATGCTCCAGGGCCGGCCGGCATTGCTCGATCAATTGCCGGTCGAGCGCCTCGCCGAGACCATGATCCTGGGTTTCGACAT